>NZ_JBIALI010000005.1:373542-711459 GCF_042873375.1 Kribbella sp. NPDC004875
ACCGCTGGAGGTGAGAAGAGCTGAGTCGCCGCGCAGCGGTGTTCGTTTCACCTGCGTCGCGAGGTGGCCGGCGGGTGGTCCGTGGGTGGTGCGGCGGTCCGGGCAGGTCGTCGACGCCGGGTGGGGTCCTCGGATGCACGATCCGCGCCCGCTGGAGGTGAGAAGAGCTGAGTCGCCGCGCAGCGGTGTTCGTTTCACCTGCGTCGCGAGGTGGCCGGCGGGTGGTCCGTGGGTGGTGCGGCGTTCCGGGCAGGTCGTCGACGCGGGGCGGGGTTCTCGGATGCACGATCGGCGCCCGCTGGAGGTGAGAAGAGCTGAGTCGCCGGGTGGGGTCCTCGGATGCACGATCCGGGCCTGCTGGAGGTGAGAAGAGCTGAGTCGCCGCGGAGCGGTGTGCGGTTTACTTTTTCGGGGCTGAGGTTGCTCGGATGTGTAGCTCGGTGCGGAGGGTGACGGTGGATGGGGGGCGGCCGGGGGAGGCGGTGCGGTCTTTCAGGAGGAGGCCGGCGGTGCGGCCCAGTTCGTACGTCGGCTGCGCGACCGTGGTCAGGCTCGGGATCACCAGATCCGCCCACGGGATGTCGTCGAAGCCGACGATCGCGATGTCGTCCGGCGCGCGGAGACCCTTCTTCGCCAGGCACTCCAAGGCACCGACGGTCATCAGGTTGTTGGTGGCGAACAGCGCCTCGGGCGGGTCCGCGAGTTCCAGGAGGCTCTCCATCGCGGCGTACCCGCCGGCTTCGCGGAAGTCGGCGTGCCGGACCAGGTCCTTGTCGTACCGGATCCCACCGGCGCGCAGCGCGGAACGGTAGCCACCAAGTCGGTCCATCGCGGTCGACACCTTGCGCGGGCCGGTGATGCACGCGATCCGTCGGTACCCGCCGTCGATCAGGTGTTTCACGCCTTCGAAAGCCCCGTGCTCGTTGTCGACGAGCACGGTGTCCGCCTCGACGCCCTCGACGCGGCGGTCGATCATCACCATCGGGATCTTCGCGTCCGCGAGCAGGTGCACGCCCTCGGCGGTCGACGTCGGCGAGATCACGACGCCGGCCATCTGGTCGGTCAGTACGGCCGACGCGTACGCCGCTTCCTTCGCGGAGTCCTCGTCGGAGTTGCAGAGGACGACGTGGTACCCCTCGGTCTGGGCGACGTCCTCGAGACCGCGGACCAGTGAGGTGAAGAACGGGTTCTCGATGTCCGAGATGACGACCGCCCACAGGTTCGTCGATGACTTCCGCAGGTTCCGGGCGACTCCGTTCGGCCGGTACCCGAGCTCGGCGACCGCGGCGCGGACCTTCTCGGACAGCTCCGGGTCGACGTTCCGCCGTCCGCTCAGCACCCGTGACACCGTGGCCGGCGACACCCCCGACCTACGCGCGACGTCGTAGATCGTCGTCATACCCGCTCCCCGCTGGAGATCCGATGGTCGTCTGGATCGCACTCTAACTCCGATCCGAGCCAAAGGATCTCATGTCGGTCGCGAACCGAGCGGTACGTCCTCCAGGAGTGCGATCGCGGCGGCGCGGTCCGGGGCGGAGTCCGCGGCGCCGTTGACGGTGGTGGACAGGGCGCCGGCGGCGTTCGCCAGTCGTACGGCGTCCACCAGGCCGGCCCCGTCGGCGAGCGAAGCGGCCAGTGAACCGCAGAACGCGTCGCCGGCGCCGACGGTGTCGACGGTGCCGACCTGGTGTGGCGCGACGCGTTCCTCGAAGCCGCCGACGCGGTCCAGGACGAACGCGCCGCGGGCCCCGAGCGTCACGACGCAGGCCCGGAGGTCCCAGTCCTCGGCGAGCTTCCGCGCGATCATCGGCACCTGCGTCTCGTCGTCGCAGTTCAGGCCGGTGAGCGCCGCGGCCTCGACCTCGTTCGGTACCAGGATGTCGACGTACGCCGCCAGCGCGGGATCGACCGGTCCGACCGGGGCCGGGGTGAGGATCGTTGTGACGCCCGCGGCGGCGGCGAGCCGCAGCGCGGTCTGGCTCGCCTCGACCGGGAGTTCGAGCTGGACGCTCAGCACCTTGCTCGCGGCCAGCACCTCACTCGCGGCCTCGATGTCCGCGGTCGTGATCGCGGCGTTCGCGCGGGACACGATGATGATCGAGTTGCCGCCGTCGGGCAGGACCAGCGGCAGCCCGACGCCGGTTCCCAGCGAGGGGTGCCGAACGACCCACGAGGTGTCGACGCCGTTCGACGACAACAGTTCGAGGAACTCCTCGCCGTACCGGTCCTCGCCGATGGTCCCGACGATCGCGGTCCGCGCACCCATCCGGGACGCCGCGATCGCCTGGTTCACACCCTTGCCACCGAGGAACTCCGCGAACCCGGTGCCGTGCAGCGTCTCACCCGGCAACGGCCGCCGCTCCGCTGACGCGACGAGATCCTTCATGAACGAGCCGAGCACGCACACGTCGTACCCGCTCATCGACGTCCTCGTTTCGCTCCGGGCGCCGATGAGGCACCAAGCGCGCTGTATTGGATGATGAGCTCACTCCGTTCGCTCATGACTGCTCCTCCGCGAGACGCTTGCCCAAGGCACCGGATGGGTGGAAGCGCGCGAAGTCGTGATGACTGAACTCCCGCAGTACGACGAGTGCGCACGCGAGCGCGTCCCCCATCGCCAGCGAAGCGGTCGTCGACGCGGTGGGGGCCAGATTCAACGGATCCGCCTCGCGCAGCACCATCGTGTCCAGCGTGTACGTCGCCAGTCGCGCCAGCGTCGACTCCTCGCGACCGGTCATCGCGATCAGGGGGATCTCGCGGTCGCGCAGCATCTGTGCGAACGCGCAGACCTCGGCCGTCTCGCCCGAGGCAGACAAGGCGAGCACGATGTCGCGTGACGTCACCGCACCGGAGTCGCCGTGCAACGCGTCACCGGAGTGGATGAACGTGGCCGGCGTACCGGTGCTCGCCAGCGTGGCGGCGATCTTCCGGCCGACCAGACCGGACTTCCCGAGGCCGGTCACCACGAGGTGACCTTCGCACCGGGCGACCGCGGTCAGTACCTCCAGGAATACCCCGTCGAGTCGGTCGGCGAGCGCCGACACGGCCGCGGCCTCGGTCTCGATGGCGTCCCGCGCCGCCTGCAGTCCCCGTGCCACCAGGTCTCTGGACAGCTCGTCGGCCGTGCGGTGGGCGGACGCACGGTTCGGCACAACTGGCATCCCAGCGCCTCTCATCTCAGAAATCGATTTCCGCAGATTAGGCAGCGGGGTCGGGTGGTGTCAACGCCTGCATCCAGGTCGAAACCCTTGCCTGCCGGGTGAATCTCCGGAATTGACCAGATCGGCGGCAACTCGGCCCTTGACCGGCCAGGCCGTCGCTCGTAGATTGCGAGAAATCGATTGCCCCTCGAAGCCCACGGCTCGGCCGTTCGAGAGACCCCTGGAGCACCTGATGGCCGCAACACCTTCCCCTGCCAGGCAGCTCAGCCGCCGCTCCGTCCTGCGGGGCGGGATCGGCGCGCTGGCGGCGTCCGCCGCGGGCGTGCCGCTGCTGTCCGCCTGTGGCGGCAACTCCTCCGGCGGCAACGCCAAGGAGATGTCGTTCTGGAACTTCTACGGACCGTCCGACGACCAAGGACCGCAAAGCAAGTGGTTCGTCGACACCGTCGCGGAGTGGAACAAGTTCAACGACGTCAAGGTCAAGCTGCGCTACATCCCCGGCAAGGACTACCTGAACGGGACCACTCTGCAGACCGCGTTCCAGTCGGGGCAGGGACCGGACATCTTCCTGATCAGCCCCGGTGACTTCCTCCGGTACTACAACGGCGGCGTCCTGCAGGACCTCGGGTCGGCGTTGTCCGACGAGTCCAAGAAGGACTACCTGCCCGGCCTGCTCGAGGCCCGCAGCGTCGACGGCAAGGTCTACGGCCTGCCGATGGAGATCGAGCCGCTCGCGATGTACTACAGCGAGGCCGCGTTCGAGAAGGCCGGCCTGTCCGAGGCCGACCTGCCCAAGACCTGGGACCAGACCCTCGCGGTCGCGCAGAAGCTGACCGGCAAGGATCGGTACGGCGTGATGTTCGAGACCACCCCGGGCTACTACCAGAACTTCACCTGGTACCCGTTCCTCTGGCAGGGCGACGGTAATGCGATCAAGGACGGCAAGTCCGCGTTCGACTCACCGGCCGCCGTTCAGGCGCTGAAGTTCTGGGGCGACACGATCAAGACCAAGGTCGCGCCGCGCAAGGCCCTCGGCGACGGCGGCGGCGACGTGGTGTCGAACCTGGGGTCCGGTGCGGCCGCGATGCAGCAGAGCGGTATCTGGGCCGTCGCCGACCTGCGCGCCAAGGCGAAGAACTTCAAGTACGGCATCATCCCGCTACCCACCCCGGACGGCGGTAAGGCGGCCACGGACCTCGGCGGCTGGGCGTTCGTCGCGAACTCGAAGGGCGCGAACCCGGAGGCCGCGGCGAAGTTCATCGCCTGGGCGCTCGGTTCGACCGACGAGGCCGGTGTCGAGCGGCAGCGGCAGTGGAACACCGTGGTGAAGACCAACGTGCCGCCGCGTAAGTCGGTACAGACGGCCGCGGACGCGAAGGGTGCGTTCAGCGAGGGTGCGCTGAAGAAGTTCGTCAGCGAGATCGCCCCGACCGGCAAGCCCGAGCCGCGGTTCCCACCGGAGGTCTACCAGCCGATCGCGGACGCGATCCAGGCCTGCCAGCTGAACGCGGCCGACCCGGCCAAGGCGGCTGCCGACGCCGCGCAGAAGATCGACACGTTCCTGAAGACCTACCAGGGCGCGCCGATCAGCTGATGGTGACCACGACAGCCCCTCCGTCCACCCGGCGGGCCAGGCCCGCGGCGAAGCCGAAGGCGGGGATGACGAGGAAACGGCGCGAGGCGCTGGCGGCGTACGCCTTTCTCGCTCCGGACACCCTCGGCCTGCTGATCTTCGTCGCGATCCCGATGGTGCTCGCCTTCGGTGTCGCGTTCTTCAAGGTCGACGGCTTCGGCAACTACCAGTACGTCGGCCTGGCCAACTACAAACTGATGGCCGGCGACGACCAGCTCTGGGCCTCGCTGAAGGTCACCGCGACGTACGTCGTCACGTTCGTGCCGATCGCGTTCGTGGTGAGCTTCGCGCTGGCGATGCTGGTCCGCAACCACTTCAAGGGCATCGGCTGGGTCCGTTCGGCGTTCTTCCTGCCGAACGTGGTCAGCCTGGTCGTGGTCGGCCTGATCTGGCAGTTCCTGCTGGTCGACAAGCGCGGCGCGTTGTCCAAACTGCTCGCCCCGTTCGGCCTCGGCGATGTCTCCTTCCTCGGTACGCCGTCCCTCGCGCTCGGCACGTACGTGGTGATCAGCGTCTGGTTCCTGATGGGCTATCAGATGCTGGTGTTCCTGGCCGGCCTGAAAGACGTGCCGAAGGAACTCGAGGACGCCGCCGCCATCGACGGTGCGGGCCCTTGGCAACGGTTCCGGTACGTGATCTGGCCGCTGCTCCGGCCGACCAGCTTCTTCGTCGTGGTGAACTCGACGATCGGCGCGGTCACCGGTCTGCAGGCGTTCGACCTGGTCTTCGTCCTCACCAAGGGCGGCCCGGCCCGCGCGACCAGCACGGTCGTCCTCTACATCTACGAACAGGCCTTCACCTTCAACAACATGGGGTATGCCGCCGCGCTGACCACCGTGGTGGTGGCGATCCTCGTCATCTGCACCGGCCTGATGTTCGGCTTCACCCGAGGAGGTCGCTTTGACGAGGATTAGAGTTCTGCCGATTCTCGCCCATGTACTCGCGATCATCGCGGTCGCGCCGTTGCTGTGGATCCTGATCAGTGCGCTGAAGCCGGCTGAGGACGTGTTCAACTTCGGCTGGCCGAGCACGTGGACGCTGGACAACCTGCAGTACGTGTTGCTGAAGATCCCGATGCCGCGGTTCATGCTGAACTCGGCGATCGTGTCCGTGACGGTCACTGTGATCGCACTGTTCTTCCACTCGATGGCGGCGTATGCACTGGCCCGGTTGCGGTTCCCGGGCCGCGGCATCATCTTCTCCGGCATCATGTCGACGCTGCTCGTGTCGCTGCCGGTGATACTGGTTCCACTGTTTCTCGTGGCAAAGCAACTAGGTCTGCTGGACAGTTACGCCGGACTGATCGTGCCCAGCATCTTTCATGCGTTCGGGATCTTCCTGCTCCGGCAGTACTACCTGAACATCCCGCGCGAGCTGGAAGAGGCGGCCGACCTCGACGGGTGCGGTTACTGGCGGCGGTACTGGAGTGTCATCCTGCCGCTCAGCCGTCCGGTGCTCGCCTCGCTGTCGGTGCTGTTCTTCCTGGCCAACTGGAACGCGTTCCTCTGGCCGTTGACCATCACCCGGAACCCCGACCTACGAGTGATCCAGCTCGGCGTCTCCGGGATGCAGGGGCAGTACGCCTCCGCGTGGAACCTCATTCTCGCGGCCGCCGTGATCGCGGCCATCCCCACGGTCGTCGTGTTCGTCGCGGGCCAGAAGCGCCTGGTCGACGCGATGAAGACGACCGGACTCAAGTAGTCGAAAGGCTTCTATGTACGGCGACTATGGCAGCAGCCTGCGCGATCTGCCCAGGCTCCGGGACTCGAAACGCCGCCGGGCGTCCAGCTGGGACCGCAGCGGTGGCAACGACGACCGACTGACGATCCGCCCGGGTGAGACCGCCGTACTGGCGGACATCGAGGGACCGGGGTCGATCAACCACATCTGGTGCACCGTCGCGCGCGACAGCGCGTGGGGGCCGGACGAGGTCGACGGTGACTACCTGCGCAAGCTGATCCTCCGCATCACGTGGGAGGACTCCGCGCAGCCCAGCGTGCTCGTGCCGCTCGGAGACTTCTTCGGCGTCGGACACGGGAAGACCGTGAACTTCGTCAGCGCACCACTGCAGATGAGCCCCCAGGACGGGAAGGGCTTCAACTGCTGGTTCCACATGCCGTTCGCGTCCCGCGCTCGAGTTGAGATCATCTCGGAGCTGTCGAGCGCTCCGGTGTTCTTCTACTACTACGTCGACTACGAGCTGTTCGACGGTGCGCAGGACGGGCTCGGGTACTTCCATGCGTCGTACCACCGGCAGCACCCGACGGACGGCGTACCGCAGGGGAACGAGACGCTGCGGCAGTACCAGGTGGAAGGCACGAACCTCACCGGCGACGGGAACTACGTCGTCCTCGACACCGAGGGCAAGGGGCACTATGTCGGCTGCGTGGTGAGCATCCGGAACCTGCGCGACTCGGCGGAGTGGAACTGGTACGGCGAGGGCGACGACATGATCTTCATCGACGGCGAACCGTTCCCGCCGTCGCTGCACGGCACCGGGACCGAGGACTACTTCAACACCGCGTGGTGCCCGAGCGAGGCGTACTCCGCGCCGTACCACGGGATCACCTTGCCCGGCGGGGAGAACTGGAGCGGCGAGATCTCGCTGTACCGCTTCCACATCGAGGACCCGATCACGTTCTTCCGCTCCATCCGCGTGACCATCGAGCACGGACACGCCAACAAGCGCAGCGACGACTGGTCGTCGGTCGCGTACTGGTACCAGACCTTGAAGGGACAGCGCTCATGAAGCGTGGGGCCTTACTTGCCGTCCTCCCGCTGGTCTTCGGATCGGCGGCGCTCCTCACCCAACCGCACGTATCCCCGCCACCTGCGGTCGCGTCGGCACCGGTCGGGACCGCCCAGGTGGAGTCGAAGGGCACCCCCAGCCCGAGCGACGGCGACCTGTGGCCGTCCTGCTGGGCCGGCAACGACAAGCTGTACGCCGCGAACGGCGACGGCAAGGGATTCTCCACGTCCGGCGACTTCGCCGACATCGCGGTCAGCGAGATCAACGGCACGCCCGGAAACTTGTCCGGGGCAACGATCTCGAAGGGCGACCAGGTCGGGTCGGTCTGGAGCGGTGCCGGGTACAACCGGAAGCCGACCGGGATGGTGTGCGTCGGCGACACGTTGTACCTGGCTGTGCAGGACCTCGCGCTGGACTTCAACGACGTACCGGCGGCGACGATCCTGAAGTCGGCGGACCACGGGAAGACGTGGACGTGGGACAAGAAGAAGCCGATGTTCTCGGATCACACGTTCACCACGATCTGGTTCGCGGACTTCGGCAAGGGCGGGGCGCTGGCGCCGGACGGGTACGTGTACGCGTACGGGCTGGACGGGAACTGGCGGGACTCGTTCGACGACACGGTCGCCGATCCGCAGAGCGTGTTCCTGGCGCGGGTACCGAAGGACAAGGTGCAGGACCGTGGCGCGTGGAAGTTCTACACCGGATCGGGGTGGTCGGCGAAGGTCTCGGACAAGAAGCCGGTGCTGACTGACACGCGGCGGCTCTACGCCCAGACGTACGGGACGAACGCTTCCAACCTGAGTGTGATCAGTCAGGGTGGCGTGACGTACTTGGCCCAGCAGAAGCGGTACGTGTACACGTCGTGGACGGAGTACACCTTCGAGTTCTACGAGTCGCCGACGCCGTGGGGTCCGTGGAAACACTTCCTGAGCAAGGACTTCGGTGGGTACCCGTGGTCCACGTCGAAGTACGGCGGGTACGGCGTGACGATCCCGTCCAAGTTCGTGCAGCCGGACGGGAAGACGATGTACATCCAGGCCAACGTCTGCCCGTGTGGCGGTGGCGGGATCGGTACGTCGGTCTACAACTTCAACCTCCGCAAGCTCGTCATCACACCGTCGTCCGAGGCGCCGGCCGCGAACCTGCCGGGGCCGGAGAACCTCGCGGCGCCGGCGACCGGCGCGGTCGCGATCTCCAAGTCGACG
This sequence comes from Kribbella sp. NPDC004875, assembly GCF_042873375.1. Classification (NCBI taxonomy): domain Bacteria; kingdom Bacillati; phylum Actinomycetota; class Actinomycetes; order Propionibacteriales; family Kribbellaceae; genus Kribbella; species Kribbella sp. NPDC004875. The sequence continues at coordinate 382,294 of NZ_JBIALI010000005.1, forward strand.
AACTCGGGCAGTCTCGCGCTGATGAACGACGGGGCTCGCACCGGCAGTGAGTCGGACTTCGACGACGAGGTGAAGGGTACGTCGTGGTGGGGGTACGAGTGGCCGGCTCAGCACAAGGTCAACAACGTGGAGTTCACGTCCGGCGCGGTGTCGGCCGAGGGCGGGTACTTCACCGGGCGGCCGCGGGTGCAGGTGAAGCAGAACGGTTCGTGGGTCGAGGTTGGGTCGCAGACGGTTTCGCCGGCGTACCCGGGTGATGCGTCGGCCGGGGCGAACACGACGTACACGATCACCTTCCCGACGCAGGAGACCGACGGCGTGCGGGTGATCGGGCTGCCGGGTGGGACGCGTTCGTACACGACTGTTTCCGAAGTGGGTGTGCGCTTCGTGTCGCAGTTGGCCGATGGTGGCTTCGAAGGTACTGGCGGCGGGAAGCCGGCGTGGCAGTTCGAAGGTACGGCGGCCAACGGGGTGGACCGCGGTCTCGGGTTCGCGCACTCCGGGGCCAACAACGGGTGGATCCGCTGCACCTGCACGGGATTCAGCGACCTGTACCAGACCGTGCCGGTCACGCCGGGCGCTACGTACACGTTCGGTTCGTGGATCAACGCGTCGGCGAACCTCCCGGCCGGCCAGGGCCGCTTCGGTGTCCGCGCCGGCACGAAGGACCTCGGCAGCACCACGTTCGGCGCCGGCACCGGCTACGTCCACCACGAGGTCACGGTCAAGGTCCCGGCCGACACCCACGAACTAACCGTCTACGCGGGCTTCACCGGCCCGAACAAGGACACCTGGATCCAGGTCGACGACTTCACGGTCAGCGGAGGCTGAGGACGCGGATCTGCAGGCCATCACCATTGCTCGCCGCCCCGGCGCCCCACGCTCAACCCGGGGCCGGACAGGCGATGGTGATGGCCTGGCGGACCGCCACCACTCACCAACTGTCCGATTCGCCGGATCTCGCGGGCGGGTCAGGCGTGACTCGGCGCCGGGGGACGAGGTTGGTGGGTGGTGGCAGTCCGGGTTACGGCCAGGGGAGTAGCTCGGGCTGGTCGCCAGTGATCGGACCGGGGGGTGTGCGGCCGGCGTACCAGGCGGTGAGGTCGGGGAGGGCGCCGGTGAGGCGGATGGTGTCGCCGGTGCCGTTGTCCCAGGTGAGGTCGGGGGAGTCGAGTACCAGGTGGATGCCGTCGGGGGTGCGCGGGCGGAGGAACTCCAGGAGGTGTTCGCAGAACGACGTGGACCAGGTGGCTGGGGTGACGCCCAGGTCCAGGTCGGAGGTGTGGATGGTGAGCTCTCGCCAGGTGGCGTTGAGGCCGGCGGCCAGGTTGCTGTTGCGGTGCAGGATCGGGAGCGGCCAGTCCGTAGGGCTGACCCTGTCCCACGAGGCCATCAAGGTGGTGACGGCTTGGGTGAGGTGAGCTTTGAGTTCCGCGGCGGGGCGGTCGGAGCCGGCCTCGATCGCTGCGTCCCGGGCGGGACGGCCGCCGTCGTACACCTCGATCAGGCGGCCCTAGAGCGCTTCCTCGACCTGACGGGTCATGGCCTCGGAGAAGTACGCGATGTGCGTGATCACGTGACCGCGGGACCACCCGGGGAGGGCGGACGCGCCGCGGGCGGTGGGTTCGTCGAGGTCTGCCGTCAGCGCGAGCAGTTGGTCGGCGGCGGCACGTACGCCGGTCAGGGCCACAGGAGCTCCTTCGTCCAGTCGTCTTCCAAGCGGTAGCGGAGTCGCATGTGCCGCCGGTCCGGGTCGGCCTGCCAGAACTCGACCTCCTCGGCGCGCAGCGTGTACAGCGTCCAGTTCGGCGCGACCAGATCGGGAGTGGCGGCGCGCAGCCGCGTGCGGAGGTCGGTCACGGTACGAGACCCTAGGCAATACATTCACATGCCAGCAAGCCGATATCCCATTAGTATCGCCAGATGACCACGCTGGCCTTCGCCGTGGCCGCGACCATCAAGCACGACGGCCGCGGCGGAATCGCGGACCTGCTCTGCACGCCGGACGAGGCACACGGCTGGCTCCGCGAGCACGAGCCCCAGCTCGCCGATGTCCTGGGCGCGCCGCTGCCGATCGAACTGGGGAGGTTCTTGCGCCCGTTCCGGGAAGAGATCCTCCCCACAGCGGACGAGGCGTGGCGGGAGCTGGTGCGGATGCGCGGGGCTGTACGGGCGCTGTTCGCGCGGGCCGTGGCGCCCGGCGCGCCCAGCAAGGCGGATGCCGACCGGTTGATGGACCTGCAGGACGCGCTCCGTGCGGTGAACCAGGCTGCGGATCAGTTGGGTACGACGTACCTCGACTGGGCGGACGAGCCGTACACGCGCTGGTCGTCCCCGGCGGAGGATCCGATCGCGCTGCTGGCCGGCGCCGTCGGGCGGTCCGCGATCGACTTCCTGACCGGGCCGGACCGCCGGCGGCTGCGGGCCTGCCCGGCGGCGCGATGTGTCAAGTACTTCCTGCAGGAGGACCCGCGGCAGCAGTGGTGTTCGCCGTCCTGCGGGAACCGCGAGCGCGTGAACCGGCACTACCGGAAACGGACCGCCGGATAGCCTGTGGGCCATGAGCATCGTGCGGTTCAAGGATCTGTGCGTGGACGTGAGCTGTCCCAGTGAGATGGCTGCGTTCTGGGGGCGGACGATCGGGCTGACCGCGCCCGCCGACAACCCGAACGTGCTGGTCGGCGACGTACCCGAGAAGACCGTCTGGATGTGCAAGGTCCCGGAGCCGAAGACGGTGAAGAACCGCGTGCATCTCGACCTCGTCACCGGATCCGTCCAGGACCTCGAACGGGCCGGCGCCAAGGTCGTGTCCCCGGAGACCGACGAGCAGCGGTGGACCGTGCTGGAGTCGCCCGAGGGCGGCGAGTTCTGTGGATTCGTACGCGAGACGGTCCCGGCGTACCGGCTGATGGAGCTGGTGGTCGACTCGGCCGATCCGGAGGCGCAGGCGCGCTGGTGGGCGGGCGTGCTCGGCGGCGACTTCTCGAGTCGCCCCGGCCGACCGTATTACTGGATCGAGAACGTGCCCGGTCTGCCCTTCAAGTACTGGGTGTTCGTCCCGGTGCCGGAGCCGAAGACGGTGAAGAACCGGGTGCACTGGGACGTCACCGCGACCGACCTGCAGTCCGTCCTCGACGCTGGCGCGACCCTGCTGCGGCCCAAGGACGACGAGATCGGCTGGCACGTCTGCGCCGATCCGGAAGGCAACGAGTTCTGCGTGTTCCTGCCACCTGCGAAGGAAGCCTGATGAAGCTGGACCTGACCGTCTCCGCACCCGACCTGACCGAGGCGCTGGTGAACGTGTCCTCGGTGAGCGGTACCGAGGAGAAGCTCGCCGACAAGGTGGAGAAGGCGCTTTCGGCGTACTCACATCTCAAGGTGTTCCGGCACGGCAACACGGTGGTCGCGCGTACCGACCTCGGGCGCCCGGAGCGGGTCGTCCTCGCCGGTCACCTCGACACCGTCCCGCTGAACGGCAACCTCCCGGCGCGTCGCGCCGACGGCCTGATCCACGGGCTCGGCGCCTGCGACATGAAGGGCGGTGTCGCGGTCGCGCTCCGGCTCGCAGCGACCCTCGACGAGCCGAACCGGGACATCACCTACGTCTTCTACGACTGCGAGGAGATCGAGGCCGAACGGAACGGGCTGTTCAAGCTGACCCGGTCCAACCCGGAGCTGCTCGAGGGCGTGTTCGCGGTCGTGATGGAGCCGTCGAACGCGGTCGTCGAGGCCGGTTGCCAGGGCACGATGCGGATCGAGGTCAGCACCCGCGGCGAGCGCGCGCACTCCGCGCGCTCGTGGATGGGGTCGAACGCGATCCACGCCGCGGGCGAGGTGCTCGCGCGGCTGGCGGCGTACGAGCCGCGCCGGGTGCCGATCGACGGGCTCGAGTACCGCGAGGGGCTGAACGCGGTCGCGATCACGGGCGGTGTCGCGGGCAACGTCGTACCGGATCTGTGCACGGTGACGATCAACTACCGGTTCGCACCGAGCCGGTCGGAGGCCGAGGCCGAGGCGCACCTGCGCGAGGTGTTCGAGGGGTACGACGTCGTTGTCACCGACTCCGCCCCCGGGGGACTGCCGGGGCTGGAGCGGCCGGCCGCGGCGGCGTTCCTGCAGGTGGTGGGTGGGGAGCCGCAGCCGAAGTTCGGGTGGACGGACGTGGCACGGTTCACGCTGCTCGGCGTACCGGCGGTGAACTACGGGCCCGGAGACCCGCTGTACGCCCACAAACAGGACGAGTTCGTGCCGGAGGCCGAGATCGAGCTGTGTGAACAGCGGTTGAGGACTTGGTTGACGAGCCGCGCCTAGCCGGGCCTGGTTACCGCCGAGGCCATAACCTGGAGGCATGTCAGAACCATCGATCCACCCCGACCGTCCGGTGGGCCAGCAGCAGCGCGGGCCCATCGTGATGCGCCGCAAGCAGGTGCAGCACTCCACCTCCGAGCAGCGGCTGCTGGACAGCCGCGGGCCGTCGGACTGGGTGCACACCGACCCCTGGCGGGTGCTGCGGATCCAGTCGGAGTTCATCGAGGGGTTCGGCATGCTGGCCGAGCTCGGCGCCGCGATCAGCGTGTTCGGCTCGGCGCGGACCAAGCAGGACGACCCGATGTACGCGGCCGCCGAGGAGTTCGGGCGGAAGCTGGTCGACGCCGGATACGCCGTGATCACCGGCGGCGGACCCGGTGTGATGGAGGCGGCGAACAAGGGCGCGTCCGAGGCCGGCGGGGTCTCGGTCGGGCTCGGCATCGAGCTGCCCTTCGAGAACGGCCTGAACGAGTGGGTCGACATCGGGATGAACTTCCGGTACTTCTTCACCCGGAAGACGATGTTCGTGAAGTACGCCCAGGGGTTCGTGGTGATGCCGGGCGGGTTCGGCACGCTGGACGAGCTGTTCGAGGCGCTCACGCTGGCGCAGACCCGGAAGGTCACCTCGTTCCCGGTCGTGCTGTTCGGTACGTCGTACTGGGGCGGGCTGGTCGACTGGCTGCGCTCGACGATGCTCGAGGACGGGAAGATCTCCGCCGCTGACCTGGACATGTTCGTGGTCACCGACGACGTCGACGAGGCGATCAGCTACATCGTGAAGGCCGGCGAACTGGCGGACGCCGCCGCCGAGGAAGCCGCTGAGGCCGCCGCCCGCGAGGTCGACGAACAGAACGACCCCGCCGCCCGCGAACACCGCCTGGGCTCGGACGGAAGCTGAAAATCCTGGGTGTTTGTGCGGTTGACTCGCCCGGCATGGCACGATCGGTCCCGTGATGTGGTTCTTCGGGCTGATCGTGGTGCTGTTGATCGGGGCTGTCGCAGTGGTGGCCTCGGGTCGTTGGGGTGCCATGAACACGGCGTACGACGACCGGCCCGACATGACCGTGCCGGCGCGGCAGGCGCTCACGTCGACCGATATCGAGTCGGCGCGGTTCGGGGTCGCGGTCCGCGGCTACCGGATGGACGAGGTCGACACGCTGCTCGAACGGGTCGCGAAGGAGGTCGCCGAGCGCGACCGCCGGATCGCCGACCTCGAACGCGCCGTCGCCCCGATCGTCGACACCCCCGACGGCGCCGGCTTCAGCTCGCTGGCGACCCACGACCCCGCCGACTTCGAGGACACGGGGACGCAGAAGCCGATCCTCGTGGGCGGCGATTTCCCGGTCACCCAGCCTGAACTGTCCACGGACGCGACGCCGCCCGAGGACTCCGCGGAGCCTACAGCCGCCACCGAGGCGAACCCCGAGCCGAAGCAGTCCGAGGAACAGTCCTCGGACGCCCCCGCTCAGTCGCCAGAGCCGGCGCCGACTGCCGAAGGTTCACAGACTGCCGAAGGTGCGCAGGCTGCCGAGGGTGCGCAGGCCGATGGGGTGGACGACGACGAACCGGGTACGGCCGAGCTGCCACGGGAGGCCGCCGCGGACGAGTACGAACGGCTGCAGGCCGAGGCCCGAGCCGTGCTGGAAGCCCAGTCCCAGCCCGTCGCGCCTCGCCGTACCCCCGCCCGTCCCCAACAAGCACCCCAGCCAACCCAGCAGCCAGCACCCCACCAAGCGCCGCAGCCGGCCACCGAGCAAACGCCGCAGCAGGCACCCCATCAAGCGACCGACCAGGCGCCCGCTCAGCACTGGACAGCTCAGACACCAGTCAACGAGCAGCCCGCCGCACAGCAGCAGCCGACCGAGCAACAACAACCGGCCCCGCAGCAGCAACCGGCCCCGCAGCAGCAACCGGCCCAGCAGCAGCCGGCCGCGGAACAGCAGTCGCAGGCCGACCAACAGCAAGCTCAGGCCGAACCCGAGCCGCAGCCACAACCTCAACAGCAGGCGCAACCGCAGCCTCGGGAGCGGAATGGGGAGGTTGCGGGGGACGGCGAAGGGTGGCAGTTCTGGCCGCCGGCAGATCAAGAGGGCTCAGGGGCTTATCAGCGACCCAGCTGATCCCCCCGCGCGGGTTCTGTCGGTGGCGTCCGGTTGACTGGCGTCATGGGCATCACACACTGGGACCTTCGCGCATGACGGTGATCGGTCCGGACGGGCAGCCCCGGTGCGGGTGGGCGACCTCGGCCCCGGAGTACGTCGAGTATCACGACACCGAGTGGGGCAAGGAGATCCGTGACGACCTCGGGCTGTTCGAGCGGATGACGCTCGAGGGATTTCAGTCCGGTCTGTCCTGGATCACGATCCTGCGCAAACGGGAGAACTTCCGCGCCGCCTTCGCGCAGTTCGACCCGGAGACGATCGCGAAGTACGGCACGGGCGATTTCGAGCGTTTGATGGCTGATCCGGGCATCGTCCGTAACCGGCTGAAGATCAACGCGACGATCTCCAACGCCCGCGCGCTGCTCGAGCTGGCCGAGGGTGAGTTCACCGAGCTGCTGTGGTCGTTCCGCCCGGCGAAGCACGCGGCGCCGCGGACGCCGGCCGACGTACCGGCCACGACACCGGAGTCGGTGGCGATGTCCAAGGCGTTGAAGAAGAAGGGTTTCGTGTTCGTCGGGCCCACCACGGCGTACGCGTTGATGCAGGCCACCGGCATCGTGAACGACCACTTGAAGACCTGTATAGCCCGGTAAATCTCGTGCACGTGCAGGCGCTTTGTGCATATGCAAAAAGTATTTCGGCGACAACAAAACACAAACGGCTGAACGAGTTGTGCTTCGGGCACGGAACGTGATGAGGTGTTTGCGGGCTCCCCGGCTGTCAGGTGGTTGTCCGGCCGTGACTCGCCCGGCCGGAACGTAGCCGCGGAGCCCACCAAAACGTTTTGGTGGCCTGAGTCGGAGGTTCGACGGCGCTTTCGGCGCACCTCCGACTCAGGACACTACGGCAGCTCGTTCACGCCGTCTGAGGTGAAGGCCGTCCGGAAGACGTCGGTTCCGGTCAGGCCACTCAGTTGGACACCCGACGCGGTGGCCGTGAGATACAGATTCGCTTCGGCGTAAGCGTCTGCCGCGTCGTCGTCCGCCGTACCGAACTGACGCGTCCAACTGCGGACGTGATCGGGGGAGTACTTCGCCAGTACGCCGTCGAACCTGCCGAGGGGTGTCTCCAGCGACCCGTCCGTGAACCCACCGACGTAAACGGTGCCGGACGCGTCCACCGCGATCGCGGCACCCTTGTCGTTGGCCGTCGTACCGAACTGGTCCCGCCACGTCAGTACGCCGTCCCCGTCGGCCCTCGCGACCACGAAGTCCTTGTCACCCGCGAGAGTTCCCGCGAAGTCGCCGGCGGTGTAGCCCGTCAGATAGACGCCGCCCGCCGGATCGGCCGCGAGACCCCAGACCTCGTCGGACGCTGCGGTCCCGAACTGCTTCGTCCACGCCGCATCACCACTGGACGTGTACCGCCCGAGGAATCCGTCGATCCCGCCGGACGACGTACCGAGTTCGCCGGCCGTCATGCCGCCGACGTACACCGCACCGCCGGACACCGCGACCGCCATGCCCTTGTCCTCGCCCGCGCTCCCGGTCTGCCGCAGCCATACCTGCTTCCCGTCCGCGTCGAGCCGCGCGACGAACACGTCCTTGTCGCCCTGGTTCGCACCACCCAACGCGCCCTTCGTATAGCCGCCGACGTACACGTCCGTCCCGTCGACAGCCACCGAGTAGCTCCGATCCGCCACCCCTGGTACGCCGAACTGCGTCACCCACCGTCGATTTCCGGCCGAGTCGTACTGCGCGACGAACGCGTCGTCCGTCGCGTTCCCCGGATGCGACCCGTCCAGATCGCCGTTCGTATAACCCGTCACCACGACGCGCCCGTCGGCATCGACGCCGACGCCGTACGCGCGCTCGGTCCCGCCCGTTCCCAACGACCGCGTCCACTCCCGTGTGCCGTCCGCCGCGTACTTGGTCAGCGCGACGTCCGTCGCCCCGGCGTACGGCTGCCCGTCCACGGCCCCGGCCGCCGCGACCGCCTGATAAACGTTGCCTGAGGCATCGGTAGCGGTCCCGCCGGCCCGGTCGTCGCCGGCCGTCCCGGTGATCGCGGCCCGCATCGGCGTCGCCGGCGGCTTCCCGAGGTACCGGAAGACGTACTTCGCGCCCTCGCTGAACGTCGGCCCCCAGACGTCCCAGTCGTGCCCACCGTCGACGACCCGGAACTCCGACGTCAGCGTCGGTACCCGGGCCGCCTGGTTGAACACCACGTGCGCCTCGAAGTCGAGGTCGTGCGTGGCGTCGATCGCTTTCGGGTTCTTGTACTCGTCGTCGCCGACCGCGATGTACAGGTGCGACGGCAGCCCGGTCGCGGCGAACGACTTCAGCGCCGCCGGCCAGTTCAGCCTCAGGTACGCCGCCTCGGAGAACGGATCGTTTCCCTTGCCGAAGGCACCGAACTCCCGGGTGCTCGAGTCACTCGGCGGCAACGGGAAGTACACCGCCGGGCTGAGCGCGATCGCCGCACCGAAGACATCCGGATGCGCGAGCGAGTACCGCAACGCCCCCGCACCACCCATCGAGTACCCGGCGATCGCCCGCCCGCTGCGATCCGCGATCGTCCGGTACGTCGCGTCGACCTGCGGCACGAGGTCCTTGAAGAACGCGGTCTCCACCGGCCGCCCCGGGACGGCTCCCCGGTACGCCGAGTCGACGTACCAGCTCGCCCGGCTGCTCCACGGCGCGTCCGGCATGATCGCGATCGCCGGCGGGATCTCACCGGTCCCGATCAGCTCGTCCAGGCGGCTCTTCACCTGCGTCCAGGCACTCATCGAGTCCCCGCGCCCGTGCAGCAGGTAGAGGACCGGGTAGCGCCGGTCCGACGTGTCGTACCCGGCCGGCAGGTAGACGTTGTAGTTGATGTCCTCGCCGAGGGTCGCGGACCGCGCGGCGGCGGTCTTGATCACCCCGGGTGGGGCGGCCGGTGCGGCACTGGATCCGGGCACGGCGAGACTCCCGACCAGCGTGGCAGCGGTCAGGACAGGCAGCAGAAGTTTCCTCACACGGCAGTTTGTAATCGCTTACGTAAACGATTACAAGAGCCTGCGCGCGAGGAGTTCCGAGGTACGGCGAAGGTGCGCGTCAGCGCCCGGTGAACGTGGGCTTCTGCTTCGCGACGAACGACGCGACCGCGTTCCGGTGGTCCTCGGTCCCGCCGGTCAGCTGCATCTTCCCGGCCTCGAACGCGAGCGCGTCGGCCAGCGGATGGCTCGCCGAATACGCGAGCGACTGCCGCACCGCGCCGTACGCGACCGTCGGCCCCGCCGCCAGCTTCCCGGCCAACTCGGCGACAGTGCCGCTCAGCTCAGCAGCCGGTACGACGGAACTCGCGAGGCCGAGGTCGAGCGCCTCGGCGGCGGGGACCGTGCGCGGGAAGTACAGCAACTCGAGCGCCTTGGCGTGACCGATCAGCCGGGGCAGCGTCCAGGAGATGCCGGTGTCGCAGGACAGCGCGATGCCGGTGAAGGCGAGGTTGAAGCCGGCCGTGTCGGCGACGACCCGGAAGTCGCAGGCGAACGCCATCGACGCGCCGGCGCCGGCCGCCACGCCGTTGACCGCCGCGATCACCGGCTTCGGCATCTCGGCGAGCGCCAGCGCGATCGGGGCGTAGTGGTCCGGCACGGTGCTCCAGAGCGCGGCCTGGTCGTTGGCCTCGAGCAACCCGATGTGCTCCTTCAGGTCCTGCCCGACGCAGAACGCCCGCCCGGTCCCGGTCAGGACGACGACCCGGACGGCCGGATCGTCCGCGGCGGCCTGGACGGTGTCGCGGAGCAGGACCTTGGTCGGCGTGTCGAGTGCGTTCATCGCGTCCGGCCGGTTCAGCGTGATGGTGGCGACGCCGTCGGCGACGGCGTACGTGACGGAGTCACTCATCGTGGTCAGCTCCTTGACGTTCGGTGAGATTTTCAGTGCAGTGTCAGGCAGTTGTCGACGAAACGCCCGGCCGCGGGGCTCAATCGTTCGGCGTGGAAATCGAAGAATTCGGCGGCCCGCGCACCGGCCCAATCGGTGGGCAGCAGCTCGGGCGGCAACCCCGGATCCCGGAACAGGAACTTGCGCCATTCGTGCACCAGCTCGGACCGTACGGCGAACGCTTGCTCGTCGCTGCCGACCGGTCCGGCGTCCCCGCCGGGGCCGTCCACCAGGGCCTTCGCCTCGACCAGCCAGGCGTCGTACGACGCGCCCAGTTCGTCCAGTTTCCAGACCCGCCGGGCGAACTCGACAGCGCCCTCGTCGATCGGTGCGCGGAACCGGTCCGCGGCAATGCCCTCGACGCCGAGAATCTGGTCCACCTCGAGGTCGTTGCGCAGTCCCACCCAGGCGCCGTCGGACAGCGGAGCCCAACCCAGGAAGGAGAGTTGACTCGCCAGTTGTTCGCGGCGGCGGGCGTTCGGGACCTCGCGGAGAATGCCCAGGTGCCAGTGCCGGTCCCAGTCGCCGGGTCCCTCGGAACCGGTCACGATCGGGGTCCCGTCGGGGGCGGTCCGGTAGATCCGCGCGGCCGCGTCGTCGAGCCGGCGACGCGCCCGGGAGGTCAGCGCGTAACCGGGCTGCCCCTCGATCCGGACAGGCTCCAGCCAGCCCTGCCGGACCATCCGGGACACGGCGGTCCGGACCGCCGGCGGATGGACGCCGAGCGGCGCCAGCAGCTGGACCAGGGCCGCGACCGGAGCCCGCGCGCCACGCGCGCGCAGGTGGTCGCCGTAGAGGTCGAAGAGGGCTGAACGGGCGTGCACAAGACTTGAGTCTGCCGTATGGTGCGCGGCTCTGGCCTGCGATCGGGAATAATGGGGTCTGATACACACTGCGATACGCGCCGACGGCGCATCACCGCAACGGCGCCGGCGACGGTCCACCGCGCGGTGTCGTCGCTCAACACCGACACTGGGAAGGGGTGCGCGCATGGCGGCGATGAAGCCGCGGACGGGCGATGGTCCGCTCGAGGTCACCAAGGAGGGTCGGGGGATCGTGATGCGGGTCCCGCTCGAGGGCGGCGGCCGGCTCGTCGTCGAGCTGAACGCCGACGAAGCGACCGAACTCGGCAACGCGTTGAAGGCCGTCGTCGGCTGATCACATCCTCCAGGGGTGTCTTGTGCCCCCTGCTCATCACCTCGACCCCGGTGGGTGCTCTTTCCGGCACCGGCCGGGGTCGTTACGGTTGTCCAACTCTTCTTTGATCAAACAGTGAGGTCGTCAGGTGGCACGCCGCAGCGGTTCGTCGTCTCCCTTTCCCAGTCTTCCGGCCGTCTCCTGGCAGCCGGGTCTGCCGGTGCACGGGGCACCGGCCTGGGTGCTCGTCGTCGGCGACGACAGTGGTCTGCCGGCTGCCGCGAAGGAGGCCGGTGAGCGGCTCGGTGTCGACCTCGACCGGCTGCTCGAGGTGCAGCGGACGGCCGGTTTCAGCCCGTCCGCCGGTGCCACCGCGGCGTACCCGTTGCTGTCCGGTGAGGTCGCCGAGATCCTGCTCGTCGGCGCCGGGGACGGCAGCGCCAAGGACCTGCGACACGCCGGGGCGGCGATCGCGCGCTTCGGTCGCGGCAAGGACGAGCTGACCACCGTCGTTGCCGAGGGCATCGACGACGCGGCGCTGCAGGCGTTCGCCGAGGGCGTCGTGCTCGGCTCGTTCTCGTACACGCTGAAGACGGTCGACGCCGGCAAGCCGGCAGTCGGCCGGGTGACGCTGACCGACGGGTCGGACGCGGACCGGCAACCGGTGGTCGACCGCGGCGTGGTGATCGGGCGGACCGGGTGGCTGGCCCGGCAGCTCGCGATCACGCCGTCGAACGAGAAGGACCCGTCCTGGATGGCCGCGCGGGCGACCGAGGTGGCCGCCGCGACCGGGCTCGAGGTGACGGTCTGGGACGAGAAGAAGCTCGCCGCCGAGGGCTTCGGCGGCATCCTCGCGGTCGGTCAGGGCTCCGCCAAGCCGCCGCGGTTCATCCGGCTGGACTACGTCCCGGACGGTGCGACGAAGAAGACGCCGTACGTCGTCCTGGTCGGTAAGGGCATCACCTACGACACCGGCGGCCTGTCGCTGAAGCCGCGCGAGGGCATGGTGTCGATGAAGCGCGACATGACCGGCGGCGGTTCGGTGATCGCCACCATGTCGGCGCTGCGTGAGCTCGGCGCGCCGGTGCGGGTCACCGGGCTGATCTGCTCGGCGGAGAACATGCCGTCCGGTTCGGCGTACCGCCCGGACGACGTGATCCGGCACTACGGCGGCCGGACCACCGAGGTCAAGAACACCGACGCCGAGGGCCGGCTGGTGATGGCCGACGGCCTCGCGTACGCCGTGCGGGAACTGAAGCCGGACGTCCTGGTCGACATCGCCACGCTGACCGGCGCGATCAAGGTCTCGCTGGGCGCGATGCTGTACGGCGGGATGTTCGCGACCGACGACGCGCTCGCGGACAACCTCGCCGACGCCGGCCGGGTCTCGGGTGAGGAACTGTGGCGGATGCCGCTGCCGGCCGAGTACGAGGACCTGATCGCGACGCCGGTCGCCGACTCGGTGAACAGCTCGAAGGGTCCGGGGTCGATCACCGCCGCGCTGTTCCTGAAGGCGTTCGCCGGCGACATCCCGTGGGCACACCTCGACCTGTCGTCGATCGCGGAATCACCCGCCGACCGCTTCGAGTACTCCGTCGGCGCGACCGGCGCCGGCGCCCGCCTGCTCACCACCTGGCTGACCTCCGACACCCCGACCTCCGGTATCGGCTGACCCGGGCCTACGGCAACTAGCCCCACGGGCCTTACCCGAGCTGAACGCAGGCCCGGCGCGGTCTACCGTGGGAGGTATGGAGAGTACGAACGCGCTCGGCGACTACCTCCGGGCCCGGCGGGAGCAGGTGCGGCCGGAGGAGGCCGGGATTCGGAGCATCGGCCTGCGCCGGGTGCCCGGGCTGCGCCGCGAAGAGGTGGCGATGCTGGCCGGCATCAGCTCGGACTACTACCTCCGCCTCGAGCAGGGACGCGACCGGAACCCGTCGGTGCAGGTCCTCGAAGCGCTCGCCGAGGTACTGCGTTTGGACGCGGACGCCACCGAGTACCTCCTCACGCTGGCGCAGGAACGCGCACACGTGACCGTGCGGCCGCGGGCGCGTACCGAACGGCCGCCGGAGAGCATCGTCGAACTGATCAGTGGCTGGCCGAGCAACCCGGCGTACGTGCAGAACAAGTACACCGACATCCTCGCGGTCAATCCACTCTGCTCCGCGCTGTCGCCGAACTACGCGGTCGGGGTGAACATGCTGACCGCCCTGCTGCTCGACCCTCGCGAGCGCGACCTGCGCCGGGACTGGGACGAGCTCACCGAGGAAGGTGTCGCGATCCTGCGCACCGAGCTCGGCCCGAACGTCGACGACCCACGGCTGAAGGAGCTGGTCGGTGATCTCTCGGTCCGCAGCGAGCGCTTCCGCCAGTTGTGGGCGCGGCACGAGGTTCGCCCGCGGCGGGGCCGGCTGAGCCAGTTGACCCACCCGGAGGTCGGTGAGCTCGATCTCCGGTCGGACAAGCTGACGATTGGTGGCACCGACAACATGACCCTGGTCGTCTTCCACGCCGTCCCGGGTACCCGTGCCGCCGAGTCGCTGGCCCTGCTCGGCAGCCTCGTCGCGGCGCCCGACGAGGCGTCCGAGCCCAGTGTCAGGCCCAGTGTCAGGCCCAGCATCAGGCCCAGCGAGCGAAAGCCCGAATGATCTGCGGGTACGCCGCGAACGCCGTCCCGGTGTGATCGACAGCTCCCATCGAGTGGACGCTGACCTCCGCCCCGCGGGCTCGCAGGTCGGCCGCGCACGAGTCGGCGTTGGCGGCGACCACGTCGGTGTCCTTCGTCCCGCTGTACAGGTGCACCGGGACGCGCGGGGTCCAGTCGCGGCAGACCTGGTCGGCGGCCCGCATCGCGCGCAGCAGCCGCCCGGTCGGGTGCTGCAGCTTCGCGAGGAAGTCCGGCGTGAAGAGCTTCTCCGGCGAGTCCGGCAGCGCGGTGACGATCTCCTCGTAGGAGTGCGAGCCGTCGTACAGCCCCTCCACGATCGTCGCGTACGGCGCCTGGAACGCCTCGCGCGGATCGCCGTACAACCCGACGGTGCGGTCCCACGCGGTCACGAAGTACCCGAGGTAGAACGTCGCGGTCGGGGGGAGGACCCGGCCGTCGAACGCCGCCGGGAACTCCTCGCCGAGCAGGTCGTACGGTCCCGCGACGGCGCGGATCTCACCGAGCCGGAACGGCCCGGCCTCGCCACGGCTGAGTGCCCGGCCGAACGCGATCGACGCGCGCCCACCCTGGGAGAACCCGGTGACCAGTACGTCCCGCTTGAGCGCGACGCCGTGCTCGGCCGCGAACGTTCGCGCCGCGAGCAGCAGGTCGGCCGAGGCCGTGGTCTCGGTCCTCGTGTCGATGTACGGATGCAGCCCCGGCCCGAATCCCAGCCCCAGGTAGTCCGGCGCGACGCCGGCCAGACCCTGCCCGGCGAACAGTGCGGTGACCAGCCGGTCCGTCGACGTGTCGTCGACGGTCGCGGCGTCCGCCTTGGTCGCACTCGTCCCGTGCAGGTATTCCGCGACGGTGAGCGCGCCACGCCGCCCGTCCGGCAGCGCCACGATCCCGCTGGCCGTCGTCGGCCGCCCGTCGTGATCCACCGTCCGATAGATCAAGCGGTACGCCGTGACGCCGTACGACGACTGCGGCGCACCAGGGAAGTCCGCGGCTGCCGCGTCCAGCTGGGCGGCGGTCAGGTGAGCGACCGGCACCGCTGAGACCAGCGCGCCACGCGGGGCATGCACACTCGACACGGCGGCTTCGGACAGTGCCGGCTGATGGGCCGGATGATGCACGGCCGCGAACGCGGACACCGGGAACGTCAGCAACGCAGCGGTCGCGAGAGCGGCGGCAACGGTTTTCGTCAGGCGAGAAGTCATACCTCAACCCAACCGCCGCCGGCCGCCGCGCAGAATGGTGCGAAGCCCCGCACCCAGGTGGGGTTTCTCCTACCCCAGCAGGCTGTTGTACAGCTCGACGGTGCGGTTCGCGACGGCGTCCCAGCCGAACTCGGAGACGGCGCGCTCGCGGCCCGCCTTGCCCATCGCCGCCGCCTTCGCAGGGTCGTCGACCAGCGCGTTGATGCCATCGGCGAGGCCGCGTTCGAAGGTCTCGGTGTCGTTCTCGTCGTAGGCGACCAGCGTGCCGGTCACCCCGTCGTCGACGACCTCGGGGATGCCGCCGACCGCGCTCGCCACGACGGCGGTCTCGCAGGCCATCGCCTCCAGGTTCACGATGCCGAGCGGCTCGTACACCGACGGGCAGCAGAACGCCAGCGCGTGTGTCAGGACCTGCCGGACCTCCTCGCGCGGCAGCATCTCGGAGACCACGAACACGCCGTCCCGGGCCTGCCGGAGGTCGTCGATGAGCGCGTCCGTCTCGGCCTTCAGGTCGACCGTGTCGGCGGCCCCCGCGAGCAGCACGAGCTGCACCGAAGGATCGAGCAGCAGCCCGGCGCGCAGCAGGTGCGGGACACCCTTCTGCCGGGTGATCCGGCCGACGAACGTCACGTACGGGCGACTGAGGTCCACCCCGAGCCGCTCGAGCACGTGTGTCGACGGATCCGGGCGGTAGAAGTCCGCGTCGATCCCGTTCGAGATCACGTGCACCTTGGCCGGGTCGATCGACGGGTAGCACTCGAGGACGTCGGTACGCATCCCGCGACTCACCGCGACCACCGCGTCCGCCGCCTCGTACGCCGTCCGCTCGGCCCAGCTCGACAGCCGGTAGCCGCCGCCGAGCTGCTCGGCCTTCCACGGGCGGCGCGGCTCCAGCGAGTGGGCGGTGACCACGTGCGGGACGTCGTACAGCAGCTTGGCCCAGTGGCCGGCCATGTTCGCGTACCAGGTGTGCGAGTGCACGAGCTGGGAGTCGCCGACCGCGGCGGTCATGGTCAGGTCGGTGGACAGGATGCGCAGCGCCGCGTTCGCGGCCGGCATCCGTGGGTCGTCCTCGGAGTGCGCGGTCGCGCCCTGCCGGGGCTCGCCCATGCAGTGCACGTCCACGTCGATCAGCCGGCGCAGCTCGCGGACCAGGAAGTCCACGTGCACCCCCGCGCCGCCGTACACGTCCGGAGGGAACTCACGCGTGAGAATCGCGACCTTCATACCGCCCGACGATAAGCCATCAATCCACAGCTGTCGGTACCCAGAAGCGGAGCTTTCCGTGGCGTTCGTCTTCCAATTCGCCGCCGGCCGCCTCGATCACCTTGCGGGATCCGACGTTGACCACGTCGCAGGTGACGAGTGCGGGGTCGATTCCGAGACTGCCCGCGATCGGAAGCGACTGGACCAGCATCTGGGTCGCGTGACCGCGGCGGCGCGCCGACGGACGGACGCAGTACCCGATGTGTCCGCCGACCTCGAGGAGCGCCGGATTCAGGTCGTGGCGGATCGAGAGCCGGCCGAGGAACTCGACGCCGTCCACGAACCACAGCACGGTCTGGTGCACGAGGCCGGGCAGCAACTCGGTCTCCGGGTCCGCCTCGGTCCGGATCGCCGCCACCAGCCGCGCGAACTCGGCCGGGTCCGCGGCCTGCCGACGGGACCACTCCTCCTCGTCGCCGGTGATCGTGCGGGCTCCCATCCAGCGCTCGAAATTCGGTCCCAGCTCGTCCCAGGCGGCGAGGAACGACCGGTGAACGGCAGTGGTCGGAACGACGAGCATCGGCATCTTCCCAGTGTCGCGACACTCGCAAGCGCTTATGTCCTGGGGTCGTCAGAGCCAAGGCCATGTGCACCCCTCCTGCACAGCGCGATCGTGCACTCGGTGGGCACCTCGCGGCACACGCTCGCACTGCACATGAGGGGTGCACATGGCCTAAGGTGCGGACATGGCAAAGGCGCCCAGAGTTCTCGGAATCGTGCTGGCCGGTGGCGAGGGCAAGCGGTTGATGCCGCTGACGGCCGACCGGGCCAAACCGGCCGTGCCGTTCGGCGGCAGTTATCGCCTGATCGACTTCGTGCTGTCCAACCTGGTCAATGCCGGTTACCGGAACCTCTGCGTGCTCACGCAGTACAAGTCGCACTCGCTCGACCGGCACGTCACGCTGACCTGGCGGATGTCGACGTTCCTCGGCAACTACGTGACCTGCGTGCCGGCCCAGCAGCGGCTCGGTCCGCAGTGGTACCAGGGCAGCGCGGACGCGATCTACCAGTCGATGAACCTGATCAACGACGCCGACCCGGAGTACATCGTGGTCTTCGGCGCCGATCACGTGTACCGGATGGACGCGTCGCAGATGGTCGCCGCGCATATCGAGCGCGGCAGTGGCGTGACCGTGGCCGGCATCCGGGTACCGCGGGTGGAGGCGACCGAGTTCGGCGTGATCAAGACCGCCGCCGACGGGCACACCATCGAGGAGTTCCTGGAGAAGCCGGCCGACCCGCCGGGGCTGCCGGACTCCCCGGACGAGACGTTCGCGTCGATGGGCAACTACGTGTTCACCCGCGACGTCCTGGTCGACGCGCTCCGCCGGGACGCCGCGAACCCGGCCTCCCGGCACGACATGGGCGGCGACATCGTCCCGATGCTCGTTGCCGACGGCAAGGCCGGCGTCTACGACTTCAAGGACAACGACCTGCCCGGCGCGCTGGACCGCGACCGCTCGTACTGGCGCGACGTCGGGTCGCTGGACTCGTACCACGAGGCGCACATGGACCTGGTGTCGATCCAGCCGGTGTTCAACCTGTACAACTCGGACTGGCCGATCTTCACCTCGCACCCGCAGCTGCCGGGCGCGAAGTTCACCGACAACGCGACCGTCGGCGAGTCGATCGTCTGCCAGGGCTCGATCGTGTCCGGTGCGACCGTGGACCACTCGGTGATCGGGTCGAACGTGATCGTCAGCGCCGGCGCCCGGATCGAGCGCGCGGTGATCATGGACAACTGCAAGATCGGCAAGAACGCCGTCCTGAAGAACGTCATCCTGGACAAGAACGTGGTGGTCCCGGACGGCGTCGAGATCGGTGTCGACGCCGACCACGACCGGGAGCGCGGCTTCACCGTGTCCAAGGGCGGCGTGACCGTGCTCGGCAAGGGCCAGCCGATCGACCCGGTGAAGGACTCCGGCCCAGTTTCCGGCCCAGTTTCCGGCTCTGTCTCCGACGAGGTCAACGGGGCGTGACGACCGAGGCTCTGTCCGAGCAAGGAGCCCTGGAACTCGACAAAGCCGACCCGGGGCACCGCGACCTGTTCGACGTACCGCCGGCGCAGGGCGGCAGCTATCCCGAGGTGGCGTACTTCGCCGGCAACTCGCTCGGCCTGCGCCCGAAGGCGACCCGGGACGAACTGCTCGCGGACCTGGACGCGTGGGCGGCACTCGGGGTCGAGGGCCATCTCGACGCGGAGCGGCCGTGGCTGCCGTACCACGAGTCGCTGACCGGACCGGCGGCCCGCCTGGTCGGGGCGCTGCCGAGCGAGACCGTCGTGATGAACACCCTGACGGTCAACCTGCATCTGCTGATGGTGTCGTTCTACCGCCCGACGCGGTCCCGGCACCGGATCGTCATCGAGGACTCGGCATTCCCTTCGGACAGTTACGCCGTGCGGTCGCAGGTCCGGTTCCACGGGTACGACGCGGAGGACGCGGTGATCCGGTTGCGTCCGCGGCCGGGGGAGGACAGCCTGCGGACGGCGGATGTCGTGGAGCAGCTCGGTGGCGATGTCGCGCTCGTCCTGCTCGGTGGGGTGAACTACCTGACCGGTGAGTTGATGGACATCCCCACGATCACCAAGGCCGGTCACGCGGCTGGTGCGACGGTCGGGTGGGACCTCGCGCACGCGGCCGGGAACGTGCCGTTGGCGTTGCACGACTGGGACGTGGACTTCGCCGCGTGGTGCTCGTACAAGTACCTGAACTCCGGCCCGGGAGCGATCGCCGGCGCCTTCGTCCACGAGCGGCATCTCGGCGGCGACCTGCCGCGGTTCGAGGGCTGGTGGAGCACGGACGCCGCGACGCGGTTCGAGATGCGGCCTGAGGTGCGACCGCCGGCGACCGCGGACGCGTGGCAGGTGTCGAACCCGCCGATCTTCGCGATGAGCCCGGTCCGCACGTCGCTGGACATCTTCGACAAGATCGGCATCGAGGTACTGCGGGAGCGGAGCGTGCGGTTGACGGCGTACCTGGAGAGACTGCTGGCGTCCGGGCCCTTCCCGGTGATCACGCCGACCGATCCCACGCGGCGTGGCGCCCAGTTGTCGCTGCGGGTGCGCGGCCTGCGTGCGGGTGAGTTGTCGCGGCGACTGCGCTTCGGGTACGGCGTGATCGCGGACGCGCGGGAGCCCGACGTACTGCGTCTGGCGCCGGCGCCGTTGTACTCGAAGTACCACGACTGCTGGCGGGCCGCGACGGCGTTGGCCGAGGTGATGGCATGAAGGTCGCGATTGTCGGTGCGGGGCTGACCGGTTCGCTGCTCGCCTGTTTCCTGGCGCGACGTGGGTTGTCGGTGACGTTGTACGAGCGCCGGCCCGACCCGCGGCTCGGACAGGCCGAGCGTGGCCGGTCGATCAACCTCGCGATCTCCGAACGCGGCCTGGACGCGCTCCGGCGGATCGATCTGGTCGACGAGGTGATGGCGGACGCGCTGCCGATGAAGGGCCGGATGATCCACCCGGTGGCGGGGCCACTGGACTTCCAGGCGTACTCCGCCTCGGGTGAGCGCGCCATCAACTCGATCAGCCGCGGCGCCTTGAACAACGCGCTGCTGTCCGCGGCGTCGGCCGCTCCAGGCGTTGCCGTGGAGTTCGAGCACCGCCTGGTGGAACTCGACTCGCAGGCCGGTCGGATGGTGTTCGCGACGCCGTCCGGCAAGGTGTCGGTCACCGCGGACATCGTCCTCGGGGCCGATGGCGCCGGGTCCGCGGTCCGCGAGCAATTGCTTGCCGAGGGCATCGTCGCGGAACACGTGGACTTCCTCGACTACGGCTACAAGGAACTGTCGATCCCGGCCGCCGCCGACGGTGACTTCGCGCTCGACCCCGGTGCGTTGCACATCTGGCCCCGCGGTACGTCGATGATGATCGCCCTCCCGAATCCGGACCACTCGTTCACCTGCACACTGTTCTGGCCGGCCGGCTCGTTCGACGCGCTCACCACGGCCGCCGGGATCGAGGACCACTTCCGGGAGAACTACCCCGATCTGTTGCCGCTGGCACCTAATCTCGTCGACGACTACCTGAACAATCCGGTCGGCGTGCTCGGGACGGTGCACACCTTGCCCTGGCAGGCCCACGGGCGGACGGCACTGCTCGGCGATGCCGCGCACGCGATCGTGCCGTTCTACGGCCAGGGCGCGAACTGTGCCTTCGAGGACGTCGTCGAGCTGGACCGCTGCCTGGACGACACCGGCGGATCGTGGGCGCGAGCGCTGCCGCTGTTCGAGACACGCCGCCGGGAGAACACGGAGGCGATCGCCGAGATGGCGCTGGCCAACTTCGTCGAGATGCGGGACAAGGTCGCGTCCCCCGTCTTCCGGCTGCAGAAACAGGTGGAGCACGCACTCGAGCGAGCGCTGCCCGGCCGCTACGTGTCCCGCTACGAACTGGTGTCGTTCTCCACCACACCGTACGCCGAGGTCCAACGCCGCGTCCGCCGCCAGCACCAGCTGCTCGGCGCGGGCGTGGTTGCTGTGGCGGTGAGCCTGCTCGGCATCGCCCGTCGACGGATCCGCGGATGACCAGCCCACGCCCCACCACGCGAGCGGCTACCCCCGCGCGCCTGCCCGCCGTCGCGCGAGGGGACAACCCCGCGCGTCAGCCCGCCGTCGCGCGAGGGGATAACCCCGCGCGTCAGCCCGTCGCCACGCGAGGGGATAACCCTTCGTGTTGGGGGTTCTGCACGCGTATACCAGCAGAGAACCCCCAACAGCAGGGGATAACCGCGCGTGTGGTGCTGAGCCGGGGAAGGTGGGGCGGGTGAGTTTGTGGGTGCCTGAGCTGCTGACGGGGCAACCTGCCTCCGTCGGGTTGCTGCGGCACTTCGTCGACGGGGCGTTTGTCGACAGCGCCGCGCGGTTCGCGAAGGTGTCGCCGGTGACCGGCGAGCAGATCTTCGACGTCTGTGAGGCCGACGAGGCGACCGTGGACGCGGCGGTGGCGGCTGCCCGGTCGGCGTTGCGCGGACCCTGGGGGCGGATGAGCGAGCAGGAGCGGGCCGTCGTACTGCGCCGGGTCGCGGACGGGCTCGAGCGGCGGTTCGAGGACCTGGTGGCGGCCGAGGTCGGTGACACCGGGAAGTCGATCAGTCAGGCGCGCACGCTGGACATCCCGCGCGGCGCGGCGAACTTCCGCGCGTTCGCGGACTTCGCCACCACGGTGCCGACCGAGTCGTACACGACCGTGCTGCCCGATGGGCGCCGGGCGCTGAACTACGCCGTACGGAAACCCGTCGGGGTCGTCGCGATCGTCGTACCGTGGAACCTGCCGCTGCTGCTGCTCACCTGGAAGGTCGCGCCGGCGCTTGCCTGTGGCAACGCGGTGGTGGTGAAACCGTCCGAGGAGACACCGTCGTCGGCGACCGTCCTCGCCGAGGTGATGGCCGAGGCCGGCGTACCGGACGGTGTCTTCAACCTGGTACACGGTTTCGGGCCGTCGTCGGCGGGGGAGTACCTGACCCGGCATCCCGGCGTGGACGCGATCACCTTCACCGGCGAGTCGGCGACCGGTACGGCGATCGCGAAGGTGGCCGCCGACCGGGTGAAGGCGGTGTCCTTCGAGCTCGGTGGTAAGAACGCGGGCCTGATCTTCGCCGACGCCGCGCTGGACGACGCGGTCGAGGGCTCGGTGCGCTCCGTCTTCACCAACGGCGGCCAGGTCTGCCTGTGCACCGAACGCCTCTACGTGCAGCGGCCTGTGTTCGACGAGTTCTGCTCTCGGCTGGCACAGCGTGCCTCCGAGCTCATCTACGGCTGGCCCGCCGACGAGTCGACGATGAACATGCCACTGATCTCGACACAGCACCGCGACAAGGTCCTGTCGTACTACGACCTCGCGCGAACCGAAGGCGCCGAGGTACTGACCGGGGGCGGCGTACCGTCCTTCGGCGACGCCCGCGACGGCGGTTGCTATGTGCAACCAACAGTCGTCACCGGACTCCCCGCCGACGCCCGCACGAACCGCGAGGAGATCTTCGGCCCGATCTGCCACATCGCCCCGTTCGACACCGAGGACGAGGCCTACGCGCTTGCCAACGACAGCGACTACGGCCTGGCGGCGACCGTGTGGACCCGCGACGTCGGCCGCGCCCACCGAGCCGGCGCCGCCCTCGACGTCGGCCTCTGCTGGGTCAACACCTGGTTCCTCCGCGACCTCCGCACCCCGTTCGGCGGCACCAAACTCTCCGGAATAGGCCGCGAAGGCGGCCGCCACTCCCTCGACTTCTACACCGACCCGACCAACGTCTGCGTGGAGCTGTCATGACCGTCGTGCCCGGGAAGGCGGCGCCGCGGGGGCGGTATCCGCATGTGAAGGTGTCCGGTGGGTTCGCGTTCGTGTCGGGGACGTCGAGCCGGCGGGCGGACAACTCGATCGCGGGAGCTTCGGTGGATTCGCTCGGGACGGTGGAGCTGGACATCCGGGTGCAGACGCGGGCGGTGCTGGAGAACCTCCGGGACGTGCTCGCCGCGGTCGGGGCCGGGCTCGACGATCTGGTCAGCGTCACGACGTACCTGGTGTCGATGAACGACTTCGGCGGGTACAACGAGGTGTACGGCGAGTTCTTCGGCGAGAACGGGCCGGCCCGGACGACTGTCGCAGTACATCAGCTGCCACACCCCCAGCTGCTGATCGAAATATCCGGTATCGCGGCGATCCCGTAAGGAGACAGTGATGGTCAATCTCGAGTCGACGAACTTCCCGCAGTGGATCGAGGAGAACAAGCACCTGCTGAAGCCGCCGGTCGGCAACAAGCAGATGTTCCCGACCGGGGACGACTTCATCACGATGGTGGTCGGCGGGCCGAACCAGCGCACCGACTTCCACGTCGACCCGTACGAGGAGTTCTTCTACCAGATCTCGGGCGAACTGCGGGTCAACGTCATGACGGACGACGGTCCCGCGACCGTCACCGTGAACGGCGGCGAGATGTGGGTGCTGCCGCGCAACATGCCGCACTCCCCGCAACGTGGACCGGAGTCGATCGGCCTGGTGATCGAGCGCGTCCGGGAACCCGGCGTCCTGGAGAAGTTCCGCTGGTACTGCGCCAACTGCAACGGGATCGTCCACGAGGTCGAACTGCAGGTCACCGACATCGTCGCGGACCTGCCGCCGGTGTTCACCGCGTTCTACGAGAGCGAGGACGCGCGCACCTGCCCGAACTGCGGCACGGTGCACCCGGGTAAATGACGGTCGACGTACACACCCACCTGGTCCCGAAGGGCTGGCCGGATCTCGCGGCGGCCTGTGGCGGCGACGGCTGGCCGTGGCTGCGGATCGACTCCGAGCGGGCCGCGATGATCATGATCGGCGCGACGGAATTCCGCCCGATCGGACCGCAGGCTTGGGATCCGGCCGTTCGGCGTGCCGATATGGATGCCGACGGCATCGATCTGCAGGTGGTGTCGCCGACGCCGGTGTTCTTCGGGTACGAGCGGCCCGCCGGCCAAGCCGTCAAACTCGCGCGGATCTTCAACGACCTGACCCTCGAGACGCTGGCCGGTGACGACCGGTTCGTCCCGTTCTGCCAGGTGCCGTTGCAGGATCCGGACCTCGCGTGCGCCGAGCTGGACCGGTGCCGCGCGGCCGGCCACGCCGGGGTCGAGATCGGGAACCACGTCGGCGACAAGGACCTGGACGACGCCGGGATCGTTGCCTTCCTCAAGCATTGCGCGGAGACCGGTACGCCGGTGCTGGTGCATCCGTGGGACATGCCGGGCGGTCCGCGGCTGGACCGGTGGATGGCGCGCTGGCTGACCGGGATGCCGGCCGAGACGCATTTGTCGCTGCTGGCGATGATTCTCGGCGGGGCGTTCGACCAGTTGCCGCCGTACCTGCGGATCTGTTTCGCTCACGGAGGCGGGAGTTTCGCGTTCTGGCTGGGACGGCTGGAGAACGCCTGGCACCGGCGCGGCGACATCGTCCGCGGTTGCTCGCGGCATCCACCCACGACGTACCTGGACCGGATCCTGGTCGACACGGTGGTGTTCGAATCAGCGCCTTTGCGGCTACTTGTCGATACCTTGGGAACAGACCGTGTTCTGGTCGGCAGTGACTATCCCTATCCACTGGGCGAGCGGCCGGTCGGGGAGGTGGTACGGAAGGCCGGCTTCCTGACCGCGGAGCAGCAGCACAAGCTGCTGACGGCGAACGCCCTGCGCTATCTCGGGAGGTCTGGATGAGTGAGGACCGGTCGGTACTGTCGCGCAAGGCGCCGGAACCTGATCAGGAGCTGCGGTACGGCGACCACGCGGACCAGGTGATCGACCATTGGCACGCCAGGGAGTACCGGCCGGCGATCGTGTTCATCCACGGCGGCTTCTGGCGACCGAAGACCGATCGGATGCACGCCCGCTCACTCGGTGCGGCCCTGTCGGACCTGGGGTGGCCCGTGCTGTCGCTGGAGTACCGCCGCGAGCCCGGCGACCCCGATGCGACCACGACTGACATCCGTACGGCGCTCGACGCGCTACCGGATCTCGTGGACGTCCACGCGGGCTATGTGCTGATGGGCCACTCCGCCGGCGGTCAGCTCGCGTTGTGGGCCGCGTCCACGCTCAACCCAGTCCGGCTGCGCGGTGTGGTCGCGTTGGCTCCGGTAGCCGACCTTTTGATGGCTGACCAGCGGCGTCTGGGCGACGGCGCCGTGCAGGCCTTCATCGGCGGCGGCGTACGCAACGACCTCGACCCGGCGCACCTGCCGGCCTCCATCGCCCCGGTAACGCTCATTCACGGCGTCAACGACACCGTCGTCCCGATCAGCGTCACCGAGTCGTACTTCAGCGCCCACCCCACAGCGCACTTCCACCGCGTCGACCACTGCGGCCACTACGAACTGATCGACCCGCTGACCGACCCCTGGCACGTAGTAACCACCGAACTGACCCGCCTCACCAGCTAAGACAATCGTTTGACCTTGTTTCCCATTACGCTCTGTAGGGTCTAGTCCACTATCTGGGGAGATAAGGCATGCGAAAGTTCCTGACCGCGGTCACGCTCGGCCTCGCCGTCGCGGCGGTGCCGGTGGCCGGTGCGCAAGCGGCGACGACGGAGTCGGTGCAATGGCGGGGGCACTTCACCGTCGGTGGTGACTGTGTCAGGCAGGGCAATCTGATCCTGCAGACCAGCCCCAAGGCGCAGACCTTCGAGTGCAGGCCGTTCGACCTCGGCGGCTTCGACCTGTACGTCACTTACGACTGAGCGAACGTGTCGTACGCGCGCCGCGGGGATTCCTGCGGCGCGCGCCGCTGTCCGTCGCCGTTAGTTGAGGCGCTTGGCGGCGGTGAGGAGGCCTTCGGAGGTGGGGAGGAGGGCGGAGACCAGGTCGTCGTCCTCGCGGACGGCGCGGACCAGGTCGCGCAGGGCCATCGTGTCGGCGTCGCGGCGGGCCGGGTCGGCGACGCGGCCGCCGGTGAGGATGCCGGCGAAGGCGACGACGCCGCCGGGGCGCAGTAGCCGCAGCGCCTCATGCAGGTACGCCGTGTTCTCGCGCCGGTCGGCGTCGCAGAACACCAGGTCGTAGTGACCGTCGGTGAGCCGGGTGACCACGTCCAGCCCGGCACCCGCGATCAGGCGGAACCGGTTCGACGCGACGCCCGCGTCGAGGAACGTCTTGCGGGCCAGGCGCTGGTTCTCCGCGTCGATGTCGACGGTGGTGAGCGTGCCGTCGGCGCGCATGCCGCGCAGCAGCGCGAGGCCGGAGACGCCGGTCCCGGTGCCGATCTCGACGACCGCCTTGGCGCCGGCGCCGGCGGCCAGCAGGCTCAGCGCAGCGGCCGTGCCGGGGCCGATCGGGGCGACACCGCTGTCCGCGGCGCTCGCCCGCGCACCGGTGACGACTTCGTCCTCGCCGGTGTAGTCCTCGGCGTACGCCCAGGACGTCGGGTCGATGCCGGTGGCGATGGCGTCCTCCCAGTGGTCGGCGGAGTGTTCTGCGGCTGCGGTACCCATGCTGAACCGAAGCCTAGCGGTTGGAAGTCCGCTTTCCGTGCTGCACGCGCGGAGACTGCGCACTCTTGCTCATAACGACCTTGACGCAATCAGATATGATCGTCTTCATAAGACATGACTCACCCGGTGAGGGAGGTGTGCGGTGCCTTTTGGGGAAGTTGGGGGGTCAGGCGCGGATGACGTCGATACCGGCTTCGCGGAAGACCGTCAGCTGGGACTCGTCGGCCTGGGCGTCGGTGACGAGCGTGTCGATCTCGCTGAGCTCGCAGATCCGGGCGAAGGCGCGCTGCCCGAGCTTGGAGGAGTCCGCCACCACGACCACCTTCGCGGCCCGGCTGACGATCAGCTGGTTGATGTTCGCCTCGCCCTCGTGGTGGGCGGTGGCTCCGGTGTCGTCGATCCCGTCGACACCGATGAACGCGATGTCGAGCGACAGGTCGGACAGGATCCGGTGCGACAGCGGGCCGATCATCTCGTAGGACTGCGGCCGCGCCACACCGCCGGTCAGCACCATCTTCACGTGCGGCCGGACGATCAGCTCGTTGGCGATGTTCAGCGCGTTGGTGACGAGCGTGAAGGCCGGCTCGCCATGCTCCGCGGACAGCTCCGGCCGGGTCGCGAGCGTGCGCGCCACCTCGGAGATCGTCGTACCGCCGTTCATCCCGATCACCATGCCGCGGCGTACCAGCGTGGCCGCCGCCTGCGCGATCCGCTGCTTCTCGGACGCGAAACGCGCAGTCTTGTAGCGCAGCGGCAGGTCGTACGACACCGCGTTGGCGACCGCGCCGCCGCGGGTCCTGGTGAGGAGCTGCTGCTTGCCGAGATGGTCCAGGTCGCGCCTGATCGTGGCCGCGGACACATGCAACTGCTCGGCGAGCTCGTCGACGTCGATGGCGCCCTTCTCGGCGAGCGACTCGAGCAAGGTGTTGAGGCGTTCATAACGCTTCACCCGGGGCTCCTCCTTCACACAATCGGTCAGCCGGGTGGCGGCTGGTTGGCACCATTCGATCACGTTCGAGCAGTTTCGACCATGACAAGTGCGGAGACGACATGACCCAGACGCCATTCGTGAGCAGTGAGATCGCCACTCAGCCAGCGCTCTGGCGCCAGGTCTCGGACGGTTTCGCGCAATACAGTGGTGCACTTCCGAAGGCCGGTCAGCGGGTCGCCGTGGTCGGTTGCGGTACCTCCTGGTTCATGGCGATGGCGTACGCCGCGCTGCGCGAGGACCTCGGCCAGGGCGAGACCGACGCGTTCGCCGGCTCGGAGTTCCCGGCCGGCCGCTCGTACGACGCGGTGCTCGTGATCAGCCGCTCCGGTACGACGACCGAGGTACTGGACCTGATCCGGGCGACCGACCTGCCGACGATCGCGATCACCGCCACCGCGGACTCGCCGATCGTCGAACTGGCCGACCAGACCATCCTGCTGGAGTTCGCCGACGAGCAGTCCGTGGTGCAGACCCGGTTCGCGACCACCACGCTGGCGCTGCTGCGGGCGTCGCTCGGTGAGGACCTGACGCAGGCCGCTGCGGACGCTCAGACCGCACTGACCATCGACGTCGACGAACTCGCCAAGCTCGAGCAGGTCACGTACGTCGGCACGCGGTGGACCGTCGGTCTGGCGCACGAGGCCGCGCTCAAGCAGCGCGAGGCGGCGTCCGCGTGGACCGAGGCGTACCCGGCGATGGACTACCGGCATGGCCCGATCGCGATCGCGCAGCCGGGTCGCGGCGTGTGGATCTTCGGTCAGCCGCCGGCGGGCCTGGTCGACGACGTCACCGCCACCGGCGCGACGATCGTCCACCACGATCTCGACCCGATGGCGTCCCTGGTCGTCGCCCAGCGCGTGGCCGTCGCGAAGTCCCTCGCGCTCGGCCTCAATCCGGACCAGCCGCGCAGCCTGTCCCGCTCGGTCATCCTCGACGACTGAAGGCCTGACCGCCTGTCCGCCTGTCCGCCTGGCCGCCTGAAGGCCTGACCGCCTGTCCGCCTGACCGCCTGGCATTTAAGAGGTTCACCCTTGTGCGTGCCCCTTCGCCCCGCGCATCCCGGGGGTGAAGGGGCAACGACGGTGGTTAACGCCTCAAATGGGGCGTCAGGGTGGTGCAGCGGCCGATGGCGGCGGAGGCGGCGGAGGCGGCGGAGGCGAGCAGACCGAGGCCGACGATGACGAGGGTGGTGCGAGTGCCCACCGCCGGGACCAGGACGCCGGCGGTGGCTTGGCCTAGGGCTGAGGTGCCGACGCGGAGGCTGGCGGCAGTGGTGCTGACTCGGCCTTGGAGGGATCCGGGGCTGTACTGCTGGCGTGCCGCGAACATCGCCGGGAGCGTCGGTCCTTCCGCGCACCCGGCGACCACCGCGAGTACCAGCATTACGGCGAACGACGGCGCGAGCGGCCACGTGGTCAGGACGAGACCGTAGGCCGCGACCGACAGCATCGCCACGTGCTCGGGGCGCCAACGGGGCCGGATCACCAACGCCGTCGTGACGCTGCCGAGTTCGACAGCTGTCCAGAGGTAGCCGGCGGCGGACTTCGGCATACCGAGTGACGCCATGTGCAGTGGCAGGGCGATCAGCAGGATGCCGGTGAAGCCCATCAGCAGCGTGGTCGTGACAGTCGAGGCGCGCAGTCGCGGCGTGCGGGCGAGGTGGCGGAGACCGCCGATCACGGACGCCAGGAACGGTTCGCCGGAGGCGCCGACGGGTGGCAGCGCGGGGAGCCGGCTGATCGCGAGGATGCTGAGCGTTGCCGCGACCACGATCACCATGACGGCCGCATCGACCGAGAAGGCCGCGGCGACAGTGGCTGCCGTGGCAGGACCGGCGATCGCCGCGGCGCTGAAGCTGACGGACTCGAAGGCGTTCGCCCGGGCCAGTCGCTCCGGGCGGAACAGACTCGGCAGCATGCTGGTGAACCCGCCACTCACCATCGGCAACGTCGCGCCGGCGACCGCTGCGAGCGCCGGCGTCACCCAGTGCGCGCTGTGACCGACGAGGGCCAGCAGGCTCAGCATGACCACACCGAGCGTCGCCTGGTTGAGGGCGAGGGCACTGCGGCGGCGGGGCGTCCGATCGAGCCAGGCGCCGAGGAGCGGGCCGGTGATGATCGCGGGGAACGCGTACGCCGCGCCGGTGATACCCGCGAGCGCCGCGCTGCCGGTGCGGTCGAGGACCAGCAGAACGAGCGTGAACGCCACCATCTCGTCGGCGAACCGGGCCAGCGTCGCCGCGAGGTAATAACTGGGCACGCCAAGCCTCCTGTAACGCCAACTGCACTGTTACGCGTTACGCTAACAAAGGCGTTACGGGAGGAGTCCAGTGGAAATTCAGTCCCCGGACCGGCAGATCCGGCTGGCCGTCGACCTGGTCAACACGCGAACCTTCGAGCCGGAGCAGCTCAATACCCCGGCCGACCTGCGCGCGTTCCTGCTCGACCACGGCGAGCCCGAGCCGGTCGACGTCGACGGGGCCGATCTGGCGGCGGTGCGGATGGTTCGCGAGTGGCTCCGGCCTGTGTTTCACGGCGATCCAAGTCAGGCGGCACGCGTGCTGAACGCAGTACTCGAGCGGCACGCCGTACGGCCGTATCTGTCGGATCACGACGGGACGCCGTGGCACCTGCACGTGGCGAGGCCGGGGGCTTCGTGGGGCGAGTGGCTGGCCGCCACGACGGCGCTCGGGCTGGCGAGTTTCGCGGCCGGCCACGGGTTCGCCGCGCTGGCGGTCTGTGCCGCCGCGGACTGTGAGCGGGTGTTCGCCAACGCGGCGGAGAACCGGCCGCGGAAGTTCTGTACGCCGCGCTGCTCGAGCCGCACCCGCGTCGCGTCGTACCGGGCCCGAAGGAATTAGCGAAACCAGTTTCGCTTGAGGTCTGGTCTTTGCGAAAGCGCTTGCGCTACTCTGCGGAACGGTCGGCTTGCCGATCGCCATCCCCGCAGAGGAGTTCCGATGAACAGGTTTGCAATCCGTTGTGCTGCAGGGCTTTCCGCGCCGCTTCTGCTGGCCGCCTGCTCCAGTGCGCCGTCCTCGGGCGGCGAGGCCGGCGCCGGGGCAAGTTCCGGAGGGCAGGTCACGATCACGGTCGGTGACCGTCCGAGCAGTTCCGACCCGGCCAACCGGGCCACCTTCGACAAGCGCGTGGCCGACTTCCAGAAGGCCAACCCGGACATCAAGCTGAATCCGGTCGAGACGATCTGGGACGCGACCACGTTCCAGGCCCAGGCGGCCGGCGGGCAGCTGCCCGACGTACTCAACGTGCCGTTCACCGAGCCGCAGGGCATGATCGCCCGCAAACAGGTCGCCGACCTGACGCAGGTGCTCAAGGACAGCGGCCTGATGGACAAGTTCAACCCGAACGTGCTGAAGATCGCCCAGGACAAGTCCGGCAACGTGTTCGCGGTGCCGACGGCGGCGTACTCGGTCGGTCTGGTCTACAACCGGGACCTGTTCAAGAAGGCAGGTCTGGATCCGGACAAGCCGCCGGCGACCTGGGACGAGCTCCGTACGGACGCGAAGCAGATCGCCCAGAAGACCGGTCAGGCCGGCTACGCGCAGCTGACCACGAACAACACCGGTGGCTGGATGTTCACCACCCAGACCTACGCGTTCGGCGGTTCGATCGAGAACGAGGACGGCAGCAAGGCGACGTTCGACGACGCGCCGTCGAAGGCCGCGCTGCAGTCGCTGCACGACATGAAGTGGATCGACAAGTCGATGGGCCAGGCGGTGCTGTACGACATCCCCGGGATCTCCAAGGCGTTCGCGGCCGGGAAGATCGGTATGTACATGGCCGCGCCGGACGCCTACCGCACGTTGGTGCAGCAGAACGGCCTGCCGTCGTCGGCCTTCGGGATCGGCCCGATGCCGCAGCAGGGCGGTGACCACGGCACCCTGAGCGGTGGCAGCGTCCAGATCGTCAGCCCGAACGCGACCGACGCCGAGAAGGCGGCAGCGGTCAAGTGGATCAAGTTCAACTACCTGAACAAGTACGTCGACCAGGACGCCGCGGTGACGAGCGCGAAGGCCGGTGTGGCGGCGAAACTGCCGGTCGGGACCCCGGGCCTGCCGGTGATCTCGGCGGACCAGTGGTCGACGTACCAGGGCTGGATCAAGCCGTACGTCAACGTGCCGCTGGAGAACTTCACGCCGTACACGAAGGTGGTCGCGGACCAGAAGATCATCCCTGAGCCGCCGGTGAAGGCTCAGGAGGTGTACGCCGCGCTCGACCCGGTGGTGCAGTCCGTACTGGGCAACGAGAAAGCCGACATCCCGGCGCTGCTGACCAAGGCCGCCGGCACCGTGAATGCCAAGCTCGGGCGCTGAGTTGCTCCGCCGCCTGCGCAACGGGGTACCGGCAGTGCTGTTCGCGCTGCCGGTGCTCCTGATCTTCCTGGTGTTCTCCTGGGGCCCGATCGTCAAGGGCCTCGTGATGAGCGTGCAGCAGACCAATCTGGTCGATCCGGTCAAGTGGGTCGGGCTGGAGAACTTCCGGTACGTGCTGACCGACCCCGGCGTCGGCCAGGCGGCGCTGAACACGGTCTGGTTCACCTTGCTGGCCTTGCTGTTCGGCTTCCCGCTCCCGGTGCTGCTCGCGATGTTCCTGTCCGAGTTGCGCGGCAGGTCGTGGCTGTACACCACGCTGGCGTACCTGCCCGTGATCACGCCGCCAGTGGTGGCCATCCTGCTCTGGCGGTTCTTCTACGACCCGTCGGCGAGCGGGATGTTCAACACGATCCTCGGCGCCGTGGGGCTCGGTCCGTTCCCGTGGCTGGACAGTCCGTCGTCGGCGATGCCGTCGATCGTGCTGGAGGCGACGTGGGCGGGTGCCGGTAACGCGGTGATCATCTACCTCGCTGCACTGACGTCCGTCCGAGCGGACCTCTACGAAGCGGCCGAGCTGGACGGCGCAGGCGTCGTACGGCGGGTTTGGCACGTCATGTTGCCGCACCTGCGTGGTGTGCTCCTGCTGATGCTGCTCCTGCAGGTGATCGGGACGATGCAGCTGTTCACCGAGCCACTGCTCTTCACGGGCGGTGGACCACAGGGGTCGACGATGACGATTCTGTTGCTGATCTACAACTACGCCTTCGTCAATGGCGACTACGGTGCCGCCACTGCGCTGAGCGTCCTGCTGGCGCTGGCTCTCGCCGTACTGTCGGCCGTGTTCCAGCTCGCGACGCGTGGTTGGAGCACCGAGTGAGCGGGGAGCGGAGTGCGCTGTCCGATGCGGACCGGCGGCTCACCCACGTCAAAGTACCGTTCGTGATCGGACAGGTCGTCGTACTGATCGGACTGCTCGTCGCGGGCCTCGGTCCGTTGCTTTGGTTGCTCAAGGCAGCGATCTCGCCGACACAGGACAGCATCCGCTCGCCACTCGGCTGGTTCCCCTCCGGCGAGGTGCAGTGGCAGAACCTCGCCACCGCCTGGCAGCAGGGCCACATCGGCTACTACCTGGGCAACACCGCCATGATCGCCGCGGGTACGGCGCTCGCGTCGTTGATCGTCTGTACGACGGCCGGCTACGTACTGAGTGTGCTCCGCCCGCGGTGGGGCGCACTGCTGTCCGCGGCGATCCTGGCCACGCTGTTCGTCCCGCACATCGTCTCGCTCGTCCCGCTGTACCTGACCGTGCTCAAGGTGCCGGTGGTGCACGCCAACCTGACCAACACGTTCTGGGCGGTCTGGCTGCCGCCGGCGGCCAGTGCGTTCAACGTGCTGATCGTGAAGCGGTTCTTCGACAGCATCCCTCGTGAGTACTTCGAAGCGGCCCGCATCGACGGCGCCGGCTCGATCCGGGTGTTCACGTCGCTCGTGCTCCCACTGTCGCGGCCGATCCTCGGTGTGGTCGTGCTGCTCAGCATCATCTCTTCGTGGAAGGACTACCTGTGGCCCCTGCTGGTGCTGACGAATCCGGATCTCCAGCCGGTCTCGGTGGCGTTGCCCAAGATCGCCAAGGTGACGGAGCTCAACATCCAGTTGGCGGGTCTGTTCCTGGCCCTGCTGATCCCGGTGCTGCTGTTCCTGGTCTTCCAGCGAGCATTTCTGCGTGGAGTGGGCCTGTCTGGGGGCATCAAGGCGTGAGACGGGTTCTGGTCACCGGTGCGGACGGTTCCATCGGCCGGGCCGCCGTCGACGGTCTGCAAGCCGCCGGGTACGTCGTCACCGGTCTGTCCCTTCGCTACGACCACGCCAGTACGGCGGACCGCTCACTGGTCGGCGATGCGCGGTCGGCGGACGATGTGTCGACCGCCCTCGCCGACGTGGACGCCGTACTGCACCTGGCGGCGATTCCGCACCCCAGTCTGGGGACGCCGGAGGAGGTGTTCGAGAACAACGTCGCGGCGACGTTCAACGTGCTGGCGCAGGCCGGGCAGCGGGGGATCGGTCGTGTCGTGATCGCGAGCAGTATCAACGCGTTCGGCGTGCCGATGAACGTGAACGAGGTCGAGCCGGCGTACTACCCGCTGGACGAGGAGGTGGAGGCGGACATCGCCGATGCGTACTCCTTGTCCAAGAGCGTGGACGAACAGAGTGCGCGGATGGCGTGGCGCCGGTGGGGGACCGACGTGATCGCATTGCGCTTTCCGCTGGTGAAGGACCGTGCGGACCTGCTCAGGTTCGCTGCCCGGGCCGAGAGCGACCCGAAGACGATGGCTCGCGAGGGCTGGGCTTACCTGGACCTCCGGGACGGCGTACGGGCGATCATCGCGGCGCTGGAGTCGACGGCGCCAGGGGCACATGTCGTCGGGCTCGCGGCCGACGACATCCTGATCGACCGGAAGACGGACGAGCTACTGCGCGAGTACGCGCCGGATGTGCCGCTGCGGCGACCGGTCGAGGGACGCGCCTCCCTGGTCGACACCACGCGGGCACAGCAGCTGCTGGGCTTCCGGCCGCGGTACTCGATCCACGATCAGGCGGTGTCGGCGATGACGACCTGAGGTTCGACGTACTCGACGCCGGGCTCGAGGTCGCCCTCGAGCAGCCGGTTCGCGACCCGGCGGCCGATCTCCTCCAGGCCGACGTCGATCGTGGTCAGGTGCCGCGTCCCGCGCTGGTCGTGCATCAGGCTCTCCCAGTTGTCGACGCCGATCAGCGCGATGTCGCCGGGCACCTGCCGGCCGGCGGCGCGGACGGCTCGCTCCACACCACGGCCGATCGCGTCGCTGCCGCAGAAGATCGCGTCCAGGTCGGGCACCTCGGCCAACAGCTCGGTCGCGGCCTGCTCGCCCCACTCCTCGCGCCAGCGCCCGAACCGGACCGGTGCCGCCCACGTGAGCCCGGCCTCGAGGAGCAGCTCGGCGGCGCCCTCGGCCCGGCGTTGCGCGGCCATGTCGTGCCGCTCCGCGGTCAGGTGCGCGATCTTGCGCCGGCCGTTGGTCAGCAGGTGGCTGATCGCGAGCCGCCCGATCGCGTAGTCGTCGGCGGTGATCGTGGTGTCCTGCGGATCCGCCGGCACCGTGAACGCGTTGATCACCGGGACGTCGAACCGGCTGGTCAGCGACGGCGTCCGGAACGACGTACTGGTGCCGATCACGATCACGCCGTCGATCCGGCGGGCACGGAGCTGCAGGATGCTCTCGGTCACGTCGTGCTGCTCGTCCATCCGCGCGTCGTACAGCAGGACGGCCTGCTCCTTCGCGCCCAGCTCGGTGGCCGCGGTGGCGAGCACCACACGGGTGAACGGGTTCGACGCGCGGTGCGTGAGGACGCCGATCGTCTGGCTGCGGCCGCGGGCGAACGACCGGGCCAGGGCGTTGTGACGGAAGCCGAGCCGGTCCGCCGTCACCCGCACGTGCTCCCGGGTGGCTTCCGAGATCCGGTCCGTGCCGTTGAGGGCCTTGGAGGCCGTCGACAGCGACACCCCGGCCGCGGCAGCCACATCGGACAGCGTGATCACCTGGTCGGCCATACACACATCGTAATGAGTCGCGAGCCGTTGACAGCGAGCACGGGGCGTATCAAGGTGTGATCTGCGAAACCGCTTTCGCTTCCCCTGGGAGGAGCACGCCCCATGGCACGTCGCCGCTCCGGCGCAGTCAGTTCCGGCGCAGTCAGTCTTCTCGCGGCCGGTCTGATGCTGGCCGCAGTACTCCAGTCACCCGCCCGCGCGGCCGTCACCGCCGCGCCCTCACTGACCATCACGCCGACGGCCGTCGGCAACACGTTCACCGTCGGGCAGCAGGTGAAGCTGGGCTTCACCACCGACGCGACGACCGTCAACTGGACGGTCCGCGACGCCGGCGGCACCGAAGTCGCCAAAGGCTCCGCATCGGCCGCTTCACTCAACGGACAGCTCCCGCTGTCGATCAGTACGCCGGGTTGGTACCAGACCGACCTCACAGCAGTCGGAACCGACGGTTCCACCACGTTGGGCGGCACCGACTTCGCCGTACTGACTCCGCACGACTTCTCGACCTCGACGGACACCCGGATCGGTGTCGCCGGTGCGCTCGCGTTCAGCAGCGCATCGAATCCTGGTCTCGAATCAGTGCCGCTGATGGCGATGGGCGGTATCTCGACCGACCGGGACGAGGCGTTCTGGTCGGCCGCAGAGACCACCAAGGGCGTCATCGAGTTCCCGCAGCGGTACAAGGACTACAAGGCCGCGCTGGACGCGAACAACGTCGACTTCCTGAACATCCTCGACTACGGCAACTCGCTGTACTACCCGGACGAGGCCCCGGCGACTGACGAGCAGCGTGCTGCTTTCACCCGGTACGCCGTTGCCGCGGTCGACCAGTGGGGCACCGAGCACACGACGTACGAGCTGTGGAACGAATGGAACCTGCGCGACCCGAACGGCGCGGCGAAGGCCAGCCCGGAGAACTACGTCGCGCTGCTGAAGATGGTCAGCGACGCGGTGCGGGCCAAGCATCCGGACGTGAAGCTGACTGGTCCGTCGCTGGCGGTCATCAACGACTGGCAGGGGTGGTTCACAAAGTTCGCGGACCTCGGTGGGCTGGACTACGTCGACGCGGTGACCATCCACCCGTACGTGCAGCCGCTGGACCCGGAGGCCTCGGTCGCCTACGTCAACACCATCCGCAGCATCATGGCGGCACACGGTTCGACCAAACCGATCTACATCACCGAGCAGGGCTGGGCGACCGGTACGAACCCCAGCGCGGTGTCGGAGCCGGCCCAGGCGCGTGATCTGATCCGCGGCCAACTGCTGTCCTACGGCAACGGTGTCGCGCGCTACAGCTCGTACAACTTCATGGATTCCGGGACGGACCCGTCGAACGTCGAGCACCGGTTCGGCCTGGTGCGCAACCGGCTCGACTCACGCGGTGCGCTCGCTCCCAAGCCGTCGTACGTCGCGACCGCCGTCCTGGCCCGCCAGATCGACGAGCGCCCGCTGATCGGCCAGACCCGCTTCGGCACCAACGGGTACGACGTCTCGTTCGACGCCGGTGGTGGTCAGAGCGTCCACGCGGTCTGGGCTGCCACGCCGGGAGTGGTGGCGGCTACCGCACCAGCAGGCTCGACCGTGAAGGTGACGAACCTGTACGGCGTCGAGACCACGCTGACCGCGGACGCCGGTGGACACGTCTGGGTGACGGCCGGACCGGACCCGGTGTACCTGCAGGGTGCGGTCACCGGACCGATGCTTCCGTCGAGCCGGTTCGCGTTGTCGGTGGCCTCGGAGATCGCCGGCGACCCGGCTACGGGCACTCTCACGTTCACCAACCCGGACGCGGTCGCTCACGACTTCACTGTCGCCGCGGGTGGCACTGAGACGACCGGATCCGCGGCACCGGGTGCGACTGCGACGGCTGCCGTTACCTATCCGGCCCAGGACTCCACCGGAGCCCGGACGTACTCCGCCAAGGTGACCGTCGACGGTCAGGCGGTCGCACTGGTGTCGACTACGGGCTCAGCAACGCCACCGCTGTCGGTCACGGCATCGCATGTGCTCAGTGGCAGCGGAAAGGACCTGCTTCGCTACAGGGTCACCAACGCGTCGTCGCATCCACTGCAGCTCGCTGGACTCGACTGGGCCTCTGGAAACGCGTCTGGAACGCTACTCGCCGGCTGCACCATCGCTCCGCACTCCACGGCGGAGGCTGACGTCCCACTGACTCTCACGGCGCCTTCCACGTGGTCGGCGACGCTGCGTCGTACCGGAGCCGCTGATATCAAGGCATCGGGCAAGCTGGCGCCGGTGACCGCCGCGACCGTTGCGAAACGCCACACGGTCACGCTGGA
This sequence comes from Kribbella sp. NPDC004875, assembly GCF_042873375.1. NCBI lineage: Bacteria > Bacillati > Actinomycetota > Actinomycetes > Propionibacteriales > Kribbellaceae > Kribbella > Kribbella sp. NPDC004875. The sequence goes on from NZ_JBIALI010000005.1 coordinate 420,074, forward strand.
CGGCGTCATCGACCCGGTCGTCGCCAAACAGCCCGCCATCGCACTGGAAGGCACCGGTACGCCGCCTGTCACCGGCTGGGGCGGCCCGAGCGACCTGTCCGGTTCGCTCTGGCTCACTCACGACGACCAGAACCTGTATCTGTCCGCCAAGCTCACGGACGACGTGTTCTCGCAGCCCAACCGCAACGGCAACATCTGGGGCGGCGATGGGATCCAGCTCGGGATGACAGCCGGTGCACCCGGTGAGGCGACTGCTACCCAGGAGATCGGTGTCGCCCTGACCGATGCCGGCCCGGTGGACACGTGGCGCTGGACTCCGACGACACAGACCGGTACGCCGCCCGGCGTCCAGGCCAAGGTCGTCCGGGACGAGGCCGCGCACACCACGACGTACGAGATCGCGGTGCCGTGGAGCACGCTCGGGTTCGCGGCGAAGGACCGGTTGCTTTCGGCGACCGTGGTGGTGAACGAGAACGACGGCACCGGACGGCGCGGCTGGCTGACCTGGGGCAAGGGGGTCGCGGAGACCAAGAACCCGGCCCTGTTCAACGCGATCCGGCTGGACCCGGCGACGGCCCGGTAGCCGCCCACCGACTCGGCGTAGGTGCCCTGGAACGCTGCCCGAGGGGCACCTACGCCGAACCCTCTACCGCCCGCCTAGGATCGAGCTATGAGTCACACCGTGCTGGCCGAACTGGTGGCCAACGTGCTGAAGGTCACTGCGAAGGCCGGTGACACGGTGGGCCCGGACGACACACTGGTCATCCTGGAGTCGATGAAGATGGAGATCCCGGTGCTGGCCGAGGTGGCCGGCACCATTGCCGAGCTGAAGGTCGTCGAAGGCGAAGTGGTCCGGGACGGAGACCCGATCGCCGTCATCGACGAGAGGTGATTCAACCGAAATGGCCGTCGAGGCGTCTGTACCAGTGAAGGCACCGGCCGGGAACTTCCGGCCGGGGCACCGCGTTGAGCCGTCGTACAGCGAACCCCAGGATTTCATGGTCCTACCCGGGTTCTCCCGACGTGCGCAGAGGACGGTGACCGCGGCACCATGGCCTTCACGCTCATTGCCGAGAGGACTCAGGGAGGCGTCGCGGTGAAGCCGCTGCACACGCCGACGGTGCCCGCGCCACAGCCGGTCGCCGACGCGCTGCCGTCGTGGGACGAGATCGTCCGCACGCACTCGGCCCGCGTCTACCGGCTCGCCTACCGCCTGACCGGCAACAAGCACGACGCCGAGGACCTGACCCAGGAGGTCTTCGTCCGGGTCTTCCGGTCGCTGTCGTCGTACACACCGGGCACCTTCGAGGGCTGGCTGTACCGGATCACCACGAACCTGTTCCTGGACGGCGCGCGCCGCAAGCAGCGGATCCGTTTCGACGGCCTGCCCGAGGACGCCCACGACCGGCTGCCGGCCAAGGGCGAGGGCCCGGCCGAGAAGCTGGACTCCGATCTCTTCGACCACGACGTGCAGGACGCGCTCGACGCGCTGCCCGAGGACTTCCGCGCCGCGGTCGTGCTGTGCGACATCGAGGGCATGACGTACGACGAGATCGCCGACGTCCTGGACGTGAAGCTCGGCACCGTCCGCAGCCGCATCCACCGCGGCCGGTCGATGCTGCGCAAGCACCTGGAGCACCGGGCCCCGCGGTCCGGCCAGACCCGCGTCGGCGGCCCGCCGGCCGACGGCGGCCTGTTCGGTGACGGGGGTGACCTCGGATGACGCACCCGCTGGACAAGCTGAGCGCCGTGGTCGACGGCGCGCTCGACCACGACTCCCGGGACAAGGTGCTGAGCCACCTGGTCGGCTGCGACAGCTGTCGCGCCGAGGTGGACGCGCAGCGCCGGCTCAAGGCCCGAATGGCGGCGCTCGAGTCGCCGGACCCGTCCACCGACCTGATGCAGCGCCTGATGGGCGTCTCATCGTTCTCGACCGAGCCGCGGGAGGAGGTCCGCCCGGTCCTCACACCGGCGGTCAGCCTGTTCCCGCAGCGGTCCGCGTTTCCGGCCGGGCGTACAGGTGGCACCCGGCCGGGGACGGCCCGTGCGTCGCGCTCCCGGCGCCGCGTCGTCGGTGCAGCCGGTTCGGCCGCCGCAGTAGCCTCCCTGCTCGGTACTGCGTTCGTCGTCGGCGACCCGGCCCGCACGGAGCAGCCGCCTGCGCTGCAACCGCCTGTCGCCAGCTTCTCGTCCGACCACGCGACCACGACCGGCGGGACACCGTTCGCCGACCCGGTCGCAGTGCTGAACTCGTACAACGGTTCGGGGTACGCCGGGCTGAGCTCGTCGCTGCGCCCGGTGGCCCTGACAGGGCGCTGACCGGTGAGCCTCACCCGGCTCGCCGTGCTGGTCAGCACCGCCCTGATCGGTTTCGGTCTGCCCGCCTCCGCCGCCCCGATCCCGGCGTTGGGCGCACCGATCCCCGGCGCCGCACCCGCGGCCGCGAAGCCGGACTCGGTGACCGCCGTCCGCTGGCTGCAACGCGCCGCCGCCGCGCCGAACCAGGTCTCATACCACGGCACGCAGATCTTCACCGCCTGGGGACCGCAGGGCGCGAGCTCGGCGATGTTCGACATCGTGCACGCCGCGTCGCAGGGCTCCGAGGTCAGTGTGCTCGGTTCGTCGTCCGCTCCGGGCGCCAAGGCGTTCGTCCAGCGCGCCACGAGCACCGACGCTGCCATCGACGGCGGACCGCTGGCGTTGCTGCAGGCGACGTACCAGCTGGTCGACAAGTGCTGCACGGACCTGATCGGCCGGACCGCGGTGCTCGTGGAGGCGCTGCGGGGTGATCAGACGCTGGCTGCCCGGTTCTGGATCGACAAGACCACCGGACTGCTCCTGCAGCGCCAGCTGTTCAGCCAGGACGGCAAGACGATGGTGCGGGCCACCGTGTTCACCGAGCTGGAGATCGAGAGCTCCGAGTTCCTCAGTCACCTGCCGCCGATGGTCCCCAGCGGCGTCGAAGCGGTCGGCATGGGCAAGGTCGACAACCTGCGCTCCGAGGGCTGGGTCTGCGCCCCGCAGCTGCCCGCGTCGCTCACGCTGTACGACGTCCACCAGGACACCAGCAACGGCTCACTGCAGTTCTCGTACTCCGACGGCCTGTTCAACGTCTCGTTGTTCGAGCAGCGCGGCGCGCTCGACCCGGCCGCCGTGGCCGGCTTCACCAGCACCGACAGCCCCGGCGTCTACCTGCGCTACGGCATGCCGTCGTACGTCGTCTGGTCGTCCGGAGGGATCGTCTACACGCTGATCGGCGACCTGCCGCCCGACCAGCTCGGACAGGTGGTCAAGGCGTTCCCGCACGAGGCGCCGGCCAGGCTGACCGCGATCCAGCGGCTGGGGACCGGACTGGCGAAAATCGCGACCTGGCTCACTCCGATGGGTGCACTCTCGCCGAAGCTGGGATAATCGAATCTGGAAGTGCCTCCGGTTATCCCCGGCCAGGGCTTCCGACGACCACGACGACGACGTGAGGCGGGGACCGTGACGAGCGACGACGCCGAGCCGACAGTTCCGAACGCGGCGGCTACGGATCCCACTGTCGAGGCCACAGTTGAGCCCACTGCTGAGCCCACTGCTGAGCCCACTGTTGCGCCCAGTGCACGCCCGCCCTTGTCCGCGTTGACGCCGCCCGCTCCGGGAGCGGGGACGATGCCGCTGCGCACGCCCGGCTCCGACGCGGCGTACCGGCAGACGAACGGTGGCCGCTCGACCACGCAGCGCAGCTTCGGCCAGCCCGAGCCGCCGGAGCCCCGGTTCCGGCCGGTGTACCAGGGACAGGCGTGGCCGACCGAGCAGCCGCAGTACCGGCCGGCCTACATCCCGCCACCGCCGGCGGACTGGCACCAGCAGCAGGCCCGCTCGTACCAGAACGAGCCGGCGAAGCTGAACCGCGTCGTGATGATCGCGGCGCTGGTCGCCCTCGTCATCGGTGTGATCGCCGGCGCCGGCGCGGCCACGGCCGTCGTCGCGCTCGGCGGCGGCGCCTCTGACAACACCCCGATCACCCAGCAGCCCGATCCGCCGGTCGGCACCGGCGCGGACCCGAAGATCCGTACCGGCTCGGTGTCCGCGGTCGCCGCGACGCTGCTGCCGAGTGTGGTGCAGCTCAAGGTCCAGGGATCGGACAACTCCGACGCGACCGGCTCCGGCTTCGTGATCGACAACGTCGGCCACATCCTGACCAACAACCACGTGGTCGCGGCCGCCGCCAAGGGTGGCTCGATCCAGGTCGTGACGAACAACAACAAGACCGCGACCGCCCGGTTGGTCGGCCGCTCACCGGCGTACGACCTCGCGGTCGTCCAGGTCGTCGGGCTGGACGCGCCGTCGGTGCAGTTCGGCCGCTCGGACGCCGCTGTGGTCGGGCAGGACGTGGTCGCGATCGGCTCGCCGCTCGGGCTCGCCGGCACCGTCACCTCGGGCATCATCTCGGCGAAGAACCGCCCGGTGACCACCGGCGACGACACCGGCCAGACGTCGTCGTTCATCAGCGCGCTGCAGACCGACGCGGCGATCAACCCGGGCAACTCGGGCGGTCCGCTGGTCGACATGAACGCGCGGGTGATCGGCGTGAACTCCGCGATCGCGACCGTCCGCGGTTCCGAGGACGGGCAGAGCGGGAGCATCGGGCTCGGGTTCGCGATCCCGATCGACCAGGCCCGGCGGACCGCGCAGCAGCTGATCGCCACCGGCAAGGCGTCGTACCCCGTGATCGGGGCGAGTGTGGACATGACGTTCGAGGGCGGTGGCCGGGTCAGCTCGGTGACCGCGAACTCGCCCTCCGCGCGGGCCGGACTGCGGGTCGGCGACGTGATCACCGCGGTCAACAACCAGCCGGTCGACAGCGCCGAGGTACTGATCGTCGCGATCCGCACCTACCAGCCGGGCGAGGCCGTGCGACTCACCTACGAGCGCGGCGGACGGGCCCGGACGGTTACGCTCACTCTCGGCCAGCAGATCGGCTGAACCATCGTGCCCGGAGTCGAGATACGCTTGGCGGCGTCCGTGGCGATGAACAGGAGGTGAGGCCATGTTCGGCATCGGACCACTCGAACTGGTCGTGATCGCGATCGTCGCCGTACTGGTCTTCGGCCCGGATCGGCTGCCGGAGTTCGCCCGGACTGCCGGGCGCCTGCTGCGGCAGGTCCGCCAGATGGTCAACAACGCGCAGAACGACCTGCGCGCCGAGCTCGGTCCGGAGTACGCCGACCTCGAGCTCCAGGACCTGAACCCGAAGAACTTCGTCCGCAAGCACCTCCTGGACCCGATGGAAGACGAGGCGGACAAGCTCGTCTCCGAGTTCAAGGACACCCCGCCGGAGCGGCTGCCGGCCGGCCAGAAGCCGCCCTACGACCCCGAAGCGACCTGACCCCGGCGGAACAGCAACACGGTAGCGATCGCACCCGCGCCCGCGGGCAGCAGCGCGAGCAGGCCCCACAGCGGCGGATAGGGACGGACGCCGTACTCGGACACGACCAGCAGGGTCACGCCCAGCGAAGCCGTGAGGAGTACGACGAGTACGCCCAGCACGCCCGCGATCAGGCGGTGTGAGCGGGCCAGTCCGGCGACCGCCAGCCACAGCAGTGCGTCGAGGACGGCAACGCCGTACAGCAGGCCGTAGAGCGCGCCCTCGGACGCGTGCTTGCCGTACGCCGCATAGGCGGACGTGGCGTGCTCACCGAGGCTCCTGCTGCCGGTCTGGTCGATGATCGCGATCGCGGCGAGCAGGACCGAGAGCCCGACCGCGAGCAGCGCTGTGCCTTTTTCAGAAAGTGACTGTCTCATGCGAGTGACTGTACGAACGGCGCTCGCGCAGGGTCAAGAGTTTTAGACAGTGACTTGCTGAAGCGTGTGACTGTCTCCTATGGTCGGGGGATGGCAACCGGTCTGCGGGAACGCTGGCGTGTGAAGGCGCGGCGGACGATTCAGGAGCGCGCGCTCGACCTGTTCGACGAGCGCGGGTTCGACGCGGTGACGATCGAGGAGATCGCCGCCGCGGCCGAGGTCTCGCCGTCGTCGGTCTACCGGTACTTCGGCACCAAGGAAGGCCTGCTCGTCGCCGACGAGTTCGACACGATGAGCCAGGAAGCCTTGCAGGAGCTGTTCGACCCGAGCGACCCGGTCGGCACCATGACCCGCGTCGTGCGTGCCTACGAGGCGCCGGTGGAAGGCGTCGCCGAGCCCGTCCCGTGGCGCCGGATCCGATACTTCTTCAAAGAACCGTCGGTCCGTACGGCGTTCTGCGCGTCACTCGACCGCGCCGCCCAGCGGATCGCCCCGCTGATGGCGGGTGAGCAGTTCACCGCGACCCAGGCCCGGGTCGCGGCGAACGCTCTCGTCTTCGGCTACTTCGCCGCCCTGGAGCAGTGGTACGTCGACGGCGGGGTCCGTCCCGTCGCGGAGTACGTCGAGGAAGGCCTCGCCCCGCTACGCCCGGTCTGGGCCGTTGGGGGCGAGTAGGTCGTACACCGCGCGGTCGTCGACGTGCGTGGCGATCGGGAACGCGGCCGGCTCGATCCCGACGAGGCGGAAGCCGGCCTTCTCCGCGGTACGCCGGGCCGCGCGGTTCGTGGCCGCCGTTCGGATGACGATGCGCGGGCCGGCGAAGCGCGCGAAGTACCACTCGGCGACTTGCCGGATCGCCTCGGCCATCACGCCACGGCCTTGCGCGTCGGGGTGCAGCCAGTAGCCAACCTCGACATCGGTGTCGAGGTTGAACAGGGTGACGTTGCCCAGCCCCTGATCGGTCTCGTGGTCCGCCACGCACCAGTTGAAGCGCCTCCCGGCAGCAGCCTGTTCGGCCATGTCCTTCAGCCAGAAACGGGCGTCCTCAGCGGTGAACGGCTGCGGGATGAACGGCAGGAAGTGCGCGGTCGCCTGGTTGGTGCGCGCCGTACAGATCCGGTCGAGCTCGTCCTGGCGCCACCGCCGCAACCGCAGCCGTGACGTCTCCAGGACCGGATGCTCGAACCCGGCCACCCGCGGGTCAGCGACCGGCGGGGGACAGGCCGAGCTGACGGCCGAGGAGGCCGCGGGGCTTACCGCCGAGGGTGGCCGCGATCTTGTCGAGCATCTGGGCCGCCGGGGTGTCCGGGTCGGCCAGCGCGAGCGGCTGGCCGAGGTCGCCACCGGAGCGGAGCCGCTCGTCGAGCGGGATCTCACCGAGCAGCGGGATCTGGTACCCGAGGCGTGCGGACAGGGTCTCGGCGACCCGGGTGCCGCCGCCGGAGCCGAAGATCTCGATCCGGTGCTCGGGACCGCAGTGCGGGCACGGCAGGTACGACATGTTCTCGACCACGCCGGCCACCCGCTGGTGCACCATCTGCGCCATCGTTCCGGCCCGCTCGGCCACCTCGGCGGCCGCTTCCTGCGGGGTCGTCACGACGATCACCTCGGCGCTGGTCAGCCGCTGGCCGACCGAGATCGCGATGTCGCCGGTGCCCGGCGGCAGGTCGAGGAGCAGTACGTCGAGGTCGCCCCAGTACACGTCGGCGAGCATCTGCACCAGCGCACGGTCCAGGATCGGGCCGCGCCAGGCGACCACCTGGTCCCGCTTCGGCTTCAGCATGCCGATCGAGATCACCTTCACGCCGTGCGCGGGCACCGGCATGATCATGTCGTCCACCGCGGTCGGCCGCTCGTCCGCGACGCCGAACATGGCCGGCACCGAGTGCCCGTAGATGTCCGCGTCCAGGACGCCGACCGACAGACCCTGCCGCGCCATCGCGACCGCCAGGTTCACCGTCACCGAGGACTTGCCCACGCCGCCCTTGCCGGACGCGATCGCGAACACCTTGGTCAGCGAGTCCGGCCGGGAGAACGGGATCTCCTTCTCGGCCACGCCGCCGCGCAGCTGCGTCTGCAGCGCCGAACGCTGCTCGGCGGACATCACGCCGAGGTCGATCTCGACGCCGCTGACCCCGTCCAGCTTGTTGACCGCGGCGGTCACGTCGCGACGTAGCGTGTCCTTCATCGGACAGCCGGCGACAGTCAGCAGGATCCGGACCGCGACCACGCCGTCCTCCCGGACGACGACGGACTCGACCATGCCGAGATCCGTGATCGGTTTGCGGATCTCCGGGTCCAGCACGCCACCGAGCGCCGTGGTCACCTGATCAGCAGTGGGAGCCATACCCCAAGGCTACGTGCTCGCCCGCGAAAGCCTGACCACGGTCCGTGTGAGCTACATCCAGGAAGGCAACCCTTACCCACCCTCCGCACCCTCCCCAACCCTGCCCGCCGTCGCCAACCCTGCCCGCCGTCGCCATTTGAGTGGTGAACCACCCGGAGTGCCCCTTACTGCCCCGCATGCGACGGGTGAACGGGCAATGCGAGTGGTGAACCACTGAAACGAACCCAGGGGGCGGCGGGGGTTAGAGGCCGGGGGCGCCGTAGATGGGGAACCAGCGGGAGAGGTCTTGTTCGAAGTTGAGGTCGGCGCCTACTACGGACTTGATCTGGAGTTCGGTGGCGTTGTCGCGGCGGTCGGCGCCGACCGGGACGAAGGGGTACCAGGAGCCGCGTTTGTAGAGGTAGACGAGGCCGAGCGACTGGGTGCCGTTGGTGAAGGCGACCAGGGTGCAGAGCAGGGCGTTGCCGAAGCCGGCGTCGACCAGCGAGCTGTTGACCGCGTGCAGGTCAGTGACCAGGGTCTCCAGGTCGTCGGGGGCCGTCTGCCGGACCAGCCACGTGAACCCGTAGGAGTCCGTCGTACTGGTGAACTTGCCGTTGTCGAGGGCGAGCAGCTTGTCGACCTCGTCGCGGAGCGTGCTGAAGCCGCCGCCCTCGGCCGCCTTGAAGCAGACCGATCCGCTGCCGGTCGGACGGTAGCCGGCCGCGGTCTCCAGCGTGATCGCGGCCGACGGTACGGAGAACAGCTGATCGAGATTCGGCGGGACCGCCTTGCTCCGGCCGAGAAGGATGTCTAGAAGACCCATGTGTCGATTCTCAGGCCTGCTCGCCCAGTTGGCGGGACAGCGTGCCGAGGCGGTCGAGGCGGACTTCCAGGGAGGGGTGCGTCGAGAACAGCGACGACAGGCTCGCGCCGGCCTTGCCGGAGATCGCCGGAGCGAAGAAGAACGCGTTGAACGCCTGCGCCTGACGCAGGTCGCGGGACGGGATCCGGGCGATGTCCCCGCTGATCTTCGTCAAGGCCGACGCCAGCGCCGATGGTCTGCCGGTCAGCATCGCGCCGGCGCGGTCGGCGGCCAGTTCGCGGTACCGCGAGAGGGCGCGGGTCAGCAGGAACGAGATCGCGTAGACCAGGATCGAGACCGCGATGATCGTCAGCACGACGAGCGCCGCGTTCTGGTCGCGGTTGCCGCGGCCGAGGCCGCCGTACAGTCCGAAGCGGGTGATCAGGCCGGCCAGGACACCGAGGAACGACGCGATCGTCATCACCGCGACATCGCGGTGCGCGACGTGCGAGAGCTCGTGCGACAGCACGCCCTCGAGCTCGTCGTTGTCCAGCCGCCGCATGATGCCGGTCGTCACGCAGACGACCGCGTTCTTCGGGTTCCGGCCGGTGGCGAACGCGTTTGGCATGTCGACGTCGGCGACGGCGACCCGCGGCTTCGGCATGTCGGCCAGCGCGCACAGCCGGTCGATCGCGCCGTGCAGCTGCGGCGCCTCCTCGGGCGTGACGATCCGGCCGCCCATCGCGTACAGCGCGATCCGGTCGGAGAACCAGTACTGCGCGAACAGCGCGCCGCCCGCGATTACCACGGCGAGCACCGCGCTCTTGGTCAGCGCGATCAGCAGGGCCACGAAACCGACGTACAGCAGACCGAGCAGGAAGCTCGTGATCACCATCCGGCTGGAGAGCCCCCGGTCAGGCGCGAATCGAGTCTTCATCCCACGTCCTTCCTCACCTGATAGTGAGAGTAGCTCGGGGTCAAACCCGGTCGTCCTCGCGGCTGCGCAGATCCAGGTCGGCGAGCAGCGAACGGAGCTCGGACCGCAGGAAGTCACGGGTGGCGACCTCGCCGACCGCCATCCGCAGTGACGCCATCTCGCGGGCCAGGAACTCCATGTCGGCGCGGGTCCGGGCGTCGACGTCGCGGTCCCGCTCGTACTGGACCCGGTCGCGGGCCTCCTGCCGGTTCTGGGCGAGCAGGATCAGCGGAGCGGCGTACGACGCCTGCAGACTGAGCGCGAGCGTGAGGAAGATGAACGGATACTCGTCGAAGCGCAGGCTGGACGGCGCGAAGATGTTCCAGCCGACCCAGAACAGGATGGTCGCGGTCATGTAGACCAGGAACTGCCCGGTGCCGAGGAAGCGGGCGATCCGCTCGGACAGCCGCCCGAACGCGTCCGCGTCGTACGTCGGCCGCGGGACGAACGTCCGCCGCCAGTCCCGCGGTACGTCGAGCCGCGTGCTCCCGCGGAACATCCGCCGCTCGTCCGAACTCCGGCGGCGCTCCTCGGTGGTACTGCTGCGCGGCGTGCTGCCGCGCGGGCGCCGGTCGTCGGCGCTGCGGTCGTCACGGGGCATCGTGGTCCACCTCCTGCGGCGTTGAAGGCGTTGAAGGCGTTGAGGGAATGGAAGGCCCTGTCGGTTCTGCGGGTTCGGTGTGGTCGTTCTCCCGCCAGTCGTCGGGGAGCAGATGGTCGAGCACGTCGTCGACGGTCACCGCACCCAACAGCCTGCCCTCGTCGTCCAGCACCGGCGCGGCGACCAGGTTGTACGTCGCCAGGTACTTGCTGACCGTCTGCAGGCTGTCGTCGGGCCGCAGGCCGTCCAGGTCGGTGTCCAGTGCGGCGGACACCAGCTCGGACGGTGGCTCGCGGAGCAGCCGCTGGATGTGGCCGATCCCGATGAACCGTCCGGTCGGCGTCTCCAGTGGGGGCCGGCAGACGTAGATCATGGCGGCCAGTGCGGGACTCAGGTCGGCGTTGCGTACGTGTGCCAGCGCATCGGCCACGGTGGCGTCCACCGGCAGGATGACCGGCTCCGACGTCATCAGACCGCCCGCGGTGTGTTCCTCGTAGGTCAGCAGCCGCCGTACGTCCTCTGCTTCTTCCGGCTCCATCAGTGTCAAGAGGCGCTCGGCGGTGTCGGTCGGGAGCTCGGCGATCAGGTCGGCCGCGTCGTCCGGGGACATCTCCTCCAGCACGTCCGCCGCGCGCTCGGTGTCCAGTCCGGCGAGGATCTCGACCTGGATGTCCTCCGGCAGCTCCTCGAGTACGTCGGCCAGCCGCTCGTCGTCCAGTGCGACCGCGATCTCGTTGCGGCGCTTGACCGACAGGTCGTGCAGTACGCCGGCCAGGTCGGCCGCACGCATCGATTCGAACGCGGCCAGGATGTGCGTCGCACCCTGACCCTCCTCGACCTGCGTGAACCCACTGACGTCGGCCCAGTCGAGTACATGCGTCTGCCCACGCCGCCGGAACCGTTTGGAGCCCTCGCGGACCGCCACCTTGGTCAGCAACCAGTCCCGGGTCCGCCACTGTTCCATCGCCATGTCGAACACCACCGCGGTGGCGCCGGTGTCGGCAATGGTGACGGTCCGGTCGAGCAGCTCACCCAGCACCAGCACTTCGGTCGCTCGCTGCTCGAAGCGCCGCATGTTGAGCAGGCCGGTGGTGATGACGTGACCGACGTCGACAGACGTCACCCGGGTCATCGGGAGGAAGATGCGGCGCCGGGTGAACACCTCGACGACCAGGCCGAGCACCCGGGGCGGCTGGTTGCCCTGACGCATCATGGCGACCACGTCCCGGACCTTGCCGACCTGGTCCCCGTTGGGGTCGTACACCGGCAGCCCCGCCAGCCGAGCGACGTAAACCCGCGACGGTGATCCGGTCATGTCCGAAGGCTAACCCGCCGAGCGTGAGTCTCGGCTGAGGACGCTTCGTAGACTTTGCTCCTCGGGCGACGTGGGAAGTGGGGGTGGGCATGCTGGGTACCACCGGGCTCGGAGCCGACGACGAGGCGGCGTACCTGGACCTGATCCGGCGCGGTGCCGCGGCACTGGGCGACCTGGCGGTACGGCTCGGGTGGCCCGTGGACGAGGTGCGGCGCGCGGTCGACGTCCTCCAGGCCGAAGGGTTCGTGCACCGGACGCCGGCTCCCGGGGAGCTGATCGTCCCGGTGCCGCCGGAGCTGGCGGTCGAGCAGCTCATCCAGCGGCAGGAGGAGGAGTTCGAGCGGATCCGCAAGGCGGCGTACCGGCTGGCGGCCGAGGCGACCCGGCAGGGTGGTGCGCGGCGGACGGAGGAGCTCATCGAGATCGTCACCGGGGAGACCGCGGTCGGGCTGGCGTTCGATCGCGTCCAGCGGACGGCGCGCACCGAGATGCGTGAGCTGGTCGCTCCGCCGTACGTCGCCTCCGCGGAGGTGAACAGCACGCAGCTGGCCCGGCAAGGGGCGGGTGTCACCTATCGGGTCGTCTATGACAACTCGGCGCTCGGCGACCCGGTACTGGCGGCCAGCGCGGTCAGCCATGTGCGTGCGGGGGAGCAGGCCCGGATCGCGGACGTGCTGCCGACCAAACTCGCGGTCGCGGACCGGGAGCTGGCTCTGCTGCCGCTGGACTGGGCCACGCCGGCGCAGGACGCGGCGCTGCTGGTCCATCCGTGCAGTCTGCTGGACGCGCTCGTCGCGCTGTTCGAGACCGTGTGGAACCGGGCCAGTCCGTTGTCGGTGACCGACTCGAACGGTCTGCAGGCCGAGGCGGCGATGTCCGCCGAGGACAGGCACCTGCTGTCCTTGCTCGTTGCCGGTCTGACCGATGACGCGGCCGGTGCGCGGCTGGGGATCAGCCGGCGCACTGTCGCCCGCAGAGTGCAGCAGCTGATGGAGCAGACGCACTCGCGGTCCCGGCTGCAGCTCGGTTGGCACGCCCGCGATCGCGGCTGGCTGTGATCCGACCCTGACCCAGTTGGTCGTGACCAGTTTGCGCCAGGTGGATCGATAGCAGTCGGGGCATCGCGCCACATGTAATGCGGGGATTGCTGGTTCTCCCCTCAGCTTGGAGCTGTCGTGTCCCTGTCCTTCTCCCGTCGCGGGCTGATCGCCCTGGGCGCAGCGGTGCTGGCGTTGACCGCCACGGTGCCCAGTGCCGGCGCTGCCCCCGCACGAACCACCGGTCCTGCTGGTCCTGCTGGTCGTGCTGGTTCCGTTGGTTCGACCATCACCCTGATCACCGGCGACAAGGTCTCCGTGACCACGGTCGCCGGCCGCCCGACCGCGACCGTGCGCAAGCCGAACGGCACTCCGGCCGGCGCGCACGTCATGGCTGTAGGCAACGACCTGTACGTCTACCCGGACGCCGCCCTCCCGTACCTCGCCTCCGGCGTCCTCGACCAGCGCCTCTTCAACGTCACCGAACTCCTCGCCGACGGGTACGACGACGCGCACAGCGATGGCACGCCGCTGATCGTCTCGTACAACCGAGCGGGCAACCAAGCGCGCAAGCAGGCGCCACTGGCGGGTGCTCGCCAGACGCTGGTCCTCAGCAGCATCCGCGGCGCCGCCGTGACCGCGGACCACGATCAGGCCACCTCGTTCTGGTCGTCCTTCACCGGCGGCTCCACGTCCGCCCGCGCGGTCCCCAGCGGTGTCGCGAAGATCTGGCTGGACGGCAAGGCCAAGGCGAGCCTCGCCGACACCACGGCACAGATCGGCGCCCCGGAGGTCTGGCAGGGCGGCGACACCGGTCAGGGCGTGGACGTCGCTGTCCTGGACACCGGCATCGACGCCGCGCACCCGGACTTCCGCGGCCGCATCGTCGCATCGACCAGCTTCGTCCCCGGCCAGGACGTCACCGATCGCAACGGTCACGGCACGCACGTCGCCTCGACGATCGCCGGTACCGGCGCGGCGTCGAACGGCAAGGAGCAGGGCGTCGCGCCGGGCGCCGGCCTGCACATCGGCAAGGTCCTGGGTGACGATGGCAGCGGTCAGGACTCCTGGATCCTCGCCGGCATGGAGTGGGCCGCGCGGGACCAGCACGCGAAGGTGATCAGCATGAGCCTCGGCTCCGGCCCGTCGGACGGCACGGACCCGATGAGCCAGGCGGTCAACACGCTGAGCGCGGAGACCGGCGCGCTGTTCGTGATCGCGGCCGGCAACTCGGGCCCGGACCCGTACAGCGTCTCCGCACCAGGTGCCGCGGACGCGGCCCTCACTGTCGGCGCGGTCGACGGTGCGGATCGGCTCGCCGTCTTCTCCAGCCGCGGCCCGCGACTCGGTGACAGTGCGCTCAAGCCCGACCTGACCGCTCCCGGTGTCGACGTACTCGCGGCCCGGTCGCAGTACTCGCCGGAGGGTGAGGGGTCGTACGTCGCGATGAGTGGCACCTCGATGGCCACTCCGCACGTCGCAGGTGCGGCTGCACTGCTCGCACACGCACACCCTGACTGGACCGGACAGCAGCTGAAGGATGCGTTGGTCAGCTCCACCAAGACCACGGTGCAGTACAGCCCGTTCTCCGCAGGCGCCGGTCGGCTCGACGTGGCCGCTGCGGTGCGCGGCACGCTGTTCTCATCCGGCTCCGCGTTCGCTGCGGTCAAGTGGCCGTACCCGACGAGTGGACTGGCGCAGAAGGACGTCACGTACACGAACGACGGCACCGAACCCGTCACGCTGAACCTGTCGCTCAAGAACCAGGGCATCCCGGCCGGTCTGTTCACTCTGACCAGTCCGCAGGTGACCGTCCCAGCTCACGGTACGGCGACTGTCGGTGTGGTCAGCCACCTCGACCTGGCCGCCGACGACGCCGGCTACAGCTCGATGCTCACGGCAACGGATGCTGGCGGAGCAGTCCGCGCGCACACCGCCATCGGCGTCAGCAAGCAGAGTCAGCGAGTCAAGCTGTCGATCCGCACGAAGGACCCGCATGGTGCGCCGCTGGCCGGTGTCGTCGTACTGAAGGACATCAAGCGGGACGTCGTACCGCAGGTATTCATGGTGGACGAGAGCGGCAGTCTGGACGTCACCGTGCGTCCGAGCACCTATGCCAGCTGGATGTACGCCGACGTTCGCGGTCTGGACGGTGCGCATTCGCTGGGGCGTGCCGTCATCAGTCAGCCGGAGCTGGACATCACTCAGGACCGGACCGTGACGTTCGACGCGGCCGGGCTGCGTAAGGTCGCTGCGGTCACACCACGGCCGACGGAGAACACCTACGTTCGCGTCGACCAGTACCGCAGCTACGGCACTCTGCATCGCTTTGTCGACACGTATCAACTCGAGTGGTGGCTCTACGACTCGCTCTGGGCCACGCCGACTCGCAAGGTGACGCAGGGCTCCTACACGTTCGCCACGCGCTGGCGTCAGGAGCAGCCGGCGCTGAGCATCGGTTCGTTCGACGCCCTCGTTCAGAGCCTCTCCCCGAAGCTTCCGGAGGGCAGCGGCGTCTCTCCGCTGGTGTACGTCGGTGACGACGCGGACTTCGCGAAGTACAACGTGCGCGGCAAGATCGCGGTTGCCCAGCGCAACGACGCCGTACCGCCGACGGAGCAGGCAGCCGCTGCGGCGCGCGCCGGTGCGAAGCTGTTGCTGATCCTGAACGACGGCTACGGTCCGCTGGACGCGTGGGCCGATCTGCCGATCGAGGACGCGCCGGCGCTGCCAGTGGCTTCGCTGACGACCGACCAGGGACGGCAGCTGCTCGCGCGGAACCCCAAGCTGCTGAGCGTGGTGTCGCATCCGTATCCGGACTACCTGTACGACCTGGTCCAGCACCACGACGGAGCGGTGCCGAGTGACCCTGGCTACCGGCCTGGTGCGCGGGACCTGGCGCGGATCGACGAGTCCTACCGGGACACCAAGCCGGGCGACGCGATCGACATCCGATTCGACCTGTCGGCCGACCTCACCTGGGCAGTGGGCGCCGCAACGACCACTGTCCCCGCGCAGGGCGACCACACCGCGTGGGTGACTGCCAGCCCGAAGGTGCAGTGGCTCAGCATGGCCGCAGTACCGGATCTGTCTCAGCAAGGCTCCTCGTTGTCCTACCGAGCAGGCAGCACGACGAGAGAGACCTGGTTCGGCGGCATCCAGCGTCCGCGGCTGCTGAGCGATAGTGCGCTCTCGACGCCGCCCTCACGCGTCGGCGACATCATGAGCGTCTTCACGTTGCCCGGTTTTGCCGACTCTGGTCCACACCAGGGCTTCGTGTACGACGTGGGCGCCCAGGTCACCACTGCGCTCTACCAAGGCGACACGCTGCTCGGTGAGGGCGCCGACATGCTGTCGGTCGACGTGCCTTCGGAGTCGGCGCCGTACCGGCTGGTGGTCGACACGACTCGCGATCTGCCGGGCCGGCCGTACTCGCCACGGACGCGCACCGAGTGGGGCTTCACCTCGAGTCAGGCCGACTACGCGAACCTGGAGACGCTCCCGCTGCTCCAGCTCGACTACTCGGTTGACACGGACCTGTCTGGCCGGGCGAAGCGCCACTCGGACCTGGCGGTGACCGCCTCGCATCTTCCTGGCGCTGTGGGGACCGGCAAGGTCAGTACGGCGACGCTGGAGCTCTCGTACGACGATGGCGCGACCTGGCGACCGGTCCGGCTGCAGCGGTCCGGAGCCGGTTGGCGGGGCAAGATGGATGCTCCGGCGTCAGCCGACTACGCGAGCCTGCGGGTCACGGCACGCGACGACGCGGGCAACAGCGTGACCCAGACCGTTCAGCGAGCTTTCGGAGTGCGCTAGCTGAGCTTCGGGCGCCGGCGGATGGCGCGATGCAACGTCGTCGGTGGCTTCCCGCGGGTCGTGGCTCTGGTCGGAACCGGGGCCTCGGCCCGTGGGGTCGCGTCGTAGCGTCCGGCGGCCTCGGTGATCTCACCGGTCGGGTCCAGGACCAGGATGTCGGCCTCGGTCTGCCAGCGCTCGAGCTGCGCGTCCAGTTCCGCCGCGTTCAGGCGGTCGGTCCGCAGTACCTGAGCGGCTTGCGTCCACTCGTCGGTCCCGGGCTTCAGCCGCCGGACCGTCGCCTTCCAGCTCGCCAGCCGGTTGGTGGCCGGTTTCGCCGGGACGACGACGTCGACCGTCGCCGCCGCGGCCAGACCGGGCAACGGCTGCTCGGCGCCTTCGGATGCGTCCGCGAGGACGACGTACTGGCCGTCGACCGTGGCGAACCACGCCGGTGCCGGCCGGCGGCCGTCCCAGGCCAGCCAGACGAGCCCGGCCTTCTTCATCACTCCGGCGATCTCGGCATCCGCGTCCACGCAACCAAGGGTGGCACAGGGTCAGGCCGTGCGTACTGCGCGGTGAATCGGGACACACTCGGGAGGGAAGTGAGCCGGGTCACCGGTGTGGTGGTGGGTGACGCCGTACGCTGCCGGTGACCGGCGAGTAACCGAGTGGAGGTCCCCGATGACGGAACAGGTTCTACGCAGTCGGCGGTCGTGTCTGGCCACCCCGGGATCGAATCCGCGGTTCCTGACCAAGGCCAAGGGGCTGGACGCGGACCAGGTGTTCCTGGACCTCGAGGACTCGGTCGCGCCGCTCGCCAAGCCGGACGCCCGGAAGAACATCGTCGCCGCGCTGAACGAGGGCGGCTGGGGGAGCAAGCTCCGCGTCGTCCGGGTGAACGACTGGACCACCGAGTGGACCTACGCCGACGTCATCGAGGTGGTCGGCGGCGCCGGCGCCAACCTCGACTGCATCATGCTGCCGAAGGTGCAGACAGCCGAGCAGGTGGTCGCCCTCGACCTGCTGCTCACCCAGTTGGAGAAGGTGCACGGGTACGAACCGGGCCGGATCGGCATCGAGGCGCAGATCGAGAACGCCCTCGGCCTGACCAACGTGAACGCGATCGCCACCGCGTCGCCGCGGGTGGAGACGATCATCTTCGGCCCGGCCGACTTCATGGCGTCGATCAACATGAAGTCGCTGGTGGTCGGCGAGCAGCCGCCCGGGTACGACGTCGGCGACGCGTACCACTACATCCTGATGCAGATCCTGATGGCGGCGCGGGCGCACGGCAAGCAGGCCATCGACGGCCCGTACCTGCAGATCAAGGACGTCGACGGCTTCCGCCGGGTCGCGGGCCGCTCGGCCGCACTCGGCTTCGACGGCAAGTGGGTGCTGCACCCCGACCAGATCGCCGCCGCCAACGAGGTCTACTCGCCCCGCCAGGACGACTACGACCACGCCGAGAACATCCTCGACGCCTACGACCACTACACCTCCGCCGCCGGCGGCGCCCGCGGCGCCGTGATGCTCGGCGACGAGATGATCGACGAGGCGTCCCGCAAGATGGCCCTCGTCATCTCCGCCAAGGGCCGCGCCGCCGGCCTCACCCGCACCGACATCTGGCACCCCCCGGCGGACTAAACCACCTGGGACATGATGGCCAGGAGCTGGCCGTCCGGGTCGGGGAAGAAGGCCATCCATTCCTCGACGCCGTTGTCGTGTTTGTGGATCAGGTGTGGGGCGTTCTCGAACTCGACGCCGCGGGCGCGGAGTTCGTCGTACGCCGTCTGGATGTCGTCGACGCGGAAGTACAGGGTCGATGCCTCGCCGGTGTCCTCGGTCGTGCTGAGGAACAGCCGGGTGCCACCGCAGTCGAAGAAGGCCAGGTCTCCGAAGGTGTAGAGGTGGGGGAGTCCGAGGACGTCGCGATAGAACTCCACCGCCTGCTGGATGTCGCTGACCGGACGGGCGATCTGCCCGATCGCACCGAGTTGCACCATCTGCTCGCCTCCCTGCTGTCGTAACGGGCTGTCGGCAGGCACTCCACGCCAGTTGCGAAGCTCGGTCCGGCGATTCAGACCGAGCTTCAGCAGTGCGTTGGCGACGTGGAACTTGACCGCGTCGACACTGACCCCGCGCCGCTGCGCGATCTCCCGGTTCGACAGGCCATGCCGGACCAGGTGCACCACGCGCCATTCGGCAGGGGTCAGTACGTCGGGATGTCTCGGTCGCCCACGCGTGCCCACGACGTCACGGTACGGCCGCAGGGGTGGGAATTACCCTCCCCTCAGCGCGCCCAGACCTTGAGGATGCGGATCGGCTTCACCGGCGGACCGTCCTGGTCCGGGTCGGCGATGCCGGCGGCGACCATCCGGTCGAAGGTGGACATGCCGGCGACGACGTGGCCGAGGACGGTGTAGTTCGGGTCGATGTTCGCGAACGAGTGCACGACGAAGAACTCCGACCCGTTGGTCCCCGGACCCTGGTTGCCGTAGGCAACGGTGCCGCGGGGGTAGGTCTCGTTGCCGGTCACCTCGTCCGGGAACTTGTACCCCGGTCCGCCCTCCTCCTGGCGGTAGATGTCGCCGCACTGCAGCACACCGAGGCGGGCCGAGTTCGTCAGCCGGAAGCACTGGGTGGCGTCGTAGAACCGGCTCTTCACCAGGTGCACGAAGTTGTGTACGCCGCACGGCGCGTTCGCGCGGTCCATCCGGACCACGAACGGTCCGTAGTTGGTCACGAAGTACACGTCGACGGTGCCCTTCGCGCGAGCCCGCGCGGACGGGATCCGGACCGGCTTCGCGGCCGGGTTCTCCGGCGTCGGCGTGAACTCACAGCTGACCACCGGCTTCGGCTCGGGCGCCGGCGCGGCGGATGCCGTGGTCGTGGTCGTACTCAGCGTCGTCGCGACCAGCGCGGCCGCGATCAGGGCGGGAATCGATCGCTTCATGCGACACACCGTAGTACGCCGATCGCGCTCCGCAGAGCTTTCTGAAGCTTTTCGCCATGGACTCGATCCCCCGGCCCTTCTTGCCTAAGGTGTTGCGGTCCGACGTGGAAGGTGTGGTGTGTGAACGGCGAGGTACTGGCAGATCGGTACCGGTTGCTGACCCTGTTGGGCAGGGGCGGTGCGGGCGAGGTGTGGCAGGCCGAGGACACGATCCTCGCCCGCCAGGTGGCGGTGAAGCTGCTGCGCCGGCTCGAAGGCGACCCGATGGACGCGGTCAACCGGTTCCAGGCGGAGGCGCAGGCCGCTGCCCGGCTGATGCACCCGAACGTGGTCGCGACCTACGACGTCGGCGCCGCCGGGGACCACGTGTTCCTGGTGATGGAGCTGGTGCCGGGCCCTGACCTCGCCCAGCTGATGCGTACGTCGGGACTCCCGACGGCCGGCCTGGTCAAGGACATCGCCGCGCAAGGCGCCCGCGCCCTCGACGCCGCGCACGAGGCCGGCATCGTGCACCGCGACGTGAAGCCCGGCAACCTGCTGCTGGCCCCCGACGGCACGCTCAAGATGACCGACTTCGGTATCGCCAAGAGCGTCGGCGCCGAGACGACCGGGCTGGGAGTCCTCCTCGGTACGGCGTCCTACGTGTCGCCGGAGCAGGTCCGCGGCGAGCCGGCGACCGCCGCGAGCGACTGGTACTCGTTCGGCTGTGTCCTCCACGAGCTGCTCACCGGTACGCCACCGTTCACCGGGCCGACCGTGGATGTGGTGATGCGGCAGCACCTGGACACACCACCGCCGCCGATCGTGCGCAGCGACGTACCTGAGGAGTTGACGAACCTCGTCACGCACCTGCTGGCGAAGAACCCGGCAGACCGGCCGGCGTCGGCCGCTGCGGTCACTGCACTGCTGACACCGGCCAACCAGACCCAGGTGCTGACCTACACCGCGCCTGCGGCCGCCGAGGTGCTCGGCGTGGGTAAGTGGGAAGAGGAGTCCGACGAGCCACCGCACCATACGCATCGAGCCCAGACGGGTAGCACGTTCCCGTTCGCCAAGGTGGGCGTGGCTGCTGCTGTCGTGGTCGCGGGTCTCGTGGCAGTGCTGCTGCTGCGGGCCGGAGTGTCGAACGATCCGCCGGCCCAGGCAGGCGGTACGCCATCGGCCCCGGTGGAGAAGGTGACAGCTGCCCCGAAGACCACGGCTCAGCCGACACCGCGGCCGACACCGAAGCCGACTCCCACCAAGACGACGCCGACGAAGAAGCCGAAGCCCAAGGAGACCCCGCAGAACCCGCAGGCTGCCTTGGTGCAACAGATGCGCACTCTGGCCGCGCAGGTCCGTGCGACTCAGCAAGGCAGCCGCAGCAAGGCGCCGCGCGACGCAGCGCACGAGTTGGACCAGGCCGCCCAGGCGCTGGACCACGGGGACACGCAGTCCGCGGCGCAGCACTTCTACGCTGCCCGGCAGCGCCTGTTCGAGGCTCAGCAGCGGCACCGCTGGCAACCGACCCCGCAGATCGTGGCGCTGTTCCAGACGGTCGGGCAGTCCCTGCCGCGCCCGGACCACAACAACGAGTGAGCCACACGACCTCCAGCAGGTGGTCGGTGTCACAGCGGGTGTCCTCTCGTCCCGGGATGCTGGGAACCGCGATACTCGCGGGTAAGCCGGCCGAAGGAGGCGCACGATGAGCAGGTTGCAGCAGACCGACGGGCTGACCGACATCCAGGAGGAGATCCTGAAGACGGTCCGGTCCTTCGTCGAGGCGGAGATCCTCCCGGTCGCCACCGAGCTCGAGCACCGCGACGAATACCCGACCGAGATCGTCGAGGGTCTCAAGGAGCTCGGCCTGTTCGGGCTGATGATCCCCGAGGAGTACGGCGGCCTCGGCGAATCGCTGCTCACCTACGCACTGTGCGTCGAGGAGATCGCCCGCGGCTGGATGAGCGTCTCCGGCATCATCAACACGCACTTCATCGTCGCGTACATGCTGCTCCAGCACGGCACCGACGAGCAGAAGCAGAAGTACCTGCCGCGGATGGCGACCGGCGAGGTGCGCGGCGCGTTCTCGATGTCCGAGCCGGGCTGTGGTTCCGACGTGTCCGCGATCAAGACCAAGGCCGTCAAGGACGGTACCGGCTACGTCGTCAACGGCCAGAAGATGTGGCTGACCAACGGTGGTTCGTCGACGCTGGTCGCCGTTCTCGTGAAGACCGACGAGGGGCAGGACTCGGTCTACAAGAACATGACCACATTCCTGGTCGAGAAGGAGCCCGGGTTCGGTGAGGTCGACAAGGGCCTCACGGTGCCGGGGAAGATCGAGAAGATGGGCTACAAGGGCGTCGACACCACCGAGCTGGTGTTCGACGGCTACCGGATCGACGCGGGCCAGATCCTCGGCGGCGTACCGGGCAAGGGTTTCTATCAGATGATGGACGGCGTCGAGGTCGGCCGGGTGAACGTCGCCGCGCGCGGCTGCGGTGTCGCGCGGCGGGCGTTCGAGCTCGGGATCAGCTACGCCCAGCAGCGCGAGACGTTCGGGAAGAAGATCGCCGACCACCAGGCCGTGCTGTTCCGGCTGGCCGACATGGCGGTCAAGGTCGAGGCCGCTCACGAGCTGATGGTGAAGGCGGCCCGCAAGAAGGACAGCGGTTCCCGCAACGACTTCGAGGCGGGCGTCGCGAAGTACCTGGCGAGTGAGTACTGCGCCCAGGTCGTCGAGGACTCGTTCCGGATCCACGGCGGGTACGGGTTCTCGAAGGAGTACGAGATCGAGCGGCTGTACCGCGAGGCGCCGATGCTGCTGATCGGCGAAGGCACCGCCGACATCCAGCGCATGATCATCGGCCGCCGCCTCCTCGAGGACTACAAGCTCTGAGGCGGGAACGCGGACGGTGGTGCCGGCCGGCGCGCTGGGTCGACGGGCGGGGCGGTGCCAGTCGGCCCAGCGCGTGGCGGGGCAGGGGCCAGGCGGGCGCGGGGTCTAGGCGGGCGCCCGGTCCGTTGGCCGGGAGCGGCCGGAGGCGTCCACAGGCGGGCGCCCCGAGCCATGGCCGGACAGCAGCCAGATACCCAGTTGGGTGATCTCGTGGAGCACTGACGCGCCGGCCCGGCGGGTGGTGATCAGGCCGGCCTCGCGCAGTACCGTCGCCTGGTGGCTGGCGGCGGCCGGGGAGATCCTGCAGCGCTTCGCGAGCTCCGTCGTCGTACAGCCGGAGACGGTCGCCTCCAGCGCGGCCGCCCGGGTGGAGCCGAGCAGCGACCCCAGCGGGTCGCTCGACGGAGTCGCGTCCATCGACGCCTGCCGCAGGATGCCGGGCGCATGCTGAATCGGGTAGACCAGGATCGGTTTCAGATCCGGGTCCCGCAGCTTGGTCGGTACCTGCCAGCAGAACGCCGAAGGCTGCAACTCGATTCCCCTGCCATCGAGATACAGATCTCGGTCGTTCATGTCCAGCACCTGCAGGACCGGTGCCACCCACCGGACCCGCGGATGCAGCGACGACAGCAGCCGGTCCACCCCGTGACGGGCCAGCGCCTCCCCACGATGGGCGTGGTCCGCGGACACATGCGTGCCGATCGACTTCCAGTACGGCGCGATCGCCGCGTCGTGGTACGTCCGGATGGCCCGGCCGAGCTTCTGCAGCGACGCGCGGCCACCCTGCGCCAGCTCCCGCGTCCATGGTGACGCCGGCCGCCACTGGCCGAGCAGGTCGAGCTGGCTACGGATCTGCTGCCGCGGCGTCGAGAGCGCCTGCTCCAGCGCGGTGTCGAAGTCCGGTGCGGACTCGGCCGGGGTCAGGAAGTCGGGGGAGTAACCCCGCGACGGCATCAGCTCGAGCAGCAGCCGCATCTGGTCCGGTGCGACCTTGGTGCGCACCTGGCGGCGCCAGTCCTCGAAGATCAGCCGGCCGTCCGAGTGCTGCAGCATGTGCAGACTCAGCAGCACCTCCCAGAGCGGGGCCGGCTTCGTGGCTACCGTGACCCGGGTCAGGTCGCGTGGCGTGAAATGAATCCGAAGCACCGCGAACCCCTCCCGTTAGCTGTCGTCACGACGTCCCCCCACCGGCGCCGGTCGCAGAACGTGGTCGGAACCTGACCGAACGCGATGCCGGAATTCAATCAAGGCCGCGGAATGCTCCACAACTGTTGGAACATTCCAATCCGCGAGGACTCCCGGCCATGGCAAAAGGTTGCCAAGTCGCCTCGTCTTCGGTAGTGGGGTCGCTACCGAAGACGGTAATGAACACCGGGGTCAGAGCCAGTGGTTCCGCTTGAACAACCGGTACAGCACGGTGCACGCGGTCGCCATCGCGCCGAGCACGACGAAGTACGCGTACTTCTCGTGCAGCTCCGGCATGTAGTCGAAGTTCATCCCGTAGATCCCGGCGATCATCGTCGGTACGGCGAGGATCGCGACCCATGCGGAGATCCGGCGCATGTCCTCGTTCTCGGCGACCTGCACCTGGGCCAGGCCGGCCTGCAGGATCGAGCTGAGCAGCTCGTCGAACGAGATCACCTGCTCCTTCACGCGCTGCAGGTGGTCGTCGACGTCCCGGAAATAGTTCCGGGTCTCGTCGGCGATCAGCGGGTTCCGTAGCGTGGACAACGCCCGCATCGGCCCGGTCAGCGGCGCCACGGCCCGCTTCAGCTCCAGTACTTCGCGCTTCAGCTGGTACACCCGGTCGATCCCGCGCCAGCCTCGCGGCGAGAACATCGCCGTCTCGATCAGGTCGATGTCGGCCTGGACCGCGTCGGCGACCTCCAGGTACCGGTCCACCACGTGGTCCGCGATGGCATGCAGTACGGCGCCCGGGCCGGTGGCGAGCCGGTGTGGCTCCTTCTCGAGATCCTGACGCAGCCCGGTCAACTCACTGTGTTCACCGTGCCGGACAGTGACGACGAACCCCGGTCCGCAGAACACCATGACTTCGCCGGTCGCCACGACCTCGCTGGTGGCGGTCAGGTCCCGGTGCGGGACGTACGTGACCGTTTTGAACACGGCGAACAGAGTGTCGCCGTACCGCTCGAGTTTTGGGCGCTGGTGGGCCTCGGAGGCGTCCTCCAGGGCCAGCGGGTGCAGACCGAACTCCTCGCCGATGATCGCGAGCTGATGGGCCGTCGGCTGGAACAGACCGATCCAGACGAAACCCTGCCCGTGCCGCGCGCGGGCCAGAGCCTCGGTGTACGAGCTGACCCGGTGGTCGCGCTCACCGTCGCGGTACAGACCCCAGTCGACCAGGGCGCCCTCGAGCTTTCCGGTGACGGCCTCGTCGAGAGGGTGTCCGTCAGCGGCGGCGCGCCGGGCGAAGACCTTGCCCATCCGGCGTGTCGCGCCTACTTCCCAGCGTCTGTCCCACCGTCGCCCGGCCATCATCGGCGAGGCTATCAAGACGCGTAACCAGGTGTCGGCAATGATGGGGGTGGAAGCACGTGGAGAGGAACGACCATGACCACCCAGGGCATGCCCTCGATGGACCCGCGGCCGACCGGCCTGACGATCGGGACGTACGACACCTACCGGGAGGCACAGCGCGCCGTCGATTACCTCTCGGACGAGAAGTTCCCGGTCGAGCACACGACCATCGTCGGCAACAACCTCCGCCAGGTCGAGAAGATCACCGGGCGGTTGACGTGGGGCCGTGCGCTCACCGCCGGCCTGGCCAGCGGTGCCTGGTTCGGTCTGTTCGTCGGTCTGCTGCTCGGCTGGTTCACCAGTGGCAGCTGGATCGCGGCGGTGCTGACCGGTGTGGTGCTCGGCGCGTTCTTCGGACTGGTGTTCGGTGGCCTCAGCTACGCGCAGTCGGCGGGCCGCCGGGACTTCACCTCCCGGACCGCGGTGGTCGCGACGACGTACGACGTCCTGTGCGACTTCAAGTTCGCCGAAGAGGCGCGCAACCATCTGGCCAAGCTGGCCCTGAAGGGCGAGGTGCACCCGCGGCTGCCCGAGCAGCCGGCCCCGCAGTCCGGGCAGGCGCCGCTGCAACGGCCGCAGGACTAGACAGGACCACAGGGTTCGGCCTGGGCCGGCGAGAGAGGTGACCTATCTCTCCTGCCGGTGAGAGCCAGACCACGGTCCGGATGCGCCCGGACCGGCAGCATGGGGAATCCAGGACCGGAGGAGGAACCGCGATGCAGTTCGGGCGCAGCTACGAGGAGTTCGAGGTCGGTGCGGTCTACAAGCACTGGCCGGGCAAGACGGTGACGGAGTACGACGACCACCTGTTCTGCCTGCTCACGATGAACCACCATCCGCTGCACCTGGACACGCACTACGCGGAGGAGTCCACCCAGTTCGGAAAGAACGTTGTGGTGGGCAATTACATCTACTCGATCCTGCTCGGGATGTCGGTGCCGGACGTCAGCGGCAAGGCGATCGCGAACCTGGAGATCGAGTCCCTGCGGCACGTCGCGCCGACCTTCCACGGCGACACGATCTACGGGGAGACCGTGGTCCTGGACAAGTGGGAGTCGAAGTCGAAGGACGACCGCGGCGTCGTCTACGTGGAGACCAAGGGCTACAAGCAGGACGGCACGGTCGTCTGCCTGTTCCGCCGCAAGGTGATGGTCCCGAAGAACAACTACCTGGACAGCCGCGGCGGCGAACAACCAGGCCGCCCCACCCCCGCCGACGTTTGAGGGGCCGACCCCTCGAGCGGTGGGGTGCGGAGGCAAATTTCGGGTCCGCATCCCACCGGCTCTGGGGCCGGCCCCTCAAACGGTGATGGGGGGAGGGATCAGGTCAGGAAGAGCTCGATCACCGGGACGAGGACGTTCGGGCGCTGGATCGGGAGCTTCAGGGTGAGGGTCTCCGTCGAGACCCCGCCCATCGTGGTGTTCTGGGCCTGCTGGTGCGGGTCGTTGACGATGCGCTTGATCTCGGACGCGTCGTTCAGCAGCTGCGCGTACTTGACCTTGCCGGCCAGCCCCTGCAGGTGGATGTGACCCATCGGCCACGAGAACAGGTGCAGGTACAGCCGGTTGCCCTTCTGGGTGAAGCGGCAGTCGACGGGAGCGGAGTACGCCGAGGCCGGTCGCGCGCCGCGGATCGAGCGCTCGTGCAACCGCATCCACTCACCGATCGAGGCCAGCGTCGCCAGCGCCCGCGGGTCGAACTCGCCCCGCCCGGTCGGTCCCACGTTCAGCAGCAGGTTGCCGTCCTTGGACACCGAGTCGACCAGCATCTTGACCAGTGTCTCCGGTGACTTCCAGTCCAGGTTGTCCCGGTCGTAGCCCCAGCTGCCGTTCAGCGTCTGGCACGCCTCCCACAGCACGGGTACGCCGTCACGCTGCATCGGACCGTCCGGCTGGTACTGCTCCGGCGTCACGAAGTCACCCGGGATGTCCAGCCGGTCGTTGATCAGGATGCCCGGCTGCAGCTCCCGGACCATCGCCATCAGTTCCTCGGAACGCCAGTCGTCCTTGCCCTTGCCGTGCCCGTCGCGACCGTCGTCGTACGTGCGGCCCGGGTAGGAGAAGTCGAACCACATGATGTCGATCGGGCCGTAGTTGGTGAGCAGTTCCCGCGTCTGCGCGTGCAGGTAGTCGGCGTACACCTGGACGTCGCGGCCGGCCGCCTTGGCGATCGCCTCCTCGTCGTCACGCTGCGGGTGCACCAGGTCGATCGGGAACTCCGGGTGGTGCCAGTCGATCAGCGAGTGGTAGAACCCGACCCCGAGGCCCTCGGCCCGGCAGGCCTCGACGAACCGCTTGACGAGGTCGTTGTCCTCGGTGGCCTTGCCCCACGCGGTGTGCGCGACCGTGTAGTCCGACACCTCGGAGTCCCACAGGCAGAAGCCTTCGTGGTGCTTGGTCGTGAGTACGGCGTACTTCATGCCGGCTCCACGCGCTGCCTTGGCCCACTCGCGCGGGTCGTACAGGTCGGGCTCGAAGTGGTCGAAGTACGGCTGGTAGTCCTCGTCGGTGAGCCGCTCGCGGTTCTTCACCCACTCGTGGCGGGCCGGCAGCGAGTACAGGCCCCAATGGACGAACAGGCCGAACCGCCAGTCGCGGAACTTCTCCACGGAAGCCGCGGGAGGCGTATCAGTCATCAAAACTCCTTTGACGGAAGGAACGGTTTCAGCGCCCGCCGAGCCCGGTGACGAGCAGGCCGCGGACGAGATGTTTCTGCAACAGGACGACGAGCAGCACGGTCGGGATCATCGCCAGCACCGACGCCGCCATCATCAGGTTCCACTGGGTGCCGGCCTGCCCACTGAACTGTGCCAGGCCGAGCGGGACGGTGCCCTTGGACTCGACGCTGTTCACGATGATCAACGGCCACAGGAAGCTGCCCCAGAAGCTGATGAAGGTGAAGACGGTGAGCACGGCGATCGCCGGCCGGGCCAACGGCAGCATGATCCGGAAGAACGAACCGAACGGTCCGCAGCCGTCCACACGGGCCGCCTCCTCGAGTTCGCTCGGGACGGTCAGGAAGAACTGCCGGAGCAGGAAGGTGCCGAACGCGGTGAACGCCCACGGCAGGATCAGCGCCCAGTAGCTGTCGACCCAGCCGAGGGACTGCATCAGCCAGTACATCGGGACGATCAGCACTTCCTGCGGCACCATCAGCGTGCCCAGGAACAGCACGAACAGCGACTCCCGGCCACGGAACTTCAGCCGCGCGAAGGCGTACGCCGACAGACTCGAGGCACTGACCACCACCAGGGTTCCGGCCACCGCGACGAAGGCGCTGTTCAGGAAGTACCGGCCGAACGGCGCGTACGAGAAGGCGTCCTTGTAGTTCGACCACTGGATCTTCGAGCCGAACAGGTGCGGCGTCGCGGTGAACACCTCGTCCGCGGGTTTCAGCGAGGTCGACACCGCCCACACCAGCGGCACCAGGAAGATCAGCGCGACGATCACCAGCAGGGTATGGGACACGCCGCTGCGGACCCGGCGGCCGACGACGTTCACGGTCTCAGACGTCATAGTTCACCCACTTGCGCTGACCCACGAACTGGATCGCGGTGATGGCCATGATGATCACGAACAGCACCCAGCCGGCCGCCGACGCCAGGCCCATGGTGAGGAACTGCCAGCCCTGGTTGTAGACGTACATCACGATCGTCTGGGTGGACACGCCCGGACCGCCCTGGGTCAGCAGGAACGGTTGCGCGAACACCTGGAACGAGGTGATCAGCGTCATCGTGGTGGCGAAGAAGATCGACGGCGTGATCATCGGCCAGATCACGTACCGGAACCGCTCCAGCGGGCCCGCGCCGTCGATCTGGGCGGACTCCAGCTGCGACTGCGGCACCTGGTCGAGGGCGGCCGAGAAGACCAGGAAGTTGTACCCGAAGCCCTGCCAGACCGACATCGCGACGATCGCCGGCATCGCCCAGGTGGACGAGCCGAGGAAGTTCGGCGCGTTGATCCCGAACCAGCTCTGCAGCCCGCTGTCGATCAGGCCGCCGGGCTGGAACATCAGCCGCCAGACCATCACGTTGGCCACCATCGGCGTCATCACCGGGATGAAGAACAGCACCCGGAACGCCTGCCGGCCCTTGATCTTCGGGCCGACCCAGGTCGCGAGCCCGAGCGACACGATCACGTTCAGCGGCACGTACAGCACCACGAACAGCACCGTGTTCAGCACCACCCGCCGGAACACCGGGTCGTGCAGCAGGTGACTGTAGTTGTCCAGGCCGAGGAACGTGCGGGCGCCGAACACCGGCCAGTCGAACAGGCTGATCGCGAGCGCCATCGCGGTCGGGAACAGCGTGAACAGGGCCAGCCCGCCGAGGCTCGGGGCGAGGAAGATCCCGGCGTACCGGCCGTCGCGTCGCAGCGCGGGCCGGCGCCCCGCCCGGGCCACCTGTTTCGGTGGTCCGGACGGGGCGACGGTGGTGGTGTCGGTGGCCATCAGGAGCCAGCGCCCGCCTGGTCCTGGATGGTCTTCAGGGCCTGATCCGGTGGGATCTCACCGTTCAGTGCCTGGGTGCCGAACCGGCTCAGCAGATCGGCGACCTGGACCCAGTTCTTCGAGGTGGTCAGCGCGACCGAGTTCTGGGACGCGTAGTCGATGACCTCCTTGGCCTCCGGGATCTTCGCGGCGGTGAACCAGGCGGGGTGCGCGGCGGTCCGGGCGGGGTACGCACGGCCCGCGGCGGCCAGCGTGGTCAGCGGCTTCTCGCTCGTCATCGACTGGATCGCCTGGAACGCGGCGTCCGGCGTCTTGCAGGACCGGGCGATCCCGAAGCCCGAACCGGCGGTGTAGGTCTTGGAGCCGTCCGGACCGGCCGGGATCGTTGCGATGCCGAGGTTGAACTTGACCTTGCCCATGGTGTCGATCAGCGACCACGGACCGTTCAGCTGCATCGCCGACTTGCCGGAGACGAACTGGGTGGTCTCGAAGTCACCGTTGCCGGCCGGTACCTGCGGCGCGATCTTGTCGGTGCGGACGAAATCCGTGTAGCCCTTGAACCCCTCCTCGAACTTCGGGTCGGTCAGGTTCAGCTTGCCGTCGGCGAGCGGCTCCGCCCCGGTCTGGGTCCGCACCCAGGACGCCACACCGAGGTCACCAGGAGAGGTCACCAGCCCGGTCTTGCCGGCCGCGGTGAGCTTCTTCGCGGCCGCCTTGAACTCGTCCATCGTCCAGCCCGGCTTCGGGTCGGCGATGCCGGCGGCCTTGAACATGTCCTTGTTGTAAAAGATCACCATCGGGCCGGAGTCGTACGGGATCGCGATCTGTTTCCCGTCCGACTTCAGGCCGTCCATGATCGGCTTGTCGAAGTCCTCCGACTTCAGCCCGTACTTCTTCATCAGGTCGTCCAGCGGCAGCAGCGCGTTCGCGTACGACGCGAGACGCAGCGACTGCATGCCGATGATGCAGGGGGCCTTGCCGCTGGCCAGCAGGGTGCCGATCTTGGACCAGTAGTTGTTCCAGTCGGTGCCCTGGAGCTTGACGGTGATCCCGGAGTGGTCGGTGTGTGCCTGGTCGGCGACCTTCTGCCAGGCCGCCTGGTCCTCGGTTCCACCGATCCAGAACTGCCAGGTCAGATCCGCCTTGTCGGCCGAACCGGACCCGCCGCCGGCGCTGCCACCGTTACCGCCGCCACAGGCGGCCACGGCCGTGAGGGCGAGCACCGCGCAGGTTGCGGTGATCCAGCGGCGCGCCCGCGCTGGTGTTCCTCTCATCCTGACCTCCAAGGAGAGCTGTGATTCATCCGATCAATATGCCGGGATCTTGACGAGAGTCAACAGCTCGTGGCCTTATTTCAGGAGGGAAAATCAG
Organism: Kribbella sp. NPDC004875; assembly: GCF_042873375.1. Lineage (NCBI taxonomy): Bacteria > Bacillati > Actinomycetota > Actinomycetes > Propionibacteriales > Kribbellaceae > Kribbella > Kribbella sp. NPDC004875. The sequence goes on from NZ_JBIALI010000005.1 coordinate 450,908, forward strand.
TCGCTAAAGCCTAGCGCAACCCCTAGACCTCCGATGTATGGTCCAAAGACATCGGAGGTTTCAGGGAGCGTTTCGCAGGGAGGGGTCGCATGGCGGTCACCGACGAGGCGATCGACCGGATCAAACAGATGATCGTGGCGGGGGAACTGCGGCCCGGCGATCGGCTGCCGCGCGAGGCCGACCTGGCCGCGCGGCTGGGGTTGTCCCGCAACTCGTTGCGCGAGGCGGTCAAGGCGCTGGCGCTGATCCGGGTGCTCGAGGTCCGGCAGGGCGACGGTACGTACGTGACCAGCCTGGACCCGGCGCTGCTGATGGAGACGATGGGCTTCGTCCTGGACCTGCACCAGGACGCGTCGGTCCTGGAGTTCTTCGAGGTACGCCGGATTCTCGAGCCGGCCGCCGCGGCCCGGGCGGCGCTGCGGATGCCGGAGGCGGAGATCACCGCGATGCGGTCACTGCTGGACGACCTCGGCCCGGATCCGTCGGCCGACGAACAGCTCGCTACCGACGTGGAGTTCCACCGGTTGCTCGCGATCGGCAGCGGTAACCGGACGCTGGCCTCGATCATCGAGAGCCTGCGGCAGCCGACCTACCGAGCCCGGATCTGGCGCGGTCTGACCCAGACCGGCGCGGTGCACCGCTCAGTGGCGGAGCACCGCTCCATCCTGGACGCGATCGCCGCCCGCGAGCCGGAGGTCGCCCAGGCCTGGGCGACCGTGCACATCGCGGGCGTCGAACGCTGGATCAACGAGGCGGTCAACCTCGACGGGGAAGTAGCTCCACCAGCACCGCGGACGGCATCGGCAGCGTCAGTTCGACCGCTGAACCGTTCCACTCGAGTGGGGTACTGACCAGCCCGCTGCGCTCGCGCAACTCGGCCAGTTCTTCGTCGGTCGGCCAGTCGCCGAGACCGGCCGCGGCGTCCGCGATGTCACCCACCCCGATGGCGAGGGCGGTCGCGGTGGCCTGCCACGACGGGTCCACCCCGGGAATCTGCAGCTGAACAGTTCTGGTCAGCTCCGGTGCCCCGTCGGCCTTGGTCTGATCGAGTGTCAGATTCCACAGCAGTACGGCGACCCGGTCGCGGTCCCGTGAGGCCCAGGCCTCGACCAAACTGCCGCCACCATCGCCGGCGACCGTCACCGGCAGCTCCACCGGACCGAGCCGGCTCAGCAACGTCAGCGCGTGATACCGCGGTTTCGGCAGCCCGCCGACGGTCTGCAGCCCGAACCCACCGTGCAGGAACCGCGGTGGCCGGCCAAGCTCCTCGAAGTGGTCCGACGCGACCCAGTACGACAGTGCGTCGATCCGCCCGGCCGCGGACCGCATCCCGCGGAGCAGGAACACTCCGGCGAACACCGAGTCGTTGATCGGGTTGAAGTGCGTCGGTGTCACGCCCCATTCGGTCCACAGGATCCGCGCGTCGCCGTACCCGTGCCGCTCCAGCGACGCGCGCACGTCCAGCGGCGGGGAGCCGTAGGTGTGCGTCGACACGAAGTCCACCGGCGTGCCGAACTGCTTGGCGTGGGTGAGCAGGTCGTCCACCCACCCGGCCGCCGCCGAGGACGGGCCGCCGACCGCGAGTCGCTGGTCGACGGCCTTCACGGCGGCCGCGGAGACGTCGTACAGCTGCAGCCACTCGGCCTTGGTGCCGGACCAGAAGACCTCGAGGTTGGCCTCGTTCCAGACCTCGAAGTCCCAGGTGAGTACCTCGTCGAGCCCGTAGCGGTCGACGAGGTGCTGGACCAAGGCGTGCACCAGGTCGTACCAGGCGTCGTACGACGCCGGCGGTGAGATGATCGCGCCGTACTCGAAGACCGTCCTGCTCGGATCACTCGCCAGCTCACGGGGCATGAAGCCGAGCTCGACGACCGGACGCAGCCCGATCCCGAGCAGCTTGTCGTAGATCGCGTCCACGACCGTGAAGTCGTAGGAGTCACCCGCGATCACGTGCGTGTCGTCGTGGAAGATCGCGTGCGCGCGGACCGTCCGGACGCCGAGCTCGTCGTGCATCCGACGCAGGGCGTCCTCGAGCTCGGCACCGATCTCGTGACCGCCGGTGCGATCCGTACAGAGCAGCTGGCTGAGCCGCTCGCTCCCCACCATCGGGACCCACGGCGTGGCCAGCTCGGTACCCTCGGCGACCACATCGACGCTCACGTCGACCCGCGGAACCGTGCCGTCGGCAACCAACGGAACGGCGCCGACGGTGCTGCTCGGCCGCCCGTCCAGCACCGTCACCTCCGGCACGCTCACCACCGCATAGCGGTACGGCGTACCGGGCGTGCATGTCGTGTCGACGTACGGCGGTCCCGGGATCGAGAGGATGTCCCCGCTGTGATGATCGACCGGTTGCAGTGGGCCGTGCTCGCCGGCGCCGCGGAGGATCAGGTAGCCGGCCGCGCCGTCCACCGGTGACCAGTCGATCGTGACCTGACCGGCGCCGCCCACCGCCGTGACCTGCTTCGGCGGATCGAGGTCGGGGAAGCAGAACTCGCGCTCCTCGTCGCTGCGCCGGGCGATCCGCGCGTCCCAGTCGGTCTTGGCGTCCTGTCGCATGTAGATGTCTCCGTTTACTCGAGGCCGGACCCGAACTGCTCCATCGCGATCAGCGGCCGGATGCGTTCCTCGACCGTGCGGCTCGCGAAGCTGCGCCGGACCAGGTCGTTGCCGAACACATTGCCGATGGCACCCATCACCATGGCCTGGTCGAGGGACAGGTAGCGTTTGGCGATCAGCCCGGACTTCACCGCGACCGAGTCGTAGAAACCGCCGGCGCCGTACGCGTGCAGCGTGGTCTCGATCGTGCGCAGGTTGTCGATCGCCTGCCGCGGCGCGTAGGACATCGCCAGGAACGCCGCATGCGGGGTGACCACACCGTCGCCGTACGCCGGGTTCGGGTTGGTGCCCTCGCGGCAACCCTCGAAGCCGGCGTCGTAGTTCGTGCCCTCGAGGTCGGACGGGTAGCCACCCGGATCCATCCCGATCGCCTCGACACCGTAGACGGAGTACCCGCCCTTGGGGTTCGAGGCGGGGGAGAATCCCCAGTAGCCGTACTTGGCGTCGTCCAGGCCGTGCTCGATGTGCGCGCGGACCGTGAGCGGGTGGTTGAGGCCCCAGCTGCGTGGCGCCCAGGTCGCCTCGGGGACGAACAGGTCGGGCATCAGCGACTCGAACATGTCACCGCCCCACGACGGGACCAACCGCATCCCGCGGTACGAGTAGGTGCCCTCGAAGACGTCCAGACCGAGGTACGTCCGGTGCACGCCCTTCGGCCTCTGCTCGACCCAGGACCAGTCACAGCTGTCCGGGAAGGTCCGGTACGTCGCGAAGTACTGCGTGTGCGGGACCTGACCGAGCGCGAAACCGACGTACCCGGCGATCCGCGCCTCGGTGTTGCAGGTGTCGTAGTGGAACTTGCGGTAGTACACGTCCGGGCCGACGCCGGCGTGGTTGCCCTTGTCGGTCTCCTCGTCCGGCGGCGGGGTCTCGAAGAAGCCGCCACGCATCAGCCCACCGGCACGGGCCGCCGGGTTGTAGTAGAACGCGAAGTTCATCTTGTCCAGCAGGGCGTCCGCGAGCGCACGGGCGCGCGGCTCGGCGTTCCGGACCACCATCAGCGCGCAGGCGAACCAGGCGTTGTCGACGCTCGACACGAACGGCGTGATCGGCCGGGTGCCGTCGGGGTCGACGCGACGGACCTCGCCGGTCGCCTCGTCGTACCAGTTGAAGAACATGCCGCTCGGCTCGTGGTGGACGACGTTCTTCATCGTCGTCAGCGTCTGCGTGACGCGGCGCAGCGACTCCGGTGGCGAGATGATGCCCAGGTGCTTGGCGACCACCGTGCTCCACAGATAGCCGCCGATGTTGGTGGGGGAGGTGTAGTTGCTGCGCACCGGGTTCGCCACGGATTCGCCGATGTTGTCGGCGGGCAGTCCGGTCTTCTCGTCGGTCATCGCCACCAGACTGCGCCAGGTGTCGCGGGCCCATCGACCGACGAGCGCCTTGTCCTCCCGGCTGGGCATCCACCCGCCCTTCAGAAGCTCCGCGGGCGAAGGCGTTCCACCGAAGGCCGGAGTGGCTGTTCCGATCAGGGTGGCGGCACCGGTGGCGGCGAGCAGGGTACGGCGACTGATGTTGGCGGTCATCAGAAAGGCTCCTTCACTTCAAGCCGGTAATGGCAATGCCTTTGGTGACGTGTTTCTGGAACACGAGGAACATGACGAGAACGGGGATCACGACCACGACCGCGCCGGCCATCAACAGGCCGAAGTTCTGCGCGTTCTGGCCGGTCGAGTACAGGGCGAGGGCGACGGGCAGGGTGTACTTGTCCTCGGTCTGGGCGATCACCAGCGGCCAGAGGAAGTTGTTCCAGGACCCCAGGAAGGTCAGGATGCCGAGCGTGGCCAGCGCGGGCCGGGTCAGCGGCAGCATGATCCGGACGAAGATGCCCAGCTCGCCGGTGCCGTCGACGCGCCCGGCGTCGATCAGGTCGTCGGGCAGTCCGAGGAAGAACTGCCGCATCAGGAACACCCCGAACGGCGAGACCAGGAACGGCAGGATCAGGCCCGGGTAGCTGTTCGCCAGCCCGGCGTTGGTGACCAGGACGAACAGCGGGACGAACGTGACCATCCCCGGGATCATCAGCGTCGCCATCACCAGCACGAAGAGCGCGTTGCGGCCTTTGAACCGGAGCTTCGCGAGCGCATAGCCGATCATCGAGCAGAACGTCAGGTTCCCGGCGGTCACGACCAGCGCGACGAGCGTCGAGTTGACGAAGTACCGCGGGAAGTTCGCCTTGCCGAACAGGTCGGAGTAGTTCTGGCCGGTCGGTTCGTTCGGCCACCAGGTCGGCGGCACCCGGAGCAGCTCGCCCTGGGTCTTGAAGCTGCCGAGCACCATCCACAGGAACGGCGCCGCGACCGCGACCAGACCGAGCACCCCGATCAGGTAGATCCACCAGGTACGGCGCATCACTTCTCCCTCAGCAGCCGGAACTGGATGAACGTGATCACCGCGATGACGACGAACAGGATGTACGCCATCGACGTCGCGAGACCGTAGTTGCCGAAGCCGAACTGGTCGTAGGTGTACATCGACACCGAGATCGTGCTGTCCAGCGGACCGCCCTGGGTCATCACGAACGGCTCCTCGAAGAACTGCAGGTACCCGATGCCGGTGGTCACGCTGGTGAACAGCACGGTCGGCCGGAGCAGCGGCAGGATCAGGTGCCGGAACCGTTGCCACGAGCCCGCACCGTCGATCTGACCGGCCTCCTCGACGGACTGCGGGATGCCTTGCAGCCCGGCCAGGAAGATGATCATCGCGGAGCCGAAGTTCCGCCAGACCGCCATCGCGATCAGCGACGGCATCGCCCAGGTCTTCGAGGCGAGCCAGTTCGGCCCGTCGATGCCGATCCAGCCGAGCACGGTGTTCAGCAGGCCGTTGTCGGGCGAGAGTACGAACCGCCAGATCACCGCGATGGCCACGATCGACGTCACCACCGGCAGGTAGTAGCCGACCTTGAACAACGCCTGGAACCGCTTCACGCCACGATCCAGCAGCAGCGCCGCGGCCAGTGCCACGACCAGCGTCAACGGCACCCCGATCACGACGAAGTAGGCCGTGTTGAACGCCGCCTTGCGGAACGTCTCGTCGCCCAGCGCCTTCAGGTAGTTGTCGACCCCGACCCCGTTCACCGCGAACGGCGTCCGCAGATCCCGCTGCTTGATATCGGTGAAACTCATCCCGAACGACCCGAGCACCGGCCCGGCGGTGAACGCCAAGAACAAAACCACAAACGGCAACACAAGCACCCAAGCCGCCGCGGTCTGCCGATTGAGCCGACCTCGGCGAGGCCCGGCGCCGGTCGCTCGGCCGGCCACCGCTAGCGAGGGCGATCGCCCCCCGTCCCGTCTCTTCCCGCCCGACGATGCGCGCAGCGCATCGTCGGGCGCAGTCTTTTGGCTCATCGTGATCAGCTACCGCCCGTACCGATCTGCGACGCCTTGGTCTGAATGGCTTTGGAGGTGTCGGCGGGGGACTGGCCGGACTTCGCCATCTTCTCGATCTCGGTGTCGAACGCCTTCGCGACCTGTTCCCAGTTCACGATCGCCGGCGGCGCCTTGGCGTCCTCGAGCTGCTGACCGAAGACCGGCAGCAACGGGTCCGACGCGATGCTCGGGTCCTGCCACGCGCTCTTCACCGCCGGCAGGTCCGACGACAGCTTGAACCACGACGCCTGCGTCTTCGGGTCGGACAGGAACTTGACCAGCTTCCACGCGCTGTCCTTGTTCTTCGACGACTTGAACACCACGAAGTCCGACCCACCGACGAACGACGTCGAGGTCTTGTTCTTCGGCATCCGGAACACCCCGATGTTCGGCTTGATCGCGTCCCCGCCGGCCTTGGCGACGGACCCGGCCATCCACGGCCCGGAGATGAACATCGGCACCTGCCCGTTCACGAACTGCGCCTCGGTCTGGTTCGGCGGCAGGTCGGTCCCGGCCAGCTTCTCGGTGAAGAAGCTCTGGTAGTACTTCAGCCCCTCCTGCATCTGCGGGGTGTCGAAGGTGAACTCCTTCTGGTCGTCCCCGGTGATGTTCGCCCCGGCCGACCACGCGAACGGCATCACCGTCTGCCAGGAGCCGTCGCCACCGGGCTGCAGGTTGATCCCGTACTTCGCGCCGGCCTTCTCCTTCATCGCCTTGGCCATCGCCTTCAGGCCGTCCCAGTCGGTCGGGGGAGTGCTGAAGCCGGCCTTCGCGGCGAGGTCCTTGCGGTAGAACACCAGCCGCGTCTCGACGTACCAGGGCACCCCGTACTGCGTCCCGCCCGCCTTGGTGGTGTCCAGCGCGCCTTCGTAGAAGCCGGAGTTGTCGAACCCCTGCGGCGTCGGGTCGAGCGCGCCGAGGTCGGCGAACTCACCCATCCAGGTGGTGCCGACCATCGCCGCGTCGGGCAGCGTGTCGGCGGTGATCGCGGTGGTGAACTTGTTGTGCGCCGCGTCCCACGGGATCGGGGTGACGGTCACGTTGACGCCCGGGTTGGCCTGTTTGAACTGCTCCATCAGCTTGGGCAGGTTCTCGCCTTCGGTGCCCATCGCCCAGACGGTCAGGTTGCCGGTGGCCGGTCCTTCGCTGACGGTGGTGGTGGCCTGGGACCCGCCGCTCGGCGTGTCCGCGGACCGTCCACACCCGGCCAACGCGAGCGCTGTCGCGGTGAGTGCAGCGCTGCCGATCACCAGCCGGCGGCGGATGCTGTGGGTGAACATTGATGGTCTCCTCACTCGGTTACTGCTGGTGTGCATCCCCCGCACGTGTGCCGCAGCTGTCCCGCAGCACGAGTTGTGTTGCCAGTACGTCGTTGCGGGCGCGGGTGCGAGCCCCGGTCACGCGTTCGTGCAGCCGTTCCGCGGCCACCCGGCCCAACTCGGCCATCGGCTGCCGCACGGTCGTCAACCCCGGCGACACGTACCGCGCCGCCATCACGTCGTCCCACCCCGTCACGACGATCTCGCCCGGTACGCCGACACCGTTCGCGGTGAACGTGGTCAACGCGGCGAGCGCGAGTTCGTCGTTCGCGCAGACCAGGCCGTCGGGGCGTTTCCTTGCCTTGAGCACGTTCTCCGCCGCTTGCCGGCCGGCTTCCTCCGTCAGCGGCACTTGCTCCGGCTTCGGCACCGCGAGCCCGCGAAGCTCGTGCGCCTTCGCGAATCCGGCGTACCGCTCGGAGACGTCGTACGAGCTGCCGGGGTCGCCGACGAAATGCAGGTTGGTCCGGCCGTGGTCGAGCAGTCTCGTGGTGAGCTGCTCGGCGCTGGCCGCGCTCTCGCTGCGCACCGAGTCGCACCCGGTGGCCGGCGGATGCGCGATCAGCACCACGGGTACGCCGGCCTTCCGCAGGCCCTGCACCGTCGGCAGGTCCAGAGCGTTGCCATGGACAACGATCCCGTCGACGCGCCCGGCCAGGTCCATCACGCTGCGGCGCGGGTCCGGGTTGCCGTGCGTGACGGTGATGACGACGCTCTGACCGTGTTCGCCGGCCCAGCGCTCGTACCCCATCAGCAGGTCGCCGTAGAAGGGACCGGCGAGATCGGGCAGCACCAGTCCGTGCGCCTCGTGGCGTTGTACGGCGAGACTCCGCGCGGCCCGTAGCGGTACGTAGTTCAGCTCCTGTGCCGCCTGGTCGACCCGCGCCCGCGCCTTCGCCGACACCGGCCCGGTCCCTTGCAGGACACGCGAAACCGTCGCGATCGACAGCTTCGCGCGGGCGGCGACGTCGTAGATCGTCGCCGGCCTGCCGGTGGGTCCGGATGCCACGTGGTCACTCCTCGCGGTTCGAGTGGGGGGCGAGTGAAAGCAGAATGGAAGCCGAGTGGAAGCGCTTACAGTTTTGGATACCCTGCCCTGGATCGTTCAAACGGTCAAGGGTTCGGAGTCCCCCGGCTCCCGATCCGCGTCCGGTCTGCGAGGATGGCGGCGTGACCACACAGGAGCGCGAGGACCGGGTCTTCCTGGTCCGTCACGGGGAGACCGAGTGGAGCAGGTCGGGCCGGCACACGTCCGTCACCGACCTCCCGCTGACGCCTGAGGGTGAGCGGGTCGCGGCGAGTCTGCGGGAGCGCTTGGCGGCCGAGTCCTTCGACCTGGTGCTCACGTCACCACGCGGGCGCGCCCGGCGTACGGCGGAACTCGCGGGCTTCCCCGACGCGCAGGTCGACGACGATCTGGTCGAGTGGAACTACGGCGACTACGAGGGCGTGACGACCGCCGAGATCCGCGAGACCGTCCCCGGCTGGACCGTGTGGGACGACCCGGTACCGCACGGCGAAACCCCCGCCGAGATCACCACCCGGCTGGACCGCGTCACCGCCCGCCTGGCCGCGGTCCCCGGCGACGTTCTCGTCTTCGGTCACTCACACGCACTCCGCGCCCTGACCGCCCGCTGGCTGGAACTCGACGTCACCCAAGGCCGCCACTTCGTCCTGAACACCGCCACCATCTCGGTCCTGGGCTGGGAACGAGGCTCCCCAGCCATCCTCCGCTGGAACAGCTGACCTTCGCGGAACATAATTCGCGCTAGACAGCAGAAATGTTCCGCAAACCCGCGACCGGACACCTCGGCGAGCACGGAGCGGCGTCGAGGAACGGGTGGGTACGCCGCATCACCTCGAGCACCTGTACGGCGGCCGCGCACGCCCGCTCCGTCACGTCGAACCACCCGTAGCGCAAGGTCGCCTCGGCTCGCAGCGTCGCGCGATTGTCCCGATCGAGATCCCGCCACCGCTGCCGCGGTACCAGATGCAGCCGGCCGTCGAGCTCCACGACCAGCCCGAACCCGTCGTAGTACACATCGGTGAACTCACCCTCGACTGCCCGCTGCCGGACGCCCCGCGGCAATCCGTGCCGCCGCTCGACATCCCGCAGATACCGCAGCTCCAACAACGAGTGCACTCCCTCTGCAACATCCGTCAAGATCGGCCGCAACGCTCGGCGATGACGCAGCCGTGGACGATCCTGCAACGCGTCCACGATGTCGGCCGGAACGACCCGTCCGCTCTGACACGACGCCGCGATCACCGCAGCGGCCTCGTCGAGCGATCGCGCGCTGCCCACGATGTCGAGTACGGCGTGCGCCGCCGTACGCCGGGGTGGCGCGAGCGCGGCCAGCCGATCCGCCCAGTGCGCGTCCCGGAGAATGACGACATCACGACGTGGCAGGACCCGCCGGTACTCCGGGATGGTCACGAACACGGGACGGGCCGGGTCCGGTGTGAGTAGACCGAGCTGTTCAGCGGCGGTGTAGTGGCTCCATGCCGCTTCTGGTCCCGCGTAGAGCAGTGCCGCGATCAAGCGTTCGGCGTACCCGATCGGGCCGGTGCGGGTGATGTACACGCCGGGGTGAACAGCACGCCAGCGTCTGCTCCGCAGCGGTCGCCTGATGCGAGGCTCCGTCCAGCCTGCCGCGAGCAGTTGGACACGCGACACGACCTGTGTCTGAGCGTGGATCAGCGCGTCGATGCCCACGTCGCGCAGTTGCCCCCGCCACCACCAATCCACCCGCCCACAATGAAGGATCACGCGCCCGCCCCGCAGGGCCCCTGTGGACAACTCTGGCTTCTCGGAAGTTATTCGTCAGTGGGTGGCGAATTCTTTCCGGAAAGGTGTGCCACGAGGAGGTCGATGCGTGCGTTGCGGTGGGTGGGGCGGAGGCGGGAGCGGTGGTTCAGGGTGGCTTGGCCGTGCAGGGCGCTCCAGAAGACCTCGGTGAGGGTTTCGAGGTCGTCGCCGGCGTACGGCGCGACGCCTGCCTGGATCTCTTCGAAGGCGGCGATGAGTGATCGTGGGCTGTCCGGCACACCGAACTGCAGTGCGGTCGGGCGGACGAACAGCGCCTCGTAGACCGCGGGGTGAGCCTCGGCGTAGTCGAGGTACGCGTGGGCGAGTCCGCTGAGCCCGCCGGATGAGCGCGCGTCCCGGAGTACCTCGGCCAGTTCGCCCGCGCCCTCGAGTGCGATGGCGTCCGCGATCGCGTCCATGTTCTTGAAGTGGCCGTAGAGCACCGGCTGGCTGTAGTCGACGGCGTCGGCGAGGCGGCGGGTGGTGACGGCTTCCCAGCCCTCGGACTCGGCGAGGTCGCGGGCGGTGCGAAGGATCAGGTCGCGGCGCTCCTCGCGGGCCCGCTCCCGGCGTGACGGGATCGGCATGGACCAGATCTTAGCACTGCTAGACAATCTAGCAACGACAGTGTTAGCGTCGCTAGGAAAGTTAGCGCTGCTAGTTCAAGGAGAATTCCGATGCGCCGCTTCACCACCGTCCTGACCGTCCTGCTCGCCGTCTTCCCGCTCACGTTCGGCACCCAGTTCCTGCTGGCCGGGCACACCGCCGCCCCGAACTTCGGGATCGCCGAATGGCCCACCGGTCTCGCCGCCGGGTACTTCGGCGTGAAGGGGATCCGCGACATCGCCCTCGGACTGAACCTGCTCGCCCTGTTCGCGATGGGTCAGCGCCGCGCGACCGGGGTGCTGATGGCGATCTCGGCGATCGTCCCGGTCACGGACATGATCATGGTGCTCAGCCACGGCGGCACGGCCGCGACGGCGCTCGGCATCCACGGCCTGACCGCGGCGGTCATGCTCGTCGACGCGTTCCTGCTGCTCCGCGAGCGCGCTGTCACGCCCGCGCTCGACGAGACCCTTCAGCCGGCCCACTCGTAGAGGTCGATCGTGCAGTACTCCCGGAACCCGAGCCGCTCGTACACCGACCGACCGGCCGCCGAGGACCCGAGTACGCCGTACTCCGCGACGTCACCCGCCGCACGCAGTACACCGTCCGTGATGGCGGCCCCGATCCCGCGCCGCCGCGCCTCCGGGACCGTCATCACGAAGTACACCCCGGCGACGCCGGCACCCAGGAACACCGTGGCCGTCCCGACCGGCGAGCCGTCCAGCCGGCCGACGTAGTGGCGCCACGGATCGCCGTACCCGAGCGTCCGGTAGACCGACGCGACCCACCGCGCCTCCTTCTCGCCCTCCCCGAATCCCTGGCCGAGCGTGGTCTCCCAGTCCGCCAGCCCCGCGTCGTCCGTCACCCGCTGAAGCTCCAGCCCAGGTACGACGCGCGGCGCCGCCAATGCCGAGATCTGAACCGCCATCCCAGGCTCGCCACCCCCGTGAACGAACCCCGCAGCCGTTAGCGCCGACCGATCGATCCGCATCGACGGCCCGACATGCCAGCATCCCGGTACGCCGTACTTCTTCAACTCCACCAGGGATTCCGCCACCACGTCGTCGGCGGCGGCCCGCACGACAGCGTTGTGATAGTCGAGCGGCGATCCGCCGATCGTCCACTCCGCCCGGTCGTCCGACCGCTGCACGCCACCACCCGCGGCGCCCATTGCCATCAGCAACTCGGCCGCGTTGTCCTCGATCGCCCGTACCAGTTCAGCGTCGTCCACCCGCCCAGTCTGCCGATCACGCGAAGCCGGCGCGACACCTTTCCACCCAGCCGCGGAACGATCCGGCCGGCCGGCCGAGTACCCGCTCGACGTCGTCGGTCATCATCTCCCCGCCACCGCTCCGGATCAGCTCCGCACCACGCATCGCCACGGACACCACCGCTTCGTCCAACCCGGCCGCCCGCAACTGCTCCGCATACACCTCCAGCGGTACGTCGACCACGCGCAACGTCAACCCAAGCACCTCGGACACGACGTCCACCTGCTGCGGAACGCTCAACACCTGCGGCCCCGTCAACGTGTAGATCCGCCCGTCGTGAGCACCCGAGGTCAATGCCTCAACAGCAACCGCCGCGACGTCAACGGGATCGACGAAGGCATGCCCACCGTCGCCCGTCTGGTTGGGGATCGCCTGCCGCGCCCGGACCTCCGGCGCCCACCGCAGCGCGTTCGACGCGAACCCGGCCGGTCGCAGGATCGTCCACGCGAGCCCACTCTCCCCCACCGCGCGCTCGCCCTGCGGTCGCCGAGCTGAGCCGCAGCACGCGCAGAGTGGACGAGACCGCTGCCCGGTTAGGAGTCAGCGAGCGGTACCTGCGCCGCGTCTTCCGGCAGGCGGTCGGCGTGTCGCCCAAGCACTTCGCCCGGATCAGCCGCGTACGCAGCGTGATCAAGCAGTCCGGCCGTTCCTGGTCCGACACTGCGGCGTACGTCGGGTACGCTGACCAGTCGCACTTGATCGCCGACTTCCGCGCGTTGATGCGTGTCACTCCGACAGCGTTTGCGACAGGTGAGGTGCCGCTGAGTAGGTGTTAGCCGGGGAGCGCGTTCCACTGGTCCAGTGTGGAAACGAGCAGCGTCGTCGTCGACAGCGCCAGGAACTCCGACCGCGTCACGAACCGGGCGTCGGACGCGTCGTCACCGGCCGTGAGAGTGCCGCCCACGGCCGTCGCCTCGTAGTCACGGATCACGTACAGCTGCCCGCGCGGCCCCGGTCGCTCGACCTCGCCGACCAGTTCCCCGACCGCGACCGTCAATCCGGTCTCCTCCGCCACCTCGCGGGCGACCGCGGTGGGATCGTCCTCACCGGGCTCGACCCGCCCGCCCGGGATCGACCACAGCCCGCGGCCCGGCTCGTGGGCTCTCCGTACCACGAGCAGCCGGCGCTCCTCGTCGTACACGAGGGCTCCCACACAGTCGACGCGCTCCATGCCCCCGAAGGATAGGTGACTTGTGCACAACTGCCAGGGCTCGTCGGTGAACGCGGATAGCATCAGCGGTGCAAGCTGACCAGGCGAAGGGACTCGGACCGCTCGTGCGCATCGACCTGCACACCCATTCGAACCGTTCGGACGGCACCGATCCGGTGGACGTCCTGATGACGCACGCGCAGCAGGCGGGGCTCGACGTGATCGCGCTCACCGACCACGACACCGCCGACGGCTGGGTGGACGCCCGGCGCGCGGCCGAGGAGCTCGGGATCGGGTTCGTGCCCGGCCTGGAGATCTCCTGCAAGCTGAACGGGATCAGCGTCCACCTGCTCGGCTACCTGCCCGACCCGGCGTACGCGCCGCTGGCCGCCGACCTGCAGGTGGTCCGTGACGGCCGCACCGACCGGATCCCGACGATCGTCGAGCGCCTGAACGGCCTCGGCGTACCGCTGACCGTCGACGAGGTGCTCGCCCAGGCGACCGGTACGCCGTCGGTCGGCCGGCCGCACGTCGCGGACGCCCTGGTCGCGAACGGCACGGTCGCCAACCGCAGCGAGGCCTTCGACAAGTACCTGGCCGACGGCCGCGCCGGCCACGTCCCGCACTACGCCATCGAGCCGGGGCGCGCGATCGACCTCGTCCGCGAGGCCGGTGGCGTCCCGGTGATCGCGCACCCGTGGGGCCGTTCGAGCTACAAGGTGATGACCGAGGACACCATCGCCCGCCTGGTCCAGGACCACGGCCTGGCCGGGATCGAGGTCGACCACCAGGACCACTCGCCGGAGTCCCGGGAAGCGCTGCGCGCGATCGCGAACAACCTCGGCATCATCTACACCGGCTCCAGCGACCACCACGGCGCCGGCAAGATCGACCACGACCTCGGGGTGAACAGCACCGAGCCGGACCAGTTCGAGCGACTGCTCGAGGTGGCCAAGACCAACGCCGCCGCCTCCGACGCACAGGTTCCCGAGGCCTTTCTTCCGTGAACAGTGTCATCAACTTCGGGCTGCTCAGCGAGGTGGTCGTCACGCTCTTCGTGATCATGGACCCGCCGGGGACCGTGCCGGTCTTCATCTCGCTGACCGCCGGGCAGTCCCGCGCGGTGCGGAAGAAGGCCGCGTGGCAGGCGGTGCTGGTCGCGTTCGGCGTGATCGTGGTGTTCGCGGCCTTCGGCCAGCAGATCCTGCACCACCTCGGCATCACGCTGCCCGCGCTGCAGTGCGCCGGCGGCCTGCTGCTCCTGCTGATCGCCCTGCAGTTGCTGACCGACACCGCCGAGGACCCGGTCCAGACCAAGAACGTGAACATCGCCTTCGTCCCGCTCGGTACGCCGCTGCTCGCCGGGCCCGGTGCGATCGTCGCGACGATGGTGTTCGTGCAGCGCGCGAACGGATCGCTCCCGGACGTGGTCGCGATCTCGGTCGGGATCATCCTGATCCACCTGGTGATGTGGCTGACGCTGCGGTTCTCCGGGCTGATCATGCGGCTGCTGGGGGAGAACGGCGTCCTGCTCGTCACCCGGATCGCGGGTCTGCTGCTGAGCGCGATCGCGGTCCAGCTGGTCGCGGACGCGGTCGCCGACTTCATCAAGGCGGGCTGATCGCCATGACCGACACCGGCGACATGCTCCCCGGGATGCCGACGCGGTTGTTCGTCGCGACGCCGACGAAGTTGCTGACGTTCGCGGACTGCAAACGCAAATACCGCTACACCTATCTCGAGTCACCGCGGCCGCCGAAGGGTCCGCCGTGGGCGCACAACACGGTCGGTGCGGTGGTGCACGAGGTGCTCGCCGACTTCTTCGGCCGCTGGCCCGCCTCCCGGCGTACCCCGGACGAGGTGGTCGCCAAGATGCGGTCGAGCTGGCGCAGCGAGGGGTTCCGCGACGACCAGCAGTCGCTCGACTGGCGGGACCGCTCGACCGAGATGGTGCTCGGCTACCTGCGCGACTCCGATCCGTACTACGAACCGCGCGGCGTGGAGCGCACGGTCGGGTTCACCACCGAGCGCGCGTCACTGCGTGGGCGGATCGACCGGATCGACGAACGGCCGGCCCGCGACGGCAGCGGCGGGACCGAGCTGGCGATCGTCGACTACAAGACCGGGCGCCGGCCGTTGACCTCGACGGACGCGAGGTCGTCGCTGGCGATGGCACTGTACGTGCTCGGCGCGCGGCGGGTGCTGCACAAGCCGTGCACCCGGGTCGAGCTCCATCACCTCCCGACGAACACCGTCGCGGCCGCCGACCACGACGACGCCTCGCTCGCGCGGCACCAGAAGCGCGCCGAGTCGATGGCCGACGACGCCGCGGCCGCCGAGGCCCGCTGGGCCGAAGGCCTGACCCCGGCGGAGGCCGACGAGGCGTTCCCCCCGGAACCGTCGCCGCTGTGCGGCTGGTGCGACTTCGCCAAGATCTGCCCCCAAGGCCGCCGCGAGTCCCCACCCCGCGACCCCTGGGCCGGTCTCGACGAACCCGCCCAGGTCCCGGCCGCCGACGTGAGCTGAGCCTCGCTGACGTCATCGTGGGCGTCGAGTGGACGCCGTGCCAGTGCCGTGTGCGTCCGGTGCCAGCGGGTCGGGGGAGTGTGAAGGTGAACGAAAGGGGTTCGCCTGATGGGTGCGAAGACTGTGAACAAGCTGGTGGTGCCGGGGGTGGCGCTGCACTACGAGGTGGCCGGGTCGGGGCCGGTGCTGCTGCTGATCGCCGGGGGCGGGACCGATGCCGCGGTGTTCTCCGGGATCGTCGGGCAGCTCGCGGCGGAGTACACGGTCGTGACCTACGACCCGCGAGGCAACTCCCGCAGCAGGTACGACGGTGACGCGACCGATGAGAGTGTCGAGCAGTCGGCCGCCGATGCGCTCGCGCTGATCGACGCGGTCGGCGGCGCGGAACCGGCGTACGTGTTCGGCACCGGTTCCGGTGCGATCACCGGCCTCGAGCTGATCACCCGGCACCCCGACCGGGTCCGGATGCTGGTCGCGCACGAGCCGCCGTGCACCGAGGTGCTGCCGGACGCGGCCGACGCGCGGGCGTTCTTCGACGACGTGTACCAGACCTACCGCGACGACGGGCTGACCGCGGCCGACGTGGTGTTCACGATGGGCACCGGGATGGACGACGACGCGATGCCGCCGCTCGAGGACCTATTGCCGGAGTACCGCGAGCTCGCCGAACGGATGCAGGCCAACGCGGCGAACTTCTACGAGCACAAACTGCTCCCGTTCACCCGCTACGTGCCGGATCTCGACGCCCTGCGGCAGGTCGCCGACCGCGTGGTGCCGGCGGCCGGCCTGGAGTCGTATCTACATCTGCCCGGGCGCCCGATCGAGGTCGTCGCGGACCACCTCGGCTGGCCCGTGGTGATGTTCCCCGGCGGGCACGGCGGATACTCCAGCCACCCGGCGGCGTTCGCGACGCACCTCGCGCATCTACTCCGGACCGACACCGTTTAGGCACCGGTCCGGGCGCGGGTCTGAGGGGTCCCGCGCCCGGATCGGTTATTCGGGCGACGGCCCGGTTATTCGTGTTGACGGTCCGGCGAGGTCCGGCGTACTGTCCCTCTTCTGCCCTTGACAATCGGCGTGGTCGAACCACGCCGTCACAGTGGTGTCCGAACCCCCGGGTCCTGATGGATTCGGGGCAGTTCCGCGTGCCGCTGTGCTTCTCGGACACCGCTAGGAGTGCGAGAGGAGGTAGTAGTGGGTGTCTACTGGGCGATCGCCGTCCGGTCCTTCCGGCGGTTCTCGACGTACCGGATCGCCAGCGTGTCCGGCATCTTCACCAACACGATCTTCGGGTTCATCCTGTGCGGCGTCTATCTGACCCTGTGGCGCGAACGGCCCGGGCTCGGCGGGTACGACGTACCTGACGCGCTGACGTTCGTGTGGTTGCAGCAGGGGTTGCTGATGCCGGTCGGGATCTTCGGCGCGACCACCACGAACGAGCTGGGGGAGCGGGTCCGCAGCGGCGAGATCGCGGTCGACCTGTACCGGCCGACGCAGCTGTTGCTGTGGTGGATGTCCGTCGATCTCGGGCGCGCCATGTTCCAGCTACTGGTCCGCGGCGGTGCCCCGTTGCTGGTCGGGGCGCTGGTGTTCGACCTCAGGTTCCCGGCCGGCGTGAGCCTGTGGCCGGTGATCGCGCTCGGGCTGGTGCTCGGGATCCTGGTCAGCTTCTCGATCCGGTACCTGGTCGCGCTGTCCGGCTTCTGGATCACCGATTCGCGCGGCATGGAGCACCTCGCGCTGGTGCTGTCGCTGTTCTTCGCCGGGACGATCCTGCCGCTGGTCGCGTTCCCCGGCTGGATCGGTACGGTCGCGCGCGCGACGCCCTGGGCCGCGACCATGCAGGTGCCGATCGACATCTGGCTCGGCCGGAACCCGGGTGGCACCGGGGCGGCGCTGGCGTTCCAGGTGGGCTGGCTCCTGGTGCTGCTGCTGATCGGCCAGTTCGCCACCACGCTGGCGACCCGGAAGGTAGTGATCCAGGGTGGCTGACCGTGTCCTCCGCGCGCCCGCGCAGTACTGGATGCTGATCGTGTTGTGGATCCGGTCCGCGCTCGCGTACCCGGCGTCGTTCGTGCTGATGCTGGTGAGCTCGATGCTGGTCACGGTGACGGACTTCATCGCGGTGCTGTTCATGTTCAGTCACATCACGTCGTTCGGCGGGTTCTCGCTGCCGGAGATGGCGTTGCTCTACGCGACGGCCTCGATGGCGCTCGGGGTGGCCGATCTGTTCACCGGATCGATCGAGCGGGTCGGCGAGCGGATCCGGACCGGCTCGTTCGACGGGTACCTGATCCGGCCGGTGCCCGCCTTCCTGCAGACCGCGGCCGACGGGTTCGCGCTGCGCCGGCTCGGCCGGCCGTTGCAGGCCGCGACCGTGCTGGTGCTCGCGCTGACCCGTCTCGACGTCGACTGGACCGTTGCCCGAGGCACCATGCTGGGCGTCTCGCTGATCGCCGGCTCGGTGATCTTCGCGGCACTGTTCGTGCTCGGGGCCGCGTTCCAGTTCGTCTCGGTCGACTCCGCCGAGCTGGCCAATTCGGTCACGTACGGCGGGCAGGCGCTGACGCAGTTCCCGCTGACGATCTTCGGCAAGGAGATCGTGCGGGCCGTGACCTTCGTCGTACCGCTTGCCTTCGTCAACTACTACCCGGTGCTGTTCGTGCTGGGGAAACCGGCCCCGCTGGGCCTGCCGTCCTGGATCGGGCTGCTGTCACCGCTGGTCGCCGTCGCGATGGTCGCGCTGGCGTCGCTGGCGTGGCGCGCCGGCCTTCGTCGTTACCGCAGTACAGGGAGCTGAGGTCATGCCAGTCATCGAGTTGTCGGATGTGTCCCGCGCGTTCACGGTGACGTCGCGGAGCGGATTACGCCGTACTCGGCGGGAGGTGCGCGCGGTCGACGGGCTGTCGTTCACCGTCGAACCGGGGGAGGTGGTGGGCTACATCGGGCCGAACGGTGCCGGGAAGTCCACCACGATCAAGATGCTGACGGGCATCCTGGTGCCGTCGGGCGGGTCGATCCGGGTGGCGGGCGTCGATCCGTCCCGGCACCGGTTGAAGCTGGCGAAACGGATCGGTGTCGTCTTCGGCCAGCGCACGACCCTGTGGTGGGACCTGCCGTTGAAGGACTCGTTCGCCGTCCTGCAGAAGATGTACGACGTTCCGCTCGCGAGGCACCGGGAGAACCTGGCGACGTTCGTCGAACTCCTCGACCTCGGCGACCTGCTGGACGTTCCGGTCCGGCAGCTGTCGCTCGGTCAACGCATGCGTGGCGACATCGCGGCCGCGTTGCTGCACGACCCCGAGATCGTCTACCTCGACGAGCCGACGATCGGGCTCGACGTGATCAGCAAGGCACGGCTGCGCGAGTTCCTCGCCGAGGTCAACGCGGAACGCCGTACCACGGTCATCCTCACCACCCACGACCTCGACGACATCGAGGCGCTCTGCACGCGGGTGATGATCATCGACCACGGCCGCCAGATCTTCGACGGCACCCTGCCCCAGCTGAAAGCCAGCCAGTCCGCACCCCGCACCCTGATCGTCGACCTGGCCACGTCCCTCCCACCCATCGAAATCCCCGGCACCACCGTCACCAAGGTCGACGGCCCCCGCCAGCACCTCACCTTCCCCGCCACCACCAGCGCAGCCCCACTACTCGCCGAACTAGCCGCCAACTACCCCCTCGCCGACGTCTCCATCACCGAACCCACCATCGAATCCGTCATCACCCAGCTCTACACCCCCGCCACCACGTAACCTCACTCGACGAACCCGGCAGCCATCGACAGAACGTCGGCCGGGTCCAGGGGGTTGGGGTCGGCACGCCACCCGACGAGGGCGTCGGAGTGACTTTCCTCGTCGAGGGTGCCGACGCCTTGAGCGATCAGTCGCCGTGCCTCAGCCGGCCCGATCGGCTCATAGGTGAACCAGCGCTCCATGTAGTAGTCGTTGCGCAGGGCATTGTTGTCGTGGAACTTCCCGGTGTTGGCGACGTACGAGTACATGTGCTCGTGCGCCAACGCCGCCACCCACACCAAGCGCTCGTCCTCTTTCACGAGATAAAGCTTCATCGTGCGACTCCCTTGCCCCGGTCACGGGCCGTCGTCAGCCTTCGGCCTTGCCCAGCCGCGTCAGGCCGCTGTCCGGACGGGCGCTGTTGGGAGTCACTGTAGTTCTTCACGACCACACGTCGTCCGCACAACTCCGCGAAGCCATCGATCCCACCCGGTGCCCGCAGTTGTGCCGACGCCTCGACGCAGCTCTCGCGAGCCGCGGCCCGTTCGTCGTCCGGGACGGTGGCGTCGCGCTCGATCTCGTACGAGCGGGTCGTCAGCTCCTTGACCCGAGCCGAGTCGACCGAGTGCCACTGAACCTCGACTCGGCCGATGTGCGGCGTGCGGAGATGGGCATGGATGCCTTTGTACCGCGATCCATCGGTGTATGAGTGCATCGCGTAGACGACCTGCCAACGATGGCCGGTCAGCGCTTCCGCGGTGCTATGTGCTGCCGCGACCAGTTCGTCGGGCGATTCGGTCAGGACGGTGTAGCGCAGCAGATCGTCGACCGGGCGGCGGTTGTCCGAACCCATCCAGCTCCGCAGCTTCCGCGCGAGCGAGTCCGGCGACTTGACCCGGCGATCCAGTTGGTACGGCGAACAGCCAGTGGGAATCGCGGCGAGGAAGTCGACCGTGACCTGCGGCTCCACAGCAACTGCGTCTTGGAGCAGTTCGAGGCTCCTCGCGGCGGCTTGCGCACCGTGGCGGTCGGTCAGGCCGGATGCGGAGAGTGAGCCGATGTCCCAGTCGAGTGGGTGGATGGTGTTGAAGGCTTGGTGGAGGGCGGTGGGGTCGGGCGGGCCGTTGGGTGCGCATGGCATCTGATCCCCCTGTGGTCGGTTTCTTTCGACCGTAGGGAATTGGCGTTGGGCTGTGGGGTGGTTCGGGGGATCTGTGGATAACTTGCGTTACGGAATGGGTGGGTGGGGTGACCTTGGGGTGGGGTGGTCGTTGAAATGCGGGTAGGGACCCAACCGGACGGGGTGGATCGGGGGTAGAGACGGTATGCCGACGATGACGGGTGAGCCGGTGGTGGCGGTCGGGCCTCCGACGGACGGGCCTGGGTTCGTGGCCTGGGTGCGGCCTCACCTCACGGCGATGGCCCGGCTGGCGGGGCGGCTCGCGGTCGGTGCCGACCGGGACGACATCGTGCAGGAGGCGCTCGCGCGGGCGTGGGCCAAGCGGTCGCAGTACGACGCCGAGCGCGGTACCCCGTCGGCCTGGCTGCTCGCGATCACCGCCGACCAGGCCCGCAAGGCGGTACGCCGTACGCGCGGGCCGCACCTCGAGCTGTCCGAGGACGCCGGACCGGTGTCCCGCCCGGATCTCGACGCGCGGATGGACGTCGACCAGGCGATCCAGTCGCTCGCGGCCCGGCAGCGCCTGGCGGTGGACTGCTACTACTTCGCCGACCTGTCGATCGCCGAGACCGCGGCCGTCATGGGCTGCTCCGAAGGCACCGTCAAATCCACTCTCTCCGACGCCCGCGCCCGCCTGCGCACGCTGCTGGAGGTCACCGAATGAGCCCGTACGGCGGGCCGGAGGACACCGCATGAACCCGGTTGACGAAGTCGACGACCTGCTGACCCGCGCGGGTCATCGCTGGCGCGCGGACCAGGCGCCGCCGCCCGAGCCCGATCTCGAGTACATGCTGAGCGGTGGACGCAAGCGCCGCCGCTGGGTGCCGGCGCTGGCCGCGGCCAGCGTGGCGGTGATCGCGGCCGGCGTCGTCGCGGTGCTGCCGGGACACAGCGCGACCCAGCCCGCGAGCACCCCGGCCGCGGGCGGGACGGAAGGCTTCCGCGGGCAGGGCGTGCAGAGCTCCCCGCAAGCGGTTGCTCAGAGCAACGACCAGCTCCTGGTGAAGCCGGGCGACAAAGTCCAGGCGAGTGGTCTGGTGATCGCCGCGCCGGGAAAGGCGCCGGTCTTCTGCCCGTTCGAGGGCGGTCCGGACATCGGGTACCCGCCGGGGAAGGAGCCGGCGCCTTCGTGTGCGCCGGAGTTCGCCGTCACGCTCAAGGGCGTGGATCTCGACCGTCTCACCGAGCAGCGGACGACGCACGGCGTACGCTCCGGCCGGGCGAAGCTCGTCGGGATCTGGGGCGACCGCTCGATCGACGTCCAGCAGCAGGCCGCGCCGGCCACCCCCGCGGCGTGGACCTTCCCGCCGCTCCCGTGCGCCGCGCCGGCCGGCGGCTGGGTCTCGAAGCCCAGCAACGTCAGCTCGCCCGCGGTGAACGCATTCCTGGCCGCACACGCGGACCAGATCTTCGGTCCGGTCATCCACTACCCGAACGGCCGGTCCCGCAACGCACCGGTCGTTGTCATGGTCGGCGTCGCGCACGGTGACCTGACCACGCTCCGCCAGGCCTTGGAGAAGGTGTACAGCGGGAACCTCTGCGTCGCACCCGTCCTGCTGAGCCGCTCCGACAACGAGCGGATCGTCGGCGCCGTGACGCCGCTGATGCAGGACAAGAGCCTCGGCATCCAGGGCACCGGCGGCTCGGATCCGGACGGTGGTCGCGCCAAGGTCTCGATGATCGCCTACACACAGCAGGTGAAGACGGCGCTCACGCCGATCGGCCTTGACGACTTGCAGGTCGTTCCCGTCGTCACGCCGGCGAAGTAACGCTCAGCTGGTCGTGAGACTCGGGTAGTCGTGGAAGAAGTCGACGAGCATGCGGGCGGTCTTCGCGGGCTCGTCGATGGCGGGTGAGTGGCCGGCGTCCGGGATGACCTCGGCCTCCACCCCGAGCCCGGCGGCCATTGCCTGCTGCACCGGGATCGGCCAGCCGTCGTCCTTGGCGCCGTGCAGCACCTGAACGCGGACGCCGGTCTTGGCGAGCTGCTCGGTCTTGTCCTCCGCGTCCGTCAGCCGGCGGGTGATCTCGGCCAGGCTGGTCGGCGCGTTGCTGGTGAAACGTTTGCGCAGAAACGCGGCGATGTCGGCCGGCGGAGCGACGTACCCGGAAGCCTGGCTGTCGTGGCCGAGTTTCATGTCGTACACCTGCTCGATCGGCAGGTTCTCCAGCCCGTACGCGAGCATCTGCAGGCTCTGCAGCGTCGCCTCGTCGGTGAACGCGGCCGGCCCCGAGCAGAGCAGGCTGATCGTCGAGAACACCGACGGGTCGGTCAGCACAGCCTCGCGCGCGACCAGCCCGCCGAACGAATGCCCGACCAGCTGGCTGTAGCCGCCCAGCGCCGTGCTCATCGCCACCACATCGGCACCGAGCTCAGCGAGCGAGTACGCCGACTTGTCGGCCGGCCCGGCGGTCTCGAACTGACCGCGCTGGTCGACTGCCACGGTCCGCCACCCGTAGCGGCACAGGTGGTCCACGAGCGGAGCGAAGTCCTCCTTGCTCCCCGTCCACCCCGGGACGAGCAGGACCGTACCGAGCGGCGTACCGATGTCGGGTACGGCGGTGAGCGTGGCGAACGCGCCACGGTCGGTCTCGAGGATCTGGGGGTGCACCCCGTCGGGCAGCGTCAACGTACGCGGCGTACTCACAAGTAGAAAGGGTAACCGGTCGCGGGGTACCGCCGCCTCGGCGCAACGACGTTCCGCGGTGCGGCACAATGGCCGGGTGCCTCGCACTCTCGCCGTCGCCAACCAGAAAGGCGGCGTGGCCAAGACGACCACCGTCGCCACCCTCGGCGCAGCCCTGGTCGAGCTCGGCCAACGGGTCCTGCTCGTCGACCTGGACCCGCAGGCCTGTCTGACGTTCTCGGTCGGCATCGATCCCGAGGACCTGGACAAGTCGATCCACCAGGTGTTGCTCGGCGGTGTCCGCACGCGCGATGTGCTGATCGAGTTCGAGGACGCGCCCGATCTGCTGCCGTCGACGATCGCGCTGGCGACCGCCGAGGTACGGCTCGCCGCCGAGAGTGGTCCGGAGCAGGTACTGCGTAACGTGTTGCGGCCGCTGCGGTCGTCCTACGACTGGATTCTCGTGGACTGTCCGCCGACGCTCGGCCTGCTCACCGTGAACGGGTTGTCGGCGGCGTCCGACGTACTGATTCCCTTGCAGTGCGAGACCTTGGCACATCGTGGCGTAGGGCAACTACTTGACACGGTCTACGACGTGCAGCGGCTGACCAACCCGGGTCTGCAGGTGCTCGGCGTCCTCCCGACCCTGTACGACGGGCGTACCACCCATGCCCGCGCCGTCCTGGAGACGATCGCGGACACGTACTCGCTGGAAGTCCTGCAGCCGCCGATCCCGAAGTCGATCCGGTTCGCGGAGGCGCCGGCGATCGGCGAGACGATCCTGAGCACCGCGCCGGCCTCGCCCGGTGCGGAGGCCTACCGGGCGCTGGCCGGCGCGCTGCTCGGCTGACCCGCTACTGGCTGCTGGTCGGGGTCTCCGGCGTGGTCGGCCGCCGCAACCGATGCCGGAACCGCCACAGCGGTACGGCGATGATCGCGATCAGCGCGAGGAACGGGATCATCGCCCCGACCGCCGTCGCCAGCGCGGAGAACGTGGCGGAGAAGGCGTGCCAACCGCCCTTCAGGCCGGCCAGGAAACCCTTGTCCGGCGCCTTCTCGACCATCACCGGCTTGCCCTTCTCGGTCAGGGTCAGCGTGAGCGTGGCCAGATCGGTCTGCAGGGCGAGGTTCTTCTGCTTCGCCAGCAGGGCTTCGAGGTCGGACTCACGTCGGGTCAGCTCGCTCTCGACCGAGACGATCTCGCCGATCGTGTTCGCCTTCGCCATCAGGGCACGCATCCGGTCCAGGCTGGCGCGCTGGGACTCGATCCGGCTCGCGACATCGACGACCTGCTCGGTGACGTCGGTCGACTCCTGGTGGATCTGCAGGCGTTTGCCGAGGTCGGAGAGGCGCTGGATCGCGGTCTCGAACGACTTGGTCGGGACCTTCAGGACGAGGTTCGCCCGGGTCACCTTGCCGTCCGGGTCGCTGCCGGTGTCCTCCGACGCCACCTGACCGTCGAGACCGGCGATCGCGGTGACGGCCTTCTGCCGCATCGCGGAGACGTCGTCGCCCTCGACCGTCAGCGAACCGGTCTTGATGATCGCGCGGGTGATCTCCGGATCGTTCTGATTGCCGGACGTGCCCGAGGCCTGGGTCTTGGCGGCCTGTGGCCGGCCGGCTTGCGGTTGCCCGGCCTCGGGTTGCGCCTTGCCGCTCGCTTCACCGGAGTCCTGCTTGGCTGCCGGTGCGCTGCTCGCGCTCTCGCCGCCACCGGCTCCGCATCCGGTGAGTAACACGACTCCCACCGCAGCCAGTACGGCCGTCATGGCTCTGATCCGCCCCATCACCCAGCCCCTCTCTCGTGGTTTCCGCCCTAGGACGGCCCACGCGGGGCTGGGTGTTGCAGCCTCAGATCACCATTGGGAAACGGTCACTCCGG
This sequence comes from Kribbella sp. NPDC004875, assembly GCF_042873375.1. Lineage (NCBI taxonomy): Bacteria > Bacillati > Actinomycetota > Actinomycetes > Propionibacteriales > Kribbellaceae > Kribbella > Kribbella sp. NPDC004875. Next base: position 476,008 of record NZ_JBIALI010000005.1, read on the forward strand.
CGCACTGAAGATCGGCGCCGTCGGCGCCTTCTTCGCGGCCTTCTTCACGGTCTTCTTCGCAGCCTGCTTGGTCGCCTTCTTGGTCGCCTTCTTCGGCGCTGCCTCGGGTGCTGCCTCAGGTGCAGTCTCAGGCGCAGTCTCAACTGCTGCCTTCGGCGCCGCCTTAGCCGTCTTCTTCGCCGTCTTCTTCGCCGCAGCCGCCTTCTTGGCCGCCCGCTTCACCGGCTTCTCCGCGTCACCAGCCGCCTCAGCCGCAGGCGCCGCCGCCTCAGCCGCCGCAGCCTCAGCCGCCGCCGTCTTCCGCGCCCGAGTCCGCTGAGCAGGCTTCTCCGCCGGCTCGGCAGCGTCTGCTGCAGCCTCGGCAGCCGTCGCGCCGGCTTCAGCCGTGGTGCTCGCCGCAGCCTTCCGCGTCCGCGTGCGCTTGACCGGCTTCTCGGCCGACTCGGCGGCACCTGCCTCGGGTGCAGCCGTCGTGCTCGCCGAGGACTCGACCGTCGCGGCGGCGTCTGCCGTCGTGCTCGCCGCGGACTTCCGCGTCCGCGTGCGCTTGGCCGGCTTCTCGGCCGACTCGGCGGCACCTGCCTCGGGTGCAGCCGTCGTGCTCGCCGAGGACTCGACCGTCGCGGCCGGTTCCGTCGTCGTGCTCGCCGCGGACTTGCGGGTCCGGGTTCGCTTGGCCGGCTTCTCGGCCGGCGCCTCGACGCTGTGGGCCTCGACGCTCTCGGCCTCGACACTGCGGGCCTCGACGACCTCGGGTGCGGCAGTCCCGCTCGCGACGGTCTCGGTGGCGGCGGTCTCGGTCGCGACCGTCGTGTCAGCCGGCGTGCGGTCCGCGGGCCTGCGGTTGCGGGTGCGTTTGCGCGGCTTGCGGGCCGGCGCTTCCTCGGCTCCCGGGCCGTCCGTGACGGCTGGGACCTCGGTCTTCGTCGTGACGTCGGCGAGTTCCTCGACCGGCTGGCCGGCGCGGGTCCGTTTGCGGCTGCGGTTCCGCTTCCGTCCCGGCCGGTCGTTCTCGCGCTCGGGCCGTCCACCACGACGACCAGCACCACGCTCGTCGCGCGCCTCGGCGACCTCCTTCGGCGCGCGCGGCGGACGGATCCGCCCCTTCGCGTCGGTCGGGATGCCGAGGTCGTGGTACAGCTCCGGCGAGGTGGAGTAGATCTCCTGCGGCTCGTCGTACGGCAGGTCGAGCGCCTTGTTGATCACCTTCCACCGGGTGAGGTCCGGCCAGTCGACGAAGGTGACGGCGATGCCGCTCGCTCCCGCGCGCCCGGTCCGGCCGATCCGGTGGATGTAGGTCTTCTCGTCCTCGGGGCAGGTGTTGTTGATGACGTGCGTGACGCCCCCGACGTCGATACCCCGCGCGGCGACATCGGTACAAACCAGTACGTCGATCTTGTCGCCGCGGAACCGGGTCAGCGCCCGCTCCCGGGCCTGCTGGTTCAGGTCACCGTGGATCGCGGCGGCCTTGAAGCCGCGGTCGATCAGGTCGTCGGTCAGCCGGGACGCCTCGCGCTTGGTCCGGCAGAAGATCATCACCCGGCCGCGGTCGTCGGCCTGCAGGATCCTGGCCACCACCTCGGGCTTGTCCAGGTCGTGCGCGCGGTAGACGAACTGTGCCGTGGTCGGCACCATCTGAGTGTCCTCGTGCGACTCCGCGCGGATGTTCAGCGGGTGCCGCATGTGGGTGCGCGCCAGGCCGATCACGGCCGACGGCATCGTTGCCGAGAACAACATCGTCTGGCGCAGCTCGGGCGTCTTGCGGAGGATCCGCTCGACGTCGGGCAGGAAGCCCAGGTCGAGCATCTCGTCGGCCTCGTCCAGGACGAGCACCTTGATGTGCCCGAGGTCGAGTACGCCGCGGTTCGCCAGGTCCAGCAGGCGTCCCGGCGTACCGACGACGACGTCGACGCCGCTCTTCAGGGCGTCCAGCTGCGGCTCGTAGGCGACACCGCCGTAGATGGTCAGAACCCGCACGGTGCGCACCGTGGAGGCTGTCGTCAGATCCTTCGCGACCTGAATGGTCAGCTCACGGGTCGGGGTGACGACCAGCGCCTGCGGCTTGCCGGGGGCGGCCAGTTCGTCGTAGTCGGGCTCGCCGGGGGAGATGGTGCGCTGCAGCAGCGGAATACCGAAGCCGAGGGTCTTGCCGGTACCGGTGCGGGCCTGGCCGATCAGATCGGTGCCCATCAGGGCCACCGGGAGCGTCATCTCCTGGATCGGGAAGGGTTCGACGATACCGACGCGGTCGAGCGCGTCGCAGATCTCGGGAAGCACCCCGAGCTCTCGGAAGGTGGTCAGGCTGATCGCCTCTCACATGCTTGTACGGATAGATGCTCAGTGGCCGGGCGCCTGGGGTCTCGAGACCCCGTTCGTGAGGCGCGGGGACACTGTGCAAGCACTCCGCACCAGCTTGCCCGTCTGGGCGCGTCACCGGCGAATCGCTCACCAGTGTAACCGCAGCAGCTGTCAACGCCGCTTCGTGTGGCGTGCGCCACTCGTGGCGCCGGTGCCGCGGATCGGCGACGGGACGAAGTGTGGCACGCGCCACGCGCGCTCGGGGGCAGATAGGGTGCCGGGCATGGAGCAGACGGCCTTTGATGATCCCGCCTACCGGGCCGCGGCGGTGGATCTGCTGGGTGTGCTCGCGTACGGCGAGCTGACCGCCTTCGAGCGGATGGCGGAAGACGCCAAACTGGCGCCGACGCTGGACGACAAGGCGGAGCTGGCGGCGCTGGCGACCACCGAGTTCGGGCACTTCCAGCGCCTCCGGGACCGGCTCGTCCAGCTCGGGGTGGACCCGATGGACGCGATGCGCCCGTTCGTCACGCCGCTGGACGCCTTCCACGACCACACCGCCCCGTCTGACTGGCTGGAGGGTCTGGTCAAGGCGTACGTCGGGGACGGTCTCGCCAACGACTTCTACCGGGAGATCGCCTCGTTCGTCGACGCCGAGACCCGGGCGCTCGTGCTCGAGGTGTTCGCGGACTCCGGCCAGGCCGAGTTCGTCGTCGACCGGGTCCGGGCGGCCATCGACGAGGACCCGAAGCTCGGCGGCCGATTGGCTCTGTGGGGCCGCCGCCTGGTCGGCGAGGCGCTCAGTCAGGCGCAGCGGATCGCCGCCGACCGCGACTCCTTGACCGCCCTGCTGGCCGGCAGTGTCGACCGCCCCGGTCTCGACCTGGCCGCGATCGGCCGGATGTTCACTCGCTTGACCGAGGCTCACACGGCCCGGATGACCGCCCTCGGCCTGCAGGCCTGAGAAAGCGCAACGGCCGCCTGCCCTGACGGGCGGCGGCCGTTGAGCGGTGACTGCGTCTCAGGCGGCTTTGGTCTTGCTGTTGCGGGACGAAATGATCGCGACCACGATCGCGGCGCAGATGATCTGGATCAGGTACTGGATCCAGTCCGGGCCGGGCGTGTCCTTGACGCCGAGCAGTTTGGCGATCAGGCCACCGATGAACGCCCCGATACCGCCGCCGAGGATGGTCCAGCCGAGGCTGATGTTCTGCTTGCCGGGGAGCACCAGCCGGGCCAGCGGCCCGAAGATGATGCCCGCGATGAGACTGACGATGATCATCCAGATCCAGTAACCCACGATGCCTCCTTGTGAGGGGGAGGACCTGCGTCCGGTCAGGTGCCCCGTGACAAACCAGACCAATCGTGACGCAGGTCTACCGCCATCGTGCCCTCCGAGCGGCCCCAGCGAACCGGGACACGCTCGACTGTGTCCGGACCGCGATCAGATCGCGCCGAACCCGACCTTGCGGGTGGACACCTCGCCGATCTCGACGTACGCCAGCCGGTCGGCCGGGACCAGCACCTTGCGGCCCTTCTCGTCGGCCAGCTCCAGCAGGCCGGTCTTACCGCTGAGCGCGTCCGCCACCAACTGCTGGACCTCTTCCGGGCTCTGCTCGGATTCCAGAACCAACTCGCGATTGGCGTGCTGTACGCCGATCTTGACCTCCACGAAACCCTCCGGGCACGCTCCGACCGGCGGCTCTCGCCGGTGACCCTTCGAGCCTATCCGCTCACGTCCCCCGGCTCTCACCCGTCCGCCCAGAGCAGAACCTCAGGGCGGTGCCGCGGGCCTCAGCCGTCGGTGCGCGGGAAGCCGCGGATGCCCCGCCAGGCCAGGGACGCGACCAGGTCGGCGGCGTGCTCCTGGGGGATCGACGGGTCACCGGCGCCGAGCCAGTAGCGGGCACTGACCTGGGCCATGCCGACCAAGCTGACCGCCAGCACCATCGACTGCTCGCGGCTGAGGCCGGCGTCGGCGCTGATCACCTCGGAGACGGCCTCGGCGCACGCGTGCGTGACCCGGTCCACCCGCTCGCGGACGGCCGGCTCGTTGGTCAGGTCCGACTCGAAGACCAGGCGGAACGCGCCCTGCGCGTTCGCCACGTAGTCGTAGAAGGCGTGCATCGTCGCAGCGACCCGGAGCTTGTTGTCCTCGGTCGACTTCAGGGCGTCCTGGACGGACGCGACGATGGCCTCACAGGACGTGTCCAGCAGCGCCAGGTACAGCTCCAGCTTCCCGGGGAAGTGCTGGTAGAGGACCGGCTTGGAGACGCCGGCCCGGTCCGCGATGTCGTCCATCGCGGCCGCGTGGTAGCCGTTCGCGACGAATACCTCCTGGGCCGCCTCGAGCAGCTGCGCGCGGCGGGCCAGCCGGGGCAGGCGGCTGCCACGCTTGGGTGCGGTCTCAGGTGTCGTCGACACGGTGGTGGCTCCTTCGGGTGTGACGTTCAACGAATCCTACCCAGCAGTCCTCCTCGCCAGTAGCTTCCCTGCCGAACAGCGTTCCACCGAAACCCCGATCAGCGGTCCGAACTCAGCGGTAGTCGTCCTCGCCGGCCTCGCCCACCGAGCGGCGCTGTTCCTCGACGTCGGCGGGATCGGCTTCGTCCGGCAGCTCCGTCTCCTCGGGCCGGTCGTCCACCACGGTCGAGGCCAGACGCTGCTCCAGTACGTCGGCCTCCGAGGCCTCGTCGGGCAGTGACTCGTCAGTCAGTGACTCGTCTGTCAGGAGCTCGTTGCTCAGCGTCTCGTCAGGCAGCGTTCCATCGCCCTCGTAATCGGCTCCACTGGTCATGCGACTCGCTCTCCTCTCGGACTGCGACAGCTATGACAACTACGTGTCTACCACCTACACCCTGCTACGCAACCGACGGTAACGGCTGCGGATCGTCGTACAGGCCCTCCAGGACGTCCCCGTACTCCTCGATGCGGGCCAGGACCTCGTGCGGGAGGAATCTGAGCTCTTCTGGTGACGTGGCGGACGCCACCTCGTCCCAGTCGATCGGTGTGGACACGCGCGGCTCGTCGGAGCCGCGGAGTGAGTACGGCGCCAGCGTGGTCTTCGCGCTGGCGTTCTGGCTCCAGTCGATGAACACCTTGCCGGGCCGGAGCGCTTTGGTCATGTTGGCGGTCACGCTCTCCGGAAGAGCCTCCGCCAGCTGCTCTGCGAGCTGCTTGGCGAACGCACTGGTCAGCTTGGAGGACGCGGGCTCGATCGGCACGTACAGGTGCATGCCCTTGTTCCCAGACGTCTTCGGCCAGCCCTCCAGACCGTAGTGGCCGAGCAGCTGCCGCAGCGCGAGTGCGACGTCGCAGCACTCCACGATGGTCGCCCCGGGCCCCGGGTCGAGGTCGAACACGATCAGGTCGGCCTGTGGGTTCTTGCCGTCGTCGGACAGCCCGATCCGCCACTGCGGGATGTGCAGCTCGAGCGCCGCGAGGTTGGCCAGCCACACCACGGTCTGTACGTCGTCCGCGACCACGAAATCCGCTACGTCGCGCCCGGTCGAACTACCGGGAGTAGGCAGCGTCACGGTCCGTACCCAGGCCGGCGTACCGCGGGGAGCGTTCTTCTCGAAGAAGTACGCCGCTTCGGTGCCGTCGGGCCAGCGCTTGCGGGTCAGCGGCCGGTCGGCCAGATGAGGCAGCAGCAACGTGGCGACCTGGTGGTAGTAGTCGATGACTTCGGCCTTGGTGAACCCGGTCCGTGGATACAGCACCTTCCCGAGGTTGGTGAGCTTCATCGTCTGCCCGTCGACCTCGGTAGTCAGCTGCTGCTGCGTGCCCGCCATACCTCCATGTTTCCATCCGCCATGTTTCCATCCGCAGAGCGTCCTACCATGGGAACCGTGGATAGTTACGGGCCAGTAACTGGGGACGCCGGCCCCCTGGAGTTGCAGGAGTGGCCGGAGCGGCGGGTGCCGGTCGCGGGAGTGGATCTGCTGGTCAGGGACGTTCCAGGCGCTGCGGCGGACCTGCCGCCTGCGCTGTTCGTCCACGGCCTCGGCGGGTCGTCCCTGAACTGGACTGCCCTCGGCGCCATGCTGAACGACACCATCCGGGGCATAGCGCCCGATCTGCCCGGCTTCGGGCGTACGCCGCTCTCCGGCGTGATCGGGATCTCGGAACAGGCAGCGCTACTCGTGGAGCTCCTGGAGAAGGAGTTCGACCGGCCGGTGCACGTGTTCGGCAACTCGATGGGTGGGGCCACGTCGGTCGCGCTGGCCGCGCAGCGTCCTGATCTCGTGGCGTCGTTGACGCTCGTCTCGCCCGCATTGCCGCATCCGCGGGTGTCCGCGAGTGCGCTGTGGTTCACCGCGCTGGCGACTCCGCGGCTCGGTCTCGCCGTCCTGGAGCGGACGCAGCGGCTGCCGTTCGACCAGCGGTTCCAGGCTTCGCTGTCGATGGTGTTCGGGGACCCGCGGACGCTGTCCCCAGAGGTGCGGGCGGCGTACGAGGAGGAACTGCATCGGCGCGACACCGACCCCTGGGGCCGGCAGGCGACGGTGCAGGGCGCTCGGAGCATCCTGCGGTCGTCGCTGGCCAGACCGCGCCGGTCGCTGTGGGCGGACGCTGCCACCGTGGAGTGCCCGGTGCAGTTGATCTACGGCGGCAAGGACCGGCTGGTCGACGCCCGGATCCGCACCAAGGCTCAGCGCACGTTCCCGAACGCTCGGCTGCTTTACCTGCCGCAGTCGGGTCATGTCGCACAGATGGAGCACACCGAGGAGGTGGCTCGTGCCTTCCGCCAGCTGGTCTCGTGATCGAGTCGAATCCGAGGCTCGACTGAGACACGACTGAGCAGGCCGTCCGGTCAACTTTCCTCTCGCCTGACAAGTACTACACGTGACCGTGTTGGGACGAACGAGAGGATCACTGTGCGAGGTATCGGCAGAGCCGCCCGAAGTCTGTCGTTGGGAATAGTCGCACTACTCGGTGTGGGGACACTGACCGCAACAGCCGCGCCACCGGCGCCTCCTACAGTTGCTAAAGGCAACCAATGGGAGGTGCGTCCGGTAGCCGGCGGTTATCAACTGACGCTGCATCTGGACGCACCCGCCGCGATGCGTGCATCGCTTCCACTGCTGGCGGTCGACGGCAAACCGCTGGGCGTCGCAAGGCAGTCGCCGGACCGCAAGACGCTGACTCTGGTCAGTGCCGATCCGTCCGTGCTGACGGCACGCGACGTGAGCCTGGTCTGGTCCGGGGACCTGGGGAAGCAGTCCGGCAAGAGCCGTGGCATCACTGCCGGCGGTCCGACGGACGCCGACTGGCTGAAGGCGCGGCGTGGTCCGCTGCTGCCCTCCGACCCCGGTGCACTGGGCAAGTACAAGGTCGACACCGCGGAGTACAACCTGGGTGACGAGGCGATCGACCTGCCGGGTCTCGGCCACAAGTCGGAGCTGCGCGGCAAGGTGTACTCACCGCGCGGCGCGCTCGGACCGCGGCCGCTGGTGATCTTCCTGCACGGCCGCCACGAGGTCTGCTACGGCGATCCGACGCACCCGTCCGACGACGCCAAGCCCTGGCCGTGCCCGCCCGGCATGAAAGCCATCCCGAGCTACCGCGGGTACGACGCTCCGGCGGCCGCACTGGCCAGCAACGGCTACCAAGTGGTCTCGATCAGCGCCAACGCCATCAACGCCTGGGACAGCGATGCGTACGACGCCGGCGCGCAGGCACGGGCCGAGCTGATCCTCGACCACCTCGCGCTGTGGCGGAAGTGGTCGACTATTGGTGGCGGTCCGTTCGGCACTCGCTTCGTCGGCCGGATCGATCTGCAGAACGTCGGCCTGATGGGCCACTCGCGTGGCGGTGAGGGCGTCGCCCGAGCCGCAGTACTGAACGCGGACCGCGGTGGCCAGTACGGGATCCGCGCGGTCCTCCCGCTCGCCCCGACGGACTTTGCCCGGGCCACCGTGCCAGGTGTCGCGATGAGCGTCGTCCTGCCGTACTGCGACGGCGATGTGTCCGATCTGCAGGGCCAGAAGTTCTACGACGACACCCGCTACTCGGTGGACGGTGACGCCGCGCCGCGGTCCACCGTCACGGTGCTGGGTGCCAATCACAACTTCTTCAACACCGAGTGGACGCCGGGGCAGTCCGTCGCTCCGTCGAACGACGACTGGTTCGGTGACGAGAAGGCAGCGCCGTGCGGGGCGAAGTACGCGGGCCGTCTGACCGCGAAGGAGCAGCAGGCGGTTGGTACGGCGTACGTCGCGGGCTTCTTCCGCCTGCAACTGGGACACGAGACGCAATTCCTGGCGCAGTTCGACGGCTCGGACTCGCGAGCGGCGTCGGCAGGGAAGGCCGTCGTACGAGTGGTGTCGCAGGCACCTATTGGTTCGCGGCGGGACCTGAACCACTTCGACAAGGCTCTGCCGACCGGTGCGGTCAGCGGGAAGGTCTCAGCGACTGTCTGCGCCGGAGTGGCCAACGCCGGAGTGGCCAGCACAGCACAACGAGCAGGTACGCCGGCTTGTATGGCGACCGATGACTGGGCCAGCGCACCACACTGGGGTACGGCGTGGTTCGCAGCGATGACGCCGACCACTGCGGTCACCAAACTGAAGTGGACGGGTACCAATGGGGTCGTGCGAGTCGACGTGCCCGCCGGCAAGCGCGACGTACGGCGTTTTGCGGCTCTGACGTTCCGTGCCGCGCCGGACCCGGTTGGTGCGCCGAAGACCGACCTGACCGTCCGCGTGGTCGACGGGCACGGACGCGCGGTCGCCGTACCGGTGTCTGAGGTGAGCGACGCGTTGGTGCGGATGCCGGGGAGCAACGACGGCAGCGGCCTGCCGAAGAACCTGCTGCGGACGGTGCGCATCCCGGTCTCGTCATTGAAGGGCGTCGACCTGCGGGATGTGCGTGCGGTAGAGCTGCGGACCGACCGAGTGGCCAGCGGGTCGGCGTACGTGAGCGATCTGGGGTTCTCGTCGCCCGGACTCGGGTTCTCGGCGCCTGCGGCGCTGCTGCCGAAGTTGTCGGCGTCCAACGTCACTGTGCAGGAGGGTGACAAGGGAACGCGGACAGTCGACTTCTGGGTCCGCCTGTCCCGCCCGAGCATCCGGCCGGTCAGCGTGTACATCGAGACGAACGGCGAGCTCGCGGAGACGGTTGGCGAGGTCGCGCGGCAGTTGGTGTTCAAGCCGGGGCAGGTGCGGCAGAAGGTGACTGTGCCGATCACGGGGAACACGCGGGACAGCTATGACATCCCGTTCAGCCTGGTGCTGTCGGTGCCGCACGACGGGCTGCTGGACGAGTCCTTCGGGCACGGTCTGGTCATCGACGACGACCCCACGCCGACGCTGACGCTGGGCAACCTGAAGATCGTGGAGAAGACCGGCCTGGTCAACTTCCCGGTCAAGCTGTCGGCGCCGAGCGACAAGTACGTGTCGTTCAGCGGAGTCCTCGAGAACGGTACGGCGGTCTTCGGCAAGGACTACACCGACGCGAACGAGGGCCCCGCGGCTCCCACCATCGACGGCTACGTGGAGCCCGGGAAGACCACCGGCGACCTGTCGGTCAAGATCCTCGACGACAAGCTGAAGGAGCCCGCCGAGACCTTCACCGCCGTGATCCGGCAGATCGACGGCGCCACCCTGAAGGTCCCGACCACCCTGACCGCCACCATCACCGACAATGACTGATACGGACTGAGACGGGGGTACCGGGATGTGGACTCCGGAGAGGGTGCTTGGCAGAGTGCGGGAACATGGAGAAGGGACGGATGGTTGAAAACCAACAGATTCCGTACGACGTCTTCCTGAGGAGCCGACAACGTGTCACTGCCACCGCTGGTCGAACCGGCTGACGAGCTGACGATTGACGAGGTGCGCCGGTACTCGCGGCACCTGATCATCCCCGAGGTCGGGATGGCCGGACAGAAGCGGCTGAAGAACGCCAAGGTGCTGGTGATCGGCGCCGGCGGTCTGGGCAGCCCGGCGCTGCTCTACCTGGCCGCGGCCGGGGTCGGCACGCTCGGCATCGTCGAGTTCGACACCGTCGACGAGTCCAACCTGCAGCGCCAGGTGATCCACGGTCAGTCCGACGTGGGCAAGTCCAAGGCGCAGTCCGCCAAGGAGTCCATCCTCGAGGTCAACCCGTACACGAACGTCGTCCTGCACGAGACCCGGCTGGACAACGACAACGTGTTCGAGATCTTCGAGCCGTACGACCTGATCGTCGACGGCACCGACAACTTCGCCACCAGGTACCTGGTGAACGACGCCGCGGTGCTGCTCCACAAGCCGTACGTGTGGGGTTCGATCTTCCGTTTCGACGGCCAGGTCAGCGTGTTCTGGGCCGACAACGGTCCCTGCTACCGCTGCCTCTACCCGGAGCCGCCGCCACCCGGCATGGTTCCGTCCTGCGCCGAGGGCGGCGTGCTCGGCGTGCTCTGCGCGTCGGTCGGCGCCGCGCAGGTCACCGAGGCGATCAAGCTGCTCACCGGCATCGGCGACCCGTCGCTCGGCCGGCTGAACATCTACGAGGCGCTCGACCTGAACTGGCGTTCGCTGAAGGTCCGCAAGGACCCGAACTGCGCCATCTGCGGCGAGAACCCGACCGTCACCGAGCTGATCGACTACGAGAGCTTCTGCGGCGCGATCACCGAGGAGGCGGCCGACGCGGCCGCCGGCTCGACGATCTCCGTCAAGCAGCTCAGCGAGTGGATCAAGCTGAAGGACAACGGCGAGAAGGACTTCGTCCTGATCGACGTCCGGGAGCCGAACGAGTACGAGATCAACAAGATCCCAGGCTCGGTGCTGATCCCGAAGGCGGACTTCCAGACCGGTGTGGCGCTGGAGAAGCTGCCGCAGGACAAGCAGCTGGTCTTCCACTGCAAGTCCGGCGTCCGCTCCGCCGAGGTGCTCGCGATCGCCAAGGGCGCTGGCTTCTCCGACGCGGTCCACGTCGGCGGCGGCGTGGTTGCCTGGGTCGACCAGATCGACCCGAGCCAGCCTTCGTACTAGAACGGCATTCTGCAAGACGTGACCGCCTCGGCGGCGGCGGGATCACCCGTCACCGCCGGGGCGTCGTCACGTCCGGAGAGCGTCCGCAGGTAGCCGACCGCATCTACCGCGGCGCAACCCACCGGCGCACCCCTCCCGAGCTGGTAGGTCCCACCTCCCGCCCCGGTGAGCTCCACCTCGACAGCGGGCCGTTCGCCCCACCACGGCCCGTCGATCACGTCGTACATCACCTGGGCGACGATCTCCTCCGCATGAGGCCCCGGATCGAACCCGCGGCCGAGGGCCTGGCAGACGTCGTCGCGGTGCATCCACAGGTCCCGCGCCAGCAGGATGTCGTGGATGTAGCCGAGGTTCATCCGGACCCCGTTGAAGGTCATCGCCATCCGCCGCATCAGCTCCGGCTCGGTCGAGATCTTCCGCGTCGCCTTCGCCCACACCTGGTCGAAGGTGGTGCGCAGTTCCGCAGGCGGCGTACCCCGGTGCTCGTCGGCCTGGACCATCATGTGCGCGTCGATCCGCAGTACGCCGGGATAGACCCGCTTCGCCTTCCGGTAGCGCCGCGGGAACGAGAGCGGCCGGGTCACGTCCTCCGCCTGCCCGATCAGGTGTCCGGCGATGTCCGCGACGTCCCACTCTTCGCAGACGGTACGGCGTTTCCACTCGTCGCCCTCGATCGACGCGAGCACCTCGTGCCACGCCTGGAGCTCCGCGTCCCGGTGGATCCGGCATGTTGCCCGATCGGCCCGCCCGATCTGTTCCGCGAGTACTGCGCTCATTTCTTCCCCCTGGCCGGTGCGTAGTGCTGGTAGAACATGTCGAGTACGGTCGGCAGCATCCGGATGAAGCGCCCGTCGTCGAACGAGACATCAGGCTCGTTGGCCATCTGCTGCGAGAGCAGACCGGCCGTGAGTGACGTGTACAGCGCGACCCCCTCGTCGGACGCCGCGTCCGGACGCAGGTGACCGGCGTCGGCCGTGGCCTGGAGGTGCTCCCGGAGGTCCTGCAGCGTTTCCTGCGCCGGCGCGTACGCCGCCTGGCTCGGCTCGAATCCGGGCACCGTCCGCCAGAACATCAGCTGCGTGTACACCTGGTTGTCGAGGCACCATCGACAGAACGCCGTCGCCGCGACCAGGCTGAGCTCGCGTGGATCGTCCGTCGTCGCGCCGGCCAGCGCCTCCCGGTAAGCGTCCCGCTGCAGCTCACTGCCGCGCTGGAACAACGCGTCGTAGATCGCCATCTTCGACGGGAAGTACTGGTACAGCGACGGCGGCTGCATGCCGAGCCGCCGGGCCACCGCGGACAGGCTGAGCGCCGCGACGCCCTCGGTCGCCATCAACTCGATGGCGACGTCGAGGATCTCTCCGATCGTCTCCTGACGACGGCGGGTACGGCGGTCCGGCGCGGCAGTGCTCATATCATGAGGAAAACCTAACGCCATTAGGGATGTCAATACCTCGTAGATTGTCCCCGGCGGCGCGTACTGTTCTAAGGCATGTGCAGAAACATCACCGTGCTCCGGGGTCTCGAGCCGTCCGCGACCTCCGAGGAGATCTATGCGGCGGCGTTGCAGTACGTGCGGAAAGTGACCGGAGTCGGCTCGCTGAGCGCGACCACGCGCGGCCCGATCGAGCGCGCCGCCACCGAGGTCGCGCGGATCACCGAGCAGTTGCTCGAAGAGATGCCGGCCCGGCGGACACCGCCGCAGACAGTGCCGCCGCTGCGCCGTCCGGAAGTCCGCGCCCGGCTCGGTCTCGACTGAGCGCCAACCGGAGGAGCGCCAGCCGGAGGAGCGCCAGCCGGAGGAGCGCCAACCGGAGTACTGTCTCCCGGGAACGATGACCTTTGCCCTGAGGGAGGCGCGGGATGCGGTTCGCGATCAAGACCAGGCCGGAACACACCACCTGGCAGCAGATGCGGGACGTGTGGGTCGCGGCGGACCAGTTCGAGATCTTCGAATCCGCCTGGCACTGGGACCACTTCTACCCGCTGACCGGTGACATGCAGGGCCCGAACCTGGAGGCCTGGACCACCCTGGCCGCGCTCGCGCAGGCGACGTCGCGGATCCGGGTCGGCTGCCAGGTGACCGGCATGATCTACCGGCATCCCGCCGTGCTCGCGAACATGGCCGCGACCACGGACATCATCTCCGGTGGCCGTCTCGAGCTCGGCATCGGCGCCGGGTGGAACGAGATGGAGACCGCGGCGTACGGCATCGAGCTGTATCCGTTGAAGGAGCGCTTCGACCGCTTCGACGAGGGCACCGAGGCGATCATCGCGCTGCTCACCGAGCCGGTCGCGAACTACGACGGGAAGTACGTCAAGCTCACCGACGCCTACTGCAACCCGAAGCCGGTGCAGACCCCGCACCCGCCGATCACGATCGGCGGCAAGGGCCCGAAACGGACGCTGCGCGCGGTCGCCAAGTGGGCCCAGCACTGGAACGTGATCGTCCCGGACCCGCAGGAGTGGAAGCCGCTCAAGGACCTCCTGGTCCAGCGCTGCGAGGAGGTCGGCCGGAACGTCGACGAGATCACCTGCTCGGTCAACGTCCGCATCGACCCCGACAGCCCGCTCGACAAGGCGGTCGCCGAGGCCGCGGCGTACGGCGAGGCAGGTGTCGACCTGGTCGTGATGAACCTCCCGCTGGACGCGCCGCCGTCGGTCCTGGAGCCGTTGGCGAAGGCACTCGCGCCGCTCGCCTAGATTTGGCCCGTGGATCGGGAGGAGTACATCGAGGCTGTCCTGCGGGCCGTGGAGTCGATCCCGGAGGGCAGCGTCGCGACGTACGGGGACATCGCCGAGTACGTCGGCCAGGGCGGACCGCGGCAGGTCGGCGCGATCATGCGCGAGTACGGCGCGAGCGTGCCGTGGTGGCGGGTGATCCGCGCGTCCGGCGTACCCGCTGACGAGGTCGGCGACGAGCAACTGCACCGGCTCCGGTCGGACGGCGTCCGGGTCACGAACGGACGGGTGAACCTTCGTGACTCTCGGTGGGATCCGCAGGACTGAACCGTCCGCTTTCCGGCTATCGGAGGCCGTACTCGGGGTGGGCGTTCGGAGTTTGTCGGTGGAGTCTGCTGGGATGATGCGATGGTCGGCAGACAGGGATCCCGGTACCGGTTGGTCCGGGAGACGGGGAGAGCGGCGGAAGCACCGGTCCTGGACACCGATCAGCAGGCGGTCGTCAACCATCCCGGCGGGCCGCTGCTGGTCCTCGCCGGGCCGGGGACGGGCAAGACGACGACGTTGGTGGAAGCCGTCGTCGACCGGGTTCGCCACCGCGGCCTGAGCCCGGACCAGGTGCTGGTGCTGACGTTCGGCCGGAAGGCGGCGACCGAGCTCCGGGACCGCATCACCGGCCGGCTCGGGCGGACGACCCGGGTGATGCCGTCGATGACCTTCCATTCCTTCTGCTACGCGTTGTTGCGCCGATTCACGCCGGCGGACGCGTTCGACGTACCACTGCGGTTGCCGTCCGGGCCGGAGCAGTCGCTGCGGTTGAGCGAGGCGTTGTCCGGGAGCCGTGAGGTCGGTGCGGTGCACTGGCCGGGCAGTCTGCATCCGGCGCTGAAGACACGCGGGTTCACCGATGAGGTGCAGGCGGTGATCGGCAAGGCGCGGCAGTTGGGACTCGACCCGGAGGACCTGTCCGCGATCGGCCGGTCGGCGGACCGGGCCGAGTGGGTCGCGGTCGGCGACTTCTTCGAGGAGTACCTGCAGGTGCTCGATGCCGAGCAGGTGCTGGACTACTCCGAGCTGATCCATCGCGCGGTGATCCTGGCGCAGCAGCCGGCGGTCCAGGACAAGCTGCGGGCCGAGTTCAAAGCGGTGTTCGTGGACGAGTACCAGGACACCGATCCAGGGCAGACGAAACTGCTGCAGGCGATCGCCGGCGACGGCCGCGACCTGGTCGTGGTCGGCGACCCGGACCAGTCGATCTACACATTCCGCGGCGCCGACGTCCGCGGCCTGCTCCGCTTCACCGAGGAATTCAAGGCATCCGACGGCTCCGAGGCGGCCCAGATCGCCCTGGGTACGACGCGACGCTTCGGCAGCACGCTGCAACGCGTCTCACGCAACGTGGTCAACCGCCTCGGCGTCCCCGGAACGCTGGACCGGGACACGTTCGACCGCTTCCGGAACCCCGATGCGTCCTCGTGTGTGTTCGGTCCCGGGAAGGTCGAGGCGAACCTCTACTCGACCAGTGGCGCCGAACTCGAGCACATCGCGGACCTGCTGCGGCGGGCGCATGTCCAGGACGGCATCGGGTGGAACGAGATGGCGGTCCTGGTTCGGTCCGGCAGCCGCTCGATCCCGCCGCTGCGACGGGCGCTGGCCGCGGCCGGCATCCCGGTGGACGTCGCCGGTGACGAGTTGCCGTTGTCGCGGGAGCCCGCTGTACGGCCGATGTTGCTGGCGTTGCGGGCGGTGGCCGATCCGGAGACGTTGACCGTTGAGGTGGTCCGGGCGTTGGCGTTGTCGCCGCTCGGAGCGATGGATGCGGGGCAGTTGCGGCGGCTTGCCCGGGTGCTGCGGCGGCGGGACCGGGACGCGGCAGGCGGTCAACGGTTGCCGCGGTCGTCGGACGAGCTGCTGCGGGAAGCGCTGATGAACCCGTTGCTGCTCGACGAGCAGGCGTCGCCGGCCGAGGCACGGTTCGCTGCGCTCGGCGAGCGGTTGCTCAAGGCAAGGAACATCGTGACCGCGGGCGCGGCGCCGGACGAGGTGATGTGGTCGCTGTGGTCGGATTCGCCGTGGTTACGGCGGTTGCGCGGCCAGGCGCACTCCGGAGGCGAGCCGGCCCGCGCGGCGAACCGGGACCTGGATTCGCTCTGCGCGTTGTTCGATGCGGCGGGCCGGGCCGAGGAGCAGGTCGGGTTCAAGGGCGTGTCGGCGTTCCTGTCGGAGCTGGAATCGCTCGACATCGCGGCCGACAACCGCTTCGACGGGACGTACCGCGAGGCCGGCGTACAGCTGATGACGGCGCACCGGTCGAAAGGGCTGCAGTGGCGGCTCGTCGTCGTGGCGTCGGTTCAGGAAGGACAGTGGCCCGACTTACGGCGCCGCGGCTCGTTGCTGGAGCCGGACCGGTTGGGTCCGGACGGGCTGATCGATCCGTTGTCGGCCGGTGCGTTGCTGGCCGAGGAGAGACGGTTGTTCTACGTCGCGATCACCCGGGCCCGGGAACGGCTGATCGTGACCGCCGTCCAGGCGCCCGAGGCCGACGGTGACCAACCGTCCCGATTCCTCGCCGAGCTCGACATTCCTTTGAAACTGGTCGCCGGGCGACCGCGACGGCCGTTGTCGCTGCCCGGTCTGGTGGCCGATCTGCGCTGCGTGCTGGCCGATCCCGCCTCGTCCCCGGCGCTGAAGCGAGCGGCGGCGGACCGGTTGGCATTGCTGGCCGATGCCGTCGACGACCGCGAGTATCCACTCGTGCCCACAGCCGACCCGTCCCGCTGGTGGGGTGTGCGCGAGCGGACCGAGTCCGTGAAACCCATCGCGGATCCCGAGCAGCCCGTGCCGCTGTCCGGGAGTGCGTTGACGACCATCGTCGACTGCCCGCTGCGCTGGTTCCTGACCCGCCGGGCCGGCGGCGAGACCCCGAGTACGTCGGCGATCGGGTTCGGCATGGTGCTGCACACGTTGGCGGACGCGGTCGCGACCGGGACGCTGCCGCCGTCGGTCGACGAGCTGAACGGCTGGCTGGACAAGGTGTGGACGCAACTCGAGTTCGAATCCGCCTGGATCTCGGACCGGGAGCGCGGCGAGGCCGAGCAGGCGTTGCGCCGGTTCGTCGCGTGGCACCAGGGACGGCCGGATCGCACGCTGGTCGGGACCGAGGTCGACTTCGACGTACTGCTGCCGGACGAGGAGAACCCCGCGGTGCGGGTCAAGGGCCGGATGGACCGGGTGGAGAAGGATCCCGAGGGGACGATCCGGGTGGTCGACCTGAAGACCGGCCGGACGATCCCGACGAAGCCGGCGCTGGAGCGGCACGTGCAGCTCGCGATCTATCAACGCGCGATCGCCTCGCGGCAGATGAAGAAGCTCGGTGAGGACGCGGTCGCCGGTGGCGCCGAGCTGGTGCAGCTCCGTCATGACGACAACGGCGGGTTCCCGAAGGTGCAGCACCAGGGGCCGCTGGAGACGGACGACGAAGGCCGCACGTGGCTGGACGAGGCGGTCGACGATGCCGAGTCGATGATCCGCAGCGAGAACATCACCGCCCAGCGAAACGACGGCTGCGGCCGCTGCGAGGCGCGGGCCCTGTGTCCCATCCAGCCCGAGGGGCGGGAAATCGTCTGATGCCTGCACAGTTGAGATCCACTGCTGACCTGTGCGATCTGCTGGGAATCCCGTTCTCCGATCAGCAGCTGGCCGCCATCACGGCGCCGTTGGCTCCTGGCGTGATCGTCGCGGGCGCCGGCTCCGGGAAGACCACCGCGATGGCTGCCCGGGTGGTGTGGCTGATCTGCACCGGGCAGGTGAAGCCGGAGGAAGTGCTCGGGCTGACGTTCACGAAGAAGGCGGCCAACGAGCTCGACGTGCGAATCCGCGAGGACCTGACGAAGGCCGGCGTACTCGGGTCGACGCTGCCGACGGACCAGCACCCGATCCTCGCGGCCCACCTGCGCAGCAACGTCCCGAACTGGGAGCCCGAGGAGCCGGGCGAGCCCGTCGTCTCGACGTACCACGCGTTCGCCGGCACGTTGATCGCCGAGCACGGCCTCCGACTCGGTCTCGAGCCCGACTCGCGAGTGCTCGCCGACGCGACCCGCTTCCAGCTCGCAGGCCGAGTGGTACGCCGTTCCGCGGGCCCGATCCGCTTCGCCTCGCACCACGTGCCGACGCTCGTCAACAGTCTGCTCGCGCTCGACGGTGAGCTCGCCGACCACCTGCTCCGCCCGGACGACATCCGCGACCACGACGACGCCGTACGGCAGGAGGTCGCCGCGGCGCGCAAGCAGACCGTGGAGGTCCGCAAGCTCGCGGAGACCTCGTTGAAGCGCGGCGAGATCCTGCAGCTCGTCGAGGAGTACCAGGCGTACAAGGGGGAGCGCGGCGTCGTCGACTTCGCGGACCAGATGGCGCTCGGCGCGCGGCTCGCGGAGGAGTGCCCGGAAGTCGCCGCGGTCGAGCGCGCGCGGTACAAGGTCGTGCTGCTCGACGAGTACCAGGACACGTCGGTGTCGCAGCGCCGGATGCTGACCGCGCTCTTCGCCGCGGGTGACGGTCGCGGCCATCCGGTCACCGCGGTCGGCGACCCGTGCCAGGCGATCTACGGCTGGCGCGGTGCATCGGTCGCGAACCTCGACGAGTTCCCGGAACACTTCCCGCAGGCCGACGGCGCTCCGGCGCAGCGGTACGTGCTCAGTGTCAACCGCCGCTGTGGAAGCCGCATCCTCGCGGCCGCCAACCAGCACGCGGCGGAGTTGTACGAACAGCACCCCGGCGTGATCCCGCTCGAGGCCCCTGCGAACGCTCCCGAGGGCGCGATCACGGTCGGCCTGTTCGAGACGCGGTCGGAGGAGATCGAGTGGGTCGCCGACGCGATCGTCGCCGCGCACCAGACCCGGAACCGCCGGTGGAAGGACATCGGCATCCTGATGCGGACCAACGTCGACCTCAGCGCGGTCCACGAGGCGCTGATCGCGCGGAAGGTCCCGGTCGAGGTCGTCGGTCTCGGTGGGCTGCTCGCGCTGCCCGAGGTCGTCGACGTGGTCGCGACCCTGCAGGCCGTCAACGACCTGACCGCGAACGCGGCGATGCTGCGGATCCTCACCGGCCCGCGGTACCGGATCGGTCACCGCGACCTCGCACTGCTCGCCAACCGAGCCCGCGCGCTGGCCGACGCGGGGGAGCGCCCGGCCGCCGACGACCTGGTCGCCGCGCTGGACGCCGCCGTGGCGGGGATGGACTCGACCGAGGTGATCTCGCTCGCCGAGGCCGTCGACGACCCGGGAGTTGCGGCATACGCGCCGGAAGCCCTGGTGCGCTTCAAGGAGCTGTCGGTCGAGCTTCGTGAGCTGCGCGGGCATGCGGGGGAGCCGCTGCTCGATCTGGTCCGCCGGGTGATCAGCACGATCGGTCTGGACGTCGAGCTGACCGCGACCCCCGACCACGTCGACGCCGGCCGCCGCGATCACCTGGCAGCGTTCCTCGATGCCGTGGGCAACTTCGTCTCGACCGAGTCGGACGGGTCGCTCGACGGCCTGCTCGCGTATCTTGCGGCCGAGGAGGAGTACGCCGCCGGCCTCGACCTCGCCGTACCGAGTGAGGCGGACTCGGTGAAGCTGCTCACCACGCACCGGTCGAAGGGTCTGGAGTGGCCGGTCGTGTTCGTGCCGACGCTGGTGTCGAAGGTGTTCCCGTCCGATCGCGGGCGGGACAAGTGGACGACGAACGCCAAGGTCCTGCCCTGGCCGCTGCGCGGCGACGCCGACACGCTGCCCGACATCCACGACCTGTCGAACGCAGGCCTGAAGGTCTTCGCCGACGAGTGCAAGGACATGAACGCGCTCGAGGAACGCCGCCTCGGGTACGTCGCTTTCACTCGCGCGAAGGACTTGCTGGTCGCGACCGGACATTGGTGGGGCCCGACGCAGAAGCGCCCGCGCGGCCCGTCGTCGTACCTCGAGACGTTGAAGAAGCACGCCGGGGAGCGCGTGATCGCCTGGGCCGAGCAACCGGAGCTGACCGCGGAGAACCCGGAGCTCGCCGAGCAGACGCAGGCGGCGTGGCCGACGCCGTACGACATGGAGTCGTACCAGCGGCGGCTGGACTCGGCAGCGCTGGTGCAACTGTCGCGTACGGAGGGCCCGTCGGTCGAGGCCGAGGAGTCATTGCTGCTCGACGAGCAGGCAACGGTCGCGCGCTGGGACTCCGAGATCGAGCGTTTGTTGTCCGAGGCAAGGGAAAGTCGCAGCCGGAAGGCGTACGACGTGACGCTGCCGGCGGCACTGTCCGCGACGCAGGTGATGCGGCTCGCGAAGGATCCCGACGGTCTCGCCGCTGAGCTTGCCCGTCCGATGCCGCGCAAACCCAACCGGGCCGCGCGCTTCGGCACGCGCTTCCACGCCTGGGTGGAGAGCTATTTCGGTCAGCAATTGCTGCTCGATCCGGACGATCTCCCGGGGGCGGCCGACGAGGACATCGTCGACGACACGGACCTGACGGACCTGATGGATGCGTTCCGCGACGGCCCGTTCGGCGAAACCACGCCGTACGAGATCGAGGCGCCGTTCGCCCTCTCACTCGAGGGCAGGGTCATCCGCGGCCGCATCGACGCGGTCTACCAGGTGGTGCGCCCGGACGGTTCCCGCGGCTACGACGTCATCGACTGGAAAACCACCCGCGGCGAAACCGCAGATCCGCTCCAGTTGGCGATCTACCGCGTCGCCTGGTCGGAACTCCTCAACATCCCCCTCACCCACATCACCGCCGGCTTCTACTACGTCCGCACCGGCGACATAGTCCGCCCGGACAACCTCCCCGACAAACAACAGCTGACGAGAATCCTGAACGGGTAGACGGGAGGTTCAGAAGGGCGGTGGGGGCGCGTCGCGTGGCGTCGGGTCGTGTGGCGTTGGGTCGTGCCGCGTTGGGTCGGGTGGCGTTGGCACCTGTCCGGTGATCGGACCGCGTGCCGGTGGGACGGTGGTGTAACGGTGACCGGTGGGGGACACGAGAGTGACGGAGCCGTCGGGATGATTGGTGGTTGACCAGCCCCACTCGGGGGTGTCCTTGATGACATGGTGGTACTCGCAGTAGGGCGCGAGCCCCGACAGGCTGGTCCGGCCGGACCGAGCAAAAGGCGTGCCGTGGTCTCGGTCGCACTCGCGTGCGGATCGGTTGCACCCTGGCCAGGCGCACGTTGGATGGCGCGCGAGGAGTGTCTCGCTCACCAGGGCGCCAGGATCATGACGCGTGGTGGACGCTTCGAGCACCGCACCGTTCATCGGGTCGGTCAACAGTCTTCGCCAGGTACCGTCGGCGGCTATCCGGCGCGCCACCTCCGCCGGAATCGGGCCGTATCCGGTCAGTTCGGCGGGGTCGTCGTCGAGGCCGAGCAGGGTGCCGGCCGCTACGACCACTTCGATGTGCGGTCGGCGGCGATGCCGGTCGGGAAGCCGACGACCGAGCCAGTCGAGCCCGTTGTGCAGAACATGCTCGAAGAGATCCGCGACCACGTCGGCCCGCCGCTGCTCCGCGGACCGCTTGTCCGGGATGCCGGACACCTCCGGTGGGACTGAAGCACGCGGAGCGACTGACACATCCGAGGCATTCGAGGCATTCGAGGCAGCCGAGGCAGCCGGCGCGTCTGGGGCGTCCGGCGCATTCGGGGCGTCCGGGGCATCCGGGGCGGCCGAGGCAGCCGGCGCGTCCGGGGCGTCTGGGGTCTTTGATGGCTCGTCTCGCTTGGCCAGATCGGCGATGGCCTGTACGGCGATCCACATCTGCTGGATCTTGTCGGCGGTGTGGACGATCCACAGTCCCGCCATGCCGCCCGAGAGCGGCACGATCTTGCAGGTGCGGTCCTTGACCGCGTCCGTGTGTTCGGCGGCCTCGGTTTCGGCTGCGTGCTTGGCGACCTGGGTTCGCAGGGATCTGCGGAGGTTCGCGTGGGTCTGGGAGGCGGCGCGACGGAGTACATGAGACTCGACTGCCTGGGCGGATGCGTCCGGCAACGAGCGGGTCGCGTCCGAGATCGACAGCGCCTTGGACCACGTCAGCGCGCCGGTCTTCAAGGCCGTATGCGTCGAGGTCAACGGTCCGGTCAGCCGCAGAGCGGTGTCGATGTGCCGCGATGCGGTGTCCGTCGACAACCGCAACGCGGCACCGATCTCGGCTGCCCAGGAGCGTTCGGGGTCAATCGGCCTTCCCGTGGACGTCATCTGATCGGGTCTCGGGCACTCCGCGACCTGAGCTTTGCGCTGCCGGTAGAACGAGGCGATCGCGGCCGCCTTGATCGACTCCGCCCACGCAGCCATCCGCGCGGCGGCCTTCATCAACTCGATGAGCGCGACCGGTGATTCTTCCTGCGGGCGCACTGGCTCAAGAGCAGCGGCGAGGCGGGCGCCTGGTGGCAGGAAAGCCCAGTTCGGCGCCTTGCGGCGCAGCATCAGCCGCTCCGCCTCGTCCTGATCGGCACCCGCCCACAACTCCCACTCGAGATCGTCGACAGCTGACATCGGTGGAAAGACGGCGTACAGATCCTCCTCGGAGAGCAGCGCCGGACCGTCGGCGTTGTCGGGATCGTAGAGGTCGCCAGGCGGCTCCAAGTTGGGCATCTGAGGCGGCGTTGCTGCGAGGTGACGATTCGCAGGCGTGGCTGCGTTGCCGGAGAAGCTCTGCGCTTCCGGAGATCGTGACACCACCGCGACTGTCGTCATGTGACGATATTAGAACATGTGTTCGCTTTAACTCAAATCCAGCGAATCTCGGCTAGGTCAGCGCCGCCGGGGTGAGGGTGATGGGGAACGGGCTGGTGGTGTGGAAGGTCTCCTCTGCCTGAATCACGGCTTGGCAGGTGTAGCCGGTCGGGGTGAGTTCGAGGATGGTGAGTTCCCGGTTCTCTGGGTCGAGAAGCCAGTACGAAGGGATCTGGTGGGTCTCGAACAGGGCTCGTTTGTGGACCACGTCGGTGGTTCGGGTGGCGGGGGAGAGGACCTCGACCGCTAACAGGGGCGGCTGGGTGACGGGGGCGTCGCGGTGGCGGACGAGGAGGTCAGGGCGGAGGGTCGTGTGCGGTGTGGGGCGGAAGGAGATCGAGCCCACGGCGACCATCAGGTCGGGTGGGCAGGCGTGTTTCAGGAGCACCATCAGCGCTACGACGGCCGCGTGATGGGCTGGTGGTTGGACGCCGGTGATGAGTAGACGGCCGTCGATCACCTCGTATCTTCGCCCGTCGCGAGTGGCTTCGAGAGTTGTCACCGCACCAGCGTGACGGAAAGCCGCGGACGGCGGGTTTAGTTATCCACAGGCCAGCGGGTTCTGCAGGGTGCCGACGAACTGCAGCGAGCCGGCAACGTCGCTCAGGTCGACCATCTGCTGGTTGTTCCGCAACTGCAGCCGATTCAGGCAGGACAGTGCGAACGACGGCGCGAAGACGTCGTATTTCGCGAACGCCTCAGCGAGCTCTGGTGTCGCCGACTGATAGTCGCGGATTGACGACGCGACCACCGACCAGAACTCCTCCGGCGTCAGCAGACCCTCGCGATCGAGCAGCGGCGACAGGAACCGGAAGATGCAGTCGAAGACATCGGTGAAGATCGACAACAGCTTCTCGTCGTCCGGAACCTCTGCGCGCACCCGCTCGGCCTCCGCCGGGATCGGTGTCGACGGGCTCAGTACGGCGATCTCCTCGGCGATGTCCTTCATGATCACCCGGATCGGGATGGCGTCCCGCAGTACCAGGATCAGGTTCTCGCCGTGCGGCATGTACACCAGCTCGTAGGCGTAGAAGCTGTGCAGCAACGGGATCAGGTACGCGTCGACGTACGCGCGCAGCCAGTCGGCCGGTGCCAGGCCGGACGCGCGGATCAAGGCTGCAGCGAGTGAATCGCCATGCCGGTCGACGTGCAGCAGCGACGCCATCGTTGCCAGCCGCTCACCGTGCTCCAAATGGGGAACCGGGCTCTCTCGCCAGAGCGCCGAGAGCATCTTCCGGTACGGCGAGGCTTTGTCCGTCGCGCTCTCGTAATAGTGATTGTGATACCCGGCCGCCGCGATCTCGCGCAGGACCGCGAACCCGTACCGCTTCAGCACCACGTCGTTCTCGACGATCGAGTGCACCCAGTCGTTGATCGCCGGCGTCGCGGCCATGTACGACGGCGACAGGCCGCGCATGAACCCCATGTTCAGCACCGACAACGCCGTCTTCACGTAGCAGCGCGACGGCGTCGAGCGGTTGAAGAACGTCCGGATCGACTGCTGCGGCTGATACACGTCAGCCGTCGAGCCGACGAGGATGATGTGCCGCTGCGCGATGTCCGCCGCGAACGTGATCGACGTCTTGTTCTCCCACTGCCACGGATGCACGGGCAAGTAGACGTAATCCGCCGGATCGGCGCCCACGGCAACAATCTCGGCGGCGAAGCGCTCCAGCACCTCGTCACCGAGCTCGGCCCGGAGCAACTCGGCGAAATCCACCGTAGAACTGTGAGCCACGGTGGTCCGGTCCCGCCGCGTCGCGATCCAGGTCAGCGCGACTCCGGCCCCCGTCTCCGGTGCAAAGGCCCGATAGTCGGCGACCCCGAACCCGAGCCGCCCGTTGTTGGCGACGAAGCACGGGTGCCCCTCGGTCATCGCGGCCTCGATGGTCTGGAAGTCCGCGGTGACCAGATCGCCCGCGGTAAGATCCGGCCTCGAAAGCTTGTACGCCGCCGACGCCAGCGTGCTACTGATCTCCTCGAGGTACACCGGCAGCATCTCGCGCCCGATCCCGAGCTGCTCGTGGAACTCGGTGATGAATTCCAGCGCGTCGATCGGACCACCGTCGGCGCGGGAGATGTCGCCGATGTCCCAGTGGTTCAACGGATAACGCCGCGCGCTGAACCGGTACCGCCCGACGACGTACTCGTCGCCCTCGGCAACAGGTTCGAGGATACGCTCGTGGGTGAACTCGGCCAGCGCCTTCCGAACCAGCGCGTGGTTCACGACGGCCCAGGCTTCGGGATTCAGGTGCTCCGGATTCAAGTGCTCGGGGTTCAGGTGCTCGATCATCAGCCTGCCTCGTTCATCCGGAGCGCGTCCGCGTACTGGTCGCGCGTGCAGAAGCTCAGCCAGGCCTGCTTGTCCGGCAGGTGTACGACGCTGTGCTTGCGGAACCCCATCCGTTCGTTCAGCGCCTGGATCTTCCCGTTCCGTACGTCGGGCTCGACCACGACCCGATCGACCAGCGGATCGCTGAAGAGGCTGTCCATGATCGTCTCGAACACGGTCGCGGTGAACCCGGCGATCGGTGTGACGGGCGGTCCGACCAGCACGTGCATCCCGATGTCGCCCGGCGCCACGTCGTACACCTGGCCGACGGCGTCGTACGCCGGCTCGTACCGCTCCATCAGGAACGCCGGCCGCCCGTCGTGCTCGCCGAGGAACGCGTGGTGGTGCGTACTCCGCTCGATGCGCAGGTACTCCGCGTGCACGTCGGCGACGGAGGCGGCCAGCAGCCCCCAGTACTGCGCGTACGGCTGGGTGACCCAGTTGTGCAGCGTGCTCACGTCCTCGGCGACGTCGAACGGCCGCAGGCTGAGGGTGCCGAGGCCGGGGACGAGCCGCCGGTACGTCGGCTCGGGCAGTGCTCTGGTCATGGCGGACTCCGCTGTCGAGGTGGGCGATCCTGTTAGCTAAGGCTTACCTTACTAAAGGCTTGCCGGCCCGAAGAGATGGGTCCGTAGGCTGACACTCCGGGTCGCCCGCGGGGTGGATGCATCCAGGCACCGGTCCTGCCTACGTTGGTGTCATGTTGATCGCCGAGGACCTGTTGCTGCTGCTGTACGACGACGAGACCGGCAAGCCGATCGCGGGCTCGCCCGGCCTGGACTACGCGCTGGCCGGCGCGGTGCTGATCGAGCTGACGCTGAGCCGCAAGCTCGACATCAATGACCGCGGCCGCCTGGAGGTTCTCGACGGCGCCCCGACGGGAGACCCGATTTTGGACGAACGGCTGTCGTATGTCGCCAGCAAGCCGGGTAAGAAGCCGAAGGACCAGGTCGGTGCGCTGTCGAAGCGGCTCCGTGACCAGTTGCTGGCGCGGCTCGCCGACCGTGGGGTGCTCGAGGCGGATCAGGGCAAGGTGCTCGGACTCTTCCCCGTGAAGCGTTGGCCGGCCAAGGACGCGCGCCACGAGGAAGAGGTGCGCGCCAAGCTCGAGAGCGTCCTCAAGGTCGGTACGACGCCGGACGAGCGCACCGGTGCGCTGATCGCACTGCTGAGCGCGCTGAACGTCGTACCGAAGGTCGTCACCGATGCTGTGGACAAGCGGGCGCTGAAGCAGCGGGCGAAGGAGATCGCGGAGTCCGACTGGGCGGCCGCCGCGGTGAAGAAGGCTGTCACCGAGATGCAGGCGGCGATCACCGCGGCGATCGTGGTGGCGGCGTCCGCGGGTGCGTCATCCGGCGGCTAGCCGGGCCTTGATCTCCGGCTTGACCACCTTGCCGACCTTCGAGCGCGGCAGGTCGGGCCAGATCAGGACGTCCTTCGGTGCCTTCACACTGCCGATCCGGGCCTTGGCGAACGCGATCAGCTCGCCCGGATCGACGGCGATCCCCGGCTGGAGCTGGACGACGGCGACGACCCGCTCGCCCCACTTCTCGTCCGGCTGCCCGATCACCGCGCAGTCCTGGACCGCGACATGTGCCATCAGGGCCTGCTCGACCTCGGTGGAGTACACGTTGAAGCCGCCGGTGATGATCATGTCCTTCGCCCGGTCGACGATGTAGAGGTAGTTCTCGTCGTCGAGGTACCCGATGTCGCCGGTGTGGTGCCAGCCGTGCGCCGAAGCCGCCGCGGTGGCCTCGGCGTTCTCGTAGTACCCCTTCATCACCAGCGATCCGCGGACCACGATCTCGCCGCGTTCACCGTGCGGCAGCAAGGCGCCGTCCGCGCCCATGATCGCCACCGTGACGAGGGGGGACGGCCGTCCCGCGGAAGACAGCCGTCCCCGGGCGATGTTGCCGCCGGGATCGAAGTGTGCGGCGGGCGGCAACATCGAGATCATCATCGGGGCCTCGGTCTGGCCGAACAGCTGGGCCATCACCGGGCCGATCCGCTGCAGCGCCTCCTCGAGCCGGGCGACCGACATCGGCGCGGCGCCGTACCAGAAGCAGCGCAGCGACGACAGGTTCGTGGAGTCCAGCTCGGGCGCTGCCAGCACCATGTAGATCAGCGTCGGCGGCAGGAACGTGTGGGTGACCCGGTGGCGGGGGATCAGCTCGAGGAACGCGTGGACGTCGGGAGCTCGCATGATCACGATCTCGCCGCCGGACGCGAGCACCGGGAAGCACAGCACGCCGGCCGCATGGGTCAACGGCGCGAGCGCGAGATAGACCGGCCGGTCGCCGAACGGGTACCCCATCAAGGTCAGCGCGGTCATCGTCTCGAGGTTGGCGTTGGTCAGCATCACCCCCTTCGGCCGCCCGGTCGTCCCGCCGGTCCCCACGATCATCGCCAGGTCGCCGGGATCGGTCAGATCAGGGGCCGGCTGGGACGCGCCCCCGCAGAACGCGTCCCAGCCGACGATTCTCCGGCCAACAGGGTGGGGGGTGAGGCCGGAGGTCTCGGGCTCCGCGTCGAGACAGACGAAGGTGTGCACCTTCGGCAGCGCGTCGCGGATGCGGTCCACCAGCGGCGCGAACGCCGCCTGGTAGATCAGTACTTCACAGTCGAACTGGTCGAGCAGCTCACGGTTCTCGGCGGCTTCGTTGCGCGGGTTGATCGGGCACCAGATCGCGCCGGCCCGGCTGATCCCGAAGACGCAGCTGAACGCCACCGGGTCGTTCGCGGACAGGATCGCGACCTTGCCGCCCGGCCGGACGCCGGTCGCCGCCAGCGCGCCCGCGATCCGGTACGAGAGCCGCTGAACCTCGGCGTACGAGAGGGACTCGCCGTCCGTGGTCAGGCAGACCGTGTCCGGGCCGAGCGAGGCTCCCTTGTCGAGGTAATCGACCAGTCGCACAGCCGGCTCCCTAGTGCTGAACCGTCAGCTGTGGCTCGGACACCAGACCGAAGCTGCGCAGTACGCCGAGCAGCTCGTGGTGGCCGAACGCCTGGCAACCGCTCGCGAATCCGACCCGCTTGGGTGGCGTCTGCAGCAACGAGTACGCCGCGTACGCCTGCATCAGACCGGTCTGCTGGTAGTTGTTGTTGCCGTGGATGACGCAGTGCGCGCGTCCCAGTGGGCCGGAGGCGTGCACGGAGTCCAGCGTCTTGTTGACCCGCGGGTTCTCCCGGGGCGGCATCTCGTTCATCACCTGGCGAGCGGTCTCGGTCAGTGCTGCGTTCCGGTCGTCCGGAGCCATGTCCTTGGTGGCTTCGAGCGCCGCGGCGACGATCTGCGGGACCCCGTTCATCAGCGCGGCGTTGAACACGCCGCCCTGCGCCTTGCAGTTCGCAACGCGCGGATCGCGTTTGAACCAGACCGGGTGCGACATGCCGCCCCACGGGAGGGACAGCGCGAGCTCGTGCTGCCCTGGCACCACCAGTGGCACCAGACCCTGCTCGGGGAACTCGACGTACTGGTTGTTCTCCAGGAAGTGCGCCTTCGACGTCGCAGCGTTCACCAGGATCGTGCGGGTCGAGGCGATGGTCGGGCTGCCGCCCCAGAACACGGCGATGTCGAGCGAGTCGAGGCCGGGCTGCTCGAGGCAGAGCTGCGCAGCGATCTCGCTGGTGGTGTACATCTGCGCGATCCCCGGGGCCAGCACCAGGTTGGCCTCGGCGAACTGTGCGCCGTACTTCTCGTCGCAGGTCATCAGCCAGTCTTGCTCACCGGTCGTGTCGGTGTAGTGCGCACCGGCGGCCAGTGCGGCCTCCACTGCTGCCGGACCGAGCTCACTGAACGGCCCGACCGTGTTCAGGACGACGGATGCGCCCTTGAAGAGATCTGTCAGCGCAGCCACGTCATGGTCGACCGTGGCGATCTCGTAATCGGCTGTCTCGATGCCAGGGACATGTGCGTCCATGGACGCCTTGAGCTTCGCCTCGTCACGTCCGGCGGCCACAAACGGGACGTGGTACTGACGCAGGTACTCACAGACCAGGCGGCCCGTGTAGCCGGAGGCGCCGTAGACAACTACCGGTTTGGTCGCCATCACATCCCCATTCCGCCGTCGACAGGCAGTCCGATGCCGGTGATGAACCGGGACTCGTCCGACGCGAGGAAGACGACCGCGTCGGCCATGTCCGAGACCTCACCGAGCCGTCCGGCCGGTGTCAGTCCGACCACTGCGGCGACCGCTGCCTCCGGCGACTCGAACAGTCCGAGTTGCGCCACGTCG
The DNA here is from genome assembly GCF_042873375.1 of Kribbella sp. NPDC004875. Lineage (NCBI taxonomy): Bacteria > Bacillati > Actinomycetota > Actinomycetes > Propionibacteriales > Kribbellaceae > Kribbella > Kribbella sp. NPDC004875. The sequence continues at coordinate 505,286 of NZ_JBIALI010000005.1, forward strand.
TTCGCCAGGCCGGCACCCATCGCGGTCGGGACCAGTCCGGGGTAGATGCAGTTGACGCGGACGCCGTACCCGAGCTTGCCGGACTCCATCGCGGCGACCCGGGTAAGACGGTCGACCGCGGACTTGGTCGCGGAGTACACCGCGATGCCGGGGAAGGCGATGGTGGCGGCGACCGAGGCGACGTTGATGATCGCGCCGCCCTGACCGGCCAGGCCCTCGGGCCGCATCGTCCGCAGACCCCACTTGACGCCGAGCGTGGTGCCGAGGACGTTCACCTCGAGCATCTTGCGGATCTGCTCGGCGGTGACCTCGGTGAGCAGGCTGGTGATCTCCACCCCCGCGTTGTTCACCAGGATGTCGAGGCCACCGAGGATGTCGTTGGCGGCGACGACCGCGTTCTCCCAGTCGCCGTCGTCGGTGATGTCGTGCGCGACGAAGCCGTTGCCGGCGCCGTACTCCTGGTCGAGCGCGTCGGCGACCGCCGCGCCGGCGTCCTTCTGGATGTCGCTGATCACGACTTTCGCGCCGGCTGCCGCGAGGGCTCTGGCCATGCCCTCACCCAGCCCCTGCGCGCCACCGGTGACCAAGGCCTTGCGGCCGGAGAGATCGAGTGAACCCATCTGTTGCTCCTTTGCTGACAGCGGACCCGCCGGGTGTTTCACACTCTGGCCATCTGTTTGACAGTCGTCAAGAGTTTGTTTGACAGTTGTCAAGAAAACACCCCGACCCGGGACGCGCCTGGCCCGGGGCGGGGTACTCTGACGCAACGCATCCATCAGCACCGAATCCAGTACCGCATCGATCAGGAGGGTGGGTGGTCTCGATGGCGTCCGCCAGCGCCGCCGAAGAGCGGCCGGCCCGCGTCTCCGGCATCGACAAGATCGAGCGCCGCCGGGTCGCGCTGGCCGAGTCGGCGCTGAAGACCCTCGGCGAGCTCGGGTACGCGCGCACCAGCCTGCGCGAGATCGCGAACAACTCCGAGTTCACCCACGGAGTCGTGCACTACTACTTCCGCGACAAGATCGACCTGATCAGCTACTGCGTGCGCTACTACAAGACCAAGTGCGCCCGACGGTACGACGAAGTGGTCGAGACCGCCACCTCGGGGGACGAGCTCGCGACGGGCTTCCTGGGCAAGATGACCCAGACGCTGGTCGAGGAGACCCCGATGCACAAGCTCTGGTACGACCTGCGCGCGCAGAGCATGTTCGAGGACCAGCTCCGCCCGGACGTCGAGGCGATCGACAAGCTGCTCGAAGAGATGATCTGGCGGATCCTGACCCGGTACGCCGACCTCACCGGCAACACGCCGGCGGTCGACGCGCCCACGGCGTACGCGCTCGTCGACGGCCTGTTCGAGCAGGCCGTGGTGGGCTACGCCGCGAACCCGGAGAAGACCCCCGCCCTGCTGGCCGACCGGATCATGCAGGTGCTTCCGAAGCTGGTCGCGGCGTAGCCGCTGGTGCTACTCGGCTCCGCAGTCGGCCTTGCAGAGCTTGTCGGTGAGAGTCAGGATCACGCCTGGCTGGTCGGAGTCGACCTCGGTCGAGTACTCGACTGTCCAGTTGCCGGCCGTCGTCTGGCCGGACGGCTTGCTGGCGTGCTGCTTGACCCAGTCGACGATCTGACCGCGCGGATTGACGTGCGCCAGCTCCAGCGCCTGCGGTGCGAACTCGGTCAGTGCGGCGGCCGCCTCTGCCGCTACACCGGTCGCCTGCAGTGAGAGCACCGCAGGGCGTGGCTGCTTGCCGAGGAGGACCTGCACCGAGGTGGTGCCTTTGCTGCAGGTCTCGTACGCCTCGTCGGTGCTGCACTGGTACTTCTGACCTGCGAACGCCGCAACGACCTGTGCAGCCGTAAGGTCCGGAAGGGTCTCTTCCGGACCTGTCGGCGTGCTGCTGCTGCCACCTGTCGGCGTGGCGGACGTGCTGGTCGATGCGTTGTCCGCCTTGGGCTCGTCGGACTTGCCCGAGCAGGCGGTCAGGACCGTCGCGCACACCAGCACGGCAGCGCCGAGCCGGCGGTTCAGACCGGCACCTCGATCGCAGCGTCCAACGCGATGGTGATCATCTCGGAGAAGGTCGTCTGGCGCTCCTCGGCGCTGGTCTCCTCCTTGGTGATCAGGTGGTCCGACACCGTCATGATGCCGAGCGCCCGGCGACCGAACTTCGCCGCCAGCGTGTACAGCGCCGCGGCCTCCATCTCGATCCCGAGGACGCCGTACTCCGCCGTCCGCGACACCAGGTCCGGGCGGTCGTTGTAGAACAGGTCGCCGGAGAACACCTGGCCGACGTGCACGTTCAGCCCGGCGGCCTCGGCCGCGTCCACAGCCGCGCGGAGCAGCTGGTAGTCCGCGGTCGGCGCGTAGTCGATGCCGTGGAAGCGCAGCCGGTTCATCTGCGAGTCGGTACTCGCGGACATCGCCACGATCACGTCGCGGACCCGGATCGCCTCGGTGAGCGCGCCACAGGTGCCGACCCGGATCAGGGTCTGGACGTCGTACTCCGCGAACAGCTCGTGCGCGTAGATCGACGCGGACGGCTGGCCCATACCGGAGCCCTGCACGGAGATGCGCTCGCCCTTGTAGGTGCCGGTGAACCCGAACATGTTCCGGACCTCGGTGTAGCAGATCACGTCCTCGAGGTACGTCTCCGCGATCCACTTGGCCCGCAGCGGGTCGCCGGGGAACAGCACCCGCGGCGCGATCTGCCCCTTCTCGGCGGCGATGTGAATACTCATGCGGGGATGCTCTCACGCCCCCGGGGTAGGTTGAGGCACGTGGCCTACTCCATCGCTTCCGGTTCGCTAGCCCTGTCCCGGTCCGTCCTCGACCGCGCCGCCGACCGCCGCCGTGACGACGACTGGCTGGAGAAGGCGTGGGCCTCCTCCGACACCCAGGTGGTCGCGGTGATCGGCGACCAGATCCAGGTGACCGAGGACCGCGCCGCGCTGCGGTTCGTGCCGCCGTCCGAGGCGCCTGAGGGGACGCGGATCTTCCTCGGCATCGACCGTGAGTCGGGGGCCGGCATGACCGCCGAGGGGCGGGCCGTGTTCGGCATCCTGGTCGAGGGCGAGGCCGACGAGTCGTACGGCGGCCTGCGCGAACTCGGCGCCGTACTGGACGACCGCGAGGCCGGAATCGCCGTGCACGTGATCGGACTGTCCAACTGGCACGGCGTCCACACGCACTGCGCGAACTGTGGCGCCCACACCGAAGTGGTCGAGGCCGGGCACGTCCGGCGCTGCCCGGTGTGCGGCCTGTCGCACTTCCCGCGCAGCGATCCGGCGATCATCGTGCTCGTCACCGACGACCAGGACCGCGCGCTGCTCGGGCGTAACGAGGCGTGGCCGCCCGGGCGGTACTCCACGCTCGCCGGGTTCGTGGAGCCGGGCGAGTCGCTGGAGGCCGCCGTACGGCGTGAGGTGCTCGAGGAGACCGGCGTGATCGTCGGCCCGGAGATCGAGTACGCCGGGAGCCAGCCGTGGCCGCTGCCCGCGAGCCTGATGCTCGGGTTCTACGCGAAGGCGACGGAGTTCGACATCGAGGTGGACGAGGACGAGATCGCCGAGGCGAAGTGGTTCACCCGGGAGGACGTCCGCGTGCTGGTCGAAGCCGGCACGATGGCCCTCCCGGGTGCGATCTCCATCTCCCGCCGCCTGATCGAAGGCTGGTACGGCGAGAGCCTCACCGGGAGCTGGTGACTAGCTGCCCACGTCCGAGCGCGCCGCGGCGACTCGGATGAGGACGCCCTCCCACTTCTGGACACTGCCGTTCGCCTCGAGCTCCCGGAGCTTCCGGTCGACCGCGAGGATGTAGGCCGCGTGGCTCGGCCAGTTGGCCTTGGCGCTGGGCAGGGTGTCGGTCAGTGTGCAGCCGTAGGTCAGGAACCGGTTCTGGACGTGGCTGTCGATGTTGCCCGTCCAGACCGTCGGCCTGAGGTCCGACTGTGCGCAGCCGTCTGTCGGCGGGGTGTACGAGGCCAGATTGGTCGGGTTGACGTAGCCGTCCGGACGCAGCAGCGAGTAGTAGGTGCCGTCCGGCGTCTGCGTGAGGCGGTTGAGGCCACGGCTGTGCAGGATCGTCGTGTGGCCGCTGAGGCTGTCCACCTCGAACAGTCGCCCGCCGGTCACGCCGTACAGGTAGCCGTCTCGCCAGGACAGTGCGCCGTCCTGTGAGCCGGTGGCTCCGCTGAAGACGGGCAGCAGACGCAGTACCGCACCGGTCGACGGGTCGGCGGCGAAGACGATGCCGTCGGCCAGACCCCAGATGTTGCCGTCCGGTCCGGTCGTCAGCTCGTTGATGCTCGCCGCACCCGGCACCGGTACGACATCGGTGAGCACCTGTCCCGTTGCCGGGTCGACCTTGACCAGGTGCGCTTCGGTGGCCCGCGGGTCGGTGCCTTGACCGCCCTCGATGCTGGAGCCGGCCCAGACATTCGCTCCGGCCGGGAGGATCGAGGCGATGGTCTGGTCGGTCACCAGGTTGCGGTAGACCGTGTGAGTCCCGGTCGGTACGTCGTACACGGTCAGCGCGCCGCCGTACTCGCCGTACGCCGGTGTGGTGCCGACGTACACGTGGTTGCCGTCGGGGACTACCGAGACTGGCCTGTTCTGGTGGTCACTGTCGACCAAACTGAACAGTTCCTTCGGGTTGGTCGGGCTCTCCGGCGCGGTCGGGTCCCACAGCGAAAGACGCCCGTACGGGTAGATGCCGACGTACATCTTGCCGTTGCCGTCCCAGGCCCAGCCCTCCACCTGTCCCTGCCGGGTAGTAGTGGCGGTCTTGCCGGTCACAGGGTCGTAGATGCCGGTGGTGCCGTTCAGATAGACGTTGACGAACACCTTGCCCGTGCTGGGGTCGGCCAGCTCGTGCATGAGCGGCGACGGCACGTACTGGAACGGTGAGCTCCACTGCGCCAGCGTCCCGTCCGCGGGGTTGTAGCGGAACGTCCCACCGGAGTAGTTACCGGCCAGACCGTACAGAACAGGTACGCCGTTCTCGGTCACCCAGCCGTATCCGATCGAGGCGCCACGGGTCAGAGTGCGCGGCGGTGAGACCGGACCGACCGTGTTGGTGTCCAGGTCGTAGTGAGTGAGAGCCAGGGTGTTGTTGGTGAAGTAGACGCCACCCGGTCCGGCTGCGGAGACACCGCGCGCGGCGATCGGGTAGTCCATCACCTGCTGGCCGGTCGTGGCGTCGGTGTACTTGATCTGCTCACCGGTGACCGCGTCGACCACCACCAGCCGGCTGCTGGCGTTCGCGAACACCTTGCCGCCGGCGTAGTCCAGGTCGATGAAGTCCTTCGCCGTCGTGCCCGGGGGAGTGATGTCCTCGACGGCCTTGGTGGCGACGTCGATGCGGAGCAGTCTGGCGTTCGGAGTGGAGACGCCGACGAACAGCTTGTTGTGGTCGGGGTCGTAGACCGTGGACCGGGCGTACTGCTGCACCGGGTCGAGTGAGCCGTAGTCAGTGACCTGACCGGTGCCGGCGTCGTACTTGAACGCGTGCGCGGTCGGGTACGTCCCGGCGTACACATTGCCGGCCTGGTCGGTGGTGAGTCCGTAGATCTGCGACTCGCCCGGAATGGGCTGGCCCAGGTCGGTCACCGCACCGGTGACGGGGCTGTAGCGGTAGAGGTGCGCGTTCGCGTAGGTGCCGAGGTAGACGTCGCCGTTCGGCGTCACGACGATCGCCCAGCCGCCGGCGGCGCCCGGCAGCGGCACGGTGCGGATCAGTTCGCGCGAGTGCAGGTCGACGACGTTCAAACGGGCGTTCTCGCCGGCCGGTACGGCGTACACGACGTCGCGGCCGTCCGGGGTGTGGCCGATCGCGCCTTCCATGATCGTCAGCGAGCTGATCGGCGAGCCGAGGTCCTTGATGGCGTCGGCGGCCGGTGCGAACGGTTTCGTCGGGGTGCCGAGCGGCCAGTTCTCCGACGGGAAGGGATCGGGCCGGCCGCCCGGTGGCGCGGCGCCGGCGGGCAGCCCGCCCGTCGCGAGCAGGCCGAGGACGGCGGCGAGAGTGATCAGGACATGACCGACAGGACGGCGCGAGAACATGGGCGGACTCCCTGCGACGTAGTTCATCGCAAGGTATAACGGTCATGACCGTAATGTCCATAACTCAGGCGATATGACCCGCCCGGGTTCCGGAAAGGCTCAGGCGGCGAGCTTGTCCGCGACCTGGGCCAGCGACGGGTTGGTCATCGCGGTGCCGTCCGGGAAGACCACCGTCGGCACCGTCTGGTTGCCGTTGTTGATCTTCTCGACGATCTCGGCGGCCCCCGGGACCTGCTCGATGTCGATCTCGGTGAACTCGATACCGGCCCGCTTGAGCTGGCCCTTGAGCCGGTGGCAGTAGCCGCACCAAGGCGTGGAGTACATCGTGAATGCCGACATCGGCGGACTCCTATGTGGGAGTGGGAGGGGTTTTGTCGGGCCGCCCGTCTAGGGTTGCCTTCGACGTATTCGAACCATGGTGCAGGTGGTGCTGTTCCCGCATGTCTCAACCCGTGAGCGACTTCACACGTCCGGCGTCCGCCGAGAGTCTCCTCGAGGCCCTCGACCCGGAGCAGCGGGCGGTCGCGACCTCGTTGCACGGGGCGGTCGCGGTGATGGCGGGCGCGGGGACCGGCAAGACCCGGGCGATCACCCACCGGATCGCGTACGGCGTCCGCACCGGCACCTTCGACCCGGTCCGGGTGCTCGCGGTGACGTTCACCCAGCGGGCGGCCGGCGAGATGCGCGGACGGCTCGCGCAGCTCGGCGTCCAGGGCGTGCAGGCGCGGACCTTCCACTCCGCCGCGCTCCGCCAGGCCCGCTTCTTCTGGCCGAAGGTGTACGGCGGTGAGCTGCCGCCGATCGCGGACCGCAAGTTCCCATTGCTCACCGAGGCGGCGTCGCGCTGCCGCGTCCGGGTGGACACGCCCGCGCTCCGCGACCTGGCCGGTGAGGTGGAGTGGGCCAAGGTGAGCAACGTCCGGCCCGACGACTACGCGCGGCTGGCGCCGAAGTCGGGGCGCACGCTGGCGGCCTTCGACCCGGCCACGATCGCCCGGATCTTCGCGGCGTACGAGGACGTCAAGCTGGAGCGCGGGCGGATCGACCTGGAGGACGTGCTGCTCTGCGCGGTCGCACTGCTCGCGGAGGACGAGCGAGTCGCCGCGGAGATCCGCCGGCAGTACCGGACGTTCGTCGTGGACGAGTACCAGGACGTCTCGCCGCTGCAGCAGAGCCTGCTGGACCTCTGGCTCGGCGGGCGCGAGGACGTGTGTGTGGTCGGCGACCCGGCGCAGACCATCTACTCCTGGGCGGGCGCCGAGCCGGAGAACCTGGTGCGCTTCGCGTCCCGGCACCCGGAAGCCACGGTGATCAAGCTGGTCCGTGACTACCGGTCGACCCCGCAGATCGTCGACGTGGCGAACAAGATCCTGGACGCCGCCGGTCCGACCGGCCTGCCCGGCCGGGTGACCCTGCGGTCGCAGAAGGAGGCCGGTCCGAGTCCGGTCTACCGCGAGTACTCCGATGAGGTCGCGGAGGCGGACGCGGTGGCGCGGGCGGTGGTGCGACTGCGGGACGAGGGCGTCGCGCTGCGGGACATCGCCGTACTGTTCCGGACCAACGCGCAGTCGGAGAACTTCGAGCAGGCGCTGGCCGAGCGGAAGATCCCGACCGTGCTCAAGGGGGCGGAGCGGTTCTTCGAGCGGGCGGAGATCCGGCAGGCCGCCGTACTGCTGCGCGGTCAGGCGAAGGCAGGGGACCTGTCCGACGACCTGGTGACCACGGTGACCGGCGTACTCGCGGGGGCCGGGTGGTCGCCGGAGCCGCCGACCGGGACCGGCGCGGTGCGGGACCGGTGGGAGTCGCTGAGCGCGCTGGTGACGATGACGTCGGACTTCGCGTCGGAGCATCCGGAGGCCCGGTTGCCGGAGCTGATGGCCGAGCTCGACCGGCGGGCGTCGATCCAGCACGCGCCGCTGGCGGAGGGTGTCACGCTGGCGACGCTGCACGCCGCGAAGGGTCTGGAGTGGGACTGCGTCTTCATCGTCGGGGCCCACGAGGGGACCCTGCCGATCAGCTACGCCCAGACACCGGCGCAGGTCGAGGAAGAGCGGCGGCTGTTTTATGTCGGCGTGACGCGGGCCAAACAGCAGTTGTTCGTCAGTTGGTCCACCTCTCGCTCGCCGGGCGGGCGGGGCACGCGTGGACCGACCCGCTTCCTGGACCCGATCGGTGTCCGCAGCGCGCGGACCGAGTGGACCCCGTCGTCCTCGGTCGGCTGGGAGCGGCCGTCGTCCTCGAGCTCGTCGAAGTCCGGCCGGCCGATCCCGAAGTGCCGGGTCTGCGGGCGCGGACTGCTCGACCCCGGCGCGCGCAAGCTCGGCCGCTGCGAGAGCTGCCCGTCCACGATCGACCAGAAGCTGTACGACGCCCTGGTCGAGTGGCGGACCGAGCAGGCGGAGTCCGAGCGGATGCCGGCGTTCGTGATCCTCACCGACGCGACGCTGACCGCGATCGCCGAGACCAGGCCGAGCGATCCCCAGGCGCTCCGGCAGATCCCGGGGATCGGTCACACCAAACTGGCGAAGTACGGCGAACACATCCTCAACCTCTGCACGCGCTGAGCCGCCCGCCCCGGCGGCAAATGTGTTGCCAGGCCCGGGAACCCGGGTGCACCCTGGACGACAGGCCGTGTTCTGCTCCTGGCAGACGTGGCAGTTAGGTGACAGAGGCAACGATCTCGGAGCGTGCGGACGGCGCCCCGGAGCGTGCCGGAATCCTGCAACGGCAGCCAGATTCGGCCGCCGGAGCGGCAACTTCCGGCCAACTTGGCGAACTGGCGATAAATAGTTTGCAGGCTCCGACCCCGGCGGCGTACTGTTCTTTCTGCGGTCGAAGCCTGGCCGAAAACTTCAAACCACCATAGCGATCGAGCTAACCGCCCGCTTCGCCACAACGAGAGGAGGTGCCCTGGAAATGATCACCAACACGGTTAAGAAGCCGTTCAGCGACGCTGCCGCGCTGCCGTGCGCCCCGATTCAGGGTGCCTCGCCGCGCCTGCACGTCGCGACCGTTGTGCTCATGGCTTCCGGCGCTGCCCAGTTCAAGGGCGGAGCTGTCGGCGATGTGAAGCACGGCGGTTCGGGTTCTCGAGCATGGAGTCCACCGGTCTGACAGACGTCAGCGCCGGCACCTCCAAGGCCGCGGAACCCGAAAAGGGTCCCGCGGCCCTTTTGTTTGTCAGCACAGTTTTGGTGACTACCAACCGGTAGTCGTCACGGACGACAAGAGATCAGCACCAAAGTCACTGGGAGGTGACCGGAATGAGCGTGAGCTTCCTCGATGTCTTCACCGAGGTGGCAACGTCGCAGGACCTGCCCTGTCGGTCCTACGCGCCAGAACTCTTCTTCGCCGAATCGCCGGCGGACGTCGAGTACGCGAAGTCTCTCTGCACGACCTGCCCGCTGAAGGCCGAGTGCCTGGCCGGAGCGCTCGAGCGTTCCGAGCCGTGGGGAGTGTGGGGCGGCGAGCTGTTCGTCCAGGGTGTGGTGGTTCCGCGCAAGCGGCCCCGCGGACGCCCTCGCAAGAGCGACACCGTAACCGCGGCCTGAACGACCTCCAACCATCCGAATCGAGTCCGAACGATGACCACACAGACTTTTAACAGGAGCACCGAAATGCATTTACTCAATGAAGATCTCGCCCGTGCTCATTGTCGTTTCAAATTGAACGACGCAGAGCAGAACCGGCGCTTCCGCCTCGCTCACCAGATCGAGAAGGCGCAGAAGCAGGCCGAGCGGGCCGGCCGGCGAGCTGAGAGGGCCAGCGCACGCGCGCGCCTCGCACTCGCCCGCCTCGTCTGAAACACCCGTAGTACAGCCTGACCAGCTGAATCACTGAGGGGCGGCTCCCACCGGGGGAGCCGCCCCTCAGCCACGCCTTCGGAGCAGTGCCTGCTGGAGTCCGATCAGCGTGATCCCACTGACGATCTCGTGCCGCGCGATCATCCCGGGTACGTCGGCCAACGGGATCCACTCGATCCGGTCCGACTCGTTCCGCTCCGTCGGCTCACCGGCCCGTACGGCGTCAGTCGCGGAGTACACGAAATGCCGCGAGTCCATGATCCCGGCGGCCGGCTCGGAGCGGATCAACTCGGTGAGCGCACCCGCCCGCCACCCGGTCTCCTCCTCGAGTTCCCGCGCGGCTGCGGCCATCGGGGTCTCACCGGGCTCGATGATCCCCATCGGGATCTCCCACGCCCAGGTGTCGGTCAGGAACCGGTGCCGCCACATCAGCAGCACGTGCTCGTCGCGGAGGACAACCGCCGCGGCGATGTCCTTGAGCCGGACCGCGTGGTAGTCGAACCGCTCGCCGTCGGGTTGCTCGACGTCCAACCGCCGGACGCTCAGCCACCGATTGCCCCAGACTTCGCCCTCGCTGTGAACGGTCCATCGCACGCGGTGCAGACTAGTCGTATGGGAGTTGCCGCGTGTGCGTTGTGTGGTCAGCAGGGTGAGTCGGAGGACGTTCCGCTGACCTGGGCGACGTCGATCGAGGGCGGCCGGAAGTTGCTGTTCTGCGATCGTTGCGCCCGGGAGAACGTGCGCAGTATCGAGGGAAAGATGGACTCGGTCCACTGGTGACTCAGTACTGATCCGGTACCCGCATCGCCGGGCGGACGTGCAGCTGCCGCAGGTTGCCGATCTCGTCGGTGGACTTCTTCCGACCGTATGTCGATTCCGGGTCGACCCGGTCGACGCAGAGGTGAAGACACTCCTGCGGAAGGACCGGAATCATGACCCTCACCCTCGCGGCCGACCCCGTGGCGACCGGCAGGCGGCAGTGGATCGCGCTGGGCGTGCTGTGCCTGGCAACGCTGCTGGTGTCGCTGGACCTGTTCGTGATGCTGCTCGCCGTTCCGGCCGTCACCGAGGCGCTCGGCGCCACCAGTAGCCAGCAGCTCTGGATCCTGGACGTGTACGGGTTCATGGTGGCCGGCCTGATGATCACGATGGGCAGCCTCGGTGACCGGCTCGGCCGGCGGCGCCTGCTGCTGATCGCGGCCGCCGTGTTCGGGGTCGCCTCGATCGTGGCGGCGTACTCCGTGAGCCCCGCGATGCTGATCGGGGCTCGGGCGGTGCTGGGGATCGCGGGTGCGGCGATCGCGCCGTGCACGCTGGCGCTGATCTCCACGCTGTTCCCGGACGAGCGGCAGCGGGCGACCGCGCTGGGTGTCTGGGGCGGCTGCTTCACCGTCGGCGCCGTGGTAGGTCCGATCGTCGGCGGCGTGCTGCTGAACCACTTCTGGTGGGGTTCCGCGTTCCTGATCGGTGTCCCGGCGATGGTGGCGCTGCTGGCGGTGGGGCCGTTCCTGCTCCCCGAGTACCGGAACGAGAAGGCTGGGCGGATCGACGTACTGAGTGTCGTCCTGTCGCTGGCGGCGATTCTGCCGGCCATTCACGGGCTCAAGCACCTGGCGGCGCACGGGGCCGGCGCGCAGTCCATCGGAGCGCTGGTGATCGGGGCCGTCTTCGGGTGGGTCTTCGTACGGCGGCAGCTGCGCCTGGCCGAACCGCTGGTCGACGTGCGGCTGTTCACGCGGCGGACTTTCAGCGTGACGCTCGGCAGCATGACGGCGTACTCGATGCTCTCCGGAGGCGTGATGGTGTTCGTCGCGCAGTACTTCCAGCTGGTGAAGGGGATGACCCCGCTGGCGGCCGGGCTCGCGCTGGTGCCGGGCATGATCACGTCGACGATCGGCTTCCAGCTCGCGCCGCGGCTCGCGCGCCGGATCCGCCCAGGCATTCTGATCCCGGCCGGTGTCGCATTCACGGTCGCCGGGATGATCGTGGTCAGCCTGACGACGTCGACAGCGGTGCTGGTCGTCGCGTTCGCGGTGGAGTGCTTCGGGCCCGGCGCGCTGGTCATCCTCGGCACGAACCTGGTCATCGGTTCGGTCCCGCCGGAGCAGGCAGGCTCGGCCGGTGCGCTGACCCAGACCGGCAACGAGTTCGGTTACTCGCTCGGCATCGCCGTCCTCGGCAGCGTGGTCACTGCGGTGTACCGCGGCCACATGGACGGGCGTGGTGGCAACTCGCTCGGCGAGGCCATCGACCAAGGCGTGCCGAGCGACGTACTGGACGCCGCCCGCCACGCCTTCACCTCAGGCCTTCACCTGGCCGCGGGTATCACTGCCGTGGCACTCGCCGGTATGGCGATTCTCCTGGCGGTCACCCTCCGCTCAGTGCCCGCGCTGAGCCGGAAGAACTGAAGCCAGTGAATTCGGCGGCGCCGCGAGTCCCGGCGCCGCCGTTCGCAGCCGACATGAACAGGCCGCCATCAAGCACGGACCCCGCCGGTACGACGGAGCTCGCGATCGTGGTCCACGTCGTACCGTCCGGACTGCACGCTGCGGTCACGGTGTCGCCGTCTCGCGTCAGGCGCAACCACTGTGGAGCAGTCCGTCCGGTGACGTTGCGGTACTGGTCCAGCGAGCCGTTGCCGTCGGAGTCCCACGAGTAGACGCAACCGTTGTCCGGAGTGATCGCTACGTTGGCCAGTCCGGCGCTGCTGGTCGTGGTCAGGTCGGGGCTGATGACCAGACCGGCTCGTGCCCAGGGGCCGGTGCGGTCCTGGGTGACTACGCGAGTGGTGAGCGATCCACCTGCCACCAGCGCGTTCTGGCGGTAGATGGTGCCGTACTGCTTCGTCGTACCCCACATGTCGTTTCCGGCGCCTTCGATGAGGTAGGAGTCACCGGACTGAGCGAATACAGCGTTGTTGGTCGTGAGTGTGCGGTTCGGCTCTTGCACTGGCCCAGCGCGCAGAACGCGGACAGACGCTGCCGACTGGTCAGTGCGGGCAGTTAGCGTGGCGGTCAGGTGTGCTGCGGATCCTGTCGCTGTCACCGTGAAGGAAGCGGTGGTGCGTTCACCAGGCGCCAGTCGGGGGACGGCGACGGACGCTGGTTCCACTGTGAGGCCGCTGTCGGCTGGAGCAGTCAGCGTCACGTTGACGTCGGAGGCGGTCTGGAACGGGTCGACATTGCGCAGACTGGCCGTCACAGTCGTTTTGGCGCCGTCCGGCACGCTGGCCGGCGTTGCGGTGGCTGTCAGCGTGATCGGCTCGGGGTGTGCGGTCAGGTAGCTGACGACCTGCTGTGCGACCTGGTGGATGTCACCGGCAGGCTTCTGGGGCAGTGGCGTCGTGGACGCGGTCCAGTCGGCGCCGCGCTGGTACCAGTCGAAGGTGGACGGGGCCCGGTTGTCGCGCAACGCTGCGGACAGGTCGTCCAGGTACGCCTTCCAGCGCGGCGCGTAGTACGTGCTGATCAGACCGGACCACTCACGGTTGGCGTAGTCACTGAGACCGGCGTTGAATCCGGCCCGCGTACCCCAGATGGTGAGGATGGTGCGGGCGCTCTTCTGAAGTGACGGGTCGCCGGCGTTCGCCAGCCATGGTCCGAGCATCGTCTGCCGGTTGGTCGCCGTCACCTGTTCCAGCAGCGCCATCTGGTCCAGCCACTGCGCCTTGAGCTTGTCGAACGTCGTCAGGTCCTTGGCGTCGTACGCCGCCTTGAGCCGCGGGAGCAGCGTCCGACTCCGGTTCGACAACACCTGCCGCGTCACGTCCATCAGGTCATAGCGGTATGCCGCATTACCGCGCAGCCGTCGATCGACCGAGAGCAGCGCCGGTAGGGCGGTTGCGAAGTCCGTTGCGTCGTACTGCATCGAGCCGGGTGACCACGTTGCCGCGGAGTCGGCGGTCAGCGACGGAGTGGCGGCGTACAGACCGTCCTGCGCCTCACTGCTCCCGGCGAGCGAGTACGCCGTTTTGCCGATCGCGGCCCACGCCGTCGCGGATGCCGGGTCGGAACCGCCGTACCGCCGCTGGGACCAGTCCTTGAACCAACTGTCCCGCTCGATCGGTCCGCTGCGCCACGCGAGACCGGTGAGGTACTCGAAGGCCGCTGGATTGTTGTCACTCGCTTCGGGCATCACCGCGATGCCGTCGAGCGTGCCGCCGGTTTCTGAGCGCCAGCGCCAGAAGCGGTCCTCCCAGGTCGTCGTGGCCGCGCCGATCGTGGTGTGACCGCCGAAGTTCCAGATCGAGCCAAAGGCGTACGTCGAGTCCGGCCAGGTCTTGTTGCGGTTCTGGTCAGTCCGGTCGGAGAGGCCGTCGACGATCAGGATGCGTGAGCGGTCGATGCCCGCCAGTGTGTCCGGTCGCGGGTTGCTCTGCCAGCCGAGGAACACCCAAGTGGCTCCGGGGCGTGCAGCCTGCAGTGCGTCCTGGACTGCCTTGCTGGCCGCACCGACCGGCACCGGACCGGGCTGGCCTCCCTCGTGCAACAGGTCCATCTTGTAGTGCGTACTGCGACCGAACAGCCGCTCCGAGCTGGCGTAGAACGCCCTGGCCACGTCGGCGAACGGAGTGCTCGTCGGGTCGAGCCAGTCCGGTCGCTGGAAGCCCACCCAGTTGCCCTGTGGGACGGTACGCGCGCCGGGGGCCTTGGCTGCGAAGCCAGGCGGGACGGTGCCGAAGTACCCGGGGAGGACTGGGGTGATGCCGAGATCGCGAAGTCTGTCGATGATCTTGCGGCCCAGGTCGGCGCGCTGACGGACCTGACCGGCGGTCATCGCGGCCGGGAAGCTGGACATGTTCTGCAGCAGCCACCACGGTTGGTGGCTTGGCTGCGGGACCCAGTTCAGCAGCTCGCTCTCGGAGTACCCGAACTGCTGGAACGTGTCGACGTACACGGCCTCCGCCCCGACCGGGACGAAGACCTCGTTGATCCCGTGCAGCGCGAGGACGTCGATCTCGTGCTCCCACTCGGCCCACGTGCGGTACGCGCCGGTGTAGCCGTCGTCGGTGTCGTTGAGCGCGAAGCGGTTGGCGACCGTTGCCGCCTGGTGCAGCGGGTGGTTCGGGGTAGGCAGGATGCGCGGGAGACGGGCGAGCGAGTCGCCGTTCCAGGAGACGTCGACGCGCGCGACCTGCTCGAGGTACGCGTTGAAGCCGGCCAGCATCGCGCTCGGCGTGGTGGCCGAGATCCGCACGTTCCGGCCGTGCCGGTCGACGTCGTACGACTCACCGGCCGGCGGTAGGGCGTGGAGCTCGACCTGGTCGGCCTGAGCGGGGACGAGACGCTTGATCAGGGCTCCGACCGATGTGGTGTCCCAGGGCTGCGGTGGGCCTGCCAGGGCACTGGGAGCGGCGGTCGCCAGCAGGGCGAGAGGGAGGGTGAGGGCCAGGAATCGGCGCATTGGGCGGTCCTTCCGGGAAAGGAAAGGTCGCTACATTAAGCGGCTGTAAATGCGCAGACGTCAAGGCTTGAGTGCACTAATGCGCAGAAAAGTCAGTCCTCTGTGAAGCCCGGGAGGAGCTCCTCGAGTACCGCCCGGAACGGTGCCTCGGCCTCGAGTTGTGACAGTACGGCGATGCCGCCGATCCACACGCGATGGATCAGCAGGTACGACGGTGGCAGGTTGAGGCGCAGGGCCAGCGACGCGTTCGGCGAGCGGAAATCGCCGGTCCGGTTCGCCTGCGCGCGCATCCACGCCCGGCTGAACTGGAACGTCTCCTCCCTGGCCGGCTCCGCGAACGGCGCCAGGTAGTCCATCAGCTGGTCCGGGTCGATCTCCATCCGCGGCTTGATGAAGCCCTCGGCCTTGAGACCGTCCCGGACGGCGGTCCCGTCACCACGCAGCGAGATCCGGAGCAGCCGCCCGATCGCCGGCGGCAGGCCGTCAGGAAGCCGGGCGCAGAGGCCGAAGTCGACGACGCCGAGCCGTCCGTCCGCCATCACGCGGAAGTTCCCCGGGTGCGGGTCCGAGTGCAGCAGGCCGGCGTACTTCGGCCCGCTGAACATGAACCGGACGTACTTCAGCCCGATCGCGTCCCGCTCCTCCTTGGTGCCCTCGGTGATGTACGACGAGAGCGGGCGGCCCTCGATCCACTCGGACACGATCACCGTGGGGGAGTGCTTCACCACCCGCGGGACGACGAACTCCGGGTGGTCCTTGAACGCGTCGGCGTACTGCTGCTGGGCCTGGGCCTCGCGGTCGTAGTCGAGCTCCTCGCCGATCCGCTCCTGGAGCTCGGCAACCAGCGGCTTCACGTCCAGGCCGGGGACCAGCGTGCCGATCGTGCGGCCGAAGCGGCCGAGTTGGCGGAGGTCGGACCGGAGCGCCTCGGCGGCCCCCGGGTACTGGAGTTTCACCGCGACCTCGCGGCCGTCCTTGAGCCGGCCGCGGTGCACCTGGCCGATCGACGCGGCCGCCGCGGGCAGGTCGTCGAACTCGTCGAAGCGGTCCCGCCAGCGCTTCCCGAGCTCGCGGGACAGGATCGTGTGCACGGTCGAGGCCGGCATCGGCGGGGCGGAGTCCTGCAGCTTGGTCAGGGTCGCCCGGTACGGCGCCGCGAGCTCCTCCGGCATCGCGGTCTCCATCAGGCTGAGCATCTGCCCGACCTTCATCGCGCCGCCCTTGAGCTCGCCCAGAACGGCGAACAGCTGGTCGGCGGTCCGGCGCTGGAACTCGGCCAGCACCGCCTCCGCGGGCGCGCCACCGATGCGCTTGCCGAGGCCGACCGTCGCACGCCCGGCGGCGCCGAGCGGCAGGCTGGCGAGTTTCGCGGTCCGGCTCAGCGCCTTTCGAGGAAGGTCCGACACCCTCCCATTCTGTCCGGTCACGCAAACCCGGCCGCCGCGGGGTGGCCGTGTGTCGCCGGCGGGATTCCCGCAGCCGGTCGCAGCGGGTCGTGGCCGGGCATGACAAAGGCGGTGCCCGGCACGCGCAACGTGCCGGGCACCGCCTTTACGACGTGGTGCGTCAGGCCTTGCCGAGGATCCGGTTCAGGTTCGTACCGCACTCGGGGCACTTGGCCTTCGCCATGCGCGTGCCCTTGTCGTTGACCTTGACCTCGCCGTCGGCGGTGCGCTTGGCCTTGCACTTGACGCAGTAGAACTCGCCGCTCCAGGTCTCTGCCATGAGGGCCCTCTCCTTGCTCTGAATTACAGCCCGGGGGTCTCGCCCCGGGCGGTCGTTGGATGCTAACGGCAGACCGTCCTGCCGTAGGCCGTTCGGCCCAGTCGGGATTCACCCTACGGCCTTCTGGCGCAGGCTCAAGCGCACCTAGCGGTCCGCGCGCCGCCTGAATCCCCCGAGGAAAACCCTTACCGAAACTTTCGCCGGTACGGAACAGGCTCCCGGTGATCCACCGCCGGAACCGCTCGGCTTCCCCTCCGAGCGGCCCCGGCGGCGGTCCGGGAGCCTGTTGCAGACGACGCTAGGAGGCGGTGGCGCCGGTGGCAAGACCGCGTTGTCCACGCCTGTGGATAACTCTGTGCGCAACCTGTGGGACGCGCCGTCGGGCACTGTGGACGGGCGGGGGAACACGATGTGAACAACAAGGGGCGGAGGGCTCAAGATCTGGCATCTGACCTGCGGAAACAGGTATTCACAGGCTGTGCACCGAAGAAACTTGTCGGATTCTGGGGGTACATTTTTGAGCCATGGCCGACTCTCCACCGCGCCCGATCCCGCCGTACGTGGACATCCGTCGCAGCAAGCGCCGCAAGCGCACAGTCAGCGCCTATCGGGACGGCGAGCGAGTGGTCGTGCTGATGCCCGACCGGCTGTCCGCCACCGAGGAGGCGCGCTGGGTCGAGACCATGCTGGCGCGGCTGGAGAAGCAGCGCAGCCGATCCCGCGTGTCGGACGAAAAATTGTTGGCCAGAGCACACGAACTCGCGTGTCGCCATCTCCCCGAAGTGCCCGAACCTGCGTCGGTGAGGTGGGTTTCGAACCAAAACAGACGGTGGGGATCCTGCACTCCGGCGGACCGGTCGATCCGGTTGTCGACCCGGCTGCAGTCGATGCCGGCGTGGGTCGTGGACTACGTCCTGGTGCACGAGCTCGCCCATCTGATCGAGCCGACCCACAACGCCACCTTCTGGGACCTGGTGCACCGCTACCCGAAGGCCGAGCGCGCCGAGGGGTACCTCGAGGGCGTCTCCGCGGCCGCGTCGCTGGACCTCGAGGAGTTCTGAGGGACATCCGATGACCGGGTGCGTACGGCGTACGAGAAAGGGTGGGGTGGGGCTTCCCCCAGGGTGCGCTCGGGGGTCTCCTGCATGGTCGTGAGCTGTCCCTGCCAGCCAGGCTTTTGTCCCGTAGCCAGCGCCACGCCAGGAGCGCTGAGTGCGGCGCCGAGGGGGCGCAGAGGGGCAGGGACGGTATGGCCAGGGGACAGATCACGGTGCGGGCGGCGCGCTGGAGCGCCACCCATCCGTGGCGGGCGATCGCGATGTGGGTTGTCGTCGTGGTCGCCTGTTTCGCGCTCGGTTCGGTGACCGGGACGAAGGAGTCGAAGAACGAGGGGGACATCGGCGAGGTGACCCGGGCGGACAACATCGTCAAGTCCGGCAACTTCGACGACCCGGACGTGGAGAGCGTGCTGATCACGGCACCGTCCGGGCAGCTCGACCAGGCAGCGGCGACGAAGGCCGCCGGCACGGTGATCCAGCGGATGCGCGGCCTCGGTGGGGTCGCGGAGGTCGCTCAACCCATGCCGTCGCCGAAGAAGGATGCGGTGATCGTCCGGGTCACCCTGAAGGACGCGGCCGAGGGCGCGGACAAGGATGCCCGCGTGCAGCCGCTGCTCGACGCCACCGCGCAGGCGCAGAAGCAGTACCCGGACCTCCGGATCGAGGAGGTCGGTGGCCTCTCGATCGACAAGGCGCTCACCGAGACCCTGGGCAAGGACTTCAAGCGGGCCGAGATGTTCAGCCTGCCGGTGACGCTGGCGATCCTGCTGATCGCGTTCGGCGCGCTGATCGCCGCCTCGGTGCCGGTGCTGCTCGCGCTGTCCGCCGTCGCCGCCGCGATCGGCTTGTCGGCTGCCGCGTCGCAGCTCGTGCCCGCGGTCGACGCGGTCAACAGCGTCATCCTCCTGATCGGTATGGCGGTCGGCGTCGACTACTCGCTCTTCTACCTACGCCGCGAACGTGAGGAACGCGCCAAGGGTCGCGGTCACGTCGACGCGGTCGAGATCGCCGCGGCCACCTCGGGTCACGCGGTCGTCGTCTCCGGTACGGCGGTGATCATCTCGATGGGCGGGCTGTTCCTCGCCCGTGACGCGGTGTTCTCGTCCTTCGCGGTCGGTTCGATCCTGGTCGTCGCGGTGGCTGTCGTCGGTTCGCTGACCGTGCTTCCCGCCGTACTGGCGAAGCTCGGGCGCTGGGTGGACCGGCCGCGGATCCCGCTGCTCTGGCGGCTGACGGCAGGCAAGGGGCAGCCGCGGTTCTGGCCGACGGTGCTGAAGCCGGCTCTGAAGCACCCGGTCGCGACGCTGCTGGTCGCCGTCACCGCGCTGCTCGCGGTCGCCTCGCCGGCGCTCGGGATGACGCTGAAGTTCCCGGGCACCGAGGACCTGCCGCGCACGACGTCGGTGATGAAGGCGTACGACCGGCTGACCGCTGCGTTCCCGAGCACCGGGACCAGCCACGAGGTCGCCGTACGGGCTCCGGCCAACCAGCAGCCCGCGGTGAAGGCTGCGCTGGCCGACCTGATGCAGAAGACGAAGGACGACAAGCTCTTCGCATCGGACGGTCTCGAGGAGCCGCGGTTCTCCAAGGACGGCACCGTCGCGACGCTCGAGGTCGCCACGCCGTACGAGGGTGGCAGCCGGCAGGCGCGCGACTCGTTGGCCAAGCTCCGCAAGGATCTGATGCCGCAGACCGTCGGCAAGGTGCCGGGAGTCGAGTACGCCGTCGGCGGGTTCGTGGCCGCGGACGTCGACTATGCGGCACACACGCGGGACAAGCTGCCGCTCGTGATCGGGTTCGTGCTGCTGCTGACGCTGATCGTGATGATGGTGACGCTCCGGTCGGTGGTGGTCGCGGTGACCGCGATCGGGCTGAACCTGCTGAGCGCCGGAGCGGCGTACGGCGTCGTCACCGCGGTCTTCCAGAACACCTGGGCCGAAGGGCTGCTGCACTTCCGCTCGAACGGCGCGGTGGTCAGTTGGCTGCCACTGTTCCTCTTCGTGGTGCTGTTCGGTCTGTCGATGGACTACCACGTCTTCGTCGTCAGCCGGATCCGCGAGGCGGTACTGCGCGGTGTGCCGACCCGGCAAGCCGTCGCCGAAGGCATCACGGGCTCGGCCGGCGTGGTCACCAGCGCGGCCGCGGTGATGATCGGGGTGTTCGCGGTCTTCGCCACCTTGAGCACCCTGGACATGAAGCAACTCGGAGTCGGCCTCGCGGTAGCGATCCTGATCGACGCCACGATCATCCGAGCCGTCGTACTCCCCGCCGTCATGACCCTCCTCGGCGACGCCAACTGGTGGGCCCCCAAGTGGCTCCGCCCCAACCGCCCGAAGCACACCACCCTCCCGCCGTCCCCGGAGGAGAAGCGCGAACTGACCCCAGTCGGCTAACTCACCACAGGCGCCCCACCCGAACCCACCGGGTGGGGCGTTCTGCCGCTGTGCAGCCGGTTGCAGGTTGTTGCAGGTTGCTTGCCTGCGGTGAGCGCGGTGCGAAAAGATCTTCGCAGTCCGGTTCAAGTCTGGGGGAAATGTTCCGTGGATGCGCAGGTACTGGCTGCACAGCAGTGGTTGAACGCGACGTACGGCCGCGTGGCCGGGTGGGTTCCTCTGGAGGAAGACGGCATCACCGGATGGTCCGTGATGTATGGGCTGCGGCGTGGCTTGCAGGCCGAGCTGGGGATCTCGCCGGTCACCTCGGGGTTCGGCCCGGCCACGACGGCGGCGTACATCGCGCAGATCGGGCGGATCGACGACGCGACGACGTCGGTGAATCTGCTGAAGATCCTCAGCGCTGCACTGTGGTGCAAGGGGTATCCGGGCCTGTGGGCCGGCGCCGCGGTCAGTTTCGCGAACCTCAGCGCCTCGGTCGGCAGCGTCCGCGACGACCTCGGCCTGGGTTCCGCGGACCCGTACGTCGACGTGAAGCTGATGGCCTCGCTGCTGACGATGGACGCCTACGTCAAGCTCGGGCCGGGTACGACGCAGGTGCGCGATGTGCAGCGCTGGCTGAATGCGACGTACATCGGGCGCCGGGACTTCGCGCTCGTTCCGTGCGACGGGATCTACTCGCGCGCGGTGCAGACCGCGACGACGTTCGGGCTCCAGTACGAGATCGGCATGGCCGACGGCACGGCCAACGGCAACTTCGGTCCGGGGACGCGGGACGGGATCCGGACCCAGGCGACCGTCTCGGAGGGGATGACGGACGGCGCGAAGCGGTTCGTCCGGTTGTATCAAGCGGTACTGCGTTTCAACCGGTACGACAGCCCGTTCAGTGGGAACTTCGATGGCGAGACCGCGCAGCTGACGCGTGACTTCCAGGGGTTCATGGAACTCCCGGTCGACGGTGTCGGCAACTACAGCACCTGGTGTGCGCTGCTGGTTTCCTCCGGTGACACGACGATCGCGACCAAGGGTTTCGACACCAACAAGCAGCTGACCCTCGCGCAGGCTCAGGGAGCCGTCGCGGCCGGGTACACGCACGTCGGCCGCTACACGGTCGGTTCGGGGAAGTTCATCACCGCGCCGGAGCTGGACGCGCTGCGGGTGGCCGGCCTGAAGCTGTTCCCGATTCACCAGCGGTTCAACGACTCGCCCGCGGAGATGACCGAGGCGAACGGTCGTACGCACGGGATCGAGGCCGTCGAACGTTGTCGTACGCTCGGCCTGCCGGCGGGGAGCGTGGTCTTCTTCTCGGTCGACTTCGATGCGCTCGGGGAAACCATCGACGGGCCGGTCGCGGACTACTTCCGTGGGGTCAAGGCGTCGATGGACACCACGATCAACGGCGACTACAAGGTCGGCGTGTACGGCACGCGCAACGTCTGCGGCACCATGCTCGACAAGGACCTCGCGGACGCGGCGTTCGTCGCCGGGATGTCGACCGGGTACTCGGGCAACATGGGTTTCCCGATGCCGGTCGGCTGGCACTACAGCCAGATCGTCGAGCTGGCCGCCGGCTCGTACCCGGGCGCCCCGGGGATCGACAAGGACATCGTCTCCTCGAAATCAACGCCGGTTGATCTCGGACAGGTCGATTCCCCGCCGGTGGAACGTGACGGTTCCCCGAGCGCCACCGGGTTCGACGCGTTCTTCGAGTGGCTCGTCCGCGCCGAGGTCGCGGCCGAGCGCGCGCTGTGCGAGGCGAGCAACGTCTTCAAGGATCTGCGCCCGTTCGTGATTTCCGTCCCTGACTTCATTGCGAACTACCTACAGCAGCCGAAGTACTGGGATCCGCCCTGGCAGGTCTACACCCCGGCGCCGGGCACTGGCGACATCGCGCTGGCTCGTAACGTCGCCCAACAAGGGATCGCGGTCCTCGAGCCGACCAAACCGGTAAGTACCCGGGACATCGCCCACTTCGCCGCCACTGTCCGCGGCTATACGATCTGGGGCCTTCCGAACGATCAGGCGAAGTACAACATCGGTGACCTCGGCGGATGGGCGCTCGACCTGCTGCAGATCTGGGGCTCGTTCGACACGGCCCGGCAGCAGAATCCTGCGTTGGACCTGACGGGGTACCTGACCGCGCGCCTCGGCGTTGTCGGCGCGGATGGAGGCTTCGACTTGGCTGACGTCCTAGCGGATGCCGACGCGTACAACCTCTGCCGGGCTGCTCAGGGAAACACCGACATGATGTCGGCCACGCTGCGCGGGTTGCTGAAGCTCACCAGTGGGCAGCGCATCGCGAAGTTCTACGCGGACCGCTTCGGTGGGTCCGAGGGGAACGTCGTCGCCGCCTTCAGCGCGTTGCGTGACGGGCTCGAGATCGGCCCATGGGACAACGTGCCGTTGACAGCCGAGGCGCTGATGCAGATGGCCCACGCTGACCGGATGCCAAGCGTCGCCGAGGCGCAGACCTGTGCTCAGGTGTTCGCGAGGATGATGGACGCCCAGGGATGAGCGATCCGAGCAGCGAGGGGCATGGCACGTTGATGGCTGGAGACGAGCAAGATCCCAACGACCAACTCGGCGGGAGGGCAAGCTCGCGCGCGGACCGGGGCGCGGCGTACCGCCGTGGAGGGTTTCTCGCGGTTCAAGCGATTGTGCTGATGGGCGCCGTGATCGGCCTACTTGTGTTCGGTTGGGTTACGGCCGGCCTGAGCTTTTACGTAACGACCGTCGACCCACGAGGCGGCACCGATCCCGGGAAGGCACTGGACCTGACCTGGGCCGCCCTCGTCCTGTGGATGGCAGCGACGCTGGTCGCGACAACTGGACTGCCGCGCCGTCGCGAGGGAGCGGAAGCTGGAGAGCACTCGTGGCGCCGGGCGCGGGGTGGCGCTGGCGCGGCGGTTGTCCAAGGTCTGGGCGGCGCGATCGTGATCGGTGGGTCGCTGCTCGGATATTTCCTGAGCCGCCCGTACACCTTCGGTGGCTCGGATACCCCCTGCATCTCTACGTCCTGCTGGCCTGAGCGGCCGCAGGCGATTGCCCTGCTCGTCCCCGCACTGGCCGTCGGCCTGGCCCTGATAGCGATGGCCCTTCTGGTCGATCGCTGGCCCTGGTGGATCCGAGCCGTCGTCCCGGCCGGGGCATGGCTAGTTCTTCTCTCGCTGCAGTACGGGATCTGGGACACGACCCTGCTGCCGATCTTCCAAGGACCACCGCGATGACGAGGGGTGTGTGGGGCGGATGAAGCGACGAACAGTACTGCAGGGGAGCGTGGCCGGGGCGGTGGTGGCTGCAACGTTTGTTGCTGGCAGCAATCAAGCGCACGCGGCGGCGCCGACCGGGGTCGACGCGCGGACCGGTGTGACGCCGACCGGCCCGGACGCCGTCCGGGTCGTCAACGGTCCGGCTGGTCAGATCGCGCGGGTACCCGCTGACCTCGGGGCCGAGTTGACCGTCGGTCCCGGAGGCGCGCGGAGCCGGGTCGCTCTGATGTACGACGATCGTCTGTACACCATGGCGTCGCGGCCGGTACTCGTGCGCGGCCGGCAACTGATTCCGTTGGCTGCCCGATCGGTGGGAAGAGGGACAGTGCACGGGCGGATGGTCGAGTTCGAGCTGCCCGACTTGGCGCCTGGGACGTACGCGCTGCACGCGGGCGGCCCGACGCCCACGCGCTTCCCGTTGGATCTGGTCGCCGATCCGTTGCCGACGGAGGTGAAGGTGAGCGACTCGACCGGGGTACTGACAGCGCAGGTGCTGAGCGAGCGGTCTAGCCCACAGGGTCTTCCCTGGGGAGCCCAGGTCGGTACAGGCTGGCACCAGGCGACGTGGGGCGACGGTTACTACGCGTGGTATCCGTCGCTCGTTACGATCCGCTCGGTCGGGCCGGGCGTCGTACCGGCCGAGTCTCGGGTGCGCTTGACGCTGGACCAGAGGATCTTCGAGGCGGCGCAGATCATGTCGGCCCGCGGAAGCGGCGGGGAGCGGATCGGTGGGGTCGCGCGCCGCGGCACAATCGCCGACCGAGTGACCGCAACCTGGACCCTGCACGCCGCCGTTGCGGCGGGCCGCAGGATCACGCTCACCTGCGTTCCCAGGTTGCACGCGCTCCGAGGCCCACTGGAGTACGTCGAGCCGCCGTTGGTCGAGTTCCTGCCGCCCAAGCATGCGAGCGCTCCCCAACGCGCGACTGGTGAAGAAACCCAAACTCGAGCGGACGACGTCTACTCCGCCGCGACACGGGCGCTCTTCGCCCCTTCCTGATCTGCTGGCTGCGGCACTACGGACACTGCCGGAGGTGAAGGATGACCGTTATGGGTGAGCGTTGTGTGGTTCTGGGGGAGTTGGCTGGGGAGATCCTGGGGGTGGCGCGGGGGCATCCGGTGCGGGTTGGGGTTGATGGGTGTTCGGCGGCGGGGAAGACGTCGCTCGGGGACGAGTTGGCCGGCGTACTGCGTCAGCGGACCGATCGGGAGGTGATTCGGGCCGGTCTGGACTACTTCAAGCGGGCGCCGGAGTTGCGGACGAAGTACCCGATTGATTCGCCGGAGAGCTACTACTTCGAGATGTACGACAACGACGCGATTCGGGAACGGCTGCTGGCGCCGCTCGGGCCGGGTGGCGATCGGCGTTATACGGCAGCGATTCGGGAGCCGAACGCCAAGAACGTAGTGGACTCGCCGATCAGAACGGCCACACCACAAGCGGTCGTGATCGTTGACGGTTGCTTCCTGCAACGACCGGAGCTGGACGACTTCTGGGATCTGCGGATCTACGTGCACGTCAGCTTCGAGACGGTACTGCGGCGTGGCGCCGCGCGTGATGAGGCGTGGATGGCGTCACTCGCGGCCGCCGAAGAGCGCTACCGCAACAGGTATATCCCGGGGGAGAGCAGGTACGTCGACCAGGTCCGCCCGGCCGATCGCGCCCAGCTCGTCGTCATCAACGAGGACCCCGCCAACCCGGAACTCATTCGACCGTAGACGCCTGCTGGCGGGCTCGGTGCGCAGCGGCCTTGACCCGGCTCTGGCACTGCGGCGAGCAGAAGCGGCGCTGACCGTTCTTCGACACGTCGACGAAAACCCGGTCGCACTGGGGCGCCGCGCACACACCCAGGCGTCCGGCTAGATCACTACCGACCGCGAGCGCGAGACCTGCCGCGCAGCCGGCGGCCCAGCCGTTGGCGAGCTGCTCGTCCGGCCCGTGGAAGTGCAGGCTCCACGGGCGGTCCCGGCCACGGTCGAGCTGCGGGCGCGCGTTGGTGTCGAGCAGCAGTGAGTTGATCTCAGACGCGGCCGCATCCAGATCGCCGGAGCTCGCGGCCTCGAAGACGATCCGCATCCGGCCCGCCAGCCGCACCAGCCGCCGCGCGTCGTCGACCGGCACCGAGTGCGGGGGATACCCGATCGCGGTCAACGCCTCTGCGACCGCCTCCGTCACCGCCTCGGGCGTATCGGCCGGCGCCTCAACAGCGGCGCCGCCCGAGTATCCGGCCGTCAGCCGGTTCACGTACTCGACCGACGCGGCCAGCACACTGCGGGCATGACTATCAAAAGACACTTGACCAGTCACTCAATACCTCCGTAGGCTCGAGCTCGCGTGACCGATCATAGCCACTTAGACAGTCATGGAGGTACGTCGTGAGTGCTGCCGCCACCGTCACCACGCCCTGGCGCGGGGTGTCGCGGACCGTGTGGGTCCTGGTCGTCGCCCGCGCGGTCAACCGGATCGGCGCGTTCACGCTGCCGTTCCTGGGCGTGGTTCTCGCGGTCGAGTTCGGCGCGTCCCTCGCCGAGACCGGCGTGATCCTCGCGGTCTTCGGCGCGGCGACGATCCCGTCCCGCCTGCTCGGCGGCCAGCTCGCCGACCGCCTCGGCCGCCGCCTGACGATCGTCCTCGGCCTCACCGGTTGCGCGGTCGCCCAACTCTGGATCGCTCTGAGTCACGCGCTGTGGTCCGCCGTACCGGCCACGATCCTGCTCGGTCTGGCCTTCGAGATCTACGAGCCGCCGAGTCAGGCGATGATCGCCGACGTCACCGAGCCCGCCGATCGCCCGGCCGCCTACGGCCTCTACAGCGCGGCGCTCGCCGCGGCCGGCGTTCTCGCCGGCCTGCTCGCCGCTGCGATCAGTCACTGGGACCTGCGCTGGCTGTTCGTCGCCGACGCGGTCACCTGTCTGTCCTGCGCCGTCCTGGTCGCGCTCGCGCTACCGGCCGACGTACGCCGGGAGCGCCCAGCGGAACCCGTTACTACGGGCTCGGTCTGGCGTGATCGCCGGCTGCTCCTGCTGCTCGCCGGCGGCACGATGTTCGCGACGATCTACATGCAGTTGATCATCGGACTGCCGCTCACCCTGCTCGAGCAAGGACTCCCGAAGTCCGGCACGGGCATCATCCTCGCCATCTCCGCGGTCACCCTGATCGCCGCGCAGCGCCTGCTGCGGGTGCAGCACCTGGACGACTTCCGGGCGATCGCGATCGGCTACGTCCTGGTCGCTGCCGGCCTGGTCGTCACCGCGTTCGCCCACAACCTGGTGCTCTTCGTCGGCGCCTCGATCTTCTGGAGCCTCGGCGACCTGTTCCTGCTCACCCGCTACCTCACGCAGGCGTCAGGCCTCGCGCCCGACGAAGCACGCGGCCGGTACCTCGCCGTCTTCGGTCTGAGCTGGGGCATCGCGACCACGATCGCCCCGCTCACCGTCACTCAACTGCTCAAGACCACGGGCCCGACCGGGTTGTGGCTGACGACCGCAGCGGCCGCCGCAGTACTCGCCCTGCTGCAGCCGTGGTTCAGGAAGCGACTGGCTCCAGCCTGACCGTCAGACCCTTCGCGACCGGCGTGTTGCTGCCCTTCGCCAGGTCGTCGGCCGACATCAGCACGTTCGTCTCCGGGTAGTACGCCGCGACGCAGCCGCGCGCCGTCGGGTACGAGATCAGCCGGAAGTGCGACGCGCGTCGCTCGACACCCTGGAACTCGCTGACGATGTCGACGTACCCGCCGTCCTCGAGACCGAGCTCGGCCAGATCGTCAGGGTTCACGAACACGACCTCGCGGGTGCCTTCGATGCCGCGGTAGCGGTCTTGCAGGCCGTAGATCGTGGTGTTGAACTGGTCGTGGCTGCGCAGCGTCTGCAGCAGCAACCGGCCAGGCGACGTCGGCAGCCAGGTGAGCTCGTTCGCGGTGAACTGCGCTCGCGCATCCGACGTCCGGAACTCGCGCTTGTCCCGCGCCGCGTGCGCGAGCAGGAAGCCGCCGCCGTTCGCCCGGAGCCGGTTCTCGAAGTCCTCGTACCCGTCGGCCACCCGCCCGATCCGCTGCCGGATCAGGCTGTAGTCGTCGGCGAAGTCGGCCCACGGGATCTGCCCGATGCCGGGTACGACGTGCTGCGCCAGCGCGCACACGATGCCGACCTCGGACTTCAGCTCCGGCGCCGGCGGTGTCAGGTTGCCGGTGGACAGGTGTACGGCGCCCTGCGAGTCCTCAACCGTGACTGACTGCGGACCGGCGGGCGTCTGGTCGTGATCGGTGCGACCGAGTGTGGGCAGGATCAGTGCTTCGCGCCCGGTGACGGTGTGGGACCGGTTCAGTTTCGTCGAGACGTGCACGGTGAGGTCGCACTCGCGCAGCCCCCGATGCACGACCTCGGTGTCCGGAGTCGCCATGGCGAAGTTGCCGCCCATCGCGAAGAACACCCGGACGTCGCCGTCGCGCAGCCGCTTCACGGTCGCTGCCGCGTCGATGCCGTGCGCACGCGGCGCGGTGAATGCGAACTCGCGGTCGAGCCGGTCCAGGAAGGCGTCCGGCATCTTCTCCCAGATGCCCATGCTGCGGTCGCCCTGGACGTTCGAGTGGCCGCGGACGGGGCACGGCCCGGCGCCCGGCTTGCCGATGTTGCCCTGCAGGAGCAGCACGTTGACGATCTCGCTGATCGTCGCGACCGCCTCGCGGTGCTGCGTCAGACCCATCGCCCAGCAGATCACGGTCGCCTTGGACTTGATGAACCGCTGCGCGAGCTCCTCGATCTCGGCCCGGCGCAGTCCGGTGGCCAGCTCGACCGCGTCCCAGTCGAGCTCGGCGTTGTGCTTCGCGTACAGCTCGAACCCGCTGGTGTGCGAGTCGACGAACGCCTTGTCCAGGACGGTCCCGGGGGCGGCGGCCTCGGCCTCGAGCAGCAGGTGGCCGAGGGCGAGGAAGAGCGCCTGGTCGCCACCGATGCGGATCTGCAGGTGCTGGTCGGCGAGTTCGGTCCCCTTCCCCACCCAGCCGCGCGGGCGCTGCGGGTTCATGAACTTCATCAGCCCCGGTTCGGGCAGCGGGTTCACCGAGACGATCTCGCCGCCGTTGCGCTTGGCGATCTCCAGGTGGCTGAGCATCCGGGGCGCGTTGGTGCCCGGGTTCTGCCCGACGATCACGATCAGCTCGGACTCCTCGAGCATCTCGAGGGTGACGGCGCCCTTGCCGCTGCCGATCACCTTCGACAGCGCGGTTCCGGACGACTCGTGGCACATGTTCGAGCAGTCCGGCAGGTTGTTGGTGCCGTACGCGCGGACGAACAGCTGATACAGGAACGCGGCCTCGTTGCTGGTCCGGCCGGAGGTGTAGAAGACGGCGTCGTTCGGGTCGACGAGGGCCTTCAGGTGCCGGGCGACGACCTGGAAGGCCTCGTCCCAGCCGACCGGCTCGTAGTGCGTGGCGCCGGCCCGGAGCAGCATCGGTTCGGTGATCCGGCCGAGCTTGCCGAGGTCGAACTCGGAGATCCGGTCCATCTCCTGGACCGAGTGCTCGGCGAAGAACGCCCGGGGCACCCGCTTGCGGGTGGCCTCCCAGGCGACCGCCTTCGCGCCGTTCTCGCAGAACTCGGCGGCGTGCTTGCGCTTGTGGTCGGGATCCGGCCAGGCGCAGGACGGGCAGTCGAACCCGCCGTCCTGGTTCATCTTCAGGAACACCTTGCCGGTGCGCGCCGGGCCCATCTCACGAAAGCCGAACTTGAACGACGACAGCACCGCGGGGACTCCGGCGGCCTTCTTCTTCGGCTGCTCGATATCGACCATGATTCAACAATAGTTCGATCTATGACTATCTGCTGGTTCGATAGACACGACCGCGCCTAGGTGGCGTTCCGGACTACAGTCGGGCGCCTGGATGTGTGCCCCCATCCCATAGTGCCGACTCGGCCGGATTCCTACAGTCGTCGGCCATGGAGACCCGTCGAGCCCTCGTCACCGGCGCCGCGTCCGGTATCGGCGCCGCGTGCGCTCAACGCCTGGCAGCCGACGGCGTACACGTCGTGGCCGTCGACCTCGACCAGGCCGGTCTGGACGCGCTGGACGGCGTCGAGACAGTGGTGGCCGACCTGTCCGACCTGGAAGCGCTGGCGGACCTGCCCGTCGACGTCGACATCCTGGTGAACAACGCCGGCGTCCAGCAGGTCGCACCGGTCGAGCAGTTCCCGCCGGAGCGGTTCAGCTACCTGCTCCGGCTGATGCTGGAGGCGCCGTTCCGGCTGATCCGCCAGACACTGCCACACATGTACGGCGCCGGCTGGGGTCGCGTGGTGAACATCAGCTCGGTCCACGGCCTCCGAGCGAGTCCGTTCAAGGCGGCGTACGTCGCTGCGAAGCACGGGCTCGAGGGACTCAGCAAGGTGGTCGCACTGGAGGGTGCGGCGCACGGAGTGACCAGCAACTGCGTGAACCCGGCGTACGTCCGGACTCCGCTGGTCACGGCGCAACTGGCGGACCAGGCCGCCACGCACGGCCTGTCCGAGTCAGAGGTGCTGGACAAGGTCCTGCTCGAGCCGGTCGCTGTGAAGCGACTGATCGAACCGGCCGAAGTGGCGGAGCTCGTGGCCGTGCTGTGCGGCCCGGCGTCCGCCTCCATCACGGGGAGCTCGTTCGTACTCGACGGCGGCTGGACCGCCCACTAATTCAGGAGCCCGCCCAATGACAGCTACAGAACCGGTCCGCACCCGTACGTCGATCGTTCGGGTGGTGGGCGCGAGTCTCGTCGGTACGACGGTCGAGTGGTACGACTTCTTCCTCTACGGGGTCGCCGCGTCGGTGGTGTTCGGCGACCTCTTCTTCCCGAAGGGCGAACAGCTCACCGGGACCCTGCTGAGCTTCGCCACCTTCGCGGTGGGCTTCTTCGCCCGTCCGATCGGCGGAGTCGTCTTCGGCCACTTCGGTGACCGGCTCGGCCGCAAGCAGCTGCTCGTGTTGTCGCTACTGATGATGGGGCTCGCCACGTTCGCGATCGGCCTGCTGCCGACGTACGCGCAGGTCGGTGCGCTCGCCCCGATTTTGCTCACCGTACTGCGGCTCATCCAGGGCTTCGCGCTCGGTGGTGAGTGGGGTGGCGCCGTACTGATCGTGTCGGAGCACGGTGACCCGGCGCGGCGTGGTTTCTGGGCGTCGTGGCCGCAGGCCGGTGCTCCGGCGGGTCAGCTGATCGCGAACGGCGTACTGGCCGGTCTGGCTGCTTTCCAGTCGGATGCCGCGTTCAACTCGTGGGGCTGGCGCATTCCGTTCCTGCTGTCCGCAGTGCTGGTCCTGGTGGGACTGTGGGTGCGGTTGCGGATCGAGGAGTCGCCGGTGTTCCAGGAGGCGCGGGCGAAGCAGCAGCCCGAGGACAAGCTGCCGCTGATGGAGGTGCTGACGAAGTATCCCCGTGAGGTGCTGACCGCGATGGGTGCTCGGATGGCGGAGAACGTCAGCTACTACATCTTCACGATCGTCATCGCGACGTACGCGAAGGAGCACCTCGGGATGGGGAAGTCCTTCGCGCTGAACGCCGTACTGATCGGTGCCGCGGTGCACTTCTTCGCCATCCCGCTGTGGGGCGCGCTGTCGGACCGGGTCGGCCGGCGGCCGGTGTACCTCATCGGTGCGGTCGGCGTCGGTGTGTGGGCGTTCGTCTTCGTCGCCCTGGTGGACACGAAGAACTTCGCGCTGGCGACACTTGCCGTGACGGTCGGACTGGTGCTGCACGGTGCGATGTACGGTCCGCAGGCGTCCTTCTTCACCGAGCTGTTCGGGACGCGGGTGCGGTACTCCGGTGTCTCGGTGGGCTACCAGCTCGCGTCGATCATCGCGGGCGGTCTGGCGCCGTTCATCGCGGTCGCACTGCTCAAGGCGTACGACTCCGGGTACGCCATCGCGATCTACGTGGCGGTCTGTGCGGTCATCTCGATCGTCGCGGTGACGTCGTACTCCGAAACGCACAAGCGGGACCTGACCAGCCTTTAGGTGGCATCATCCCCAGGATGGAGGAGCTGCTGCGGCTGCTGGCCGAGGACGCGTCCGGGAGCGAGCTGGCCCGGGCGGCGGGCGAGGACGCGGTGGCCCGTGACCTCGCCCTGCGTATCCGGGCCGGCATCGACGCCAGCAAGAAGCGCGAAGCAGAGCTCTCCACCCTGGTCGACGTCGCCCGGGAGCTCGCCTCGGCGCGCGACCCGGGCGGCGTGCTCGACACGATCGTGCATCGGACCCGCAGCCTGCTCGGCGTCGACGTCGCCTACCTGACGCTGTACGACGACGCGCGCGGCGACACGTACATGCGGGCCACGGACGGGTCGGTGTCGGCGGAGTTCCAGCAGGTCCGGCTGCCGCTGGGTGCCGGACTCGGCGGTCTGGTCGCGAAGACCCACAAGCCGTACTGGACCGCCGACTACCCGTCGGACGGGCGTTTCCGGCACACCGTGACCATCGACCACGCGGTGGGGGACGAGGGCCTGGTCGCGATCTGCGGTACGCCGTTGATCGTCGACGGCGCGTTTGTCGGCGTACTGTTCGCGTCCAATCGGACCATGCGGCCGTTCAGCCATGACGAGGTGTCACTACTAGGGTCGCTCGCCGCTCTGGCCGCGGTCACCTTGGTACAAGTGCGCGCCGCGGCTGAGACTGCGGCGGCGCTGGATCAGCTGTCCGCAGCGCATGCCGGTGTCGAGCACGCTGCAGCAGCGCACGACCGCTTCGCCGGAATCGTGTTGTCTGGTGGAGATGTGGACGCGGTCGCGGCCGCGTTGGCAGAGCTGCTCGATGTCTGGGTCGTACTGGTCGACGCCGGCGGCAACGAACTGGCAGTGGCTGGAAGTCCACCCGATACGGCGGTGCCTTGGCAGGAGTCGGAGTCCGGACGGCTGACCCGGATTGGTGACTGTTGGATCGTCGCCGCGACTGCCAAGGGCGAACGGCTCGGTGCCTTGGTCATCGGTGGTGTCGACGACCTGACCGGTGCGGACCAACGCATCGTCGAAAGAGCAGCAGTGGTGACCGCACTGGTCCTGCTGTTCCGGCGCCAGGCCGCGGAGCAGTCGCAGCGAGCGCAGGCGGACCTTCTGGCCGACGTACTGAGCGGGAGCGCCGATCCGCGCACACTGACCGATCGACTCCGCTTGCTCGCACCAAACCACCGTCACGATCGCCTAGTCCTCGCAGTGTGCCGTGGCGAACACTCCGCCGTACGTGCTCGCCTGTCTGCTCCGCTGGAGGACCGGCTGGTGCTGTCTGGTCCGTACGGCGGCGATCTGGTGCTCCTGTTCGCTCGCACGACCCCGGTGGCCGCAGCACGCGACCTGTCTGAGCTGGCGAAGCGCACTGGGGTCACCATCGCAGTCACCGGCCCTGCGACGTGGGGTGAGCCGCTCGTCGAGGCACACCGACAGGCTGCCCGCCTGGTCGCCACGATGCTTCGTCTGGGACGCACCAGCGAGTCCGCCACCCCTGACGACCTCGGTGTGGCCGGTCTGGTCGGGGCATCCGACGTCGATGTGCGTACCCACGTGCAGCACATACTCGGCAAGGTTCTCGACTACGACGAGCAGCGCGGTACCGATCTGATCGGCACCCTGCACGCGTACTTCGCCGCCGGCCAGAGCCCCACCCGCGCCGCCACCTCGCTGCACATCCACCCCAACACGGTCCAGCAGCGACTGGATCGCGTCACAGCCCTCCTCGACGACGGCTGGCAGTCCCCGGACCGCACCCTCGACATCCAGGTAGCCCTCCGCCTCCTCGCTGCCCTGGGCTGACGGCCGCTACTTGCCGAAGATCGCGTGCATGATGTTGATCGCGCCCGGTCCGATGATGACGATGAACAGCGACGGAAACAGGCAGAACACCAGCGGGAACAGGATCTTCACCGGAACCTTCTGAGCCTTCTCCTCGGCACGCTGCTGACGGCGCAGACGCATCTCCTTCGCCTGCTCCCGTAGGACGTTGGCAATGGTGATGCCGAGTTCGCCGGCCTGCACGAGTGCCGACACGAACGACCGGAGCTCGGGCACCGTCGTCCGGTCTGCCAGCGCCCGCAGCGCCAGTGAGCGTGACTTGCCGATCTGGATCTCCTGCAGAACCCGCGAGAACTCCGCCGCCAGCGGTCCGCGGGTGTTGCGTGCGACCTGGGCGAGTGCGGCGTCGAACCCGAGGCCGGCCTCGACGCAGACCGTGAGCATGTCGAGCGCGTCCGGCAGGGCCTGCTGGATCTTCGCCTGCCGCTTACTCCCCGCGTTGTACAGCAGGATGTCCGGCACGAAGAAGCCCGCGGTCCCGGCGACGGCGGCTCCGACGACGACCAGGCCGATCGTGCGGACGCCGTACAGCGCCCCGAGCCCACCGAGCACGAACAGGCCGAGCCCCTTCACCGCCAGGATCCGGTCCGGCGTCCAGCCCGACGGATTGCCCGCCAGGTCGAGCCGGCGCTGCAGCGTCGTCACCATGCCGCCAGGGGACAAGCGTTCGGCGAGGCCGCGCAGCCAGCTGGGCAGCGCCGCGAACGGAACCCGGGTGGGCTCGGCCTGGCTCGACGCGTGCTGCGTGTAGTGACTGTCAATGGTCGCCAATGCTTTGGCGACACCGTCCTCGGCCGGCCGCGCGGTGACGCCGAGAATCGCGAGCACGATCGCGAGACCCAGCGCGGCCAGGCCGCCGATCAGGAACACGGTTGCGGACATCTCACGCCTCCACCTTGATCAGGGCGCGGATCCAGAGCGCGCCCACGACGATGAGTACGGCGCCCCCGGCGACCAGCAGCACGCCGATCGGGCTGGTGAACAACGGACTCATGTACTGCGGTTTGGTGATCGTCAGCCAGGTGCCGAGGGCGATCGGCAGCGCGACGATGATGTACCCGGACAGTCGCCCTTCGGCGCTGACGGCACGGATGTGGCGGCGGATCTTGGCCCGTTCGCGCATCGTGTCGATCGTGTTCCGCAGTACCTCGGCCAGGTTGCCGCCGACCTCGCGCTGGATCCTGGTGGCCATCACGACCCAGCGGAGGTCTTCACACTCCATCCGGGCGGCCACGCGGTTCAGTCCGTCCTCGAGTTCGACGCCGATCCGGGTCTCGGCGAGTGCCCGGGAGAACTCGCCGGCAGCCGGCTGCGTGCCGTCGCGGACGACCGCGTCGGCTGCCTGGGCCAGCGAGAATCCGGACCGCAGAGATCCGACGATCAGCTGGAGTACGTCCGGCAGTTGCTCGCCGAACGCTGCCCGACGACGGCTGGTGCGGATGCGCAAGTAGACGAACTGACCGAGCCAGCCGGTAGCGAGTCCGATCGGGATTGCCGCGATCGCTGCGACGCCGACGAGCACCAGTCCGGTCGCGAGGACCGCGCAGGCGGACAGCGTCAGGAGAGTCCACTCCGCGGCGCTGCGTTTCACGTCAGCCAGGTCGAGGTGTTTGGCCAGTCCGGTCTCGGCGCCGGTGGCACGCAGGACCTGCTCGACCATGCCGACCGCCGTACGTGCGGCGGGACCGTCGGACGGGCTCGCCGCCTCCTCGTCGTGACGAGGACCGTAGTGCTTGAACTGCTCAGCCAACCGCCGTGCGTTGTCGCCTAACGCGCCCTGCCAGCGCAGCAGCACGACCGCCAGCAGGACCGCGACGAAGACCAGCGCGAGCAGCACGATGAGTTGCCAGGACCAGACGGTCTGACGGACCGGTGCCGGTGGTGCGGTCTTAGGCGGTGGCGTGACCGCGGCAAAGACAACAGACGTCGTCGCGCTGACCGAACCGACAGTCACTCGGAGCGTGGTCCGCTGACCCGCCAGCGTGTTCGGAACGGTGACGTCCACCTTGGCGCGCGCAGTGAAGTTGCGCGCCACAGCGGCGAAGGCCGCCGTCAGGTCTTTCGCGTTCTGTGCGGCCAGGACGCGACCGCCCGCAGCAGATGCGATCTGGCGGGCCGCCGAAGCGTCACCCTTGCCGTAGCGGAAGGCCACTACGTCCGCCGTGATGTGATCGGCGGCGAGCCTGCGCGTCACCGACGAGACCGTCGCCGCGCTGGAGGTGTCGACGCCGTCCGACAACACGACCAGCCGGCGCTGAGCCGACAGTCCGAGCCGAGCAGAGTCGAGAGCCGCGGCAGCTGCGTCAACAGCGTCGTACAAGGTCGTGGCGCCGGAGGCTGTGACGCCGGTGAGCGCCTTGCGGATCAGGGCGCGGTTCGTGGTCGGAGCGACGACCAGATGCGGCCGGTCCGAGAACGTGAGCAGTCCGGCCTGTACGTCGCTCGGCAGGTCGGCCAGGTAGCTCAGCGCGGCCTGACGTGCCGCGACGATCCCCGAGCCGGCCATCGAGCCGCTCGTGTCCAGCGTGATCATGACCGCGCGCGGCGGCGCTGCACTGACCGCAGCACTGCTGACCGGTGTGACGCGTGCCGGAAGAACGGTGCGGCCGGCAACGACGTGTACGGTCTGCGCGTCCAGCTTCCCGGACACGTTGGCAGTGCTGAGCACGAAGCCCGCCGTACCCGGGCCGACCTCGACCGAATCGATCCGCGCCGAGGGTACGTCGTCCGCGCTGGCGACCCCCGGCACGAGGCCCGCAAGCCCCAGGACGACTACCGCGAGGACGGTCCGCCGGAGGCTCCTCATCGACCCGCCTCTTCCGCACCGAACATCCGCGCCGGCAGGTGGATCCCCCGGTCGGAGAGCCGATCGAGGAAGCCAGGACGCAGACCGGTGGACCGCAGCGTGCCGCGGAACCAGCCACTCTCGTCGACGCCGGCGTGGAAGTCGAACAGGAACAGGTCCTGCAGCGTGACGACATCGCCCTCCATCCCGGTGACCTCCGTGATGTGGGTGATCCGGCGGGTCCCGTCCTTCAACCGCGACTGGTGGACGACGAGGTCGATCGCGGCCGCCATCTGCTCCCGGATCGCGCGCTGCGGCAGGTCGACGCCGGCCATCAGCACCATGGTCTCGAGCCGGGACAGCGAGTCGCGTGGCGCGTTCGAGTGCACGGTGGTGATCGACCCGTCGTGGCCGGTGTTCATCGCCTGCAGCATGTCCAGCGCCGCGCCGTCCCGGACCTCACCGATGATGATGCGGTCGGGGCGCATGCGCAGCGAGTTGCGGACCAGTTCGCGGATCGCGATCTCGCCGCGTTGCTCCACGTTGGCAGGCCGGGACTCCAGCCGCAGGACGTGCTCCTGGCGGAGCTGCAGTTCGGCCGCGTCCTCGATCGTGACGATCCGCTCGTCGTCGGGCAGGAACGACGACAGCACGTTCAGCGTCGTCGTCTTGCCCGAGCCGGTGCCGCCGCCGATCAAGATGTTCAGCCGGCCCCGGACGCAGGCGCGCAACAGGTCCGCGACCGGCCCGGTCAGGGTGCCGAACGAGACCAGGTCGTCGACCGTGAACGGATCCGCGGCGAACTTCCGGATCGTCAGCAACGACCCGTCCAGCGCGATCGGCGGTACGACGGCATTCACCCGGCTGCCGTCGGGCAACCGCGCGTCCACCATCGGGCTGGCGTCGTCGACGCGCCGGCCGACCCGGGACACGATCTTGTCGATGGTGCGGCGCAGATGACTCTCGTCGCTGAACGCCGCGTCGACCGGCACCAGCCGGCCCTCGCGCTCGACGTAGATCTGGTCGTGGCCGTTGACCATGATCTCGGAGACTCCGGGATCACGCAGGTACGGCTCGAGCGGGCCGTGACCGAGGATCTCGTCGGCGACCTCCTGCGCGACCCGCGCCCGGTCGGCGACGGTCATCGGGGTGTCGTCCCGTTGCAGGACGGCCTGCAGCGTCTGGGTGACCCGCTGCTCGAGTTCACGCTGGTCGAGGTGGGCGTCGTACAGCTTCGGCCCAAGGCTCTCCAGGAGTCCTTGGTGCACGCTGCGCTTCACACCGGCGAACGGGTCCGCGTTCCGCGCCGCACGACGGGGTACGTCGGACGCGGCCGGCACCGCCGACGCGCCGGACTGCACGACATGGAGCTTGCCGCCGGGGTTGGCCTGCCGCTGGGCGAGCCGTTCGGACAGGTTCATCATCGCCGCCCTTCGGCCCGCCGGGCGAACGCCTTGGCCTTCGGGGCGAAGGGCTGGTTCAGCAGCCGCTCGCGGGCGAACCGGGTGATCGCCTGGCTCACCGGATGCGCCGGCGTCGCGATCACGATCGGCGTGCCCTTGTTGATCGAGACCGGGACGTTGCGACTCGACGGGACCTGAGCGCTGACGGGACTGTGCACCACGTGCTCGACATCGCTCGTCGACAGCCCGACCTTCGAGTCGGAGCGGTTCACCAGCACCGAGCGGATGTCGCGCGAGTAGGACAGCAGGTCGAGCATGTCCAGCGCGATCCGCAGGTTCTTCAACGCCGGGGTATCGGGCGTGGTCAGCAGCACGTGGTGGTCCGACACGTCCATGGCGGTCAGGACGTGCTCGCTGAACTGGGCCGGCGTGTCGACCACCACGAAGTCGTACATGCCGCGCAGCACCGCGAGCAGCTCGCCGACGAGCGCGGCCGGAATCTTCTCGGCATCGCCAGGAGTGACCGGCGCGAGCAACATGTCCAACCCCGGCCCGTACGCCGTCAGCAACGACGCCGCACCAGTGGTGTCGAGATGACCGGACATCGGCAACGCGTCGCTGATCGTGCGCAGCGGGTCGAGCTGGACACTGATCGCCACGTCACCGAACGACAGATCGAGGTCGACGACACAGACGCGATGCGTACCACCGGCCGCCAGCGCCGCGGCCAGGTTGATCGTGATCGTCGTCTTGCCGCAGCCGCCCTTCGCGGCGAACACGGTGACGACCTTGCCCTTCGTTTCGTCGCGCTCCGCAGTGACCCGTTGACCCGACAAGGCCCGCGAGCGCTCGCAGGCGTCGGACAATGCGGGCTGGTCGTCCGCCGCGACCACTTCACGGACGCCGGCCCGCAAGGCCTGGGTGAGCAGCGCGACGTCGACCTGGTCGCGGATCAGGATCACGCCGACGGCGGGTCGTTCGAGCCGCAGACGTTCGGTGAAGCGCAGCGCCGTACCGAGGTCTGTGGACGGACCCACGAGGACGAGGTCTTCGCTGGGGTCCTCACCCAGCGCCCGCAGCGCGGCATCGAGGTCGTCGACGACGCGGACGGTTCCGCCGACGCTGGTGGTCAGGTCTCCCGGCGACGCGGCCGGCTGGCAGTAGATGGTCATCGCACTCGTCCTTACTTCTTCTTCGCCGGCGGGAACTGCGGTACGACGTGGTCGTCAGGCGTGACCTGTGTGGACGGGCCGAGCAGGGCCAGGTACGGCAGGCCGGTCTGGGTGACCAGGATCAGCCGCTCGGCGTCGTCCTGGTTGACCGCGAAGGTCACCAAGGTCATGTCGTTCTGCGCGGATGCCGACGGCTGTCCGACTCCGTTGGTCGTCGCGGTGTCGACCGAGTCGTTGGTGGTGGACGGGCCGATGGCGATCACGCGCACCTTCGGGATGACGACCCGGGTGTTGCCGATGCCCTTGCCGATCTGCTGCTTGTGCTGACCGGTGCAGTTCGGCTGGGCGCCGGCGTCGCTGCTTCCGGTCACCAGAGTGCCGAACACCGCGACATCCGACCCGGCCCGCACGTTGTTGGCGACGGACTCCGCGCTGCACACCGTGATCGTCACAGCCACCTTGCCCTCCGGGATCTTCAGCCCTCCCGCTGCCTGCGCGGCGGTGACGAGCACCGAGTCGCGGAGCAGCTGGCCCGGGCTGAGATCGGTCGACGTGACGAGCGACTGCTGCGCGGGCGTGATCTCGGCGACGGCGTCCGACGGCACCGACGAGGCGGGCAACGTTTCCTTACGCAGCAGGGCTTTCGCGTCCTGCGCTGTCGTCCCCGACGGGATCGACTTGCTCGCCACCAGAACGGTGACGGCCTGCTGACCGGCGACCGCGCGGGCGTCGGCACGGTTGACGTACACCAGCACGGCACCCGTCCCGAGCACAGCCAGCGCCACCGCCAGCACGATGGTCACAACTCGACGTTTCATTGGTCTCTCTCTTCCGCTGGCGGAACTATCCGGCAAGCTTGATCACGGCCAGGCCGAAGCTCGGGCCGGTGCCGATGGTGGACGAAACAGGCATCAGGGCCTGCGTGAAGTGCCCGAAGATGCAGGAGGGCGTGGTCGACCCCTTGGGACACGACATTCCCGACGGAACGGCGTCCTTGAGCGGATTCATGTTCGCGTAACCGGTCAGCACGAACGCGGCCAGACCGACCAGGTGGTACTGCGCCCCGCTGCCCGAGCCGGTCGTGGTGTCGAAGATCGGGATGAAGATCGGGGACTTGCTCGCGACGTACGACGTCAGCGCGTCCTGGCACGGTTTGGAGATGTTCTTGCCCGGATCGCTGCCGGCGACGTAGCCGCTCTGGGTGAGGTCGATCGAGGCCGAGCAGCTACCGCCGTCGGCCAGCCAGCCGAACTCGCCGGGCGGACTCGAACCGTCACACTTCGGCGCGCTGGGCGTGTCCCGGACGAAGATCCGGACATCGGTCCCGAAGGTCGGAGGCGTCATCCCGCCGGTGGCCTGGGTCCATGCACAGAGCGAGAGAGTCATCGCGAGTGAATTGGAGCTCTGGGCGGGCGGCCCCCACGCGGCCTGCGCGCAGGCGTGGACCGCCGTACCTTGGTAGCCGCCGTTCCCGGCCAGCGCGCGGGCGAACACCGGAGGCAGCAACGAGGAACCGCCGGTGGTTCTCGTGGCCGTGCTGACGTTGACGTAGTTCGGCGTCTTGGCGGTCGGGCAGGCGCCTTTGCCAGTGGCGGACCCACAGCTCGGCAGCCCACCGCTTGCCGCGTTCCCGCACACCGAGCTGACGGTCGATGTGCCGTCCTTGGAGTTCTGGTTCGCATAGGTCGCCGCGTTGACCGGCAGGCAGCCTGAGCTCGAGGCGCACGACTTTGCGACCGCGAGTGCTCCTGCGTCGGCTCCGTTCTGGAGTTCGGCGCGTTCGACGTACAGCGAGCCGGCGTCGACGGTCAGGGCGGCCATGCCGAGCACCACACCGGTCGCGAACAGGACGCCGACCAGGACTCCGACGGCTCCGCGGTCGTCCGGGCCGACCATGCGCAGCATCGGCCGGATGAACGACGGGACTAGGTTTCGCATGGCATGACTCCCCGCGCGGTCAAGGTCACCTGGCCGCCGAGACCGTTTCCACCGAAGAGGCTTGCGATGGAACCGAATCCAGGTGTGAAAGCGAAGCTGTAGGTGACTCTGACGCTGCCGTCGCCGCCGGCGCCTTTGGGACAGGTGGTCAGGGTCGATACACCGACCGGGCTCAAGGCGCCTGCGGCCGCCTGTGTGCGAGCGGTCGGGTCCTGCCCCAGTGCGACCAGCCGGGCGCCTTCCCGGGCCGCCTGGGTGAGGCTTTCCTGCGCGTTGAGCATCCTGCCGAAGTCGACGATTCCCATCACGACCAGCAGGAGCAGGGGAAGCAGGAGCGCGAACTCGACGGCGGTCGCGCCGCGGTCCGCGCTGCTGCCCCCATGCACCGACGAGGGCAGCCTGCGGCGTACCCGTGCCGCGAGCCGGATGCGAGTTCGGCCGTGGTGAGTTTCCCCGCCGCGCTGCCCTCGTCTCGGATACATGAGTCCTCCCCGTTGTTTCGGCGGATCGCCGGCTCGATCAGGGCAGGGCGTTGAGGACGGCCTGGAACATGTCGTGCACGCGCGGGCCGAGCAGCACCAGGACCGGGATCGCCGCGACGGAGATGAGGGCCACCAGCAGGCCGTACTCGATCATCGTCGCGCCGCGCTCGTCGCGCCGGGTCAGCTCGATGGCGTTCTGCACGTGGGTGAGCAGGTTGTCGGACATGGGAACTCCTTCTGCTGTGGCGGATCGCGGGACCCGCCGGTCATCCGAACGACGACCTGTCGATCGGTACCGAAACAGTGCGCGCCCGGATCCCCGTCCCGGCATCGGTCATCCGGCCAGAACCGTGCTGCCCGATCGACGGACGGCCCCGACCGTCGGCCGACAGCGAGCGCGGCTTGTCGGTCGTTCGGACGACACGGTCGGCCGGACAGCCGATCTTTCGCTACCGATCGGACAGTCCTGCCAGCAGGCCGTTCCGCCCGTGTGACGCCCCCCTTACCTTGGCCGCCATGGACATTCCCACGACAGTTGCCGTAGGCATCGTTGGTTTCACCGCCGGATTGTTCCTGCGGGGTACCGTTTTCCGGCTGTCCGTGCGGCCCGGCGAACCCGACCGCACGCTGTGCTTCCGGTGCACCGCACCGGTCGGTGGACGGCTCGCGATCCGGTGCGCACAATGCCGCAGCTGGTACGGCGTTCCGCTCGGACTCGAGGTGACGACAGCGGCGGTGCTGGAGCTGCTGGTGTGGCGATTCGGCGGGCTTCCCGACGCGGCGCCGTACATCTTCATCGGGGTTGTCGGGGTCGCGTTGGCAGCCATCGACATCGCCGTGCAGCGGCTGCCGAATGTGCTGACGCTGCCGATGTACCCGGGGCTGATCGCCTTGTTCGGCATCGCTGCCGTGGTCGATGGTCGTCCGGGGCAACTTGCGCGTGCGCTGCTCGGTGGTCTGGTTCTCGGCGGGTGCTACTTCGCGCTGGCGGTGCTGAGCCGCGGGCGGCTCGGTGGCGGGGACGTCAAACTCGCCGGCGGGCTCGGGATCGCGCTCGGTTGGCTGGGCTGGCCGACCGTACTGGCCGGGGCAGCCCTGGGTTTCGTGATCATGGGGACGGTCGGCGTCGCGCTGGTACTGGCCCGTCGGGTCGCACTGCAGGAGGCGATCAGCTTCGGCCCCTTCATGCTCGGCGGAGCCCTCCTCGCCGTTCTCGCCTCGTCGTGAGCACCGGCGGCCTGGGCGCACGGGACCCGGCGAGCGCTCGATTAGGGTCCTAAGTCCCTGGTTGAACTCTCTATCTGTTACCTAGGGTAACTGCGTCACGGGGAGGTTGACTATGAGTAATCACATCCACATCGTTGTGGTCGACAGCCATACGCTGTCGCGCGACGGCCTGCGCAACCTGGTGTCTGCGCAGCCCGACATGTCGGTCGTTCGGGAAACGGCCTTCGTTGCCGAAGCGGTCGCGGCTGTCACCGCCGAGCGTGCCGATGTCGTCGTACTCGACAGCAAGCTGCCGGACGGTGACGGGCTGGCGCTCGCGCGGGAGCTGCGCGACCGGCATCCGGAGCTCGGCATCGTCTTGCTGACGTCCGACGGCGAGGACGACGTACTGTTCCGGGCCCTGGAGATCGGCGTCTCGGCGTTCGTCCCGAAGGTCGCCCCGGCTGCCGAGGTCCTGGTCGCGATCCGGCACTCGGCTGTGGCCGCCGGCTCGTTCATCGCCAGCGGCCTGGGTTCGGCCATCGCCCGTCGCCGGGCATCAATGAGCGTCTCGGCTCCCAGGTCTTTGCCCCTCGGTGGCGGCTCGCCGTTGAGTCCACGA
The DNA here is from genome assembly GCF_042873375.1 of Kribbella sp. NPDC004875. NCBI lineage: Bacteria > Bacillati > Actinomycetota > Actinomycetes > Propionibacteriales > Kribbellaceae > Kribbella > Kribbella sp. NPDC004875. The sequence goes on from NZ_JBIALI010000005.1 coordinate 548,409, forward strand.
GAGGCCCAGGTGCTCGAGATGCTCGGGCGGGGAGTGTCCGTGGTCGCGATCGGCGCCACGCTGCACGTGAGTCACTCGACCGCGAAGACCTACGTCTCGCGGGTGTACGAGAAGCTTGGCGCGACCAATCGGTCGCAGGCGCTGATGCTCGGGTTGCAGCGCGGCCTGATCAGCCAGGACCTGCCGGCTTTCCTGTGACCGGCAGCGGGCGACGAAACTCGATGACCAAGCGCTCAACTATTCCGGTGGAAAGCACCTTCGGGAATTCCGTAACGGACTGTAGGACTCGGCCGATCATCGTGACAGAAGGTGACTTCGAACCTCTTGGATTGGGGAGTCACGGCGGGATTTCTCTGGGGGCAGTCATGGAAGACTCGATCACTGTCGTCGTTGTCGACGGCCACACACTGACCAGGTACGGACTGACGCGACTCGTTGGCGCCGGTGCCGGCATCACCATCGTCGGCGAGTGCGGACTCGCGTCCGAGGCGCTGGCACTCGTCGCCTCCGCGCAGCCGGACGTCGTCGTCCTCGACGTGGCGCTCCCGGACGCCGACGGTCTCCAGTTGGCCCGACAGCTCCGCGATCGGCACGCCGAGCTGGGCATCGTCGTACTCACCGCAGAGGCCGGCGACGACATACTCTTCCGAGCACTCGAGACCGGCGTCTCCGCCTTTGTCGAGAAGACCGCTCCGAACGCTGAGGTACTCGCGGCGATCCGGCACGCCGCGGTCGCGGCCGCCTCGTTCACCGCCACCGGTCTCGGCCGCGCACTGGCTCGCCGCGGACGCGTCGCCGATCCGGCGCCGGCCGTGATCGAACCCACGGGTCCGGCCCTCAGCCCGCGTGAGCTCGAGGTGCTGTCGCTGCTCGCCACCGGTCTCCCGGTCCCGGCGATGGCTGCCACGCTGTTCGTCAGCCTGTCGACCGCGAAGACCTACGTCTCCCGCGTGTACGAGAAGCTGGGTGCGACCAACCGTGCCAACGCCATCATGGCCGCGATGCGGTTGGGACTGATCACGCCGGAACTCGGCATCCCGGCCTAAGGCAGCAGAACCAGACGGCCGGCGTACGCCGCTGCGCGCATGGGGTTCTCTCCTTGTCCTGGATTTGAACCCACTCTCGGAGAGCTACTCTCTTCTGGGAAGTACGCGCTTCGGAGTGCGTACCGCGCGACGAGGAGAGCCATGCCCACCCGCACCGCAGCGCAGCGCCGCGATGAGGCGGCCCGCGAGTACGACGCGTTCCTGGCCACCTGCCCCGCGCGCCAACTCCTCGACCGCATCAGCGACAAGTGGGTCACCCTCATCCTCGCAGCGCTCGCCGACGGCCCACAGCGGTACTCCGACCTGTCCCGCCGGATCGCAGGCGTCAGCCAGAAAATGCTCACGCAGACCCTGCGCTCCTTGGAACGCGACGGCCTACTGACCCGTTCGGTCACCCCGTCGGTACCGGTCCGCGTCGACTACGAACTCACGCCACTCGGCCGCACCTTGGTGCCGCTGATCGCTGCCATCAAGACCTGGGCGGAAACGCACATGCCGCAAGTCAACGCCGCCCGCACCACCTACGACCACGTGAGCACCCCCGCATGACAGCCGCCGACGCATCCGCTCAGGATCGCCGGGTCGTGGTGGTTGTCGTGCCGGCGACGGGGACGTGGGCTCCGCCGGGGCGGGATCCCGAGGCTTGGCGACTGGCGCTGGCGGAGGACACATACGAGGTGCTCGCCGCGCTCGACCGCGTCGAGACAGCGGTCGCGGTCGTCGGCGGGGACGAGTCCGCGGTGGCCGAGGTCAGCGCGCTGACCTGGCCGGGAACGCCGACGTACGCCGTCGACAGCGACCGGCCGATCCTGCATGCGGTGGAGATCGTCGGTCCCGCCGCGGCGGTCGTCGCGGTTTCGCACGACGTACCCGATCTGCCCGGACTGCTCATCGGCAAGCTCTTCCGCGCCCTGAGCCACGCCGACATCGCCGTCACCCCCGCCGAAGACGGTTCCCTGGCCGCCATCGGCCTCAAGCACCCCGTCCCGAACTGGATCGCCGACCTCGCCCCGACCTTCGACACACCCCTGTCCATCCTCGAGACCCACAAACCCCGCCGCCACGCGGTCGCGACCGGCCCTGGTTGGCACCGTCTGCGTTCGAACGCTGACATAGCGCGACTGGATCCCGGCCTCGAAGGATGGAACGCGACAAGATCCCTTCTTCGTCACTCCTGACCCGTCACCTTCTCCACCCCGGCTCGTTCACCATGCAGCGGGAAATCCGGGGACCCAGCTGATCGCCGATGCCGTTCAGGGGCGGCACCCGACCTCAGCTCCCCGCACCGGCCGCACCCGGGGGGATGCGGCCACCCCACGGTGTAACACCGCAACGGGGGACCACGGGGGACCACCACACCGCGGGGTGACGCAGTCGGGGGACTGCACCAACACCCCCGCCCGCTCCCCGCCGCCAATCGGGACTCTGAACACCTGCCGGTTACCAAACACAAGCAATAACCTCTCCCCACCCACCAGGACCTGTTCGCAGTCCCCGGTGCCTGTGCGAGCGCCCGGGGCCATCCGCCCTCGTCGGGTGAGGGGCGGGGGTGGGGTTAGCGGATGGGGACGATGGCAGCTGATTCGGACTGTACGTCGGCCGTGGTGGGGAAGCCGGGGTGAGAACGGGAGGGCCGCAAGGCAACGCGGGACCAGCACGGCGGACACGCACCACGGCGGAGACTCGGCACCACGGGGGTCTGCGCAGCTGCGGGGCGCAGTGGCGAGGTGCGCAGTGGCGAGGGGCGGGTGCCGGCGTGGGACGCAGTGCAAGCGGGGGGATTGCGGCGCAGGCGGGGATTTGGGGCATGCGCTGACGCCCGGGGATGGCGGCGCGTGGGGAGGCTGGGACGAGGACTAGCGGGCAGTTGGGGTGAGGGGGACTGCTGCGTGGTCTGTTGTGGGGAGGTGGGTCGGTCGGGCGAGCGGTCGCCTCATGGGGCGGTGGCCTCGTGCGTGAGTGGTGATGAGTTTGGTGGGGTGGAGGGTGTCAGCGGGTTGCTAGGTGTTCTTGGGCGCGGACGGCTAGGGCTTGGACGGAGGGGTCCGTGCCTGCGGGGAGCGCGTCCAGGGGGAACCATGCGAGGTCGTGGGATTCTTCCGAGACTACGTACGCCGTGTTGGTGCTCGCGGTTACCAGGAACTGGACGTCCAGGTGGTACGCGCCCGCGCAGCCGCCGGCCTCGATCAGGTGGCGGGACAGTTGTAGTGGCTCGGCGCTGACCGTTAGATCCGTTAGGCCAGACTCTTCTGTCGCTTCGCGGAGGGCGGCGCCGGCGAGTGTGGCGTCGGCAGGTTCGCAGTGGCCGCCTAGCTGGAGCCAACGGCCGACGGTCTTGTGGAGCGTCAGGAGAGTGTTCTGGCCGGCGCCGTCGACCAGCAGTGCGCTCGCGGTCACGTGCTCGGGGCGGCAGCTTCGCCACATGCCGTCGGGGTGAGCCGCAAGGTGGTTCAGGTAATGCTGACGGAGCTCTTCCTGTTCGGCGTCAGGCGCACGCCACCCCTGCAGAACCACCACCGCATCTCTATGAAGCACCCCGCAAGTCTCCACAACCCGAGCCGAAGACTCGGATGGGGGGTACACGCTGCGGGCCAAGCGCCTGGGACCGGGTACTCGCCCCGGGTCCAGAGCGCCTGGCGTGGTGACGACTACCTGTCTGGGTTGTTCTTGTCTGGGTTGTTGCCGTCTTCGTCCTTGGGGGACGGCTCTTCGGGGGCGTCGTCCTTGGGGAGGAAGTCGGTGATGTCGATGTTGGTGAGCTCGCCGGCGTGCTGGGCGAAGCCGATGGGGTCGTCGAGATCGCTGGTGCTCGGCATCAGGTCGGGGTGGGACCAGAGGTTGTCGCGGCCGTCCACGCCACGGGCGTCGCGTACGGCGGCCCAGAGGTTGGCGGCGTCGCGGAGGCGGCGCGGGCGGAGCTGAAGGCCCACGAGCGTCGCGAACGTCTGCTCGGCGGGGCCACCGGCCGCGCGGCGGCGGCGTACCGTCTCGGCGAGCTGGACCGCGGCGGGCATCCGGTCCTTCGTGGCCTCGCGGACGACGTCGTCGACCCAACCCTCGACGAGCGCGAGCGTGGTCTCGAGGCGGACCAGCGCCGCCTTCTGCTGCTCGGAGTCCTCGGGCTCGAACAGGCCGCCCGCGAGTGCCTCCTGCATGGCCTCCGGGTTCTGCGGGTCGATGTCGGCCATCGCACGCTCGATCTTGCCGGTGTCGACCTCGATCCCGGCCGCGTAGTCGGCGACCGCGGCGAGCAGGTGCTGCCGCAGCCACGGCACCCCGGCGTAGAGCCGCTGGTGCGCCACCTCGCGCAGCGCCAGGTACAGCCGGACGTCCTCGTCGGCCAGCCCGAGGCCCTCGGCGAACTTGGCCACGTTGTCGGGGAGCAGGATCGCCTGGCCGGTCGGTCCGAGCGGGAGTCCGATGTCCGAGGAGCTCACGACCTCGCCGGCGAGCTCGCCGAGCCCCTGACCGACCTGGGCACCGAAGACCGAGCCACCCAGCTGGCGCAGCATCCCGGCCATCGGGCCGGCGAACTGCTGAGCCTCAGCGGGCAGGGCGTTGCCCATCGCGCCGGCGACGTGCTCCGCGACCGGGTCGACGATCGTCTGCCACACCGGAAGCGTGTTCTCCACCCACTCCGCGCGGCTCCAGGCCGCGGACGTCGCAGAGACCTCGGGCAGCGTGGTCGCCTGGTCCAGCCAGTGCTCAGCGAGGCGGACCGCGTCCGCGATCCGGTCGCCGTCGGCGGGCGTCATGGACCGGTCCCCGGCGGCCGAGACGGTCTTGCGGGCAATGTCCTTGGCCAGGTCCCAGTTGACGGGCTTGCCGTCGGTGGAGCCGCTCAGCAACTGCTGGACCTGCGCGAAGATCGCGTTCAGGTCGGGGGTGCCGCCCGCTCCGGCCGCACCCGAGAACTGCTGGAACATGGCCTCGAACGGCGTTCCCTTGAACGGGTTGTCCGGGTTGTCCGGTTCGTCGCTCATCGGAGGGCCTTCCTGTGCGGGTGGGGCGTACAACTCCAACGTACTGGTTCCGTCGATCAGTTCCGCGATCGGTGAACGCATCACCGCCCGTGTTCGCCGCAGGCAGAGCGACGAACCGGCGAAGTACCCAGGTAGGTGAGGAAGGCAACAGTCTCTCCTGGTGCACGGAACGCCACGCACAGCAGCCCTCGGGTACGCCGAGATGCCGCGCCGCCCCCGGCCGGGACGGAGGGGATGTGCGGGAAACGGAGGGTGGGAGGGAGAATTGGATGGTGGGAGATGGGATGGTGTGTGCTGTGAAGGCGGGGGAACGGCCGGAATGAGGAACCGATGAGCGACGCGATCAGGCTGCTGGACATTCGTGACAACGCGCTGTCCAGCGACGAGGTGCTGGCCGCTGTCGCGGATCCGACGGCGGGCGGAATTGCCCTTTTCATCGGCAGCGTGCGCAACCACGATCACGACAAGCCCGTCGACCGGCTGAGCTACGAGGCGCATCCGGACGCGCTGGAGCACCTGCGGAAGGTTGCGCAGCGTGTTTGCGACGACCCGGATGTGACCGCGCTGGCCGCCGTCCACCGGACCGGGGACCTGAAGATCGGGGACGCCGCGGTGATCGTCGCGGTGGCCGCATCGCACCGCGATGTCGCGTTCGCGGCGTGCCGGCGGCTGATCGACGATCTCAAGGCCGAGGTCCCGATTTGGAAACACCAGCACTTCAGCGACGGTGGCAGCGAGTGGGTCGGCGCTCACTGACCCGTACGCTGGGCCCATGAAGGTGGCCCTGTGAAGGTTTTGGCGTGGCTGGCGTTCCCGCTGATCGCCACGCTGCTGGCGATGTGCTGGGCGGCGTGGCGCGGCTGGCGCAGCCGCGAGCCGCGCCGGTCCGGCGGCCCCTTCGCCTCGGTCGACGAGTTCCGCCGGTTCAACGCCGTTCTCGCGGCGCCCGGCCCGCGGGCCACCCCGGAACGTCGCCGGGGCTTCGGTCGTCGTAATCATCAGGCGGCCGCCACCGAGAACCGCGGCCGGACGGCCTCCACCGAGGCTGGTAACCAGGCAGCCGCCTCCGAGATCGCAGGGCAGGGTTCGTGACACGTCGTACCGCCACATTGGTCACCTCGATCGTCGTGCTTGTCATCTCGCTCGGGCTGGTGACCGCGTTCCCCGTGCCGTTCGTCTCGTTCAGTCCTGGGCCCGTGAAGGACACCCTGGGGTCGTCCAAGAACAAGCCGGTCATCGAGATCTCCGGCCACGAAACCTTCCCGACCTCGGGTCAGCTCGATCTGACGACCGTGTCGGTGACCTCCCCGGACCGGCAGTTGACGCTCCCGCAGGCGATGCGTAACTGGCTCGACCCGCACCACGACCTGTTTCCGCGCGACATCATCTATCCGCCGGACCAGAGCGCCGACCAGGTCGAGCAGCAGAACACCGCGGAGATGACCGGTTCGCAGGACAGCGCGGTCGCGGCCGCGCTGCAGGCCGCGAAGGTCCCGTTCCACACGAAGGTGTCGACGGTCGCCGACAACTCGCCGGCCCAGGGCAAGCTCAAGCCCGGCGACATCGTGCTGGCCGTCGACGGCCAGACCGTCACCCAGGTCCCGCAGGTCGGTGAGTTCGTCCGTAAGCACAAGGTCGGCGAGAACGTCGTCTTCCTGATCCGCCGCGGCACTGCCGAGCAGACCGTCCAGCTGAAGACCGCCGCGACGCCCGGCGAGGAGACCCGGCCGATGGTCGGGATCACGATCGGCGTCGACTCGCAGGTGAAGGTGACCGTCAATCTCGGTCAGGACATCGGCGGCCCGAGCGCCGGCACGGCCTTCGCGCTCGCCATCTACGACAAGCTCACGCCGGGCCCGCTCCTCAACGGGAAGCACGTGGCCGGCACAGGCACGATCGACGCGCTCGGCCAGGTCGGCGCGATCGGCGGCATCCAGCAGAAGATCGCCGGCGCCCGGAACGACGGCGCCACGGTGTTCCTGGTCCCGGCGCCGAACTGTGAAGCCGCGCTGCACGCGGATGTGAACGGCATCCAGTTGGTGAAGATCAGCACGCTGACGGACGCGATCAGCGCGTTGCAGGCGGTCACCAGCGGCAAGGGAGCTGTTCCGTCGTGCAGCCAGTGAGCCACCCGTACGTACCGGCGAACCGAAGGGATGATCTGCCGGCATGGATTTCGTAGGCACGCTGCCTCCTGACGCACTCAGTCGCGCGGTGGTCGAGATCGAGAAGCACGTGAGCAGCGCGGGCTGGGACCAGCCCGCGCAGTTGTTCGCCCTGGTCCCGACCGCCGAGCTGCTGCGCGCCGAGCCGAACCTGGCCGCGCAGCTCGGCGCCGAGGACGCCTCGCAGCCCCTCACCCCGGTCGCCCAGGGGGAACTGCCCGGCGGCCTCGAGGACGACAACCTGGCCGACGCGCTCGGCCGGATCGAGTGGCCCGACGGTGTCGCAGGCTGCGCGCTGGCCATCGAACGGATCGTGTTGCCGGCCGCGGCCGAGTCCGGTCTCTCCAGCGTGGAATCCGATGCCGAGCTGGCCCAGTTGGCCGGCAGCGACCCGCACCGGCACGAGGTCCGGATGGTCGCCGCGGTACTCCGGGAGGGTGACCGGTTCGGCGCCGTCCGGCTGCGCGCCCACGACGAGGACAGCGCGGTGCTGACCGGTGTCGACTTGGTCCCCACGCTGTGCGAAGTACTGTCATTGACATTCGAACCTTCGTCCGGCAGCCGGCCGGGCGGAGGGGTTGCGGTCGAGGGTGACGACGAGGAGAAGCGACCATGAGCGACGGCGTCTACGACATGCCGGACGAGCCGCCCCGCAGAACGCGGCGGACGGGCGGCCGTCCGCGCGCGCTGCTGCCGACGATCGCCACGCTGATCGTCCTGCTGATCCTCTTCAGCGTCTTCACCGACGTCTGGACCCAGCGGCTCTGGTACCGCTCCGTCGACTTCGGTTCGGTCTTCAGCACCGTTCTCGGGACCCGGGTGCTGCTGTTCGTGGTCGTCGGCGTACTGATGGCAGCGGCAGTCGTCGCGAACATCATCGTCGCGTTCCGCACCCGCCCGCGCGTCGCGCTCGCCCCGTCGCCGAGCCCCGGCTTCGAGAGGTACGGCGATCTGCTGCAGCAGCACGGCCGGATCGCCGTCGGCGTCGTCGCCGGCCTGATGCTGATCTTCGGTGGCTCGGCAGCGTCGGGAGAGTGGAAGGTCTTCCTCGCCTGGAAGAACCGCACCCCGTTCGGCGTCACCGACAAGCACTTCAACAAGGACATCTCGTTCTTCGTCTTCGACTACCCGTGGCTGCGCGTCCTGCTCGGCTTCGGCTACTCGATCGTCCTGCTCTCGCTGGTCGCGGCGATCATCACTCACTACCTGTACGGCGGCTTCCGCCCGTCCGCGAAGGGCCAGAAGGCCTCGGGTGCGGCGCAGGTGCAGTTCTCGATCCTGCTTGGTCTGCTCGTCCTGCTCAAGGCGTTCAGCTACTGGCTGGACCGCTTCGGCCTCACGACCTCGGACGGAAGACTCTTCACGGGTATCTCCTACACCGGTGACAACGCGATCTTGCCGAGCAAGGAGATCCTGGCCGTCATCGCGGTGCTCTGTGCACTGTTGTTCTTCGCGAACGTGGTGCGCCGGACCTGGCTGCTCCCCGGCGTCGGCACGGTTGTCCTGATCCTGTCGGCGATTCTTCTCGGTGCACTCTGGCCGGCCGCGCTCCAGCAGTTGCGGGTGCGGCCCAGCGAGCCGGTGAAGGAAGGGCCGTACATCACCAAGAACATCCAGGCCACGCGGCAGGCCTATGGGCTCGAGAACAGCGACATCACCGAGTACACGGCGGCCACGACGGCCAAGCCGAGCGAGCTGACGGCGGACGCCGAGGTCCTCCCAGGTATCCGGCTGATCGACCCGACGGTGATCGGGCCGACCTTCGAGCAGCTGCAGCAGGTGCGTGGCTTCTACTCGTTCCCGACGGATCTCGACGTCGACCGGTACAAGATCGGTCAGAAGGTCAACGACACCGTCATCGGCGTACGCGAGGTCCAGGTCGACCGGCTGCCGGCCGGTCAGCGCAACTGGAACAACGACCACACCGTCTACACCCACGGCTACGGTGTCGTCGCCGCGAACGGTAACCAGCGCGCCGCGGACGGTACGCCGGTCTGGACCGAGAAAGACCTGCCGCCGACCGGCCAGCTCGGTGACTACGAGCCGCGGATCTACTTCGGTGAGCAGTCGCCGGACTACTCGATCGTCGGCGGACCGAAGGGGTCCTCGCCGGTCGAACTCGACACCCCGGAGGGCAAGAGCGGCGGCGACCCGACGCTGAACACCTACGAGGGCAAGGGCGGCGTCCAGGTCGGATCCTTCTTCAACCGATTGCTCTACGCAACCAAGTTCCGCGATGCGAACATCCTGCTGTCCAGCCGGGTGAACGCCGATTCGAAGATCCTCTACGACCGCACGCCCCGCGAGCGGGTCGAGAAGGTCGCTCCGTGGCTGACGCCCGACGGTGACCCGTACCCGGCGATCGTCGACGGCCAGGTCGTCTGGATCGTCGACGGCTACACCACCTCGGACAACTACCCGTACTCCGAGAAGGTCGCGCTGGACGTCAGCACCCGGGACACCACCACCGGCCGCGGGACGATCGCGCAGCAGCCGAGCGAGAAGATCAACTACATCCGCAACTCTGTCAAGGCCGTGGTCAACGCCTACGACGGCTCCGTCGAGCTGTACGCCTGGGACGAGAGCGACCCGGTGCTGAAGACCTGGATGAAGGCCTTCCCCGGCACCGTGAAGCCCAAGTCGGCGATCTCCCCGGCGCTGATGTCGCACCTGCGCTACCCCGAGGACATGTTCAAGGTGCAGCGCGACCTGCTGGCCAAGTACCACGTCCAGGACGCGGGCACCTGGTACCAGAACAGCGACCTGTGGCGTGTTCCGGACGACCCGACCGCGGTGTCGTCGTCCGGTGGTGACTCGTCGACGCATATCAGCCAGCCTCCCTTCTACCTGTCGTTGCGGATGCCGGGTCAGACCGACCCGAAGTTCTCGCTGACGTCGGTGTACGTACCGAACGGTGAACGCGAGAACCTCACTGCGTTCATGGCCGTGGATTCCGAGGCGACCTCCCCGGACTACGGCAAGTTCCGAATACTGCGACTACCCGGCAACCTGCAGATACCTGGTCCGGGGCAGGTCTACAACAAGTTCCAGACCGACGAAGGCATCAGACAGGCACTGCTTCCGATCAACCAGCCGAACAGCGGAGCAAGAGCGCAGTACGGCAACCTGCTGACGTTGCCGCTGGGTGGCGGTCTGCTCTATGTCCAGCCGGTGTACTCGGTGCGGACCAGCGGGCCCGGCAGTTATCCGGTTCTGAGGTATGTCCTGGTGTCCTTCGGTGATCGTGTCGCCTACGGCTCGACGCTGCAGGAGGCGCTGACGAAGGTCTTCAACACCAGCGTCGACACCGGCGAGGAACCGCCGGGGACGAAGACGCCGCCGACGCAGCAGCCAAGCGCAACGATCAAGCAGGCACTGGCCGACGCGCAGGCCGCTTATGCTCGGGCACAGGACGCCCTCAAGAAGGGCGACCTCGCCGGCTACCAGAAGGCCGTCAACGAGATGAAGACGGCAGTCGACAAGGCGATAGCTGCAGGTGCCGTAGTGACACCCACCCCGACGCCGACGCCAACACCGTCCGGCAGTCCGTCGACACCCGCGAGTCCACCGGCGCCGTCCACGACGCCACCGAGCTCACCGACAGGCTGAGCCACAGGGTGCTTCCCGGGGCGGCGACACCGACAGCAGTCGGCGTCGCCGCCCCGTCCCGTTGTGGCCGACCAAGCTGGTTGCCTACGGCATCAGTTGGTGCTCTCCGGGTGGAACCCGGCCGCGGTGTCGAGCACGTCCTCGTCGGTGAAGCGGTCGTGATCGATCGTCACCTCGGCCGCCACACCCGGCTCGATGAAGTAGAACACCTCGTCGCCGGCGAACAGACCGTCGTACCCTCCGACCTTCACCGGCGTGAGCTGCCAGGACCCCGGCTCTTTCTCCTCGTACTCGACGAGGAAGTCCTTCACGGCTTCGAGATCGGTGAGTTTCTCGCCGCGCAGCGTTTTCAGCGTCAGGTCGACCTTGAACGCGCCCTCGTCGTCGGGCCCGGTCTCCCAGACCCGGCTCCTGAAGGACACGTCCTCCCACTCGTACTCGAAGTCGCTCGGCGTGCCGATGCCGTCGGGAAGGTTCTCGATCACGAAGCCGTCCAAGGTGTCAGCCCTTTGCTCGGTCGATGGAGGTGCGGCGGAGTACGTCGCTGACGGTGCGAACGCGGTTGCTGAGGCAGGGACGGTCGTCGTGAGCCCGAGGGTGGCCAGGACTACTGCGCTCCCGATCACGATACGACGGGTGGACGGCACGACTCGGGAACGAAGCGTTGAACGCGACATTGCTGCCTCCTGGGTACGGCGGCGCCTCGCCCGCTGCGAGACGCCTTTCGTGTCCAAGAAGGTGCAGCGATCACCCCTCGTCCGGACAGGCGGTTTCGAACCTGTGGACAACCGGGCCGTCAGTACCCGATCAGCCGGTGCAGCCGATGGAACGTCTGCCGGAACCCGAGCCGCGGCCAGGCCCGCGACGACAGCAGGTTCGTCACCCGCCAGTCCGTCACGACCGACGTGTAGCCGGTCTCGGCCGACCACTGCAGCACCGCCTCGCCCAGCGCGCGGCCGGCGCCGAGTCCACGAGCCGGCGGCAGTACGGCGGCGAACCCGAGGAACCCGGCGTTGTCCGGCTTGGCAAGCCCGTTGTGTGAACTCGACTTGTCCAGCGAGCACCCGACCGACGACCCGATCACCTGACCGTTGTACTCGGCAACGAAGGTCGCGTAGTCCTGGTCGTCGATCGACTCCTCCCAGTCCGCGAGCGCCTCCTCGAAAGTGGGCAGCTCGCCGGCCGAGAAGACCGGTGAGAGCGCTTGATGTCGAGGCAGTGCGAGGTCGAGCTCCGCGAGTACCGGGATGTCCCCGCGCGCGGCCCGGCGTACGACGAGATCTCGGGGTGCCGGGATCGGTGTGTCGGGGACCGGACGGACCGCGTGCGCGTGCTGCGAGCCGAAGGCGAGGCGGAACCACGCGTCGATCAGTTCAGGATCGTCGGGCACCAGGACGTAGTGCGCGGTCCGGCCGTCGTCGACCCACCGGGCCGCGGCAGCGCCGTACAGGTCGCGGATGTGTTCCGGCTCACGGACGGCGTGACCGGCGGCCTCGATCCAGATGTTCGGACCCCAGACCGAGGACGGTTTGGGAGCTGCCAAGACATAACCCGTGAGCTCGCCACCCTCGACCATCACCGCTCCGGACGCGCCCTCGCTCTCCCAGGCCGCCGTCACCTCGACGAGTGCGAGGCGGTCGTCCTCGTAGTCCGCAGGAAGCAGTGGGTGGCGCTTGCGGTGTTCCTGATGCCGCTCGGCGAGCAGACCGGCCGCGGCCGGCAGATCCGCCTCCTCGAACGGCCGGATGACGTGTCGGGACATACCCGGACGGTACGCCGCGGAGCGCCCGGCGAACACGGGTTTTGACCCCACCGGGAGCCGATTTGGTTGCTCGGCCCAGATCCTCTAAACTAAAGACACAACGACGCGGGGTGGAGCAGCTCGGTAGCTCGCTGGGCTCATAACCCAGAGGTCGCAGGTTCAAATCCTGCCCCCGCTACGGAAGAAGGCCCGGACCATCAGGTCCGGGCCTTCGCTTTGCTCTGTGGGGCTGACCTGCGGTTTGCCGAGTCGGCGCCATTCGCTGAGGGTTTCGCGTAGTGTTCAGCGGCTGACGCTGGTCGGTCCCTACCAGGATGGTGAGCATGGCGAGCTTTCACGCGCGGTACGTGTCCGGTGATCCCGACGACGTATGGCGCGACCTGCGTGACCTTGGCGTACGGGTCTTCGACGACCCGTACCGCGAGGACGCCGAGGCGGTGGCGCGCGAGTTCGCCGACCGTGCCCGCAGGAACGTCGAGACGCTCGTCGAGCGGCTGCAGGCGCAGGGCTTCCGTGCGGAGGTGAACGACGACGAGGGGACGCCGTGTCGCGCTCACGTTCCGCCGTCGCCGGGTGCGCCTGCGCTGGCTGATTGGCTGGAGGAGACGTTCGCGCCGTTCCCGATGACGGTCAGTGCGTGGATCCGGCAGGTGGGCGACGTGTGGCTCGTCGGGGACTTGCCGGGCTGGCCGGCCAGCGTGCTCGCGGATCCGCTGGTGGTGCAGCTGGAGTGGGCCGAGCAGGGCGGTTCGCGCTCGTACTACGAGGCCGAGCACGCGGCGTACCTCACGGACACCGTGCGCCGGGACGCCGGCATCGCGTTTCAACTCGACTACGCGCCCGACGAGCTCCACAAGGCGAACATCAGCGGCGACGCGCCGTACGGCATCGACCTTCCCGGCCCCGGAATCGACGGGAAGGTGGGGCCTGCGATCTGGTTCGTCGACGATCTCAACACGGCGTTCGCGGCCGGCGGATTTCCCGGCGCACTGTGGGACGCGGGCTACGAGGAGCCGCCCGCTGGATTGCGCGAGTCGCTCGCCGACGGGCTCCTGCGTCTCTGAGCGACGGCCGGTGCGTGTGCCGCTGACATCGCATCAGGCTCAGCCGGCGGCCAGGCGTAGTCCCAGGATGAAGGGGAGGCCGTTGGGGGTGCCTACGCCGGTGATGGTGTCGTAGCCCTTGGCGGTGATCTGGTTGGTGTCGGTGGGGTTCTGGGAGTCGAAGACGTCGATACTTGCGCTGTCCGTGTTGCTGGCGGGGGTGTAGGTCGCGCGGTTCTGTTTGGGCGTCGTCGCGGTGACCGGGAGGATGTCGTGGAACGCCGGGGTGCCGTGCAGGCGGTAGATCAGAGGATTGATGAAACCGAAGGTCGAGCGCCGGCCCTGCTGCGCGTCGGCGACCAGTGCCGCGACGAGTGGCGCGGACAGGCTGGTGCCGGCGTTCACCATCGTTCGGTACGTGTTGTCCGAGGCCGTGTAGCCCGTCAGCATGCCGGTGCTGAGATTGCCGACGGCGGCGATGTCCGGCACCGCACGATTCACCGCCGTCCGGCCGCCGACCTTCACGTGTGACATCGACGCCGGTACGACGCCCTTCTGATACGCGGGCTGTGGATAAGTCAGGCTCGTCCCACCGCCCGCGCCACTGACGCCCAGGTCACTCCACTCGCCGTCCTCGAGGACCGCGGTGTCGTTCGACCAACTCGTCTCGAACACCCGGGTGTTCCCTGCGCCGAGGCCCAGCGTCGTACCGCCGACTGCCGTCACGAGCGGATCCGAAGCCGTCGTTGTCAGGCCGGGTGTGTCACCGGAAGCGAAGTACAGGCCGACGCCTTCCGCAGCCGCGCGGACGGTGATCGCGTGGATGGTCTGCGGGGTGACGTCGCCGATCGGGATCTGCCACGAGTTGGAGATGATCGAGGCGCTCGGGCGGTGACCGTCGCCGATGAGGACGGAGAGCGTGGCGTTCAGGAGGGCTTGGTCCTCGTCGCAACCGATTCCGACGACCATCAGCTGATCCGCATGGGGCGCCATCGCGTAGACGGCTTCGGAGTCCATCTCGGCTTCGTCGTTGTACCGGTCGGCGCTGCGCGCGCGAGGGCCGCAGTTGGCGTCGCCGCCGGCCTGCGTCTCGCGGTACTGGCTGGGCGTCGGCGCCGGAAGGTGATTCCGCTTCGCGTACTCGGTCAGCGTCTGGAACATCGCGGTCGGCGCCGCGCTCTCGGTCAGCGCAACAGTCTGGCCCTTGCCCGTGAAGGCCCACGAAGCCCCGTAAGCAGCACGCAGTTGCCGGGCCGAGTATCCACAGATCGGCAGCGAGGCCCTGGTCAGACCGCGGTACGACGGGTGGACGGGAACCACATGTTGCGCCCAATAAGACGAGCAAGTCGGCTGCGCAGGGCGTGACGTCTGCGCTGCGGAGGCGTGGGAGGTGCCGAGCCCCGTGACCCCCATGATGGCCTGAGCGAGCGACGCCGGGCGCGTGTCGCCCTGAACGCCGACGACCGATTGAACGGTCGAAGCCGGCCCGGACGCCGCCACGTAGTCACGGCCCGCGCTGACCTCGGCCTCGAGACCGCCGGCCGTCAGCCAGTCGGAGACGGCCTGGGCTGTCGCGGTGGACGGGCCGAAGCGGGCTGTGTACGCGTCAGGGCCCAGGTAGTGGTGGAACTCGGGACTGCCCGGCCTAGAGACCGCGGCAGCGAATCGCGAGGCGCTGTCCCAGTCAGGCTTCAGCCACACCTGGATGCTCAGGGAGCCCGCCTGAGGCGTTGCCGTGACCGCCCCGGCGGAGACGCCGGCGAGTACGAGGGCCGCGCAGCCTGCGGCGGCGATGGCAGTCCTCAGCAAGACCCCTCCACGCTGGGTGATCAATCAGTCACGACTTGATCACCCTACGCGGCGGGAGGGCTACTTGACCGCGAGCTCGCCGAGCTCCGACCAGCCGTCCTGGGGCACCTTGAAGTTCACGATGCGCGGCGTCTCCACCAGGTGCGGCGGCAGGTGCTGCTGGGCCGCCTTGAAGTGGTCCGAGGTGACGTGGTGGGTCGCGGCGTCGTCGTCGGCGAAGGCTTCGACCAGGACGTATTCGTTCGCGTCGTCGAGCGATCGGGACCAGTCGAACCAGAGGCAGCCCGGTTCGGCGCGGGTCGCGGTGGTGAAGTCGGCGGTGATGGACGGCCAGTCGTCGGCGTGCTCGGGCTTCACACGGAACTTCGCGGTAATGAAGATCATGGGCACCAAGCTATCCCGACAGCCGCCAGGTTCCAGGCTCGAAACGAGAATCAGCGGAGCGTGAAGCCAGTGCCCAGATTGTCACGTGGATCCAGCGTGAACGTCGCAGTCCCCGTGCGGAAGGCGCTGCCGGTGACCTCGGTGATGACGCCGGCGGGTGTCTCGTCGACGACCCGGCCGAGGAACGTGGTGCCGACGATCGAGTCGTGCTGGAGCGCCTGATCGAGCCGCAGCCGGCCCTCGTCGTGCAGGAGGGCGAGGCGTGCCGACGTACCGGAGCCGCAGGGGGAGCGGTCGGCCTCGCCGTCGGCGAAGACCGCGAGGTTGCGCTGATGCGGACCGGACGGTCCGTCCCCGAGATCGTCGTACAGGATCGTGCCGTAGAGACCGCTCAGGCGGGGGTCGGCCGGGTGGACGGCGACCGGGTCGAGGGCCCACTTGATCTCCCGGCCGATCGCGATCAGGTCCGCATAGCACGCGGAGTTCAACGACAGACCGAGGGACGATGCGAGGACGGAGGCGTAGAAGGCGCCGCCGTAGCTGATGTCCGCCAGCACCTCACCGCGCGCGGTGGACACCGGTACGCCGCGGCGCAGCACGTACGCCGGAACGTTGCGAAAGGCAACGCTCGACACCACTCCACCGACACAGCTCACCCGAGCGACGACCCGCCCGGACGGTACGTCGATCACGACATCGCTCGCGCCGTCCCGCGGAACCTGGACCAGTCCGGTCTCGACCGCCCAGGTCGCCAACGCGATCGTGCCGTGTCCACACGCCGTCGAGTACCCGTCCTTGTGCCAGAACACCACCCCGAAGTCGGCTCCGTCGTCATCACCCGGTACGACGAACCCGCCGTACATGTCCGCGTGACCGCGCGGCTCGTTGACGAGCAACCGCCGTACGGCGTCGACCGCCTCGGACGACTGCGCCGTGACGCGCCGGTCTGCCACGGACGAACCCGGAACTTCGACCGACGTGACGATCCGGAACGGCTCGCCCGCAGTGTGGTAGTCCACAACACGCACATCGTCCACGGAAAGCACCTTAGACAAACCAAAACCGCTGCCCGCCCCGGTTCCACGGGGCAGACAGCGGCGCGAGCGACCTGGACGAGGTGTCAGGCGGCTTGCGGTACGCGGTTCCGGGCGGCCCAGACGGCGCGGCGCAGGCTGGCCTTGTCCGGGTAACCGGCCTCGCGGCCGATCAGGTACACGTCGTGGCTTCGCATGTTGACCATGCCGGCCACGTACCAGACCGGGCTCCCCTCGGCCAGCATGGTGACGATCATGGTCCGGGTGTCGGTGCTGATGTTCATTCTGACCCTCTCCTCTTGGTCGCTCTTACCGGTACGTCGAACCAGAGGGCCCGGGTTCGACACCGGAGGAAGAACAATCCGCAGAAAACAAGGCGCCCCGATCGATGATCGGGGCGCTTGTCCGTGTGGGTCCCGGGGGGAGTGGGACCACCACACGTTGGGGGGGACTTTGACGTTAACCCGACCAAGGGGTCACACCCGGTCATTTTCGGGCGAGTCTGACAACGTCGTCCGCTCAGCGGTTCGTCCGTCTCCGGTACAGCGAGGTCGCGAGCAGAATCGAGAACAGGAGCAGACCAGAACACCACGCCAGCGCCAGCCGGCCGTTGTCTCCCAGCGGCGTCCCGAGCAGCAGACTACGGACGGTTTCGATCACCGGCGTGATCGGCTGGTGCTCGCTGACCGGCCGTAGCCACGCAGGCATCGACTCCGGCTGGACGAAGGCACTACTGAGGTACGGCAGGAACAGCATGAAGAAGCTGAGCGTGCTGGCCGACTCCACCGACCTGGCGATCACCCCCAGTCCCGCCGCGAGCCAGGACAGCGCAACGACGTACAGGAGCAGTAGACCGATCACCCCGAGCCAGTCGATTACTCCGCCGGCCGGCCGGAACCCCATGGCCAGTGACGCGAGGATGACGATCGCTGTCGAGGTGGCGTTGCGCGCCACGCTCGCAACCACGTGTCCGGTCAGCACTGCGAAGCTGTGGATCGGCAGTGAGCGCAGACGGTCGATCATGCCGCTGTTCATGTCGTCCGCGACCACCATCGCGGTCGACGCGGCGCCGTACCCAGTGGTGAGCAGCAGGATCCCCGGTACGACGTAGTTCACGTACTCCGTCCCCGTGTCGATCGCACCGCCGAACACGTACACGAACAGCGCCATCATCAGCAGCGGCATCAGCACCGCGGCGAACATCGTGTCGACGTTGCGCCGGGCCAGCCGGACGCTGCGGTCGATCATCGTCGCCGCGTCCGAGCACGCGGCGACAACTCCCTGGTGTGTCATCAGTAACCTCTCACGCGGTCAGAGCGAGGAACACGTCGTCGAGCGTCGGCCGGTGCGACGACACGCGCTCCGGCTCCAGTCCGTTGTCCCGCAGTACGTCGAGGACGTGGTGCAGGTGCATCGCCGTACCGTCGGACGGGACGTTCAGTACGAGTCCGTCCGCGACACCGTTCAGTACGCCGCTCGCTTTGAGCAGCTGCAGTTCGTCAGCGAACCGCAATTCGATCCGCTCGCCGCCGATCTGGGTCTTGAGGGCGTCCGCGGTACCGCTGGCAACGATGCGCCCCTCGTCGAGTAGCACCACGCGGTCAGCCAGCCGGTCCGCCTCTTCCAGGTACTGCGTGGTGAGCAGGATCGTCGTGCCGTCGCGGACCAGGTCGACGATCGCGTCCCACATCGCTGACCGACTGGCTGGGTCGAGACCGGTCGTCGGCTCGTCCAGGAAGATCACGCGTGGCCGGGCGATCAGGCTCATCGCCAGATCGAGCTTCCGGCGCATGCCTCCCGAGTAGGTCTTCACGCGCCGATCCATCGCGGCCGTGAGTCCGAACTGCTCGAGCAGCTCGGACGTACGCCGCCGCGCGGCACCTCGACCGAGATGCATCAACCGGCCGACCATCACCAGGTTCTCCCGGCCCGTCTGGTTCTCGTCGACCGCGGCGTACTGCCCGGTCAGGCTGATCACCCCGCGAACCCGGGCCGGCTCGCGAAGGACGTCGTACCCCGCGATGCTCGCCGTACCGGAGTCCGGTCGGGTCAGTGTGGTCAGGACCCGCACGGTGGTGGTCTTGCCGGCACCGTTCGGGCCGAGCAGGGCGAGCACCGACCCCTCCTCGATGCTCAGGTCGACCCCGGCCAGTACGTCGGTCGGGCCGTACGACTTCCGGAGTCCGGTCGCCTCGACGATCATCGTCCCCTCCTTACTGCGTATTAGATACGCTAAATAGCGTAGCAGGTACGCAATAGGGCTCGGCAAGCCCTAAACTGACCCGGTGGAGAACGAGGAGTTGCCGGCCGACGTCGCGGCGATGTGGCGCTTGCGGGAGACCCCGCGGCGCGGGCCGAAGCCGTCGCTGACGCTCGACGACATCGTCCGGGCCGCGATCGAGATCGCCGACGCCGAGGATCTCGCGGCCGTCTCGATGGCCCGGGTCGCCGAGCGGCTCGGCAACTCGACGATGGCGCTCTACCGGCACGTGAAAAACAAGGACGAGCTCCTCGTGATCATGTCCGACGCCGCGCTCGAGCGCCCGGACCCGATGCCGGAGGGAGTCGACTGGCGCACCGGGCTGACGTTCTGGGCGGACGGCGTGATCGCGGCGATCCGCCGGCATACCTGGTACGCCCGGGTGCCGATCTCGGGACCGCCCGCGGGACCGAACAACCTCGCCTGGTTCGACTCCGCGCTCGGCGTGCTGAAGGACACCGGCCTGCCGGAGGAGGCGAAGGTCGGCGTGGTGATGGGGCTCATCACCTACGTGCAGGGGGAGATCCGGATGGCGTTCGACCTCGCCGCCGGCTACGCGGACAATCCGGATGCCTTTCAGCGGTTCGGTTCGACGCTGCGCCGGGTCGCGGACCCGCGCGTCTATCCGGCCGTCGCGCGCACCGTGGAGGCCGGCGTGTTCGACGAGGTCGGCAGCTTCGAGGAGGACAACGAGGCCGACTTCGACTTCGGCCTGCAGCTGTACCTGGACGGCGTGGCCGCGTTCATCGAACGGGTGTCCGTCAAGGGTGAATGATCGCGTCGGCCGCTGACGCGGTGGCGGCGATCAGGTGCGCGTTGCGCTCGTCGGATCCGTAGGTGCGCGCGTGCGCTTCCTCGGGGGACCTGCCGAACAGGCGGTGCCGGGCCTCGAGCCGCTGGTGACGCAGTTCTTCGGGAACTTCGACGTACCAGCATTGGTCGAGCAGTGCGCGGAGCGCTGACCAGGGGGCTTCGTCGAGGAGCAGGTAATTGCCCTCGGTGAGGACCAGCGTGACCTCGGGTGCTACGCCGATGCTCGCGGCGATCGAATCCTCGATGCTGCGGTCGAAGCGCGGCGCCCAGATCTGCTCGTCCGGTGACTCCTTCACCCTGCGCAGCAACGCGACGAAGCCGAAGCCGTCGAAGGTCTGTGGCGCACCCTTCACATCCGCGAGCCCGATCTCGTCGAGAACCGACTGTGCGAGGTGATAGCCGTCCATCGGGACCAGGGCGACCTTGTGTCCGTCCGCGGCCAGTTTCGCGGCGAGCTGCTCGGCGTACGTCGACTTTCCGGACGCCGGCGCCCCGGTGATGCCCAGGATCTGCCGCCGCCCTCGTGTCGCCAGCGCGACGGCACGCTCGTAGGCGGCGGCTGAGTCCAGGGTCTGCACTGCTGAATCCTAAGCGAGGTAGCCGCGACGGTGAGGGTTGGTGAGTGGTGCGGGTCCGCGGCCTACTCCTCCGGCGGTGGTGGTTCTTCGGCGCCTTCGCGTTCGTCGCGCTCGGCCCACTCCATCAGCGTCTCGAGGGAGTAGACGTTCTCGTCGATCGTGGCGTGCAGGTCGCCGAGTTCGGCGTACCGCTGGGGGACCGTGGCGATCGTGAAGTCCTTCGGGTTCACGTCGTCGATCTCGTCCCAGTGGATGGGGGTCGACACGGTCCCTTCGGGGTTGCCGCGGACGGAGTACGCCGCCGCGATCGTGTGGTCGCGCGCGTTCTGGTTGAAGTCGACGAAGACCAGTCGTGGATCACGATCCTTGCGCCACCAGGTTGTCGTCACGTCATCGGGCGCGCGTCGCTCCACCTCACGGGCGAAGGCGAGGGCGGCCCGCCGTACGTCGGAGAACCCGTACTCGGGTTTCACGCGGACGTACACGTGGATGCCGCTGCCGCCGGACGTCTTCGGGTAGCCGACCGCGCCGAGCTCGTCGAGTACTTCATGGACCGTGTGCGCGACCCGGCGTACCCGATCGAAGGGGCAGTCGGGCATCGGGTCGAGGTCGATGCGCCACTCGTCCGGCTTCTCGGTGTCGGCGCGGCGCGAGTTCCACGGGTGGAACTCGACGGTCGACATCTGAACCGCCCACGCGACATGCGCGATCTCGGTGACGCACAGCTCGTCGGCGGTCCGGTTGTACCGCGGGAACTTGACCCGGACCGTCTCCATCCACGGCGGCGCACCGTGCGGCAGCCGCTTCTGGTGCACCTTCTCGCCCGCGACGCCTTCGGGGAACCGGTGCAGCATGCACGGCCGCTCGCGCAGCGCGTTGACGATGCCGTCCCCGACGGACAGGTAGTACTTGACCAGGTCCAGCTTGGTCTCGCCACGGGCAGGGAAGTACACGCGGTCCGGATTCGAGATCCGGACCGTCCGCTCGCCGACCTCGAGCTCGATCGCCGGAGACTTCCCCTTGGACGCGGCCATGACGCCAACCTAACCGGCCCCGGGGACAAACGGCATCAGGCCAAGCGGGTGAGCCAGCCGCGCGTGTCCGGAGTACGCCCGTACTGCAGGTCGAGCAGCGAGCTGCGGATCTTCGCGGTCACCGGGCCGACGCCGTGGTCGACCGAGTGGTCGCCGATGGTCAGGTCGCCGTCGGGCCAGGCGACGCGGCCGATCGGGGTGATGACCGCGGCGGTGCCGGACGCGAACACCTCGGTGATCTCCCCGTCGCGTACGCCGTTCTTCCACTCGTCGGCGGAGATCCGGCGCTCCTCGACCGGGTGGCCGAGGTCGGCGGCGAGCTCGATCACTGACGCGCGGGTGACGCCCTCGAGGATCGATCCGGACAGTTCGGGGGTCGCGATCCGGCCGTCGGCGTACACGAAGAACATGTTCATGCTGCCGATCTCCTCGAGCCACTTGTGCTCGACGGCGTCGACGAACGCGACCTGGTCACAGCCGTTCGCCACCGCTTCGGCGAGGCCGGCCAGGCTGGCGGCGTAGTTGCCACCGCACTTGGCCGCGCCGGTGCCGCCCGGGGTTGCCCGGATGGTCGACGTGGTCAGCCAGATGGAGACCGGTTTGGGGCCGGTGTTGAAGTACGGGCCGGCGGGAGAGGCGATGACGCCGAAGAGCACCTCGTGAGCCGGCCGGACGCTCAGAGCGGCTTCGGTGGCCATCATGTACGGCCGGAGATACAGACTGGTCTCGCCGTCCTTCGCTGAAGGCACCCAAGCCTCGTCGACGGTCACCAGTGCACGCAGGGCCGCGACGAACTCCTCCTCCGGAACGTGAGGCAGCGCGAGCCGCTCCGCGCTCGCGGTGAACCGGGCCGCGTTCCGATCGGGGCGGAAGGCCCACACCGAGCCGTCCGGGTGCCGGTACGCCTTGAGGCCCTCGAAGATCTCCTGCGAGTAGTGGAAGACAGCCGCCGCCGGGCTCAGCTTGAGCGGTGCGTACGCCGTCACCTTGGAGTCGTGCCAGCCGCGGTCCGCCGACCAGTTGGCGATCACCATGTGGTCCGTGAACGACTGGCCGAACACCGGCTCCGCCAATACGGCCGCACGAGCCGCCGCAGTGGCCGGGTCGCTCCGCAGCTCGACCGCGAAGTCCCACGCGTCTGTCACTACCGTTCCCCGCTGTTCACCTGTCACTCACCGCACGCTACCCCTGCCCTCATGTCCACCTCGACCCACCGCCCACACTCCGACCACTGCGGTACGCCGAGTGCGCCAGCAGCGCCCGCAACTCGGTGCCTCCAAGCTGACCATCCGGTACGACGCGGAGGACCCGGTGCGCAGCGTCGTACACCCAGAGGTCATGCCACTCGTCGGGCAACTCGATCAGCGCGCGCAGCGCCAAGGCGAGTCCCGCGGCGACCTCACCTGCGACGACCAGGCACTCGGAAAGCGTCAGGTCGAGTCGGGCGCGCTCACCGATCCAGGTGTCCGGGCAGAGCTCTCTGGCTCGCTCCAACAACACACAGCCCGCCACGCCGTACCCGAGCTGTGCGCAGACCCGGCCCTCTGCCCAGTGCAGCTCGTAGACCGCACCTGTTTGCAGCAGCTCGTCACCGACGCCGATCAACTCCTGCAACGCCGCGTGTATCTCGCTCGTCTGCCCGAGTTCGGCGAGGACCAAGGCTCGGGCCGCGCGTGGGAAGCACCCGGCCGGACCAGGCCTCTGCCGGTCCAGCGTTACCGCGTCATCAGCCAGTTGGAGCAGCGCTTCCGCAGGACGTCGCTCGGCCAGACCGCTGATCGCCTCCCTCGCACGCACCAGCGCCGACGTCTCGCCAGCACCGTCGGCGGCCGCTCGCGCAGCCCACCACCAACGCCTTGCTGTGTAGGTGTCACCGAGTCTTGTCAGAGTCTCGGCGATGAGCATGCTCAACTCGGCTGTCTGGTTGCTCCGTGCGCGCAGCAGGCTCACCAGCTCCGGAAGGAGCACCGTCGGCGGAACAGCATGGACGTCACCAAGCAACTCACGCCGGTCCGCCTCGCCGGCTGTCGCGACAAGCCCACGCCAGGCCGTCTCCAACCCGTTGGCGGGCTCTGGTTGTTGCTGACTCGTGCGCGCGGGCCTTCGCTCGAAGCTGGTCGTCAGCTGGGCGCCGGTGCCGAGCTCCCGGTCGCAGAGGCGGGCCAAGTCGGCAGAGCCGGGCCGCTGGCCGCGCTCCACCTGGGACAGGTAGCTGTAGTCGTACCCGACGCGTGCCGCGAGTTGCCGCAAGCTCAGACCGACTGCCTGCCGGCACTGCCGCAGCAGGGGACCGAAGGCTGCTGTCTCGATCACAGGACCACCCCGTTCGTGCTTCGAGCTCATGTGGTGCGTGCCGGCCAAGCTACAAGCCCTCGCCGACAAAAACCGTTCAAAACAAGGACATGTGGGCTGTGGGCTGTTCCTACAGCCCACAGCCCACACCTGTTGTCCGCAGTGCGTTCCGGGCACTGTTGGCGAGGTGAACACGCTGCAGCGACAGGCTCGTCTCTTCCGTCTGGTGCGCCACCCCACTCCCACCGCGATCCTCGCCGAAGGCGTGGAGTGGTCCGACGGCGCAGTCACCGTCCGCTGGCGCGGCCCCCACCCAGGTACGTCGACCTGGGACGCCGGCGTAGAAGCCCTCCTGGCCGCCCACGCCCCCGATCCCCGCACCCAACTCCACTGGACCCAAGCCCCCACGCCGGTCGCTCGCACGAACCCAAGCAACCCAACCACCCAGACCACTCGCACCGCTGCAAGCGCCCGCACCGCCCCAGCTCCCACCATTTGGCTGCCCGCCGGGACTCCCGACGGGCTCTGCATCCGCTGTGGCCAGGCCTGGCCGTGTCTCAGGTGCGGCCCGTGAACGGCCCGATCGGGCGGTGGGGTGCTGCTGCTGAGATGGAGCTGTTCGACTTACTTGACGCGGTTTAGTGTGCGGGGGTGATTGATCCGTTGGATGAGCTTGATGCTCAGGTGGCTCGGTTGCGGGTGGTGGCGGATGAGTTGCTGGCCGCTCGGGGGAAGCCGGTGTTGCGGGGGGAGCAGGTTGAGCTGGTTGAGGACGGGCCGACGTTGCTCGCGGCGTACGAGGAGATGCAGCGGAGCTGTCACGAGCAGATCCGGGCGTTGGATCGGGGGCCGTACTCGGCGCCGCCGGCGTCGCAGCAGAAGCTCGAGTTGGAGCGGCTGGCCGACGGGTTGGCGTATCGCGCGATCTACGGGTTCGAGGTGTTCGAGTCCGAAGAGGTGATGACAGTGCTGCCGGAGCTGCGGGCGGCCGGTGAGGAGAGCCGGGTGCTGCCGCAGATGCCGATGAAGATGGTGCTGGGAGACGACAACATGGCGCTGGTCGCGCTGACGAAGCGGGCGCCGGCGGAGTGTCATCTGCTGATCAGGTCGACCGGTTTGCTGGACGGGCTGATCGCGACGTTCGAGATGTTCTGGGGGTTGGCCGTCCCGATGCCCGAGCTCGAGGCGACGGGCGAGGTGGCGGAGTTGCGGGCGCCGGATCGCGACATCCTGATGCTGCTGGCGGGTGGGGCGACGGACGACATGATCAGCCGGCGGCTCCGGATCAGTCCGCGGACGACGCAGCGCCGGGTCCGCGCGCTGATGGATGCTCTCGGCGCGCAGACCCGATTCCAGGCGGGTGTTCAGGCCGCGCGGCGGCGCTGGATCTGAGTGTGACCCGGATCACTTGCCGATCTGGATTGCGTCGAGCAACTCAGGTGTTCTGAGTTTCATCGAGCAACTCAGGAAGAGGAACCCGGCGTGACCACTAGCACTCTCGAATTGACCACCGCGCGGTCACCGCGCACGCTGAGCCGGCGCGCCGGCTTCTGGACGGCCGCTTCAGTAGCGGGCATCAGCCTCTGGACCAGCGCCGCCCCAACAACGACGTACCCGCTCTATGCCTCGGCCTGGCATCTCACCCCCACTGCGACCACCGCGATCTTCGCCGTCTACCCGGTCGTGCTGGTTGCCTTCCTCCTCGTCTTCGGCCAACTGTCCGACTACATCGGGCGAAGGGCGGCGATGCTGTACGGCGTCGGCGCACTGCTCGCCGGTGTCCTGCTCTTCGCGATCGCACCGTCGGTCGCGTGGGTGTACGCCGGTCGAGCGCTGATGGGAGCCGGCGTCGGCCTCGCGCTTACGCCCGCGACGGCCGCCGTGGTCGAGTTCAGTCCGCTCGGCAAGGCAGCCCGCGCCTCGTCCGTGACGACCGCGGCGACGGCGGCCGGGCTCGCGCTGGCGACGATCGTCGGCGGTGGCCTGATCGAGTACGCGCCGCTGCCGCTGCACCTCGATTTCTGGGTGTTGCTCGCCGTGGTCGGGGTCGTCTTCGGCCTCGTCTGGCGACTCCCGCGGCACACGAAGGACGAGAGCCGAGGCCCTTGGCGGCCGCGTCCGATCTCCGTCGCCAAGGAGATCCGGACCCTGTACGTCGCATCCGCCGTCGCCGTGACGACTGCCTATGCGTTCGGCTCGGTCTTCCTCGCACTCGGCGCTCAGGTCGCCCGCCAGCTGATCGGGACCGCGAACATCTTCGTCATCGGTCTGGTGCTCGCGATCATGTCTGTCACGATCGGGGTCACGGCGGTCGCCGGACGTCGTTTCGCAGCCGGCCGTCTGGTCCTGGTCGGGGCGGTCGCGACGCTGGTGGACCTCGCGGTGCTCGAGACGTCGGCGCAGCTGCACTCGCTGCCGCTGTTCATGACCGCCACCGTGCTGGGCGGCATCAGCTACGGCCTGCTCTTCTCGGGCGGTCTCGGTCTGATCACCGCGCACGCGCCGGCTCACCACCGCGGCGGCACGGTAGCTGCCGTGTATCTCGTCGCCTACATCCTGCAGGGAGCGATCGCCCTGGCACTCGGGCTGGTGGCGACCGCGTCGGGACTCGGTACGGCGTTGGTCCTGGGCGTGATCGTGATCGGTAGCCTGGCGTTGCTCGCCGTCCTCGCTGCCGGTGCCCTGATGGCGAAGCAGGTCGAGGAGGTGTGATGACGACGCGTACGGCGACCCGGCCGAACTGCTCGATCGCTCGGGCACTCGAGCTGGTCAGCGACCGCTGGACCTTCCTGATCCTGCGCGAGGCGCATCTCGGGACCACCCGCTTCGCGGACTTCCGCGACTACCTCCGGATCGCGCCGAACATCCTGACGAACCGGTTGAACGCGATGGTCGACGCCGGTCTGCTGGAGAAGCATGAGTACCGCGAGGAAGGCGAGCGGGCGCGGTCGTCGTACCACCTGACGCCTGCGGGTGAGGATCTGAAGCTCGTGCTGGCGGCCTTGCAGCAGTGGGGTGATGTGCACGTACCGCGTGCGGACGGGCCGACGGTGCTCCGGCGCGACACACGGACCAATGGCCTTGTCGACGTCGGTTTCGTGGACAAGGACGGTGCGCAGGTTCCGCAGGAGGATGTGGTCTTCGAGCCGGTCCCCGGGGGCCCCGCAGATCGCAGTACCTGGCGTTGACGTACGGCGGACCCGTTGTAGCGGGCCCGCCGTACTCATGTCGCTAGTTGATCGTCACGACCGTGCCGGCGCGGTTCGGGAACTCGACGAAGCCGGTGGAGCGCTTGTCGGTCGGGAGACCGGACCACGACGCGGTGACTTGGAAGGGCTTGAAGGCGCCCGGTGCGGACGACGGCGTCACCTTGAGCGAGCCGCCGCCAGTCACGACGTTGGTCTGCATCGTGTACTCCGTCGTGCTGGCGCCCGGCGGGTTGGACAGGGTGATGGCGAGTACGCCCCACACGCCCGGGGTCGGACCGGCCAGGCTGGCCGACGCCTGGTTGGAGCCGTCACCGACGAAGGACAGCGCCTGCATCTGGCCGTTCACGACCTTGTAGAGCACCAGCCAGATGCTGCCGGCCGGGTCGACGGTCTTGATGTTCCACTGCACCGCCTTGGTCTGTGAGGTCACAGTGACCGGGTAGTCGGGCAGGTCCGCGTCAGCAGCACCAGCGGGGACCGCACCCGGTACGAGAGGTGCCGAGACGACGCCGTACGAGCGGATCGGCACACCGGCCTTGCCGACGGTAGCGGTGAACGACGTGGAGCCGGAGGCGCCAGTGCCGGACACAGCGGTCGGTGCGAGCACAGACGTCGGTACGACGACGATTGGGCTGCGGACCGTCTTGCCAGCGCCCTGCCAGGTCAGCCAGCCGTTGGTCGTCGCGCCGGAGTCACCGGTGTCGAGAGTGAGCCGCACCGTGAAGGACTTGGTCTGACCAGCCTTGCTGAAGTTCAGGATCGACGGCGTCACCACTGCCTTCATGCCCGGCACCGACACGGTCGCCCGGTACAGGCCCGGAGTCACAGCGGTCACGCGGCGGGTGATCGTCTGCGTACCGAGCAGTTGTCCCACAGAAATCGACGGAGCGTTGTAGTCACTCGGGTTGATCGCAGGTACGCCGGTGCCTGTCTTGACGCCCGTACCTTCCAGGTAGCCCAGCCAGTCCGTGTCGCCCGAGTCGTAGACGAGGCCAGGGTCCAGCATCTTGGACGGCTGCACCTCACCGGCGCCGGCGTCGAACGGGTTGGTGTCGACCGCGCCGGTGGAGGTCAGCACGTCGCCGGCCGTCGTCATCAGAGCCGACTTGACCGCCATCGGTGACCAGTCCGGGTGCAGCGACAGGTAGAGCGCCGCCAGACCCGCGATGTGCGGTGCGGCCATCGACGTACCCGAAAGGAACGCGTAGTTCTGTCCGCCGTTGGTCGGCGGCGCAACTGCGGCCAGCACATTCACACCAGGCGCAGCGAGGTCAGGCTTCAGCAGGTTGCCGTTGCTCGACAGCGAGGGTCCACGCGACGAGAAGTCGGCCATCTGCGGGTACGGCGTCGTACTGGTGGTCGTGTTGCCCGGTACGAGTTCAACCGTCGCGCCGGCCTGGGCCGCGTACGAACGCACCGTCAACGCACCTGGCGTGTTGAGATGCACAGTCGGTACGGCGTGGGAGTCGCCGACCACGTCCTGGTCGAAGAGGTTCAAGAGCACCATGCCGACGCCACCAGCCCGCTGTACCTCGGCGGACTTGTCGACGCGGGCACTGATACCGCGATCACAGGCGACGATCTTGCCGGCGGTCTTGGCCGGGTCGAGCGTGTTGGCCAGACAGATCAGTGCGTCCGCATCGCTGACGCCTGCCTTCTTGACGGCGACACCGGTGACGAGCGGCTTGCTGCCGGTCGCGGACGAGACAGTAGTACTGACACCGGCGTACTTCTGGCCGTTGCCCAGCACGACGGTGCCGTTCCACGGCGCGACTGTGGTGGCGCCAACGGTGGTGACCCACGGCGAGGTGTTGTCGAGCGTCGATGCGTCCGGACCGGAGTTGCCACCGGCTGCGGAGACGAACACACCTGCGGACGCGGCGGACAGGAACGCCAACTGGATCGGGTCGGTGGCTGCGGACTCGATCGTCGAGCCGACCGAGTAGTTGATCACGTCGACGCCGTCGGCCACTGCCTGGTCGATGGCGGACACGATGTCGGAGGTGAGACCGCCGGAGTCGTTGGCGGCCTTGCCCTCCCAGAGCGCTTTGTACACGGCGATCTTGGCGGCCGGTGCGACGCCGGTGACCTTTCCGAGGTCGCGCCCGCCCAGTACGACGTCCACGTTGGCCTTCCCGGCCGCAGTGGTTGCCGTGTGGGTTCCGTGGCCCTCGCCGTCGCGCGGCGACACGTAGTCGGCACGCCGCTCCGGCGGAACGATGCTCAGCCACCCGTCACCGAAGTACTTCGCGCTGATCAGCTTGGTGTTGCACAGGTCGGCGGTGAAGTCCTGACCGGTCTGGCAGCTGCCGGTGAAGGTGCTGCCGTCGGCCTTCTCCATGACGGTCGTGGAGCCGTCGAGGTAGGGACGGTACGGGTCCGCGGCGGTCGGCGGCTCGGTGCCGAGCTTTGGGCCGGACAGCGACTCGCTCTCGGGCCAGATGCCGGTGTCGACCACACCTACGACGACACCCTTGCCTGCTGACGCCGTACCGCCGAGCTTGTTCCAGACGCCGTTGGAGCCGGACAGCTTGAGGAAGTCGGTCGGGTTGCGGTCGTCCAGGGCGTGGTGCAGCTGGTCAGGTACGACGGACACGACGCCAGGGGTCTTGTTGAGCTCGTTGACCTGCTGGGAGCTCAGTGCGGCCGCGAAACCGTTCAGCGTGGTCGAGTAGTCGTGGTCTACCTTCGCCCCGACCTTGCCGGCGACCTGTGCGTGCTTGTCGTTGAGGTAAGCGCGGTACGCCTTCCCGCTGGTGCTGTTGACGTCCACCTTGCGACCAGCTGCCGGTTTGGTTGCCTTCAGCCCGGTCACGCCACCTTGGTACGTCGCGAGCGGCTTGTCGGCCAGCGTGACGACGTACCGGCCCGGTGCGAAGCCGAAGCGGTTGGCCGACTCAGGAGCGGGTCCCGGTGTCGCGGAGCCTGGTGGAGCCACCAAGGCGGTGGTTATCAGCGCAGCGCCCGCCAGCAATGCGGCGCGGCGGCGCAGGTTGGGACTGTTCACGTGATGCCTCCACGGCAGTAGTCCTGGCCGAGGCTGTAGCCCCGGCCGCCCGCCCCGAGCACGGACGCCGAAGAGCCTGCCAATCCGTCGCGCCGACTACACGGGATTGGCTTCAAATTGCCGCTGGCGGAAACCTGCCAGCGGGTATCCGACAGCGTCGGATACCCGCCCCTGCCGATGCATTGACCGATAGTTATGGAGCATCTCTACTAAATGACTATGCGATGGCTCGCGGTGGTTCTCGGGGTTCTGCTCACCAGCTCGACGGTTCCGGCCCAGGCGGCGCCGGACCCGGCGAAGCACGCGCTGGTCGGGTACCTGCACGCGAGTTTCGCGAACGGGTCCGGGTACGTGCCGCTGGCCGACGTACCGGACGAGTGGGACATCATCGACCTTGCCTTCGGGGAGCCGACCTCGGTGACCTCGGGGGACATCCGGTTCACTCGGTGCCCGGCGAGTGAGTGCCCGAACGTGGAGAGCGACGCGGACTTCACCGCGGCGGTCAAGGCGAAGCAGGCGGCCGGGAAGAAGGTGCTGATCTCGATCGGCGGCCAGAACGGGCAGGTCCAGCTCACCACCGCCGCCGCGCGGGACGCGTTCGTCAGCTCGGTCAGCGCGATCATCGACAAGTACGGGCTGGACGGGCTCGACATCGACTTCGAAGGGCACTCGCTCTACCTGGACTCCGGCGACACCGACTTCCGCAACCCGACCACACCGGTGATCGTGAACCTGATCGCGGCGCTGAAGAGCCTCAAGGAGAAGTACGGCGACAAGTTCGTGCTGACGATGGCGCCGGAGACGTTCTTCGTGCAGGTCGGGTACCAGTTCTACGGCGGCTCGAACGGCGGCGACAGCCGCACCGGGTCGTACCTGCCGGTCATCCACGCGGTGCGGGACTTCCTGACCGTCCTGCACGTCCAGGACTACAACTCAGGTCCTGTCATGGGCCTGGACAACCAGTACCACACCATGGGCGGCGCGGACTTCCACATCGCGATGACCGACATGGTGAAGGCCGGCTTCCCGGTGGCGAACACCGACCGGACGTTCCCGGGACTGCGCGACGACCAGATCGGTTTCGGGCTCCCGGCGGCAGTCGGCGCAGGCAACGGCTACACCGCCCCGGCAGCCGTGCACGAGGCGCTCGACTGCTTGGCGAAGGGCCAGAACTGTGGCGGCTACAGCCTCCGCGGCGGCACTTCGCCGGGCCTGCGCGGGCTGATGACGTGGTCGATCAACTGGGACCGTTACTACAACTGGGAGTTCCGGAACAGCCACGCGCCGTACCTCGACGCCCTCCCGTAGGCCGCCCCTCGGGCCCGGTTCGCGAATCAGCCCCTCGCGAACCGGGCACGGGCCTGTGGATTACCGGTCCCGGTTTGTGCGTTCTCGCTGGTATGAAGGACGCATGACAGCGTCAACGACCCGCGCGGTGATCCTCACCGTGGACGACGACCCCGGCGTTTCCCGGTCGATAGCCCGTGACCTCCGCCGCCGGTACGGCGAGGAGAACCGCATCGTCCGGGCGGAGAATCCGGCGCAGGCGCTCGACGCGCTGAAGGAGCTGAAGCTCCGCGGCGAGCCCGTCGCACTGCTGCTGGCCGACTACCGGATGCCCCAGATGTCCGGTATCGAGTTCCTCGAGGCCGCGATGGACCTGTTCCCGCTCGCCCGCCGCGTGCTGCTGACGGCGTACGCCGACACCGACGCGGCGATCCAGGCCATCAACGTGGTCGACCTCGACCACTATCTGCTGAAGCCGTGGAACCCGCCGGAGGAGAAGCTGTACCCGGTGGTCGACGCGATGCTCGACCTGTGGAGGTCGACCCCGGAGCCGTCCGGTGACGAGACCCGGGTGATCGGGCACCGCTGGTCGGCGCCGTCGTTCGCGGCCCGCGACTTCCTCGCCCGCAACGCGGTGCCGTACCGCTGGCTGAACGTCGACGACGACGAGGCCAAGCGACTCCTCGACGCCGCCGGGGTCGACGGCGCGACGCTGCCGGTGGTGATCACCCCCGACGCCACGGTGATGGTCGCCCCCTCCGAGGTCGAGCTGGCCACCAAGGTGGGCCTGACCACGGCGCCGGCGAACGATTTCTACGACCTGGTCGTGGTCGGTGGCGGGCCGGCCGGCCTCGGCGCGGCGGTGTACGGCGCCAGCGAGGGCCTGCGGACCGTCCTGGTCGAGCAGTTGGCGACGGGCGGCCAGGCCGGCCAGTCGAGCCGGATCGAGAACTATCTGGGCTTCCCCGACGGTGTCTCGGGGGCCCAGCTGACGGACCGGGCGCGCCGGCAGGCGGTGCGGTTCGGGGCCGAGCTGCTGACGACCCGGCAGGTGGTCGGGCTGGAGACGCTCGGGAACGCGCGACGGCTGCGGTTCGCCGACGGCAGCGAGATCTCGGCGCACTCGGTGATCCTGGCGACCGGCGTCTCGTACCGTACGCTCCAGGCGCCCGGCGTCGACGAGCTGTGCGGCCGCGGGATCTACTACGGCTCGGCGACCACCGAGGGCCCGGCGTGTGCCGGCTCGGAGGTCTACATCATCGGCGGGGCGAACTCCGCCGGTCAGGCCGCGGTCTATTTCTCGAGGCATGCCGAGCGCGTGCATATGCTGGTCAGAGGACCATCGCTCACCGCGACGATGTCGTCGTACCTGATCGACCAGATCGCCGAGATCGGCAACATCGAGGTGCACACCTGCACGCAGGTCGTTTCCTGTATCGGCTCGGAGCACCTGGAACACCTCACCCTGCTGAACAGCGAGACCGGGGAGAAGCGCGAGGTGGACACGGAATGGATGTTCGTGTTCATCGGCGCGGCTCCGCGGACGGACTGGCTGCCCGGTGACCTGCTCCGCGACGAGCGCGGTTTCGTCCTCACCGGACCGGACCTGCACGGCCGACCGCCGGGCTGGCCGCTGGAGCGGGAGCCGTACCACCTCGAGACGAGCATGCCGGGCGTGTTCGCCGCGGGCGACGTCCGGGCCGAGTCGGTGAAGCGAGTCGCGTCGGCGGTCGGCGACGGGGCGATGGCCGTGACACTGGTGCACCGATACCTGGAGATGCTCTGATGACTGACCAGACCGTGGAGCCGCGGCGGCTGACCCCGGACGAGCTGCGCACGCTGTTTCTCTTCGAGAGCCTCACCGAGGAGCAGCTGGGCTGGCTGTCCGAGGCCGGGTACGTCGAGTCCGTGCACGACGGGATCGTGTTCAACGAGGGGGACGAGGCGTCCTGCTGCTACGTCCTGCTGTCGGGTGAGATCCGGCTCTGCAAGCTGTCGCACGGCGAGCTGGTGGAGATCAACCGCACCAGCCAGCGCGGTGTGTACTCCGGTGCGTTCAACGCGTTCTTCGGTGCCAACGACCACAAGTCGTACACCGCGACGATGCAGGTGACGCAGCCGTCGGAGTTCTTCGTGATCAGCGCCGAGACGATGGCGTCGATGATGAACACCTGGTTCCCGATGGCGGTGCACCTGATCGAGGGCTTCGTGATGGGCATGCGGCGGACCAACGAGACGCTGGGCGAGCGGGAGCGGCTGCTCGCCCTCGGTTCGTTGTCCGCGGGTCTGACCCACGAGCTGAACAACCCGGCCGCGGCGGCGGTCCGCGCGGCGGCGTCCCTGCGGCAGCGGGTCTCCGGCATGCGGTCGAAGCTGGCGATGCTGGCCGACGGGACGCTCGACGCGACCAAGCTGCACCAGATCGTCGCGCTGCAGGACGACGCGGTCGAGCGCCTGGAGAAGAACAAGGACAAGGACGTCCCGCCGATGGAGCTGTCCGATCGCGAGGACACGCTCACCGACTGGCTCGACGACCACGACGTCCAGGCGAGCTGGGACGTGGCGCCGGTGCTGGCCCAGGCCGGTCTCGACGTGCCGTGGATGGAGGAGGTGCTGACGGCGGTCGGCCCGAAGTACCTCGAGGGCGCGGTGCGGTGGTTGATGTACACGATCGACACCGAGTCGCTGATGAACGAGATCGACGACTCGGTGACCCGGATCTCGACACTCGTTGGTGCCGCCAAGCAGTACTCGCAGATCGACCGGGCGCCGTACCAGACCGTCGACCTGCGGGAGTTGCTGAAGTCGACGCTGGTGATGATGTCGGGGAAGTTGCAGGGGTACGAGGTGGTGAAGGACTTCGATCCCGACCTGCCGGCGATCCCGGCATACGCCGCCGAGCTGAACCAGGTGTGGACGAACATCATCGACAACGCGGTCAGCGCGATGGGCGGCTCCGGCACCCTGACGCTCCGGACCCGGCGGGACGGCGCCTATGCGGTGGTCGAGATCGGCGACACCGGACCGGGGATCCCGGAGGAGATCCGGCGCCGGATCTTCGAGCCGTTCTTCACGACGAAGCCGATCGGCGAGGGGACGGGCCTCGGCCTCGACATCTCCTGGCGGATCGTGGTGAAGAAGCACCACGGCGACCTTCGCGTCGAGTCCGAGCCGGGTCGCACGGTCTTCAAGATCGTCCTGCCGCTCGATCCCGAGCGCGAGCTGGAGTCCGACCCGGCGCTGCTCGCCTGAGGTCGCCCTGAAGTTGCCCTGAAGTTGCTTAGGGCAACCAGGTGAGGATGGTCGAGACGGCCTCGGGGTCCACGTGCCCCGGGGCCTGGTACTCCGTGATCGTCGACGGACCGCTGCCTGCGAAGAACTGGTGGTTGTCCGCGTCCAGCACCGTGATCGTTGCGTCGGGCAACTCGTCGCGCCACGCCGGGAGGTCGTCGGCGACGGTCACCTGATAGTCGCGACCGCCTTGCAGGACAAGGATCGGTACGTCGAGTTTCGCCGCGGTCGCGACCGGGTCGTAGCCGCGAAGGTCCAGCCAGAACGATCCCGGCAGACCGAAGGGGAGGCCAGGTGTCCCGGGCGTCTCCGGTGACCCGGGTGTTTCGGGTGCGAGGTCGGGGCTGTCGACGGCGGCCGCCTGGCGCTGGAAGAGTTCGACGCTCTCCGGCGGGACCGCGCCGGTGTCCGCGAGATAGCGCATGACGCGGACGGCGGCGTGGTGCATCGGCTGGGTGTCGCCGGCCATGATGACCAGGCCGGCGACGAGCGGCTCCGCGGCGGCGATCTTCGGCGCGACCTTCGCGCCCATGCTGTGACCGACGAGGAAGACCCGGTCGACGTGCTCGGCGAGAGCGCGGACGGCGGCGATGCCGTGCGGGACGTACTCCGACGTCATCGTGTACCCGGGCTCGGTCATCGCCTCGGGCCGGTTCGCGGTCACCTTGTCGAACCGCAGTACGGCGACGCCCTGCGTGGCGAGACCCCACGCGAGATCCTTCAACGGCTTGTTCGGCCCGCTGGTCCCGTCGCGGTCGAACGGGCCACCGCCGGCGAGCAGCACGACACCTCGGCCGGTCGGCCGCGCGGGCAGTGTCAGCGTGCCGGGGACGGTGCGGCCGGCGGCGTCGAGGGTGATGTCCCGCTCGGTGAACGCGGTCGGGTCGGCGTACGGCGGGGGAGTCCAGGGAGTCATCGGCTTACCTTTCTCAATCTTTGCGAAAGGTAGCATGCCATGAGATTGTTGCGCTATGGATCCGTTGGAGCTGCTGGGGAACCCGGTCCGGTTGCGGATCGTGCACGCGTTGCGTGGCGGCCGCGAGTTGACGACCGGCGAGCTGGGCGAGCGGATCGCCGACGTCTCGAAGGCGACGCTCTACCGGCACGTCGAGCTGCTCGCGGAGGGCGGGATCCTCGAGGTCGCCGAGGAGCGGCGGGTGCGTGGTGCCGTCGAGCGGCGCTTCCGCCTGCGTGCCGAGCGCGCGTCGATCACGCCGGAACAGCTCGAGCAGCTCACGACCGACGATCACCGCCGCGCTTTCGCGATCGCGATGGCGGCGCTGCTTGCCGAGTTCACGGCGTACGTCGATCGTCCCGGCGCCGACCCCATCGCCGACCTGGTCGGCTACCGCCAACACGGCATCTGGCTGTCGGAGCCGGAACTCCACGAGCTGATCGAGGGCCTCCGGACCGCCATCCTCCCGGCGCTCACCAACGAAGCAACCCCCGACCGCCGCCGCTACCTCCTCAGCCCCATCCTCTTCCCCACCGAGCCGACCGCCCCTTAACCCGCGGACCGGGGACAGGTGACCCCGCGCGCTGTTCGCCGCCGAGGCGGGGACTGGGGAGTCCAGCTGGTCGTTTCCGGTGCATCACGCTCCCCAAACCACCCCGCCCGGCCCACGCTGCCAGCGCTACGGAGGGTTGTCGGCTCGTGTTGGGGGTTATGGCGTCGTATACCAACGGAGAACCCCCAACAGCAGGGGATAACCCTGCCTCGGCGTGTGAGGTCGGGGACGGGGCGTTGGCGCGGGCGCTTGGGCGGGGCGGGCCGGGTGTCGTGGCTCAGGTCGCGGGGCTGGGGCCCGCTACGGGCTGGGGCTGCGGGGCGGTGGGCGTCCTGGGCTCAGGCTGGGGTAGTGGGGTAGAGCTGGGATTCCAGCAGGGTGGGGTGGTTGCGGGCCTCGATGGACTCGAGAGGTTCGCCGCGGCGCCAGAGAGCCTGGGCTATTTCCGAGTAGGGGCGGACCGCCTTGGGGGTCCAGGTTTCGGGTTTCCAGGTGCGGGCCCGGGCGAAGGACTTCGGGCAGTGGAAGAACGTTTCCTCGACGTGCAGCAGGAGTGCCAGTCGCGGGCGGTGGGAGCGGACGATCATGTCGCCGAAGAACGGGCCGTCGGTGACGATGCGGGCGCGGCCGTTCACGCGGAGGGTCTCGGGGCGGCCGGGGATCACGAAGAGCAGGCCGGCCTGCGGGTTCTCGAGGATGTTGCGGAAGCCGTCCATCCGGCGGTTGCCCGACCGTTCCGGGACCGCGAGCGTGCCGGAGTCGAGGACCTTCACGAAGCCGGGTGGGTCGCCCTTCGGGGACACGTCGCAGGTGCCGGCGAGGGACGAGGTGGCGACGAACACCAGCGGCGAGCCGCCGATCCATTCCCGGTGTACGTCGCTCAGTCGCGACTCCACCTTGTCGCGGACGATCGGTTCCGGAGTACCGAAACTCTCGAGCTCGGCGACGCTTCGTACCTCCGGAAGTTCCTCCCAAGCACCCACCACAACCCGCCTCCTCAGTCGTCAGTCAGTAAGACGAGCCAGCCGCCTCCCGGGTGACACGAGTGGCGGGTTATGTGATCGGTGGCATGCTGCAGCACGCGACCGATCACACAACCCGCCAGCGGTGTTAGCGGAGGGCGGTGCCCTGGGAGTGGCTGAGGAGGGTGAGGTCGGTGCGGGTGGGGAGGGATTCCCAGTCGCCGTACGCCGAGACGCAGAACGCGCCGGAGGTCGTGGCGCGTTCGAGGCGGGACTCGGGGGAGAGGCCCTCGAGCGTGGCGGAGAGGTAGCCGGAGACGAACGCGTCGCCGGCGCCGATGCTGTCCGCGACGGTCACGGGGAGGGCGGACTGGTGGATGGTGCCCGCGGCCGAGTGCGCCCAGGCGCCTTTGCTGCCGGCGGTGACGATGACGTGGTCGACGGTACCGAGGAGGTCGGCGACGGGGTCGGAGGCGTCGGTGAGGAGGTCGAGTTCGTCGTCGGAGGCGAACACGGTGCCGACATACGGCAGGAGTTCGCGCAGTGCGCCGGCGGCTTCGGGGCGGGTCCAGAGGCGGGCGCGGAAGTTCACGTCGAGCGAAACCTGCACACCAGCTTCAAAACCCGTTTGTACGGCGGCCAGGGTCGCGGCGCGCGTGGTTTCGGAAAGGGCGGGGGTGATGCCGGTGACGTGGAGGAGGGTGGGGCGGACCGTGGTGACGGCGGCCGTGGTTTCGTCGGCGGTGAGGGTGGCGGCGGCCGAGCCACGGCGGTGGTAGCTGACGCGGGTGATGTCGTGCGAGGGCTGGTCGAACGCGATGAAACCGGTGAACGCGTCGTCGGCGTACCGCAGGTGGCTGGTGTCGACGCCTTCGGCGCGCAGGGTGCGCTGGATCAGGCGGCCGGGTTCGTCGTTGCCGACCGCGCTCAGCCAGGCGGCGTGGTGACCGAGCCGGGCGAGGCCGATCGCGACGTTGCTCTCGGAGCCGGCGATCGACAGGTGTGCGTCGCCGCCGAGGCGCATCGGTCGGGCGGTCCGCACCGAGACCATCGTCTCGCCGAACGTCAACAGATCAGTCATCAAGCACTCCGAAACGTGAGCAGGCGGGTCAGACGTCGAGGGTGGTGCGGAAGGTTTGGGCTCGGAGGGTCAGTTCGGCGAGGTTGCCTCCCGTGGCGGCGTCGCCGAGGAGGGGGGACCCGACGCCGACGGCCAAGGCGCCGGCGTCCAGGTACTGCGGCGCCGAGACCGCATCGATGCCGCCGACGGCGATCAGCGGGGCGTCGGGCAGGGGTGCGCGGAGTTCGGACAAGTAGCCGGGGCCGTGGAGTTTGGCGGGGAAGATCTTGACGGCGGTGGCGCCCAGGTCGAGGGCGGCGACGACCTCCGTAGGGGTGAGCGCGCCGCACAGCAACGGCAGGCCGAGCTCGATCGAGCGGTGCGCGCCGCGAGTGATCGCCGGTGTGACGACGAAGCCCGCGCGGGCGGCCGCGACCTCGTCGGCCTGGGCGGCGGAGACGACGGTACCGGCCCCGATCAGGATGTGCGGGTCGTACAGCGAGCGCGCCTTCGCGATCGCCTCGACGCCGCCCGGCGTGGTCAGCGAGATCTCGAGCGCGGTGATCCCGGCCTCGACCAGCGTCTCGACGCAGGCGAGCGCGGTGTCGGCGCCATCCGCGCGGATGATCGCGAGCAGTTTCCGGCTCCGGAGTTCGGCAAGCAGGTCCATGGTCTCCAACCTAGGTGATCAGACCAGACATAGGACGTCCCATGAGCTCTGGTGTGGACGCCTGATCTGTGGCTAACTTTCTTAGTGAACAACCGCCCCGTTGTTTACTTTCAGGAGGCATCCGCTCATGCCTGAGCTCAAAGCCCTGGTGGTCGCGCTGTCCTTGGCTGCGCTGACCATCCCGGCGCCGTCCGCCCAAGCCGCCGTCACGACAACCGTCCTGTTCGACAAGGGAGATGCCGGCTACGGCTGCTACCGCATCCCCGCGATCGTGAAGACCAAGGCGGGCACGCTGCTCGCCTTCGCCGAAGCCCGCCGCGCCTGGTGCGCGGACTCCCAGGAGATCGATCTCGTGATGCGCCGCTCCGAGGACGACGGCCGCACCTGGTCGGCCACCCAAACCGTCCTCTCCGGCACCGACTCCGACCCGAACGCAGTAGCCACCCGTGGCAATCCGGCCCCGATCGTCGACTACCAGACCGGCCGCATCGTCCTGCTCACCACGATGGACCCCGGTACGTCGAGCCGCCCACGCACGCCGTACGTCCAGTTCAGTGCGGACGACGGGAAGACGTGGAGCAAGGCGAAGAACATCGGCGACCAGATCGACGACCCGGCGTGGGGCTGGTACGCGACCGGGCCCGTGCACGGCATCCAACTCACCCGCGGTGCGCACGCCGGTCGCCTGGTCGTCGGCACCAACTACGACAACGGGGCCGGCCAGAACGCCGGTCAACTCGTCTACAGCGACGACCACGGCGACACCTGGCACAAAGGCGCAACGGACCTGCGGTCGGACGCCACTCCGCAGGAGATCAGCGTCGTCGAGAAGGTCGACGGCGGCGTGTACGCCGGTGCGCGCAACAACGCCGGTACGTCGGGTGCCAGCCGGATGGCCGCGGTCAGCAACGACGGTGCTCAGACGTTCGCGGCGCCGTTCGCGACGGTCGCCGGCCTGACAACGCCCGTCGTTCAGGGCTCGCTGCAGCGGTTGCGCGCGGTGGACCAGGGGGACAAGTACAACCGCCTGCTGTTCGCCGCGCCCGCGGATCCGGATCGGCGCCGGTACCTGACGATCCGGTCGAGCTTCGACGAGGGCAAGACCTGGCAGACCGTCGACGAGGGCACCAGGATCACCGGTGACTGGTCCGGGTACTCCGACATGACGATCCTCGACACCGGTGAGATCGGCCTGCTGTACGAGGGCGGCACGGTCGACGCGCGCGACCAGATCCGCTTCGCCCGCTTCACCGAGAACGACATCGGCCACCCGGACGCGCCGCTCGGCACGACCACGCCGGACGTCTCCGGGCTGAACAACAACAGTTATCTGCGCGGCGGCCCAACCGCGGTGGCCGGCAAGTTCGGGCAGGCGCGGGATCTCGACGGCGTCGACGATGCGATCCAGTTGCCGTACGCCGAGTCGCTCGCGGTCGGCGCCGGCGACTTCACCGCGATGGCGTGGATCAAGTACGGCGCGTCCACCGGCCCGCAGGCGATCTTCTGGGGTTACGGGA
Organism: Kribbella sp. NPDC004875; assembly: GCF_042873375.1. Taxonomy (NCBI): domain Bacteria; kingdom Bacillati; phylum Actinomycetota; class Actinomycetes; order Propionibacteriales; family Kribbellaceae; genus Kribbella; species Kribbella sp. NPDC004875. The sequence continues at coordinate 588,732 of NZ_JBIALI010000005.1, forward strand.
TCAACGAGTTCTCGCAGTTCTGGCTGCGCGCGGAACCGGCCGACAGTCGCATCCGCGGCCTGATCACCACCGGGGGCAACACCGCGTCGGTCCAGACGACGAAGGCCTACAACGACAACACCTGGCACCACGTCGCGCTGCAACGCAAGGCGGGCACACTCGCGATCTGGGTCGACGGTACCCAGATCGCGAGCGTCACCGCGCCCACCGGATCGGTCAGCCCCGGCCGCCCCTTCAAGATGTACGTCGGTCAGCGGCTCGACGGCGCCCATCACTTCGACGGCTCGCTGGACGAGGTACGCCTCTACAAACGAGCGCTGACCGCGACCGAGCTCAACAGCATCCGCACGAGCAACAGCACCGCGGTGCCGAACGCCGTACTCGATCTGCCGCTCGGGTGACATCAGACTGGCCTGGCGGAGACCGTCAACCGCCAGGTCAGTTCGCCACTCTCCGGCACCACGGCGGCGTCGTCCGGACCGGCCTCCGCGAGGTCGAACACCCGCCCGAGCATCGGCTCCACCCCGAGGCTCCGGTACGGCGCATCGCTCGGAAAGCCACCCTGGTTACGCCACACGGCGGCGGACACTGGTTGCCCCGGGCAACTCAGGGTCAGCGTGAGCTCGGCGCCGCGGTCCCGGACCGACATCGTCGGACAGTCCACGAGAACCGCGCCGGCGGCCGATCCGTCCGTGGGGCCGAACTCCCCGAGCTCGAGCGGTGTCGGCCAGCCCGCCGACACCCAGGGCGCACCGTCCGGCCACGCCCACGGCAACCAAGGAGCCGCCTCGGGATAGAGGCGGCACACCGTTCCCGGCGGAGCCGAGATGGTTGCACCGGGGGCGCAGTCAAGCAGTGCGTGGGCCGCCCAGACGAAGCGGTACCCGGGTGGCGCTTCCAGGTGGTAGTCGACCGCGACGGTATCCGCGCCCGAAGTGAACGCCCGCGTCAGCACAGCATCCCCATACACCACCGAACCGTCCCACGGCTGGTTCCACAATCCGCCGTGGTCAGGCACGCCGCGGATGGTGGGGAAGCACTCGTCGACACCACCGGCATCGACGAACGTCGCGAGGCCGGCGCGCGAACCGGTGATCAAGCCCGGACCACCCCAGAGCCACTCGCGTCCGGCCAGGTGCAGGGAGGTCCAGCGCCCGCCGTCGGCGGCGTCGATCGTGACCACGCGGCCGGCCGTGCTCACCATTCCGCGAACGAGCCGTCGTGATGGGTCCACACCGGGTTGCGCCACGCATGGCCGATCCGGTCGGCCGCCCGGACGGCGTCCTCGTCGACCGTGATCCCGAGGCCCGGCTGCGGATTCCATTCGGCATGACCATCGACCCAGGTGAACGGCGCCGGATCCACGACGTACGACGTGAGGTCGCTCGTCAGGTTGTAGTGGATGCCGCGGCTCTGCTCCTGGATCAAGAAGTTCGGCGTCGCGAACGACACCTGCAACGACGCCGCCAACGAGATCGGGCCCAGCGGACAGTGTGGCGCGAGCATCGCACCGTGCACGTCCGCGAGGACGGCGATCCGCCGCAGCTCGGAGATCCCGCCGGCATGCGAGACGTCGGGCTGCACGACCGCGACCCCGGCGTTCAGCGGCGCCAGGAAATCGGACCGGTGGTAGAGCCGTTCGCCCAGCGCCACCGGCACCGTCGACGTCGCCACCACTTCCGGCAGGTGTGCCATTTGCTCCGGCAGCACCGGCTCCTCGACGAACATCGGCTGCAGATCCTCGACCGCATGCAGGATCCGTCGCGCCGCGGCCACGCCGACCCGCCCGTGCAGGTCGATCGCTACGTCGCGTGAATCGCCCAGAACCTCGCGAGCGGCGGCGAGCCGGGTCACGATGTCGTTGAGCTCGGCAACGGACGGTGACGTCTGGATCTGCCCGCCGGCGTTCATCTTCACCGCGGTCATCCCGGCCGCGACCTGTTCCGCGACGGCCGCTCCGATCGAGGACGGTTCGTCGCCCCCGACCCACGCGTACACGCGCACCCGGTCGCGCACCCGCCCACCGAGCAGCGCTGCCACCGGAGCGCCGTACACCTTGCCGGCGATGTCCCAGAGCGCGTGGTCGAGGCCGGCGACCGCGCTGCTCAGCACCGGTCCGCCGCGGTAGAAGCCGCCCTTGGTCAGCACCTGCCAGTGCCGCTCGACCTGCAACGGATCCTGGCCGATCAGGTACTCCGCGAGGACGTCGATCGCGGCGCGGACGACCTCGGCGCGTCCTTCGACGACCGGTTCGCCCCAGCCGACGACGCCGTCGCTGGTCTCGATCCGGCAGAACAACCAGCGCGGCGGGACGAGAAACGTCTCGACTCTCTCGATCTTCACTTGCGCCGCCCCCGGCCCTTCGCGCCCCGTACTTCGGTCAGGTCCTCGGCCGCCTTCGCCAGCAGTTCCCGCATCGCGAGCTCGGCGCCTTCGGGGTCGTGTGCGCGGACCGCGTCCACGACCAGCCGGTGACTCGGAACCGGGTCGGCGGACGGCTTCACGGTGTGCACCAGGCGGTCGCGGCCGACGAGCCCGGTCTCCATGATCACTTCCATCTTGGTCAGCAGCTCGTTCCCCGTTGCCGCGAGCAACGCGCGGTGGAAGGCGAGGTCAGCGGTCACGGCCGCGAGGTCGTCACTCGCCGACGCCATCGCGGCGAGCGCCTCGTCGAGTGCGGCGAGGTGCGCGTCGTCGCCGCGGATCGCGGCCAGGCGGGCGGCGGCCGGCTCGACGATGCCGCGGACCTCGTGCAACTCCTCGAGCAGCTCGGGCCGGGCGCCGGCGTCGCGGAAGTGCCAGCGGATCATGTCCGCGTCGAGGAGGTTCCAGTCCGAGCGTGGACGGACGAACGTCCCGCGCTTCTGCCGCGCGTCGACCAGGCCCTTCGCGGTCAGGACCTTCAGCGCCTCGCGGACCGCGGTCAGGCTGACGCCGAGGTCGGCCTGCAGTTCGGTCACGTTGATGGTCGCGCCCTCCGGGATCTGCCCGGACAGGATGCGCTGCGCCATCTCCTCCACGATCTGACCGTGCAGACCTCGCGTCACGCCGCGTTGCATCCCCGTCACTCTGCCCGCCTTCACGCCGAGTCCTTCACCGCGGACCATCCGCCGTCGACCACCAGGCTGGTGGCAGTCACGAACGACGCCTCGGACGACAGCAGGAACGCCACCGCCTGGGCGACCTCGTCCGGCTGTCCGAGCCGCTTGAGTGCCGTCGCCTGGGCGCTGCGTTCCCGTCCCTCGGCGTCGACGCGGTCCCACATCGCCGTCACGATTGGGCCCGGCAGCACCGTGTTCACCCGGATCGAGCGACCGTACTCGACGGCCAGCTGACGCCCGAGTGAGACGAGTGCGCCCTTCGTCGCGGCGTACGCCGGATGTCCCGGCAGGCCCGCGATGGCGTGCACCGAGGAGACGAGGACGACCGAGCCGGCGTTCGCGACCAGGTCGTCGTACAGGGTCCGGAAGCCGAGGAAGGCGGCGGTCAGGTTGACGTCGAGCTGGCGTTGCCAGGACGGTGGTGCGAGCTCGTGCGCCGGTTTCACGTCGACGAAGACCGCGTTGCTGACCAGGCCGTCGACCGGCCCGAGCTCGTCGCGGCCGCGAGCCCGGACCTCGGCCCAGGTGTCCGGCGACGCGACGTCACCGACCACGCTGATCGCCTTGCCCGGCAGCACCTTGCAGGGGTGGATGTCCACCTGCACGACCTGCGCGCCCTCCGTCAGCGCGCGTTCGGCGCACGCCGCGCCGATCCCCGACGCGGCCCCGGTCACCACGATCACCCGCCCAGCCAGCCGCACCCGCGCCTCCTCAAGTCAGTTCCGACCCACGCAACGGGACGAACGAGGGACCAGTTGACCGTGACGCCACGATCCCGTCAAGCAATTTGCTCATAATTTACGAATTAACACCGCCAGCTGCTGACGGAGGTCGGCAGCTCGACAGTACGTATACGTCCACTGCGTCGCGGCGCAGGCGTAGGCAGGACGGGGTCGGCCCCGTCCTGCCCGACACGTCCTGTCGAGCTGCCGACCTCGCTCTGCCCCCTTCGGTGTGCTTAGGTCCTCTTTGGTTTGATCGGCGTACCAAGTGAGGACTGGATGAAGCATCGGCGGTTGAAGCTCGGTAGTGCGGTGGTCGTGGGGCTCGGGCTCGTGGTGGGTGGAGTCGTGCATGTCGCGACCGCCGACGACAAGACGAGCGCGGACACTCCGCCGGAGAGCGGTTCGGTTGCCCTCAGCACCGAGGACATCGCGGCGGCGACCCCGCTGACGCCGAGCGGCACGATGCAGCCGGCCGGTGCCGAGGCGCCCGCACAACGCAAGACCGCGATGGCCCAGCCGCAGGCCGCGACGACCGCGACGACCGCGACGACCGCGACGACCGCGACGGTACCGGCGACCGGGAAGCTCGCGATCAAGGGTGTCTACCAGAGCACCAACTACTACTGCGTGCCCGCGTCGAGTGCGGTCAGCCTCGGGACGTTCGGGGTCAACGTCACCCAGACGACGCTCGCGAAGCAGATGAAGACGACCACGTCCGGGACGTACGACAAGACCGCTCTGCCGGTGATCAACGGGTACGTGAACCCGCTCGGCTACTCGGTGTGGGACGCGGACACGACCGGGAACGCGACCAACCTGCTGAACTGGGCCGCGCACGACATCGGCATCCTGAAGCGCGCCCCGAAGATCGGCGTCTGGATGGAGAAGCTGCCCTGGAACAAGGGCATGAGCGGCCACTTCGGGCACGCGATCATGATCTACGGGTACGACCTGAACAAGAAGACGCTGACGGTCTGGGATCCGTGGAAGTCGACCGGCGGTACGCACACGCTGTCCGCGGCGACGCTGAACGCGACGATGCAGCAGTACGGGCTGTCCTACGTGTCGGCGCACTCGGACGTGGACCTGACGAACGCCGGTGACCTCAGCGGCGACGGGCTGGACGACCTGGTCGCGGTAGACCGCCAGGACGGCACCCTGTACCGGTACACGAACAACGGCAAGGGCGGCTTCGCCGGCGGTTCGTCGGCGGTGAAGCTGAGCACCGGATGGAACGCGATGACCGAGATCGCACCGGTCGGCGACCTGACCGGGGACGGCAAGGCGGACCTGGTCGCGGTCGAGAAGTCGACCGGCAAGCTGTACCTGTTCCCCGGCCCGACGCCGTCCGGCTCCACCCGGAAGTTGATCGGCAACGGCGGCTGGAACGGGATGCGCGACATCATCGGGATCGGCAACATCCTCGGCGACTCGCACCAGGACCTGGTCACGATCGAGAAGTCGACCGGCAAGCTCTGGGCCTATCCGGGCACCGCCAACGGGCTCGGCACCCGCAAGCAGATCGGCTACGGCTGGACCAACCTGACCAAGCTCGCCGCCGTCGGGGACCTGTCCCGGGACGGCAAGCCCGACCTGGTCACCGTCGACCCGAAGACCGGCAAGCTCTGGCTCTACAAGGGTCCGAACTTCGCCGGCGGCACCGCCCGCGTCGAGATCGGCACCGGCGGCTGGAACGGGTACCGCTCGCTGGCCGGCGTCGGCGACATCACCGGCGACAAGATCCCGGACCTGGTCACCGTGAACAACAGCACCGGCCAGATGTATTCGTATCCCGGTAAGGCCAACGGCCTCGGAAGCCGCACCACGCAGGGCTCCGGCTGGAACAGCTAAACCCAGTCGACCTCCACCGATCGCAGCCAGGTCCAGGTACGGCGCTGCCACGCGCGGGACTGCCGACCGAGGCGTCCGGCGTACTCGGTCCATTCGGTGGAGGTCTGTTGGGCCCACGCCTTCTCGGCCAGGCCGGGGAGGCGCGGGAGCAACAGGAGTTCGAGGTCGTCGGAGCTGAGAATCGTCTCGCACCAGATGGCGGCCTCGACCCCGGCCAGCTGGTCGGCGGACGTAACGCCGGGCGTGTTGCCGACCGGGTCCCAGGAGATCCCGTCGCGCAGGGTCGCCGGTCCGTAGAACTCCAGGCCGAGCCGCTTGCGTGCCTCTTCTTGCGCGGGGTCGGACGAGGAGTCGCCGTGCGGACGGTCGAAGTACACCCAGGTGGTGGGTGAGGAGATCAGGCGGGCTCCGGCGGCCAGCGCCTTCGGGGCGTCGGTCTTCGCCTTCTGGAAGTGCTCGACGAGGATCGGCAACAGGTCTTCCGGCGGGACCGGCCCGTTGCCGGGCTCCATCGAGTCGATGTCGATGCTGATCCAGTACTGCACCACGTCGTCGGAGGAGATCGCCGACCGGGCGATCTCCTGCCAACCGACGACCCGCTTGCCCCTGGCACGCACCAACGCGGACGCCTTCTCGACGAACGCGGCATGGTCCTCGTCCGACATACCCCACGCCTCGTCGCCACCGATGTGCACGTAGGCGCTCTGTGGGAACTGCGCGACCACGGCGTCCAGCACGTCCTCGACGAACGTCCACGTCTCCGCTCGACCGGGCTCGAGCGCGTTGAGCGGAATCGACGTCCCGTTCCCGAAGTCGATCGTGCGCAGCTCCGCCGGCGCCAGCTCCGGGTAGGCCTTGAAGACCGCCGACGTGTGCCCGGGCATGTCGATCTCCGGTACGACGGTCACGAACCGCTCGGCCGCATACGCCACGAGCTCTGCCACTTCGGCCTGTGGATAGAACCCACCCGGTCGATCCCCGAGCGCCCCGGCCGCGCCGGCCTTGGTCAGTGCGGGCCGCGACGGTACTTCGAACCGCCAGCCCTGGTCGTCGGTCAGGTGCAGATGCAGCACGTTCAGCTTGTACAGCGACAGCATGTCGATGACCCGGCGTACCTCGTCCGGGCCGTGGAACGTGCGGACCACGTCGAACGAGAGACCACGCCAGGCGAAGCGCGGTCCGTCGGCGATCCGGGTGGCCGGGAGGACCGCCGTACCGTCCTGGAGGTGGGTCGAGATGAGCTGCCGGAGTGAGGTCAGACCGCGGTGGACCGCCTCGGGTGTCGGGCCCCACACCCGGATGCCCGCCGGCGTGATCTCCAGACCGTGGCGCTCGTCACGGTGATGCCGGAGTCACCGGTGAGTGCGAGGCCGGTGTCGAGCTCGACGTCCGCCACGAACCGGGCGGCGACGCCGGCGAGCTCCGGGGAGCCCACGTCGATGCCGGCCGACGCGGTCCGGGTGACGATGCCGTCGCCGGGGACGGTCTGCGCGGGCGCGGGGATCACGGGAAGGCTCATGCGACGAGTTTGCGGCACTACAGGGCATCCGGGGTACTCGAGCCGACGCGGAACGTCGGCGCGGCCGTGAGTTTTCATGTCTGGATCAGAATTGGTGACAACAGTTTCGGGGTGCGCTCCGTACTCATCGGTGACGGACTGAGTGAGGGGACCGGGGAATGGCGAGAGCATCGCGGGACGAGGAGTTCAGTGCGTACGTCGTCCAGCGGCGTACGCAGCTGCGGCGGATCGCGTATCTGCTCTGTGGCGACGTGCACCAGGCCGAGGATCTCGTCCAGACGGCGCTGATGAAGTTGTACGTCGCCTGGCACCGGGTGCAGCGCGGCGGAAACGTCGACGCCTATACCCGGCGGATCCTGGTGAACTCAGGGATCGACGAGAGCCGACGGCCTTGGCGTCGCGAGGACGCCGGGCTCGACGGACTCGACCCGCAGGCGGACGAGGGGATGGCGCCGGAGGACCGGCGGGCGCTTCTGGAGGCACTCGCCACGCTGCCGATCGGGCAGCGCCGCGTGGTCGTCCTGCGGTTCTTCCTCGGTCTGACGATCGAGGAGACCGCCGCGGATCTCAACTGCGGCGCCGGCACCGTGAAGAGCCAGAGCTCGCGTGCCCTCGCCCGGCTCAACGACTTACTGACTGCCCAGTTCCGGGCTGTGGGAGGAAACCGATGATCGACGAGAAGGTGCTGCAGGACCGGCTCACCGAAGCGGCCGCCGCACAGGACGACCTGCTGCCGCGCCCGGTGGCCGACGACATTAGCGGTGGGCGCCGGCGCCTCCGCAGGCACCGGTTGCTGACCGGCGCCGGCGTGCTCGCCGCGGCCGGAGCCGTCGCGGCCGCCACCATCGGCGTCACCGGTGCGGTCCGCGACGCCGCGCAGGGCGAGCCGCCGGCCGCGGGTCGCCGTACCCCGGTCGACGCCGCGGCCGCACAGGACGCCGCCGCTGTCGCGAAGATCCAGGGCTTCGACACGTTGATGAAGGGCTTGCTGACCAAGCACTTCGACCCCGGCGGCAACCATCTGGATTTCAGCACCGGACCGTTCCAGGTCGGCACGCAGATCGGTCACCACGACACGATGCGCAAGGTCGGCTGGAAGGTCGCGGGGGAGAAGGGCGAGGGCATGCTGCTGATCGGCCTGTCGCGTTCGGCGCAGAGTGCGGGCAACACCTGCGGTTCCTACTCCGCGAACGAGGCCGACCCGGTCGTCTGCCATCGGGTGACGCTGCCCAACGGCCGTCCGGCGACTATCGGCCGGCAGGGCAAGCTGGTCGAACTCGACTACCTGCGACCGGACGGCGAGTTCGCGTACGTCGCGATCGATCCGGTGTTCCGCAACAACACCGAGATCCCGGTGCCGGACGTGGCGATCACCGACACGCAACTGTTTGCCTTCGTCACCGATCCGGCGCTGAAGCTGCCCCCGCTCACCAACGCCCAGAAAGCCGAAGAGGCCGCACTGCAAGACTTCGCGCCGACACCCGCGCAGGTCGAGGCCCTCGCCGCCAGGACGCTCGGTGGCAAGCTGCAGCGCGACCACGTCGAGGACGCACCAGGCGAGCTCGTCGTCGTGGACCAGTGGACCAAGTCGGCCGCGACCGCCACGCTCGAGATCGGTCTGGACGCGGCCCCACTGGCCAGCACCTGCCCCGCACAGCTGTCGATGCCGAACTGCACCTCGGTCAAGCTCCCGAACGGCGGCGCCGCCGAGTACGCCGAAGGTGCCCGCAAGTACCAGGGCGGCGAGATGTACGTCATGGGCGCCACCTACAAACAACCTGACGGCGACCTCGCCTCGGTCCGAATCCTGTACCCCGGACCGAAGCCTCCGGCCGGAGCAATCACCCAAGCCCAGCTGCTCGGCCTCGTCGCGGACCGATCTCTCGACAGATAGCCCTTGGAGCGGGCAAGTGGCGCGAAGCCGGATCTCCAGGCCATCACCATCGTGGGTGGTGCGCGTGGTCCCGCCTGTGGGGTGGGGGAGCGGCGGATTGTGATGGCCTGGAGAGACGGTGACTACTTCGCGCGGTGCCGCGCGGCCAGGTCCTTCAGGTAGTTGGCGCTGGCCTTGGGGGTGCGCGTCTGGGTGTCGTAGTCGACGCGGATGATGCCGAACCGCTTGACGTAGCCGTACGCCCACTCGAAGTTGTCCATCAGGGACCAGGCGAGGTAGCCGCGGATGTCGGCGCCCTGGGCGATGGCGTTGGCTACGGCGGTGAGGTGGGAGGTGAAGTACGCCGTTCGGTCGGTGTCGTTGACGTAGCCGGTCTCGTCGGGAACGTCGTCGAAGGCCGACCCGTTCTCGGTGATCACCATCGGGAGACCGGGGTAGTCGCGGGCGATGCTGAGCAGGAGGTCGGTGAAGCCCTCGGGCACGATCTCCCAGTCCATCGCGGTCCGCGGCTTGCCGATCGGTACGTCGCGGCTGATCGGCAGCCCGCCCGCGTCGACGGTGCTGCCGTCCTCGGCGTACCCGGTGAACTTCTGGCTGAAGTAGTAGTTCACCCCGAGCACGTCGATCGGCGCCGAGATGATCTCCAGGTCGCCGTCCTGGATCGGGAGATCGACGCCCTCGCGCGCGAGATCCGCGACGACATCGGCGGGATAGCGCCCGTGGACGAGCGGGTCGAGATAGATCCGCCGGCCCATCCCGTCCGCGCGACGGGCGGCCTCGACGTCGGGCTCGGCGTCCGAGGCCGGGTACGCCGTCGCGACGTTCAGCGTGATGCCGATGTCCAGCTTGCGGGGCGAGGCCGCGCGCATCTGCTGCGTCGCGAGACCATGCCCGAGCAGCAGGTGGTGTACGGCGGCGATCGCCTCCGGGTACTCGCGCCGGCCCGGTGCGTGCGCGCCGTACGCGTAGCCGAGCATCGCCGAGCACCACGGCTCGTTCAGCGTCGTCCAGGTGTCGACCCGGTCCTTCAGCGCGTCGAACACCAGCATCGAGTACTCCGCGAAGCGGTACGCCGTGTCGCGCGCCGGCCAGCCACCCGCGTCCTCGAGCTCCTGCGGCAGGTCCCAGTGGTACAGGGTCACCCACGGGTCGATGCCCTGGGCAAGCAGCTCGTCGACCAGCCGGTCGTAGAACCCGATCCCGGCCGGGTTCACCGGCCCCTTGCCGCGCGGCTGCACTCGCGGCCACGCCACCGAGAACCGGTAGGTGTCCAGGCCGAGGTCCTTGATCAGCGCGACGTCGGCCGGCATCCGGTGATAGTGGTCGCAGGCGATGTCACCGACATCACCGTTGTCAATGGCGCCCGGCACCCGGCAGAACGTGTCCCAGATCGACGGCGTCCGGCCGTCCTCGGCGATCGCGCCCTCGATCTGGTACGCCGAGGTCGCCACCCCCCACCGGAATCCGGCGGGCAGGCCTGCGAGGAAGTCTTCAGAGGTCATGGTCATCCTTCGAGTCAGGACACTAGGCAACGGGAACGCGGCCGGGGAGCCAGCACGCGACGGATCGGTCGGGGTCGTTGCGTGCCGACGGGACACCGAGCAGCGGGATCTCCGTGGAGCACCGGTCGAACGCCTGCGGGCAGCGCGGGTGGAACGAGCAACCGGAGGGCATTCCCCGCAGATCGGGTGGCGAACCGGGAATCCCGGCCAGCTCCCGCCGTTCGCCGCGGAGTGCGGGGAAGGACTTGAGCAGGCCTTCGCTGTAGGGATGCAGCGAGTCCGTGTAGAGGTCCTTCGACCGCGCCTCCTCGACGATCCGGCCGCCGTACATGATCGCGATCCGGTCGGAGAACTCGACCAGCAGCGACAGGTCGTGGGTGATGAACAGTACCGAGAACCCGAGCCGTTCGCGGAGCTCGACCAGTTGTGCGAGGATCTGCCGCTGCATCACCACGTCCAGCGCGGTGGTCGGCTCGTCCATGATCACGATCTGCGGCTCGAGGACGAGCGCCATCCCGATCATCACCCGCTGCCGCATGCCGCCGGACAGCTGGTGCGGGTAGGCGTCCATCCGGTCCGCGGAGATCCCGACGAGTTTCAGCATTTCCTGAGCCCTGGCGATCCGGGCCTGCGGCGACAGTTGCGGCTCGTGCGCCTTGATCACGTCGAGCATCTGGGTGGAGATCTTGTGCACCGGGTTCAGCGAGTTCATCGCGCCCTGGAACACGATCGACGTCTCCGCCCAGCGGAACGCGCGCAGTTCCGCGTCGGTCAGCGCCATCACGTCGTACGCGTCGCCCGACGGCGGGTGGTAGATCACCGACCCGCCGCTGATCACCCCGGGCGGCGGCAGCAACCGCGTCACGCCGTACGCGAGGGTGGACTTCCCGCTGCCGCTCTCGCCGGCCAGGCCGAGCACCTCGCCGCGGTGCAGCGTCAGCGTGACGTCGCGAACCGCCTGTACCGCCTGGTCCCCGAGGCCGTAGTCGACGTGGAAGTTCTTGATCTCCAGCACGGGTTCCTTCACGCGACCTCCTCCTCACGACGGCGTACGACGGGAGTCGCGGGCACGTCTTTCGCCGACAGCACCGGGGTGAAGCCGACCCGCATCCGGACGGTGTGGCCGTCCTTTGTCTTCACCCGGGTGTGACCGCTGCTCCGCAACCGTGGGCTGACGAACTCGTCGATCCCGAAGTTGACCAGTGACAGCGCGGTCCCGAGCAGGGCGATCGCCAGACCGGCCGGAACGAACCACCACCACGCGCCCTGCGCCAGCGCCTGCTGGCTCTGCGCCCAGAACAGGATCGTGCCCCAGTTCCACTCCGAGATCGTCGAGATCCCGATGAACGCCAGGGTGATCTCGGACATCACCGCGAAGATCACCGTGCCGACGAAACCGGAGGCGATGATCGCGGTCAGGTTCGGCATGATCTCGAAGGTGATCAGCCGCCAGGTGCTCTCACCGGTCGCCCGGGCGGCCTCGACGTAGTCCCGCCGGCGCAAGGACAACGTTTGCGCCCGCAGGACCCGCGCGCCCCACGCCCAGGAGGTCAAACCGATGACCAGGGCAACCATCAGGTCACCGGCCGACGGGATCGTGGAGGCGACGATGATGATCAGCGGGAGCGCCGGAATCACCAGGAAGACGTTGGAGAGCGCGGACAGGCTGTCGTCCGCGGCGCCGCCGAGGAAGCCCGCGCTGACCCCGATCAGGATCGACAGCGCGGTCGCGACCAGGCCGGCCAGCAGCCCGACGAACATCACGCCGCGGGTGCCGACCAGTACCTGGCTGAAGATGTCCTGCCCGAGGTGCGTCGTACCGAACCAGTGCTTGCCGGACGGCGCCTGGATCAGGTCGCTGCTCCGGGCGCCCGGGTCGTACGGCGCGATCCACGGGCCGATGATCGCGATCAGGCAGAAGAACGCGAGCACGACCAGACCGGTCGCGGCCTTCGGGTTCGCGACGAAACGCAACCGGCGGCGCTTGGCCGGTGCGGTCGTCTCCGCGGGCGTCACCGCGGTGATGGTGGCGGTCATCAGCCCTCCTTCCGGGTACGCGGGTCGAGGAGCAGGTAGGCGACGTCGGCCAGCAGGTTGGCCACCAGGACCGACAGCGTGATCACCAGGAAGACGCCCTGCATCAGCGGGTAGTCCTTGGCACCGACGGCCTGGAACAGGTTGTAGCCGATGCCCGGGTAGGAGAAGACGATCTCCACCAGCAGCGTGCCGCCGACGATGAAGCCGAGCGACAGCGCGAAACCGGAGACGTTCGGCAGCAGGGCGTTGCGGGCCGCGTAGCTGACCATCACCCGGCGCTCGGGCAGACCCTTCGCGTGCGCGACGGTGATGTAGTCCTCCGAGGACACCGTCACCATCATGTTCCGCATGGTGAGGATCCAGCCGCTGACCGACGAGATCAGGATCGTGATCGCGGGCAGCAGGCTGTGCTGGATCGCGCTGCCGATGAACGTCCCGTCCCAGCCTGGGACCAAGCCGGGTTCGTACCCGCCGGACGACGGGAAGAAGCTGCCCGGTCCGGCGAGCAGCGTGATCGCCAGCAGGCCGAGCCAGAAGTACGGGATCGACGAGAGGAACGTGGTCACCGGCAACAGCCCGTCCATGAGCGAGCCGCGCCGCCAGCCCGCGATCACGCCGAGCGACGTACCGATCATGAAGCTCGCGAAGGTGGTGATGCCGACCAGCGCGATCGTCCACGGCAGGCTCTGCTTCAGGATCTCCGACACCGGGGTCGGGAAGAACGTGAACGACAACCCGAGGTCGCCGTGGAACACCTGGCCCCAGTAGTCGACGTACTGACTCCACACCGACGCGTTCTTGTCCAGGCCGAAGAGCACGTAGAGCGAGTGGATCGCCTCGGTGCTCAGCTGACCCTGGTACTTCGCCATCAGCGAGGTGACCGGGTCGCCCGGGATCAACCGGGGGATGAAGAAGTTGATGGTGAGCGCGGCCCACGCGGTGAACACATAGAAGGCCACGCGCTGCAGGAGGAACTTCACTTCGCAGTTCCTTCCTCGTAGAGCCAGCACGCGGCCCAGTGACCGGGAGTCGGCAGGTCGAAGCGCGGCGGCAGGTCGGTCGAGCACTTCGGCATCGCGTGCACGCAGCGCGGGTTGAACCGGCAGCCGCTCGGCGGTGCGATCAGGCTCGGCGGCTCGCCACCGGCCTGGTCCTCAGGCGCACCGAGCTGTCCGAGGCGGTCGGGGTCCGGCGCGCTCTCGATCAGCAGGCGTGTGTACGGGTGTGCGGGGTTCTGCGTGACGGTTTCGGAGTCGCCGCCTTCGACGAGGCGTCCGGCGTACATCACCAGGGTCTCGTCGGCGAAGTACCGGGCCGACGCGATGTCGTGGGTGATGTAGAGGATGGCCAGGTTCAGCCGCTCCTTCAGGTCCCGCAGCAGGTTCAGTACGCCGAGGCGGATCGACACGTCGAGCATCGACACCGGCTCGTCGGCGAGCAGCGCCTCGGGATCGGCGCCGAGCGCGCGGGCGATCGAGACGCGTTGCCGCTGGCCACCGGACAACTCGTGCGGGAACTTGTCCAGGTAGCGCTCGGGCGGGGTGAGCTGTACCTGCTCCAGCAACGCGCGCAGGTTCTGCTCGAGATCGCCGTCCCGGCCGTGGATCCGCAGCGACCGGGTCAGGTGGTACCGCACGGTGTGCGTGGGGTTCAGCGAGGCGAACGGGTCCTGGAAGATCATCTGCACCTGGCGGCAGTACGCGCGGAACTTCCGGCCGCCGCGCACCGTCACGGACTCGCCGTGCAGGCGGATGTCGCCGGAGGTCCGCCCGTACAACTGGGCGAGCAGTCGCGCGACCGTCGACTTGCCGGAGCCGGACTCGCCGACCAGCGCGGTCACCCGGCCGCGGCGCAACGTGATCCGGACGCCGTCGACCGCGTGCACCACCTTGTGGTCCCGGCTGAACAGGTCGCGGATACCCCGGCGCACCGGGAAGTGCTTGGTGAGGCCCTCGGCCTCCAGAACAACCTCGGTCTCGGTGACCGTCATGTGTCTCCCATCGCGGCACCGCGGCGCCGGGGAGAGCCCCCGGCGCCGCGGCCCGGAATCACTGGCTGCCGGCCGGCTTCAGGTTGAGGATGATCTGCAGAGCGTTCTGCTGGGTCGGCTGCGCCGGCCCGTACTGGTTCTGCTCGTCGGGCCAGCCGACCCAGTTCTTGGTGCTGTAGAGACCGCCGACGTTGGACGCCGAGGTGGGGATGATCGGCATCTGCTCGACCATGATCTTCTGCAGCGTGTTCAGCGCGCTGGTGCGGGTCGCGTCGTCCGCGGCGTTCGCGTACTGGTCCAGCGCCTTGGTCGCCTCCGGGCTGTTGAACCGGCCGTAGTTGCCGCTCACGCCACCCTTGCCGACCGGCTTCAGGATCTTGCCGTCCATGATGTTCTGGTAGATGTCGAACGGCGTCGCGCCACCGTTGGTCCAGTGCATCGCGGCGTCGAAGTTGCCGGTGTCGATGTTCTTGAACCAGGCGTCCTGGTTGGCCTTCTCGACGGTCGCCTTGATCCCGATCGTGGACAGGTTGTCCTTGATGATCTCGAGGTCGGTCTGGTAGTCGGACCAGCCGGCCGGGTCGGTGAGCGTGAGCGTCACGGGCTTGCCGGTCGGGTCCTTCAGTACGTCGCCCTCGAGCTTGAAGCCCGCGTCGGAGAGCTCCTTCTTGGCGCCGTCGACATCGACCGCGTGCTTCTTGTCCTTGTACTCCGGAGCGATGAACGACTCACCCGCGGGCGTGGGGATGCCGGTCATCGACTCGACCTTCGGGTAGAAGTACCCGGCCTCACCCTGCTGGAAGATGTCGTCGCGGTTGACCACCAGGTTCATCGCGCGGCGCAGCGCCGGGTTGTCGAAGGGCTTGCGGGTGGTGTTGATCCACAGCCCGTGGATGCCGAGGTTCGCCGGGAACCAGAGCTTGTGGTTCTTCGGGTCCTTGTCCTGGTAGACGGCCTTCACGTTCGGGACGAAGACGAAGCTCCACTCCGACGAGCCGTTCGCCAGCGCGGTGGTCTGCGCGTTGTTGTCGTTGTACGACGTGTACCGCAGCTCCTTGACCTTCGGGAGGTCCTGCCAGTACGAGTCGCGCAGCGTCAGCGTGGTGGTCTGCGGGGTGAACGACTTGACCGTGTAGGGGCCGGTGCCGATCGGGTTCTTCAGGGTGTCCTGGCTCGGGTCCTTGATCGTCGACCACTGGTGCTTCGGCACCACGAACACGGTCAGGATCTTGTTCTGGTTGGTGAATTGCGATCGGGCGAAGGTCAGGTCGACCTTGTTGCCGGACGCGGTGATCGTCCCGTACGGGATCGCGTCCTGGTTCAGCCCGTCGTTGTCCTTGCGGAGCTGGAACGAGTAGGCGACGTCGTCGGCGGTCATCGGCTGGCCGTCGGAGAACTTCACGCCGTCCCGGATGGTCAGCGAGAGCTTGGTGAAGTTGGCGTCCCACTTCCACTCGGTCGCCAGCCAGGGCTTGCCCGGGTCTGTCGGCTTGATCCCGTTGATCATCACCAGCGGCTCGAAGATCATCCAGCGGTAGCCCAGCGAGGCGCCCGAGGAGGAGCCGAGGAACGGGTTGTGGTTCTCGGTCTGCGGTCCGTTCGGCATGCCGATGTTGAGAACGGTCGCGCCGCCGCCTGAGCCGTTCCCGGCGGCCTTCCCGTCCCCATTACTGCAAGCAGCCAGAGTGGCTGCCGCGAGCAGGCCCGCTAGGGCCAGCGCGACTGTGCGTCGTGCTCGCATCGGTTCCTCCTGTGTTTCTGTTGGCGGATGGCCCACCCTGAGCCGGTGGGCCAGTGCATGGTGACGTGAAAGCGCTCTCATGGGAAGAGCTCACGCCCGGTATTCGACGTTCAGAGGGGTACGCCGGTGGCGGGACAGGGGCAGCTGCCCCGCCACCGGAGTGCTACTGCGGAGGCCGGTGCGCCGGCGCGCGCCGGGTCCGGGTCGTGGGTTTCGGGGCGGTTGAGCCGCGGACGATCAGCGTCGTCGGCAGCACCTGGGGGTCTGCGGGCAGTGGAGTGCCGCCGAAGTACCCCATCAGCATCCGGGCGGCCGCCTGACCCATCTGGCGCATCGGCTGATGCACCGTGGTGAGCGGCGGCTCGGTGTGCTCGGCGTACGGGATGTCGTCGAACCCGACCACCGACACGTCGTTCGGTACGTTCCGCCCGGTCTCCCGGACGGCCTGGATGGCACCGCCCGCGGACAGGTCGTTGTGCGCGAAGACCGCGTCGAAGTCGAGCCGCTCGCCGAGTGCGTGCTGGACGCCGAGGCGCCCGCTCTCGTGGGTGAAGTCGCCCTCGAACACGAGTCTCGGGTCGAGCTCGAAGCCGGCCTCGGCGTAGGTGTCGCGGAAGCCGTCCAGGCGTTCGTGGGTGCAGCCGAAGCGTTCGACGCCGGTGATCACCAGTGGCCGGCGGCGGCCGAGCTCCAGCAGGTGCCGGGCGGCGGACTCGCCGCCGGCGTAGTTGGTGGTCGCAACGGACGGGAACTGCGGGCGGTGGTCGCGGTCGTCGATCAGGACCACCGGCAGACCGCGCGCGTGGAGTTGCTCGATGTAGGTGAGCGTGCCCTCCGGCTCGATCACCAGCAGGCCGTCGAACGACTGCGACGAGACCTGGGACGCGAACTGCTGCATGGATTCCGCACCGCGGTTGACGGTGAACAGCAGCAGGCCGTACCCCTCGGACTCGACCACGTCGACCGCGCCCTGCAGCACCTCGCCCATCCAGGGCCAGGTGAGTGACGGGACCAGCATCCCGACGATCCGGGTCCGGCCGCGGGCCAGGCCGACGGCGCGGGCGCTCGGCACGTACCCGAGCTCCTCGATCACCTGGCGGACGCGCTCGGCGGTGCGCAGGTCCAGCTCGCCCTTGCCGTTGAGGACGCGGGACACGGTGGTCTTGCTGACGCCGGCACGGGCCGCGACATCGGCGATGGTGATGGACACGCTGACTCCCCTCGGGCGGTCGGGGTCCGGACGCTACGGAACCGGTTTCGGAAGCGGTTCCGTAGATCAAAGCGGAGACCACAACGGACCGTCAATCACGGAGCGGTAACGAATCGTTGCTTAGTTCACGACTTGGAGGAAGGGGAGTCTTCCGCCGCGCGAGGCGGCATGATGAACTCGGGGCGAGCGGCCTGCCCGGGGCCGCAGGGTGAGGTAGAGGGATGGAAGTACGCCGGACCACGGTGCGCGACATGCGCCGGTCCAACCGCTCGGTGATCCTCACCAGCATCTACCGCGACGGCCCGCTGAGCCGCCAGGAGCTGACCGTCCGGACGTCGCTCAGTGCCGCCAGCGTGAGCAACCTGGTCGCCGAGCTGATCACCGAGGGCGTCGTCGAGGAGGCCGGCTCGGTCGAGTCCGAGGGCGGCCGGCCGCGCGTCCTGCTGCGGGTCGCACCAACCTTCCGGTACGTCGCCGGCGCCGAGGTCGGCGAGACGCGGGTCCGGGTCGAACTGTTCGACCTGGCGATGAACGTGCTCGCGCGCGCCGACCACCCGATCAGCTCGCCGACCCCGGAAGAGGTCGTGAAGCACGTCCTGGAAGGGCTTTCGAGCGTCGTCGCGACGTCCGGAATCCAGCCCGCGCAGGTCCTCGGGCTCGGTGTCGCGGTCGCCGGTGTGGTCGAGGACAACGCGATCGTCGACGCGCAGACGCTCGGCTGGGAGGCCGTGCCGCTCGCCGCGATGCTTGCCGAGGGCACCGACATTCCGGTGCACGTGGACAACGGCGCGAACATGCTCGGCCAGGCCGAGATGTGGTTCGGCGCCGGTCGCGGCGCCACCGACGCGGTCGTCGCGCTGGTCGGCTCGGGCGTCGGATCGGCCCTGGTCGCGGGTGGATCCAGCTATCGCGGCGCCCGCAGCAGCGCGGGCGAGTGGGGTCACATGACGATCGCGTACGGCGGCCGCCAGTGCCGCTGCGGCGCCCTCGGATGCCTGGAGGCGTACGTCGGCGCGGAAGGCGTCCTCGACCGGTACCGGACTGCCGGCGGCGAGGCCGGCGCTGACGAGGAGGCCGCCTTCGTCGAACTGCTGGAGTCGGCGAGCGAGCCCGCGAAGACCATCGTCGCCGACACCATCGGCTACCTGGCCGCGGGTTTCGCGAACCTCGTCAACCTGGTGAACCCCGAGCGCATCGTGCTCGGCGGCTGGGCCGGGCTGCTGTTGGGCGAGAAGCATCTGGACGAGCTGCGCGTCGAGGTCGGGAAGCATGCGCTCCGGCGTCCGTACGCGCAGGTCTCCATCGTGCTGTGCGAGCTGGGTCGCGATGCGGTGGCGCTCGGCGCCGCGACCCTCCCGGTGGTGCGCTTGCTCCGCGACGGAGGCGCCGTACCCGCTCGTTAGGTCCCGGCAGACCGGCGCCGCCCCCCACGGCGACCTCCGCCGCCGGCCAGGCACGTTTGAGGGGCCGGCCCCTCAAAGTGTGGGGTGCGTAGGCAATGTTCGGGTCCGCCTCCCACCGTTTGAGGGGCCGGCCCCTCAAACGGGAGTGGGTGGGGGGCGGGTCAGACGGTCCACTTCTGGTTGGCGGCGCCGGTGCAGGTCCAGATTTGGGTGGGTGTGGCGTTGGCGGAATTGTTGCCGGTGACATCGAGGCACTTGTTCGCCTTCGGGTTCACCAGGTCGTGGCCGGAGCTGTAGACCCATTGCTGGGCAGCGTTTCCGTTGCACGTCGCCAGTTGGACCCGGGTGCCGTCGGTGATACCGGCGTTCGCCACGTCGAGACATTTGCCCAGGGCCCGGATCGTGCCGTCACCGGGGCGGGTCCACTTCTGGGCGTTCGTCCCGTTGCAGTCGTACAGCTGCACCGTCGTACCGTCGGCTGCGTTGGCTCCGGCGACGTCCAGGCACTTGCCGGCCAGGCCGGTGATCTGTGAGCCGCCGCCTCCGGCGCTGCCGAGGGTGGAGACGCGCACGTAGTCGACGGTCATCGTCTGCGGCATCTGCGTCGTACCGTCCGGGTAGCCCGGCCAGTAGCCGCCGACCGCGAGGTTCAGGATCATGAAGAACGGGTGGTTGAAGACCCAGGTGTTGCCGTTCAGGTCGGCGGGCGTACGGCGCTGGTACTGCACGCCGTCGACGTACCAGGTGATCGAGTCCGGGGCCCAGTCCACCGCGAAGGTGTGGAAGTCGTCGGCGAACGACCAGCCGTTCGGGTGGTTGTACGCGGCACCGATCCCGCCGGCGCCGGAGTACCCCGGACCGTGGATCGTGCCGTGCACGGTGGCCGGCTCCTTGCCGATGTTCTCCATGATGTCGATCTCGCCGTCGTTCGGCCAGTTGCCGCCGCCGAGCATCCAGAACGCCGGCCAGATCCCTTGGCCGCGGGGGATCTTGATGCGGGCCTCGAACCGGCCGTACGTCTGGGTGAAGGTCTGGGCCGTGAGCAACCGTGCCGACGTGTACTGGCAGGGGCCGTAGTGGCACTGGTAGCCGCCGTTCTCCTGCCGGGCGGTGATCACCAGGTTGCCGTTGCCGTCCAGGGCGGAGTTGTTGCGGCTGTCGGTGTAGTACTCGCGTTCGTCGTTGCCCCAGCCGTTGCCGCCGATGTCGTACCGCCACTTGGCGGGATCGGGGGCCTGGCCGGCCGGGCCGTCGAAGTTGTCCTCCCAGACCGTTGCCGTCTGGGCCGCGGCGGCCTGCTGGTGCGCGGTGGCCGCCGGTTGGAGGAGGGCGGTGCCGGTGAGTGCGGCACCGATCGCGAGCAGCGCGAGCATGCGGGGACGCTTCATGATGTACCTCATTTCGGGGGCGTCTGAATGAGGGTGGATGTGCGCCGTAGCGTGCCGTGAGAACGCTCCCACGTCAACCCGGGGACTAATTAAAAGATCTGAAAAAAGTCCCTCGCCCGGCGTTGACAGCGGTGTGCACGGATGGTTACCTCGTGCTGACCACCAGTTGCGGCGCGGGCAGACGCCGGCAACGAAACCGCCCCACACTCCTTTACGACAAGGGAGAACCGCCCCATGCGTGGACAACGACTCCTGCCCGCTCTGGCCGCCGCGCTGTGCGTGGCCGCCGCCGGGCTCGGCTTCGGAACCGCCCCACCCGCCCAGGCCGCCGGTGAACAGGTCAACATCTGGCTGACCACCACGAACGACTCCGCCGGCCAGAACGTCACCCGGGGCCTGCAGCAGCAGACGCCGGTGAACTTCGGTCCGGCCGGCGGCTCGGCGGACCAGACCGTCACGGTGAACGAGAACACGACGTACCAGTCCTTCGAGGGTGGTGGCGCGTCGTTCGCCGACAGTTCCGCGTGGCTGCTGAACAGCAGCAACGTGATCTCGGCCGCGACCCGCGACCAGGTGATGAAGGACCTGTTCGACCCGGTGAACGGGATCGGGCTGGCCTTCATCCGGAATCCGATGGGTGCGTCCGACCTGGCCCGGTCCAACTACTCCTACGACGACACCTGCTGCGACCTGAACGACTTCAGCATCCAGCACGACCTCGCCGACGTGGTCCCACTGACGAAGCAGGCCCGGCAGCTCAACCCGGCGGTGAAGGTGATGGGCTCGCCGTGGAGCGCGCCGGCCTGGATGAAGGACAACAACGACTTCGTGCACCGCGGCTGGCTGAAGTGGGAGTACGCCCCGATGTACGCGCAGTACTTCGTCAAGTACCTGCAGCAGAACGAGGCCCAGGGCAACCACATCGACTACATCTCGGTGCAGAACGAGCCGACCTGCTGCGGTAACGACAACACCGGTTACGCGTCGATGAACTGGAACGGCTCCGGCCTGCTCGAGTTCACCAAGAACAACCTGCTGCCCGCGCTGCACGCCGCCGGGCTGACCACGAAGGTGCTGATCCTCGACTACAACTGGGGCAACTACAACGACCTCGGGTCGGTCCCGATCGCGGATGCGGCACTCCGCAACGACCCGAACTTCGGCGGCATCGCCTGGCACGGGTACGGCGGTGACGTGAACCTGCAGACCCAGGTGCACAACCAGTACCCGGGCGTGAACGCGTACATGACCGAGCACTCCGGCGGAACGTGGATCGCGAACCAGCAGGTCGAGGACATGAACAACCTGATCGACTACACCCGCAACTGGGACAAGTCGTGGGTCAAGTGGGGGATCGCCCTCGACGAGAACCACCTGCCGTACGTCGGCGCCGGCTGCAACGTCTGCACCGGACTCGTCACCGTGCACCGCAACGACAGCCAGCGCGGTCAGGTCACCAAGACCGTCGAGTACTACACGATGGGGCACCTGACGAAGTTCGTGAAGCCGGGCGCACTGCGGATCGACTCGACCGCGAACAACTCGGTGAAGAACGTCGCCTGGAAGAACCCGGACGGCTCGAAGGCGCTGATCGCGTTCAACACGACCGGCAGCTCGCAGTCGGTCCGGGTGAACTGGGGCTCCCAGTCCTTCACGTACACGTTGCCGACCAAGACGTCCGCGACCTTCACCTGGGGCGGAACGCAGAGCGGCGGTGGCGGCGGTGGCCAGATCACCGGCCTGGGCGGCAAGTGCATGGACGTCGCAGGCGCGAGCGCAGCCGACGGTACGGCGGTCCAGCTCTACGACTGCAACGGTACGACGGCCCAGCAGTGGACCCGTCCTGGCGACGGGACGATCCGCGCGCTGGGCAAATGTCTCGACGTCAACGCCGGCTCCGTCGCGAACGGTGCCCGGGTGCAGCTCTATTCGTGCAATGGCAGCGCCGCCCAGCAATGGACCTACACGAGTGGGAGAGATCTGGTGAATCCGCAGGCGAACAAGTGCCTCGATGTCACGGGCAACAACTCGGCGAACAGCACCCCGCTGCAACTGTGGAGCTGCACCGGCGCCGCCAACCAGAAGTGGACCGTCTCGTGAAGCGGCTGCTCGTCGCGGGTGCGGCCCTGCTCCTCGGTCTGACGCTGGCAACTCCTGCGCAGGCAGCTACCGGTGCAATCACCGGTCTGGCCGGGAAGTGCCTGGACATCGCCGCGGCGGGAACCGCGGACGGGACCGCTGTACAGCTGTACGACTGCAACGGGTCAGGTGCACAGCAATGGTCCCGCTCGAGCGACGGGACGCTGCGTGCGCTGGGCAAGTGCCTGGATGTGTCCGGCGGTTCGGTGGCGAACGGTGCGCGCGTGCAACTGTGGACGTGTAACGGCAGCGCGGCGCAGAAGTGGACGTACACGTCCGGCCGGGATCTGGTGAACCCGCAGGCGAACAAGTGCCTCGATGTCACCGGCAACAACTCCGCCAACAGCACGCCGGTGCAGTTGTGGAGCTGTACCGGTGCGGCGAACCAGAAGTGGAACGCTCCGGCGAGCGACGACGGACCTCCGCCCGCGGACGGTGCACCGATGGCGGCAGCGCCGTACCTGTATGAAGGGTGGGGTGACCCGCCGAACCCGGCGACCGTGATGAACGCGACCGGGGTGAAGTGGTTCACGATGGCGTTCATCCTGTCCAACGGGTACTGCAACCCGCAGTGGGACGGCGGCCGGCCGCTGACCGGCGGCGCCGACCAGCAGGCGATCAACACGATCCGGTCGAACGGCGGCGACGTCGTGGTGTCGATCGGTGGCTGGTCCGGCAACAAGCTGGGGCAGAGCTGCGGTACGGCGAGTGAGCTCGCGGCGGCGTACCAGAAGGTGATCAACGCACTGTCGCTGAAGGCGATCGACATCGACATCGAGGACCAGGAGGTCGCGCAGGCCGGTGTCCGGCAGAAGGTGATCGACGCGCTGAAGATCGTCGAGCAGAACAACCCGGGCATCGCGACGTACCTGACGTTCGGTACGACGACCTCGGGACCGGACGGCAACGGGCAGGACCTGATCAACCGCGGCGCGGCGTCGGGGCTGAATCTCGACGGCTGGGTGATCATGCCGTTCGACTTCGGTGGTGGGTCGACGAACATGGGCACGCTGACCCGGCAGGCGGCCGACGGGCTGAAGAACCAGGTGAAGGCCGCGTACGGGCTGAGCGACGACGCGGCGTACCGGAAGATCGGGATCTCGTCGATGAACGGGATCACCGATGTGGCCGGTGAGCGCGTCAACCTGTCGGACTTCGAGTCGATGCTGTCGTACGCGTCCGAGCACCACCTGGCTCGCTTCACGTTCTGGTCGGCGAACCGCGACCGTCCGTGCACCGGCGGCAGTGCGGACAGCTGCTCCGGCATCTCCCAGAACCCGTGGGACTTCTCGAAGGTGATCGGGCGGTACCGGGGGTAGCGGTTCTCCAGGCCATCACAATCGGACTGCGGCGGGGCGTCTGCGCGGCGCCCCGCCGCTTGCCGGTGATTGTGATGGCCTGGGCGTTCGGCAGTTGACCCTCCGGTGACCGGAGGGTGGAAGCTTGTCGCATGACGGCGACGGTGACGGTGGGGGAGTTCTCCCGCCTGACACATCTGACGGTGAAGACGCTGCACCACTACCACGACATCGGCCTGCTGGCGCCGGTCGCGATCGACGCCTCGTCGGGATACCGGCGGTACGGGACGGATCAGGTCGACACGGCGTTGCTGATCCGGCGGCTGCGTGAGCTGCGGATGCCGCTCGCGGACGTCCGCGCGGTGGTCGAGTCCGACGGACCGGCGCGCGAGGAGACGTTGCGGGCGCACCTGGAGCGGATGGAGCAGGAGCTCGCACACACGCGCGAGGTCGTGACTTCGCTGCGTGAACTGCTGACTCCCGGCCATCCGGTCGTCGAGGTCGAGTACCGCTTCATCCCGCCCTTCCGCGCCTACGGGGTGCGCGGCTGGGTGGAGCGGGACGGTATCGGGCCGTGGTGCGAGTACGCCTTCGGCAAGCTCGACGCTGTCACCGGCGACATCCGCGCCACGTCGGGTGCGACGTACAGCGACGAGTTCTTCACCGAGGAGGCCGGCGAGGTGGTGGCGTTCCTGCCAGTCCCGCCGGACCAGGCGCCGGCCGCGGGCGTCGAGCTCGTCGACCTCCCCGGCGGGTACTTCGCGATCGCCGTCCATGCCGGCGCGATGACCGGCTTCGACCGTACCTACGCTGCGCTCGGCAGCCACGTCGCGGAGTACTGCGAGGTCGCGCCGGGCCCGATCCGTGAGCTGTACGTCGCCGGTCCGGGCGAGGCGCAGGATCCGGAGTCCTACCGAATCGAGGTCTGCTGGCCGATCCGGCAGATCCCAGTGCTGAAAGGCTGAACCATGTCTGTTTCTCTCGAGGCCGTCACGTTCGACTGCGCGGACGCGCACACGCTGGCCACCTTCTGGGCCGGTGTGCTCTCCACCGAGGTCGATGCTGACGGCAACCAATTCTTCGCGTCCGTGAACCGGAACGCGCCCGGGACCGCGCTGATGTTCATCGCGGTCCCGGAGCCGCGGAACGGCAAGAACCGGCTGCACCTCGACCTGGCCGCGTCCGAATGGGCGGCCGAGGTCGACCGGCTGGTCGGGCTCGGCGCCAAGCGACTGGACGAGCACACCGAGTACGGAGCGCACTGGATCACGCTCGCCGATCCCGAGGGCAACGTCTTCGACGTCGCCGAGCACGCCTGAACCTCCGCCGTACCGCGTCTGCGCGGGAGGGACCGCGGTCTCTTGCGTGGGTGCGGTCCGCGGAGGAACGTGGGGGATGACCGGCGGCGCCGGCGGGGCGCTGCCCCGAGGGGTAAGGGGGTGGATCGTGTACGCGCGCTCCACCACGATCAGTGCCATGCCGGCGGCGATCGATGCCGGTATCGCGCAAGTACGCGACGAAGTGATGCCGATGATCGTCGACATGGACGGCTGTATCGGCCTGTCGATGATCGCGGACCGGGGGTCGGGGCGCTGCATCGCCACCAGCGCCTGGCGGTCCGAGGAGTCGATGTGGGCCACCGACGACCTGCTGGCGCCGATCCGGGAGCGGATCGCGGCGACGCTCGGCGGCGGGACCCCGGACGTGCGGGAGTGGGAGATCGCCGTCCTGCACCGTGACCACCGCTCGATGCCCGGCGCCTGCGTCCGGGCGACCTGGGTGAAGATGGACCCGGCGAACATGGACCGGGCGATCGACGTCTACAAGGTCGCCTCGTTGCCGCGGCTCGAGGACCTGGCCGGCTTCTGCAGTGCCAGTCTGCTCGTCGACCGGAGCTCGGGCCACGGGGTGTCGTCGGTGACGTACGACAGCCAGGAGGCGATGGACAGCAACCGTGAGGCCGCCGCGTCGATGCGGGCCGCGACCACGAAGGACGCCGGTGCGCAGGTGCTCGACGTCGGCGAGTTCGAACTCGTCGTCGCGCATCTGCGCGTTCCTGAACTCACCTGACCTCGCGGCGTCCCGATCGAGCACGGCCCGGATCCGAGTCCGGGCCGCTGCTCATGTCGGGCCGGTCGAGATCATTCCATCTGGTCGAGGTGGGCCTCGAGGGCGTCGAGGCGGTCGCGCCACAGGTCGCGGTACGGCGCCAGCCAGGCGTCGATCTCGGCGAGCGGTGCGGGGCGGAGCCGGTACCAGCGGCGCTGGGCGTCGTGCCGCACCTCGACCAGGCCGGCGTCACGCAGGACCTTCAGGTGTTTCGACACCGCGGGCTGGCTCAGCGACAGCGCCTCGACGAGCTCACCGACCGGCCGCTCCCCGGCGCGCAACAGGTCCAGGATGTCCCGGCGCCGAGGTTCCGCGAGCACCTCGAACGTAGTTGCCATACCAGGAATATAACCCGGTCGCCCCGCTTTCAAGCCTGCCCGGAGGTGGCGTCAGAGCGCGTGACCGAAGGTGGCCGCGAACGCCTCGCGGAAGAGCTCCGCGAGATCCGGCTCGCCATTGTCGCCGGCCCAGCGCAGCAGGGCGACGTGGGCCACGCCGAGGCAGGCGCTCGCGGCGGCGCGGGCGGCGTACTCGAGAGACCGGTCGGTGGCGCAGATCGTGGTGACGAACGCCTCCTGCAGGCGGAACTGACTGTCCAGGTGGCGGGCCTGCAGTGCGGGCGTCGAGATCATCAGTTGGAGCCGCGCGAGGAGCAGGTCGTGGTCGTTCGTGGCGGCCAGATCGAGAGTGGCCAGGACGGTACGGGCGATGCGGTCGGTGAGTGAGCCGGTCGCGGGGAGCTCCGTGAGGGTGGCCGCGGCGAGCTGGTCGAAGTCGTCGTACAGGACCAGGTCTTCCTTGGTCGGGAAGTTCCGGTAGACGGTCATCGCCGAGACCCCGGCCGCCTCGGCGACCTCGTTGACCGTGGTCGCGTCGTACCCGCGGCCGGCGAACAGGCGGAGCGCGTGCCGCTGGATCCGCTGCCGGGTCTCGGCGCGCTGGCGGTCCCTCAGGTTCATGTGGTAGATACTAACGTCATGATAGTTTCTAACATGAATGGCAGGGTGGCGTTGGTGACCGGTGCCTCGCGCGGCATCGGGCGGGCGGTCGCGGAACGGCTCGCCGCGGCGGGCGCGGAGGTGGTGGTGCATTACCACCGGGACAAGACCGGGGCCGAGGAGACGCTGGCGCGGATCGGTGGCCGGGGATTCGTTGTCGGTGCCGAGCTCGGCGTACCTGGGGATGCCGACGAGGTACGGCGGCAGGTGCACGCCGCGCTGGAGGGGCGGGCGTTGGACGTGCTGGTGAACAACGCCGCGGCGCAACCGGCGGGTCCGCTCGCGACGGACACCGAGGAAGCGTTCGACCGGCTGATGGCGGTGAACGTGCGGGCGCCGTACTTCCTGATCCAGCGGCTGCTGCCGATGTTGTCCGACGGTGGCCGGATCGTGTCGATCTCGTCGGTTGCGACCCGGATGGCGAACCCGGTGCAGACCTCGTTCGCGATGACCAAGGGGGCGCTCGAGACGATGACGCGCACGCTCGCGCTCGAACTCGGGCCGCGTGGGATCACGGTGAACGCCGTCGCGCCCGGTGCGACCCGGACGGAGGCGAACGCCGCGTTCTTCGAGACCCCCGGGTTGTCGGAATTGATCGCCGGACACACCGCGCTCGGCCGGCTGGGCAGCGGCGAGGACGTCGCCGACGTGGTCGCGTTCCTCGCCTCGCCGGCGGCGCGGTGGGTCACCGGGCAGGTCGTCGATGCCTCCGGTGGGTTGTACCTCGGGGTTGCCTAGGGAGCCGATTCGGTGTCCAGGAAGAGCTGGACGTGCGGGTGGGTGCGGAGCGCCGTACCGGGGTAGTCGGGGCTGATCGGCTGGTTCAGGGAGTCGCAGACGGCTTGGCGCTTGACCGAGCCAGGGACCGAGCCGATGAGCGCGCGGGCGTTGAGGAGCCGCGGGATCGTCACGGTCACCGCATGCGTGGGTACGTCGCTCAGCTCGGGAAAGTTGCCCTCGTCGACCTGTTGACGGCGGCTGGTCTCGTCCAGCGCGACCACCTTCGCCGCCTGCGGGTCGTCGAAATCGGCCGGCGGGTCGTTGAACGCAAGGTGGCCGTTGACGCCGAGACCGAACAGCACGAGGTCGAACGGCTCGTCGCCCATCAGCGTCGCGTAGGCGTCCGGTCCGTCTTCCGGGGACAGCGGGTGAAACGTTGCCTGCGGCACCTTGTCGAGGAAGCTCCGGTGCAACCAGTTCCGGAACGACTGCGATGCCTCCGGCGAGAGGCCGACGTACTCGTCCATGTGGAAGCACTCGACCCGGCTCCAGTCCAGGTCCGGCGCGGTCGCGAGCGCAGCCAGCGTAGCGCTCTGGCTGGGGGCTGCGGCGAGCATGATGCGCGCCCGTCCGGTCTCCGCGATCGCCGTCCGGATCGCCTCGGCGGCCGCGGTCGCGGCGGCGCGGCCGAGGTCCTCGCGGGACGGGTACGTGCTGGTCCGTGGCGCGTGCTCGACTGTCATAGACCCTCCTGGGGACGTGTGGCTTGGGAGAAAGGCTCGCACAACCGGGGGTTTTCCCCCGGTCGGTACGGTGGGTGGCTCCAGTGTGTGGGTGGTGTGCGCGGACCTAGCGTCGTCGCCATGCCGACGACTGCGCCGATAACCGCATCTTTGACCGGGCTGCTGACGACGACGAATCAGGTGATGATGACCGCTGTGCAGGCGACCGACCCGCCGACCGAGGGTGTGGCCGGCTGGGCCATTGAGTTGATGGAGCGGATGGGTCCACTCGGAGCGGGTCTCGCGGTCGCGCTGGAGAACCTGTTCCCGCCGCTGCCGAGCGAGGTGATCCTGCCGCTGGCCGGGTTCGCGGCCGCCCGCGGCGATCTCGGGCTGGTCAGCGCGATCCTGTTCACCACCCTCGGATCGGTCGTCGGCGCCCTCGCGCTGTACGGCGTGGGCGCGGTGCTCGGCCGCGATCGGACCAGGGCGATCGCGGCGAAACTGCCGCTGGTGAAACTGCGGGACGTCGACAAGGCCGAGGAGTGGTTCCTGCGGCACGGCCCGAAGGCGGTGCTGATCGGGCGGCTGGTCCCGGTGGTGCGCAGTCTGATCTCGGTGCCGGCCGGCGTGGAGCGGATGCGGGTCGCGCTGTTCCTGCCGCTCACCGCGGTCGGGAGCCTGGTGTGGAACTCGTTGCTGATCGTCGCCGGCTACCAGCTCGGAGAGCGGTGGCATCTGGTCGAGTCGTCGGTCGGGGTGTTCCAGAAGCTGGTGATCGCGGGGGCGGTGGCTGCCGTGGTGTGGTTCGTCGTCGTCAAGCTGCGCGGCGGGCGCTCGGAGGACGGACGTTCGGATACTGAGAAAGTCCAGTAGCACGCTCTACTTTGACTACGCTCGAGGCATCACTGCCGAAGCCTCAGGAGTTGGGTCAGATGCCGTCAATCGGGTTCGAATCGCAGGTCGTGCCGGAGCCACCGGTGTGGCCGCAGTCGGTGGTCACGGTCGTCGGCAACCCGCGCGCGGGCTCGCGGACGGCCGCCGCGGCCGCGTCCGTCGCGGAACTGCTCGCCTCCGAACTCGGTACGCCGTACCGGATCGACGAACTGGTCGACCTGGTGACATTCGCACCGGCGATCTTCCAGGGCGACCACGCCGCTGACGAGGAGCGGGCAGCGCTGGAGAACGCGGTCGACCTCGTCTCGTCGGCGTCGGTGATCGTGGTCGCCACGCCGGTGTACAAGGGCAGCTACACCGGTCTTCTGAAGAGCTTCCTCGACGTACTGCGCCCGTCCGCGCTGGCCGGCGCGGTCGTCGTACCGGTCACGGTCTCCGCCGCGCCCAGCCACAAGCTCCTCGCCGACCAGCACCTCCGGCCCGTCCTGTCCGAGCTGGGCGCCAGCGTCCCGGTCCCCGGCGTGATCCTCGAAGAACGCGACCTCGAAGACCTCCAAGTAGTCCTCTCCACCTGGCTGCGCACCAACGCCGCCATCGTCCAAGCCACCACCATCGCCCTCCAACCCACCCCCGAACCCACCCCAGCCCGCTGACCCGCCCACCCGAGGCCCCGCGGACCCCGGCCCCGGCCGCGCCGTAACCGCCGCCACAGCGCGTGTGCGCGTGTGCGCGTGTGCGCGTGTGGGGTGTGCGGGCGTGCGGGTGTGGAGACATGTAATGGGTGCCGGAAACAGGCAATAACAGGCCCCCGGCCCCCAGTTCCTGTCTCAGCCCCCGGTTTTCGTGCGTGTATTGGTGTGGCGCCTCGCGCTAGCCCAGGCCCGCGGCGCGCGCGAGCGCAGCACATCCCGCCCCGCCGCCCCGCCGCGGGTGCCGAGCGCGGCCGACGCCGTACGCGTGGTCCGCCGTAACACGCGCCGGGGCTTGAGACCCGTAGTGGTTGGTGGAGACAGGCAATTACAGGTCTCCAGTCCCCGGTTCCTGTCTCAGCCCCCGGTGTTCGTGCGTGTGTTGGTGTGGCGCCTCGCGCTTGCCCAGGTCTGGCAGCGCGCGAGCGCAGCACGTTCCGCCCCGCCGCGGGTGCCGAGCGCGGCACGTTCCGCCTCGCCGCGGGTGCCGAGCGCGGCACGTCCCGCCTCGCCGCGGGTGCCGAGCGCGGCCGGCGCCGTACGCGTGGTCCGCCTTGACACGCGCCGGGGGTTCAGACCCGTTGTGGTTGGTGGAGACAGGCAATAACAGGTCCCCGGTCCCCAGTTCCTGTCTCAGCCCTCGGTGTTCGTGCGTGCGTTGGTGTGGCGCCCTCGTCTGAGCAGTTCGGTGGCGCAGGTGAACGCAGTACCCTCCCGCTTCCCGCCTCCTGAGGCGGGTGCCGAGTGCGACCCGCGCCGACAAGCGCCCGCACGAACTCTCCGGCGGCATGCGCCGTACCTCCGTCCGCCGCGTGCGGGTTTGCGGGGGTGGAGACATGTAATGGGCGCTGGGGATAGGTAATAGCTGGTGTCCGGTCGCCGGTTCTTGTTCTGCCCGCCGCTTCGGGTGCGGTCGGCGCCGTGCCCGCCGTTCGCCGCGTCGCGTGTGCGGGGGTGGAGACATGTAATGGGCGCTGGGGATAGGTAATAGCTGGTGTCCAGTCACCGGTTCTTGTTCTGCCCCCCCCGGTTCGGGTGCGGTCCGCGCCGTGCCTGCCGTTCGCCGCAGCGCGCGTGCGGGTTTGCGGGGGGTGGAGACATGTAATGGGCGCCGGGGATAGGTAATAGCTGGTGTTCGGGCACCAGTTGTTGTTTCGGGTTGCGGGAGGGAGTGGGTGGGGGCTGCGGCGGGGGTGTGGTTGGGGTGGTGGGTTAGTCGGTGTGGGTGGGTTGGGTGGGGGAGTGGCGGAGTGTGGTGGTCGCGGGGATGAGGGTTGAGCCGAAGGTCAGGAGCGCGGCGGCTCCGATGACGACCAGGTAGATCCACAGCGGGCCGGTGGGGAGCGCGCTGGTGGAGACCTTGGCGGAGAACGGGAGCAGGCAGGCCATCGCCACCGCCGTACCGAGGGTGATGCCGGTGAGGGTGATCAGCGTGCTTTCCGTCCAGAGCATGCGGAGGACCTGGAAGCGGGTCGAGCCGGTGAGACGCTGGAGGGCGAACTCGCGGCGGCGGCGCAGCGTGGTCGACACCAAGGTGTTGACGACCGAGACCGCGGTGTACGCGATCAGCATGCCGACGAGCATGTAGTTGACCCACGCCTGCGTCTGCAGGTCTTCCGCGTTCGCGGCGACCAAGGTACTGCGGTCCGCGACCTGAACCCCGGGATACGCGGCAGCCACCTTCGACAGACCCGCGCGTACGTCGGCACCGGGGTCGGCGCGGACCAGCATCTGCTTGGTCAGACCGTCCGTCGTGTGCGCGGCCACCAGCGATGCGGGCAGGATGAGCGTCTCGTAGCCGCGTTCGGCCGCGAACGTCGCGACCACCCGGAGCTTCACCGGCGTGCCGTCGCCCAACGTCAGCGTGACGTCCGACCCGACTCCGCGGCCGGTCTTGGTCGCCATGTACTCCGGCAACGCGACCGTCGAGCCGGTCAGCCCACTGAGCGAACCGCTGGTCAACCGAACTGGCGCCGTACCGTTCGCGCCTTGGGCGTCCACGCCGATCACCGGTGCGCCGTCCTCGTCGAAGGGTGCGTTGCGCGGCTCGTCGACCGCGGCCATGCTGCGTACGAACGCCGACGCGCTCGCCACCCCAGGCACCGAACGAACCTGCGACAGCAACTCCGGCGACAGACCTGCATCGGACACCAGTACGGCGTCCGCTCGCAGGTCGCGCGTGAACGCCTCGGAGGCGGCGTGCACCTGCGTCGTCTGCATGTACAGGTTGGCGGTCGAGATCCCGACCGCCAGCATCACCGGCATCACCGCGGCCGACATCGCCACCGACCGCGCCGACAGGTTGCGGATCGCGAGCCGGCCGTTGACCCGGGTCAGTGCCTGCACCGGCCAGCGCCAGAACGCCAGCACCAACTTCGTCCAGAACGGGCCGAGCAGCGCGACACCGATGGCCCAGCAGAGGATCGACGGACCAGCGGTCGCGCCGGCGAGCGGGCCGGTCATGACGGTCGCGGTGACGATCAGCAACGCGAGTCCACCGCCGAGGAACAGCAGACCGAACAGCAGCCGGATCCAGCCGAACCACTTGCGCTGCAAGGACGCCTCGGCCAGTGCCTCGACCGGCCGGATCCTCGCCGACTTGCGGGCCGCGATCAGCGCCGCACCGATCGCCGCGAGCACGGCGGCACCCGCACCGGCCGCGAACGGGATCCAGCCCTGGGAGAACTCGACGACCGGTGACGCGACCCCGTGCGAGCCGAGCTGGTCGAACAGGAACCGGCCGAGGAAGATCCCCGGCAGACACCCGAGCGCGACCGCGGGCAGGGCGACCATCAGCGCCTCACCGAGGATCATCCGCCGTACCTGACCAGGCGTCGTACCGATCCCGCGGAGCAACGCGAACTCGCGTTCGCGGTGCTGGGCGGCGAGCGCGAGGGTCGACGCGACGACGAACATCATCGTCATCGCCGCGATGCCGCCGAACGAGCCGGCGATCGAGATCAGCGCGGTCCGCTGCGCCTCGGCATCCGGGTGCTCGGCGAGTCCGCGGTCGATGCCCGCGCGGACGGTGAGGTTGCCGTCGACCTGCTCCAACCGCTTCCGGACCGCGTCGAGATCAGTGCCGGGGGCAACTTGTACGCCGATGTCGGCGTACCGCGACGGGTTCTTGACGAGGTGGGCCGCGTCGCGCTCGGCGAAGAACGCATGGCCGGCCGGACCGTTCGCCACACCGCTCACGGTCAGCGTTCGTGGCTCGCCGTTGATCAGCAGCGTGGTCTGTTCGCCGACCTTCCCGTTGGTCACCACGACCTGTCCGGCGCGCGGCGCATGACCGGTCGTCAGTTTGTACGGCGCCAGCGCCGCCGACGCCCAGTTGTGTCCTTCGGTGATGCCACGTCCGACGGCAGTGAAGGTGTAGTCGCCGACCGCGGATGAAACGCCCTCTGTGGAACGGATCTTGGACAGGAGGTCGACGGGAACGCCGACGCGTTCCGGGAGCGGAGTGGCGTCTTCCGCGCCAGGCCGAAGGTGCGACTGCTTGCCGGTGACAACCAACGATGTGCCGGCCAGGCGTTCCGGTGCGACGTTCGACCGGATCCCGGTTTCCATCAAGCCACCACAGGCCATCACGATCGCCGTACCGAAGGCGACCGCGACGAAGGTGGCGATGAAGCCGCTCTTGCGGTGCCGCAAGGTGCGGACGGCGAGGCGCATCATCCGGCCACCGCCCGCAGGTTGGACCGCGCGCCGAGGTGGGTCATCCGGTCCGCGACCTGCTCGGCCGTCGGCGCGGTCAGGCTGCCGGCCAGCACTCCGTCGGCGAGGAAGACGACCTGGTCGGCGTACGACGCCGCGACCGGATCGTGGGTGACCATGACGACCGTCTGGCCCTGGGACCGGACCGGCTCCCGCAGGAGTTCGAGGACGTCGGCCGCGGTCTGGGTATCGAGCGCACCGGTCGGTTCGTCGGCGAAGATGACCGCGGGGCGGGCCACCAGGGCGCGGGCGATCGCGACGCGCTGCTGCTGACCACCGGACAGCTCACCCGGGCGGTGCTTGTGCCGGTCGCCGAGACCGACGCGCTCCAGGACGGTGCGTACGGCGGCCTTGTTCGGGCGCCGGCCGTCGAGCTCCTGCGGCAGGCAGACGTTCTGCCAGACCGTCAACGCGGGCAGCAGGTTGAACGACTGGAACACGAACCCGATCCGGTCCCGGCGCAGCTCGGTCAGCTTGCGTTCGCTCAGACCGGCCAGTGGCTGTCCGTCGATCAGCACGCTGCCGGAGGTCGGCCGGTCGAGGCCGGCCGCGCAGTGCAGGAACGTGCTCTTGCCCGATCCGGACGGACCCATCACCGCGGTGAACGTGCCGGGGGCGAACTTCATCGAGATCCCGTTGAGGGCGGCGACGGCGTTGCCGCCGCGGCCGTAGACCCGTCGTACCTCGTGCAGGACGACCGAGTACCCGGTCCCGTCGACCTGTTCCTGCGAGCGCTTCTTCATGCCGCCGACGCTACGGAGCCGCGACGTACCGCCCCATGGTCCTGGACCGCCGCTCGGGGTGGGGGAAAGTCCACCCCGTCGAAGTCCGGCTAATCGCGAAGCAGCGCGCGCAGGCCGGCCCGGTAGGTGGCGGGGGAGACGTCGCCGATCATCAGCCGCTGCAGGACGAAGCCGGGGACCATCCCGAACATCACCTGGGCGACGTACTCGGCCGGGACGTCCGGGTCGACCGTGCCGTCGGCCTGCGCGCGGCGGGCGATGTCGACGAAGTGGTCGCGGAGCTGGCAGTACTTGCCGCGCGCGACGTCGCGGATCGAGTCGTTGCGCAGCGCCTCGGCCCAGGCCTGGACCGCGACCCGGGTGACGTCACCGCCAGGCGCCTGGGCGATCTCGACCACATGCTCGATGGTGGCCTCGAGCGCGGCCAGCGGGGTGAGTGGCTCCTCGGTGGCGAGGAGCTTGTCGAAGAGCTGGTGGATCGTGCCGAGCGCGTCCTCCGCGATCGCGCCGACGATCTCTTCCTTGCTCTTGAAGTAGCCGTAGACGGCCCCGGCCGACAGACCGGACTCGCGGATCACGTCGGCCATCGTCGTCTTGTGGAAGCCCTGCTCGATCACGCAGGCGCGCCCCGCGGCGACGATCTGCGCGCGGCGGGCCAGGCGGTGCTCCTCGGTGACCTTCGGCACGCTCGCAACATAAAACGAATGTCCGTTCTTGACAAGGCGACCGGCCGTTTGCCACGCTCGAACCGAATAAAGAACGAACATTCGGTTTCGGTGCGCTAAGGAGTTATGTCATGACCGAACGTCGCCGGCCGCCGCTGGTGGCCGTGATCGTGCTGCTGACCGCGGTCCTCACCGTGATGCTGATCGCGTTCGCCTGGCCGGCCGCCCGCTCCGAGCCGCGGGACGTCCCGCTCGCGGTGTCCGGCCCGGCGCCCGCGGTCGAACAGGTCCAGGCCGGGCTCGAGCAGGCGATGCCCGGTGGCTTCGAGATCACCGCCGTACCCGATCGGCAGGCGGCGGTGCAGCGGATCAAGGACCGGGATGCGTACGGCGCGATCGTGCTCGACGCCACGCGGCCCGAGGTGCTGACCGCGTCGGCCGGCGGGCCCGCGGTCGCGCAGATCCTGACCCAGTTGGCGACCAAGATCTCGCCCGAGAACCCGGCGAAGGTCACCGACGTCGTACCGCTGCCCACGGACGATCCGCGGGGTGCGGGACTGGCCGCGGGTGCGCTGCCGCTCGTGCTCGGCGGGATCATCGCGGCCGGTGCGCTGACCCAACTGGTGCGGTCCGGCTCGCGGCGGATGATCGGCGCGATCACCTTCGCCGTCACGGGCGGGCTGGCGCTGGCCGCCGTACTGCAGTACTGGCTCGGCTCGTTCGAGGGCAGCTACCTCGGTAACTCGGGGGTGATCGCGATGTCGATCGCGGCGATCAGCCTGACCCTGCTCGGCCTCGAGTGGCTGCTCGGTACGGCGGGACTCGCGCTCGGCGGCGCGGTGATGATGCTGCTCGGCAACCCGTTGTCCGGGATGACGAGCGCACCGGAGATGCTGCCGAACGGCTGGAGCGCACTCGGTCAGTTCCTGCCCCCGGGAGCGGCCGGTACGGCGTTGCGCTCGGTGAGCTTCTTCGATGGCGCGGGCGCGGCGCGACCACTCGTCGTCCTGAGCTGCTGGCTGGTCGCCGGCCTGCTCCTGTGTGCGCTCGGCGCACTACGCACCCGGGGACGCGCCGAACCGGCTCGCCATCAGGCCACAGCCGTCGCAGCCTGACAAAGTGAGGCTATGACAACGCGGTGACCGGATCGTTACGTTCCGGTCACCGCGTTCGTGCGTGACCGCGGCGACAACGTTGTCTGTCAAGCATTGACTTCGGTCGTCGAGGACTCCTACCGTCGCGGGAAACCCCGCAGGGTTTGGGTCGTGGTACCGGCATGACAACGATTGCCCGAAGGTGGACCTGATGGTGACTAGGAAACGTTTCAAGGCGGCAGCGGCCATCGGCGCGCTGCTGCTGGCGGTCTCGGCCTGTAGCCAGGGCTCGACGACCAAGACGCCGGACGCCGGCAGTGCGCAGAGCTCCGGCCCCGCGCACATCAAGATCGCGTACCAGCAGTGGGGTCCGGGCGTCGTCATGAAGACGTTCCTGACCGGCGTCAAGGCGGAGTACGAAGCCGCGCACCCGGGATCCCAGGTCGAGATCGTTCCGGTGGTGGCCAGCGAGAACGACTACTACACCAAGATCCAGCTGATGATGCGGTCGCCGAACACGGCGCCGGACATCGTCTACGAGGACACCTTCCTGATCAACTCCGACATCACCGCGGGGTACCTGAAGCCGCTCGACGACTATGTCGGCAAGTGGGACCAGTGGAGCCAGTTCGAGGACACCGCCAAGGGTGCGGCGCGCGGCCAGGATGGCAAGACGTACGGCGTTCCGGACGGCACCGACACTCGGGCGCTCTGGTATAACCGCCAGATCTTCGCGAAGGCCGGCCTACCCGCCGACTGGCAGCCGAAGTCGTGGGACGACGTGCTCAGCGCGGCGCGCACGATCAAGCAGAAGGTCCCCGGCGTCATCCCGTTCAACATGTACTCGGGCAAGCCGATGGGTGAGGCCTCGGCCATGCAGGGCTTCGAGATGCTGCTCTACGGCACCAAGGACACCCTGTACAACTACGACCAGAAGAAGTGGGTCGTGGGCAGCCAGGGCTTCAAGGACTCGCTGAACTTCGTCAAGACCGTCTTCGACGAGGGCCTGGCCCCGTCGCCGAAGGACGCGCTGAGCCCGAACATGGGGAGCAAGGTCGGCACCGAACTGCTGCCGCAGGGCAAGCTCGCGATCGACCTGGACGGCTCCTGGATCTACAACAACTGGCTGAAGTCCGGCGCCAAGCCGTGGCCGCAGTGGAGCCAGGTGCTCGGCCAGACCGCGATGCCGACCCAGGACGGCAGCGGCAAGGGCAAGGTCAGCCTCTCGGGCGGCTGGACCTGGGCGATCCCGGCGAAGTCGAAGAACCCGGACGCGGCCTGGGACTTCATCAAGACGCTGCAGACCCAGAAGAACGCGGCGAAGTACGCCACCGACGGCGCGCAGATCGCCGTCCGGAAGGACGTCGCCTCGGACGCGGCCTACAAGGCCTCCTCGGCGAGCACCAAGTTCTTCACCGACCTGGTGTCGGTGACGGTCTACCGGCCGGCGCTGCCGGAGTACCCGAAGGTCTCCAACGAGATCATCACGGCGATGGAGTCGGTGATGACCAAGCAGTCCTCGCCGGACGACGCCGCGAAGAACTACGACCAGGCCGTCGAAGGAGTCGTCGGCGGCAAGGACAAGACGACGACGCAGAGCACCGGGCAGTAGACCGGGCCTGACGGAGGAATCTCCCCTGTGACGACCACTGTCGCTACCGCCGCGGCCGCTGCTGGAAGCCCC
The DNA here is from genome assembly GCF_042873375.1 of Kribbella sp. NPDC004875. Lineage (NCBI taxonomy): Bacteria > Bacillati > Actinomycetota > Actinomycetes > Propionibacteriales > Kribbellaceae > Kribbella > Kribbella sp. NPDC004875. The sequence continues at coordinate 626,568 of NZ_JBIALI010000005.1, forward strand.
AGCAAGCGGCCGCGGGGGGCCAAACTCGTCCGGATGCTGCCGCTGTCGCCGGCCATCGGACTCATGCTGGTCTTCCTGGCCGGCCCGATCATCTACTGCGTGTACGCCGCGTTCACGAACATGGCGCTCACCGGCAACGGCGCGGCGAACGTGCAGTTCGTCGGGCTGGAGAACTTCCGCAAGGCGTTCAGCAGCGGCGCGTTCACGAACGCGATCTGGCTGACGCTGGTGTTCACGCTGATCTCCGCGATCATCGGGCAGAACACCCTCGGGCTTGGGCTCGCGCTGCTGATGCGGAAGTCCACCAAGGTCGTGCGCAACTTCGTCGGCACCGCGGTGATCGGCGCGTGGGTGCTGCCCGAGGTCGTCGCGGCGTACCTGCTGAGCGCGTTCTTCAACGACGACGGCACGCTGAACGTGATGCTGCACGCGGTCGGCCTGCCCGGTCAGGACTGGTTGTACGGGGCACCGATCATCGCGGTGTCGCTGGCCAACATCTGGCGCGGTACGGCGTTCTCGATGCTGGTGTACTCCGCGGCGCTCAGCGAGATCCCCAAGGAGATCGAGGAGTCCGCCGAGATGGACGGCGCCGGCGGCTGGCGGCGACTGCTGTTCGTGACGGTGCCGATGATCACCCGCGCGATCATGACCAACCTGATGCTGATCACGCTGCAGACGCTGAGCGTTTTCGGCCTGATCTACGCGATGACCCGGGGCGGCCCGGGGACCAAGAGTCAGACGTTGCCGCTGTACATGTACGAGCAGGCGTTCAGCTTCTCCCAGATCGGCTACGGTACGGCGATCGCGCTGGTGATGCTGGCGATCGGCGCGATCTTCTCGCTGATCTACCTGCGCGGCCTGAACACGGAGGCAGCATGATTCCCCGGGACCGAATGAGCAAGTTGGCGTCGAACCTGGTGCTGCTCGCGATCGGCATCCTGTTCGTTCTGCCTTTGTTGTGGGTGCTGTTCGCGTCGATCAATCGGACCGCTGGATTGCGGGTCGAGTTTCCGACGCATCCGACGCTCGGGAACTTCAAGGCGGTGCTGAACACCGACACGACGTACCGGCCCGTCTTCAACGGGATCATTTTGTGCGGTGGCGCCGCGCTGCTGACGATGGTGTGCGCGGTGCTCGCGGCGTACCCGCTGTCGCGGTTCCGGACGCGGTTCAACCGGCCGTTCCTGCTGACCGTGCTGTTCTGCACCGGGTTGCCGATCACCGCGGTGATGGTTCCGGTGTACGGGTTGTTCGTGCAGCTGAACCTGGTCGACACGATCGGCGGCACGATCATGTTCATGGCGACCAGTGCGCTGCCGTTCGCGATCTGGCTGACGAAGACGTTCATGGACGGCGTACCGATCTCGCTGGAGGAGGCGGCCTGGGTCGACGGCGCCGGCAACATGCGGGCGCTGCGGGCGATCGTGTTGCCATTGATGTGGCCCGGGATCGCGGTCGTGCTGATCTTCACCTTCATCGGCATGTGGGGGAACTTCTTCGTCCCGTTCATGCTGCTGCTCTCCCCGGAGCGGCTGCCGGCGTCGGTCAGCATCTTCACGTTCTTCGGTCAGTACGGCGAGCCGAACTACGGACAGTTGGCGGCGTACTCGCTGATCTACACCACGCCGGTTCTGCTGCTGTACCTGTTGCTGAGCCGCAAGCTCGGCGGCGCGTTCGCGCTCGGTGGTGCCATCAAGGGCTGACTCAGCGTCCGCAGCCGCCGTCCTTGTCCGGACGCGTGTGCGGAACGGCAAGGTCTTGCAGGCCCTTGTAGGCATAGGGATCCCGGCCGGCGACCAGCACGACATCGCGGTAGTCCGCGATCGCCATGTGCTCGTCGTCGGCCGGGCGCCGCCAGGGGAGCAGGGACTCCGCGCTCATGTAGTGGTTGGCGAGGGCGCGACGCAGGCCGTGCTTGCCGGAGTTCCGCAACGAGCGGTGCAGGAGGTACCCGTTGAAGATCAGCGCGGACCCGGCCTTCAGCTCGACCGGTACGGCGTCCGCGTCGGCGTACGGGAAGTCGAACGCCTCGGTGGTGCAGTCGAACTGCGGGTCGTCCTGCTCACGCGCCGGGTAGAGGATGCCTGCCCGGTGCGACCCGGGCAGGACCCACAGGCAGCCGTTCTCGACCGTCGCGTCGTCGAGCGCGATCCACACACCGGTCAGCGAACGGTCCCGGGTGGGGATGAAGTACTCGTCCTGGTGCCACGCCTGTCCGGGACGTCCCTCGCTCTTCACGAACAGCATCGACTGCATCGCCTTGACGTTCGGCCCGATCACCGTCGTCAGGGTGTCGACGATCCGCGGATGGTGCAGCGCGTTCAACGCGACCGGGGAGATCTTGTGCGGTTGATGGATACACAGGAAGCTCCGCAGTACATCCTCGTCGGACACACCGTCGAACGTCCGGACGACGTCGGAGTCGATCGCGCCGTGCTCGCCCCGACAGAGCCGTACGGCGTCGTCGTTGAGCGCACGAACCTCGTCCGGCGTGAGCGCATCAGGCAGAATCACGAAGCCGTCGCGCTGATAATCCGCGCGGGTCTCGACGGGCTGTACGTCGATGGTCATCGGGCTACCTCCGTTGGCTCCGGGGATCTGCCGACAGCATGCCGCGCGGTTGGTGTCGGTCACCATGCTCCGTTCGGGCCCGTTAATGTCTGAACGTGACCCTCCTGGCGAGCGAGTTGGCGACCGTCACTCCGGTGAGCGTGGTGGAGTACCTGCCGGGCTCGACGTACGGTCCACGCGAACTTCGCGACAACGAACTGGTGTGGTTGCTCGAAGGTACGGCCACGTGGCGGATCGACAACGACCTGCGTGGTGAGGGACCGCAGGAGTTCGCCTTGAGCCCGGGGGTGCTGTGCCTCGCACAAGCCGGCATGGTCGACGGCTTCCGCTGGTCGGCCACGACAACGACCAAGCATGCGTATCTCCACTTCAGCCTGGACGAGTTGCACCCCGATCGACTCGCCTGGCCGCTCACCGTTCCACTGGCCGGGTCACCGCTGCTCGCGGCCACTGTCGACCATTTGAGCGCGATCGCGCTGGCCGGCACCGAAGCGTCCCGGCAGCGGGTGCCGCTCCTCGCCCGACTGGTCCTCGACCTGATGGTGAACGGGCCGCAACTGACGACCGGCCGGCCGTTCAACCCGCTCGTCGACGCTCTCGCCGAGTACGTCGTGACGCGCTGGGGATCCGGTCACTCGGACGTCGTTCCGCTGCGGGCCGCGGCGCCGGCTGTTGGTGTGTCGGTGGGTTACCTGTCGAGGGTGTTCTCGCAGGAGTTCGGATGTGGTCCCTCGCGAGGCCTGCTGCTGATCAGGCTCAGGCGTGCGGCGACGGCGTTGGTCCGCAGCGATCTAGCGCTCGTGGCGATTGCCCGGTCGTGTGGCTTCAGTGATCAGTTCCACCTGTCGCACCGGCTACGTGACGTGTACCGCGTGTCTCCGTCCGCCTTTCGGCTGGCCGGAGACTCGGTCGATCTCGATGCGCCGTTGCTGCGTCACGGCCGGTTGCTGGAGTTCGCCCAGCGTGTCACTCCGCCGTTGTGAGCCTCTCGTGGGTTTGCTTCCAGAAGGTGAGTTTCTGGTCGAAGGTCAAGGTCCACTGGTAGTCCGGTAGGGACTTTGCGTAGCGGTCCAGGGCGATCGGCGCCAGGGTCGCCGTTGACGCTGGGGCACACTCGGTGATCAGGGCGAGGCGGACCACGAAGGTCGCCACGCGGGTGAGCTTCGAGTGGTCGTTGGCGGTCTCGAGCTCTTTGAGTTGCGAGCGGAGCTGCTTGATCGTGCGGAGCGCCGTACGGTGTTCGCCGCGCCCGGGGACGGTCAGCGCGTCGTCGGGGATCCCGAGGCGTTCGGCGAGATCATCCAGGTCGTCGGACTGGCTCGCCGAGGGCTTGCCGAACAGCGGCGGCTTCTCGGCGTGCAGACGGCCGGCGACCTGGTCGAGGAGTCCGTCGAGTCCGCGGACCTCCTCGGGGACGATGCCGTCGGCGGTCTTGCGCCGGTTGCTCGCCAAGGCGGTCACGCGGGCGTGCTCGGCCTCGACGGTCGCCCGCAGCGTCTCGGGCCAGTCGTCGAGCCCTTGCAGGTCCTCCTGCGGGGGTGCGGACGGACTGAGATCACGCGCGTCCAGCCCCTTGCCGCCGACGCGCGCCGCGGTGATGTCCTGCTCGAGCTTCTGCTTCGGCCCCGGAACAATAGAACTCACAGATCTACCCTACGCAGGTTCCACACCGATGGAACCACGAGCGTGATGACGGTGATCAGGACGAACAGTGCGGCGCCGTACAGTTCGACCGCCTTGACGCCGGCCAGCGCGGCGACGTACCCGACGGTCAGCTGACCGGCGGGCCCCGCGATGAACGAGCCGAGCATGTCGTACGACGCCACGCGGGACAGCTTGTCGATCGGGACGTGCTGGCCGAGCGCGGTCTCCCAGCTGATCCCGAAGATGTCGAAGCCGACGCCGAGGACGAACGCCGCGATCGCCATCGCCCAGGTGTACGGGAACAGCGCCAGACACAGCATCACCGGCACCGTGAGCAGCATGCCGACCATCCCGGTGCGCAGCGGGTGGCGTGGTTTGAGTCGCAGCATGATGATGCCGCTGGCAACGAGACCGGCGCCGAAGCAGGCGCTCACCACACCCCAGCCGGCGCGGCCGAACGTCCGGTCGGCGATCACCGGGCCGAGGGTCTGGAAGCACGCCGTGTAGATCAGGTTCAGCAACGCGAACGCCAGCACGATCACCCAGACCCACTGGCGGGACACGAACTCGCTCCAGCCGTCCCGCAGATCGGTCAGCACCGAGCCGGCCGCGCGGGTGATCCGCGGCATCCGCAACCGGGACAGCAGCACCGCGCCGATCAGGAACGTCACCCCGTCGACCGCGAGCCCGATCCCCGGACCGGTCAGCCCGACGATCACACCGGCGACCGCGCCGCCGCCGATCATCGCGGCCGAGCGCGCGAACCCGGCGAGCGCGTTCGCCTGCGGAAGCTCGGCCCGGTCCACGAGCGCCGGCAGGATCCCGGTCATGGCGGGCATCACGAACGCGGCGGCGATGCCGTTCACCGCTTCGATCGACGCCAGCTGCCAGATGGTCGCGTGGCCGGAGAGCACGAGCGCGGCGGCCAGGCCCTGGGTGAGGCCACTGACCGTGTTCGCCACGACCAGCACCAGGTGCCGGGGGAGCCGGTCGGCGATCACGCCACCGATCAGCAGGAACACGATGTTCGGGATACTCCGCGCCGCGAGCACGGTCCCGACCGCACTCGCCGAGTCGGACACGTCCAGCACCGCGAACACCAACGCCACCGGCGCGATCGCAGACCCGAGAATCGAGATGAACCGCGCGGACAGGAACACCCGCACGTCCCGATGCCGCAGTACGGCCACGTCCTGCCGAAACCCCACCCCAAGCCCCCTTAGCAAACCCGGGGATCCTACCCGCCGGCAGGTTCGGCACCGAGCGCGGCCGGGTCTGAACGACCCGATGCGCTGACAGAGTTCGGCCATGACGCGACGGTGGCTCAACGACCTGCCGACCTTCGCCGTGGACAACCTGCAGTGGGCCGCGGACCTCCTGGCGGCGTGGCCGTTGCTGATGATCCCGCTCGCGCTGCTGGCGTTCGCGCTCGACCGGATCCGCCTCGATCGCACCGCGCTACGGCAGGGCCTGGTCGTGGTGGTTGTGGGGCTGTGCACCGTGCTGACGTACTACCTGGTGGGTGCGCTCTCGGACCTCGGCAAGCCACGCGCCTGGATCGAGCAGACCGCGTCGTTGCTCCTGGTCGCCGGGCCCGGCCTCGCGGCCGTCGCGATCGCAGCTCTGGCCCGCGGCGGACGGATCCCGGACGACGGCGTCGGACCTGTTTCCGGCGTACTGACCGGAGGCGTGATGGCCGGGTGCGCCGCGCTCTATCTCGTCCTGTACCGGACCGCTCCCGACCTGACCGACCCCGGGGACGCGCCGGAACAGCCCGTACTCGTGGCCGGCCCGGCCGTCGTCACTCTCGTGCTCGGTTTGCTGACCCTGTCCTGGTCGGTGCGCTCGCTCCGCCGGGCTGTCAGTGGCCGGAGAGGTATGTGCGCCAGCTGCCGGAGGCTGTGATGTCTTGGGTGGGGTCGGCGGCGTCGGCGGTGCAGACGAAGCCGAGGACCTGGCGGCCGTCGGACAGGTCCAGCGGGCCGATCGCGAGTGGCGGAGCGATGGTGGCCGCGAACCCGCCGAGCTCGGCCGCGGGCAGGCTCCAGACCTCCACCTCGATGCCGGGACCGTCCGCGCCGGTCAAGGTGCGGGTGAGGCCGGGGCGTGGGCCGTCGACCAGGAACATCCGGTACGCCGGTCCGGTGCGGGCCGGGAAGGCGAACCGGGCTCCACGCGCCACCAACTGGTGGTTGAGCGGCTGACCGGAGAGATGAGCGCCGGCAACCGCCAGTAGGACATCGGTGTCCGCCGTATTGTCCACGGCAGCCGGTGGGACGGATTCGCCACGCCAGACCGCGGCCAGGTCGATGAGCTCGAGGTCATGACCGGCCGGCGCGAGGAGCTGGATGCCGAAGGGCAGCCCGTCGGCCCGGTCCGCTCCGGGGAACGCGACCGCGCACAGGTCGAGCAGGTTGACCATGTTCGTGAACCGACCGAGCCGGCTGTTCACACCGATCGGGTCCGCCGCGACGTCCGCCAGCGTGGGATGCTCAGGCGTCACCGGCAGGAGCAGTGCATCGAGCTGCGTCCACAGCTGCTCACTGGCCCGCCGCAGCGTCGCGAGCCGGTCGAATCCGGCGAATGCGGCGGACGCCGTCAGCGCAGCCCCGCCGTGCACGATCGTCCTGACGGTCGGGTCGACCGCGGGGGAGTCGTCGAGCTTGTCCCCGAAGGCCAGCCAGCGTTCGGCCAGCCACGGCCCGGAGTACAGCAGCTCGGCAACCTCGAGCAGCGGCCGGATGTCGACTTTGACCACGTCACCGAGTCGATGCGCCTCGGCGAGCGTCTCCTGCCAGGCCTTCTCGTGCTGAGGCTCCAGCCCCAGATCCATGTCCGGTACGCCGATCACGGCGCCACGACCCGAACGCTGCAAGGACATGGACCGCGACCAGGCGTCATCCGGGTCGTACGCGACCATCACGTCGTACGCCGCCCGTGCGGTCGCCACCGTCCGGGCCATCACGGTCACGCAGTCGAGCGACCGGCAGGCCGGGACGACGCCGCGCGCCGACACCAGCCCACGACTCGGTTTGATGCCGACGAGCCGGTTGAACGCCGCGGGGACCCGCCCGCTCCCGGCCGTGTCGGTGCCAAGGGCGAAGTCGACCTGCCCACTCGCCACCGCGACGGCACTGCCCGAGCTCGATCCACCCGAGACGTGCACTTCGGAGAAGACCGAATGGCAGGCCCCGTACGGCGACCGGGTGCCGACCAGGCCGGTCGCGTACTGATCCAGATTGGTCTTCCCGAGCGGTACGGCGCCGGCCGCGATCAACCGGTCGACGACGAAGGCGTTCTGCTCCGCGGGCCGTGAGTTCCGCGGATCGCCGGCCGTCGTCGGCACGCCCGCGAGATCGATGTTGTCCTTGAGGGCCATCCGTAGCCCGTGCAGCGGTCCGGGTAGCGGCGCGACCGGATCGACCCGGGTGATCCACTCGTTGTTCATGCGCCCCACCGGGCCCGCTCGGCCTCGAACGCGGCGCGGCGTCTGGCGCGCACAGTCGCAATCTCCACAGGTGCCTCCTGCTCGATCCGGCGTACGTCGGCGATCGAGAACGTCGCCGGAGTGGTCTTCAGATCCGCCCGTCCGGCGGCGATCTCGGCCCGCTCGTGGGCGAGCTGCTCCGCGGTCACGGGCGTGAACCTGATCAGGTCGAACTGCCGTAGCAGCCACGGCCGCGCGTCAGCGGGGGACAGCCGCCAGACTGGGACCGTCCGCCCGACCAGCTGGTACCCGCCCGGTCCTTCCATCCCGTACACGCACAGGTAGATCCCGCCGATCCCGACCGCGTTCTGCGGCGTCCAGGTCCGGGCCGGGTTGTACTTCGTGGTGACCAGCCGGTGCCGCGGGTCGATCGGCACCGCGACCGGCGCACCGAGGTAGACGTCGCCGAGGCCGACCACCAGGTAGGTCGCGGCCTCGACGATGTCGAAGACCTCGTTCCGGGTACCGAGGTCGTTGACGCGGCGGATGAACTCGACGTTGTCCGGGCACCACGGCGCGTCCGGCCGCACCGAGGTCGCGTACCGGCGCATCGCCTCGTGCGCCTCCGGGTGGTCGAACGCGATCGGCAACACCACCTCCCTGGCCGGCAGCACCACGGTCTCGGGATCACCCACGCCCGCGGCCAGGAACGCGAGCCGCTCGACGAGCCCGGTCAGTGCGATCCGGGACGAGTCGATCGCGACCAGCAGGGACCGCACGCCTTCGACGATCTCCGTGACACCGGCCGGCCGGTCGTCGCGCAGGGCCTGTGCCAGCAGATGGATCCAGACCCGGACGGTCAGGTCGAGCTCGGCCGGGCCGGCCTCGACCAGCAGGTGCCGCTCGCCCGCACAGCGGATCGTGTACGGCGGTGCGGTGCCGGCGCGCCCGCCCCGGTACAGGACCTCCGGGCGTTCCGGCGTACCGATCGCAACGGGGACCGAAGCCGGTTCCTGGCGTAGGTCGGTCAGCCAGCGACGGCGGTGCTCGATCGCCTCGGTCGCCACCGCCGGCGTCACCGGGACCAGGTCGACGGTGTCGCCGGCGCGCAGCTGCCCGAGCATCCAGCGATCAGCCTCGATGACGACCGCGGGGACGACGAACCCGCCGAGCGACGGGCCGTCCTTGCCGACGATCACCGGGGTGTCACCGGACAGCATGATCCCGCCGACCGGGTAGGCCGAGTCGTGCACGTTCGACGGATGCAGACCGGCCTCGCCGCCGTCGGTCCGGGCCCAGCCGGGGGTCGGGCCGACCAACCTGACGCCGGTCCGGTCGGACCGGTGATCGACGGCCCACGTGGTCGCGAAGAGCGCCTCGACACCATCGGCGGTGAGGTGCTCCGGCGCTCCGTGCGGTCCCGGGATCACTCGCATCCGCCACGAGCCGGTGATCGCCGGCAGTTCGACCGACAACGGCGCGAGCAGATTCTCGCGCCGGCCGAGCGGAATCTCGTCGCCGGCCGCGAGCGGCCGGCCGTCCTGACCGCCGAAGCCACCGAGGACGAACGTCGATCGGCTACCTAGTACCCGCGGTACGTCGAGTCCGCCCTGGATCGCCACGTAGCCACGCATCCCCGGACCGTCGATCGGCCCGACGTCCAGCACAGCTCCGACCGGCAGCAGGAACACCAGGCCGGGCCGGACGGGCCGGCCGTCGACGGTGGCCTGCCGGGCCGCGCCGCCGACGCAGACCAGTCGGTCCTCGTCGCAGCTCAGGACCGGTCCCTTGACCACACATTCGAGTCCGGCCGCGGTGTCCGGGTTGCCGACGCCGGCCGTGAGCAGCGCGAACGTGAGTTCGTCGGCCGCTCCGGACGGCGGTACGCCGACATCCCACAGGCCCGGCCGCCCGCCGAGATCCTGCACCGTCGTCTGGATGCCCGGGGCAACGACTGTGATGACGGCCATTGTCACCACCAGCCCAGCAGCCGGACCGGCGTCGGGTTCCAGCCGTTGCAGGGATTGTTGACCTGCGGGCAGTTGCTGAGCAGCACCAACAGGTCACGGCTCGCGGTGATCTCGACGTACTTGCCCGGAGCGGACAGGCCGTCCTCGAACGTCAGCCCGCCGTCCGGGGTCACCGGCACGTTCATGAAGAAGTTGACGTTGTGCGTCAGCTCGCGTTGCCCGATCCCGGCCGCTGCCCCGTAGCGCAGGAAGGTCTGCCGGCAGGCGTGCTGGTGGCGCGTGAAATCGCCGTACCTGATGACGTTGCTCTCCTGTGAGCAGGCGCCGCCCACGGTGTCGTGCCGGCCGCAGGTGTCGTCGGTGACGACCGCGAGTTCGTCGAGCCTGGTCGACAGCAACCGCGATCCGGTACTGAGGAAGACCGCGCGTTGCTCGCGGATCGTGTCGAAGGCGGAGTACCGGTTCGCGATGTCGTGCGCGTCGTAGAACAGCGTGTCCACGGCCTGGTTGCCGTGCAGGTCGACGATCCGCAGCCGCCCGCCGGCCGGGACCGTCACCAGCGCGCCGTCGCCCGCAGGCACGACAGTGTCGAGTCCGGTGCTGGTTTCGGTGCTGGTTTCGGTGATGATCATGCGATCAGCTCCCGGGTCAGTCGCAGGGCCCGGACCGCTTCTTCGCGGAGTTCGGGATCGGTCGTCCGATCCGGTGTTTCGATCTGGACCGTGACGCCCGCGGGAGCCAGATCGGACAGTGCGTGCGGTGCCGTCGAGACGAACACCAACAGGTCCTGGTCGGCTCGCAGCGTGACGGTGTCGCCCGTGTGGGCGTGGTCCGGGACGAAGGCGAGGGACGCGCGCGGGTCGTCGGCGACCGCGACCTTGCTGAAGAAGTTGATGCAACCGTGCAGATCCGGCTCGCCGAGACCGTGCTTGACGAGCTCGAGCCACAGCAACCGGTCCTGAACAGCCCCGGTGAGGCAGTCGTGCCAGTCCAGGCTCGACCCGAGCACGGTGGCCAGCGCCAGACCGCGATCTGACATCAGCACCATGCCAGGCTTGATGCGGGCCGACATCTGCGACTTCAACGTGTCGGGGATGTTCAGCCGGTCGAGGCGGTCGGCTCCGATGATCAGCACTGTCGCGTTCGCGCCGTCGGCGAGTGCGGTCAGGGTGACGGTGCGGCCGGCACGGACCGGAGCGGACCACGCGGCGCCGCCCGGGACGTCATGCGTGTGGGAGGGGCTCATGCGCCGGCTCCTTCCGCCTCGACGACCGGCGTGGCGGTTCGGACGGACAGTCCGATGGACGCGTGGTACGCCGAGCGCTGACCGGCGTACGCGATGACCCCACCGGCCGCGACGACGGCGAGAACGATCAGCGGCAGGTAGTGCAGGTACCAGCCGGCGCCGGCCGGGTCGTACACCTCCGCGCGGGGCCAGCCGAGATTGATCGCCATCGCGAGCCCGTAGGCGACCGCGACGATGTTGACGGCCGGGCCGAATCGGCCGAGCGAGAAGAGCGGACGGCCGTTCTCGTCCGTTCCGGCAGGCAGTCCGTGTCCGGTCAGCCGCCGTACGAGCAGAGGTGTGGTGACCATCAGGTACGCGACGTACAGGAGCATGATGCAGACGCTGGCCAGTCCGAGGAACAGGCCCGCGTTGCCCACGTTGACGACCAGGCAGACGCCGGCCAGCACACCGGGTACCACGGTCGCGGCCACCGGGGTCCCGGTCCGCGCGGACACCTTGCGCAGTTGCGCCGAGGCCGGCAGTACGTTGTCGCGGGCCATCGAGAAGATCATCCGGGCCGCGGCGGTCTGGATCGCCAGCGTGCACACGCAGACGGCGAGGGCAACGTCGAGCAGCAGCAACTTGCCGGCCGTCGTACCGAGCCTGCTGGTCAGCACATAGGGGAGACCCTCGGTGGCGAGGTTCCCGTCGGTCAGCGAAGGCGCCGCCATCAGTGCGGCGACGATCAGGAACGCACCGCCGATCCCGGACGCGACGACCGCCCGGACGATCGTCCGCGGCGTCGTCGCCCGTGGCTTGTGCGTCTCCTCCGACAACTCGCCCGCGCTGTCGAACCCGACCAGCACGTACGCCGCCATCAGCGCCGAGATGAGCAGCGGTACGACGTACCCGGTGGAGCTGTCCAGGTTGGTGGTGTGCAGGACGACGGACGGACCGCGTTCGGCGCGACTGGTCAGCAGGACGACGATCAGGACGACGCCGACCAGCTCGCAGGTGACCCCGACCGAGTTGACGATCGCGGTGATCCGCACGCTGGTCGCGTTCAGCAGCGTGGTCGCGGCGAGCAGCAGGCACCCGAGCAGTACGGCGTTGGCGGCGCCGTCCTTCGACGCGAGGGCGGTGTCGGTACCGACCAGCTGGAAGCCCGGCCAGACCGCGGGCAGGACGACCTGCAGCGCGATCGCCGCGGTGGCCAGCGTGATGATCTGCGCGATCACCATCGTCCAGCCCGCGAACCAGCCGATCACGGCGCCGCCGAGCCGCCGGGCCCATTGGTAGATCGCGCCGGACAGCGGGTACCGCGCGGCGAGCTCGGCGAAGCACAGCGCCACCATCAGCTGCCCGGCCAGCACCGCGGGCCAGGTCCAGAAGAACGCCGTACCGCCGAAGCCGAAGCCCAGGCCGAAGAGCTGGAAGACCGTGGTGAGGATGGAGACGAACGAGAAGCCGGCGGCGAACGACGCGTAGCTGCCGACCCGGCGCGAGAGTTGCTGGGCGTAACCGAAACGGCCCAGGTCCTCGGCGCTTGGTGAGGTCAGTGTTTCAGGAGTGGCTGACATTCCGGCCTCCGATGTTCGGCCCGGAATGCGCGCGAGCAGCCCGGGGCCTTCAAGGCCTCCCGGGCTTTTGTCCCGCCGTGGAACGGTGCCGTCGCGGCACCGCCTCCCCTCTCGGACCAGTCCTGCCGGCACTCGGCCGGCAGCGGAACCCTAGGGGCGCCCCGCCGTCCCGGCGGGTCTTGTCCAGTTCAGGACGGGGCGGTTTCAGCGGTCGTCCTGGCGCGTAACGCGTACGTAAAGGAATCCTCTCAGCACGCCCGGGAGGCGGCCTGCCGGGTGAGAGCAGCTGTGACCGGCTGTCCATCGTTGTCACTGGGGGTGACCGGAAGAATGCCGCTACCTTGGGGTATTGGTCCTTCGATCTGCAGGAGGCTCCGTGAAGATCAACGACGTACTGCGCGGCAAGGGCAACCAGGTCGTCACCATCTCCCCAGAAGCCACTGTCACCGAACTGCTCGCCCTGCTGGCCGAACGCAACATCGGCGCGGTGGTGGTCAGCGCGGACGGGTCGACGGTGGCCGGGATCGTCTCCGAGCGCGACATCGTCCGGCTCTGGAACGGTACGCCGGACGCGGGAGACGTGCGGGTGAGCGCGATCATGACGGCCGAGGTGCACACCTGCACACCGGACGACCTGATCGACAACCTGATGCGACTGATGACGGACCGCCGGATCCGGCACGTCCCGGTCGTTGTCGACGGCAACCTCGCCGGCCTGGTCAGCATCGGGGACGTGGTCAAGTCCCGGATCGGCGAGCTCGAGTTCGAGAAGGAGCAACTCTCCAACTACATCAGCAGCTGACCGGTGCGCTGCGCCCGACCGGCTCGGGCGCAGCACAGGTTGATCAGCTCAGGTCGATCAGGTCCCCGAGGTCGAGGCCCTCGAGTTGCGGGCGCACGTCCTTCGCTTCCCCTACGACGACCACGAGCAGCCCGTCGGTTCCGACGTACCGCCGGTAGGCCTCGGTCGCGTCGGCGGCGGTCGTCGCGGCGATCTGCGCGAGATACGTGTCGGCGAAGTCCACCGGTACGCCGTTCGCGATGTTGCTCCCCACCTGCTGAGCCACCGAGTCGGCCTGCTCGTAACGCAGCGGAGCCGTCCGGATCAGGCTGTCCTTCGCCTCCTGGACCTCCTGCTCGGTCAGCCCGTCGCGGGCCTCCCGCAGGATCCGCAACGCGTCACCGATCGCGGCGCCGGTCACCTCGGTCCGTACGGCGCCACCGAGGCTGAACGTCCCGCCCTTGCGGGGCGCCGCGAAGCTGGTCCGCGTCCCGTACGTGTATCCCTTCTCCTCGCGCAGCACCGTATCCACGCGGGACGTGATCGTGCCTCCGACGACGTGGTTGGCGACCGCGGCCGAGCCCCACGCCGGGTCCCGCCGGTCGGGGCCGCGGCCGCCGATCAGCAGCTGGCTCTGCACCGAGCCCGGCCGGTCGACCAGCACGAGGCGGTTGCCCGTCAGGTAGATCGGCTCCGGGGTCTCCAGCGCCGAACCGGCCGCCGACGTCCAGGTACCGAAGGCGGCGTCGATGATCCCGGCGACGTCCACGCCGGTCGCGTCGCCGGCGAAGAGGATCTCCGCGCGCTCCGGGCCGATGTTGTTCCGGTAGAAGTCGGCGACCTCGACGTTGGTCAGCGGCCGGATGGTGTCCGGCGTGCCCGCGGTCGGCCGGGACCGCCGCGTCTTCGCGTCGAACAGGTACGCCGCGAACGTCTCGCGGGCCCGGTAGCCCGCGTTCGCCTTCTCCTGGTTGATCTCACCGAGCCGGATCGTCACGTGCCGGCCGACGTCGGCCTGGTTGAAGGCCGGCTTGGTGATCGCCTCGGCGAGCAGCTCGACGGCCGGCGCGAGGTGTGACACCGGCACCGAGATCTCCACGTGCAAGGCATCCGAGCTGACATCCACGCCGTACGCCGCTCCGTGCCGCTCGAGCGCGGCGGCGAAGTCGTTGGCCGAGTGCAACTCGGTGCCCTCGTCGAGCGTGCGCGACATGATCGTCGCGACCCCTTCGAGTTCCCGCGGCTCGGCGATCAGCGGCATCGCGATCGTGACCCGGACAGTGGCGACGTACTGGCCCGGGCGGTCGAAGACGTGCACCGGCGTACCGACGCTGGTCCGGGTGGTGACCGCCTCGGGGAACTTCCACGGGCGCGGCGCGCCGACGGCCGGTGGGGTGGTCAGAACCTGGTTCATTCCTGCTCTCCCGACTCGCCCGAGGACGTCTGGTCCTTGCGGCGGTAAGTCACCTGGACGCGGCCCGCGGCGCGGATCCAGGTCCGCGCGGCGGCCTGCACCTGCTCGACAGTCACGGCCTGCACCTGGTCGATCCGGGTGTTGATCCGTCCGGGGTCGCCGAACAGCAAGGCGTGGTGCGAGATCTCGTCGGCCCGGCCGGCACATGTCGCGAGCTGCTCCAGCCAGTCGCGCTCGGCCTGCGCTTGCACGGTGGCCAGCTCATCGGCGGTGACGCCCTCCTCGGCCAGCTTCTCGATCTCCTCGAGCAGCGCGTCCTCGACCTTCTGCAGGTCGACGCCGTCCGACGCGATCCCGGTCAGCGTCCCGAACGACACCCCTCCGATCAGCGGCAGCGCGCCACCGGACACCGACTGCGCGATCTGCTCGTCGCGGACCAGCCGCCGATTCAAACGGCCGCTCTGCCCGGCGGCGAGGATGTCCAGCGCGAGCCCGGCCGCGTCGAGCTCAGGCGTCCCGTCGACCGGCAGCCGGAACATCATCGTCACCAGGTCGGACGGTACGTCGTCCTCGACGTCGTCCCGCCGGACGTCGGTCATCGGCCCGATCGTCCCGTCCGGCGCCGGCGGCGGCGTGGGGATCGCGGGCAGGTGGCCGAAGTACCGCTTGGCGGCGTCGAACGCGTCGTCCTCGGTGACGTCCCCGACGATCGTCAGGACCGCGTTGTTGGGCCCGTAGTACTTGCGGAAGAACGCGTGCACGTCCTCCAGCGAGGCCGCGTCCAGGTCGGCCATCGAGCCGATCGTCATGTGCGCGTACGGGTGGCCCTCGGGGAACGCGAGCTTCACGAGCCGCTCGTACGAATCGCCGTACGGGCGGTTGTCGTAGCTCTGCCGCTTCTCTTCCTTGACCACGTCGCGCTGGTTGTCCAGGTTCTCCTGGTTGACGGCGTCGAGCAGGTAACCCATCCGGTCCGCCTCGAGCCAGAGCGCGAGGTCCAGGCCGCCGCTGGGCAGCGACTCGAAGTAGTTGGTGCGATCGAAGAAGGTGCTCGCGTTCAGACTGGCGCCGGCGGTCTCGAGCAGGCTGAAGTGCTGGCCGGAGGCGACGTTGCGCGAACCCTGGAACATCAGGTGCTCGAAGAGGTGCGCGAACCCGGTCAGGCCCGCCGGCTCGTGGCGCGACCCGACGTCGTACCAGAGGTTGACGGCGACGATCGGGACCGCGCGGTCCGAGCTGACGACGACCCGGAGGCCGTTGTCGAGCGTCTGCTCCGCGATGGGGTACGTCAAGGGCATACCGGCCACCATACGTGGTCGCGAAACTCGTGCGGTGTGGTTGTCGATTCGGAGCCTGCTCGCGCATCGGGATGGTGAATGCTGGAACCGGTGCAGGACGAGAAAGGGTGTGACCCGCAGTGGGCAAGTACCTGGTGATGATCTACGACGACGAGGCGAAGTGGGACGCGGCCGACCCGTCGGTGATGGAGCAGAACCACAAGAACCACCGCGCGTTCGTGGAGAACAACGCGGCGGCGGTGCGTGGCGGCGGGCAGCTCGACGGGAGCACCACCGCGACCTCGATCCGTTCCGACGGCAGCGGCGGGTACGTCGTCACGGACGGCGTGTTCGCCGAGACCAAGGAAGTGATGGGCGGCTACTACATCATCGAGGCGGCTGACCTGGACGAGGCTCTGGCGATCGCGAAGCAGGTCCCGTCGCCGATGGGTGGTGTCGAGGTCCGTCCGCTGGTCAACGGTGGCTGATCTCGTAGCCGAGGCGGTGGCGGCGGCCCATGTGTCCGAATGGGCCGCCGTGCTCGCCGCGACCGCCCGGGTCGCGGCGGATCTCGACCTGGCCGAGGACTGCGTGCAGGACGCGTATGCGAAGGCGCTGGTGCACTGGCGGGATGAGGGCGTGCCGCGGCGGCCGGGTGCGTGGCTGACGACGGTGGCGACACGGCGGGCGCTCGAGCACCGGCGGCGGGCCGATGTCGCGCGACGCAAGCTGCCGTTGCTGATCCCGGAGGGCGACGTCACCGACGAGACGTTCCCCGACGACCGGTTGCGGCTGGTGTTCACGTGTTGTCACCCGGCGCTCGCGCAGGAGGCGCAGATCGCCTTGACTCTGCGTTTGGTGTGCGGGTTGTCGTCGGCGGAGATCGCGAAGGCGTTCCTGGTCAAGGACGCGACGATGCAGGCCCGCATCACCCGCGCGAAACAGAAGATCTCGAGGTCGGGGATCGCCTACCGGATCCCGCGGACGCCGGAACTACCCGAGCGGATCGACGCGGTCCTGGACGTGGTGCATCTCGTCTACACCGCCGGCCACACCGCGATCGACGGCGACAGTCTGACCCGGACCGACCTGAGCCGGCGAGGGATCGACTTGGCGCGGATGATCCGCCTGCTCCTCCCGGACAGTGCGGAGGCGGCCGGGCTGCTCGCGTTGCTGCTGCTGACGCAGTCGCGGGAGGCGGCACGCATCGGCGACGCCGGCCGGTTGGTATTGATGGAGGACCAGGACCGTTCGCTGTGGGATCAGGAGCTGATCGCCGAAGGCCTGGCCCTGGTGGAGGACGCGCTGCGCGGGTCGGCCGGTCGGTTCGGAGTGCTGGCCGCGATCGCCGCTGTCCATGCCGGGGCTCCGCGCTGGGAGGACACCGACTGGCCCGAGATCCTCGGCCTGTACGACGTCCTGCTCGAACGCTGGCCGTCTCCGGTCATCGCGCTCAATCGCGTTGTCGCGCTCAGCTATGTGACCGGCCCGGAGGCCGCGCTCGAACAACTACCGGACGATCCCGCGTTGGCGACGTACCCCTATCTGGCGTCGACGCGCGGCGAGCTGCTGTGGCGTTGTGGGCGCGGCGCGGAGGCACGGGTGGCCTACCAGGAGGCCTTGGCGTTCACCAGCAACCCGGTCGAGGCCGAGTTCCTGAAGAGCAGGATCATTCGAGGCGCTTGAGTACTTCGTCGTGCAGGCGGCCGTTGGTGGCTACCGCGTTCGGGCCGTTCGGGCCCGGGGTGCCGTCGACCGAGGTGAACGTGCCGCCGGCCTCTTCGACGACGATCGCCAGCGCGGCCATGTCGTAGAGGTTCAGTTCGGGTTCGGCGGCGATGTCGACCGCGCCCTCGGCGACCAGCATGTACGACCAGAAGTCGCCGTACGCGCGGGTCCGCCAGACCGAGTCCATCAGGTCGGCCCACTGGTTCTTCTTGCCGAGCTTCTCCCAGCCCTTGAGCGACGCGTACGACAGCGAGGCGTCCTCGATCTTGCTCACGTCGCTGACCCGGCACGGCTGCGAGGAGTGCAGCGCGCGGCCGGTCCAGGCGCCGTCGCCGTACGACGCCCACCAGCGCTTGCCGAGCGCGGGAGCGGAGACCACGCCGACGACGACCTGGTCCTCGATCATCAGGCTGATCAGCGTCGCCCAGACCGGGACGCCGCGGATGTAGTTCTTGGTGCCGTCGATCGGGTCGACCACCCAGCGGCGCACGCCCCAGCCGGTGGTGCCGTCCTCCTCGCCCACGAACGCGTCCCGCGGCCGGGCCCGGGCGAGCGTCTTGCGCATCACGTCCTCGACCTTCTTGTCCGACTCGCTCACCGGGGTGAGGTCGGGCTTGGTGGCCACGTGCAGGTCGAGCGCCTTGTAGCGGTCCATCGTGGTCGAGTCCGCGTCGTCGGCCAGGATGTGGGCGAGCCGCAGGTCATCCGTGTGCGAAGGCATGCCGGAAGGCTAACCTGAACGACCGGTGAACGCCCCGGCTGTCCGGCGAAACGTTGCGGATCGGTTGCGGCGACGATTGAACCAAACGCAGTCGTTGAACGTGCCATTAGTGTCTGTCACGCCCTTAACGACCGCCGGGAGGCCGTCAATGTTCGAGCGCTTCGGGGACCTGCCGCTGCACGTGCTGGTGATCCACCTCGCGGTGGTGGTGCTGCCGGTGAGCGCGCTGACCGCGATCGTCTACGCGGTGGTGCCGAAGTGGCGGTGGCTGCTCCGCTGGCCCGCGCTCGTGCTCGGCGTCGGCGCGCTGCTGTGCGCGTTCGTGGCGAAGAAGAGCGGCGACGCGTTCGTTGCGGCGATCCCCCAGTTGCAGCAGCTGGTCCAGGTGCACCGCTCGCGCGGGAACCTGTTGCTGTGGTTCGCGCTGGCGTTCGCGGTGCTCGTGGTGCTCGCGTTCGTGCTGTTCGGCGGACCGGGCGCGCCGACGAGCGGAAAGGGTGAGCGGGCAATCAAGAGCCGTCCGCTCGAGTTGGTCGTGACGGCGGCCGTGGTGGTGATGGCGGTCGTGCTGATCTACCAGACCATCCGGACCGGCGACGCGGGCGCCCGCGCGGTCTGGGGCAACATTCTCCCCAAGAAGTAGCTCTGGCGGCCCGCCAGGCACAACTAGGTGCTGGCTCGGCTGGCGAGCAGCCGGCGGAACGACGCGACCCGGTCGGCGTCCGCCCGGCCCTCGGCGACGGCCTCGTCGAGCGCGCAGTCCGGCGCGTCGGCGGCATGGGTGCAGCCACGCGGGCAGTTCTCCGCGAGATCGGCCAGGTCGGGGAACGCATGGATGAGCTTGTCGGGATCGACATGCGCCAGACCGAACGAGCGGATTCCCGGGGTGTCGATCAACCAGCCGCCGTCGGGCAGCCGCAGTACGACGGTGTTCGTCGACGTGTGCCGCCCGCGCCCGGTGACCTCGTTGACGATGCCGGTCGCGCGGTCGGCGCCGGGGATGATCCCGTTCACCAGCGTGGACTTGCCGACACCGGAGTGGCCGACCAGGACGCTGGTCCGGTCGTGCAGCTGCTCGCGGAGCTCGGCGAGGTCGCCGCCCTGGTGGGTCGCGACCGATTCGACGCCGAGCGGGCGGTAGATCGAGAGCAGTGGGTCCGGGTCGGCGAGGTCGGTCTTCGTGAGGCAGAGCAGCGGTCGCATGCCGGCGTCGTACGCGGCGACGAGGAAGCGGTCGATGAGGCCGGTACGGGGCTCCGGGTTCGCGACCGCCACGACGATCACCAGCTGGTCCGCGTTCGCCACCAGGGGGCGCTCGATCGGGTCGTCGTCATCGGCCGAGCGGAGCAGCAACGTCGTCCGCGGCACGACCTCGACGATCCGGGCCAGCGTTCCCTCGTCGCCGCTCGCGTCGCCGTCGAGTTTGACCCGGTCGCCGACGATCACGCCCTTCCGGCCGAGCTGGCGGGCCTTCATCGCCGTCACGACCCGGCCGGTGTCATTGCTGCCGACCCAGCAGGTGTAGCGGCCGCGGTCGCGGGTGATCACGAAGCCTTCGACGGCGTCGTGGTACGAAGGGCGGTCCTTGGTCCGTGGCCGGGTGCGGCGCTTGGGCCGGTCGAACTTGGCCTCCTCGTCGTACCGCGACATCAGCCGGCCAAGCCGCGGGTGATGGTCCCGCGCCGTGCCGAGTGCCGCGCAGTAGGCACGGGACCATCACCCACGGCTCAGCCCGGTCCAGAGTTCGGGGAATTCTGGCAGTGTCTTGGCCGTGGTGGCGATGTTCTCGATCGCGACGCCGTCGACGAGCAGGCCGACGACCGCGGCGGCGTGCGCCATCCGGTGGTCGCCGTAGGTGTGGAAAAGCCCGCCGTGCAAGGGCTTCGGACGGATCGCGAGACCGTCCTCGAGCTGCGTCACGTCACCACCGAGCGCGTTGAACTCGGTCTCCAGCGCGGCCAGCCGGTCGGTCTCGTGGAAGCGCAGATGCGCGATTCCCCGCAGGTACGACGGCCCGTCGGCGAACGCGGCGACGGCGGCGATCACCGGCGACAGCTCACCCACCTCGCTGAGGTCGAGGTCGCAGCCCTCGATCCGGCCGGTGCCGCGGACCGTGAGTCCCTCGGCGGTGTGCGTCACCTCGGCGCCGAAACGGGTGAAGATCCCGGGCAGCTGACCGCCTGGCTGCGTGGTCTGCGCCGGCCATCCGGTCACGGTGACGGAGCCGCCGGTGATGACGGCCGCGGCCAGGAACGGCGCCGCGTTCGACAGGTCCGGCTCGATCGCCGCGTCCAGTGCCCGAATGGGGCCGGGGGCAACGACCCAGCGGTTCGGCTCCGCGTCGTCGACCTGGACGCCGCGCTCGCGCAGCATCGCGACCGACATGTCCAGGTGCGGCTGCGAGGGCACCGGCTTCCCGTCGTGCCGGATGTCGACGCCCTCGTCGTACCGGGCGCCGGCGAGCAGCAGCGCGGACACGAACTGGCTCGACCCGGACGCGTCCAGCGTCACCGTGCCGCCCCGCACCGCGCCGGTCCCGGACACCGTGTACGGCATCCGCCCGGTGCCGCCGTCCTCGATCTGTACGCCGAGCGCTCGCAGCGCGGCCAGGATGACGCCCATCGGGCGCTCCCGCGCGTACGGGTCGCCGTCGAACGCGACCACACCGTCGGCGAGCGCCGCGACCGGCGGGACGAACCGCATCACGGTGCCGGCCAGGCCACAGTCGACGTCGGCCGGGCCCTTCAGCGAGCCGGGGGTGACCGTGACCGTCGTCCCGCTGTCGGCGATGCCGACGCCGAGCGAGACCAGGGCGGACCGCATCAGCGCGGTGTCGCGGGCCGCGAGCAGACCGGTCAGCTGCGAGGGGCCGTCGGCGAGCGCGGCGAGGATGAGGGCGCGGTTGCTGATCGACTTCGAGCCGGGCACCGTGACCGTCCCGGTGACCGCTCCGTCGACCCGCGGTGCCGGCCAGCCCTGATCCTCGCTCATACCACTCCCTAGGCTCGTCATCTCGGCTCTGAGCCTAGGGCATGACGGCCTGGTACAGGTCTCAGCCGTCCGGGAACGAGGAGTCAGTTCAGGACAGTTCGGCCTTGGCGAGTCGGGCGGCCTGCTTGGCCTCGCGGGCGAACTGCTTGGTCTCGCGCCGGGCGGCCTTCGCGGCGCGCTTGGTCTCGCGCGTCGCGGCCTTGGTGCCGCGCCGGGTCTCCTTCTTCGCCGCCTTCGCACCGTGGGTGGCGCGCCAGGCGACGCCCGGCTTGCCCTCGGTGTCGACCGCGGCGAGCAGCAGACCGCCGAGGATGCCCAGGTTCTTCATGAACTGGATCTGCTGCTGCTTCCGGACCGCCTTGTCCTTCTCCTGCCAGAACGAGTGGCCCGCGAGCGTCGTCGGTACCAGCGAAGCCGCCAGCAGACCCGCGCCCAGACGCCGGCCCCGGCCGGTCGCCAGCGCGATACCGCCGACCACCTGGGCCGCGCCGTTCAGCCGGACCAGGTTGGCCGTCGTGTCCGGGATCCGCTCGCCGACCTGCGGCGGGGCGACCTTCTTCACGACGGGGACGAGCCGGTCGGTGACCGGCTGCGCCTTGGGAACCAGCGGCTCCGGGTTACGGATCTGGTTCGCGCCCTGCACGAC
The DNA here is from genome assembly GCF_042873375.1 of Kribbella sp. NPDC004875. Lineage (NCBI taxonomy): Bacteria > Bacillati > Actinomycetota > Actinomycetes > Propionibacteriales > Kribbellaceae > Kribbella > Kribbella sp. NPDC004875. The sequence continues at coordinate 648,546 of NZ_JBIALI010000005.1, forward strand.
GAAAATGACGGACAGCAACGGCCTGGCCAGTGCGCGCACGACAGTCATGCCTCCTTCATACACCACGTTCAGTACGACGTCCGGTACCCACCGCTGACGCAAATCATCAGATCGGGCAGCCGTCCGGTCCGCAGGCAGCGTCACCGTCCGTGGTTGCGCCGGGGGCGGTGATCAGGGTCACCGGCTTGCGGTCCGCGTTCGCCCGGCGCAGTGCCTCGGCGAAGACCTCCACGGGCTGCGCGCCGCTGACGCCGTACTTCTCGTCGATGACGAAGAACGGTACGCCGTTGGCGCCGTACGCCAGTGCCTGCGCCTGGTCCGCCTCGACGTCCTGCGTGTACGCCGTACCGCTCAGGACCTCACGTACTCGATCGGCGGGCAGACCGACCTCGGTCGCCAGCTCGGTCAGCGTGGTGTGGTCACCGACCGGGAGGCCGTCGGTGAAGTAGGCCTTGAGCAGACGCTCCTTGAGGCGGCCCTGCGTGTCCGCCGGCAACTCTCCGGCCTCGCCGAGCTCGCGGGCCAGGTGCAGCAGCCGGTGTGCGTCGACGGTGTTGACCGGCTTCGCCTGGTCCAGGTGGTACTCCAGGCCGACCTCAGCCGCCACCTCGGTGACCTGGGCGTTGGCCTGCAGGCCCCACTCGCGGCCACGGCCGTACTTCTCGCCCAACCGGGTCGCCAGGTCCCGCGGGTCGTCGTTCGTCGACGACGGATCGAGCTGGAAGCTGTGCCAGACGATCTCCGCGGTGTCACCACTGGCCTCCAGGGCCTCTTCGAGCCGGCGCTTCCCGATGTAGCACCACGGGCAGACGACGTCGGACCACACATCAATACGCATAACTGTCGGCAACTGACCCCTAGCTGGACCTATTCCCAAACTGTTCCCAACCTGGGCCTGCTGTGACGCGTCTGACGCTCCATGGACCAGGACCTCGTGCGGACCCTGATGGCAGAGCAGTTCCCCGATCTCGCCGAGCTGGAGCTGAAGGAGGTCATCGGCGGCTGGGGCAACCAGATGTGGCGGCTGGGCAACGACCTGGCGGTCCGGATGCCGCGCTTCGACCCGGCGGTCGAGCTGCTCGAGCGGGAGCACCGGTGGGTCCCTGAACTCGCGGCCCGGCTTCCGCTGCCGGTGCCGGTCCCGCAGCGCCGCGGCGTACCGTCGGAGCGCTTCCAGAAGACCTGGCTGATCACCACCTGGGTCCATGGCGAGCCCGCCGACCGGATGCCGGTCAGTACGGCGCAGTCCGCCGATCTGCTGGCCGATTTCCTGCTGGCGCTGCACACCGAGGCGCCGGCCGACGCTCCGGTGAGCGAGCGCGGCACGCTGCCGCCGGACCTGGGATTCCCGGACGTCCACGAGCATGTCGACCAGCTCGACGAGGTCCTCGCGATCTGGGAGGACGCTGTCGCGGCGCCGCCGTGGGAGGGGGCGCCGGTCTGGCTGCACGGCGACCTGCACCCCGCCAACGTCGTCGTTGCCGACGGCACGCTGGCCGGCGTCATCGACTTCGAGGAGGTGTCCGCGGGCGACCCGGCGAACGATCTGGCGGCCGCCTGGATCCTGCTGCCGGACGGCGGCGCGCAACGGTTCTTCGAGCGCTACCCGGTGGATGAGGCGACGGTACGGCGAGCGCGCGGGTGGGCCGTGCAGCGGGCCATGTTCCTGATCGCGATGGGGATCAACGGGGACCTCGGCAAACCGGGCGGGAAACCGGCCTGGGGCCCGGCCGGACGCGCGGCGCTTGCGCGGCTCCTTGCTGGTCAGTCGAGCTGTTCGAGGACGATGGGTTGATGCGGACCCGCAGCTTCGTCGACGAGCCGGCTACCGATCCGGTCCTGCTGAGAACGCTGGCGGCCGCTGGTCTGCCGGCGACCGGGCGCTTTCATCCCAAGGCAGGCTGGGTCAGCCGCGCGTGGGTCGGCGACGAATACGTCGTACGGCTGAATACCGACGAACGGCATAGCGACGCGTATCGCCACGAGGCTGCAGTCGTCAGCCTGCTCGCCGGCAGCGAGGTCCCACACGCCCGGCACGTCGCCCACGGCGACGGCCCGGACGGGCCCTGGTACGTCTCCGAGCGCCTACCCGGCCGAACGCTGTACGACGCGTGGCCGGCGGCGGACTCGCACACGCGCCAAGCAATGATCGAGAGCCTCGGCGCTGCGTTGCGTGCACTGCACCGGATACCTGTCCCGGCGGGCCTGCTGCCACCTTGGCTGGCCCACGCAATCGCCGGGAAGAAGCCGTGGGCAGCGTTTCATCCACCTGTGGTGACTGTGGCGCTCCAGCTGGTCGAGGATGCGCGGCGATTGCCCGGCCACGACTCGCGCCTGCTCACCGACGTCACTGACTGGGTCCAGGAGCGGTTGGTGTTGTTCGCCGCCGACGAACCCGTCCTCGTCCATGGTGATCTGCACGGATCCAACGTGATTGTCGACCAGGGACGCGTCACCGGACTGATCGACTTCGCGGAGGCGGTAGCCCAGCCGGCTGATGTCGAGCTCGACACGATCCTGCGCTGGTGCGCGAGGGCCCGGGAGTACCCACCGACACCCGACGAACAAGGGCTTGACGAGACCACACTCACGAAGGTCCCCGGATGGCTGCACGGCGCGTATCCGGAGTTGTTCGAGCGCGAGCATCTGCGCGAACGGTTGCTCTTCTACGACATGTACGGGGAGCTCGCGCTCTACGCACACCACCCCCAGCCCGGCCTACGCGAAGCGGCGCAGTACCGCATCGCCCGCCTGCTGTCCGGCCATAACCATCTGGACCAACTCATCTGGTAGGTCTCTGTCTTCAGCCTGGTGCCGGTCGTCGATCATCATGCTTCTGATTTCATAACGTCCTTTACAATCGCCAGCGGTTCTGGGGAAGGGGCGAGCGTGCGGGACGAACTGGCTGACCGCTTGCGGCAGTTGCGCGATCTGACCGGTCGAAGCCTGCGCGATCTGGCTCGCGACATCGACACCAGCAGTTCCTCGTTGTCGCGGTACTTCTCCGGTCAGGCCGTTCCGCCCTGGCCGACGATCGTCGCGCTCTGTAAAGCCGCTGGTCGCGATCCGCGACCACTGCGTCCGTTGTGGGAGCAGGCGAAGGAGGGTGCGCAGTCGGGTCCGTCGGCTGCCGCGCCGGTACGCAATGACCTGCCGCACGACGTCACCGCCTTCACCGGCCGGAAGGCTGAGCTGGACGCCCTGCTGGCGGCCGCACAGACAATGTCAGCGGTGGCGATCGACGGTATGGCAGGTGTCGGGAAGTCCGCGCTGGCCGTGCATGCCGCACACCTGCTGACCACCGACTTCCCGGACGGGCAGCTGTACCTGGACCTGCACGGTTTCACTCCGGGCCGGGAGCGGGTGGAACCGGTCGAGGCGCTCCGGGTGCTGCTGACCGCGCTGGGGCTGGCACCCGGCCGGATCCCCGAGGGCCTCGCCGAACGGGCAGCGCTCTGGCGGTCGGAGCTGGCGACGCGGCGGGCGATCGTTGTCCTCGACAACGCTACGGACGCCGCCCACGTGCGCGACCTGTTGCCCGGTGCCGGTCAGATCTTCGTGGTGATCACGAGCCGGCGCCGGATGGTCGAGCTGGACGGCGTACTGCCGATCTCGCTGGACGTGCTCCCGTCCGAAGACGCTGCGCGGTTGTTCGTCCGGTCCGTCGGCGGCACGCGGCCTGGCGACGTCAACGAAGTACTGCGTCGTTGTGGGAACCTGCCGCTTGCGATCCGGGTCGCCGCGGCGCGACTGCGGCACCGGCCTGCCTGGACGCTCGACACGCTGGTCGAGCGACTGCGTGAAGGCGAGTTGCCGGTGTCAGACGTCTTTGAGATGTCACTGCGTCAGCTGGACCCCGCACAGCGCCGGATGTTCCGGCTGCTCGGTCTGGTCCCGGGCGAGGACATCGACGCGTACGCCGCGGCCGCGCTGGCGGAGATCCCCCTCGCCAACGCCCGGACTCTGCTGGAGGACCTGGTGGACGTCCACCTCGTCCAGGAGCCGGCAGCGGGTCGCTACCGCATGCACGACCTCCTCCGGCAGGCTGCCCGCGCTGACGATCCGGACGCCGACCCGGTGCCGGCGATCACCCGGCTCGGCGACTACTACCTGAGCGGCCTGCTGGCCGTGAAGAAGCTGAACGAGATCCTGATCCCGCTGCCGGTGACCGTGTCCCACCCGCCGTCCGCACTGCCCGACCTGTCCGAATACGGAAGGGTCCTGCACTGGATGGACGTCGAGCAGAGCAACGTCACGGCCACCTTCGCGCTCGCCGTACGGCTGCGGATCGACGCGTCCGCGGTAGGCCTCGGGCAGCTCGCCACGATGTCCTACGCGCGGCGCGGTGGTTCGGCAGAGTTGCGTCGCGGGCTCGAGGCGACCCTGCCCAGTGCCGAACGACTCGGTGACCGCAGGGTGCTCGCCTCGCACCGGTTCCTGCTGGGTGCCCTGCTGCTCCGGCTGGGCCGGCTGGCCGAAGCGGTCCCCGATCTGGAGGCCGCGCGGGTACTGATGGCCGCGGAGGGCGACACCGTCAGCGAGGGCTTCGCACTGCTGCAGCTCGGCGAGATCCGTGAGTACCTGCTGGCGCCCGACGACGCCGTCGACCTTCTGGAACGGGCGACCGCGATCCTGCCCGCCGATGCGAAAGCCGTCCACGCCCGGTTACGCAGCGGTCTCGCACAGGCCTTGGTGAGCGCCGGCCGGTACGTCGAAGCGCGCGAGCTCGCGGCGGACGTGATCGCGACCGGGCCGACCGGCGACCGGCAAACGGAGCGGATGTGTCTGGACGTGCTCGGCCGGGCCGCCTTCGGGCTGGGTGACCTGCCAACGGCGCTCGGCTTCTCCGAGCAGGCCGTCGATGTCAGCCGTTCGAACAGTCACGCGATCCTGGAGGCGGCTAGCCTCACCGATGTCGCGGTGGTGCTGCAGCACCTCGGCCGGACCGAGGAAGCGGCCTCCCGGCAGGCCGAGGCCGTCGAGATCCTCGAGCGGGCGGGCGAGAGCCACCGACTGGTGCGCTGCCTGCTCCCGTACGCCGAGGCGTGCCTCGCCACCGGTGACCGGGACAGTGCGGCACGCGTCTTCCGGACAGCTTTGGAAGTCAGCAGCACGCACGGCCTCGACTACCTCGTTCCGCAGGCGCGGGACGGCGTCGACCGCGCGTCCTGAGGGTGTCCCGTCCCGTCCCGGGACACACGGCCGAACCCGATGAAACCGCAGGTCGGCGCCCTGTCTCATGTCCCGGCGGGCGCGCCCTGGATTGTGCCGGGACACCGGGACCAAGAGGCTTCCGGTATGCACACGTCGCTGCTCGCCGAGCTCGCCGCGCTAACCGCCCAGTGGGAGGTCCACGAGACGGTACCGGCGTCCACCGACGCGGTCGCCGAGCTCCTGCTCGCGGTCCGCGAGGGCCGGGTCGGCGACGACAACCTCCTGGTCCTCGCGGGGGCGTCGACCGCCCGGCTCGGGGCGATGACGGTCGTCGCCGGGCCCGGTCCCGGCCGCTACCGCGCCGAGTTCGCCGGTCAGGTCGAGCCCGTGCGGATCGAGGTCGGCCGCACCGCGCTGGCCGTGCAGAGCTGGTACGCCGGCGTACACGAGGTGACTGCCACACCTGCCGGCGCGCTGGTGACGCATCGCGTGCATCGAGTCGACGCCCACCATCCCGGCTTCGCACCAGGCATCGCCGAGCTCGGCCTGCGGGCGCGGATGGCACGGGATCTCGGCCGGGTGCTGGCCGTGATCGCCGACCGCCTCGGCTGCTGAACCCCGTGTCAGCACCCGTGTCAGTACGTGTGTCAGAACCCGTGTCAGCGCGACGGCGGCCCGGTGTCAGCGCGGCCTCGGATCGTAGTACTCGTCAACAACGGCAAACAGCGAAAGGCACCACCATGACGACGTTCAGCACCCCCGCACCGATCTCCGCAGTCCTGGACCTCCCGGCCGGCCCGATCGAGCTGGTCGCCACCGACCGGACCGACACCACCGTCGAGGTGCGGCCGGCCGACCCGGCGAAGAGCCGTGACGTCAAAGTCGCCGAGGAGGCGCAGGTCTCGTACGCCGACGGTGTCCTGCGGATCACGGTCACCGCGAAGAACCAGTACTTCGGGCCGACGGGCTCCGTCGCGGTCACGGTCCAGCTGCCGGCCGGCTCCCAGGTCACGGTGAAGACCGCCAGCTCCGACCTCAAGGCGGTCGGCCGGTTCGGCGACTTCACGGTCGAGAGCTCGCACGGCGACATCGATCTCGACGACGTCGCGACCGCCCGGGTCACCACCTCGGCCGGCGATGTCAGCATCGCCCGGCTGAACGGCCCGGCGCAGATCCGCACCAGCAAGGGCGACATCCGGATCGCCGAGGCCGTGCAGGGCGACGTCACACTGCGCACCGACGCCGGAGAGGTGGAGATCGGCGCGGCCGCCGGAGTCTCGGCCTCGCTGGACGCCGGCACCGCGACCGGCCGGATCAGCAACTCGCTCAAGAACAGCGTCGGAGCCGGCGCCGAGTTGGCCATCAAGGCGACCACCTCGGTCGGCGACATCGTCGCCCGCAGCCTCTGACCTCGCACATCCCCACCCGGAGAAGGAGAACCATCACCATGCCAACCAGCGCAATCACACCGTCCGGTTTCACCGAGTCCGGGCTGAGCCGGCTGCACGACGTACTTGCCCGGTCCGTGGACTCCGGGAAGATCCCCGGCGTCGTCGCGCTGGTCAGCCGGGGCGACGGTGCGGCGCACGTCGAGGCGCATGGGACCATGCGCCACGACGGCGGCGCGCCGATGCAGCGCGACACCATCTTCCGGATGGCGTCGACGTCGAAGCCGGTCTCGGTGTCGGCGGCGATGGTGCTGCTCGACGAGTGCAAGCTGCGGCTGGACGACACCGTCGAGGAGTGGCTGCCCGAGCTCGCCGACCGGCAGGTGCTGAAGCGGATCGACAGCCCGGTCGACGACACCGTGCCGGCCCGCCGCCCGATCACCGTCCGGGACATCCTGACCTCGACGTTCGGCCTCGGCATGGACATGACGATGATCGGTACGCCGATCATGGGCGCACTGTTCGAGCAGGGCATCACGCCGAACCTGCCGGTGCCGATGCCGGAGCAGGACGAGTGGATGCGCCGCCTCGGCACGCTGCCGCTGATGTACCAGCCGGGGGAGCGCTGGCAGTACCAGATCAGCAGCGACCTGCTCGGCGTGCTGGTCTCCCGGGTCAGCGGGCAGTCGTTCGACCAGTTCCTGCGGGAGCGGATCTTCGAGCCGCTCGGGATGAAGGACACCGGGTTCTCGGTGCCGGCCGACCAGATCCACCGGCTGCCTCCGTTGTACGCGCCGGACCCGGCGACCGGTGAGTTCCAGATCTGGGACGAGGCAGAGGGCGGCCGGCACAGCACCCCACCGGCGTTCCAGGGTGGGGGTGGCGGCTTGAACTCCACCGCCGACGACTACCACGCCTACTTCCGGATGCTGCTGAACAACGGCGTCCACGAGCGGCAGCGGATCCTGTCCCGGCCGGCCGTCGAGCTGATGACCAGCAACAGCCTGACGCCGGAGCAGCTGGCGGCCCGCGAGACACTTGCCCGCGACAACGTGCACATCTCGTTCGGCCAGGGCCAGCAGGGCGGCTGGGGCTTCGGCATGGCGGTCCGCACGTACCGCGGCGACTACGCCCCGATCGGTCAGTTCGGCTGGGACGGCGGCTCGGGTACGTCGACGTACGCGGACCCGGTCAACAAGATCACCGGTGTCCTGCTCACCCAGGTCGGTGCGACGGTGCCGTCCGCGATCCACCTGATGAACGACTTCTGGACCACGCTCTACCAGGCGCTGGAGGACTAGGCCGTGTCTGGCAATTCCCCGCCTACTGCGCGGCACTCGGCACGGCACCTCGCTGCACGTGAGCAAAGGCCACGATGCTCCGCATCGAGACCTTCGCTCCCGCGCACCGAGCCACCGCACCGAGCACCTGCTCGCTACGGCGCGGAATTGCCAGACACGGCCTAGGCACAACGCCTGAGGGCCAGCAGGGCGTAGGCACGTGCCGCCGCGAGGACGTCGTCGAGTACGACGTGCTCGTCGGCGGCATGTGCGTAGCGGACGTCACCCGGGCCGAACTGCACGGTCGGGATGTCCGCGGCGGCGTACTGGCGCAGATCCGACCCGTACGGCGCGCCCAGCACCGCGGGCGTCGTACCGCCGGCGTCGGTCACGGCTCGGAGGGTGTCGGCGAGCAGCGGGTCGCCGTCCGGGAGCAGGCCGGACGCGAACTCACCACCCGGCCAGGTCACCACGACCGGGTGGTCGCGCAGCCAGTCGTCCTTCGCGCAGGCGTTGGCGATCGCCGTCTCGAAGGCGGCTCGTGCTGCCGCGAGCGGCTCACCGAGGCGGACGCCGTACCTGCCCTCGGCGATCAGGTTGTCGGGGACGGTGCTCGCCCAGTCGCCGGACGCGATGGTGCCGACGGAGAGCGGGTTGGCGAGGTCGAGGTGGGCGAGGAGCGGGTGCGGATCGCGGTTGCGGTCCGCCTCGAGTTCCTGCAGCGCGGTCTGGATGTGGGTGAACTTCTCGATCGCGCTCACGCCGCGGCTGCGCGTCGAGCCGTGCGTCGCGAGACCGGGCACCTCCAGGCGGAACGTCAGTGAGCCGGCGTTCGCCGGGATCACGGTCCCGGCGGTCGGCTCCGCGATCAGGCACGCCTCACCGCGATGACCGCGGCGAAGGGTCGCGAACGTCCCGAGGCCGCCGTCCTCCTCGCCGATCACCGTGTGCACCGCGAGCGGCTTGCGCAACGGGACGCCCGCGGCAACGATCGCCGCGACCGCGCCGAGGACGGCCGCGACGCCGCCCTTCATGTCGCAGGTCCCGCGGCCCCACATCACGCCGTGCTCGATCCGCGCGTCGAACGCGTCACCCGGCACCACATCCACGTGCCCGTTGAGGATCAGCCCCGGTGTCGCCGTACCGCCGAGGACGCCGACACAGCCCCAGGCTGCGTCGCGCTCCACCTCCGCGCCGGGGAACTCCGGGTCCGCGGTCAACGCCGGGAGGTCGAGCTCCCAGTGGTCCACCGCCAGCCCGAGTCCCTCGAGCCGGGCCGCACACCATGCCTGGACATCGTTCTCGGCGGCGGTCCCGTCGATGCTCGGGATCCGCACCAGGTCCCGCAGGTCGGCGACGATCCGGTCGTTGTCGACGGCAGCCAGAACGGACTGCTCGATCTCGTTGGTCACGGCTCAGGATTATCACCGATCGGACGACAAGGTCTGACCGATCGGACGACAGACGGACCCCGAGCGTTGCTGGCAACCTTCCGGAGGACGGCCCGACCGGGGCCACTGGGGTAAGGGAAACCGCCATGCACCGCAAGAAGAAGATCCTCATCGCTACCGCCGCCACGCTGGTCATCGGCACCGGCACTGCCTTCGCCTTCTGGAGCACCACCGGCACCGGCGCCGGCTCCGCCACGACGTCGGCCGGCGCGAGCAACCTCGCGATCGCGCAGACCAGCACGATCACGAACATGTTCCCGGGCGACACCGCGCAGACCATCGCCGGCACCGTGACGAACAACGCGTCCAACAGCGCGTACGTCAACACCGTGACCGTGAGCATCGCATCGGTCACCAAGGCCGACGGCGTGACCGGCACCTGCGACGCCACCGACTACACGCTGGCCACCCCGGTCATGACGATCGCCAAGGACCTCGCCGCGGGCGCCACCGAGACCTTCACCGGCGCGACGATCAAGTTCAACAACAAGGCGACCAGCCAGGACGCCTGCAAGGGCGCCACGGTCAACCTCGCGTACGCCAGCAACTAGTTCGTCGCCGCGGTTTCCCAGGTCCGGGCGGGGCACCCCCGTCCGGACCGGGAACGCACCAACGTCTTGGGGGAGTGAGCAGGAGATGCGAGGCACGCGAACAGCGCCGTACCGGATGATCAGGTTCCTGGTCGCCGGGCTGTGCCTGCTGCTCGCCGTCACCGGCCTGTCGTACGCGGTCCAGCCGGCCAAGCCGGGCATCACGCTCGGCCTGTCACCGACCAGCCAGTCGGTGACGCGCGGCCAGTCGGCGACGTACACGGTCAGCGTGACTTCCACCGGAGGCTTCACCGGCGCGATCACGTTCAGCGCCCCCGGGCTGCCGTCCGGTACGTCGGCGTCCTACAGCCCGGTGTCGGTGACCCTGACGTCCGGCGGTACGGCGACCACGACACTGACCGTCAGCACCACAGCGACCACACCGACCGGATCGGCCGTCATCACCCTGCAGGGTCTCGGCACCAAGGTGAGCGACACCATCAACGCCGGCCTGACCGTCAACGCCCCGCTCTCCGGCGCGTTGACGATGACCGCGGCACCGGCCTCGGTCACGCAAGCACCCGGCAGCATCGCGGTGTTCACCGTCCAGTTGACCCGGACGAATCTCACCGGACCTGTCACGTTCGCGACCGTCGGAGGTCTGCCGTCCGGTGCAACGGCCACGTTCACACCGAACCCGGCCAATGGAAACTCCGCGAACGTCCAGATCACCACACCCGACAGTGCGACCGACGGCACCTACACGCTCTCCCTGGTGGCCGGCGGCAAAGACACCACGGGCACCACGCGCTCGGCGTACGCGAACGTCACTCTGGTGCTCCAGACCAGCGGCCGGGCGTTCGCGATCAGCGGGAACCTCACCGGACAGCTGGCGCCCGGAGTCACGCGACCACTCGATCTCACGCTGACCAACCCGAACAAGAAACCGATCTCCGTGACGAACCTGACCGTCGCCCTGAGCTCCGTCACGCGGACGCCGTACGCCGTCGCGCACAACCTCCCGTGCGGCGTGAGCGACTACCGCATCACGCAGTACGCCGGAACGTATCCACTGACCGTGCCGGCCAACGGGAGCATCGCAGTCTCGGGCTTCTCGGCACCGCAGGTCGCGATGCTCGACACCGCGGTGAACCAGGACGGATGCAAGGGCGCCACTGTCACCCTCGCGTACTCCGGCGCGGGGCAGGGGAGCTGACATGACTCGACGCGCTCTGCTCCTCTTCGGACTCGTCGTCCTGACGCTGACCGGCGCCGGCACGGCCTGGGGCTTCTGGACCGGCGCAGGTTTCGGTGCCGGAACCGCCGCTACCGGCACACTCGCCGCACCGACACCGGTCACCGTGTCCGCACCGGCGGGCGCTGGAACGGCCAGTGTCAGCTGGACCGCGTCCGCCCGCGCCACCGGCTACACCGTGACTCGCGTACGGACCAGCGACGGTGCGACCGCCGCTGTCTGCAGTACGACGACCGCCACGTCCTGCAACGGCCTCAGTGTCCCCGACGGCACGTACCGCTTCGTTGTCACCGCCGTCGCAGCCAGTTGGACCGCATCGGCGTCGAGCGCTGACGTGACCGTGTACAACGACCGCCCGACCGTCACGATCAACCAAGCGGCCGGCCAGGCCGACCCGGCCCGGACAGCACCCCTCAACTTCACCGCCGTTTTCAGCGAGCCGGTCACCGACTTCACCAGCGCCGCAGTCACCGTCTCACCTGCGTCCGCGACGGTCGCGGTCAGCGGCAACGGCCCGACGTACACCATCGCCGTCAGCGGTCTCGCGAGCAGCAGCGCCGTCACCGTGTCGATCCCGGCCAACGCTGTCCACGACAGCGGCGGCGCCGGCAATGCCGCCTCGACTACCACCGACAACACCGTCACCTACGATGCAACCGCACCGACGGCTGCTGCTCCGATCGTCACGGCATCACTCACCTACGGCACCTTCGTAGGCAACGCCGCCGTCACTTTGACCGACACCGCCACCGACGACCTCTCCGGCGTCGCGTCGGTCACCTATTACCGCTGCACCGGCGCAACAGGCACCTGCACTGCAGCCAACTGGACAGCCATCGGATCCTCGACGGCCACCAGTTTCGCCTTCACCACCGCGGCCCCGTTCGCCACGGACGGCAGCTACCGCATCGTCGCCGTGGCCACCGATGCCGCCGGCAACTTCAGCACCCCGAGCGCGCCGACCGCTGTGACCGTCGACGCCACTCCGCCGACCACAGGCACCCTGAAAGTGAACGGATTCTCCTGATGAATCTCAAACGTGCGTTGTCGGCAGCATCCGCCGCGGTGCTGGTCGGAGTCGGCATCTTCGCCGCAGGCCTCTTCGGAGGCGGCCCGGCGTCCGCCGCCACCAGCGTCAGTGCCGTCAGCTTCAGCCCGTCGCCCGCCGTGGGCGGCGCGAGCGCGGACTGGACCGTCAAGTTCACGACCAGCAACGGCTCCGGCGGCCAACTGAACCCGGGCAGCACGATCACGGCCACCTTCAACGCCGCGTTCACCGGCCTGCCGCAGAGCCCTGCGGTGACTCTCGGGCCGGAGTTCGGCAACTGCAGTGCGACCGCGAGCACCAGCAACTCGGTCGTGACGATCACTCTGGTGGGCGCAGGGTGCAAGCTGTCGAACAAGACCCAGGGCACCCTCACGTTGCGCGGTATCACGAACGCCCCGAGCGGGACCTATCCGGCGAGCACGTTCAAGCTGTCGACCTCCAGCGACACGAACGCGGTGCAGTCGGACAACGCGGTCACACTGACCGCAGGAGCGGTCGGCAAGCTCGCGTTCGTCCAGGCGCCGGCCGACGGCTTCGTGAATACCCCGTTGTCGCCGGCCATCACGGTGCAGGTCCAGGACCAGTACGGCAATCCCGTGCCCAACACTCCGGTCACGCTGACCTCCTCGCCGAGTGGGATCAACCTGTCCGCGACGTCGGACGCGAACGGCCGTGCGACCTTCTCCTCCGTGGTGTTCGGCTCGACGGCGCTCGGTGTCAACCTCATCGCGTCAACGTCCAACGGTGTCTCAGTCACGTCGGCGAGTTTCACCGTGACTGTCTTGGTCAGCGGAAACAGCACGCTGACAGCTCCGGCCTCGGACTCCGGATCAGGCGTGAAGTCGGTCGCGTACTACTACTGCGCCGGCTACTCGGGTACCTGCGCCAACGGGACTCTGATCGGTTCGTCGACCAGTGCGGCCTCCAACTACCAGGTGACCTGGAGCTCGCGCCCCGCGGCCGGCGCCTACCGGGTTGTCGCCATCAGCACCGACAACGTCGCCAACCCCTCCGCGCCCACCGAGTCCGTGCCAGTCACCGTGGGTTGAGACCGGAAGCCGTGCCCGGGGACAGGTAATAACCCGTCTCCGGGCACCGTTTCCTGTCTCAGGCCCCGCTAGCCGAGCAGCTCTAGCAGGCGGCGGGCGCCGTGGTTCACACGGCTGAGCGAGTACGTCGAGCGCTGGTGCGCGAACTCCGCGCAGCTCGCGTACGACGCCGCCGCGCACACCGCGACAGCGGCCCGGCCACACGTTCGGAGCGCGGCCTCCACGAACAACTCGTCGACGCCGGTCGCGGCGCCGTCCCGTGCCGCTGACATCGCCAGCGTGACCAGGTCGTACGCACGGGATCCACACCCGGCCGCCTCGATGTCGACGATCCCGGCGATCCGCCCGTCGTCGACGAGCAGGTTGCCGACATTCAGGTCACCGTGGACCAGATCGTCTTCCGGCAGTTGCTCGCCTTGATACGGCTCGCACAGGACCTCGAACCGCCGCATCAGCTCTGCGGTGGCACCGCCGTACGCACGCACTCGGGGCCAGACGCCGTCCCAGTCCTCGAAGACGACACCGCGCGACCAGCCCGACCAGCTCACACCGGCTTCCGGGACGAGGTCCCGCTGCAGTTCGCAGATCGCGATCAGTTGCCGGGCGAGCTCCCTGTCGAGAGGCGCGGGCGCGCCGGTCACGAACTCCTGCAGCTCGTACGGCGCCCCGGAGGCCGTCGTACCTACTGCAAGCCAGGCAGGTGTCGGGTACCCGACGGCGCGCGCCCGGTGAACGAGGCCGGCCGCTCGCCGGACGCGCGGCGCCCACCCGGGATCCTCGCTCCACTTGAGGATCACCCGGGTGGTGCCGTCCGTCAGTTCGTACGCCGTGGTCTGCAGGCCACCGGTCAGTTGCCGGACGAGCCGATAGCTGGTGCCCAGGGCAACGTTCAGCTCGGCGACAACCGACGCGGTGGTCTCCGTCACAGTGTCCTCAGGGGGTCAGGCGGTGCAGGTCGCGGGGGAACAACGTGACCTCGCGGATGTTCTCCGCACCGGTCAGCCGGGCGACGAACCGCTCCAGGCCGATCGCGAACCCGCCGTGCGGCGGCATTCCGTGCTTGAACGCCTGCAGGTACGAGCTGTACGCCGGTGCGTCCGGCGACTCGCCCCGCGCCTCGAGGGCCGCGACATAGTCGGAGTACCGGTGCAACCGTTGCCCGCCGGTGACCAGCTCCATGCCGCGGAACAGCAAGTCGAACGAGTTCGACCAGCGCGGGTCCGACGGCTGCGGATGCGTGTAGAACGGCCGCTTCACCATCGGGTAGCCCTCGACGGCGACGAAGTCGCTGCCGTGCTCGCGAAGCGCCCACTCGCCGATCGCCCGTTCGTCCGCGGGTGCCAGGTCCGGCTCGTCCGGGTCCGCGCCCGCGATCTTCAACGCCTCACTGAAGTGCAGCACGGGCACCTCGACCGGGATCTCCGGCAGCTCCAGGCCGAGCCGTTCCAGCGCGCTGCCGGCCCGTGCCCCGACCGCCGACAGCATCCCGGCGATCGCCGACCGCAGCATCACCAGCACGTCGCGATGGTCCGTGACGAACCCGAACTCGGCGTCCAGCGACACGTACTCGGCCAGGTGCCGGACGGTGTCGTGCGGCTCGGCCCGGAACACCGGACCGACCTCGAAGACCCGCTCGAACACGCCGACCATCTGCTGCTTGTAGAACTGCGGCGACTGCGCCAGATAAGCCGGTTCGCCGAAGTAGTCCAGCGCGAACACGTTGGCGCCGGACTCGGTCGCCGTACCGACGATCTTCGGGGTCTGGATCTCGGTGAAGCCCTGACTGCTCAGCGCCTCCCGGAACCCGCACATGGCGGCCGAGGCGATCTCCCACCCGGCCCGCACCATCGGATGCCGCAGCGCGACCGGTGCGTTGTCCAGGACGACGGGCAGCCCCGCGCCGACGGTCGGACGCCACAGCTCGATCGGCGGCGTGGCGGCCGGTTCGGTCAGCGGCGTGATCACCGGGTCGACGATCTCGGCGCCACCGGGAGCCTGTGCGTTCGCGGCGACCGTACCGGTCACCTCGACGACGGTCTCCTCGGTCAGCTCGTCGAGCTGTTCCGGCGAGCCCTTGACGACGATCTGCGCCAGGCCGGAACGGTCCCGCAGGATCAGGAAACTGACGGCGGCGAGCCGACGTCTTCGGTGCACCCAGCCGGCCACCGTGACGGACTGGCCTACTGCTGAGGGGATCTCATGGCTGAGAATGCGCATTGCTGTTTCACCTCCAGGTCATTTCTCGAACCCCGGAGGTGTGGGCGAAGGGGAATCTCGCGGTGCCACCACACCTTCACCAGGCCCGACGGGCCTGGCCTCTTGCACTGCAGTCGCTCGGGAGTGTCTTCGCCACCGCTCCACGTGCCGCCTTCACAGCTGCCGGCGGCTCTCTCGGACGTGGTGTACGGCGCTACTCGGTTCCGTCAGCGCGAACATCACCAGGATAGGGGACCCGGCAACCGCATTTCACCGCCGCGTCGTCGACGGCGGGATCTGCACACTGTCGGTGTCCTGGCGCCCGCCGACCCGGGCGTGCACGGAGAACGCGTTGTTCGACCCGTTGCCGAGCGGCCAGGCATTCCACTCCGAGTTCAGCGGCTTCTTGTAGCTGTTCGTCCAGCAGGTCGCCCGCCGAACGTCGCTGGCCCGCTCACAGGTCCAGCCGAAGTCGAACGACGGCAGGAACACCAGGTTGCGTCCCCACGAGATGTCCAAGGTCACCTTGCGGCCCTGCGCGCCGTTGACCTTCAGGAACCGGTTGTAGACGAAGGGGTTCGGGTCGTCGTGCGGTGTCGGCGTCAGGATCTGCAGCAGCGACTCGTCGTCCTGGACCGGCGCCAGCACCTCGGAGTCGGTGTCGCTGACCAGGTCCGCCGTCGCCGCCACCGTGAACGTCCGCGCCGCCACCGACGAGTCGTCGGGTACGTCGAAGTCGGCCGGCAACTGGGCCGGCTTGTCCGGGTTCGCCGCCGTACACGTCGCGGTCTTGCGGGAGCACGTCCAGCCGGCCGGCTTGGCCGCGATCGGCCACTCCAGCGCCGAGCCGTAGCTGAGCTTCAGTGTCACCTTGGACCGACCGGTGCGCGGGGCAACGGTGATGATCCGGTGGTGGACATCCGGGTCCGCCTTGCCGTCGACGATCTTCAGCAGGTTCTCGTCGGTGCTCCGCGCGGCGTCCAGGGTGCGCGAGGCGTAGTCGTACAGGCGGCCGGTCTTGGCGTCGACCATGAAGGTGCGGTCGCTGACCGAGCCGCCGGTCGGCGCGTCGAAGGTCACCGCGATCGGCTCGGGCTTCGCTGCGGAGGACGCCGTACAGGTCGCGGTCGCCTCGCTGCAGGTCCAGCCGGGCGGGTTGCTGGTGATCGGCCAGGTCAGCTCGGCGCCGTACTTGAAGGTGATCTGCACCGGGTTCGTGTTGCCGGCCGGGGGTTTGATCGTGATCACGAACCGGACCCCGGCGCCGGACTCCGACCTGGTCTGGACGGTCGGGCTGCCGTCAAAGGCCGGGGAACCGCCGCCTGCCGGGATGCTGATCGTCACCATGCCGGGGTAGCGGATCGGTGTGGTCGGGGTCGGCTTCGGCGGGGTCGGCTTGCTCGGCGGCGGCGTGGCCGGGACCGACGTGGTCGCGGTCGGCGTCGGCGTCGCGCTCGGCTGCGTCGGCGCGGTGGTCGGCGCAGTCGTGGGCGCAGTCGTCGGCGGCTTCGTCGGCTGCGACGCCGGCGGCTTGACCGGGGGCTTCACCGTTGGCGGCTTGGCGGGCGGCTGCGTGGGCTTCTGCGCCGGCGGCTGGGTCGGCTGCTGCGCGGGCGGCTTGTCGATCGCGGCCGGGGGAGTGTCGTTGCCGGTCAGCGCCATCGCGGCGAGCGCGGCGGCGATGGCGACGACCACCACGGCACCGCCGGCGACGGCGGTCCGGGTGCCGTTCTCGGTGACCTTCTTCCAGCCCGTGACGAAGAAGCCGACCAGGCCGATCTTGGCGCCCGAGGCAGCGGCCAGGTAGCCGAGGCCCGCCGTACCCAGGAGGGCAGGGGCGAGCAGCGCCGGCAGTGCGCTGTTGACCTCGACGAGCTCCAGATAGACCGCGGTGCACTTCGCGCAGTCGTCCAGGTGCTCGCGGACGTTGCGGTTCTCCCGTTTGGTCAGGCCGCCGCGGACGTACGCACCGAGGCGCTCGGTCGTCCAGCGGCAGCGGTCGCCGGCGACATCGGCCAGGTGCTGCTGCAGGTACGCCTGCCGCAGTCCCTCACGGGCGCGGTAGGCGAGCGCGGACACGCCGTTCGCGGTCAGGCCGAGCAGGGGAGCGATCGCGGCCGGCTTCTCACCCTCGACCTCGGTGTGCCAGAGCACCGCCTGCCAGCGCTCGGGCAGACTCGCGAACGCCTTCGCCGCCGCACCGCTCTCGAAGCCGGTGACGGTCGGGTCGTCGAAGCTCTCCGGCTCCCGCTCGTACGCCGCGATGTCGTCGGTGGACTGCACCTTCTTCCCGGCGCGGATCCGGTCGACGTGCACCCGCCGTACGGTCGTCAGGAGATAGGCGCGGAACGAGATGTCGGGACCGCCGCCGGCCCGCAGCGCGTCCAGGACCTTCGCGAACGCGTCACTGGCGAGGTCGTCGGCGTCGTTGGCCGGGACCAGTTGGCGGGCCATCCGCTCGGCGGCGTGGTGGTGCCGCGCATAGAGCTCGCCGTACGCCTCCAGGTCGCCGTTGCGGACCCGCGCGATCAGTTCGGCGTCGCTCGGTCCGTCCGGCAGGCCTTCCGGCGTCTCCATCCATCTCCCCCGTGGGCTGAGTGACAACTCTCTGTTCGGCAAAGTGACGGTCCGTCACTTAGTTGCCGAGGACAAGGCTCCCAGATGTGACGGCCGAGCGCATCTTTCCTGACGCGGAACTGTGCCGCTTTCCTGACGAGAACACCAGCCCCGAAGTTACGCGAAAAAAAGTTCTGCGAATCCGC
The DNA here is from genome assembly GCF_042873375.1 of Kribbella sp. NPDC004875. Classification (NCBI taxonomy): domain Bacteria; kingdom Bacillati; phylum Actinomycetota; class Actinomycetes; order Propionibacteriales; family Kribbellaceae; genus Kribbella; species Kribbella sp. NPDC004875. The sequence goes on from NZ_JBIALI010000005.1 coordinate 666,659, forward strand.
GTCATGAAGCGTCACCGGCTCTGTCTCATCGGCGTACGACGCTTCCGGCCGCCCGGTCGGGAGACTGACGGGGCTATTCGAGGAGGGCCATGTCGCTGTTCGCGGACATCCGCAGACGGTTCGACCTGCGTCCGGCCAAGTCCCTGAACCTGGCGGGGTCGCCCGCCCGGATCCGGCCGGAAGCGTCGTCCGAGTCCGCCCAGGACCCAATCGAGCAACCGCGCGGCCGGAGGGAGCCGCACGGCACAGCTGGCACCGACCACAGCGCCTATCTCGCGATCGCCGAGGCGCTGCGGGACGGAGCCGATGTCGTGCCTGCATCGGACGAGGTCGGACGTCGCCTGGCGACGGACGGCGTCTCGCTGGTGGAGGCACTTGATGGGCTGAGTGCGTTGTACCGCTCGATCGCCGGGGGCGAGCCGGCTTTCGATGCGGTACGCGCACTCAGTTCCAGCTGGGCCGAGGCCTCGCTCGTCTACCTGCACTCGCTGTCCTGCGAGGACCCGCTGACCGGGCTGTCCAGCCTGGCGCACCTGCGGTCCCGCCTCGGCGAGCTCTACCGAGAGGCGGAGTTCCGTGGAACTTCCGTACCGCAAACCCATGCACTGGTGGTTGTCGAACCGCTCAATCCCGCGGGCACGTCGCCGTTCGAGCGCGAACTCCGCCTCGTCGACGTCGCGGAATGCCTGCGGATCGTCTTCTGCGGCGGTGACGTACTGGGCCGCGTCGGCTCACACCGCGCGGCGGCGCTCGTCGGCCGCGAGCCGAACCTGCCGGAGCAGGTCGCGACGGTACGAGCCCTGATCACGCAGTGGCGGCTGGACACCGACGTACCCCAGCTGGCCCGGATCTGGATCGAAGGCCTGCCCGGCAGTGACGCGATGGCAGGCCGGCTGCTCGACGAGCTGACCAGACCCTGAGACCTGCGTCCGGACGCCAACAGGGGGGCGGCCGGGCGCATCAGTCCGGCGGCGGATCGCCTAACACGGGGTGGGCGATCCGCCGCCGCTTGCCTTTGTCTGCTCGTTGTCTGCTCTTTGTCGGCGGCCGGGGATCAGGGGACGACCACGACGACGGGTGCGTCCTTGCGGCAGGTCAGGCGGTGGCCGAGCGAACCGGTCAGGCGGTGCCAGCGCTTCGCGGAGCGGCCGACCACGACGAGATGCGCGTCGACCGAGCGGGCGATGTCGGCGAGGGCACCGAGCGCGTCGCCGTACTCCCCGACGAAGCTGACCGGTACGCCGACCTCGGCGGCCCGGCGTACCGCTTCGGCCTCGATCTCCGCGGCGAACTCCTGCCGCGCACTGTGCGCGGCGGCGTACCCGTACGGGACGCCGAGCGCGGCGGGCTCGGCGTACGGCATCACGTGCACCGCGACGAGCTGCCCGTTGGTGCGCAGCGCTTCGCCGGCGGCCCAGGCGTAGGCGTCCCAGCTGGTGTCCGACCCGTCGATCCCGACGACGATGGCCGGCGTACCGATGGCGCGCGCCGCCGAGATCCGGGCGCGTCGTTCTTCGGCGTCGTAGTTCATCTGGTCACCTCTTCGGTGCGGGAGTGCGCTCGTCCTGGCTCTCGCCCGCGAGCTCCATCAGACGCAGGAGAGCCGGCAGCGCCGCGTCGAGCGCGCCCGCGTCCTGGTCGTCGAGTTTGTCGATCAGGCCGGTCAGCGTGGAGGCGCCGGCGTTGCGGATCTCGCGCAGCTGCCGGCTCCCGGCCGCGGTGACCGCGACCAGCACCACCCGGGCGTCGGCGGGGTCCCGGCGCCGCTCGGCGAGGCCGAGGTCCGCGAGTTGCTTGACCAGCGCCGTCATCGACGGCTGGGTGACCTCCTCGCTGACGGCCAGGTCCGTCAGCCGGCGCGGCCCGGTCCGCTCCAGGGTGGACAGCACCGAGGTCGCGGTCAGGCTCAGCGTGCGCGGCCGCTTGCGGATCGCCACGGCGGCCAGGCCGAAGAGCACCTCGCCGACCGCGGAACTGCGTGGGGTCATGGCATAAGTATAGCTCTGTCTATATAGATGCGGTTATGGAAGTGCGCCGCTGCTTGTCGGTGCGGGTGTCTAGGCTGGCGTCATGTGCGGTAGGTATGCCTCCAGCCGGAACCCGTCCGACCTCGTCGCGGAGTTCGAGATCGAGGCGGGCAACGTCCGCGAGTCGGTCGAGGAGCTCGGCGAGAACTACAACGTCGCGCCCACCAACCAGGTCGTCGCGGTGGTCGAGCGGAAGGATCGCGACGTACCGGACGCGACGATCCGCAAGCTCACCACGGTCAAGTGGGGGCTGGTGCCGTCCTGGGCCAAGGACACCTCGATCGGCAACCGGCTGATCAACGCCAGGATGGAAACCGTCGCGGAGAAGCCCGCCTTCAAGAAGGCCTTCCAGACCCGGCGCTGCATCCTGCCCGCCGACGGGTACTACGAGTGGTACACCGCCGAGGAGAAGAAGAACGGCAAGCCGGTCAAGCAGCCGTACTTCATCCACCCGCCGGACGGCAGTGTCCTGGCGATGGCCGGGCTGTACGAGATCTGGCGCGACCGTACCGTCGAGGACGCCGAGTCCGACGACGCCTGGCTGTGGACCTGCACGATCCTCACCACCTCGTCCACCGACGACCTCGGCCGGATCCACGACCGGATGCCGCTCCTGGTCGAGCGCGAGCGGTACGACGCCTGGCTCGACCCACTCTCGTCGAACACCGACGACCTCCTCGACCTGCTGGTCCCCGCCGCCCCGGGCCGCCTCGAGGCGTACGCGGTGTCGAAGGCCGTCAGCTCGGTGAAGAACAACGGCCCACACCTCCTCGACCCGCTCCCCCCGGACGGCGAGGACCCGGTAGACACCCCAACCACCCTCTTCTAACCCCCTCACCTACCCCCACCCCCACCCCCGCCCCCGCCCCGCCCCCGCCGCGCCGACCCCACGCCGTTTGAGGGGCCGGCCCCTGAGCGAGTGGGGCGCGGAGGTCAAATTCGCTTCCGCACCCCACGCAGTGAGGGGCCGGCCCCTGAGCGGGTGGGATGCGGAGGTCAAATTCGCTTCCGCACCCCACGCAGTGAGGAGCCGGCCCCTCCAACGATTGGCCCAGTCCACCCCGCGGGCCCCGCTTCGCGCCGTCCTTCCCCGCGCGGCCCCCGGCCCCGCGCCGTCCTTCCCTGCGCGGCCCCCGGCCCCGCGCCGTCCTTGCCCGCGCGGCCCCCGGCCCCGCGCCGCCTCCACGTTCGCGCTGCCTCGTCCCTGTCACGGCGGGAACGTTTGAGGGGTCGGCCCCTCAGGTGGTGGGATGCGGACGCAAATTCCGGCTCCGCACCCCACCGTGTGAGGGGTCGGCCCCTCAAACGGTCGGGAGGGTTGAGCGCCGGCCGCTTACACGGGGGTGGGGAGGAGAGGCGGGGCGGCGCAGCGTGGTTTGGTGCGGATGGGGGGATGGGTGATGACAGGATGGGGCGGGTGACCGACGAACGGATTGTGGGGACGCCGCACGGGGAGGCCCGGATCGTGGCGCACCGGGCCCGCCGGCCGGTGGCGACGCTGGCTCTCGGTCATGGGGCCGGCGCCGGGATCGAGTCCGGTGACCTGGCCGCGCTGGCGGCGCGGTTGCCGAAGCAGGACATCAACGTGTTCCTGATCGAGCAGCCCTGGCGGCGGGCCGGCCGCAAGCTCGCGCCCGCGCCGAAGGTGCTCGACGAGGCCTGGATCTCGATCATCGGGCAGCTCCGGGTGCGTACGCCGCTGGTGATCGGTGGCCGCAGCGCCGGCGCCCGGGTGGCCTGCCGAACGGCGGGCGGGCTGGGAGCTTCCGGCGTACTGGCGCTGGCTTTTCCGCTGCACGCGCCGGGGAAACCGGAGAAATCGCGGGTCGGCGAGCTGCAGGGTGTCGGGCTGCCGACGCTCGTGGTGCAGGGGGAGCGGGATCCGTTCGGGACGCCCGAGGAGTTCCCGCCGCTCACCGAGATGGCCGTGGTGCCGGACGCCGACCACTCCTTCAAGGTGCCGAAGCGGGCCGAGCTCGACCAGCAGGAGACGTACGACCTGCTGATCGAAGCGGTGTTCGAATGGGTGATCCGCGAGGTGTCCGGATAACGGTGCCGACCGGGGGAATGCTCCCGCGACCGGGCGTGTTGTGACGAACATGATGGCGACGAGAGTGGCTCCGGAGCGGAGTACTGGGAAGTCACCGGTATTCTCGATCACGATGCCGACTCCCACCACGACAGAGACACCCGAGCAGCGCACCGCGCGGTTCGAGCGCGAAGCACTGCCTTTCCTGGACCAGATGTACGCCGCGGCGATGCGGATGACCCGTAATCCGTCGGACGCCGAAGACCTGGTGCAGGACACGTTCGCGAAGGCGTACAGCTCCTTCCACCAGTTCACGCCGGGCACCAACCTGAAGGCGTGGCTGTACCGGATCCTGACGAACACGTTCATCAACGGATACCGCAAGCGGCAGCGTCAGCCGACGCAGTCACCCACCGAGGAGATCGAGGACTGGCAGCTCACCGCCGCCGAGTCGCACACTCCCGGCGGGCTGAAGTCGGCCGAGGCGGTCGCGCTGGAGCACCTGCCGGACTCCGACATCAAGTCCGCCCTGCAGGCCATCCCGGAGGACTTCCGGCTGGCCGTGTACCTGGCTGATGTCGAGGGTTTCGCCTACAAGGAGATCGCCGAGATCATGGGCACCCCGGTCGGCACCGTCATGTCGCGGTTGCACCGCGGCCGGCGCCAGCTCCGGGACCTGCTCGGCGACTACGCCCGGGACCGTGGCCTGATCCCCGCCTCGGACGAGAGTACGGACGCGGCGCCGTCGGACGACGACGCGACCGCGCAGAAGGAGGAGTCGTGAGCTGCGGCGAGCCCCACGACGTCGACTGCGGAGAGATCCTGCAGCGGGTCTACGTCTTCATCGACAACGAACTCGAGGACGCCAGTTCCGACGAGATCCGGCAGCACCTCGAAGAGTGCGCCCCCTGCCTGGACGAGTACGACCTGGAACGCTGCGTCAAGAAACTGGTCCACCGCTCCTGCGGCTCCGACCACGCCCCCGACGCCCTCCGCCAGAAAATCCTCCTCCGCCTCACCCAAATCCAGGTAGAAACAACCATCACCACCACGGATTGAATGACGCATCCGATCAGATCGGGTGCGGGGTGAGGACATAGCCGGGAAGCTCTCCGCGTTCAAGTCGTTCGAGGAGACCTTGAGCTTCGGCTTCATGAACACCTGATGTTTTGTGCAGCAGCGCAATAGCGGTGGTGACGTGTTCGATGGCCAGGAGTCGCTCGGCGCGCACGGCATCGATTCTCGCGAGCTCGAGGTACAGCCGACCTTCCCGAAGCGCGTCCCGGGAAGCCTGCGCCAGCGGCAACCCCGCCTCGATATGGGCACGCGCCGTGTCGTAGTCGCCCTGGATCGCGTGCGCCGCCAGCAGCAGGTGGTGGCTCTCGCCGCGGAAGACCACGTCGCCGGTCCGCTCGGCGATCCGCTGACCTTTTCGGCCCAGGACCACGGCTTCCTGGTAGCGCCCGGCCTGCAGGTGGGCGAAGCCCGCGTTGAGGTAGCGCTTGAAGGCGGAACGGGAATCGCCGGCGCGCTCGGCCAAGGCGATTCCGGCGTCGAATGCCTCGTCGGCCCGCCGGAAATCACCGGCCCGGTCGTAAAGGCTTCCGAGGGCCGTCAGGGATACGCCTTCGAGCGTTGCGTCGCCGATCCTGCGGCTCAGCTCCAACGCTTCGCGGCCGTACTCCAGGGCCTCGTCGATCCGTCCGAGCAGGCCGAGCAAGTACGCCAGTGACGAGCAGCAACGGGCCTGGCCGAACAGGTCGCCGATCTCGCCGAACATCGCGAGCGCTCCGACGATCCACTCCACCGCGCCGGCCGCATCGCCGTTCTCCGCATGCGGGATCGCCCGGTCGTGCTGAAGCCAGGCAGCGGCCTGCTTGAGGCCGTGCTGCTCGGCGAGCTGGATCGCACCCTCGCCGAGCTCTCGCATCTCGAGCCACCGGCGTCGCGATTCGTGGTACCCGAACAACGCGAGCGCCAGCTCCGGGAGCAGCCTGGACCCGGCCAGGGACAAGCGTTGGGCCTGCCGGAAGCGATCCATCAGGTTCCGCTGCTCGGCGTCCAGCCAGCGCAAAGCCTGTTCCCGGTTGCGGAACTTCGGGACGTTGGCGTCACGGACGGTTGCCAACGGCAGCCGTGGGCTCGTCGAGTGCGTGAGCGACTGGCTGGCCCAACCGGCCGCGACGTAGAACTCGAGGCCGCGGGCAAGGACCTGGTCGCGTTCGTCCTGGGTCATCGTCTGGTCGGCGGTCTCCCGCCCGTACGCGCGGATCAGGTCGTGGAACCGATAGCGCGCCGGGGCAACGGAATCCAGGAGATTCAGATCGACGAGACGCTCCAGGATCGCATCCGCCTGCCGGAGTGGAATCTCGAGCAGCGACGCAGCGACGTCGGTCAGCAGGTCCGATCCGTCCGGAATGCTCAGCACGGGCAGGGCTCGCGCGGCCCGGCGGTCCAGGTCGCGCTCACTGGCCTCCAGAAATCGAACGGAGCTGGCGATGCTCGCGCGGACGCCGGTTTCGTCGGACCCGAGGCTGTCGAGCCGCCTCTCCTCGTCCTGCAGGAGATCCACGAAGTGCTGAATCGGCCAGGTCGGCCGGGCTGCGAGCCGGCCGCCGATGAGCCGCACCGCCAGTGGCAGTCGGCCCGAGAACGTTGCCAGCACCTCGGTTGCGGCAGGCTCAGCGGCCACCCGCGCCGAGCCGATCACCTCGGTGAGCAACTCCAGCGATTCGTTCTTCGACAGGGCATCGAGACGAATCTGCCGAGCCCCCGCCAGATCGACCAGCGACCCGCGACTGGTGACGATCGCCGCCGAACCGGCCCGGCCCGGAAGCAGCGGCAGCACCTGCGCGGTGTCAGCGGCGTTGTCGAGAACTATCAAGACCCGGCGGCCGGCGAGCTGGGATCGCAACAGCGCGGTGGATTCCGCGACATCGTCCGGAATGATCTGGACGTCGACGCCGAGCGACCGGAGCAGGTGCCGCTGCGCGTCCGCGGTACTCATCGGATCGCCCGGACCGTACCCGCGCAGATTCAGGTAGAGATGCCCGTCGGGATAGCTGGAGGCCAAGCTGTGCGCGGCCTGGACGGCGAGCGTGGTCTTGCCGATGCCGCCCATCCCGGTCACGGCCACGAGACCCACAGCACTGCTCTCGGTCCCGGCCGGAGTGCGCAGAACGGAAAGTATGGCGTCCATCTGCGCACCGCGACCGGTGAAGTCCGGAGCTGCGGGCGGAAGCTGCCATGGCATGGGATACCGCTCCGCAGAGGGCTGTGCATTGGTTCCCCCAGCGGTATCCTTCGCGTTCTGTCGCTTGCCGCGGGCAACGGTGAGAAATTGCTCGGCCTCCGGAACCGTGAGATCAAGCGCTTTTGTGAGCGACCGAACGGTGTCCATTCGCGGCCGGCTGCGGGTACCGCGCTCGAGCACGCTGATCGCCTGCTCGCTGAGCCCTGCCTTCTCGGCGAGGGCGGCCTGGGTGAGCCCGGCACGCGTGCGCAGGGTGCGAAGGAGTTCGCTCAGGCTCGGCGTCGACAGGTGAACCACCTCCTCGCTCCTCGACCGGCTGGATTCGGTCAGTACCGGAAACGTCCGGGCCCAACTCTAGGATGATCCGCGGGATGCCGGTGGTCGTTATCCACAGCGAGGGCCCGGAGGCGCTGATGAAGGTGCCGGGACCAGACGAAGCGGGCGCAGTAGCCCAACGATCGTTTGAAAGTATTGCATTCGGTGTGCGCTCGGAGACTCTCCGAATACGAACCTCTCGTATTGCTGGTCTGGCGTAAAGCTGTGACCAAATCGCAAAGACCCCGGATTTCTCCGGGGTCCTCGCTGTCAGTAGCCGCCTGAGTTCAGGCGTTCGGGCGCTTGCCGTGGTTTGCGCCCTTCTTCTTGCGTGCGCGGCGCTTGCGGCCGGTCTTGCCCATTTCTAAGCCTCCTTGAAACAACTGCAAAGAGTCACAGTCTCTCATACCATGCCGGATTGCTCATGTTCTCCGGCGGGTCACGGTTGGGTTTACAGTGTTTCGGCGCGACACGCTTGAGCAGAATTCAGACGAGTCAGCAGTGCGCTGTCTGCCCCCCTGGACCCGCCTCCCGGCGAGTTCAAGACTACGCCGCTGATCGGAGGTGATTTATCATGGGCACGGCCGTCTGGGAGTGGTGACTCTGATCTGAAGGCGTGTGATGACGACGACGCTGCACCGTTCGGCGCTACGCCTGCTGGTGACAGCTGTCGCGATCCTCGCGTTGGTGGTCTGGGTGACCGCCCTGCGCAGGGTCGACGACGTTTCGGCAACCGTTCAACTATGTGTGGTGGCTCTTGCCGCCAGCACACTTCGCTTTCCGCACGGCCCGGCTCGTGGAGCCAGCCTCGCGACGATCGTGGTCATGTCGGTGTACGTGATCTGCGGTCCCGCGTCCGCTGTGGTCGTTGCTGGTGTCGGCTCGCTGATGCAGCCGCGCGACGTTCCCCTGATGAAGCGCGTCTACAACAGTTCGCAGTGGATCCTGCCCGCTGCTGCCGGCGCCGCGGGCTTCACCCTCCTCAACGGGCCGACAGGTGACGCGGTCCTGACGCATGCACCCCAGGCCGTTGTCGCGGTCGTGGTCGCCGGACTTCTGCACCAGGCAACGAACGCCGTGATGATGGCCGCCGTGCTCGGCCTCGAGCGCGGCGCGAAGGTCGTCCTGTTCTTCTTCAGTGACGTCGTCGGATCGACCGCACTGCCGATGCTCGGTTACGGGCTTCTGGGGGTACTCATGGCGGTGGTCTGGATCGGTGGTCTGCAGATCGTCGCCGGTCTGTTGATCATGGTGCCGCTGATCGTCGCTCGGTGGGCGTTCAACCAGGACGAGGCGGAGCGCCGTGCGCAGGCGGCGGCGATGCGGGCGTTCATCCAGGTCATCGAGACCAAGGACCTGTACACCCGTGGGCATTCGGAACGGGTCAGTGACGGTGTCGGCATGCTCGGCCGGTTCCTGAAGTTGCGGGAACACCGCCAGCAGGCGCTGGAGTACGCCGGTCTGTTGCATGACGTCGGCAAGGTCGGCGTACCGACGAGCATCATCCGGAAACCGGGGCGGCTGGACGACTCCGAGATGGACGCGATCCGGTTGCACCCCGCGCGCGGTGTCGAGTTGATCGGGAACATTCCCTTTCTCGAGGAAGTGAAGTCCGCGGTCCTCCATCACCACGAGAAGTACGACGGAACCGGGTACCCGGCCGGCCTCAGCGGCACGAACATTCCGTACTTCGCCCGCATCATCGGCATCGTCGACGCCTTCGACTCGCTGACCTCGACCCGGTCCTACCGCCCGGCCCGGAGCGTCGAGGAGACCCTGGCGATCCTGGAGAAGGACCGGACGACGCACTTCGACCCCGACTTGGTCGACGCCTTCATCGAGGTCATCAAGACACACGGCTGGAGGGCCGCGCGCAAGGAGCAGCCGGCACCGGACGGCACGGTCCGGGTCGGGATCGATCATGACGACCTCAGCCTCGGCAGCGGCGGTGGCGCATCAGGCTCCGCAGCGGGTCCCACATGAGTCAGATCGACGAGGGCCTCGACCCGAGAAAGCTCGGCAGCGGTGCGGTTGCGCTCTGCGTGGGCTCGGTCGTCGGTGTCGCCGGGCTGCTGCTCACGGTCCGGCACGGCGTCACCGAGTGGGCGTTCGCGGCCGTCTTCGGGCTGCTGATCGCTGTCGGTGAGATGGTGCAGTTCCGGGTCGACGGCACCAAGAACCGGGCGCCGATCGCGACGAGTGCCGCGCTCGCCTACGTGATGCTGCGTGGTCCGGCGCTGAGCGAGTCACCGGAACTCGCGCAGGTCATCGCGGTCACCTGGCTGGCCACACTCGCCGGTATCGTGCCACGCGCGATCGCGGGCCTGCGTTGGGACCTGGTGGTCTCCAGCCGGAGAATCATCTCGGTCTGGTGCGCGGCGGTCGTCTTCGAGGCGGTGACCCCGAGCGACCTGGACTGGGACGGCACGTGGCGCCACGGCGTACCGCTGGTCGGTGCCATGGTCCTCGGCGTTCTCGCCGCCGGTCTGGTGGATGCGGTGGTCGGCGCCGGGCAGGCGACGGAACAGCTGAACGTGCCCTTTCCCGCCGCCTTGCGTGACGAACTGGTGGTGATGGGCCGGATCGGCATCGCGATGGGGCTGAGCGGCGTGATGCTCGCCGCGGGAACGTCGCTGGTCGGGTTGTGGGCCGTGCCGCTGGTGGTTGTGCCGTTGTTGCTGACGCAGTTCGCGTTTCGGCGGTTCGCGGCGGCGCAGCGGACCTATCGGACGACGGTCCGGTCGATGGCGCGTAGTACCGAGATCGCGGGGTTCAGCACGCCTGGACAGAACCTGCGAACCGCGCAGCTGGCGGTGGCGATCGGGCATGATCTGGGGCTGACGCCGAACCGTATGGAGGCGTTGGAGTACGCGGCTTTGTTGTCGGGGGTGGGGCAACTGGCGTTGGCGGATCCCAGTCCGGGTGGGGCCTCGTTGTTGCGGACCCGGGAGGAGCGGCAGCGGGCGGCGGAGATCGGGGCTTCGGTGATCGAGCGGTCGGGGGTGCTGGATCATGTGGCGGAGATCGTTCGGCACTCCAACGATCCGTACCGGCACGGGCGGGCGAACAACTCCGACATCCCGGTGGAGAGTGGGATCGTGAACGTTGCCCTCGCCTACGAACAGCTGGTGGGGGAAGGGTCGGGGCAGTCGCCGGACAAGGCGATGGAATCGATCGGGCTGGGGATCGGCGCCGAGTACGACCCGGTCGTCGTCGAGTCACTCCGCCGGATCGTCGGCCGCGGCTTCCGCTTCTGAAGCCACTGGTCCTGGAGTTTCCGAGGGCTCCGGGCTGGAGAGTTCGCGGCTGGCTTTGGGGGACAGGGACAGGAGGGCCGGGGTGCCGGCGCAAGGCTCCAGGGCGTCCCAGACGGGTGCTGTGGTGCTCGAGACCCGCCCCGAGGCGCCCATTCCGGCGTACAGGAGGAGCCCGGCGCCCGCAGCGATCAGGACGTCGCCAGGGCTGACCGCCTGCCCCAGACCGGGAAGCGCGACAGGTACGACGTCCCCGAGCCATCGGAGCCGTGTCGCGGCGCCGGCGAGCTCATGCCGCGGGTCGGTGACCGACGCGTCGCCGACCCCGGCGCGCGTCAGCGCCTGCACCGAGACGGGCATCGCGCCGTTCAGCGCCACCACGATCGCGTTGCTGAAGAACCCCAGCGCCAGCAGACCGACGCCCGGATGCCGGAGGTTCATCCGCAGGAACACCGCGATGCAGACCGCCGATCCGATCAGCCCGACCGGGTACGCCGTCCCGCCGAAGAGCGATCCGAGCAGTTGCCCGATCGCGGCCGCGGCCAGCCAGTGCACGCCGGTCAGCGTGTTGTCGGCGAGGTGCGCGAAACGGCCGCCGGTCGCGAGGGCCGCCCCGGCAGCGAGCACCATGACGAGGAGGACCAGCAGCACGGGTGAGATTCTGCCGAATCAGCAGCCCGAAACCGGGCAAGCTGATCCCGCAGCGTGTCGACTTAACAGCAAAAAGTGACGGCGGCCCGGGTGTTCCGGACCGCCGCCACTCGATGACTCAGGACTTGGCGGTCGCCGCCCCGCCCTCGTCGACGATCTCCGGCAGGTCCTCGACCCCCGGGTCGCCACGGTCGGCGGTGTAGTCCGCCGGGTGCGTGGTGTCCTGGCCGTCCGGCACCTTGAGCGCCCGGAACACGAACGTCAGCACGATCACGACCAGCACGTTCAGCACGAACGCCGTCAGCGCGATGTACGCCGGTGTGTTGGTGAACGGGATGTTCGCCAGCGACCCACCGAAGTGCTTCTTGGTCGCCGGGTTCACCACGTTGTACGCCGAGATGGTGCCGAACACCATCGCGACGGCCCAGCCGCCGAGCAGCGCGTACCGGTGGAACCAGCGTGTGTACAGGCCGACCACGATCGCGGGGAACGTCTGCAGGATCCAGATACCACCCAGCAGCTGCAGGTTCAGCGCGATCGTCTTGTCCATCCCGAGCACGAACACCAGCGCGCCGACCTTCACCAGGAGGGACGCGAGCTTGGAGACCTTGGCTTCTTCGGACGGTGTCGCCTCGGGCTTGATGAAGGCCCGATAGATGTTGCGGGTGAACAGGTTGGCCGCCGCGATCGACATGATCGCCGCGGGCACCAGCGCGCCGACCGCGATCGCCGCGAACGCGATGCCGGCGAACCAGGACGGGAACTCCTGGTCGAACAGCCGCGGGATCGCCAGCTGCGGGTTGGCCAGGCCGTCCAGGCCCTTCACGTTGACGTTCGCCTTGATCGCCATGAAGCCGAGCAGGGCGAGCAGACCGAGCAGCAGTGAGTAGGCCGGCAGGATCGCCGCGTTCCGCCGTACGACGTTGCGCGTCTTCGTCGACAGCACTGCGGTCACCGAGTGCGGGTACATGAACAGCGCCATCGCGGAGCCCAGACCCAGCGTCCAGTAGGACACGTAGCCGGCCTCGCCCGGGATGAACGCACCGGTGGGCTTCCCGGTGACCGGGTTCGGCTTGGCCATCTTCTCCTGCGCCGCGTTGAAGATCCCGTCCCAGCCGCCGAGCACGTGCGGCAGGTAGAAGATCGCGACCAGGATCACGACGTAGATCAGGAAGTCCTTGACGAACGCGATCATCGCCGGGGCCCGCAGCCCGGAGGAGTAGGTGTACGCCGCGAGCACCGCGAACGCGATCAGCAGCGGCAGGTCCTTGGCGAGTGTGTTGTTGCCGCCCAGGCCCATGGTCTCGAAGACCGCCTGCATACCGACCAGCTGCAGCGCGATGTACGGCATCAGGGCCAGGATGCCCGTCACCGCCACCGCCAGCGTGAGCAGCTTGCTGCCGTACCGCCCGCCGACGAAGTCGGCCGGGGTGACGTAGCCGTGCCGGTGCGAGACCGACCACAGCCGGGCCATGAAGACGAACACGATCGGGTACGCGACGATCGTGTAGGGCACCGCGAAGAAGCCGCTGATCGCCCCGGTCGCGTACATCGCGGCCGGTACGGCGATGAACGTGTACGCCGTGTAGAGGTCGCCACCGAGCAGGAACCAGGTCACGAACGTGCCGAACCCGCGACCGCCCAGACCCCACTCGTCGAGGTTGTCGAGGTGGCCGGCGCTCCGCCAGCGTGCCGCCAGGAAGCCCATCGCGGTGACGACGGCGAAGATCACCACGACGATGGTGAGCTGCACCCAGTCGACCTTGGTGTTCACCGGCCGTCCTCCTTCTCGGGGTCACCGAGTCCCTGGGCCGCCCGCCGCTTGCGCTCCTCGGCGCGGACGAGGCGATAACTGATACTGACCAGGACCGCCGAAAGCAGCACCCAGAGCAGTTGGTACCAGTAGAAGAACGGGAAACCCCACAGGTGCGGGTCCTTCTTGGCGTACGTCGGCACCAGCAGGGGTACGACGACCGCCACCACCAGGAGCACTCCGGAGATCCAGTACGCGGGTCTCACCGCGGACAATCGGGACACTGCAAACCTCCTCGGGACACAGCAGGCGCAACCGAGCACGCTACCGTTCGTCCGGACACGCGACCAGACCTTCAGGATTGATCATGGATAACGAACGCGCATGGTTCGTCCGGCGCGTCGTGCTGTCCGTCCTGCTCCTCGTCTTCGTTGCTGTGCCGCTGTATCCGGAACTGTTCGGTCTGGACGAGGTGACACCGTTCACGCAGCTCGCCGCGTTCCGCCCGCAGGGCCTGGTCGTGCTCCTGGTGCTCGCGTTGCTGATGCTGGTCCGCCGCGGCTGGCGGATCGCCGCCACGCTGCTGGCCGCCCTCGCCCTGGTCGGTACGGCGCTCACCGTGCCGCGCCAGTTCTCGCACGCGCGTCAAGCGCCGGCCGGGTCCCGGGTGCTGACCGTGATGGTCGCCAACGTGCTGGGCGGCGGGGCGCATGCCGCGGACGTCGCGCAGGTGATCCGGGACCGCAAGCCGGACCTGGTTTCGTTGCCTGAGGCACAGGTCGACGTCCGTGAGGAGATCCGGGCGCAGCTGCAGGACCAGCAGTACAAGGGGTTCACGGTACAGCCGAGCCGGGCGGCGCCGAGTGCGACGAGTGTGCTGGTCTCGGCGGCGCTCGGCGACGTGACGTTCGCCTCGGAGCCCGGGACGACGTTCGGGAACATCGTCGTGACGGGTGGGAACCTCGGTGCGATCCGGCTGATCGCGTACCACGGTTACCCGCCACTGCCGGATGCCGTCACCACCTGGAAGCACGATCTGCAGAAGGTCCGGCAGTGGTGCACGGAGGAGCCGCCGACGGTGGTCGCGGGCGACTTCAACGCGACCGTCGACCACGCGGACTTCCGGCAGGCGCTCGGCGGTTACTGCCGCAGCGTCGGCCCGTCCGTCGGCGACGGACTGCAGGGCACCTGGCCGGCCGACCAGCCGGTGGTCCTGCGGACGCAGATCGACCACGTGGTGGTCTCGCGCCGGTTCGAGCCGGGACGGTTCACGACGTACCCGGTCCAGGGGACCGACCACCGGGCCGTCGTGGCGACAGTGGCGTTGCTTCCTTAGGAGGTGGTGGTCGCCGGGCGGTAGATGTACGGCTGGGAGGCCTGGACCGCTTCGGTGAGCATCAGCAGCAGGTCGGCGCGGGCCTCGATCGGGCGGCCGAAGAGCTCGTCGTCGCCGGGGATCGGGAAGCCCTTCACGCCGATCGCGAGCTGGCTGAGCAGGACGTGCAGGACACCGCGGGCGTTGAACACCGGCGGCGACGGCCACTCCGGCAGCGTCTCGTGCATCAGCGGCTGCTGGCCGGCGGTCGCCGCGATCGGTTTCAGCCAACGCTCGAGCTCGTCACTGGTGAGCATGTTCCGGTGCAGGATCGTCATCACGGCGTGCGCGACGCGGTCGTGTTCCTCGTGCACCCAGCGGTACGGCGTGTCCTTGACGATCCGGTCCGCGAGGACGTCGAGCAGTGCGCGCAGCACCCCGGCGTCGCAGTGCCGGGACCTCGCCAGCGCCCCGATCGCGTCCGCGCCGTGCGCCACCGCGTGCGCCCAGCCGCAGTCGGCGACGTACCCGCGCAGGTCGCGTTCGCGCAGCAGCCAGGTCGCCAGCCGGTCGCCCCAGCGCATCACCACCTCGTCGTGCACCAGGAATTCGGCGTTGTCGCGGTGGATCACCTCCGCGAGCGTCAGCGCGGTGAACGAGCGACGGAAGACCGTGTCCGTGCCGTCCTCACCGAGACCGTAGTTCAGCCCGGCGCACAGACCGTCGCCGAAGCCCGGCAGCAGGTCGTCGTACACCCCGCGCTCCAGCCAGGTGGCGAGCGTCGGGTAGGCGAGCGCGTCCCGGACCTGCGGGTTGGTGCTGGCGAGCCCACGGACGAGCTCCTCGGTGAGTTCGGTCAGCGTACGGTCGTGCGGTACCGCGTAGTCCGCGGCCATCACGTCCTGCCAGTACGTCGACTCCACCCGAGGCATCCTTTCACGTCGTCCGGGACCATCACCTGCTGGTCCCTGCTCAATCAACACCTTCGGGCACCGACTTGTCGAGCGGACCAGCAGACGGGCTGGTACAAGCTCGTCGGTAGCATCGGAGGGTGCCGTCTTTGACCGATGTGGCGCGCAACCACACCACGCTCGACCAGGCCGACCTGGACCGCTTGCAACTGCTCGTCTCGGACTGGCAGATGCTGGCCGACCTGTCGTTCGCCGACCTCGTCCTGTGGCTCCCGGACACCGAGGGGCTCGGGTTCTGGGCCGGTGCGCAGATGCGGCCGACGACCGGCCCGACGGCGTACCTGGACGATATCGTCGGCAGCTTCATCCCGCGCGGCCGCCGGCACCTGCTGGACCAGGCGTACGACGGCGGCCGGATCTGCCGCGAGGGCGACCCGGAGTGGCGCGACGACGTACCCGTCCGGGTCGAGACGATCCCGGTACGCCGAGGCTCCCGCGTGATCGCGGTGATCGCGCGGAACACCAACCTGCTCGGCGTCCGGACACCGTCCCGGCTGGAGATCGCGTACCTGCAGAGCGCGACCGACCTGGCCCGGATGATCACCGACGGCATCTTCCCGTACGGCGGGGAACGCCTGCTGTCCACCACTCCGCGGGTCGGCGACGGCTGCATCCGGGTCGATCGGCACGGAATGGTGACGTTCGCGAGCCCGAATGCGTTGTCGGCGTACCGGCGAATGGGTCTGGTCACCGATCTGGTCGGCAGCCGCTTGAAGGACGTCACCGCCGACCTGCTGCATTCCGGGCACAAGGTCGACGACGTGCTCGCGTCCGTGGTGACCGGGCGGGCCGCCCAGGAGATCGAGATCGAGAACTCCGACGCGACCCTGTTCCTGCGGGCGATCCCGCTGCGTGCGGACGGCGCGCACGTCGGGGCACTGATCCTGCTCCGCGACGTCACAGAGCTGCGCAGCCGGGAACGGGAGCTGGTCACCAAGGAGGCGACCATCCGGGAGATTCATCATCGCGTCAAGAACAACTTGCAGACGGTCGCCGCGTTACTCCGGATGCAGGCCCGAAGGATCACGGTCGGCGAAGGACAGGCCGCGCTGGCCGAGGCGGTCCGCCGCGTCGGGTCGATCGCGATCGTGCACGAGACGCTGTCGGAGTCGTTCGACGAGCACGTGGACTTCGACGACGTGGCCGACCGGGTGAGCGCGATGGTCGCGGACGTGTCGACGGTCGCGACCTCGGTGGAGACGCGGCGCACCGGGACGTTCGGCGTACTGGACTCCGAAGTCGCGACTCCGCTCGCGATGGTGCTGACCGAGCTGATGCAGAACTCGGTGGAGCACGCGTTCGGCACCCGCGACGGCGGCGAGGCCAGCGGGACCATCGAGCTGATCGCCGAGCGGTCGGTGGGCCGGCTGCGCATCGACGTGATCGACGACGGCAAGGGGTTGCCGACGAACTTCGACACCGAACTGTCCGGGAACTTGGGGCTGTCGATCGTCCGCACGCTGGTGATCGGCGAGCTGGACGGGACCCTGGCCTTCGGCAACCGTCACGACGGGCGCTCCGGTACCCAAGTCACCCTCGACATCCCTGTCAAGGAGTAGTCGAGGAGCAGGGCAAACACAAAGGCCCCGCGGACACTCCGCGGGGCCTCGAGAGGACTAGCTAGCTCAGGCGGTACGGATGCGCTGGCGGGCGTTGCGGCGCTTCAGAGCGCGGCGCTCGTCCTCGCTCAGGCCGCCCCAGACACCGTGGTCCTGGCCGGCTTCCAGTGCCCAGGCGAGGCACTGCTCGCGTACGTCGCAGCGTCGGCACACCTGCTTGGCCTCCTCGATCTGCATGATCGCGGGCCCGGTGTTGCCGATGGGGAAGAACAGTTCCGGGTCCTCGTCGAGGCATACGGCCCGGTGGCGCCAATCCATGGCGGATCCCATCTCTCTCAGTAGTTGACGTATGCTGACGGGTAGGTCTGTGCCCGATCAGCGGTGCTGCTACACGTGGTTCGTCTCGCACGGCGGGGGTGCTGGCGTGCGAACTGCGGATCTCAACACTCTTCGTGGCCTGTGTTGTGAACGCGTTCACGAACGACTCCATGTTCCCAATCTCAGTGTTGTGAAACAAGGGTTCTGGAGTTGTCGATCAGATCACAACACTTCCTTAACACTCCGAACCGGCACTCAGCGGTTCTCTTTATCCGGTTATCGGACGAGGAGATCCATCTGCGAGCACCCGTTCACTGCAGGTAACCGTTCCAACCACTCTTTGGTTACGCACAACCTCAAAACCCTGTGGGGCCGGGGCGACCGCGCACCGCATCGGGTGCGCACAGGTCGGACGTACCCGAAAGGCCCCGGGACCCTGTGGCACTAAGCTGGCGAAGTGCCGACCGACTCCCCAGTTGCCGCAGTCCCGAGACCGCTCAAGCTAGCCGCGGCAGTGGTCGCTGTGGAAGGGCTCGCGCTCATCGTTCTGGGAATTGCCGAAGCCTTCACGATCCACGGGTCCCGGTTGGTGCTCGGTCTGACCACCACCGGCTTCTTCATCGTGTACGGCGCCGGCCTCGGACTCGTCGCCCGCGGCCTGTGGAAGGCGGCCCGCTGGAGCCGTGGACCGACGGTCTTCGCACAGCTGATCCAGTTACTGGTCTCGTACAGTTTCTGGGGCGGATCGACCAAGATCGTCGCCGTCGCGCTCGCGGTGCTGGCCCTCGTCGTGCTGATCTGCGTGTTCCAGAAGGCGTCCACCGACGCGCTGGCCGATGGTGCGTCCAACGATCACCCGGTGCTCTGAGTTCGGCTCCCGCCCTATTCCTTCAGCAGACCCGTCCGGAGCTCGGTGAGCGTCCGGGCGAGCAGCCGCGAAACGTGCATCTGCGAGATGCCGATCTCCTCGGCGATCTGGGACTGCGTCATGCCGCGGAAGAACCGCAGCGTCAGGATCCGCTTCTCGCGGGTGTCGAGCTGCGCGAGCAGCGGTTTGAGCGACTCCCGGTACTCGACGCTCTCCAGCGCCTCGTCCTCGCCACCGAGCCCGTCGAGGACCGTGGTGGTGTCGGTCTCGTTCTGATCGGGAGCGTCCAGGGACAAGGTGTTGTACGCGTTCGCGGACTCCAGGCCCTCGATCACCAGGTCCGGTGAGAGCCCGAGGCGCTCGGACAGCTCGGCCACCGTCGGTGCCCGGCCGAGCTCCTGGGTCAGCTCGGCGGTCGCGGCGGTCAGCGACAGCCGCAGCTCCTGCAGCCGGCGCGGCACCCGGATGGCCCAGCCCTTGTCCCGGAAGTACCGCTTGATCTCGCCGAGGATCGTCGGCGTCGCGTACGTCGAGAACTCGACCCCGCGATCGGAGTCGAAGCGGTCGATCGCCTTGATCAGTCCGATGGTCGCGACCTGGACCAGGTCGTCGTACGGCTCGCCGCGGTTGCGGAACCGGCGGGCGAGGTGCTCCACCAGCGGCATGTGCAGCGACACCAGGCCGTCCCGGGCCGCGGCGTACGCCGGGTCGCCCGGTCCGGACGCCGCCGCCATCCCGCGAAACAGCTCGGCCGTACGCGTCCGCAACTGATTGGACTCCTGGGCTTCGCCCAGGGACGTGTCGTCGGTCACGCGGTCTCCGTCGCGGTGGCGGTTGCCGTGACGGTGATGGTCAGGCGGCCGTCGACGGTTTCGGCGGCGACGGACTCCACCAGCGCGGTCAGCACCGTCCAGCCGAACGAGTCGGTGTCCGGCGTCCAGCCGCTCGGTACCACCGCGCTCGCTCGCACGGTCAGCTGCGGCGGAGCGATCTCGAAGATGCAGTCCAGTACGCCGTCGGACGCCTCCGGCAGCAGCAGCGCGCACGCCTCGTCGACCGCGATCCGCAGATCGTCGATCGCGTCCAGGGTGAAGTCGTTGCGAGCCGCGAGATTGCCGACCACGGATCGGGGTACGGCGATGTACGCACTGTCCGCCGGAATACTCAGGCGGACCTCCGCGGCTCGTCCCGTGCTGCTCACGTCATCTCCCTCGTATCGGCCCACCACCACGCCGTACATCATCCAACAGTACTTTTGGCCGCGCCTTCGGCGCGGCGTGGTCATGGGGCTGTGACTCCCGGTCTTCCCTCGTCGCTCCGGTCGCTGCGCTCTCTCCGCTCCTCAGTCCGGACCGGGAGGCCCCATGACCTTACTCAGGCGTGTTCGTGCTCCGAACGGAGGCGGGTGAGGAACGTGCGGGTGCGCTGGTGCTGCGGGTCGCCGATCACGCTCTTCGGCGGGCCGGCCTCGACGACCACGCCACCGTCCATGAACACGACCGTGTCCGCGACGTCCCGGGCGAAGGCCATCTCGTGGGTGACCACGATCATCGTCATGCCGTCGGCGGCGAGTTCCCGCATCACCGCGAGCACCTCACCGACGAGCTCCGGGTCGAGCGCCGACGTCGGCTCGTCGAACAGCATCAGCTTCGGCTGCATCGCCAGCGCCCGCGCGATCGCCACCCGCTGCTGCTGCCCACCGGACAGCTGCGCCGGGTACGCCGCGCAGCGGTCGCCGAGCCCGACGCGCTCGAGCAGTTCCTGCGCCCGGGCCCGAGCCTGTTTCTTCCCCTCACGCTTGACCTGGACCGGCGCCTCCGCGACGTTCTCGATCGCAGTCATGTGCGGGAACAGGTTGAACCGCTGGAAGACCATCCCGATCTCGCGGCGCTGGGCCGCGATTTCCTTGTTCTTCAGGCGGTACAGCTTCCCGTTGCGGTCGGCGTACCCCATCAGCTGGTCGTCGACCCAGATCCGGCCGCCGTCGATCGTCTCGAGCTGGTTGATGCAGCGCAGGAAGGTCGTCTTGCCGGAGCCGGACGGCCCGAGCAGACACACCACCTGACCGCGCTCGACGTCCAGGTCGATGCCCTTCAGCACCTCGTTGTGGTGGAAGGACTTGCTCACGTTCACCGCGTGGACCAAAGGCATCAGGCGCCTCCTGCACCGGCCGGCCGGGCGGCCCGTGGGGCCTTGGTCCCGAAGCCGCGGCCGAAGTGCCGCTCGAGGAAGTACTGCCCGACCATCAGCACACTCGTCGCCGCCAGGTAGTACAGCGTCGCCGCGACCGCGATCGGGAAGGTCTTGTAGAAGTTGCTGCCGATCGACTGCAACTGGTAGAACAGCTCGCCGATCACCGGCACGGCCAGCAGCAGCGAGGTGTCCTTCAGCATCGCGATCGTCTCGTTGCCGGTCGGCGGCACGATCACCCGCATCGCCTGCGGCAGCACGACCCGGCGCATCACCTTGCCGCTGCTCATGCCGAGGGCCTCCGCCGCCTCGGCCTGGCCCTTGTCGACGCTCATGATCCCGGCCCGGGCGATCTCGGCCATGTAGGCCGCCTCGGACAGGCCCAGGCCGATCACACCGGCGGCGATCCCGGTGAACACCTGGTTCGCGTTCAGGTTGAAGAACCGCCAGTCACCGGACAGCCCCAGCCAGTCGATGATCTTCCAGTCGAACGGGATCCCGAAGTCGATGCCCTGCGGGAACAAGATGCCCAGCGTGCCCATCGTGAACAGCAGGATGTACCGCGGGATGCTCCGGAAGAACCAGGTGAACACCCACGACACCGCGGACAGGATCGGGTTGTCCGACAGCCGCATCACGGCCAGCAGTACGCCGCCCGCGACACCGACGATCATCGAGAGCGCGGTGACCAGCAGGGTGCCCTTGAGGAAGCCCCGGATCACTGGCTGCTGGTTCATCGCCTTGAAGACGAACGACCAGTCGAACGCCTTGTTGGTGACCAGCAGGTGCACCAGCATCCCGACCAGGATCACGATGATCGCGATCGCGACCCAGCGACCGGGATGCCGGACAGGTACGGCGTTGATCGCGCCCGGCCGCTCGGACAGTTCGTCCGTCGGCCGGGTCTTCGCATCGGTACTCATGATTCAGCTCACGGGTTCACGGCGAAGTCGGAGATCGCGCCCGAGTCGTTGTTCCACTTCTGCAGGATCGACTTGTAGCTGCCGTCGGCGTTCAGCTCCTGCAGTGCCTTGACGATCGCCTGTGCGAACTGCGTGTCCGCCTTCGGGACGACATAGCCGTACGGCGCCGCGTCGTAGATCTGACCGATCTGCTGCAGTTGCCCGTTGGTCTGCTTGATCGCGTCCAGCACGACGGGCGAGTCGGCCAACATCGCGTCGGACTTGCCGGACACCAGGTCGGCGGTGGCCTGGTCCTGCTTGTCGCGCGGCAGCTCCTTGAACGCCGGCTTGCCTGCGGACGTGCACTTCTTCAGACGCACGGGCAGGTCGTCCTGCTGTTGCGTCGTACCGGTCTGCACGCCGATGGTCTTGCCACACGGGTCGTCGGGGTTCACGCCCTTGGGGTTGCCCTTCTTGGCGGCCCACAATGTGCCGGCGCTGAAGTAGCTGACCATGTTGACCTGCTTCTTGCGCTGGTCGTTGATCGTGAACGACGAGACACCGACGTCGTACTTGCCGCCCTGGACGCCCGTGATGATCGTGCTGAAGGTGGCCGGCTGCCACTCGACCGTGACGCCGAACTTCTGCGCCACCGCGTTGAACAGGTCGACGTCCATGCCGACGACGGTCTGGCCGCCCTGCAGGAACTCGTTCGGACGGTACGTCGCGTCGACGCCGACGACGATCTTGCCGGCGGACTTGATCTTCGGCGGCAGCGCGGCCACCAGAGCTGGATCGGCACTCACCTTGGCGCTGGAGGGGGCGCTCGTCGGCGAGGTGGACGAACCACTTTCGAGAGAGTTCGAACCGCAGCCGGTGGCGGCGAGAACCAGGGCGCCGGTCAGCACCAGCGTCCTACTCAGGACAGACATCTAGGTCCTCCAAACCCGGGCACCGGTCGGCCCGGTGCCATGTGTCCGCATCTTGACACAGCGACCTGCGGGCAACGCACGGACCAACCGCGAATGGAGACCTATTCGTAGTCTGGTGGCCGTCACGCTGCGTCCCGTCGACCATCCGGACACGCAGCGTGACGATCGTCCCCTGGAATCAGTCCAGAATCAGTCCGGCATCACTCCGGTTCGACGTGCGTCGGGTCGAGCACCCGGCGCAGGAAGGTCCGGGTGCGTTCCTCGGTGGGATTGCCGATCACGTCGGCGGGCGGGCCCTGCTCGACGATCACGCCGCCGTCCATGAAGACCACCCGGTCGGCGACCTCGCGGGCGAACGCCATCTCGTGGGTGACGACGAGCATCGTCATACCGTCCAGGGCGAGCTTGCGCATCACCGTGAGGACGTCCCCGACCAACTCCGGGTCGAGCGCCGACGTCGGTTCGTCGAACAGCATCAGCGCCGGGTCCATCGACAGGGCCCGGGCGATCGCGACCCGTTGCTGCTGGCCACCGGACAGCTGCGCGGGGTAGGCGTCGATCTTGTCGCTCAGCCCGACCCGCTCCAGGTTGGCGCGGGCGATCCGGGTCGCGTCCGCCTCTCCGCGCTTCAGGACAGTGCGCTGGGCAACGGTGCAGTTCGCCAGCGCCGACAGGTGCGGGAACAGGTTGAACTGCTGGAAGACCATCCCGATCTGCTGCCGGGCGGAGTCCAGGTGGCAGTCCGGATCGGTGAGGTCCTCGCCACGGACGATCACCTGGCCCTCCTGCGGTTGCTCGAGCAGGTTGACGCACCGTAGCAACGTGGACTTGCCCGATCCGGACGGTCCGATCACGCAGACGACCTCGCCCTGCTCGACGGTGAAGTCGATACCGCGCAGGACGTGGTTGCTGCCGAACGACTTGTGCAGGTTCTTGATCTCTACCAGTGCCATCAGCGGGTCCTCGCAGTACGGGCCTCGAGCCGGCGCGCCAGGAGGCCGAGCGGCAGGGTGATCACCAGGTAGCAGAAGCCACAGACCACGATCGGGGTCAGGTTCGAGTCCGTGTTCGCCAGGTCGCGGCCGAATCCGGTGAGCTCGTAGCCGTCCGCGGCGACGCCGATCATGAACACCAGCGAGGAGTCCTTGACCAGCAGGATCAGGTCGTTGGTCAGCGGCGGCAGCACGATCCGGAACGCCTGCGGCAACACGATCTTCCGCATCGCCAGTCCGGCCGGCATGCCGAGCGAGCGGGCCGCCTCGACCTGTCCGCGCGGTACCGCCTGGATGCCGGCCCGGATCACCTCGGCCATGTACGCCGACGCGACGATCCCGAGCGCCAGCCACACGACGCCGTACGGGTCCCAGGGAATCGTCATCCCGGGGAACGCCAGCGGCAGCAGGCTGAACGCGATGAACACCACGATCGCCGGCAGCCCGCGGAAGAACTCGATGTACGCCGTCGCGATCCACCGGTACGGGCCGACCTGACTGAGCTTCATCAGTGCCAGCAGGGTGCCGCCGGCCAGCCCGATGACGAACGCGCCGGCCGTGTACTCGAGCGTCTTCAGCAACGCCTTCAGCACGCCGTTCTCGAACGTCGACCTGATGAACTCCGGCCGGAAGAACACGTCGGCGATCTGGTGCCAGTTGGCACTGAACACCGCGGCCAGGATCAGGACGACGAGAATCGCGTACTGGATCCAGCGGGAGCGCTGGGCCCGCTGCCGCGGGCTCAGCCCCTTCCGCTCAACTGTCTCGGTCTCGGTCGAGGTACTCACTTCTTCGGCTCAACCCCGAACCACTTCTTGTAGATCTCGTTGTACTTGCCGTCCGACTTCGCCTTGGTCAGCAGGTCGTTGAACTTGGCCACCAGCTTCGGGCCGCTGCCGTCCTTGAGCGCGCCGAACCCGTACTGCTCGCCGGTGTTGAACTCGGCCACCACGGCCATGTCCGGGTTGTCCTTGACATACGGGTACAGCACGCCGTTGTCGTTGATCGCGGCATCCACCCGGCCGGACTTCACGTTGTTCTCCTGCAGCGCGAGGTCGTTGAACGGGATCACCGTGTACCCGTTGGCGGCGGCGTTCTGGTCGGCGTACTTCTTGCCGGTGGTGTCGGCCTGGGCGCCGAGCTTCTTGCCCTTCAGGTCCGCCAGCGTCTTGATGCCGGAGTCCTTCTTGGTCATCAGCACCTGGGTGGCGTCCATGTACGGCGCGGTGATGCTGATCGCGGCCTGGCGCTCGGGGGTGATGGTCATCGCGCCCATCCCCATGTCGCACTTCTTCGCCTGGAACGCGGCACCCGAGGTGACCTGGGACCACTCGATGTTCACCACGTCCTGCTCGAGGCCGAGGTCCTGGGCGACCAGGTCGAGCAGATCCACGTCGAACCCGACGACCTTGGTGCCGTCCTTGTACTGGAAGGGCTTGTACGGCAGGTGGGTGCAGATGGTCAGCTTGCCGGGCTTCACCAGCGTGATGCCGGCCGCCTTGGCTTTGTCGTCGGAACCACCGCCGTCCGATCCACCACCACAGGCGGACAGCGTCAGCGCGAGTACGGCGGCCGCTGCGAAGGCCGCCCGTACGCGCGTCGTGCGGAGAGTGGGGACGATGTTCATCGCGAGTTCTCCTCGACAGGGGTTGGGATTCCGAGAATCCTGGCACACCCGGGTTCCTGTGGGACCCCTCACAGCAGACCAGTCGCCGCTGTGGTTTACTCGTGGGCGACGGGTGACCCCCTGGCAACGGCGCCGTTCGACGCACCCTCATCGAACGCCCACTCTCCATTCCGCCTGACTTCCGCATGCCTTCCGAAGGGTCCCCCATGGTTGCCGAGCCGTTCTCGCCCGCCGTTCCCGCCACCGATCAGTACGCCGGTGATGCCGTCTTCGAGCTGCATCGCGGCGGCAAGATCGAGGTCACGTCCTCGATCCACGTCACCGATGCCGACGACCTGTCCAAGGCGTACACGCCCGGCGTCGCCCGGGTCTGCACCGCGATCGCCGAGGACCCGGCGCTGGTCCGGCGCTACACCTGGAAGTCGAACGTGGTCGCGGTCGTCACCGACGGCACCGCGGTCCTCGGCCTCGGCGACATCGGCCCGGCCGCGTCGCTGCCGGTGATGGAGGGCAAGGCGCTGCTGTTCAAGGAGTTCGGCGGCGTCGACTCGGTGCCGATCGCGCTGGACTGCACCGACGTGGACGAGTTCGTCGAGACGGTCGCGCGGATGGCACCGACGTTCGGCGGCATCAACCTGGAGGACATCTCCGCGCCGCGCTGCTTCGAGATCGAGCGCCGGCTCAAGGAGCGGCTCGACATCCCGGTCTTCCACGACGACCAGCACGGTACGGCGGTCGTCGTACTGGCCGCGCTGCGGAACGCGCTCCGGGTGACCGGGAAATCGATCGAGAACATCCGCGTGGTGATCTCCGGCGCCGGTGCGGCGGGGGTCGCGTGTGCCCGGATCCTGCTGCAGGCCGGTGTCGGCGACCTGGCGGTTGTCGACAGCAAGGGTGTACTGCACGAGGACCGTCCGGACCTGAACCCGGTGAAGCTGTCGCTGGCCCGTGACACCAACACCGGCGGCCGGTCGGGCCGGCTGGTCGACGCGCTCGCGGGCGCGGACCTGTTCCTCGGCGTCTCCGGCGGCACGGTGCCCGAGGAGGCCGTGGCGCAGATGGCCGACGACGCGATGATCTTCGCGCTGGCGAACCCGAACCCCGAAGTACACCCGGACATCGCGCACCGGCACGCCGCGGTGGTCGCGACCGGACGCTCGGACTTCCCGAACCAGATCAACAACGTGCTGGCGTTCCCCGGCATCTTCCGCGGCGCGTTCGACGCGAACGCGTCCCGGATCACCGAGGGTATGAAGCTCGCCGCCGCCGACGCCCTCGCGAGCCTGATCGCGGCGCCGGACCTCCGGCCGGACTACATCATCCCGTCCCCGTTCGACGAGCGCGTCGCCCCGGCCGTCGCGACCGCCGTCGCCGCGGCGGCCGAGGCGGACGGCGTCGCCCGCCCGGCCTGAGCCAATGCGTTGCTGAGAGCAACTTCTTCTGGTCTTTGGTTGTTTTCCACCAGTTATCAAACGCTTCCTGGAAAGCTATTGACTTAACAAACTGCCGCAGCCACCATTGGCGTGGTTTTGCCCGCCGGGCATTCCACACCCGGACTGATGGTGGGAGGCGTCCATGAAGCTCAGGACCGCAGTCGCGGCGGTCGCGGCAGTCACCGCCGCGGCCCTCGCGCTGAGTGGGTGCGCGCCGCAGAGCAGCACGGCCGCGAAGGGCGGCGGCGCCGGCGATGTGAAGACGGTCAGGGTCTTCATCAGCGGCGACACGAACATCCAGAAGCTCTGGACCGACGACCTCGGTCCGGCGTTCGAGAAGGCCAACCCCGGCTACAAGGTGCAGATCACCCTCGACCTGCACGGTGAGCACGACGCCCAGACGATGGCGAAACTGTCCGCGTCGGTCGCCCAGAAGAAGGACCCGGGCTTCGACCTGGTCGACGGCGGCTTCGTGCCGAAGGCGTCGGCCGCGAACTTCCTCGAACCGGTCGACGCGGCGAAGGTCGCCCCGCTGGCCGACATCCCGGCCGATGTCGTGAAGGCCGGCGGAACCGGCGGAATTCCGTACCGCGGCTCCTCGGTACTGCTCGCGTACGACACCAAGACCGTCCCGGCCCCGCCGAAGACCCTCGACGAGCTGCTCGCCTGGATCAAGGCGAACCCGGGCAAGTTCACCTACAACTCGCCGAAGTCCGGCGGTTCCGGTGGATCGTTCGTGGCGACGGTGCTCGACAAGTACGTGCCCGCCGACGCGCGGCAGAAGATGACGGTCGGCTACGACAAGAGCCTCGAGTCCACCTGGGACCAGGGTTTCGCGACGCTGCACGGCCTGAACCCGTACGTGTACCAGAAGGGCGTCTACCCGAACGGCAACCAGCAGGTGCTGGACCTGCTGGCGAGCGGGCAGATCTCGATGGCTCCGGTGTGGTCCGACATGTTCACGACCGCCGTCGCCAACGGTGCGGTTCCGTCGACGGTGAAGGCCACGCAGATCTCCGGCCCGTCGTTCACCGGTGGCGCGGCGTATCTCGGCGTACCGGCCAGCAGCCCGAGCAAGGACGCGGCCCTCAAGGTCGCGAACTTCGTGCTGCAGCCCGAGCAGCAGGCCCTGATCGTCAAGGACATCTCGGGCTATCCGGCCATCTCGCTGGACAAGCTGCCGCAGGAGCTGCAGAGCAAGTTCGCGAACGCCGACACGAACAACCTGCGCAAGGGCTACTTCGACTCGATGACCAAGGACCTCAACAACCTGTGGGACCAGAAGGTGCCAGGCAAATGACGGCGATGGCGGGTAGCTGGGACCAGAAGGTGTCAGGCAAATGACGGCGGTGGCGTGTAGCTGGGACCAGAAGGTGCCAGGCAAATGACGGCGGTGGCGTGTAGCCGGGACCAGAAGGTGCCAGGCAAATGACGGCGGTGGCGTGTAGCTGGGACCAGAAGGTGCCAGGCAAATGAGTGCGGCGGGTAGCTGGGACCAGAAGGTTCTGGGCACGTGACAGCGGAGGCCGAAAGCCGACCCGCGGTCGTCCGGCCCGCCGCCTCCGTTCGCGCGCGGGCCGGTCGGGCCCGTGGGTTCCTGATGGCGCTGCCGCCGATCGTGCTGATCGCGCTGTTCATCGGATTTCCGGTGGTGCTCGCGTTCGGCTTCAGCCTCGGCTTCACCGGCGGCCTCAACCGCACCGTCGCGCTGATCGGCCAGAACGTGCACAGCGCGCACGGCGTCGTCCCGACGTTCGCGGCGTACGCCGAGATGTTCACCAACGCCCGGTTCCTCGGGGACCTGGTCGTCACGGTGCTCGTCACGCTGCTCAGTACGACGCTCGTGATCGCCCTGGCGGTCGGGATCGGGCTGTACCTCAAGTTCTCGCCGGGGCTGCTCGGCAAGGTGCTCTCCACGCTCGCGGTGGTGCCGCTGTTCATCCCTGTCGTCATCGCGTCCTGGGCGATCCTCGGCTTCTACTCCGCGAACGGCTTCCTGCGCAGCGTGGCGGCCCAGTTCGGGCTCGGGTTCCCGGTGTGGTCGTACACGCTGGCGACGGTCGTCATCGGCTCGGTGTGGACATCGCTGCCGTTCGCGACGCTGCTGGTCGCCTCGGGCCTGCAGGCGGTTCCGCAGGCAATGATCGACGCCGCCCGGGACGCCGGTGCGTCCTTCTGGCGGGTGGTGGTGAGCATCGTGGTCCCGATGGCCGGCGTACCGATCATCATCGCGACGACGTTCACCGCGATCGGGGTCCTCGGCTCGTTCACCGTGCCGTACTTCACCGGCCCGAACTCGCCGAACATGCTCGGGGTCGACATGTCGAACTACTTCTCCTCGTTCAACCAGCCGCAGCAGGCCGTGGTGATCGCGTTCATCGTGTTCGCGATCGCGTCCGGGATCGCGGCGGTGTACGTGTGGGCCAACTTCCGGTCCGCCAAGGAAAGCGGGGCGGTCTGATGGCCAAGGCAGTCTCGCGGGCGCTGACGGTCGTGTTCGCCGCCGTACTGGCGCTGTTCATCATCGGGCCGCTCGCGTGGCTGGCCGTTCGTGCCTTCGCCGCGAGCTGGACCTACCCACACCTGCTTCCGGACGGCTGGACGTTGCGGTGGTGGAGCGTCGTCTTCAGCGAGCGGGCGCTCGGCGTCGCCGTACAGAACTCGTTGTTCTTCGCGCCGATCACCGTGCTGGTCTCGGCGGTGATCTGCCTGCCCGCGGCCTATGCCTTCGCGCGCTTCGAGTTCCCGGGACGGCGGTTCTTCCTGATCTCGGTGTTCGCGGCCAACGCGTTCCCGAAGATGGGGCTGTTCGTCTCGCTCGCCGCCTTGTTCTACGCGCTCAACCTGATGAACACGATCCTCGGCATCCTCGTCGTCCACGTGCTCGGCACCGTCGTGTTCATGACGTGGATCCCGGCGGCCGCGTTCGCCGCCGTACCGCGCAGTCTCGAGGAGGCGGCGCGGGACGCCGGGGCCTCCAAGCTGCGGACGTTCTTCAGCGTGACGCTGCCGATGGCGCTGCCGGGCATCCTGGTGGCCGCGATCATGAGCTTCCTCGCGTCCTTCGACGAGGCGCAGGGTACGTACCTGGTCGGCGCACCGGACTACATGACGATGCCGACCCAGATGTACAGCCTGGTGCTCAACTACCCGACCCAGGTGGCTGCGGTGTTCTCGATCCTGCTCGCCATCCCGTCCGTCGCGCTGCTGCTGGCCGCGCACAAGCACATCGTCGGCGGCCACCTCGCCGAGGGCTTCCAGATCAAGTAGGGGCACCATGACGACCGATACGACCGAGTCCCGGACCGCCGGCTCCGGCGCCGAGCGCGCCGGGGGCGGCCTCGACATCGGGGGCCTGCACAAGGCGCTCGGCGGGCGCACCATCATCGAGAGCCTCGACATGGTGGTGCACCCGGGCGAGCTGGTCTCGCTGCTCGGCCCCTCCGGCTGCGGCAAGACCACGACGCTGCGGATGATCGCGGGCTTCCTGACCCCGGACGCGGGCTCGATCAAGGTCGGCGGCCGCGAGGTCGTGCACCTCGGACCCGAGCAGCGACCGAGTGCGATGGTGTTCCAGAACTACGCGCTCTGGCCGCACATGACGGTGGCGAAGAACGTCGGCTTCCCGCTGAAGCTGCGCAAGCGGCCGAAGGCGGAGATCGCCGAACGCGTCGACGCCGCGCTCGAACTGGTCAACCTGATGCACCACAAGGACTCCCGGCCGGCCCGCATCTCCGGCGGCGAGCAGCAACGTACGGCGCTGGCTCGGGCGCTCGTCCAGGAGCCGGAACTGCTGCTGCTCGACGAGCCGCTGAGCAACCTCGACGCCAAGCTGCGGGTCAAGGTCCGCGAGGACATCCGCGAGATCCAGCAGCGGCTGGGGATCACCACCGTGATCGTGACGCACGACCAGGAAGAGGCGATGTCGGTCTCGGACCGGATCGCGGTGATGAACAACGGCAAGATCGAGCAGTTCAGTACGCCGGCCGAGCTGTACAGCGCCCCGGCCACGGAGTTCGTGGCGACGTTCATCGGCAGCCTCAACCGGCTCGAGGGCCTGATCGAGGACGGCCGGGTGGTGGCCGGCGAGGGCGTGATCGGGATTCGGCCTGAGGATGTCGTCTTCTCGCCGGACCCACACGCGGGCGGCGTGGCCGCGAGTGTGCAGCGGGTCGTTCCGCGGGGGCATTTCGCGGAGCTCCACTTGCGGCGTGCGGATGTTGAACTTCGGTCGTACGTGACGGGGGCCCCGCCTGCCGTTGGTGCGCAGGGGTCGGCGCGGATCGCGAAGTGGCTGGAGTTCGAGGACGGGCGGCTCGTTCGTCAGGGAGGACAGGCGTGAGCACAGCTCCGGTCCGGACCACGCGGGCGACCGCACACCGCGGCGACGTCGAGCGGTACCGCGAGAACACTCTCGCGGCGGTGCGTTCCGCCGTCGACGCGGGCGCCGACTTCGTCGAGATCGACGTACGGGTGACTCGGGACGGGCGCGTCGTACTGCTGCACGATGCCACGCTCGAGCGGCTGTGGGGGCTTGATCGGCAGGTCGCCGCGGTCGATTGGGCCGAGGTCGCATCGCTTGGCGCAGGCGAGGAGCGTGTCCCGCTGCTCGCGGACGTCCTGAGCGTCATGGCCGGAACGCCGTCGACGCTCGTGATCGACGTCGAGACGCCGGCGGTGGCCGAAGCCGCGGTTCAGGCCGTGCTGGGATCTGACACGCAGGTCGCCTGGTGCGGCGACCTCGACGCGATGACGACCGTCCGGCGTCTCGACCCGGAGGCGAGTATCTGGCTCCCGTGGAACCGCCGCGACGTACCACCTGCTGACGTGCTCGCGAGTCTGCGGCCCGCGGTCGTGAACTCGGAGTATGTCGTCCTGAGCCGGGAGCTCGTGGATGCTGTCCATCAGGCCGGGCTCGCCGTCACGTGCTGGACGGTCGACGACGAGGACGCGATGCGCTGGGCCCTGGCGCTCGGCGTTGATGCGGTCACGACCAACCGGCTGAGGGTGTTCCAGAAGGTGGTCGCGGAAGGGCCGGAAGCCTGGGAACGGGCGCCCCGGCCCGCGAGGCTGACCGGTGACGAGCTGCGGACGGCGATCGCCGTCGCGCGGGAGCTCGCGGAGTGGGCGGGGGCGTTCACCCGGACTGCCGATCTCGGTGACGTCCGGACCAAGGCGAATGCCGCGGATCATGTGACGGCTGTCGACGTCGCCGTCGAGGAGCAGGTCCGCAAGGTCATCGCCGAGCGGCTGCCCGGCCATCTCGTGGTCGGCGAGGAACTCGGCGGTACGGCGGAACCGGGCGTCCCCTGCTGGTACGTCGACCCCGTCGACGGCACCGCGAACCTGGCGAACGGCGTGCCGTGGACGGCGTTCTCGCTGGCGCTGGCCATCGATCGCGAGCCGCTCGTCGCCGTCGTCGGCGACGTCTGGCGCAACCAGGTCTTCTCCGCCGCCGCCGGCCAAGGCGCCCAACTGGGCGACCACCACCTCAACCTCCGCGCAAGCGCCGCCGGCACGGGCTTGGAAGGCCGCACGACAACCGCGCCCGCGTCCGCGGCGCCGGCGACCAGTGTTTCGGCGGGCAGTGCTTCGGCGGGCAGGGCTTCGGCGGGCAATGGGTTGGCGGGGAAGATCGTCAGCACCGAGCTGCTCAACCACTCGGCGTGGCCCGGGATGGACGTCTTCATGGACGGGCTCCGCGACCGGTACTGCACGCTGCGGGTGATGGGGTCCGGGACCCTGACTCTTGCTGGGCCTGCTGCGGGGCGCGGGGTCGGTGCGGTGATCGAGCGCTTCAGCCCGATCGACCACCTCGCCGCCGCGCTCGTGGTCCGTGAAGCCGGCGGCGTCCTCCTCGACGACAGCGGCGCCGAAACCGTCTGGCCCGAGTCCGGCGGCATCCTCGCCGCCCACCCGGACCACGCGAGAGAGCTGTACGACCTCTGGTCACGCGCCCGCCGCCCAGCGGGCGCCTGAGCCTCGTCCCGCCCGGCCGACGCCTGAGCCTCGTCCCGCCCAGCGGGCGCCTGAGCCTCGTCCCGCCCTGCGGCGCTCCAGCTTCGTCCCGCGCGGGCGGGCGCTCCGGCCTTGCCCGGTCCGGTGGCGCCTGAGCCGCGCGCCCGCTCCGGCTGACGCGCGCCCCTGACACGGCGGGCGGCGGGGCGCGCGGTGATCTCGGTTACTGATGGGTCGGGGTGTGGGGCCTAAGGTGGCTTGCATGCTTGCTGCCTATGCTGCCAAGTTCGACGCCGAGAACCCGATCGCCGCGCTCGAGGTGGGGGAGCGGCCGGAACCGGCCGTGCCTGAGGGATGGGTGACGATCGACGTACGGGCGACTGCGCTCAACCATCACGACCTGTGGTCGTTGAAGGGCGTCGGGCTGGCGGAGCAGAGTCTGCCGATGATCCTCGGGTGTGACGCGGCCGGCGTCGACCCGGACGGGAACGAGGTCGTCGTACACGCCGTGATCTCGGACCCGGCGTGGAAGGGCGACGAGACGCTCGACCCGAAGCGCTCGCTGCTCAGCGAGCGGTACCAGGGCACGCTGGCGCAGAAGGTGGCGGTGCCGGCGCGGAACGTCGTACCGAAGCCGGCTGGGATGTCGTTCGAGCAGGCTGCGTGCTTGCCGACGGCGTGGTTGACGGCGTACCGGATGCTGTTCACGCAGTCGGGGCTGAAGCCGGGCGACACCGTGCTCGTGCAAGGCGCCGGTGGTGGCGTGGCGACCGCGCTGATCACGCTCGCACGGGCCGCGGGCATCCGCGTGTGGGCGACCAGCCGCGACGAGGCCAAGCGCGCGAAGGCGCTGGAGATCGGCGCGCACGACGCGTTCGAGTCCGGCGCACGGCTGCCGGAGCGGGTCGACGCCGTGATGGAGACGGTCGGCCAGGCAACGTGGTCGCACTCGCTGAAGTCGCTCAAGCAGGGCGGCACGCTGGTGATCTCCGGCGCGACCAGCGGCCAGGCGCCGAAGTCCGCCGAACTGAACCGGATCTTCTTCCTGCAGCTCCGCGTCCAGGGCTCCACGATGGGCACCCGCAACGAGCTCGCCGAACTGGTGCAGTTCATGGCGAACGCCGGCATCTCCCCGCACATCGACTCGGTCCTGCCCCTCGCCGACGCCCGGACCGGTTTCGAGAAGATGAACGCAGGCGACGTCTTCGGCAAGATCGTCTTTACTGTCTGAGTGCAACCAGAGATCAGGCCGGCCACCGTCGAGGACGCCGAGGCCGGGGCGTGGTGTCACTTGTTGTGCTGGCGAGAGGCGTACGCCGGTCTGGTGCCGACGGATCTGCTGGTCGAGCGGACGTCCGACATCGAACGCCGGATCCATCGTTGGCGGACCAACCTCGCGGACGGCCGGCAACGCTGGATCGCGCTGAACCCGGACCCGGCGGCACCCGTCGAGGAGCGCGTCGCCGGGTTCATCGGCACCGGACCGGGACGGGACGAGGACTCGCCGGTCCCATTCGAGCTCGAGGCGATCTACACCCGGCAGACGTTCTGGAAGACCGGCCTGGGGACCCGCCTGTTCGACGTTGCCGTCGGCAAGCAGCCGGCGTTCCTCTGGGTCTTCGAGGACAACGAGCGGGCGCTGGCGTTCTACCGTCGCCACGGGTTCGCGCCGGACGGCGTCCGCAAGCACGACCCGTACTTCGGCCTCTGGGAGATCCGGCTCGTTCGCAGCTAGTGCCCACGCTGGTGTCACCGGCACCGATGTGACACCCGTCCGCAGTGACGTTTCATGGCTGAAACATTGGTGTCGCACTGAGGCAACGGGGCCGAGGCACGCTGTACTCACCGATCCGCCCGATCGATGAGGAGCGCAGAGCCCATGAGGCCTACTTTGACGGTGATCGTTGACCCGGCCGACCGCTGGATGACGAAGGCCGCGTGTGTCGGACACGCGCCGTCGTACGACGAGACGGCGAGCCAGTGGGAACAGCGGAAGGCTCAGGCCGTGTGCCTGACCTCCTGCCCGGTGATCGACGAGTGCCGGGAGTGGGCCCGGCGGACGAAGTTCACCGGGACCGCGGCAGGGGAGAAGTTCCTCTCCGGCCGCCGCCGCGGCCGCCCCGGCCCGCAGGAACGCCGTACCCGCCCCGTCATCGAGGAACAGCAAGCCAGCTGACCCCACCCACAGCCCGCGCCCCAGCCCGCCCGGCGCGCCCACGACGGCACCCGCCCCGTCGGCGCGTCCGCTACGGCACCCGCCGCCCCGGGCCCGTTTGAGGGGCTGACCCCTCAAACGGTGGGTTAGCGCCCCGCATGCAGTGTGCGAGCCCACCAGTTC
Source organism: Kribbella sp. NPDC004875 (assembly GCF_042873375.1). Lineage (NCBI taxonomy): Bacteria > Bacillati > Actinomycetota > Actinomycetes > Propionibacteriales > Kribbellaceae > Kribbella > Kribbella sp. NPDC004875. The sequence goes on from NZ_JBIALI010000005.1 coordinate 701,344, forward strand.
AGGGGTCGGCCCCTCAAACGCGTCGATCACGCCGCAACCGCCGGCGCCTCGTCTGCTCCTCGCCGGCGGCGTCGTCCGCGCGGCGTCAGCGGCTCGTCCGGCCGATTGACGCGGCTGCGGGTGTGGCGGTCGGGGTGCGGTGGGGTGGAGGGAGCCGTCGAGGCCGAGGTGCTGGTGAACTTGCCGGCGGGGGAGTGGGCGCAGCGGGGGTGCGGGGAGTGGGGGTGGTTAGAGCTTGATGAGGTCGTCTTCGCGTGCTGCGGTGGTGGGTTGTGGGGTACGCCGGAACGGGGCCGTGAGTGTGGGGATCAGCTGCTTGCGGTTGTGGATTGCCGCGCCGATCGCCAACGCCAGGTAGATCACGCTGATCACGTAGCGCCCGGTCTGGCCCGGCACCGCGAACTGCACCGCGAACAGCCCCAGCAGCGTCCACGCCGCCCAGCGGGGGAAGCGCAGGTTCAGCAGGATCGCGATCCCCAGCAGCGTCTGGGTGGCGGTCAGCAGGAACTCCTCGACCTGCCGCCCGTCCAGGTGCAGCGCGGCGCCGCCGCCACCGATCCCGTACGCGATCGGCAGGCTGCCGATCAGCAGGGTCCACTGGTTCACCTTGGCGGAGATCAGCAGGCCGAGCGCGGCCGCGCCCTTGCCCCGCCAGGCGAACAGGATCGCGACGATGAACTCCGGCGCCTCGGACGCCAGCGGCGCCAGCCACTGCACGAGCAGGAACTGATCGATTCCGAGCGACCGGCCGCCGGCGACGAGGGAGTCCGCGAATGGCTCCGCGGCCGCCAGGATGACACCGGCCGAGACCAGGAACATGGCGGTCACGGTGATCCGGCGGGCGACCTTCGGCAGTCCGCCGATGGTTGCCGCGGGCCCGATCAGATCGGGCTCCTCGTCGTGCTCCGACGTGGCGGCCCGGTACAGGTAGAACGCGAAGAACGCGAGCAGCAGGATGCCCAGCACCAGGTGGATCTGGCCGGTGACCGGGATCACGAACGCGACCACGCCGGCGACCGCGAGGAAGCCGAGCTCGCGCCGGTACCCGGACTCGAGCACCAGGGACTTCACCGAACGCCCGCTGCGCCGCGAGGCGACGTACAGGCTGATCAGGACGACGCTGGACCAGCCGAGGCCGAGGAGCAGCCGGTTCGAGCCGGTCATGTTCGCGGCGGCGTACTGGACGTAGTCGGGATTCGAGCCCGCGGTGTGCGCGAAGTACAGGTCGACCGCGTACTCCGGCAGGACGGCGATGACCGCCAGCAGCGCGATCGCCAGACCACCCGAGATGTCCATCTCCGCGGCCTCCGCCGCCCACGCCAGCACGAACGACGCGGCGACCACGGCGAGGCCGAAGATCAGGATCGACGCCAGCGCCGGGGGGTGGGTGCCGGTCAACCGGAGGACGACCGCGGGGATCGCCACCAGGAGCAGCAGTACGACGGGGCGGAGCGCTCGGAACATGGTTCCAGCCTGTCACCGTTTTGATACTTTCGCAATTGCGAAAGTGTGAGACCGTGGTCACCACGGCCCGGCGCGCTGTCCGGAGGCCGGTCCACCGGTCACAATGACTGCGCGATGACCAACCCTGAACCGACGAAGGCGCAGCTCGAATCCGCCGCGGGCACCTTCGCCATGCTCTCCGCTCCGGTCCGGCTGCACCTGGTGTCGCTGGCCGCGCAGGGGGAGTACGACGTCGGCACCCTGGCGGACCGTGTCGGCGTGAGTATCGCGACCGCGAGCCAGCACCTCGGCAAGCTCCGGCTCGCCGGCATCATCACCGCCCGCCGCGAGGGCCGCCGCCACATCTACACCGTCGACGACCCCCACGTCCTCAACCTCGTCGACCAGATCTTCGAACACATCGCCCCCGACGGCTCCCTGGCCCCGGACCCGCCACGACGTACCAGACCGCCGCACACCGACTAGAGCACGTGGCGCAGGTAGCGCTCGGGTGCCTGCAGGTAGGCCTTCCAGTTCTGGACGAGTTCCAGGTTGTCCCAGGTGGTGCGCCGGATTCCCCAGTCGCCGACCTCGAGGATGGTGGCGCCGGGGAGGGCTGCGATCACGGGGGAGTGGGTGGCGCAGAGGACCTGGGAGCCGGATTCGGCGAGTTGGTTCATCACGCCGACCACGGCGAGGCTGCTGGAGAAGGAGAGGGCTGACTCGGGTTCGTCGAGGCAGTAGAAGCCCCGGCGGGTGAAGCGGTCGCTGATGAGGGTGAGGAAGCTCTCGCCGTGGCTCATCTCGTGGAAGGCCGCGTCCGCAGGGCCGGAAGGGCGAGGGTTCTGCTCCAGATAGGTGTAGAAGCCGTGCATGGTTTCGGCGCGGAGGAAGAAGCCGGAGCGCTTGCCGCCGACCCCGCGGGTCAGTTGCAGGTCGTCGGCCAGGGAGGACTCGGTGGCGCGGGTGGTGAGCCGGGCGCCGGTGGAGCCGCCTTCGGGGGACAGGCCGAAGGCGACGGCGATCGCCTCGACCAGCGTGGACTTCCCGGCGCCGTTCTCACCGACCAGGAACGTCACGCCCGGGTCGAGATCCAGCCCGTCGGTCAGGAGTTGGCGGACGGCGGGAATCGTGTGTGGCCAGTGTCCGGACAGACGAATGCCCTCCGCCGCGGCAACCCGTCGTACGGGCTGATCGGCGAAGGGCATTCACCCAGGCTAGTGCGTATCGGCCTAGTCGTCCTCGTCGTCCAGGCGGGCGAGCCAGGTGGCGAAGCGCTCGATGGGCGTCTCGAACTCCGGGTTCAGGTCGACGAACTCGCGGAGCCGGTCGGCGACGAAGGCGAGGGAGACTTCCTCCTCGCCGCGTCGCTTCTCGAGCTCCTCGATCCCGCGGTCGGTGAAGTACACGTCAGCTGAACGCCTGCTTCAGCAGCGTCGCCTGCTCGGTGCCGTGGACACCGTGCGAGCCGACCGCCGGGGCGGACATGGCGGGCCGGGACACCCGGTAGAACGGCTTGCCGCCCAGGTGCTCGGTCAGGTTCAGTGCCATGAACGGCCACGGGCCCTGGTTCGCGGGCTCGTCCTGGACCCACCGGATCTCGGTCGCGTTCGGGTACTTCGCCAGCTCGGCGACGATCTCGTCGGCGGGCAGCGGGTAGAGCTGCTCGACCCGGAGGATCGCGGTGCTGATCTTGTCCGGCTCGACCTTCTTCCGCTCCGCGAGCAGGTCGTACACGATCCGGCCGGAAGCCAGGATCACCCGCTCGACGGCGCCCGGGTTCGCCTCGGCCTCCGGGTCGTTGATGACCGGCCGGAAGGTGCCGTGGGTCAGCTCCTCCGGCTGCGACACCGCCTCCTTGCGCCGCAGCAGCTGCTTCGGCGTGAAGACGATCATCGGGACGTGCTCCTCGCCGAGCGTGTGGCGGCGCAGCAGGTGGAAGTACGACGCCGGCGTCGACGGCTGCGCGACGGTCATCGCGTCCTCGGCGCAGAGCTGCAGGAACCGCTCGATCCGGGCCGAGGTGTGGTCCGGGCCCTGACCCTCGTAGCCGTGCGGCAGCAGCAGCACGACACCGGACTTCTGGCCCCACTTCGCCTCACCGGACGAGATGTACTCGTCGATGACCGACTGGGCGCCGTTCACGAAGTCGCCGAACTGCGCCTCCCACAGGGTCAGCGCCTCCGGCCGCGCCACGGAGTACCCGTACTCGAAGCCGAGTGCGGCGTACTCGCTGAGCAGCGAGTCGTAGACGTAGAAGTTGCCCTGGTTCTCCTCGTCGAGGTGCTGCAGCGGGACGTAGTCCTGGCCGTTCACCCGGTCGATGACCGCGGCGAACCGCTGGACGAACGTGCCGCGGCGGCTGTCCTGGCCGGCGAGGCGGACCGGCCGCCCGTCGAGCAGCAGCGAGCCGAACGCGGTGATCTCCGCGCTGGCCCAGTCCAGCGGGCCCTCGGTGATCGCGTGCGCCCGGCGCTGCAGCTGCGGCTGCACCTTCGGGTGCACGGTGAAGCCCTCCGGCAGCGTGGTGTACGCGTCGGCGATCTTCTTCAGTGCCTCGCGGCTGATCGCGGTCGCGTCCGGCCCCTCGGGCTTGTTCGGGTACTCCGGAGCCGTGACGTACGGCGGCGGGGTGTCGGGCTCGTTCTTCGCCTCCCGGACCTCCGCGAACACCCGCTCGAGGCGCTGCTGGAAGTCCTGCATGGCCTGCTCGGCCTCTTCGATCGTGATGTCGCCACGACCGATCAGGGCCTCGGTGTAGAGCTTGCGGACCGACCGCTTCTGCTCGATCAGGTCGTACATCAGCGGCTGGGTGAATGACGGGTCGTCGCCCTCGTTGTGACCGCGGCGGCGGTAGCAGACCAGGTCGATGACGACGTCCTTGTTGAACGCCTGGCGGTACTCGAAGGCCAGGTCCGCGACCCGGATGCACGCCTCGGGGTCGTCGCCGTTCACGTGGAAGATCGGCGCCTGCACCATCCGCGCGACGTCGGTGGAGTACATCGACGAGCGGGACGAGGCCGGCGAGGTGGTGAAGCCGACCTGGTTGTTCACGATCACGTGGATCGTGCCGCCGGTGCGGTAGCCGCGCAGCTGGGACAGGTTCAGCGTCTCCGCGACCACGCCCTGGCCGGCGAACGCCGCGTCACCGTGCACCAGCACCGGCAGCACCGGGAAGGCGGCGCCGCGGTCCAGGATGTCCTGCTTGGCGCGGACGATGCCCTCGAGCACCGGGTCGACGGTCTCCAGGTGCGACGGGTTCGCCGCCACCGAGACCTTGATCTTGTCGCCGAACTCGGAGACGAACTCGCCCTCGGCGCCCAGGTGGTACTTGACGTCACCGGAGCCCTGTACGGTCCGCGGGTCGATGTTGCCCTCGAACTCGCGGAAGATCTGGCCGTAGGACTTGCCGACGATGTTCGCCAGCACGTTCAGCCGGCCGCGGTGCGCCATCCCGATCGCGACCTCGTCGAGACCGGCGCCGGCCGCCTCCTCGCAGAGCTCGTCGAGCAGCGGGATGGTGGTCTCCGCGCCCTCCAGCGAGAACCGGCGCTGACCGACGTACTTGGTCTGCAGGAAGGTCTCGAAGGCCTCGGCCTCGTTCAGCTTGGCCAGGATCCGCAGCTGCTCCTCGCGGGGCGGCTTGGTGTGCGGGCGCTCGACCCGCTCCTGGATCCACTTGCGCTGCTCGGGGTCCTGGATGTGCATGTACTCGATACCGGTGGTCCGGCAGTACGAGTCGCGCAGGATGCCGAGGATCTCGCGGAGCTTCATGAACCGCCGGTCGCTGCCGCCGAACGACCCGGTGGCGAACTCGCGGTCCAGGTCCCACAGCGTCAGGCCGTGGGTGGCGACGTCCAGGTCCGGGTGACTGCGCTGCTTGTACTCCAGCGGGTCGGTGTCGGCCATGATGTGGCCGCGCACCCGGAAGGCGTGGATCAGCTCCAGGATCCGGGCCTGCTTGCTGATGTCCTCCTCGTGGCTGTGCGGGAGGTCGGCGGCCCAGCGGATCGGCTCGTAGGGGATCCGCAGGCTCTGGAAGATCTCGTCGTAGAAACCCTCCTGGCCGAGCAGCAGCTGGTGGATCCGGCGCAGGAACTCGCCCGACTGGGCGCCCTGGATGATCCGGTGGTCGTACGTCGAGGTCAGCGTCATCACCTTGCTGACCGCGAGCTTGGCCATCGTCTCCTCGGCCGCACCCTGGTACTCCGGCGGGTAGTCCATCGCGCCGACGCCGATGATGCAGCCCTGGCCGGTCATCAGCCGCGGCACCGAGTGCTGGGTGCCGATCGTGCCCGGGTTGGTGAGGCTGATCGTGGTGCCCTGGAAGTCCGGCAGCGCGAGCTTGTTGTCGCGGGCCCGGCGGACGATGTCCTCGTAGGCCATCCAGAAGTCGGCGAAGGTCATCTCCTCGGCGCTCTTGATGGACGGCACCAGCAGCTGCCGGGTGCCGTCCGGCTTCTGCATGTCGATGGCCAGGCCGAGGTTGATGTGCGCCGGGTGGACCAGGGTCGGCTTGCCGTCGGTCTCGTCGTACGACGCGTTCATGTCCGGCAGCGTCTTCAGTGCCTTGACCAGCGCCCAGCCGATCAGGTGGGTGAAGGACACCTTGCCGCCACGGGCGCGCTTCAGGTGGTTGTTGATGACGATCCGGTTGTCGATCAGCAGCTTCACCGGGACCGCGCGGACGCTCGTCGCCGTGGGGACCGTGAGGCTGGTCTCCATGTTCTGAGCGGTCCGGGCCGGGGCGCCGCGGAGGATCTGCCGCTCGGCGTCCGCGGCCGCTGCCGGCGCGGGCTTGGGCTGGGCGCTGGGCGGCTGGTTCACCGTTCCTCCGGTCGGAGCGGCCGCCTTCGCGGCGGGAGCCTGCGTGGCGGGTACGGCGGCCTTCGCGGGAGCCGGCGTGGAGGCCTGGGCCTGCGCGGCCTGGGCCGCGGCGGGAGCGCTCGCGGCGGGCGCGGACGGCGTCGTACCGCGGCTCGGCGCCTCGGGCGTCTTGTTGTCGGACACCGCGTCCGGCCGGGGAGCGTCGGCCGGGGTGGTGTTCACCGGCGTCGCGTCACCTGGCTTGTACGTCTTGAAGAAGTCCAACCACGCGGGATCCACCGACTTCGGGTCCTGCAGGTACTTCTCGTACAGCTCGTCGACCAGCCATTCGTTCGCACCGAAGGCTGCTAGGGGATTTGTGTCTGATGGCTCGGTGGCCACTGGGCAGTTCGCCTCTTCCGATTTCGGTCCGGTACCGCGGGTGCTAATCCTGATGTTATGGGTGGTGTCCCAAGCAAAGGCTAATAGCACGCGGACCACTTCCACAGCTCGGGACCATCGGACCAGTGTGTCGAGTGGTCGGGCCCCGGCGGCCGGATCCGCCGGCGCCTGAAACACTGCCCACAAAGGTGTTTCAGCCCACAGGCCCGGCTCTCACCGCCGGATCAACGAGACAGCGGCGGCCACGGCTACGGGACGCCTTACTGTGGTGGACTTCCGGCGTTCTCAGCTGGTCCTCACGGAGGGCCCCGGTGAGCGTGGATGTGCACTGTATGCAGCTGCGCGCTCGCTCCTTGTGACGATCACCATCGAACAAGTGTGTGGTCAACGTCACGCTACAAATCAGTCCACTCGGGCATGATTGGCCTTCATCGGTCCCGGTACACCGAGCACCGCGTCCACGGTCCGTTCGGCGGGCATACTGACGAGATGGCACTGACGGATGAGGCGATCGTCAAGATCAAGGAGATGATCACCTCGGGGGAACTGGGGCCGGGGGATCGGCTGCCGAAGGAGGCAGACCTCGCCGCCCGGCTGGGACTGTCGCGGAACTCGCTGCGGGAAGCGGTCAAGGCGCTCACGCTGGTGAACGTGCTCGACGTCCGGCACGGCGACGGTACGTACGTCACCAGCCTCGACTCGGGGCACCTGCTGGACGCGCTGAGCTTCATGGTCGACCTGCACCGCGACGACTCGGTCCTGCAGTTCTTCGAGGTACGGCGGCTGCTCGAGCCCGGCGTCGCGGCGCTGGCGGCGACGCGGATCACCCGGGAACGGGTCACCGAGCTGCGGCTGCTGACCAGCGACCTGGCGCCGGACGCCTCGGTCGAGGAACTGGTCGCGAACGACCTGCGGTTCCATCGCGGCATCGCCGAGGCGACCGGTAACCAGGTCGTCTGCTCGCTGCTCGACGGTGTCTCCGGGGCGACCCAACGGGCCCGGATCTGGCGCGGCGTCACCCAGGCCGGGGCCGTCGAGCGCACCCTCGCCGAGCACGCCGCGATCCTGGACGCGATCGAGAGCGGCGACGCCGAGGCGGCCCGCGCCTGGATGACCGCTCACATCGCCGGCGTCGAGACCTGGCTCCGCAAGGCTTCCTAGACCCACCTCCTGGGAGTACAGAGGAGGTATGTACGAACCGCCTCCGCCGCGTAGTGCGCTGACGCTGCGAATCGTGCTGTCCGCGTTCGGGGTGGTGTTGTTCGCCGTGAGTACGGCGCTCGCGGTCGGGTACGACTTGCCCACCGGATGGGTGATCGTCTTCGGGCTGTGTGCCGTCGTGGCTCTGGTCGATCTGGTGGTCGTTGCCCGGCGCAAACGATCGGAAAACGGTTGATCAGGCTCTGCGGGGTCCGTAAGCTTGCGCTGTCACATTCCCGGCGTCAGGGGTTCGAGTTGTCGAACTGAGGCTCTCGCCTTCATCGATCGATCGCCACCGTTGCGGTGCGCGGTCTCGTCCGAGACCTCAGTTGGAGTGACAACTCATGAGCTTTTCCCTGTCCTGTACCGATCTCTTCTTCGCCTGGCCCGACGGCGAGGTGCTGTTCGACGGCCTGACGTTCGTCGCCGGCCCGGTGCGTTCCGGCCTGGTCGGCCGCAACGGCGCGGGTAAGTCCACGCTGCTCAAGCTGATCGCCGGCCGGCTCGCTCCGCAGCGCGGGGCGATCCGGGTCAGTGGCGAGCTCGGGTACCTGCCGCAGGACCTGACCCTCGACACCACGCTGCGGGTCGACCAGGCCCTCGGCATCGACGCGGTACGCCGGGCCGTTGTCGCGATCGAGTCGGGTGACGCCTCCGAGGAGAACTTCGGCATCGTCGGCGACGACTGGGACGTCGACGAACGCGCCGAGGCCCTGCTCGGCAAACTCGGTCTGGGCGCGATCGGTCTCGACCGCAACGTCGGTGAACTGTCCGGCGGCGAGACGATCCTGCTCGGACTCGCGGCCGAGCTGCTGCGGCGTCCCGACGTACTGCTGCTCGACGAGCCGACCAACAACCTCGACCTGCGGGCGCGACGGCACCTGTACGACGCCGTCGACCAGTTCCGTGGCGCGTTGCTGATCGTGTCGCACGACCGGGAGTTGCTCGATCGGGTCGACCAGATCGGGGACCTGCGCAAGGGCGAGGTCACCTGGTACGGCGGCAACCTGACGGCGTACGAGGAGGCCGTCGCGGTCGAGCAGGAGGCGGCCGAGCGGATGCTGCGGTCGGCGGAGGCGGACGTCCGCAAGCAGAAGCGGGACCTGGTCGAGGCGCGGATGAAGATGGACCAGCGCCGGGCCCGCGGGCAGCGGGCGTTCGAGCAGGGCGGGATCCCGAAGATCATCGCGGGCGGGCTGAAGCGGTCGGCGCAGGTGTCGGCCGGTAAGCACCTCGGGATGCAGTCGGAGCGGCTCGAGTCGGCACAGGAGGCGCTGGCCGACGCGGAGGAGAAGGTCCACGACGACGATGCCATCCGGGTCGACCTGCCGAAGACCGCCGTACCCGCCGGTCGTGTGGTGCTGCGGCTGGAGGATCACGAACTGCGGACCGGGGCACACGTCGACCTGGAGATCAGGGGTCCCGAGCGGATCGCGCTGACCGGGCCGAACGGCGCCGGCAAGACGACGCTGCTGCAGTCGATCGTGACGGGGGAGTCGCCGCTGGTGCCGTTCCGGTACCTGCCACAGCGGCTCGACCTGCTGCGGGACGACCTGTCGGTGGTCGACAACCTGGCGCTGCTCGCGCCGAGCACGGAGAACCAGGAGCGGCGGGCGCGGCTGGCGCGGTTCCTGTTCCGTGGGCGGGCCGCGGATCAGCTGGTGCACACGCTGTCCGGTGGTGAACGCTTCCGGGCAACGCTCGCGGCGCTGCTGCTGGCCGAGCCTCCACCGCAGTTGCTGATGCTGGACGAGCCCACCAACAACCTCGACCTGGCCAGCGTCGCCCAATTGAAGGACGCGCTCGCCTCGTACAACGGCGCGCTGATCATCGCGAGTCACGACGTACCGTTCCTCCGCGAGATCGGCATCACTCGCTGGCTCGAGCTGACTCCGGAAAGCCTCACCGACATCGACCCGCTGTAGTCCAGTCCGTCCTTCAGGCCCCGTCACCCCTCAGGGTGACGGGGCCTGCAGCTCGACAGCAGGTGTCGTGCCCCGGGGTAGTGCGGTCGAGCGTGACTCGAGCGGTGCGTACGGCGTCCCGCGGGTGCACTACCTGTCGACCTGCAGACGCATCACCTCCGACCGAGTCGCCAGAGTCAGATGCCCACCGTGTCCAGCACCCCCTCACAGCCGACGCGCGAGGGGATAACCCCTCGGGCCAGCACCCCTCACAGCCGACGCGCGAGGGGATAACCCCTCGGGCCAGCACCCCTCACAGCCGACGCGCGAGGGGATAACCCCTCGGGCCAGCACCCCTCAC
>NZ_JBIALI010000005.1:711557-769078 GCF_042873375.1 Kribbella sp. NPDC004875
ACAGCCGACGTGCGAGGGGATAACCCCTCGGGCCAGCACCCCTCACAGCCGACGTGCGAGGGGATAACCCCTCGGGTGCTGGGTTCTCCGCTGGTGCACCAACGGAGAACCCCCGAGGCGAGGGGATAACCCCTCGCGGCCGCGGTGCGGCCTCCTCCCGGCGCCCCCTCGCGGGAGCTCCTCGCGGGGGTTGGTGCGTGCGTCGTTGGGTCCGGTGTCTTGATTTCTGATACCCCCTAGGGGTATGTTCTCGGGTATGAGCGAGCACGAGCACCACGAACACGGTGGGCACGAGGGTCACGAAGGTCACGGCGGGCACGGTGGGCATGGTGATCACGCGGCGCAGTTCAAGGACCGGTTCTGGATCAGCCTGGGGCTGGCGGTGCCGGTGGTGTTCTTCAGTGAGATGTTCGCGGACCTGCTCGGCTACCTGCCGCCGGAGTTCCCCGGCTCGGGGCTGATCGCGCCGGTGCTCGGGACGGTGATCTTCCTGTACGGCGGGCGCCCGTTCCTGACCGGTGGCTGGGCGGAACTGAAGTCGCGCCGGCCCGGGATGATGCTGCTGATCTCGATGGCGATCACCGTGGCGTTCGTCGCCTCGTGGGTGACGACGCTGAAGCTCGGCGGGTTCGACCTGGACTTCTGGTGGGAGCTCGCGCTGCTGATCGTGATCATGCTGCTCGGGCACTGGCTGGAGATGCGGGCGCTCGGTGCCGCGTCCGGCGCGCTGGACGCGCTGGCTGCGCTGCTCCCGGATTCCGCCGAGAAGGTGACCGACGACGGCGTTGTCGAGGTGTCGCTGCATGAGCTGCAGGCGGGTGACGTCGTGCTGGTGCGGTCCGGTGGGCGCGTGCCGGCGGACGGCACCGTGGTCGACGGGCAGGCCGAGGTCGACGAGTCGATGATCACCGGGGAGTCGCGGCCGGTGTCCAGGGCGGTCGGGGATGGCGTGGTGGCCGGAACTGTTGCCACCGACAATGCTCTGCGGGTCGAGATCACAGCGGTCGGCGACGACACCGCGCTGGCGGGCATCCAGCGGTTGGTGGCCGAGGCACAGGCGTCGTCGTCGCGTGCGCAGGCGCTGGCGGACCGGGCGGCCGCGTTCCTGTTCTACTTCGCGTCGATCGCGGGCATCATCACATTCCTGGTCTGGGCATTGCTGGGTGAGCTCGACGACGCCGTCACGCGGGCGGTGACGGTGCTGGTGATCGCCTGCCCGCATGCCCTCGGGCTGGCCATCCCGCTGGTGATCGCGATCTCCACGGAGCGCGCGGCGAAGGCCGGCGTACTGGTGAAGAACCGGCTGGCGCTGGAGCGGATGCGGACGATCGACGCGGTGCTGTTCGACAAGACCGGCACGCTGACGAAGGGTGAGCCGGCGGTGACCGGAGTCGCCACGGTCGGTGCATTGCCGGAGGACGAGCTGTTGGGGCTGGCGGCCGCGGTCGAGGCGGACAGCGAGCATCCGTTGGCGAAGGCGATCGTGCGGGCGGCGTCGGAGCGGGTTCCTGTCGGTGGGCGTGGACTGGTCGCGACGGAGTTCAGGTCGCTGACCGGGCGCGGCGTCCAGGCGGTGGTCGATGGCGCGGAGGTTGCCGTCGGCGGACCGGCGTACCTGCGGGAGAACGGGCTGGGCGAGCCAGCTGAGTTGGAGGCGGTGATCGCGGACTGGAAGGCACGTGGGGCCGCGGTGCTGCACGTGGTTCGGGATGGTGCGGTGCTGGGTGCCGTGGCGTTGGAGGACGAGGTGCGGGAGGAGTCGCGGCAGGCCGTCGCGGCGTTGCACAAGCGCGGCGTGAAGGTCGCGATGATCACCGGTGACGCGCACCAGGTGGCCGAGGCGGTGGCTCGTGAGCTCGGGATCGACGAGGTGTTCGCCGAGGTGCTGCCGCAGGACAAGGACGCGAAGGTTGCCGAGTTGCAGGCTCGCGGGCTGAAGGTCGCGATGGTCGGTGACGGGGTGAACGACGCGCCGGCGCTGGCCCGGGCCGAGGTCGGGATCGCGATCGGCGCCGGCACCGACGTCGCGATCGAGTCCGCCGGTGTGGTGCTCGCCGCGGACGACCCGCGAGCGGTGCTGTCGGTCATCGAACTGTCCCGGGCGAGCTACCGGAAGATGTGGCAGAACCTGATCTGGGCGACCGGGTACAACGTCATCACCGTCCCGCTGGCCGCGGGTGTGCTCGCCTTCGCCGGGGTCGTCGTGTCACCGGCCGTCGGTGCGCTGCTGATGTCGATCTCCACGATCGTGGTGGCGCTCAACGCGCAACTGTTGCGCCGGCTCGACCTGTCACCGAGCCGCCTGACCGCGTAATCCGGTCAGCGTCACCGCCACAAGGCGCCGTACCGCCGCTTTCGACGGTACGGCGCTTGCGGCGTGCAACGCGTTGACGCAGTACGCCGCCAGCTCCTTCGGCGGCACGTCGTCCCGCACGTCGCCGAGCCGGTCGGCGATGAAGTCCACCAGGTGCTGACGAGCTCGCATCACCTGCTCGGACCGATGCAGCGAGCCGGCCGGCTCGGACGGCGGGTGTTCGTGACAGATGAAGGCATAGACCTCCAGTACGTCGTCGATGCGGTGGGTCCGCTCCCAGGTCTTGGACAGCTGCTCCAGATGGTCCGCGACCTGACGCTCGTGCCACGCGGTGAGGAGGGAGTCGACGTCGGCGAAGTACTTGTAGAGCGTCGCCCGCCCGACTCCCGCGCGCTGCGCGACCTCGGCCATCGTCACGCCGGTCAGCCCGCGCTCGGTCACCACCTCGGCGGTCGCGTCGAGAACCGCCTCCCGCACCGCGCTCCTGTGCGTGGCGATGGTGTCGTTCCACAGCTTCGGCATGTCGGGATTCTAGCTGGACGATCTGCCTATGATCGAGACACTATGTATCGAAAAAGGAGATCGTGATGCCTGCTGTCGAAGCGCACCTCGAGACGCCGCGTGCGGACCGGTACCTCGCGCAGCTCACCAGCCATCTGTCGCACGGACCGGGTGGTTTGCGGGTGGTGTCCACGTCGGCGGAGAAGTTGGTCGTCGACCTCGGTACGGCGACCTGGTCGGTTCGGGCGACGTCGGAGCAGCTGATCCTGCGGGTCGAGGCGGACGACGCGGGCGCTCTCGAACAGCAGAGCGCCCGCGTCGCCGACCGAGTGGAACAGATCGGCCGCCGGGACGGTCTTCGGATCAGCTGGACCCCGGCCTGACCGACCGCTGTTCTCAGGCGGCCGGGAGGCGGCCCAAGAGGCGTTGCATGGTGCCGATCTCGGTGGTCTGGGCCGTCTGGATCTTCTTCGCGAGCGCGATCGACGGGGCGTCCTGACCGGCGGTCTGCTCGGTCTTGGCCATCGTGACCGCACCCTGGTGGTGCCTGATCATCATGTCGACCCACATCCGGTCGAACATCGTGCCGGATGCCTTGTCCAGGTCGTTCATCTCCTCGGCGGTCATCATCCCGGACATGTTGTGTCCGCTGTGCGCGCCGGGCGTCGGCACCGGCTTGCCCCACGCCGTCAGCCACCCGGACAGCTGCTTGATCTCCGGGTCCTGGGCCGCCTTGATCGCGGTCGCCAGCCTCTTCACCGCGGCGGTCGTTGCCTTCCGCAACGCCAGGTCGGCCATCTCCACGGCCTGCTGGTGGTGCGGGATCATCTGCGTCGCGAACGCCACATCCGCGTCGTTGAAAGCAGCCGCCGACGTGGCAACCGGCGTACTGGGGCCGGCTCCGGCGTCGGAGTCCCCACAACCGGCGATGCCGAAGACGGCAGCGAGCAGAGCGGCCGAGACCGCGGTCGTACGGTAGACGTGCGTCATCACATTCCTTGGGTGTGTCGAGAATTGGGTACGGCGAAGTCGGCGCACGCCGGCCTATATCCGCAGTACACCCAACGACGACAACGACGGCTCCCGCCACGGCGGTGACCGCTCACTCACCGGCAACTGCGCGCCCGCGGCCGGCACCCACACCGCCCGCCAGACGAGCAGGCTCCGCAGCCCCAGCGACAACGCGAGCAACAGGACCAGTCCGGTGAGGACCGCCAGGCATGCTCCGCCCATCCCGGGCATCTCGCCGGCCGGGTCGACGTGCAGGACGGCCCGGTCGGTGTGCTCCATCACCATCGGCGCCCCGGGCACGGCCATTGCGGCATCGTGATGGGACGTGAGGCCGTGCATGACGAACACCCCGGCGACCACGATCAGTACGCCGAGTATGCGCAGGAGCCGCGCCCCGTGCTCGTGCCTGCGACCAGCCATCACGACCAAGCGTAGGGCAGGTTGCACAGTCGGCGGTCGGTGAGTGTGCACACTGGACGGTGAGGCCCCGGGGACATGCGTCGTACTTTCGATGAAATCCCAGGGCTGGAGGTCCCCATGGCCGGTTCATCTGTTGGTGCTGACGACTACGCGCTCGCCCGGGTCCCGGAACAGGCGCGGTACTCGTGGTGGTCGGTCGCGACCCAGCGGTTCGGGCAGATCTCGGCGCTCAGCCAGTTCCTGCTCGGCGCGACGCTCGGGTTCGGGATGAGCTTCTGGGGCGCGTTCTGGGCGCTCACGCTCGGCGCGGTGATCCTCGAGCTGGTGGCGATCCTGATCGGCGTCATCGGTGCCCGCGAGGGTCTGCAGACGTCGGTGATCGCGCGCTGGACCGGTTTCGGCCAGGCCGGCTCGTCACTGATCGGACTCGCGATCGGGATCAGCCTGATCGGATGGTTCGGGATCCAGTCCGCGGTGTCCGCGGCCGGTCTGAGCCAGCTGAGCGGCATCCTGCCGACCTGGGGCTGGTCGCTCGTCTTCGGTCTCGCGGTGACGCTCGTCGTACTCCGCGGCTTCCACTCGATGGCCTGGGTCGCGTACGTGACCGTCCCGGCCTTCCTGCTCCTGGTCGGCTGGTCGATCATCAGTGAGCTGTCCGACCACAGCCTCGGCTCGCTGGTCAACGCGGCCCCGGCCGGCCCGCACCTGAGCCTGCTCGAGGGTACGACGCTGGTCGCCGGCGGCTTCATCGTCGGTGCGGTGATCACGCCGGACATGACCCGCTTCAACCGCAGCGTCGGTGACGTGGTCAAGCAGACCGTGCTCGGCATCACCCTCGGCGAGTACGTGATCGGCCTGGTCGGCGTCCTGCTCGCGCACGCCGTTGGTTCGGCCAACGTGATCACGATCGTCACCTCGTCGGTCGGCTGGGTCGGCACCCTGGTGATCATCCTCGGCACGATCAAGATCAACGACTGGAACCTGTACAGCTCCGGTCTCGGCATCGTGAACTTCATCGGCACCGTCTTCGGCCGGCCCGTGAACCGGGCGGTCGTCACGCTGGCGGTCGGCGTCCTCGGCAGCGTGCTCGCGGCGGTCGGGATCCTGGACAAGTTCACCGATTTCCTGATCGTGCTCGGTGTCGCGTTCCCGCCGATCGCCGGGATCATGGTCGCGGAGTACTTCGTGGTGAAGCGCTGGCGCCCCGAGCTGGAGGCGACCCGCGCCGAGGGCACGCTGCCCGCGACCGCGCCGACGTGGGTACCGGCCACGATCGTGATCTGGATCGGCGCCGCGCTGATCGGCAAGTACGTCGGCTGGGGACTGCCGAGCATCAACTCGCTCGTCGTCGGCTTCGGTGCGTACGTCGTCGCAGGCAAGCTCGGCCTGATTCGCGGCCTCGGCACCAGCCGCACGATGGACACCGCACCAGCCGCCACAAACGCCGTACCCGCCACGAGCTAGCCCGCCCTGCGGCAGGCGACCCCGTCAGGTGTGCACTTTGTGCACCGGGTCCGCGCCGCATCGGCGATCAGACGCGGACTCGGTGCACAAAGTCGGCGAAGGACGGTTGGTCACCGCAGTGATTGGCTGCAAGTGAACGAAACGGGAGGAACTGAATGCGTATCGGGATCGATGTCGGTGGCACCAACACCGACGCCGTGCTGCTGGACGGCACCACCGTGCTGGCGGCCAACAAGTCGGCGACCAGTGCGGACGTGACCGCCGGCATCATCGACACCCTGGACCGGTTGCAGGCGGAGCGATCCTTCGACCCGGCGCAGGTCCAGGCCGTGATGATCGGCACCACGCACTTCATCAACGCGCTGATCGAGGCCCGGCGGCTGGCGCCGACCGCGGCGCTGCGGCTCGGGCTGCCGGCGACCGCGTCGCTGCCGCCGCTGGTGGACTGGCCGGAGCGGCTGGTCGACGCGGTCAGCGGCCGCAGCTACCTGGCGCACGGCGGGCACGAGTTCGACGGCCGGCACATCGCCGAGCTGGACGAGGACGAGTTGCGCCGGCACGCGGCCGACATGGTCGCGCACGGCGTCCGCTCGGTGGCGATCTCGTCGGTGTTCTCGCCGGTGAGCAACGAGTTCGAGCTCCGCGCGGCCGAGATCCTACGGTCCGAGCTCGGCGACGACGTGGCGATCTCGCTGTCGCACGAGATCGGCCGGATCGGCCTGCTGGAGCGGGAGAACGCGACGATCATCAACGCCGCTCTCCGCGAGTTGGCCGCTTCGATCGTCGATGGATTGGCCAGCGCCGTCGAGGGGCACGGAATCTCCGCACCGCTCTACCTCAGCCAGAACGACGGCACCCTGATGGACGTCGACTTCGCCCGCCGGTACCCGGTCGCGACGTTCGCGTCCGGCCCGACCAACTCGATGCGCGGCGCGGCGCTGCTGTCCGGTCTGGACACCTGCGCGGTGGTCGACGTCGGCGGCACGACGAGCGACGTCGGCGTCCTCACGCACGGCTTCCCGCGGGAGGCGACCACCGAGGTCGACGTGGCCGGTGTCCGGACGAACTTCCGGATGCCAGACGTCCTGAGCATCGGGATCGGCGGCGGCAGCTTGGTGGCCTCGGACAACGACCTGGTGACGGTCGGTCCGCGATCGGTGGGCTACCGGCTGACCGAGGAAGCGCTGGTCTTCGGAGGCAAGACGCTGACGGCGACCGATATCGCGGTCGCAGCCGGGCGTGCCGAGGTCGGCTCGGCGGAGGCTGTCGCGGATCTGGACCCGACGCTGGTGAAGGCCGCGCTGGCCCGCGTCGCCGCGGACATCGCGGACGCGGTCGAGCGGATGCGGACGTCTCCCGACCCGCTGCCCGTGGTGGCGGTCGGTGGCGGGTCGATCCTGTTGCCGGACGATTTGCCCGGGAGCCTCGCCGTACACCGGCCGGAGAACTTCGCGGTCGCGAACGCGATCGGCGCGGCGATCGCACAGGTCGGCGGTGAGGTGGACCGCGTGTACGCGATCGACCCGGGTCGCCGGGATGCGGTCGTGGACGAGGCGCGGCAGGAGGCCGTCGACCGGGCGGTCGCGGCCGGAGCCGATCCCGCGGCGGTGCGGATCGTGGACTTCGACGAGGTCCCGATCCCGTACCTGCCGGGAAACGCCACCCGTATCCGCTGCAAGGCGGTCGGCGACCTGCGGCTGGGAGAGACCCGATGAGCGCGGACCTGCAGGCCATCACCATCGGCCGGCACAACCGCGGCCCCGCGTGGCACGCGGCGGATCCTGCGATGGTGATGGGCCGGGCGTCCGGGGTGGAGTGGTTGCGATGAAGCTGCGGGCAGAGGACCTGGGTGCGCTGGCCCGTGGGGCCGCGGTGCTGGGGACCGGTGGTGGCGGGGATCCGCACATCGGTCGGTTGCTGGCGGAGCAGGCGTTGCGGGAGCACGGGCCGGTGGAGATCGTTGCCGTCGGCGACCTTCCGGACGACGCCTGCGTGCTCCCGGTGGCGATGATGGGTGCGCCGACCGTGATGATCGAGAAGCTCCCGTCGGCGGACCAGATCTCCGTCGCGGTGCAGACGCTGGCGAAGTACGTCGGGAAGACACCGACGCATCTGGCCTGTATCGAGGCCGGTGGGGTGAACTCGACCGTCCCGGTGATCGCTGCCGCGCAGCTCGGCCTCCCGCTGGTCGACGGCGACGGGATGGGCCGCGCGTTCCCCGAGCTGCAGATGGTGCTGCCGACGCTCGCCGGGATCGAGGCGACGCCGATGTCGATCGTCGACGAGAAGGGCAACCGCGGCGTGTTCGACACGGTCACGAACGAGTGGGCCGAGCGGCTCGCCCGGTCGGCGACCGTCGACATGGGTTGCTCAGCGATCGTCTCGCTGTACTCGATGACCGGCGCCGAGGTCCGTGGATCGTTCGTCGCCGGGACGCTCAGCAAGTGCGTCACGATCGGCCGCGCGATCGAGCAGGCGCAGCGCCTGCACGCCGACCCGGTCGCCGCCGTGGTCGACGAGCTCGGTGGACGGTTGCTGCACGTGGGCAAGGTCGTCGACGTGCAACGCCGTACGACGACCGGCTTCGCCCGGGGTGACGCGGCGGTCGACGGGCTGGACGCGTCGCACGGCCGGGTGCTGGTGCTGCGGTTCCAGAACGAGCACCTGGTCGCCGAGCTGGACGGTACGGCGGTGGCGACCACACCGGACCTGATCATCGTGCTCGACACCGAGTCCGGTGAGCCGATCACCACCGAGGCGCTGCGCTACGGCCACCGGGTCAGCGTGCTCGCCGCACCCTCCGACGAACGCTGGCACTCGCCGGCCGGCATCGAACTGGTCGGTCCGCGGTACTTCGGCTACGACCTGGACCCGATCCGCGCCTTGGAGACGGTATGAGTTGGCAACTGGGCATCGAGCACCTGAAGGACCTCGCCCGCGGGGCCGCGATTCTCGGGACCGGTGGTGGCGGGGATCCGCTGATCGGGCGGCTCCTGGTCGAGCAGGCGATCCGGGAGCACGGGCCGATCACTGTCCTCGACCCGGCCGAGCTGGACGACGACGCGTTCGTGATCCCGACCGCGCAGATGGGTGCGCCGACGGTGATCGTGGAGAAGATCCCGCGCGGCAGCGAACCGGTCGGCGCGCTGCGGGCGCTCGAGAAGCATCTCGGGCGGAAGGCCGACGCGACGATGCCGATCGAGTGCGGTGGGATCAACTCGATGATCCCGCTCCTCGTCGCGGCCCGGACCGGTCTGCCGGTCGTCGACGCCGACGGCATGGGACGGGCGTTCCCCGAGCTGCAGATGGAGACGTTCTCGGTGTACGGCGTCCCCGGGTCGCCGATGGCGATCGCGGGCGAGCACGACGAGACCGTGGTCATCGACACCGGTACGGACAACAAGCAGATGGAGTGGCTCGCGCGCGGCATCACGATCCGGCTCGGCGGGGTCGCGCACATCGCGGAGTACTCGATGACGGGCGCAGACGTGAAGCGGACCGCCGTACCGCGGACCCTCTCGCTCGGGTTGTCCCTCGGGCGGGCCGTGCGCGAGGCGCGGGCGGCGCACGAGGACCCGATCGAGGCGGTACGGGCCGCGCTGGCGCCGACGCTGTACAACCAGTTGCGGGTGCTGTTCCGCGGCAAGGTGATCGATGTCGAGCGCCGGACCGTCGAGGGGTTCGCGCGCGGCCGGGCCCGGTTCACGACGTACGACGGCGCGTCGGAGCTGGAGCTGCGGTTCCAGAACGAGAACCTGCTCGCGACCGTCGACGGCCAGATCGTCTGCACGGTCCCGGACCTGATCTGTGTCCTCGAGGCGGACACCGCCGAACCGATCACCACCGAAGGACTGCGTTACGGCCAGCGGGTGAGCGTGGTCGGCATCTCCACTCCGGACCTGATGCGGACGCCCGAGGCGCTCGCGGTCTTCGGCCCGTCCTGTTTCGGGCTCGATGTGGAGTTCAGCCCGGTGGAGCTGCGCGGCGACAACCTGGTCGCCACCCCCTGACCCTCGGCCCACCGTGCTGACCCCTCTGCGGTGGGCCGGGGTTCCACCCCGGACGTCCAGCACTCATCAACCTTGGGTGTCGCGGCTGCGGCACGCCTGAGCCGCGGCCGGCCGGGCCGATTTGGCGCGTTTGCTGAGTGCTGCAGGTCCGCAGGGGCAGGTCGGTGGCAGGATCGGCTCATGAGCACGGTCGTGCGGGAGCAGGATCTGGAGGCGCTGGTCGTCGGCGTCACGCTGCTCGGTTCCGGCGGTGGCGGTGACACCGGTGCGTTCGGCCGGATGCTGCGCCGTCGCCTCGGCGCGGGCGAGCTGGTACTGCGGGACGCTGCCGACGTACCGGGTGTGTCTGTCAGCCCCATCGGCGTGGTCGGCGCGACCAGCGTGTTGATGGAGAAGCTGCCTAGTGGCGGCGAGTTCGACACGGCGGTCCGGGCGGTCAGCCGGTGGACCGGTGCGGAAGTGACCGGACTGATGTCGCTGGAGGCCGGTGGGCTGAACGGACTGACTCCGCTGATCGCTGCGCTGGACCTGGACCTCCCGGTGGTGGACGCCGACCTGATGGGTCGCGCGCTGCCGCGGCTGGACCAGTTCTCGTGGGCGGTGGCCGGGCGTGCGCTGACGCCGTGTGCGCTCAGTGAGCCGAGTGGTCAGGTGATCGTGGTCGACAACGTCGACGCGGCCGGGCTGGAACGCGCCGTCCGCAGCTTCGTCGCTCAGACGGGTGGATGGGCTGTGCTGGCGCTGGCGCCTACCGCTGTGGAAGCTGCGGCGGCTGACGCGGTGCAGGGAAGTTTGACGCGGGCACTGACGCTCGGTCGCGCGTACGCCGCGCTGGATCCTGGCGCGACGCCGGCTGTCATCGCCGCCGACCTTGGTGGTCGATTGCTGGCGAGCGGTCGGGTCGACGAGGTCGCGCGGCACCTGATAACTGACGGCGGCGCTGCGTTCGGTCGGGGGAGCCTCTGCGTGGTCGACTCCGGGAGCCGTGCGGTGATCCGGATCGAGACCGAGAACGAGTACCTCCTGGCGCTCGTCGACGGCACTCCGGTCGTCAGTACGCCGGACTTGCTGTGCGTCCTCGATCGCCGAACGCTGCAGCCGATCGCCGTGGACGAGGTGCGTACCGGTGACGAGGTGCTGGTTCTCGCACTTCCCGGACCAAACTGGTGGCGCCGCCCGGACCGCCTGACGCATGTCGGCCCGCGAGCGTTCGGCCTCGCCTGCGAACCACTGCTGCTCGAGGAGGCCTCATGACCGCTCGTTCGCTGGGGGCGTGATGACTGGGCCTTCGCTCGCGGCGATGCTCACTTCACCGGGCTGGCGGGACGTGGTGGTGCTGGGCGGGCCCACAGATCCCGGCCCGCGGCTGACCGGGTCCCGGGTCGTGCTGGAGGTGGCTGAGCATCCGGAGCGCCTGGACGGGCACGTGCTCGTCGTACTGCTCGCGAATGACCACAGCGACTGGCGGATCGACGCACTCATCAGCCGGGCCGCCGCAGCACGAGCCGGGGCCTTGTTGCTGGCCGGAGTGGAGCCGTTGGGCCGTGGAGCGCAACTCCTGGCAGAGCGGTTGCAGCTGCCCGTCCTGGGCTGTCCGGATCCGCTGGCAGCACACGAGCATCTGCGGCGCGTGACCAGCGAGCCGGAAGTAGTGCGATCCGATCTGGTACTGCGAGCAGTGTCCGCGTTACGACGAGCGGACGCTGATCTGACGTCGGTACTACGGACGACATCCGGCGTACTGAGTCGGCCGATCACGTTGGCGGGGGCTGACGGTGGGACGCTCGCCGGTGAGCCGTTGGAGTCGAGTGAACGGTCTGAGTTGGTCGCTGCACTGCCACGGGTGCCGGTGGCGTGGGCCGCGCCGTACCGGGTCGATCTGCCGAGTGGTGCGGTGCTGATCGCAGTGGCGGTGGTCAGTGTCGGGCCAGTGTGCTGGCTGGTGGCGCGGTTGCCGGGCGTGGTGCCTGCTGAGGTTGACGCCGTACCCGAGGTGCTCAGTGTGGTCGCGCCGGCCGTGGGGGAGCGGCTGGTACTACGCCGCTTGGAACTGGAGCGCGACGCACGCCAACGTACGTCGCTCCTCGGTGAGCTGCTGCATGGCGAGCCGTCGGAGGCGACGCGGCGGCGGGCAGTCGATCTGGGCTGGCAGCTCGACGGCTGGCACACGGGGATCCGGATCGGTGCCGACGGCCAGGTGGATGTCGCCGGCCGCTGGGCCGATGTGGTGGAGGCGTTCGACGCGGAGGGCCTGCACGCCGTAGTGGTCGAGCAAGGCGAAGGATGGTCCGCGTGGATCACCGCGGTCCGCGAGCCGACGGCGACCGAGGTACAGGAGCAGGCCGCCGCTATCCGCCGGGTGCAGCGCCGCCTGGTACCGACGGTGGACGCGTACGTCGGAGTCGGCAGGGTGCAGCCCGGTCCCAGCGGAATCGCCACCACCCTCGCTGAGGCAGGTGACGCGGCCGGTCTGGCCCGTAGTCGTGCCGAGACCGGTCGCTTCCTGCACGTGGACCGCTTGGGCCTGGCACAGCTGCTCCTGGCCTGGACCCGGACCGACACGTTCCAGCCTGCCGCCCAGGCTCTCCTCGCCCCGCTCAAGGACCAGCCCGGTGACCTGGTCACCACACTGGCCGTCTACCTGGACACCGAGTCGTCCCTCGCCGAAACCGCGGCAGTACTAGGCATCCACCGCAACACCGCGGCCGCCCGCATCGCGAAGATCCAGCACCTGCTCGGAGTGGACCTCACCAACCCGGACGAACGCCTCGCTCTGCACCTGGCGTCCCGCACTACCCCTACGGAGTAGGCGCGTCCTGCCGCAGCAGCCCCGCCGCCTTCAGATCCGACCACAGCGCGGCCGGCACCTCGGTGCGAGCCAGCGTCGCGTTGGTGTGCACCTCTTCGGGCGTCCGGCAGCCGACGGCGATGCCGGCGACCGCGGGGTGTGCCAGCGGGAAGGCGAGTGCAGCAGCAGGCAGCGTGGTGCCGTGCTGTTCGCAGATGTCGGCCAGCTTGTTCGCCTTGTCCACGAGCGACTGCGCGGCAGGCTCGTAGTTGAACGTGGCGCCGGACGCCGGACGCGGCTGCGACATCAGACCGGAGTTGAAAACGCCGACCGCAACCACCTGTACGTCGTTGTCCACACAAGCCGGCAGTACGTCGTCCAGCCCGTCCGGATCGATCAGCGTGTACCGACCGGCCAGCATGATCACGTCGATGTCGATCTCACGGACGAACCGGGTCAGCATCGCCGACTGGTTCATCCCCGATCCGATCGCCCGGATCACGCCCTGGTCCCGGAGCTCGATGAGCGTCGGGAACGCGGTCGCGACGGCCTCGTCGTAGTGGTCGTCCGGGTCGTGCACGAACACGACGTCCAGCCGGTCTGTCCCGATCCGGCGCAGCGAGTCCTCGATGCTCCGCAGGACGCCGTCCCGGGAGAAGTCCCAGCGCCGGCGTCGCGTCGTACTGATGTCGAAGCCTTCGTCGTCCGACGCGGCATCCGGGGCGTTGTAGATGATCCGGCCGACCTTGCTCGACAGCACGTAGTCGGAGCGCGGTTTGTCCTTCAGCGCGACGCCGAGCCGCTCCTCGGCGAGACCGAGGCCGTAGTGCGGCGCAGTGTCGAAGTACCGCCAGCCCTCGTCCCAGGCGGCGTTCACGGCCGCGGTCGCCTCGGCGTCGCTGACCTCGCCGAGCAGGTTGCCGAGCGGCGCGCCGCCGAGCCCGACCCGTTGGCCGTCCGGGAAGAGCTTGATCCCGGCGGTCATTTCCCGGCCGCCGGGAGCCGCAGGTTCTGCATTCCGCCGTCCACGGCCAGCGCCGTCCCCGTGGTCGACCCCGAGAGCGGGCTCGCCAGGTACGCGATCGCGTTGGCGACCTCGTCGGCCGATACCAGCCGACCCATCGGCTGCCGGGCCTCGAGGGCGGCCCGCTCGGCCTCCGGGTTCGCCGCGACGTCCAGCAGCCGGCCGACCCACGGGGTGTCCGCGGTGCCCGGGTTCACGCAGTTCACCCGGATCCCCTCGCGGACGTGGTCGGCGGCCATCGCCATCGTCAGGGCCAGGACGGCGCCCTTGCTCGCGGAGTAGAGCGCCCGGTTCGGCAAGCCGGCGGTGGCGGCGATCGAGCAGGTGTTGACGATCGCGGCGTTCTCCGACTTGCGCAGGTACGGCAGTGCGGCGCGGGTCACCCGGGCGATCCCGACCACGTTCACGTCCAGGACCCGGTGCCACTCGTCGTCGTCGTTCGCCGCGACCGTGCCCTGGGCGCCGATCCCGGCGTTGTTCACCACGATGTCGATCCCGCCGAGTTGCAACGCCGCGGCGGAGACAGCGTCGCGGACCGAGCCGTCGTCGGTGACGTCGGCCGCGATCCCGGTCAGCGGTTCGTCGACGTCCGGCTTCAGGTCGAAGACGACCACCCGGGCGCCGCGGGCCGCGAGCAGCGTGGCGGCGGCGAGGCCGATGCCCGAAGCGCCACCGGTGACTACTGCGCGCAGGCCGTCGAAATCGGTCACTTGTTCTCCTTGGTCAGATCGGTCCAGATCTTGCCGGCCGGGTACCGGAAGTCGGTCAGGGTGCGTGCGTCCATCTCGGCGCCGAACCCCGGCCGCACCGGCGCCACGTAGTGCCCGTCCCGGATCACCACCGGGTCCAGGAAGTGCTCGTGCAGGTGGTCGACGTACTCGATCACCCGGTCGTCCATTGCTCCGCTGACCGCGACGTAGTCGAACATCGACAGGTGCTGGACCAGCTCACACAGTCCTACCCCACCCGCGTGCGGGCACACCGGTACGCCGAACTTCGCGGCCAGCAGCAGGATCGCGATGTTCTCGTTCACGCCGGCGACCCGCGCGGAGTCGAGTTGGAGCACGGACAGCGCCCCGGCCTGCAGCAACTGCTTGAACACCACCCGGTTCTGCACGTGCTCACCGGTCGCGACCCGGATCGGCGCGATCGCCTTGGCGATGGCCGCGTGCCCGAGGATGTCGTCGGGGCTCGTCGGTTCCTCGACCCACCAGACGTCGTACGGCGCCAGCGCCTCGACCCAGCGGACCGCGTCGGCGACGTCCCAGCGCTGGTTGGCGTCGACCGCGATCCGGATGTCCGGCCCGACCGCCTCCCGGGCGAGCCGCATCCGGCGGATGTCGTCGTCCAGGTCGGCGCCGACCTTCAGCTTGATCTGGGTGAACCCCTCGGCGACCGCCTCGTGGCACAGTCGCACCAGCTTCGCGTCGTCGTACCCGAGCCAGCCGGGCGTCGTCGTGTACGCCGGGTACCCGCGCTCCCGCAGTACCGCCTCCCGCTCCGCACGACCGGCCTTCGCCGACCGGAGGATCTCGAGCGCCTCCTCGGGCGTCAGCGCGTCGGTCAGGTACCGGAAGTCGACCAGGTCGACGATCTGCTCCGGCGTCAGGTCCGACAGCAGCTTCCACAGCGGTACGCCGGCCCGCTTGGCGGCGAGGTCCCACACGGCGTTGACGACCGCGCCGATCGCCATGTGCATGACGCCCTTCTCCGGGCCCAGCCAGCGCAGCTGCGAATCGTGTACGAGCGACTTCCAGAAGCCACCGAGGTCGTTCAGCGTCGCGTCCAGGTCCAGGCCGAGTACGTGGTCGCGGAGCGCCTCGATCGCGGTCGTCTGGATGTCGTTGCCGCGGCCGATGGTGAACGCGAACCCGTGCCCTTCCAGCCCGTCGCCGGCGTCGGTCCGCACGATGACGTACGCCGCGGAGTAGTCCGGGTCGGTGTTCATCGCGTCGGAGCCGTCAAGGTCCAGGGACGTGGGGAAACGGACGTCGTACGTCTCGAACTCGGTGAATCGTGGCATCAAGGACCCGATCTGCTGCGTGGGCGGACTGACGGAGGAATCCTATAGGATATGTGGCTTGAGCGACAGATCTCCCCGGACCCGCACCACTCACCAACCCGGCCCACGGTGCACATCTTCCGCCCGCTTCCCGCTCAGTGGCGGCCCCGCCCTCGCCGTCGGCGGGGGTTGGTGAGTGGTGCGGGTCCGGCCCCGTAGAGTCTGTGAGATGGACGGGCGCGACGGGGTACTCCGGCTGGGCGGCCGGTCGTTCGGGGTGGGTGAGTTCGCCGTGATGGCGATCGTGAACCGGACCCCGGACTCGTTCTTCGACGGCGGCGCGACGTACGCGACCGAGGCGGCGCTCACCGCGATCGACCAGGCGGTCGCCGACGGTGCGGACCTGGTCGACATCGGCGGCGTCAAGGCCGGGTACGGCGAGCCCGTCGACGAGGCGGAGGAACTGCGCCGGACGGTCGATTTCGTCGCGACGGTCCGGGAACGGCACCCGGAGCTGCTGATCAGCGTGGACACGTACCGTAGCGGCGTCGCCCGGCGGGTCGGCGCGGCCGGGGCGAACCTGATCAACGACACCTGGTCCGGTCACGATCCGGAGCTCGCCGGCGCGGCCGCCGAGGTCGGCGCGGGCCTGGTCTGCAGCCACGTCGGCGGCCTCAAACCGCGCACTGATCCGCATCGGATGGCGTACGACGACGTGGTCGCGGACGTGATCCGGACGACCACCGCGCTGGCGGAGCGGGCGATCGCCGCCGGTGTCCGCCCGGACGGCATCGTCATCGATCCGACCCACGACTTCGGGAAGAACACCCTGCACTCGCTCGAGGTGACCCGCCGGGCCGACGAGCTCGCGGCGACCGGCTGGCCGGTGCTGATGGCGATGTCGAACAAGGACTTCCTCGGCGAGACCCTGGACCTGCCCTCCGGCCGCCGTGGCCCGGCGACGCTGGCCGCGGTGAGCGTCGCGGCCTGGCTCGGTGCCCGGGTGTTCCGGGTCCACGACGTGGCCGGTGTCCGGCAGGCGCTCGACCTGGTCGCCGTACTGCGGAAGACGGCGACCCCCGCTTACACCCGAAGGAGTCTGGTGTGATTTACGACCGTGCAGCCGGGGCCGAGCTCACCGAGGACGAGCTGATCGCCGCGTACACCGTCGCCGACCGCTCCGTGACCCGGCTGCGGGTCAACTTCGTCACCAGCCTCGATGGCGCGGTGACGCTCGAAGGTCTGTCCGGCGGTCTGTCCAGCAAGGACGACCAGTTCATGCTCGGCCGGCTCCGGATGCTCGCCGACGTCGTCCTGGTCGGCGCCGGCACCCTGCGCGCGGAGGGGTACGGCGGTCTGCGGCTCGGGGCCAAGCGACGGGCCTGGCGTACGGATCACGAGCTACCCGAGAACCCCACCCTCGCCGTCGTGAGTGCACGCCTCGAGCTGGCGGCCGACAGCCCGGTCTTCACCGAGGCTCCGACCCGGCCGATCGTCATCACGTGTGCCGCGTCTCCCGAGGGGCAGCGCGAAGCCTTGGCGAAGGTCGCGGACGTGCTGGTGTGCGGCGACGACGCCGTCGACCTGACCGCGGCCGTGGACGCGCTGCGCGAGCGCGGGCTGACGCAGATCCTCTGTGAGGGCGGCCCACACCTGCTGGGGTCACTCACCGACGCCGACCTGGTCGACGAGCTGTGTCTGACGGTCTCGCCGCTGCTCGCCGGACCGGGAGCGCGCCGGATCACCGACGGCCTGGCTGCCACCGACGCGCGCCCGCTGTCGCTCTTGCACGTCCTCTCCACGGAGGACGGCTTCCTGTTCCTGCGGCACGGTCGGGAGCCGCGCTAGTGCCCGTCGTCGCAGCGGCCGTCTGTCCGCACCCGCCGATCATCGTGCCCGAGCTCGCCTTCGGCGCCGCGCCCGAACTCGATCCACTGCGCGCCGCCTGTCTGTCGGCCGTCGACGCGCTGGCGGACACCGCCAGCGTGATCGTCGTCGGCTCGGCGCCCACAGCGGCAACGTACGGCGCCGGCACCGCAGGCTCCTTCGGCCCGTACGGTGCGCCCGAGGTGCGGATCGGGGCCGGTGCGCCCGTCTTGCCGCTGTCGTTGACGGTCGGCGGTTGGCTGCTCGACCAGTCGAAAGCCGCCGGTGTGCCACGGATGTACCTCGCAGTCGCTGCGGACGAGGCCCCGGCGAGGTGCCTGGAGATCGGCAGGGAGATTGCCGCGGGCGACGATCGGGTGGGTCTGCTGGTGATGGGTGACGGCTCGGCCCGGCGCAGTGACCACGCGCCGGTGCACCTGCATCCACGTGCGGAGATCTTCGACGCGACGGTCGCCAACGCCTTGCGGACAACGGATCTCGAGGTGCTCGCCGCCCTGGATCCGGATCTCGCGACCGTTCTCCAAGCGGCCGGTCGCGCCCCCTGGCAGGTCCTGGCCGGTGCATTACACAACGCCGGCCTGACGGGCGAGCTGCTCTACGACGCAGCGCCGTACGGCGTGGGTTATTTCGCCGCCAGTTTCACTTAGATTCCACCTGCTCCAGGGCGGCATGAACAAGCGCGGCCGCAACGATCATCCGCGGTTCTGTGGATGGCGTCGCTGATACTGGCCGGGTGACTGAGGAACGCACGGGGTATCGACGGTCGGCGAAGTCACCGCGCGGTGAGGCGCGGCGGAAGGACCTGCTGGACAAGGTCGCGGACGAACTCGGGACCAACGGGCTCGTCGACTTCTCGCTGCGGCGCGCGGCGAAAGCGGCCGGTACGACGCACAAGGTGCTGCTGTACCACTTCGAGGGAACCGAGGACCTGCTCACGCAGGCCGTCCTGCAGTTGCGCGAGCGGCGCATCACGCGGGCGCTCGAGGCGGCGACCGGTGGGCCGGCGGAGCGCTCGTTGGCGGACCGGGTGCGGTCCATGTGGCCGACGCTGATCGGAGCCGAGTCGTGGGTCCTCGACCAGGCGATCGGCCTCGCGATGTACGACGCCGGCCGGTACGCCGACCTCGCGCGGTCGGCGTCGCGCCAGTACCTGCCCGCGCTGCTGTCGCTCTGTCCCACGGACTGGCCGGACGGGCGCAAGCGTGAGGTGGCGGAACTGATCCTCGCGACGCTGCGGGGATTCCTGATCGAGTGGCGCACGAGTGGCGACGCGGACGGGATCGACGCCGGGTTCCAGGCGCTGATCCGGGCGCTGGAGCGTGAGGAGCAGCCCTAGGTGGTGTCTGGCAATTCCCCGCCTACCGCGCCGAGCATCTGCTCGCTACGGCGCGGAATTGCCAGACACGACCTGGACAGTTTGCGAACCACGTGGTTCACTTTGGGGATGCGCGAGAGTGTGAGCTTCCCGAGTGCGGGCGTCGCGTGCGCCGCCTGGCACTACCCGGGGACCAACGGCGGGTGCGTGGTGATGACCGGCGGCTTCGGAGTCACGAAGGAGCCGGGGACGGACCGGTTCGCGGAGCAGTTCGCCGCGGCGGGGTTCAGTGTGCTGGCGTTCGACCATCGGCATCTCGGCGAGAGCGGCGGTGCGCCCCGGCAGGTCGCCCGGGTCGCGGATCAGCTCGCCGACTGGCGGGCGGCGATCGCCTACGCCAAGTCGCTTCCGGGGGTGGAGCGGGTCGCGATCTGGGCGTTCTCGCTGGCCGGCGGGTACGTCGTACAACTGGCCGCGGAAAATCTCGGGCTGGCGGCCGCGATCGCGCAGTCCGCGAATGTCGACGGGCCGGTGGTTGCTCGCAACGCGTCGCGTTACCAGACGCCGTGGTCGGCGGTCCGGTTGTTCGGGCGGGCGCTCCTCGACACGGTCGGCGGGGTGTTCGGCCGGCCGCCGCGGTTGGTGGATCTCGCGGGGCCGCCTGGGACAGTCGCGTTGCTCAACACGCCGGACGCCCAGCTGAGCGACGCGACTCTCAACCCGGACAACCGGTACCCGGACTGGCAGCAGGCGATCGCCGCCCGGTCGGTCCTCCCGGCGGTGTTCTACCGGCCGAACAAGTACGCCGCCGGCGCGCGCTGCCCGATCCTGTACGTCGTCTGCGAGGACGATCAGTCAGCGTTGGCGGCACCCACGTTGAAGGCGGCCGCCACCACTCCGAAGGCCACCGTCCTCCAGGTCCCCGGCAACCACTACGCGCCGTTCCTGGAGCGCACGCCCAGGTCGTCGAGGCAGAGCTCAGCTTCCTCCAGAAGCACGTGGCGGTCACGTCCACGCGCCCGGCCTGAGCCACCGATTCCCCGCCTACTGCGCGGAATCTGCCAGGACGATTTCCACCGGCACGACCGGCCAGCGGTCTGCTGTGGCGGCGAGGTCTTGTCGGCCCGCTGTCCGCAGCTGCTCGATCAGTTCGGCGCGGGCCTGGTGGACCGCGGCAACTGCCGCGTCGGCGTCTGCGTGCGGACCTGACCAATTGCAGACCGCGTCTCCGGCGTACCAGTCACCGGCGGCGGATCGTCGTACGTGGGCCGCCGCCAGGCGACCTGCGGGCATCTTCGGGCCGGCGAGTTCGAGCACCGTCTCGACGGCCACGACGTCAGCGTCGAGGTCGAGCGCCGGGACCAGTTCGACCGCGTCGGTCCGCACGAAGTGGTAGCCCGCAGGTGCTCGTGCGGTGAGCCAGTCGAACGCTCGGTCGGCCGTCTCGCCGAGCTCAGCGGCCAGTTCGGGGTCCAGGGTCTGTACGCCGCAGAGGCGCGGATCGGTCGGACGCAACGCGGCCTGGCAGCGTCGCATCAGCATCTCCTCGGGCAGCGACTGCCGCCGCCCGGCGATCCGCGACAGCCCGACGATGTCGAAGTTCAGCTCGTCAGGCGTCCGCTTCCGCCCCGGCGCGAACTCCTCGCCGGGGCGCGTACCGCGCGTCGTCCACGGACCGACATGCCATCGGGTGAGCGCCGTCATACCGGCACCCTAACTAAGCCCCTTTGACGGGTGCCGGGACGCCGAAGGTCTTGGCAAGGTCGGTGAGGATCGCCCACGCGCCCTGAAGGCCGACCGCGGTCATCCAGGTCAGGTCCGGGACGTCGTGCACCTTCGCGGCCAGCGGCTTCCACAGCGGGTTGGCCTTGAACTGGGCGGCCGTCTTCGCACTCAGTCCCTTCTCGTCGGCGTACTCGGTGACGAAGATCGCGTCGCCGTCGGCGTCCTTGATGCGCTCCGGGCTGATCTCCAGCGCGAAGCCGTTCACATCCTGGGACTTCGGCCGCTTCAGGCCGGCGTCCTTCAGCACGATCCCGGAGAAGCTCGCGTTCTGGTAGAGCCGCGTCGGGCCGTCGACGAACCGGACCACCGAGATCGACGGGTTGCCCGCCTTGGCGTTGATCGCGCCGCCGACGGTCTGGGCCGCCTTCTCGTACGCCGTGATCTCCTTCTCGGCGAGATCCTCCGCGCCGAGCGCCTTCGCCTCCATCCGGATGTTGTCCTTCCAGGTCGCCCCGGTGGTCTCGGACATGATCGTCGGCGCGATCGCGGACAGCTGGTCGTAGAGCTTCTCGTGCCGCACCTTCGCGGTGACGATCAGGTCCGGGTTCAGCTCGGCGATCTTCTCCAGGTTCGGCTCGGCGAGCGTGCCGACGGTCTGCGCCTCGGAGCCGTACTTGGTCGCATCGTCCCCGAGGTACTCCGGCAGTTTTCCGTTGATGCTGCGGTAGTCGGTGTAGCCGACGACCGGGGTGTCCAGGATCAGCGTCGCGTCCACGAAGCTGGCGTCGAGCGCGACCACGCGCTTCGGTTTGGTCTTGATCTCGGTCTTGCCCATCGCGTGCTCGACGGTGCGCGGGAACCCGGCGGTCGAGTCGGCCGCGGCGTCCTCGCCGTCGCCGGAATCCGACGATCCACAGGCGGTCAAGGCGAGCGCGGCGGCAGCGAGCAGGGCGGTGATGCGGGGCAAGCGCACAGGTGTCTCCAGGCACAGGTTAGGGTGACTCACGACCTCACCAAGTAAGGCAAACCTAACCATATGTCCTCCACCGCCCCGGCCGCACCGCGCACTGCGCGTCGTGCGGTACGCCGCACCACCTGGCTGCTCGCTCTCGTCGTCGTCGCGGTGCTGGCGTTCGCGGCCGGCCTCGCGTTCGGTTCGCGCTGGCTCGGACCGGGCGCGTTGTGGCACGCGTTGGCCGCGAACACCGGGTCCGATCCGGACGTGATCATCCGCAGCCTGCGATTCCCGCGAACGGTCGTTGCCCTGCTCATCGGTCTGTGCCTCGGGATCGCCGGCACGTTGATGCAGGGTCACACCCGGAACGCGCTGGCCGAGCCCGGCATCTTCGGGGTGAGCTCCGGCGCGGCGTTCGCGGTGGTCCTCGGGTTGCAGCTCGGTGTGGTCGAGTCGGTTGCCTCGACGGTCTGGGTCGCGCTCGTCGGCGCGTTGATCGCGACGTTCGCCGTACAGCAGCTTGCCTCGCGGGGGAGTGGGGCGACGCCGGTCGGGTTGGCGTTGACGGGCGCCGCGGTGGCCGCGTTGCTCGGTGCGTTGACGTCGTCGATCGTGTTGCTGGATGCGGACACGTTGGACAGCTATCGCTTCTGGGCAGTGGGTTCGGTCGCGGGTCGTGGGCTCGATGTGGCCGGCCAGGTGCTGCCGTTCGCGGTGGTCGGGCTGGTGCTGGCCGCGGTCAACGCGCGCGATCTCGACATGCTTGCCCTCGGCGACGACGTGGCGGCCGGGCTCGGTCTCTCGATCCGGCGTGCGCGCCTGGTCGGCCTGGCAGCGATCGGCCTGCTGACCGCGGCCGGTGTCGCCGCGTGTGGCCCGATCGGGTTCCTCGGTCTGCTGTCCGGTCACGTCGCGCGGCGCATCTTCGGGGCCCGCAACACCTGGCTGATCCCGGCTGCCGGTGTCATCGGCGCCACCACGTTGGTGCTCGCGGATCTCGTCGGGCGACTGGTCGGCGGTGCCGGCGAGGTCCAGGCCGGCGTGGTCCTCGGGATCGTCGGAGCTCCGCTGTTCGTGCTCGTCGTACGCCGCCGGGCGGTGGCGCTGTGAGATCACGGACCGTTGTCCTCAGCATCGTTTGCGCGGCCCTCGCGCTGGTCGTCGCGATCGTCTCCCTGAGCGTCGGTACGACGAAACTCCCGATCGCGGACGTGGTCGAAGTACTGCTCGGTGGTGGCCGGCGCGGCACCCGCCTGGTCGTTCTCGAGTTGCGGCTGCCGCGCGTCGCGACCGGTCTGCTGGTCGGCATCGCGTTCGCGGTGTCCGGTGCGCTGCTGCAGACGCTCTCGCGCAATCCGCTCGCCAGTCCGGACATCGTCGGCGTGAACTCCGGTGCATCCGCGGGCGCCGTCGCGGTGATCGTGCTCGCGGGCAGCGGCGGCGGCAATATCTCCGGCCTCGCGGCGAAGGCCGGGATCCCGTTGGCCGCGGTGCTCGGTGGGTTGATCGCGACGCTGATTGTCGGGGCGCTGTCGGTCCGACGTGGCGTGGTCGACGCGGGCAAGGTGGTACTGATCGGCGTCGGGATCGCGGCCGCGGCGAACTCGCTGGTGGCCTGGCTGTTGGTGGTCGGCGACGTGAACGATGCCGGTCGAGCAGCCGCCTGGCTGGCCGGTTCGCTGAACGCCCGGGCCTGGAGCGACGCAATCCCGGTGCTGACAGCTGTCGTGCTGTTGTTGCCAGTAGCACTGATGTTCAATCGGGATCTGTCTGCCCTGGTACTCGGCGACGACCTGGCGTCGTCGCTTGGTGTTCGCGTTGCGCGGATCCGGCTGGCTCTGCTGGTGATCGCGACCGTCCTGGCCGCCATGGCGACCGCGGGCGCCGGTCCGATCGCGTTCGTCGCGTTGGTGGCCCCACAGGTCGCGCAGCGGTTGACTCGGATGGAGCGGCCGCCGTTGCTGACGACTGCGATGCTCGGCGCGCTGTTCGTCGTACTGGCTGATCTGCTGGCTCGGAACGGGTTGCACTGGGCGCACGTCGGTCCGTACGAGTTGCCCGTCGGCGTCGTCACGGCCGCCTGCGGAGCGCCGTACCTGCTTCACCTCATCGGTCGTCAGCAGAAGGGACGCTAGTGCATATCGAGAACCTGACCCTCGCTTACGACGCCGATGTACCTGTCGTCGAAGGGCTGACGCTGGAGGTGCCGTCCGGTCAGCTGACAGCGATCGTCGGTCCCAACGGGTCCGGCAAGTCCACGCTGCTGCGGGGGATGAGCAGGCTGCTGACGCCGCGCAGTGGGCAAGTGCTGCTGGACGGCAAGGACATCCACCAGCTGCCGGCCCGTGAGCTGGCCCGGAAGCTCGGTGTGCTGCCGCAAGGGCCGGTGACACCGGAAGGGATCACCGCGGCGGAACTGGTGTCGCGGGGACGCCATCCGCATCGCGGTCTGTTCGGGCGGCTGACATCTGCCGACGACGCGGCGATCGAGGAGGCACTGCGAGCCGTCGAGCTGACCGGGCTTCGTGAGCGACCTGTTGACCAGCTGTCCGGCGGTCAGCGCCAGCGGGTGTGGATCGCGATGGTGCTGGCCCAGGGGACCCAACATCTGCTGCTGGACGAGCCGACGACGTACCTCGACCTGGCGCATGCAGTGGATGTGATGAACGTGGTCCACGCGGCGGCGGTCACCGGGAGGACGGTTGTGGCAGTGCTGCATGATCTGACCCTGGCGGCGCAGTACGCCGATCATCTGGTGGTCATGGGGGACGGGAAGATCGCAGCAGCGGGCCGTCCGGCCGACGTACTCACGGCTGACCTGCTGGCCGGCGTGTTCGGCCTGAAGGCAACCGTGGTGGAGGTTGGCGGGGCGCCGGTCGTCGTACCTGACCGTAGGCTGGCCGGGTGACGTACACCGCGAGCCGTCTGGCGGACGTGCTGGCCGACTCGGTCAGCTGGATGTCCGTGCGTACGGCGTCTGCGGTGCCGGACCCGGACTGGGTGTCCTGCGCGGACCTGCTCGCGGAACAGCAGGCCGGTGGCGACCCGACGCTGGCGTGGCGCTCTGCCGCGGCTGCGGACTATGCGCGGGACTACGACATCGAGGCACCTGTGCAGGTCGCGGCCATGTTCACGCTCATGTGGTACGTCCAGGTCCCCACACTGGTCGCGGCTGTCACCACTGCGGTGACTGGGATGTCGCCGGACGTTTCACCGTCGGCGTTGGCGTTCAAGCGGCACCCGACGGCGCATTACCCGACCGACGTCGCGTTGCTGTCCGATGCGGTCGTGCCGATGGAGGTTGCGGCACAACAGCTGAAGGCCCACACCACAGCGTTTCTGGACACTTACCAGCCCGGCGTGAAGCTCGGGTCCTTGCAGCGGTTCGGTGCCGTCGACGACGAAGTACGAGCGGCGATCCGGTTGCCCGAACAAGCGCCGTACGCCGAACAGGCCGCTGCGGCGTTCGGGGTCTCCCTGGAACAGAAGCTGCGGACGTCGTGCTGCTACTTCTACGTGCTGCCGAACGTGACGGCCTGCACCACCTGCCCGCGTTTCCGCTGATTGGTCTATCCGGGCTGCGCCGACGGGATTGCCGGGTTCTGCCGAGCCGCGAAGGCTGGTCGGCATGCGCTGGACACGAGTAGTGGTGGCGAGTGGACTGATGGTGACGACGGCCGGACTGGCGCCTGTGGCGCGAGCAGCCGGCGCGACACCGGGTATGTGGACCGAGACGTCGTACAGCTCGGTCTTCAAGGACAGCGGGCGGTCGGCGGACGCCCGCGACGACATCCGGCTCGACACGGCCAAGAACGACTACGAAGCGGCGCAGATCGTGCTCCGCGGACCGGCCGCGTTCACCGTGAACAAGATCGACTTCAGCCCGCTGACCGGTTCGCGGGACGCGATCCCGGCGAGCGAGCTGAGCTACAACCCGGTCGGGTACGAGTACCTGAACCACAACTCGGTGTTCGGCGGCAACCAGCCGGTGTACCCGACCACGCGGACCGCGCCGGGTGACTTCCCGGACCGGTTGCTGAACCAGCCGAGTGTCGACGTACCGGCGAACCAGACCCAGTCGCTGTGGGTCCGGGTGCATGTTCCCGCGACCGCGAAGGGCGGCGTCTACCGCGGCCGCGCCACGGTTCGTACGACGAACGGGAACCTGAGCGTCCCGATCACGGTGAACGCGCGCAACGTGGTGATCCCGCCGGCGAACAAGAGCGAGTTCACCAACGTGATGTGGACCAACTTCCTCGGACTGACGTCGTACGACCCGGGGGACGGCGACACCGTGAAGCTGTTCTACGGGCACGACCGGTACTCACCGGGCTGGTGGCAGCTGATCGACAACTGGGCCGACACCATGAAGAAGTACCGGCAGAACAACCTGCAGCTGCCGTTGCTGAACCTGCTCACCGACGGCGGCAGCAAGGTCGATGCGGACGGCAACTACACGTTCAGCTTCAGCCGCTTCGACGAGGTGGTGCAGCGGTTCCTGGACAAGGGTGTGGTGAACCGTCTCGAGGGCTTCACCGGCGCCGGTCCGCAGAACCGGGACCACAACAGCCAGTACCCGCGCTATCTGGTCGAGGTGACGCCGAAGGAGACCGGCAAGCAGGTGCCGGACTACGTCTGGTGGGACACCCCGGAGGCGGAGAACTGGTACAAGCAGTTCTATCCGGCACTGCGGCAGCACCTGGCCGACAAGGGCTGGCTGAGCATGTTCTGGATGCACGTCGGCGACGAGCCGGGCGCCGGCGGTGACCCGGGCTGGTTCGGCGTCGCGAACAAGCTGCGGCAGTACTGGCCGGACGTGAAGATCGGCGACGCGGTGGTGAACGACCTGGCCGCGCGCGTGGCGCAGTCCGAGGACATCGTGATCCCGAACCTGTTCACGTACACCCTGAACCCGGCGCCGTTCGACGCGGAGCGGGCCAAGGGCAAGCCGCTGTGGTTCTACAACTGCAACATCCCGGTCGGCAACCACCTGAACAGGTTCATCGACCAGCCGGAGTGGAGTCAGCGGCAGACCATGTGGCTCGCCTACGGGCGCGGCGCGACGGGGTACCTGCACTGGGCGTACGGCAACTGGCAGTACAAGATGGACAACCAGGATGTGAAGGGCGACGGCTACATCGTCAGACCGGACGCTGTGCACAACACCGTCGAGGCATCGCCGCGGTACGAGTCGCTGCGGGACGGTATGGAGGACTGGGAGGTCCTCAACCACCTCGGCAAGACCAATCCGGGTCTCGCACACGACCTGGCGACCAGTCTGGTGCAGCGGAGCGACAAGTACTCGCCGGACGTGAACTACATGCAGCGGATCCGCGCGATCGCACTGGACGCTGCTGCTGGACTCCCCGTCGCTCCGAAGGATCTGGTGCGCGCTGCTTCGGCATCCAGTGGTGACGCTGCGAAGGCCGTCGACCACAACAGCTCCACGGCGTGGCAGCCGGCGAGCGGTACGGGCACCAATTGGGTGCAAGTCGACCTGGGCCGGCAGGCACAGGTGGACGGCATAAGGCTGCGCTGGGGGAGCACGTACGCGAACAAGTACCGCGTGCTGATCTCGTACGACGGCACGAAGTGGGCCGAGGCGGGTCAGGGGACCGGTGACGGTGCGGACGACTTCGTCGGGCTGAACGCGAAGGCGAGGTACATCCGGGTCGAGGCCACCAGCTCCAGCGGCGGCGCGACGCCGTACCAGTTGCTCGACTTCGAGGTGGCGGGGAGTCAGCTGGCGCAGCAGAACCTCGCGGGCGGGAAGGCGTACGAACGGACCGAGCCGTCGAGCCGGTTCCCGGACGCCACGAAGACCGAGGCCACCGATGGTGTGCTCGGCGACGACTGGGGTGACGGGAAGAGCTTCGGGTACGAGCTGCTGAACGTCGGTGACAGCGTGCACCCGGTGGTGACCATCGACCTCGGACGGGCCCAGGCGGTCGGCAAGGTCCGCGTGCACGCCTACGAGGAGTACCCGGACTACCGACCGGATCAGCTCACGGTCTCGACCAGCACGGACGGGACGAACTTCACCCAGCGGGCGCGACTCGGCTCGGTGAACGGCGCGTCGAACATCTGGTACGACGTCGGCTTCGCGCCGGCGTCCGCGCGGTGGGTGCGGGTGACCTTCGACAAGGCGCGGACGAACGACCGGAACACCGGGATGTTCCTGGACGAGATCGAGGCGTACGGACACTAGTTCGCCCACTAGTCCGCCCAGTAGTTCGCTCTGAGCGGAACCAGCGGTACCTGTCCTGATCCGGCCGGATTCTGTCGGTGGCGCCGGGGAACATGGCGATCATGAGTCGACTCGCTGCCCAGGCGTCACCGACCGGTAATTCTCTGGTCGGTTGTCCAGTCCCCGACCCGGAGCTAGGTTCGCTGACGTGACCTCGCCAGGTGCTTCTCCGGCGACGACTCCGATCGGCTCCCGGGCCGAGGCGGAGGGTTACGTCGCGATGGTCTGTTTCAAGCACGGTCCACCCCGGCTGTACGGCGTCGAACTCGAATGGACCGTGCATCACGCGGAGGATCCGCACCGGCCCCTCGACGCCGGCCGACTGCGCAAAGCCCTGGGCGTGCACGCCCCGGCGACCCTGGTGAGAGGCAGTCCACAGCTGCCACTGGGCCGGGGCGCCCTGGTCACCGTTGAGCCGGGTGGCCAGGTCGAGATCTCCCTCCCGGCCTCGGAGTCGGTCCCGCAGTTGATCGACGACACAGCAGCCGATGCCGCCGAGCTCACCTCTCTTCTTCTGGACGCGGACCTGGTCCCCGGGGCCTACGGCCTGGACCCCTTCCGCACACCCCGCCGCATCCTCACCGTTCCGCGCTACGCGGCGATGGAACACGCGTTCCGGCGCCTCGGGCCGCACGGACCGCGGATGATGTGCAGCACCGCCGGCCTGCAGATCTGCCTCGACGCCGGCGAATCCGATCAGACCGCACTGCGCTGGCGGGCCCTGCACGATCTCGGCCCCACTCTGGTCGGCCTGTTCGCCAACTCCCGCCGCCGGGCCGGTTCGGACACCGGTTGGGCGTCGGCGCGGACCGAGGCGACGTTCGGGACCTGCGCCCCGTTCACCGAGCCGCCGCCGCTCGACGGCGACCCGGCCGCGGCCTGGGCCCGGATGGCGATGGAGGCGCCGGTGCTGTGCCTGCGTCGCGGCGACACCTGGGACGCGCCGGTAGGACTGACCTTCGGCGCCTGGGCGGACGGACAGCTGCCCGGCGACAGGCCGACGTACGACGACCTGGAATACCACCTGTCCACGCTCTTCCCGCCGGTGCGACCGCGCGGGTACCTCGAGGTGCGCTACCTCGACGCGCAGTCCGGCGACGGGTGGATCGCCCCGACCCTGCTGCTCACCGCACTGATGTCCAGCCCGCTCGACCGGGTGCTGGCGGCGGCCGAGCCGGCCGCCGGTCGCTGGTTCCCCGCGGCCCGCGAAGGGCTCGAGGACACCTTGGTACTGCGCGCCGCCCGCGACGTGGTGGCCCTCGGGACCGAGGTGCTGGACCGGACCGGTGCGGATCCCGAACTTGTCGCAGCGGCCGCGACCCGGCTGCAGCGCATCGTCGACAACACCCAAGGAAGGCGAGCCTCATGAATCACCAACTCTCCGAACTGTCACCGGAGGGCTTGCGTGCGTATGTCGCGGAGCAGCTCGAGCGGTCCCGGGCACGGACCGTGCAACTGACCGACGCGGTCGACACCGACGACCTGGTCAAGCAGCACTCGAAGCTGATGTCGCCACTGGTCTGGGACTACGCGCACGTCGGCAACCAGGAGGAGCTCTGGCTGGTCCGCGACGTCGGCGGGCGCGACCCGGTGCGCCAGGACATCGACGAGCTCTACGACGCGTTCCAGCACGCGCGCGCGGACCGGCCTTCGCTCCCGTTGCTCGGTCCGGTCGAAACCCGCGCGTACGTCACCGAGGTGCGGGACAAGGTCCTCGACGTACTCGATCACGTGAAGTTCGACGCCGGGCGTGAGCTGGTGGACGACGCGTTCGCGTTCGGCATGATCGCGCAGCACGAGCAGCAGCACGACGAGACGATGCTCGCCACCCATCAGCTCCGGGCCGGCGCGCCCGTGCTGGACGCGCCGGCGCCGCCTCCAGGTCGCGTGTTGCCGACGGCCGAGGTGTTCGTGCCGGGCGGCGTGTTCGAGATGGGTACGTCGATCGAGCCGTGGGCGCTGGACAACGAGCGACCGGCGCACGCCGTCCACGTCGCGCCGTACGTGATCGACACGGTGCCGGTGACGAACGGGGACTACCTGCGGTTCGTGCTCGCCGGTGGGTACGACGATCCGCGGTGGTGGTCCGAGGCCGGATGGGCGCATGTCCGCAAGGCGTCGCTGGTCGCGCCGCGGTTCTGGGCGCAGGCCGACGGGGAGTGGTGGCGGTTGCGGTTCGGCCACCAGGAGCGGCTGCCGATGGACGAGCCGGTGATGCACGTCTGCTTCTACGAGGCCGAGGCGTATGCGAAGTGGGCGGGCAAGCGGCTGCCCACCGAGGCCGAGTGGGAGTTCGCGGCGCGGTTCGACCCCGCGTCGGGGCGGACGCGGCGGTTCCCGTGGGGTGACGAGTCGCCGGGTCCGCAGCACGCGAACCTCGGCCAGCGACACCTGCGACCCGCGCCGGTAGGGGCGTACCCGGCGGGTGCGTCGCCGCTGGGCGTGGAGCAGTTG
This sequence comes from Kribbella sp. NPDC004875, assembly GCF_042873375.1. Classification (NCBI taxonomy): domain Bacteria; kingdom Bacillati; phylum Actinomycetota; class Actinomycetes; order Propionibacteriales; family Kribbellaceae; genus Kribbella; species Kribbella sp. NPDC004875. The sequence goes on from NZ_JBIALI010000005.1 coordinate 741,675, forward strand.
ATCGGTGACCTCTGGGAGTGGACGTCGAGCGACTTCACGCCGTACCCGGGGTTCCGTGCGTGGCCGTACGACGAGTACTCGCTGGTGTTCTTCGGTCCGGACTACAAGATCCTCCGCGGAGGTTCGTTCGGCACCGACGAGGTCGTTGCCCGCGGCACCTTCCGGAACTGGGACTACCCGATCCGCCGGCAGATCTTCGCCGGCTTCCGGTGCGCCCGCGACCCGCGTCCTGAGGAGCTGCACGCCTGATGTGCCGCCACCTGGCGTACCTCGGTCCGCCGGTCACGCTCGCCTCCTTGGTGCTCGAGCCGGACCATTCCCTGTACGAGCAGAGCTGGGCGCCCGCCGACATGCGCGGCGGGGGTTCGGTCAACGCCGACGCCTACGGCCTGGCCTGGTACGTCGACGGTCGCGTCGTGCGATACCGGCGCGACATCCCGATCTGGACCGATGACAATCTGCCGGGGCTGGCGGGCTCGATCCGGTCCGGTGCCGTGGTCGCCGCGGTGCGCAACGGGACCGACCGGATGCCGCACACCGAGGCAGCGGTCGCGCCGTTCACGCACGAGAACTGGGCCTTCAGCCACAACGGCCGCATCACGGGCTGGCCCGACGCGACCGTGAAACTGGCCGAACGGCTTCCGGTCGCAGATTTGCTCCAACTCGACGCCCCGGTCGACTCCGCGCTGCTGTTCGCCCTCATCACCGCCCGTTTCGCCACCCATTCCGCACAGGACGCGGTCAGCTCGGTGGTGCGCGACGTCGAGGCCGCCGCACCGGGCTCCCGCCTCAACGTCCTGCTGACCGACGGCGAGCAACTGATCGCGACCACCTGGACCCACTCGCTGCACGTCCGCCGGTCCGACGACTCCATCACGGTCGCCTCCGAACCATCGGGCGACGGCTGGACCGAAGTACCCGATCGTTCCCTGCTCGTGGCCACCGCCACCACGCTCCACATCACCCCGATGGAAGGACGAGAGTGACCCTCATCGACGTACATCTGACCCCGGACTATGCGGCACGGGCGTTGCGGGAGGACGTTCGGGCGGGGCTGACGGCGACGCCCAAGTGGCTGCCGCCGAAGTGGTTCTACGACGCGCGGGGGAGCGAGCTGTTCGAGGAGATCACGCGGCTGCCGGAGTACTACCCGACGCGGGCCGAGCGGGAGATCCTGCAGGCGCGGGCCGGTGAGATCGCGGCGATCACCGACGCGCACACGCTGGTCGAGCTCGGGTCGGGTTCGTCGGAGAAGACGCGGCTACTGCTCGACGGGTTGCGCGACCACGGCACGCTGACGTCGTTCGTGCCGCTCGACGTCTCGGAGTCCGCGCTGCGGGAGGCGGCTGACGCCATCAACGCCGACTACCCGAAGCTCGACGTACACGGTGTGGTCGGGGACTTCACCGCACACCTGGACAAGTTGCCGGGTGATCCGCCGCGGGTGGTCGCGTTCCTCGGCGGCACGATCGGCAACCTGATCCCGGCCGAGCGGGAGACGTTCTACACCGCGATCCGGGACGTTCTCGAGCCCGGCGAGTGGCTGCTGCTCGGCACCGATCTGGTGAAGGATCCCGCGACGCTGGTGGCGGCGTACGACGACGCGGCCGGCGTCACCGCCGAGTTCGACAAGAACGTGCTCCGGGTCATCAACCGGCAGCTCGGTGCGGATTTCGACGTGGACGCGTTCGAGCACGTCGCGGTCTGGGACGCGGACAACGAGTGGATCGAGATGCACCTGCGTGCCACCCGCGCGATGCGGGTGCTGATCCCGGAGATCCACCTCGAGGTCGGATTCGAGGAGGGGGAGGAGATCAGTACCGAGATCTCCGCCAAGTTCCACCGCCCCGGCGTCGAGGCCGAACTCGGCAAAGCAGGCTTCACCCCGGCCGCCTGGTGGACCGACAGCAAAACCCGCTTCGCTTTGTCACTCTGGAAGGCGGTCTGAAGGACCAGCCGCCCCACCCAGTCCCACCTCGCGAGAGGTGGCACCGCGGTCTTGGGTGCTAACCGCAGCCGTCACCCCGCGCAGCTCGCACCACCGTCCCACCTCGCGAGAGGTGGGACGGTGGTGTGTTGTGCCTATCCGCCCTGCTTGATCAGTCCGTTGATCTTGTCGGTGTAGGCCGAGAGTTCGCTGACCGGCTTCTTGCCGCTCAGGATCGGCTGGTAGTTGGCCGTGGTCAGGTCACCCACCTGCTGCGCCCACTGGGTCGTGAAGCGGACTCCGACCGTCTTCTCCGCACCCAGGTCGGCCTTCACCGTGTCGACGACCGTCGGCTGCTGCGCCTTGGTGAGCGCGTCGAAGTAGCTGGTCTGCGCCGGGGTGTACGCCGGCGGCGCCACCGGGGAAGCCGGCAGTACGGCGTCCCACACCTTGGTGTTGATGTACGACAGCACCTTGAACGTCGCGTCCTGGTCCTTCGTGTACTGCGGCGTGCAGATCCCGACCGAGTCGTACAGCGTGGTCGGCGTCTGCACCTGCGGGAACGGCGCGAACCCGTACTTGATCTTCGGCTTGTCGGTCTGGAACCCGGCGGCCAGCCACTGTCCGCCGAACGTCATCGGCACCTTGCCGGCCGCGAACAGCGACTGCACGTTCGCGGCGTCGTACCCGGGTGGCGCGACGGAGCCGTTCTTGATCGCCGCGACCAGCTTCTGCACACCCTCCTGGTACTTGTCGTCGGTCTCGGCCTTGGTCGGGTGGTTCACGTTGTCGGTGAACGGCGCGCCGCCGGCCGAGACGGAGTACATGCTCATCGTGAACGGCCCGTCGGCCGACGTCAGCTGGTCCGCGACCAGGCCGTTCTTCGCGCCGTTCTTGTTCGCCAGCTTCGCGGCCGCGGAGTACATGTCGTCCCAGGTCCAACCGGCCTTCGGCAGTGGTACGCCGGCCGCGGTGAAGGCGTCGGCGTTGTACCAGACGCCGTACGTGTTCATCAGCGACGGGAGGCCGCCCATCTGGCCGTCGGCGGTCTTCCAGTTCTCGATCGCGGACGGGACGAACTTGTCGGCCTTGAAGTCGCCGTCGCCTTCCTTGATCTTGTCGGCCCAGTCGACGAGCAGACCCTGCGACGTGTACTGCTGCTCGGTGTCGTTACCGCACCAGAACAGGTCCGGGAGCTTCTTCGCCTGGGTCAGCGACGCGAGCTTGTCGCCGTACTGCCCGCTCGGGGTGTCGAGCAGCTGGACTTTGACGTTGTCGTCCTTGAAGTCCGCGAGTGCCTTCTTGATCGCGGCGTTGGTCTCCGCCGACTCCCACGTCATCACCGTGACGGTGACCGGACCGCTGCTCGAGCCGCCGGAGTCCGCGCCGCCGCCGCACGCCGAGGCGGCCAGCAACCCGGCGCACGCCAGCGCGGCGACACCCAATGTCGGTTTCACAAGGAATCTCCTTCTATTTCTGAGTCGTGCTGCCGAGAGCGCCGAGGCCCTGGATGAAGTAGCGCTGCGCGGCGAAGAAGATGATCAGCGGCGGCAGCATGTACAGCAGGTTGGTGGCCATGTAGTAGCTCCAGTCCGGCGTCTTGCCCGCGAACGGCGAGACGAACGCCGCCATACCCACCGATAACGGCCACTTGCCGGACGAGTACAGGTAGACCAGCGGGTTCAGGTAGTCGTTCCACGACGCCTGGAACGCGAGGATCGCCATCGTCAGCCAGGCCGGCCGGGTCAGCGGCAGCATCACCTGGGTGAAGATCCGCAGGTGCCCGGCGCCGTCGATCTTGGCGGCCTCGTCGATCGAGTACGGGATGGCCAGGAAGTACTGCCGGGCCAGGAAGATGAACAACGGGTTCCCGCCGAGGAAGGCAGGCACGATCAGCGGCAGCCAGGTGTCGTACCAGCCGATGCTCTTGTACATCTGGAAGAGCGGGATCAGCCCGACCACACCGGGGAGCAGCATGCTGCCGACGAACAGGTAGAACCACACCTTGCGCCCCGGGAACCGCAACCGGGCCAGCGCGTAGCCGGCCATCATCGCGGTCATCACCCCGCCGAGCACGCTGAGCGCGGTGATGATCATCGAGTTCAGGAACAGCTTCGGGAAGTGGATCGCCTTCGGCCCGTTGACGAAGTTGCTCCACGTCCACTCGTGCGGCAGCAGCTTCGGCGGGATGTCGAACACGGCGGTCCGGCTCTTCAGCCCGATCGTGATCATCCACAGCAGCGGGACGACCATCACCGCGCAGATGAACAGCGCGACGACGTACCACGCCGTCGTACCGACGACTCGCGGGTTCTTCTTCGGTGGCGGGACGGCCGGAGTCGATGCGGGCGTCACCGGGGGAGCTTCAGTCGGAAGTGCTGTCACTGTACGTCCAGAGTGAGGAGAACTTCGCGGTCAGGGCGATCACGGCGATGATCAGGATGAACAGCACCCACACCTGCGCCGAGGCGTACCCGAGCTGCGGGATCTTGCCCAGGGTCGGGAAACCGTTGTTGTAGATCCCGAGCATCAGCACGTTGGTACTGAACCCGGGTCCACCGCCGGTCAGGATCTTCGGCTGGTTGAACGTCTGCAGCGCGGCCGTGGTCTGCAGGATCACCTGCAGCAGCATGATCGGGCCGATCATCGGCAGCGTGATCCGGAAGAACACCGACCACGGGCCGGCGCCGTCGACCTTGGCGGCCTCGTACAACTCGGTCGGCACCGACTGCAGCGCGGCCAGGAAGATGATCATCGTGCCGCCGACGCCCCACAGCATCACCAGAACCACTGCGGGCATCGCCATCTTCGGGGACTGCAGCCACAGACTGGTCGGCAGCCCCAGCCGGTCGAGGATCGTGTTCATCAGCCCGACCTGCGGGTCGAGGATGAACTTCCACAACGTGATCGTCGCGACCGCGGGCAGCACCACCGGCAGGTACGCCAGCGTCCGGACCACCCGGACTCCGGCGAACCGCTGATTGCAGAACATCGCCAGCGCGAGACCGATGATCAACGACAACGGGACGTACAGCAACACCAGGTAGCCGGTCGCCCGGAGCGCCGGCCAGAACGCCGGGTCGGTCGTGAACAGCCGGCGAAAGTTGCCCAGGCCAACGAAGACCGGGTCGGTCAACCCGTTGTACTTCGTCAGCGCGAGATAGAACGATCGGATCAGCGGATAACCCACGAAGGCGAGGAATCCGATCATCGCGGGCGCGATGAACAGGTACGCCGCCTTCACGTCGGAGCCGGCATTACGGCTCATCCCACCACGCGCGCGGGTGCGCTTTCTGGTGGTGGATCCGCCTAGAGGAGAACTACTCATCCGGCCTCCTGGACGGTAACGTTTCCAACGTTTTACTGTTGGGTGACGATGCCGTGTCGTGAAAAGGAAGTCAACCCCGTGTCCGAAACGTTTCCAAGCAAGGCTGAGACCCCCCGGCCGACGATGATCGATGTCGCCCGGCGGGCGGGTGTCGGGCTGGGCACGGTGTCGCGGGTGGTGAACGGTGGCCACGGCGTCCGTGACGAGACCGCGCAGCGGGTCCGCGCCGCGATCGACGAGCTCGGGTTCCAGCGCAACGAGGTCGCCCGGGCGCTCCGGCCGGGCAAGAAGTCGACCAGCCTCGCCCTGGTGCTCGGTGACCTGACCAACCCGTTCTACGCGAGTATCGCGAAGGCCGCGCTCGAAGTCGCCGGGCAGTCCGGGTACGCCGTCGTACTGGGCTCCGTCGACGAGGATCCCGAGGGTGAGAAGCGGGCGATCCAGGAGCTGGTGAGCCGCCAGGTCGCCGGGTTGATGATCGTCCCGGACCAGGGCGACCACTCGTTCCTCGAGGGTGCCGGCGTACCGGTGGTGTTCCTCGACCGGCCTGCCACCGGGATCGACGCGGACATCGCGATGGTCGACAACGAGGGCGGTGGCCGGCTCGCGACCGAGCATCTGCTGGCGCAGGGGCACGAGCGGATCGCGATCCTGCTCGCCCCGTCGTACTACACGACGGGCCGGCGGCTGCGCGGGTACCGGCGGGCGTACCGCAGCGCCGGCCTCGACGTCGACGAGTCGCTGGTGATCCAGCTGCCCGAGGGCAACGCGGAAGCCGCCGAGAAGGCGACCCGCGAGGTGATGCTGCGCCCCGACCCGCCGACTGCGATCTTCGCCTCCACCAACTTCCTGACCGAAGGTGTCCTGCGCGCCCTCGGTGAGCTCGGCCGGGAGCCCGCGGTGGTCGGGTTCGACGACTTCCGGCTGGCCGACATGCTGCCGACGCCGGTCACGGTCGTTGCCTCCGACATCGCCGAACTCGGACGCAGCGCGGCGCGGTTGCTGCTCGATCGCGCATCGGGCACCGATACCCGTCCGCCGCAGCGGATCGTGCTTCCGTGTGCGCTGGTCGAGCGCGGGTCCGGCGAGCGCCCGCCGGGTTCTGCTGCGAAGAGAAGGCCTCGCTGACCTCCCGCCGCATTGGCTAGGGTCGCCGCGTGTATTACGAGTCCCTCGGTACCGGCCGGCCGATCTTCTTCCTGCCCAGCTGGGGCGGCGACGGCGGTGAGGGCCGCGCCGTCCACGAGCCGATCTTCGAGCACCGTTCGGGCTGGCAACGGATCTACGTCGACCCGCCCGGCACCGGCAAGTCTCCCGCCGTCCCGTCGATCACCGACCAGGACGGCATGGTCTCCGCGATCGCCGACCTGATCACGTCGCTGATCGGTGCCGAACCCTTCGCGCTCGCCGGTACGTCGGCCGGCGGCCTGCACGCCCGCGGTCTCGTCAAACGCGACCCCTCGCGCGTCCTCGGGTTGTTGCTCAGAGCCCCGGGCATCGTCATCGACCGCTCCCGGCGCACGCTTCCCACCGACGAGTACCTCGGCCCGTCATCGGAGCGCGATCGCCAGCACCTGTTCTACGACAGAGCCGAAGAGCTGGCCGATCTGGCGTTCCTCGGCCGGATCCAGGGCAACGTCACGAGCTACGGGCTGCGTGAAGACGCGTCGGTGCGCTTCGAGCGGCCGACGCTGATCGTGACCGGCCGGCAGGATGTGATCGCCGGGTACGCCGACGCGTGGGCGATCCTCGACGACTACCCGCGCGCGACGTTCGCCGTACTGGACCAGGAGGATCATTTCCTGCCCGGGCGCGGCGTCGCGGCGTACCGCTCGCTGGTCGCGGACTGGCTGGACAGGGTCGAGCACCCGGACGCGTGAGGGGCGGAACGCGCGTCCGGGTGCTCGTCTTCGGGAAGGTCAGAAGTTGGGCCAGGCCCAGCCGAGGTAGCTGTTGAAGTACGGGAGCTTCGCGAGCCCGATCTTCCCGTTCACACTGGTGGCCCAGAAGTACCCGTCGCCACGGGCAACCCCGACGTGCCCGTACGGTGCGGCGAGGTCCCAGAAGACCAGTGCGCCTTTCGGCGGATTCAGGTCACCGCGGTGTGCCACGCCGCGGGCCACGGCATCGTTCCAGTCGGCCTTGGCGGAGGCCCAGATCGCGGTCTTTCCGTACGAGTTCTCCGCGGCCATCTCGCAGTACCCCTGGAAGGCGGTCGATCCGTTGCGGGCGGCGTACCAGGCGATGGCCTTGTCGGCGCGCGGGTTGCTGGTGCAGAGCGGGGCGATCAGGCCGCTGCTGCCGGTGTTGACGTAGGAGTCGGTGATGAAGCCCTTGCCGGGGATGTGGTCCCAGACGAGGCTGCGGCCGTATTTCCCGGTCACGGGTTCGCCGTAGATCTGGCAGTCGATTTCGACGGGGCCGTTCGGCTGGGTACCGACGGTGCCGAAGCTGGTCGCGTTCCCGGAGCGGATGGCGACACCTTGTGCGCTGTCGGTGACGACGGTGCCGGTGGCGGCGCCGGCGGTGAGAGTGCCGGTGCCGAGGGCGGCGGCGCCGGCGAGCAGGGTGGTGACGGCAACACGGGCGGTGATGCGCATGAGGGCGGTACGCATGGTGTGTTCCCTTTCGTGAAGTTGTACTCGCAGGGAACCAAACCGTGACCGTGTTGTCGCAGTGGGCAACAAGCTGCGGTGCGGCTGCGGTGCGGCTGGGGGCGGCTGGGGGCGGCGCCCGCGGGGCGGTCGGGCGCCGCTGTGGCGCCTCAGAAGTTCGGCTGCGCCCAGCCGAGGTAGTTGTTGAAGTACGGCAGCTTCTGCTTGCCGATCGCGCTGTTGACGCTGGTGGCCCAGAAGTTGCCGTCACCGGTGGCGACGCCGACGTGCCCGTAGGCGCTGATGTTCCAGAACACCAGCGCACCCTTCGGCGGGTTCAGGTCACCCTTGTGCGCGGCGCCGCGGTTCACCGCGTCGTTCCAGTTGGCGATGGCGGACGCGTACACGCCGGTCGTGCCGTATGCGTTCTCGACGGCCTTCTCGCAGTAGCCCTGGTACGCCGTGGAGCCGTTGCGGTTGGCGAACCAGGCGATCGCGTCGTCGGCGCGGGACTGCGGGCTGAAGGCGGTAGTCGCTGTCTGGGCGGGGGTCTGGGCGGGGGTTGTGGTGGCGGTCGCAGGAAGGGCGGCGCCTCCGAGAGCCAGCACGCCCAGGGCGGCGGTGGCGGTCAGACGCGTGAACGAACGGGAAAGGAGGGACCTCATGGTGGTTGCCTTTCGCTCTGAACTGCGATGGTCAGGGCCTGTTCTCTTGGAGAATCAGCTACTTTGTGCAGACAATCAGAGCGTGACCGGATTGTCGCAGTGGGCAACGGAACCGAATGACGGATATTTGGTATTTTGTGTAGATAAGTGACGGCGAGAGCGGAGAGTGCGCCGTGCGCCCAGCCCAGGCTCGGTACGTGATCGGAGCTCGCATGCGCGAGCTGCGCGAGGCCGCCGGGGTGCCGTTGACCCGCGCCGCCACCGACTCGGGCTGGGACAAGGGCCACCTGTCCCGCGTCGAGCGCGGCCACACCAAACCCAGCCGCGAACTCATCGAGTGGTACGACGACTCGTTCGGCGCGAACCAGGCGCTGGTCAACCAGCTGATGGAACTCGACGCCGCCGTCCGTGCCGGCCGCGACATGTCGCAACGCGACATCCGCCGGCACGTCCAACCGGTCCTGCTCGGCGGATCCGTACCGATCGACCACCACCCCGACGACCGCGCCGAGCTGGTCGGCGAGACGGTGCCGGACGGAACGCAGGTACGCCGGGAGGAGACCTTCGAGAAGACCTGGGTCCTCCGCAACAGCGGCGAGGCCTCCTGGCACGACCGCTGGCTCACCCGCCAAGGCGCCGCCGGCACCCCCGGCTGGCTCCGCTCACCCGCCCGCGAACGCGTCCCCGACGCCGAGCCGGGCGAGATCGTCACGGTCGCGATGACCCTGCAGTCCCCGTCGCAAGTAGGCGCCTCCACCGCCTACTTCAAAATCACCGACGAAGCCGGCCGCCTCTACTACCCCGGCCTGGAATCCCCGCCCCTGTACTGCACCATCTTCACCACCCACGAGCCCTAACCCCACCTGCCCCCAACTCCCAACCCCGTGACCAGGACCCGGTGCCTCTCCACCCGAAATAACCTGTTCAACCCCCCGCCCCCCAGGCTCACCCCCAACCCCCGCCACAACTACGCCCCGCCCCGGGACCCCGTTCCACTGCCGCCACCCCCGCACCGACGCCGCTCCTCCCCGCCCCGCCCGCGCTGCGCCCGCCCGCGCTGCGCCCGCCCGCGCTGCGCCCGCCCGCGCAACCCCCGCCCGCGCCCAGCCCCGGCCCGCCCGCGTTCCGCCCTCCGGAGCGCCGGCCCCTGCCTTGTCCCGGGACCGTGAACAGGAACCGGTGGCATCCCACCCGAAATAACCTGTTCAAGCCACCCGCTCCTTGGGCGCACCCCCAACCCCCGCCACAACTACGCCTCGCCTAAGGACCACCTTCCGCGCCGCGGCGGCCCCACGACGCGCGCGGTCCGCCCCTCCGGAGTACCTCGTCCTTTGCCTGGTCCCGGGACCGTGGACAGGAACCGGCGCCACCGCACCCGAAATAGCCTGTTCAAGCCACCCGGTCCTTGGGCTCACCCCCAAGCCCCGTCACAACTAGGCCCGCTTTGGACCACCTTCCGCGCCGCGGCGGCCCCACGACGCGCGCGGTCCGCGCGCTCCCGCCGCCCCGCGGTCCGCCCCTCCGGAGTACCTCGTCCTCTGCCTGGTCGTCCTCTGCCTGGTCCCGGGACCGTGAACAGGAACCGGTGGCATCCCACCCGAAATAGCGTGTTCAAGCCACCCGCCCGTTGGGTTCACCCTCGCCCGCCGCCCCGGCGCGCCTCACCCCGCCCGCGGCCGCCCTCGCCCCCGACCGGGCCGCCGCCCTCGCCCCCCGGCCGGGCCCGCGCCCTCGCTCCCGGCCCGCCTGCCGCTCCCGGTCCGCCCCGCCCTGCCCCGCCCTGCCCCGCCCTGCCCCCCGGCTCGGCTGCCGCCCTCGCCCTCGCCCCGCCGCCGCCCTCGGCCTGGCGCGGCGCCCTCGTTTGGGTGGGGTCAGCGTGGGGTGGGTGGGGGTGTCGCGTTGAGGATGCGGTCCGCGGTGGTTTGGGGTTGGTCGAGGTCGGTCCAGCTCACGCGGGTGACCTGGTATCCGCAGGCGCGGAGGCGGTCTTCGCGCCACTTCTCGGCGACGATGGCGTTCGCGTTGGCGCCGTACTTCGCTGCTCCGTCGAACTCGATGACGCCGCGGGGCCCCAGCAGGAAGTCGACTCGGGCGACGAATCGGCCGTGGTGGTCACGGATCTCGACCTGGAGGTCCGGCCGCGGTAGACCTTGGTTCGCCATCAGGACCCGGAGGCGTGACTCGCCGACCGATTCGCTGAGGCCGTCGGCGAATCGCGCCGCGGCACGTGCGGCCGGTGAACCACGCCAGTACTCGTGCCGGTCGGCGGTGGTGATGAGCGCGTCCACCGAGACGAGCTTCTGGTGGAGCGCCGCGTCTCCCAGTACGACGCCGACCTCGTACGACGAGGCGCAGGCGGTCTCGGCGATCGCGCGGGCGGGACTGGTGACCGGGATGCCGTTCACCACGGTGATCTCGCCCGGCGCGAAGTACGAGCGATGCACGGCGGCGACCGCGTCGGATCGGGTTCGGCCGCTCGCCTTGGTCACGTGCACCTTCGCGAGATCGAGGCCCCAGCTCGGCAGTCCATGCAGCAGGGCAGCGGACTGGTGGCTGACGATCACGCCCGGCCCCATCCGCGCGACCACCGCGCGGGTCTTCATCAGGTGTAGCCGTCTGGCCCTCTCCCAAGGCTCCTCTCCATCAGGCGGTGGCGTTTCCTCGACGTACACGTCGCGGGACAGGCGCGACCACTGCCCGGACCGCATTCTTCGCCGAAGCTCACTGTCGCTGTATCCGGACTCGGTCGCGTCCGCACGGCAGAACCAGCCGCCGCGGGCGCCGGCGAGCACGCTCAACTTCGGATTCATACCGACAAGATGCACTCGTCGCGAGGCTCGCCGACGGGCGAATCTTCCATCTGTGGACAGCCAGAACCCGGGGCCGACGCCTGCCTGCGGTGGCCTTGAACACGAAATAACCTGTGTCCCCCCACGCGATCCTGTCCAAGGCCCCCGCAGTACGCCGCCGCAGTACGCCGCCGCAGTACGCCGCAGCTGGAGTCGCTGCGCGGCCGGGGCTTGGTCAGTCGGCGTTGAGTTCTGCGTCGATTTCGGCGTCCAGTTCGGCTTTGCGTTTGATCCAGCGTTCGCTGAGGCCTTTGACCTCTTCGCTGATGAAGTCGATGAAGCCGAGGGAGACGCGGATCCGGCGGTGGGCGTCGGAGCCTTCGCCGGCGGCGTCGAGGACCTTGGACAGTGATTCGGACCAGCGGCGCAGCGACACGTCCTCGGTCATCATCGTCTGGTACCAGGCGTCGTCCTGGACGACGTACACATCGCGGCGGCTGCCGGGCTCGCGTTCGCGGGTCGCGAGGCGCAGCTGGAGCAGGTAGTTCACCGCGCCGGACACGGCGGCGGGGCTGGCCTGCAGCTGATCGGAGAGTTCGGCGGCGGTCATCCTGCCCGACACGCTGGACAGGATCGCGGCGAACACCCGAGCGGCCATCCGTGGCCAACCGGTCTCGGCCAGCAGGTTGCCGAACTGCTCGGTGTACCGCTTGACGGCGTCGTCGTCTCGATGTGCACTCACCGCCCCATCATCTCCTCTGGGTCGCCCGGTTACCTGACAGGTGAGAATCGTGTTAGCAAGATTCACAATCTTCTGAATGAAGTGTACGTTATGAATCATGACATCAGCCATCGTGGTCTCTGGACTGCACAAGTCGTACGGAAGTACGCACGCCCTCGACGGCCTCGACCTCGACGTCGCGACCGGTGAGGTGCACGGCTTCCTCGGCCCGAACGGTGCCGGGAAGTCCACCACCATCCGCGTCCTGCTCGGACTGCTACGGGGTGACGCCGGCGATGTCTCGCTGCTCGGCGGGGACCCGTGGCACGACGCGGCCAAGCTGCACCGGCGGCTGGCCTACGTGCCGGGTGACGTGAACCTGTGGCCGAACCTGACCGGCGGTGAGGTGATCGACCTGCTCGGCCGGCTGCGTGGCGGGCTGGACGAGAAGAAGCGCGACGAGCTGCTGCGCCGCTTCGACCTCGACCCGACCAAGAAGGGCCGGACGTACTCCAAGGGCAACCGGCAGAAGGTCGCACTGGTTGCGGCACTGGCGTCGGACGTCGAGCTGCTGATCCTGGACGAGCCGACCTCCGGCCTGGACCCGCTGATGGAGGAGGTGTTCCGGCAGTGCATCGAGGAGGAGCGCCAGCGCGACCGCACCGTGCTGCTGTCCAGCCACATCCTCTCCGAGGTCGAGGCGCTGTGTGACCGCGTCAGCATCATCCGCCGCGGCAAGGTGGTCGAGACCGGCACGCTGTCCGAACTGCGTCACCTGACGCGTACGTCGATCCACGCCGAGCTGGCGGGTGCGGTCAACGGGCTCGCACAACTGCCCGGCGTTCACGATCTCGATGTCGAGGGCAACCGGGTGCGGTGCGAGGTGGACACCGCACAGCTCGACGCAGTGATGCGACAGCTGTCCGCGAGCGGCATCAGGAGCCTGGTCGCGCAGCCGCCGACGCTGGAGGAGCTGTTCCTGCGCCACTACGAGGACGACGTACCGGCAGAACCAGAGGCGGCTGTGCGATGACTGACTTCGTCGGCACCGGGACGCTGGTGCGGCTGGCGCTGCGCCGGGACCGGATCCTGATCCCGATCTGGATCCTCGTGTTCGTGATCTCCGCGGCCGGGTCGGCCAAGGCGTCCATCGACCTGTACTCCGACCCGAAATCGCTGGCCGAGGCGGCGAAGACGTCGAACGCGTCGCCTGCGCTGGTCTCGCTGTACGGCCGGATTTTCGACGAGTCCTCGCTCGGGGAGGTCTCGCTGTTCAAGCTCACCGCGTTCGGTGCGGCACTGGTCGGCTTGCTGGCCGGGATCCTCGTGGTCCGGCACACCCGCACCGAGGAGGAGAACGGCCGACTCGAGTTGCTGAGCGCCGGAGTGCTCGGTCGGTACGCCGCTCTGGCGGCCGCACTGATCGTCTCGGCGGGGACTGTCATAGTGCTCGGCCTGGTGACCGCGCTGGCCCTGATCGGGAGCGGACTGGACACGAGAGGCTCGTTCGCCTTCGGACTGATGTGGGCCGCGGCCGGTCTGGCGTTCGCAGGCGTCGGTGCGGTGACTGCACAGGTCACCGAGAGCGCACGGGCCGCCAACGGACTCACTGCGGTCGTGCTGGGCGTGTCGTACGTACTGCGGGCCATCGGTGACTCATCCGCGGACGGGAGCACCCAGTGGGTGTCATGGCTGTCGCCAGTCGGGTGGTCGCAGCAGGTCCGTGCGTACGCGGGGGACCGGTTCGTCGTACTGCTGCTGCCGCTGGCGTTCCTCGGCGTACTGGTCGCGGCCGCGATCGCGCTCATCAGGCGGCGTGACGTCGGCGCCGGTCTGGTGCGACCGCGTCCCGGTCCGGCGCGGGCGTCGGGATCGCTTCGTTCGCCCCTGGCGCTGGCGTGGCGGTTGCACCGAGGCTCCTTGTACGGCTGGGGTTTCGCGTTCCTGTTGCTCGGTCTGCTGGTCGGGAACATCGCGAGCAACGTGGACGGGTTCGTCAGCAGCGACAGCGCCAAGGAGATGGTGCAGAAGCTGGGTGGCGTCGAGGGCATCACCGACGCGTTCCTGGCGACCGAGATGGGCATGGTGGGTCTGCTCGCGTCGGCGTTCGGCATCCAGGCCGCGCTGCGGTTGCGCTCGGAGGAGACTGCGCTCCGAGCCGAGCCGCTGCTCGCTACGGGTGTCACACGGGCGCAGTGGCTGGCCAGCCACGTGCTGATGGCACTACTAGGTACGGCCGCACTGATCCTCGTCGCCGGACTGGGTTCGGGTGTCTCGAGCGGTGCGTCACTCGGCAACATGGGTCGTCAGGTACCGCGCATGCTCGCCGCAGCCGCCGTACAACTGCCGGCGATCTGGCTCGTGACCGCACTGGTCGTCATCTTGTTCGGCATGGCCCCGAAGCTCGTCACCGGCGGCTGGGTCCTGTACGGCGTGTTCCTGCTGATCGGTCAGTTCGGGGAGATCTTCAACCTGCCGCAGTGGATGATCGACCTCAGCCCGTACGGCCACACGCCCCGGCTGCCCGGTGGTGACTTCTCCGCCGCTCCGCTCATCTGGCTGACCGCGATCGCGGCGGCGCTCACCGTCGCCGGCTTCGCGACGTTCCGGCGCCGCGACATCGGCTGACCCTGATCGCGCTGGTCTGAGGGGTCCAGCGCATCCGCCCCGCCCGGCACCTCACCGGGCGGGGTGGCTTGTCTACGATCCTGGGGTGTTGAGTGAGCAGCTGATCGAGTTCTGGACCGAGCGGCATCTGTGCGTGCTGAGCACGGTCCGTGCCGACGGGACCGTCCACGCCACGCCGGTCGGTGCCACCCTGGACGTCGAGGCAGGGCTCGTGCGGGTGATCTGCTCCGGGTCGTCGTACAAGGCCCGGGCCATTCGCAGGCTGGGCGAGGCGTCTGTGTCTGTCACGCAGGTGGACGGGCGGCGCTGGAGCAGCATCGAGGGCCGCGCCCTGGTCAGCGACGATCCAGAGCGGGTACGCGACGCCGAACGCCGCTACGCCAAGCGCTACAAGGAGCCCCGCCCCAACCCGCAGCGGGTCGTGCTCGAGATCACCATCACCAAGGTGCTCGGCAATGCCGGCTGACCCTCTGGTCGTTGTCGGGGTCGGTCCGAACGGCTGGGCCGGGCTGGCGCCCGAGGCCCAGGCGGCGGTGCAGTCCGCCGAGGTCCTGATGGGCAGCGCCCGCCAACTCGCTCTGGTCCCACCAACGCCCGGCGCCGCACGAATCATCTGGCCGTCGCCTTTGTCGGAGGCCCTGCCAGGGTTGCTGAAAGAGCATCACGACCGCCGGATCTGCGTCCTGGCGAGCGGCGACCCCACGTTCCACGGCATCGGCACGACGCTCGTGCGCCTGCTCGGCGCCGACGCCGTACGCGTCATTCCGCAGCCGTCGAGCGTGTCGCTGGCTTGTGCGCGACTCGGTTGGGCGCAGGACCAGGTGCAGGTGCTCAGCCTCGTGAGCAATCCGGTAGAGCGGCTGCATCCGCACCTCCAGCCCGGACGGCGGCTCGTTGTGCTCAGCCGGGGCGCGCAGACACCCGCCGAGGTCGCTCAGTTGTTGGTTGCGCGCGGCTACGGGGCCAGTGAGTTCACCGTCCTGGAGCAGCTCAGCGGACCCGCCGAACGCATCCGTCGCACTGCGGCAGCCGACTGGTCCCACGACGTCGACCCGCTGAACGTGATCGGCATCCAGTGCGCGCCCGGCGCTCCGGTTCTGTCCACAGTCCCTGGGCTCCCTGACGACGCCTACGAGAATGACGGTCAGCTCACGAAGCGCGAAGTACGCGCGGTCACGTTGTCCCGCCTGGCGCCGGTGCCTGGGCAACTCCTCTGGGACATCGGCGGCGGCGCGGGCAGCATCGCGATCGAGTGGTCGCGCCATCACCCGGCCTGCCGGGCCATCGCCGTCGAACGCGATCCCGCCCGGGCCGAGCGCCTGGACCGCAACGCCGCGAACCTCGGCGTACCGGTCACGACGATCGTCGGCTCGGCTCCGGCTGTCCTCACAGGACTCGAGAGGCCCGATGCGATCTTCATCGGTGGGGGAGCGACCGCCGAGGGCATGTTCGACGCCTGCTGGAGCGCCCTCCGCCCCGGCGGCCGGCTGGTCGCGAACGGCGTGACCTTGGAGACCGAGGTGCTGATCGCCCAGTGGTACAAGGCGGTTGGCGGCGACCTGGTGCGCCTCGAGGTACAGCGTGCGTCAGCCGTCGGCACCATGACCGGGTGGCGTCCCGCGATGCCTGTGACCATCTGGAGCGTGACCAAGTGACGGTGCACTTCATCGGTGCCGGGCCGGGCGCAGCCGACCTGATCACCGTGCGCGGACGCGACCTGATCGCCGTCGCGCCGGTCTGCCTGTACGCCGGTGCGCTCGTTCCGCTCGAACTCCTCGACCACTGTCCACCAGGCGCCCGCAAGGTCGACACGGCCAACCTCAACCTCGACGAGATCATCGCCGAGCTCAGCGCAGCCCACGCCGCGGGTCACGACGTCGCCCGTCTGCACTCCGGCGACCCGTCGGTCTTCAGCGCCATGGCCGAACAAATGCGCCGCCTCGACGCCCTCGAGATTCCGTACGACGTGACTCCCGGAGTCCCGGCGTACGCCGCCGCGGCCGCCACCCTCAGTCGCGAGCTGACCGTTCCCGAGGTCGGCCAGACGGTCATTCTCACGCGGATCAGCGGCAGCGCCAGCGCGATGCCACCTGGCGAAGACCTCGCGACGCTCGGCGCCGGACAGGCGACCGTCGTTCTCCACCTGGCCGTGCAGCAGATCGACCGAGTAGTGGATGAACTCGTCCCGAACTACGGTGCCGACTGCCCGGTCGCCGTGGTGGCGCACGCGTCCCGCGACAACGAACTCATCGTCCGCGGCACACTCGCCGACATCGCCGAGCAGGTGCGGGCGGCGAACATCCGCCGTACCGCTGTCATCATCGTCGGCAAGGTGCTCGGTGCGACGGCGTTCCGGGACAGCCACCTCTATTCGGTCGCCCGTCGTCGATGAGGGTCTTGTTGCTCGGTGGGACGGGGGAGGCTCGCGAGCTGGCGAAGCTCCTGGTCGCCGAGGGCATCGAGGTGCTTTCCTCGCTGGCCGGTCGGACCGCGGCCGCGGTGCATCCCGTCGGTGACGTGCGGGTCGGTGGCTTCGGGGGAGTCGACGGTCTGATCGCTTGGCTGCGTGTCCATCCTGTCGACGCTGTCGTCGACGCTACGCATCCGTTCGCTGCGCAGATGACTGCCAACGCGGCGGCCGCCGCTGCGCGGACCGGCGTACCCCTGGTGGTACTTCGGCGCGCTGGGTGGAATGCGTCGGTGGGGGACGACTGGCGTTGGGTCGACACCGCATCAGCTGCGGCTGAGTTGCTTCCGGCGCTCGGGTCGCGGGTCTTCCTCACCATCGGTCGTCAAGGGCTCGCCGATTTCGCTGACACCGGGTTGTGGACGTTGGCTCGCTGTGTGGACGCGCCTCAGCCCCTTCCGACTTGGTGCACTCTTGTCCTTGCCCGGGGGCCGTTCGCGGTGGAACACGAGCTCGCGCTGTTGCGGCGTCATCAGATCGACGTACTGGTGACGAAGGACAGCGGTGGCCCCGCGACGGCCGCCAAGCTCGCGGCGGCCAGTGAGCTGTCGCTGCCGGTCGTGGTGATCCGGCGTCCCGAGCTCCCTCGCGGGCCCGAGGTTGTCGAGTCGGTCGCGGAAGCCGCTCAGTGGGTGATGCGGTTGAGCCACTCGCCGAGTACGTGACGCTCACCGTCGGTCAACATCCGCAGCTCGGGCAACTGCGCCTGCAACGCATTAGCGGCTGAGGTAGGCCCGGCGTCTCGTGTCTTCGGGGTCTGGGCGGGCGTGGCGATCGCCGCGACGACCGCGTCGAACATCGCCTCCGCCAAGCGGGGATCCCGCCGCTCTTCCGGGGTCGCGAGCAGGGTGAGTACGGCGCCGGTGCCGGCGGCGTGGACCAGTTCGGTGGCGAGGGACTCGTCGACCTGGAGTCGTCCGGCGGCCGCGATGTTCCGGATCCGGGTGCGCAGGATCTCGAACCCGGCCTCGGCAGCGGCCGGTCGGTGGCCGGGCGTGGTCCCTGCGTACATCAACAGGAAGAGCTCGGGATTCGCCAGGCCGAACCCGATGTGCAGCTCCCATCCCGACCGCAGATCCGCGACCGGGTCGGACGTCGGATCCAGCGGCGGCTTGTCGGCGAGATACGTCGCGAAGCCGTACTCGAGGACCGCCGCGAGCAGGCCGTCCTTGTCGCCGAACAGCCGGTAGATCGTCGGCGCCTGCGTCCCGGCGGCGGCCGCGACCGATCGCGTCGAGACCGCGTCCCGCCCACCCGCCGCGAGCAGCCCCGCGGCGACCTCGACGATGTGGCCCCGCATCCGGTCCCGCGCGCTGCCGGCCTCGGGGGTGTCTTCGTCCGGCTGAGGCTGCTCCACGCGGGTAACGGTAGCGGTTGGCGCGATCTGTTTCCAGTGATAACGTAAATCTGTATTCACCGATAACAAGGAGCTGCAGATGATTGTCGTCACCGGAGCGACCGGCCGGTTCGGGCGCGCTGTCGTGGAGGGCCTCGCGAGTCGTGTCCCCGCCGAGCAGCTCGGCGTCAGCGTCCGCGACCCCGAGAGGGCCGCCGACCTGGACGCACGCGGCCTTCGGGTACGCCGGGGAGACTTCGACGACCCCGACTCGCTCGCGAACGCCTTCGAGGGCGCGCGCCAGGTGCTGATCGTCTCCGGCCCGGCCGACCCGGCGCCGCATCAGGTCGCGATCGACGCGGCCAAGACCGCCGGCGCCGAGCGCATCCTCTACACCAGCCACCAGGCGGCGAATCTCGACTCGCTCTTCATCGCCACCCGCGGTCACGCTGCGACGGAGCAGGACCTGGTGAATTCCGGCGTACCGTTCACGGCGCTGCGGAACGGGTTCTACGCGAGTACGACGGTGTTCATGCTGCGCGCCGCACTGGAGTCGGGGGAGCTGGTCCTGCCTGCGGACGGGCCGTTCTCTTGGACGGCGCACCAGGATCTGGTGGACGCGGCGGTCGTCGCGCTGACCGAGCCGGGTCGGCTGGACGGGATCACGCCGGCGCTGACCGGTCCGGAATCGCTCGATTACGCCGACGTCGCCGCGATCGCCACAGAGGTGACCGGCCGGAAGATCACCCGGGTCACGGTGCCGGACGAGGAGTGGAAGCGGATGGCCCTCTCGGCTGGGATGCCGGAGTTTGTCGCCGACCTGACGCTGGGGATCTTCGCGGCCGCCCGGCGTGGCGAGTTCGCGGTCGTCGACCCCGCACTGCCGACGCTGCTCGGCCGCCGCGCGACCCCGCTGCGCGACGTGCTCGCTGCCGAGCTGACCACCTGACGGCGGTTGGGTGCTGGCTCGATAGATTGGCGCCATGGGGAAACAGATCGCGCCGAGCATCCTGTCCGCCGACTTCGCGCGGCTGGCCGACGAGGCGACGGCCGTGTCGAACGCTGACTGGCTGCACGTCGACGTGATGGACAACCACTTCGTGCCGAACCTGACCCTCGGGATGCCGGTGGTCGAGTCGCTGGCGAAGGCGACCGACACGCCGCTCGACTGTCACCTGATGATCGAGGATCCGGACCGCTGGGCGCCGGGGTACGTCGAGGCCGGCGCGTCGAGCATCACGTTCCATGTCGAGGCCTGCAAGGCACCGATCCGGACCGCCCGGGAGATCCGGGCCAAGGGCGCCCGGGCCGCGATGGCGCTCAAGCCCGCGACCCCGATCGAGCCCTACGAGGACATGCTGTCCGAGCTCGACATGGTCCTGATCATGACCGTCGAGCCGGGTTTCGGCGGGCAGAAGTTCCTCGACGTGTGCGTCCCGAAGATCCGGCGTACCCGGGAGTTGCTCGACAAGCACGGTCTGGACCTGTGGATCGAGATCGACGGCGGGGTGTCGGCCGAGACGATCGAGCGGTGCGCCGAGGCCGGCGCCGACGTGTTCGTGGCCGGTTCGGCCGTGTACGCCGCCGACGACCCGAACGCGATGGTCGAGAAGCTCCGCGCTCTCGCCGAACAGGCCGGGAGCCGGTAACTCCTGCGCCGCCCACCGGCAGTTCCGGCGGTCCGACTACGATGAGCCGGTGACCGAGCACAAACCGGTGGAAAGCTGGTTGACGGACATGGACGGCGTCCTGGTGCACGAGGAGCGCGCCATCCCCGGAGCCGACGAGTTCATCGCCGCACTACAGGTATCGGGCAAGAAGTTCCTGGTCCTGACCAACAACTCGATCTTCACCCCGCGCGATCTCCGGGCCCGGCTGCTGGCCGCGGGCATCGACATCCCGGAGCAGTCGATCTGGACCAGCGCGCTCGCCACCGCGCAGTTCCTGGACGATCAGCGGCCGGGCGGGTCGGCGTACGTGATCGGCGAGGCGGGCCTGACCACGGCGCTGCACGAGATCGGCTACGTGCTGACCGAGCGCGACCCGGACTACGTCGTCCTCGGCGAGACCCGGACGTACTCGTTCGAGGCGATCACCAAGGCGATCCGGCTGATCACCGACGGGGCGCGGTTCATCGCGACCAACCCGGACCCGACCGGCCCCTCGCAGGAGGGTCCGCTGCCGGCGACCGGTTCGGTGGCGGCGCTGATCACGCGCGCGACCGGCGTCGCGCCGTACTTCATCGGCAAGCCCAACCCGCTGATGATGCGCAGCGCGCTGAACCGCATCGAGGCGCACTCCGAGACCACGGTGATGATCGGAGACCGCATGGACACCGACATCATCAGCGGTCTCGAAGCGGGTCTGCGGAGCGTGCTCGTGCTGTCCGGCTCCACCGGTGAGCACGAGGTCGAGCGGTTCCCGTACCGTCCGACCCGCATCGTCGCGTCGATCGCCGACGTCGTACCGCTGGTCGGCGCACTGACCTAGCGGGTGATCTAGCAGGTGAGGGTGCGGAAGCCGTAGCCCTGCGCCTTCAGGGCCTTGAGGATCGCGGGCAGTGCGGCGACTGTCTGCGTGCGGTTGCCGCCGCCGTCGTGCATCAGGATCACCGATCCGCTGTGGACGTTCTTGAGCACGCGCTGCACGACCGCCGCCGTACCGGGCTTGGTCCAGTCCCGGGAGTCGACGGTCCAGACCACCAGGTCCTTGCCCATCGCCTTCGCGCGTTGCCGGACGGTCGCGCTCACCCCGCCGTACGGCGGGCGCAGGCAGGTCGGCGTACTGCCGGTCTGGGCCCGGATCGCCTGGTCCGTCGACGTGACCTCCTTCTGGAACGCGGCCGCACCGAGCTTGCGCAGGTCTGCGTGGTCCCAGGTGTGGTTCTGCACGCTGTGGCCGGCCTCGTGGATCCGCTTGGTCAGCTCGGGATGCTTCACGACGTTCTTCCCGACCTCGAAGAACGTCGCCTTCGCGTCGAACTTCGCCAGTACGTCGAGCACCTTCGGGGTGTACTCGGCATCCGGACCGTCGTCGAAGGTCAGTACGACGTACTTCATCGGCAGCGGTGTCTTGGTGGGTGCCGCGGTCACGTGCGGTGCACCGACCGCCGGGGCCGCCGCGGCGGGCGAGGGCACGGCGGGCTTGGCCGGTGACCGCGCGGTCGTCACCACGACGGTTCCGAGCACCGCGCTCACCAGCACCATCAACGCCAGGCCGACAGCCCGGTTCCCCGCACGCGTCAAGCGAACGTCCATCTTCCCCCCAGGGCGGTGGGTGGCTCACATCCTCACAAGGCCCACGCTAGAGCACTTGTGACAGGAATTGACGTAACCGCGGCGACTCGGCGGCGCCGAAGATCCGCTCGGGTACGCCGGACTCGACCACCACTCCCTGATCCATGAACGCGACCTGGTCCGCGACCTCCCGCGCGAACCCCATCTCGTGCGTCACCACGACCATCGTCATCCCGGCCTGCGCGAGGTCCGCCATCAGCGCCAGCACGCCCTTGACCAGCTCGGGATCGAGCGCCGACGTCGCCTCGTCGAACAGCATCACCTCGGGCTTCATCGCCAACGCGCGGGCGATCGCGACCCGCTGCTGCTGGCCGCCGGACAGGTTCCCGGGCCGCGCCGAAGCCTTGTGGGCAAGGCCGACCAGCTCGAGCTGCGCGCGCGCCGCGGTCTGCGCGGCGTCGGGGTCGAGCTTCTTGATCTTGCGCAGCGGGAGCGTGATGTTGTCGAGCACGCTCTTGTGCGGGAACAGGTTGAAGTGCTGGAACACCATCCCGATCCGCCGCCGCAGTACGTCCGGATCGCCCCGCAGTACCGACTCGCCACCGAGCTTCACGTCGCCGGCATCCGGTTCGAGTAGCCGGTTGATCGCACGCAGCAACGTCGACTTGCCGGAACCCGACGGACCGATCACGCACGCGGTCTGCCCGGCCGGTACGGCGAGGTCCACGCCGCGCAGGACCGTGTTGGTGCCGAAGGCGAGCTCGACTCCGGCGACTTCGAGACTGGCTGCCTCGACGGTTTGCATGGTCTCAGCGGTTGGCATGCGCGAGTTCCTCCAGTTCCACGTCGTCGGTCTCGGCGGGGCGTCCTTCGCGGAGCCGCTTGTCGAAGTGGTTCACGAGGTGTGTCAGCGGGACGGTGATCACGAGGTAGAAGATGCCGGCGAGCAGCAAGGGGGAGAGGTTGCCGTTCGTCGCGGCCGCGTCCTGGCCGATCCGGAACAGTTCGCGCTGGCTCGCCAGCAGGCCGAGGAAGTAGACCAGGCTGGACTCCTTCACGAGCGCGATGAACTGGTTCACGAGCGCGGGCAGCACCCGCCGTACCCCTTGCGGGATCACCACCAGCCGCATGCCGCTGGTGTAGCTGAACCCGAGCGCGCGGGCGGCCTCGAGCTGCCCTTTCTCCACACTCTGGATCCCGGAACGAAAGATCTCGCCGATGTACGCCGCGGCGATCAGGGACAGCGCGAGAATGCCGAGCGGGTACGGGTTCGGGCCCCACCAGTGCCGGGTGATCGGGGACAGGCCCTGACCGATCAGCAGGATGGTCAGGATCGCGGGCAGACCGCGGAAGATGTCGGTGTAGATCTTCGCCGGCCACCGCAGCCACGGCTTCGCGGACAGGGCGAGGACCGCCACGATCATGCCGAGCACAGTGCCCAGCACGACCGAGGCGGCCGCCAGGATCAGAGTGTTGACCAGCCCGACCTTCAGCATCTCGGGCAGGACTTCCTTCATCGACCCCCAGTCGAGGAAGGTGTCACTCAGAGTGGACCAGATGTCCATCAGGCTTTGGGCGTCGCGAACTTCGCCGACCCACTGCCCGGCTTGAAGTTCGCGGGTACGGCGCGACCCGGGTAGTACTGCTCCACCAGCTTGGTCCAGGTGCCGTCCGCGATGACCTCGTCGAGCGCCTTGTTCACAGCCTCGCGGAGCTTGTCGTTGCTCTTCGCCACCGCGAACGCCATCGGCGCGTCACTCAGCTCCTTCGCGGCCAGGATCACCGTGCCGCCGCCCTGCTCCTTCGCCATCTTCTCGCCGATCTCGGCCGGCGACACCCACGCGTCCGCCGTACCGGCCTTCAGCTGACCGAGCGCGGCGTTGTAGTTCGGTACCCGCACCGGGTTCAGGTTCTTCTGGGTCGCGTAGTCGTCCTGGACGGTGCCCTGCACGACCACGACCCGCTTGCCGGACAGCTGGTCGAACGTCGTGATGCCCGAGTCCTTCGTCGTGTTCAGACCGAGGTACCCGAAGTCGTACCCGTTGCTGAATGCAACCGTCTTCTTCCGCGCCTCGGTGACCGTGATCGACGAGCTGCCCAGGTCGAACTGGCCGCCGTTCACCTGCGAGAGCAGCGCCGAGAAGTCCGTGCCGACGAACTCCGGCTTCAGGTTCAGCTTCGCCGCGACCGCGGTGATCAGGTCGTTGTCGAATCCGGTGAACTTGCCGTCCTTCACGTACACGTTCGGCGGCGCGTCGGTCAGCGTCCCGATCCGCAGCGTGCCCGCCTTGATCAGCCCCAGATCCGGCCCGTCCGCGGCCTTCCCGTCATCGCTGCCACAAGCAACCATCGCCCCCAGCAGGCCGATCGCCCCGACAATCCCCACAACCCGCCGCACAGCGCCGAACCCGCGCACCACAGTTCTCCTCACACACTCAAACCCGCAGGCCGATCGGCCCGCACGCGGCAACAACACCACCCCGCGACCGTGAATTCCTTCGCCGACAAACCGTGAGACGGCGCCGAATGTCCACTCGGCTTGTGCTATATCACCGCTCACTCGATGCCCCAGGCAACATCCGGGCGTGACGCGTCTCACCCGTGAGCGCGTCGCCCGCCGTACCCGAAGGGACTGGGGAGCCCAATGCACCTGAAACGACCAGCAGGAGTCCCCGGTCCGATATCAGGTGTGGTGCTGTTCGTAGTGGGACAGGGCATCTGCGGTTCTGCCGGTGCCGTAGGCCAGGAGGAAGTCGGCGATGGCCGGGGACTCGGTGGCAGCGGCCGCGGCGGCTCGCTGGATCTCATCGGCAGAGGCGATGTCGCGGAGCAGGTCCTGGAGCTGTCGTACGACGACTCGCGCGGGGAGCGGGGCGGCGGGATCCTGGTGGACGCCTGTCGGCCAGGCGGCGTTGGGTGCGTCCGTGGTCAGGCCGATCGGGTTGGCGAACGGCATCGGCGGTGCCGGGGATGTCGTGGCGGGCTCCGCCGGGTTGCCCGATGCGCGGCGGAGCCGGGTCGTGGTGGCGTCGGTGACCGCGACCGTGATGGCGCCGGTGACCGCGCCCGTGACGGCGCGGATCCGGTCCAACTCGGCCGGGATGTCCGCAGGCTCGATCTCGCCGGCGATGGCCAGGTCGGCGAGCTGCGAGACCGCGCGTAACCGGGCCACCACGGCCGGGTTCCCGATCTTCACCCGTTGCGCGCTCATCAGCTGGGACAGCATCGGTGCCGACAGGCCGATCACCTGCGCGAGGGCGCTCTGGGTCAGCCCCAGTGGCGGCGCGACGCGGCGGCCGACGTCGCCCAGTGTCTCGCCGTACAGCTCGATCTGCTGTTGCAGGTTGTGTGCTGTCTGGTCCATCGCGGTGCTCCCTCCGACCATCGATCATTCGCGACCGATGCAAATCATCTTCGCAGTTGCGAACGTGAAATTCCAGTCCAGCCTCAGCGTGACGCCGAGTTGACATTTGCGATTGCAAACTGAGAGTGTTTGCGGCAGCGAATCTTACTGGAGGAACGATGACGGCTCTGCACAGCCACCGCCGCCCCGCGGTGTGGGCACTCCTCGCCATCACACTGGTCGGCGTCCTGTCCGGACTCACGACCGGGACCGCGGCGGCCGACCCCGACCCGGCAGGCACCGGGAAGCTGGTCATGGTGCTGGACTCGTCCGGCTCGATGAAGGAACCGGCCGGCGACGGCAAGACCAAGATCGTCGCGGCCCGGACGGCGCTCACCCAGGTGGTGGGCAAGCTCCCGGAGAACGCGCAGGTCGGTCTGCGGGTCTACGGCGCGACCGTGTTCAAGCGCAGCCAGCCGGGCGCCTGCACCGACACCCAGCTGACCGTCCCGATCGGCACCGGTAACCGGCCGCAGCTGCTGTCGGCGATCTCGAAGTACAAGCCCTTCGGTGAGACCCCGATCGGGTACGCGTTGCAGCAGGCCGCGAAGGACCTCGGTCCCAGTGGCCAGCGAACGATCGTGCTGGTGTCGGACGGAGAGGCCACGTGTTCGCCGGATCCGTGCGTGGTGGCCAAGGAGATCGCCAAGCAGGGCATCGACCTGAAGATCGATGTCGTCGGGTTCCGGGTGCAGGGCAAAGCGCGGACGGACCTGCAGTGCATCGCCCGCGAAGGGCGCGGGGACTACTACGACGCGGATTCGACGATCGATCTGGAGGAGGGGCTTGGCCGGCTGTCGACCCGCGCCTTCCGCCCGTTCCGGATCTCCGGGGAACCGGTCGAGGGGACCGCGGCGCCGGAGGCCGCTCCGGTGGTCGCCCCGGGTCTCTACTCGGACAAGTTCGACCTGCTCGACCAGCCCAAGCACTACCTGATCAAGCGGACGATCACCGGCTCGACGGTGCGGACCGGGCTGAGCTTCCGGCGGCCGGCCGGTGCCAAGAGCGCGGTCATCCAGACCGAGCTGCGGCTGAAGACCCTCGACGGGAAGGACTGCGGCTTCAGCTACCCCCGGGTCCAGGAGGGCGACCAGGGATTCGCGACCGGCACGGCGTCGAGCTGGCAGAAGTTCGACAAGGTGACCACCACCTGCGCGGACGCCGACCAGCTGCTGCTGACCGTTGACCCTGGCAAGGACTTCCGGGAGATCAAGGACGTCCCGTTCGAACTGCGCGTCGACGAGGAGCCGCCGGTCGACTCGACGACGAGCCTGCCGGCCGGAGCGGACGACCCGACGTGGGCCGCGATGCCGGTGACGAACCCGCGCGAGATCGTGCCGGGCTCGAGCTTCCCCGACGCGCCGCTGCTGCAGCCGGGGACGTACAAGACCACGCTGATGCCGGGTGAGCTGCAGATTTACAAGATCAAGGCCGACTGGGGCCAGCGCATCCAGGCACAGGCGACGGTGCCGCAGCTGTCCCAGGCGCTGGGGCGGATCGTGGACCTGCGCTACCTGGACACCGCAATCATGTCCCCGACCGGCGAGGAGGCGTTCGCGGTCTTCCCCAAGAACGTGCCGGGCGGTCCGGGCGGCAAGCGGGGCGTGCTGACCGGACGGGGAGTCACTCAGGCGATCACCACGAAGGAGATCCGCTACCTGAATCGTGACGGTGCCAACAACTCCGACACCGGTACGTCGACGCCCGGCGTGTACTACATCATCGTCTCGATGACCCGGCAGGCCGACGACACGGCGTTCACGGTCCCGATGACGCTGACCGTCGGCGTCCCGGGGACGGCCGGCGCCGGCAAGCCGCAGTACGTCGACGGTGCCGCGCCGGTGTCGGGCGACTCGGTGACGCCGACCGCGAGCGAGACTCCGGCTCCGAGCGAGACGCCTACGGAGCCCGGTTCCGGTGACAAGACGCAGGCAGGCGGTCCGGTCAAGGAGAGGGCCGAGACCGATGACGGTGCTCCGGTCGGGCTGATCGCCGGGCTCGGTGGCGGTGCGCTCCTCCTCGTGCTGGTCGGAGCCTTCGCCGTACTGCGCCTGCGGAAGAAGCCGGCCGTCGCGCAGCCGTGGCAGCAGCACCCGCAGCAGGGTCCGCCGCAGTACCCGCACCAGGGTCCGCATCAAGGCCCGCATCAAGGCCCCGGCCAGGGCGGCCCGCAACCGCCGCGGTGACCGCGGCGGAGACAGACCGGTAGCGGGGGGGGGGGGGGCCCCCCCCGCGGGGGGGGGGCCCCCCCCCCCCCCCGGCCGGCCCCCCCCCCCCCCCGCCCCCCCCCCCGCCCCCCGCGGGGGGGGG
>NZ_JBIALI010000005.1:769088-836717 GCF_042873375.1 Kribbella sp. NPDC004875
CCCCGGCGCCCGCGCCCGCGCGGGCGCCCCCCCCCCCCCCCCGCCCCGGCCCCCGCCCCCCCCCCCCCCGGGGGGGGGGCCCCCCCCCCCCCGCGGGGGGCCCCGCCCCCCCCGCGTCCGTGTATCCGACACAACCCAGACGGCCGGGACAGCCTGGACAAGCTGTGGGACCTGTGGACGACTGCCGCGGTGGCCAGCCGGGACGGTAGTTTCTGCGGGGTGGAGGCATTCGCGGGGCGGTATCAGCTGATCGATCTGATCGCGACCGGCGGTATGGGATCGGTCTGGCGGGCGTGGGACCGGCGGCGGACGGGGTACGTGGCGGCCAAGGTGCTCGGGCAGCACGACGCAGCGACGTTGCTGCGGTTCGTGCGGGAGCAGTCGCTGCGCATCGAGCACCCGCACGTGGTGGCACCGCACGGGTGGGCCGCGGACGACGACAAGGTCGTGTTCGCGATGGATCTGGTGCGCGGTGGATCGGTCGCGACGCTGCTCGGAGATCACGGGCCGCTGCCGTCGTCGTACGTCGCGGTCCTCCTCGATCAGCTGCTGCACGGGTTGTCCGCGGTTCATGCCGCCGGCGTCGTCCACCGCGATGTGAAGCCCGCCAACCTGCTGCTCGACGTGACGGGCCGGGGGTGGCCGCACCTCCGGCTGTCCGACTTCGGCATCGCGGCGGTGCTGGACGAACCGCGGATGACCAGGCACAGCACGGTTCTCGGTACGCCGGGATATCTCGCGCCCGAGCAGCTCGCCGGAGCGGACCCAGACCCGCGTCAGGACCTGTACGCCGTCGGCGCTGTCGCCGTCGAGCTGCTGACCGGTGAACGGCCGGGCGCGGACGGCACCCGGCCGGCGGTCGAGGGACCGCTCGGCGAATTCGTCCGCCGGACGACCTCGACCGATCCGTCGGGTCGGCCCGACTCCGCGAGCGCGGCCGGGCGCCTGCTCGCGGCCAGCGGTGCGCTCCCGGCCGCCGGTACGACGCCGTGGGCCGACGACCCCGACGCACCCGAGGTCTTCGATCAGCTGCCCCCGCTCCCGCCCGGCCGGCCCGCAACAGAGACGGTTGCTCCGCCGGCACCGCGGGCCGCAACGGAGGTGGTTGCTCCGCCGGCGCCGCGGGCCGCAATGGAGGTGGTTGCTCCGCGTGCACCGCGGGCTGCGACCGAAGTGGTCGCTGCGCCGGCCGTCCGGGGGCGGCGGGCGTTGGTCGTCGTCGCGGCCACGTGTTTCGCCGGTGCGGCCGGCCTGCTCGGTACTGCCGGTTGGCTCCTGCTCCGCTGAGGCAGAGGCCCGCCGGTCCGACCACGATGTGACCTGGGTCGTGGTGGGGGTTGTGGGAGAGGGCATACTTGAAGCACGAGTGAACCCACTCGCGTGCTCCGGGGTCGGTGTAATTCCGAGCCGGCGGTGACAGTCCGCGACCCGGTCGCTGCAGTTCGGCGATCGGCTGACCTGGTGGAATTCCAGGACCGACGGTGAAAGTCCGGATGGGAGGCGCACGCGGTCGGCGGGTGTGCTCTGACGTCCGGTCGGGCGGTGCGCGCGTCACGCGGCGTACGGCGAGACTCGGGTGGCGGAGCGTGGTCGCCGGTCGTCACGAGACCCCGGTAGTGCGTCCGTGACGACGAGGGACCAGTGAGCAGTGAGCAACGCGTCGCCGATTGATGTCGCCTGGATGCGGCGTGCTGTCGAGTTGGCCGCGAAAGGTACCGGCAGCACCCACCCGAACCCGGTGGTCGGTTGTGTGATCACCGGCCGCGACGGGCATCCGGTCGGCGAGGGCTTCCACGCCGTTGCCGGCGGCCCGCATGCGGAGGTGGAGGCGCTGCGGATGGCCGGAGCGCGCGCCCGCGGCGGTACGGCGTACGTGACGCTGGAGCCGTGTAACCACACCGGCCGGACCGGTCCGTGTGCGGATGCCTTGATCGAGGCGGGGATCGCGCGGGTGGTGTACGCCGTACCCGATCCGAACCGGACCGCGGCGGGTGGTGCCGAGAAGCTGCGGAACAAGAACATCGAGGTCGTCGAGGGTGTCCTGCGGGACGAGGCCGAAGCGGTCAACCACGTGTGGCTGCACAGCGTCCGGGCCGGCCGGCCGTTCGTCACCTGGAAGTTCGCGACCACGCTCGACGGGCGGTCCGCGGCGCCGGACGGGACGAGCAAGTGGATCACCGGGCCGATCGCGCGCGCCGACGTACACCGGCACCGGGCCGAGTGCGACGCGATCGCCGTCGGCACCCAGACCGTGCTCGACGACGACCCCGAGCTGACGGTCCGCGACGAGGACGACGTACCCGCGGCCCGGCAGCCGTTGCGGGTCGTCGTCGGCGACCGGGAGATCCCCGAGACGGCGCGGGTCCGCAACAACCGCGCGCAGACGTTGTTGCTGCCGACCCACGATCCGGCCGAGGTGCTCCGGCAGCTCGACGACCGGCACATCCGGCACCTGTGGCTCGAAGGTGGTCCGACGCTGGCCGCCGCGTTCGTGCGCGCCGGTCTGGTCGACCAGATCGTCGCGTACGTCGCTCCGGCGGTGCTCGGCTCCGGGTTCGCCGCGGTCGGCGACCTGGGCGCGGAATCGATCGACCACCTGCGGCGGTTCAAGCTAGCGGACGTCACCCGGTTGGGCGACGACGTCCGGTTGACCTTGGTTCCTCTGGGAGGAAAGTAGATGTTCACCGGCATCATCGAAGAACTCGGCACCGTCGAGTCCCTGGACCTGCTGGACGGCGACGCCGCGAGGCTCACCATTCGTGGGCCGAAGGTGACCGCGGACGCCGGCCACGGCGACTCGATCGCGGTCAACGGCTGCTGCCTGACAGTGGTCGAGTACGGCGACGGGCTGTTCACCGCCGACGTGATGCGCGAGACGCTCAAGCGGACCAGCCTGGGCACCCTCGACAAGGGCTCGACCGTCAACCTCGAGCGCGCGGTCACCGCGCACGCGCGGCTCGGCGGGCACATCGTGCAGGGCCATGTCGACGGCACCGGCACGATCGCGAGCCGGACGCCGGGGGAGCACTGGGAGGACGTCCGGATCGCGACGACGCCGGACCTGCTCAAGTACGTCGCCGAGAAGGGCTCGATCGCCATCGACGGCGTGTCGCTGACCGTGACCGACGTCGACGACGCGTCCGGGACGTTCGGGGTCAGCCTGATCCCGACCACGCTGGAGCTGACCGTGCTCGGGCGGAACGCGGTCGGTGACACCGTCAACCTCGAGGTCGACGTGATCGCGAAGTACGTCGAACGACTGCTTGCCGCAGGCAACGTGCCGGGCAACGGAGGCACCGGCGCAGACAACGGAGGCAACGTGCGGGACAACGGAGGCGACCGATGAACCCGATCGACTGGCTGCTCACCTCGCAGGTGACGATCGCCGGATCACCGGTGCTGGTCCGGGAGATCGTCGGCAACGTGTTCGGCCTGGCCAGCGCCCTGTTCGGCATGCGCCGGCTGGTGTCCGCGTGGCCGGTCGGCATCGTCGGCAACGTCTTGCTGTTCACGGTCTTCGTCGGCGGGATCTTCGACACCCCGCAGGACAAGGACCTGTGGGGCCAGGCCGGGCGGCAGGTGTTCTTCGCGATCGTCAGCCTGTACGGCTGGTACCGGTGGTACCAGACCCGCCACGGCGGCGCGGCCAAGGCCGTCCAGCCGCGGTGGGCGACCGCCCGCGAACGGCTGGAGCTCGCCGGCATCGCGGTCGTGATCTACGCGATCGCGTACTTCGTCCTGCGCGAACTCGGCTCCTGGGGTCCGCAATGGGACGCGTGGATCCTGACCGGGTCGATCCTGGCGACCTACGGGATGGCGCGCGGCTTCGTCGAGTTCTGGCTGATCTGGATCGCCGTCGACGTGGTCGGCGTACCCCTGCTGGTGCAGGCGAAGTTCTACCCGTCGGCGACGATGTACGTCGTGTACGGGCTGTTCTGTGTCCTCGGATTCGCCTCGTGGTGGAAGATCCAGAACCGCGAGCGGGTCCAGACTCCCGAACCGGTGGTGGTGGGTTAGATGGGTGACGTGCTGAAGCTCGACACGATCGAGCACGCGATCGACGAGATCCGCGCCGGGCGGCCGGTGATCGTGGTCGACGACGAGGACCGCGAGAACGAGGGCGACCTGATCTTCGCGGCGTCCAAGGCGACTCCGGAGCTGCTGGCGTTCCTGATCCGGTACAGCTCGGGTGTGGTGTGCGTGCCGATGGAGGGCGCGGAGCTGGACCGGCTCGGCATCCCGCTGATGACGCCGCACAACCGGGAGCGGATGCGGACGGCGTACACGATCTCGGTGGATGCGCGGGACGGGATCAGCACCGGGATCTCGGCGGCCGACCGGGCGCGGACGATCCGGGTACTGGCCGACTCGGCCTCGGAGCCGTACGACCTGGTGCAGCCGGGGCACGTGTTCCCGCTGCGCGGCCGCGAAGGCGGCGTACTGGTACGTCCCGGGCACACCGAGGCGTCGATCGACCTCGCGCGGATGGCCGGGCTGACTCCGGCCGCGGTGATCTCGGAGATGGTGAACGACGACGGGACCATGAAGCGCGGTCTCGAGCTGCGGGCGTTCGCCGACGAGCACGGGCTGGTGCTGGTGTCGATCGACGACCTGATCAGGTACCGGCGGCGGACCGAGTCGCAGATCCAGCGCGTCGCGACGACGACACTGCCGACGCGGTACGGCGACTTCGTGGCGCACGGGTACCGCAACACGGTGGACGGGTCGGAGCAGCTCGCGCTGGTGCGCGGTGAGATCGGGAACGGACCGACGCTCGTGCGGCTGCACTCCGAGTGCCTGACCGGGGACGTGTTCGGTTCGCTGCGGTGTGACTGCGGACCGCAGCTCGACGAGGCGATGCGGCAGGTCGCGGCCGAGGGCGGCGTGGTGGTGTACCTGCGCGGTCATGAGGGTCGCGGGATCGGACTGCTGCACAAGCTGCAGGCGTACGAGCTGCAGGACGCCGGGCGGGACACGGTCGACGCGAACCTCGATCTCGGGTTGCCGGCGGATGCCCGCGACTACGGGACCGGTGCGCAGATCCTGGCCGACCTGGGCGTCAAGGAGGCCCGGCTGCTGACCAACAACCCCGACAAGCTGGCGGGGGTGCAGGGCTACGGCATCGAGGTCATCGAGCGGCGTGGGATCTCGATCGACCCGACCGAGCACAACTTGCGGTACCTGCGCACCAAGCGCGACCGAATGGGTCACCACCTGCCTGGTGGCCTGCTGACCGAAGAGAACGGAGCCGGCTGATGTCGGGCAGTGGAGCACCCACCGTCGAGGTCCCGCAGGTCGAGGGCGCCCGGGTCGCGATCGTCGCGGCGCAGTGGCACCCGAAGGTCACGGACGGGCTGCTCGCCGGCGCCGTACGGGCGTGCAAGGACTCCGGCGCCGAGTACACGGTCATCCGCGTGCCCGGCTCGTTCGAGCTCCCCGTCGCTTCGTTGCATGCGGCGAAGGCGGGGTACGACGCAGTTGTCGCGCTGGGCGTGGTGATCCGCGGCGACACCCCACACTTCGAGTACGTCTGCCAGGCAGCCACCGAGGGCCTCATGCAGGTCGGCGTCACCACCGGCGTCCCCGTCGGCTTCGGCGTCCTCACCTGCGACAACGACCCCCAGGCCCTGGACCGCGCCGGCCTCCCCGACAGCCGCGAAGACAAGGGCTACGAAGCCACCCAGGCCGCCCTCTCCACGCTGTCAGCCGTCCGCCAGTTGACGTAGCAGCCCCCACCTGTCGCAACACCGCCGCGCCCGCCGAGTGCCGGCCGCCACCCGAGCCGCCTCCCGGCCGCCCGAGGCGGCGGCTTGGCAGTCGCCTGGGTACTTCGGATACGCCCTGACGACTGTGGACAGGCAATTGCTTGTGCGAAGTCCTCGTCGGGTATCCGAGGTTCTCTGCGGACCGTCACGCAGCGGGCGGGGGTGGGTGTGGGTTACTGCTGGCGGGTGTGGGTCATTTGCCAGTTGTCGGTCCAGGTTTGGCCGTGGTTGGTGGAGAAGGATTGGGTCCAGGCTGCCTCGTTCGCGCCTCGGGTCCAGAGGAAGCGGACGTCGATGGGGTGGCCGTCCCATTCGTCGGGGCCTTCGAAGGTGCCGGTGTCTCCGTCGAAGGAGCCGATGACGGGGGTTTCCAGGTGGCCGCGTTGGCTGTTGATCCAGTGGATGGACCAGGTTTTCGACTCGGGGTCGTAGAGGCGGAAGGTCGCGCCGCGGAAGCCCTCGGTCGGGTACCAGCCCTCGTCGACGCTGATCGCGCCGTCGAAGTACGTGGTCGCCTCGAGTTCCGCGTCGAACTCGTGCCACTCGAACGGCTCCCCGAGGACAGGGCGCCGACGGCGGTTGTGGAACGACCACCGTCCGACGAGGAAGTCGAAGTCGTCCGTCATCTTGGGAACGTCCAACGCCGGCGGGGGAGTGGAGCGGCGGGTGAAGTCCATGATCCAGTTGGTCTCCCACGTCGCGCCGCCGTCGTTCGAGTACGCCTGCTCCCAGTGCGCCGTCGTGTCGGTGATGTCCGACCACTCGTAGCTGCACAGGATCGGCTCCCCGTCCAGCGAGTCCTCACCGACCAGGCGGCACCGGGAGCCGTCAGCGGACCAGCCGCCGCGCACCGGCGGGTACAGCGTCATCGTGGTGCTGTTGACCCACCAGATGCTCCACTGCCGGGATTCCGGGTCGAACACCCGCAGCGAGAGCCCGTACGCGCCTTTCGTCGGGAAGCGCATCTCGTCGATGCTGATCTGACCGTCGAAGTACGTGTGCGCCGTCGTGGTGCCGTCGTACTCGAGCCACTCGTCGCAGTCGGCGAAGGCCTTCTTCAGGGTGCGGTGCCGGACGTCGAAGTACCCGTTCAGGAAGTCGAAGTCGCCGGTCACCTTGCTCCAAGTCGTCATACCGCTCAGCGTGCGAGCAAAACCTGACAGATCATGGCAGCGATCAGAGCTAACCTCGGAGTATGCGTTCGAGCCGCCTGTTGTCGATCCTGCTGTTGCTGCAGACGCGCCGGCAGTTGACCGCGCGTGAGCTCGCCGACGAGCTCGAGGTATCGCTGCGCACGATCTACCGCGACGTCGAGGCGCTCGCCGCGGCCGGGGTCCCGGTGTACGCCGACCAGGGCCGCGCCGGCGGGTACCGGCTGGTCGAGGGGTACCGCACCCGCCTGACCGGACTCACCGAACAGGAAGCAGCCGCCCTGTTCCTCGTCGGAATGCCTGGAGCAGCGGCAGCGCTCGGCCTCACCGCCGAGACGAGCGCGGCCGAGCTCAAGCTGCTCGCCGCCCTCGCGCCGGACCAACGCGACCGCGCCGGCCGGCTGAAGAACCGTTTCCACCTCGACCTGCCCGCCTGGTACCAGGACGCCGAGGGCTCACCACACCTCTCCGCCGTCGCCGACGCCGTCCTGCACGACCGCCGCGTCAAGGTGCGGTACCGCCGCTGGGAGGAACCCCGCGAGGTCGACCGCACCCTCGAGCCGTACGGTCTCGTCCTCAAGAACGGCAGCTGGTACGTCGTCGCCGCCACGCCCGGCGGACTGCGCACGTACCGGGTGTCCAACATCCTCGAACTGACGCCGACCGACGACGTGTTCGAACGCGACGAGGACTTCGGTCTCGCGCGGTTCTGGCAGGACCACCTCGCGGGTTTCGACCGGGTCCGCTTCACCGGCGAGGCCGTCGTCCGCGTCTCGGCGGCCTTGGCCGCGAAGACGTACGACATCTCGTTCCCGGCCCTCGTCAAGGCGGTCGCCGCGGCGGAGCCGGAGCCGGACGGGACTGTCGTGGTGACGATCCCGATCGAGTCGGTCGCGAACGCGGCGGCCGCACTGAGTCGCTTCGGCGCGGCAGTCGAAGTGCTGGAACCGCAGGAGTTGCGCGCCGAGCTGAAGGATCTCGGCCGAAACCTGCTCGAGCTCTATTCCTGACCCAGTTCGTCGTTGGCGCGTTCGCCGGCCGCCGTGCTGCGGCGGAGGAAGTCGGCGATCAGCGCGAGCTCGTCCTCGCTGTACCCGTCGAGTACGTCGTCCATCGCGCCGATCATCGGCTGGTACAGCCGGAACACCTCCATCCCGCGGTCGGGCAGCACCCGGATCGTCACGCTGCGGCGGTCGGCCCGCGCACGGTCCCGCGCGATCCACCCCCCGCGTTCGAGTCTGTCGAGGATTCCGGTCAGCGTGGCCGGGTGCAGGCCGGCTTGGCGGGCGAGAGCGCTCGGGGTGAGCGGGCCGCTGCGGGCCAGGACGTCGAGACAGTCGAGGTCGACGTCCTTGAGCGCCAGCTTGCCGCCGATCTGGTGATTCAGCAGGGCGAGCTGGATCCGCAGGTCGCGGAGCGCGCCTTTGATGTCGTTGCCGGTCCGGCGACGGTGGCGTGCGTCACCTGATTGTGTCTGTTCCATATATTATGATTCCCGTACTATATGAGTTGCAGATCAGATTCACGGTAGCGCAAGGAGGCGTTCGGGATGTGGATCACGGTGTTCGGTGCGACGGGCGGGATCGGCGGCCACGTCGTACGGCAGGCACTCGATGCCGGTCACAAGGTGACCGCGGTGGTGCGGAAGTCGTCGGAGTTCGAGTTGGAGCACCCGTCGCTGGAGGTGGTTCGGGTGGCCGGTCTGGACGCCGCCGAGCCGCTGCGCGAGGCGGTCGACGGAAGTGCGGCGGTGATCTCGGGCGTGGGGGCACGCGGTCGCAAGGACGGTCCGGTCGCCTCCCGCAGTACGGCGTCGATCCTGGCCGCGATGGAAACGGCCGGGGTACGGCGCTTCGTCGCGGTCAGCGCCGCGCCACTCGGGCCGATCCCCGCGGACGAGAGCTTCGTCAACCGCCGGATCGTGTACCCGGCGATCAACAGGTTCGCGGCCGACGTGTACGCCGATCTTCGGGTGATGGAGGCGGCGATCCGGGCGAGCGCGACGGAGTGGACGGTTGTCCGGCCGCCGAAGCTGACAAACGGGCAGTTGTCCGGTAAGTACCGGACAGTTGTCGGCGGCACCGTGACGCGAAGCTACTCGATCTCGCGGGCGGATGCCGGGCACGCGATGCTCGCCGTACTCGACGACCCCGCGACGATCTGCCAGCCCGTTGGTGTGGGCTACTGATGGCGAAAGTCGTGCGTGGTGCGAGCCTGCTGTTCAGTGGGCTGTTCGCGGGGTTCCTCGTGTGCGTGCTGGTGCTCGAGATGTCGTTGCGGTCGTTCGGCGCTTCGGTCTACACACAGGTGCGGTTGGTCGAGCTGGACTCGCTGGACAAGCTGGCCTCGGTGACGCTGATCCCGGCCATCGTCACGACAGTGGCGCTTGCGATCTGGGGACGTGGCAACGGTCGCCGTCTGGTGCTGGTGGCTCTTGGTTTGCTGGTCCTGGTATTCGTGCTGACGTTGGCGATCAACCTGCCGATCAACGCCGATCAGTCGTCGTGGTCGGTGCAGCATCCGCCGGTGGACTGGGCGGACGTCCGCGATCGGTGGCAGGTGGCGCACGCGATCCGGACGCTGGCAGCGGTGTTCGCCTTCGGGGCGCTGGTGGTGGCGAGTCAGCGGACGACGACCGCTAGCGCGAAGCAGCAGCCCGTGCGAGGTCTCGTGCCAGGTGTGAGCGTCGGAGACCACGGGTGAACAGGTAGCGCAGGTCGGCGGGGGTGTCGTGCATGAGCTGGAGGTGGAAGTAGTTCACGTACTCGAGCACGGCGACGACGGCGAACACGAGCCCGGCCACGGTGGTCGCGCCCGGGTCTCGTGCCACTGCTGCCAGGACGAAGACCAAGCCGCCGGCGAGCACCGGCACGTTCCACTTGCGGGCGAGCGAGAACCAGCGTGCGGCGGGGAGAGGCTCGCCCGGGAGCTGACGGAGTTTCGCCGACCAGTACGCCGCGCCTTGCGCCAGGAGGAGTGCGAACAGGGCGAAGCCGGCCAGGTTCGGGGCGGTTCCGGGCAGGTCGATCACGCCGAACCACACGACGTACTGCAGTGGGATGTTGAGCAGTTCGAGAGTGGCGAGGGAGCGGAGGCGGCGGGCGATCCAGGCGCGGGAACTGTGCTCCATCGGGTGACTATCTCAGGTTGCGGATCACGTCGTGCGGGACGGCGTGGGCGGTGCGGTCCTGGAAGCCAGTGGTCGTCCTAGCCATCGTGAGTGAGTTGAGCAACGCTTCCTCGACGGACTCGGTGACCGCTTGGAAGGGGCCGCGGAGCTCGCGGTCCTGATAACCGGGCGTCCGCGTGGTGCTGAAGGCGATCGCGTAGTCGCCGCTGCCGGGCGCGAAGTCGGAGCCGACGCGGCCCATGGCGAAGATCGCGCGGCGGGCCAGGCGACCGAGCTGCCGGGAGTCGAGCGGAAGGTCGGTGGCGACCACGATCATGCAGGAGTTCCCGTCGGCGTCGATGGGCTCCGCCGGGATCGGCGCGCCGAGGACGGTCAGGAGGCCGGAGAAGTTCGACTGGACGAGGGCTCCGACGCGCCCGGGGCCGGCAACCCGGGAGGCGGTGCCGATGCCGGCCTTGAAACCCAGCGCGGTGGTGCCGGTGCCGGCGCCCACGCAGCCCTCTTCGGGACGATCGGACGAGGCGGAGTCCAGCGCCGCGTGGACATGGGCAGCGCTGATCGGGCGGCGGCGGATGTCGGAGAGGTGGCCGTCGTTGGTCTCGCCGACCACCGGGTTCAGGCTGGTCGCCCGGAGATCGCGGTCGAGCAGCCAGCTGAGCAGCGCGTCGGCGACCCGGAACGTGCTGAGCGTCCCGGTCAGCAGGATCGGGGTCTCGATCACCCCCAGCTCCTCGACCTGCGTGGTCCCGATCAGCTTCCCGTACCCGTTGCCGACCGCAACAGCCGCCGGCAGCGTCCCGGCGTACCCGTCAGGGACGATCGCCGTCACGCCGGTGTTCAGCCCGTCGCCGGTGATGGTGGTCTGGCCGACCCGGACCCCGGCGACATCGGTGATCGCGTTGAGCGGGCCGGTGGGCAACGTCCCGACGGTAATGCCGAGCTCGCGGGCTCTCCGGGGTATCTGCATGCCGCTATCGTCGGCCACATGCTGCAGCACCTGACCGGCCGGGTCTGGCTCTTCCCACATGACCCGGACCCGGATGCGATCCGCCCGTCCGTCGCGGTCATCGCCGACGACCGCGGCAGTGTCGTGGTCGATGCCGGCAACAGCCCCGACCACGCCCGGCAGATCGGTACGGCGATCGCTGCCGCCGGACTGCCCGCGCCGAAGTGGCTCGTGTACACCCATCACCACTGGGACCACACCTGGGGCGCCTGCGCCTGGTCCGACGACATCACCGTGATCGCGCACTCCGCCGCCACGGAACTCCTGCAGGACGAGGCGGACCGGCCCTGGAGCCACCGCTACCTCCGCGACCAGGTCGAGGCGAACCCGAAACTCGGCCCGAGCTTCCGCGCCCGCGCCCTGGCCGTCCCCGACTGGTCCGGCTTCCGGATCGTCCTCCCCGACCAGACCTTCGACGACAGCATCACCCTCCCGACCGGAGTCGTACTCCGGCATGTCGGCGGCCACCACGCCCCGGATTCGGTGATCGCGATCGCCGACGGTGTCGCGCTCGTCGGCGACGCGTTCTACCCACCGCCGTTCCACCAGCGCACCGAGAACGACACCGCCGACCACGCGATGATCAGGCAACTGCTCGCCGAGCACCACGACTGGTACGTCGACGCGCACTCAGCGCCCCGCACCCGCTCAGCCACGCTCAGCGGGTCCTAAGGGCGAGCGGTCTCCGACGAACCACAGATGGCCGTACGGGTCCAGGAATGAGCCCTGACGGTGTGTGCCCCACGGGACGGTGTGGTCGCGGACCGGGTCGAAGCTGCCGTCGGCGCCGGCAGCGACCGCGCGTTCGACGAAGCTGTCCGGGTCGTCCACGAACACTTCGACCCGCACCGTCGGGGCACCGGTCGCGGCCGGCGTCCGCCAGATGTTCCCGCCGGGCTCGCCGAGGAAGATCGGGGCGCCGCCGATGCTCAGCCCGATGACGCTGCCCAGGTTCCACAGCTCGACGGCGCCGAGCGCCTCGGCGTACCAGGCCGCGGCCGCCGGTGCGTCCTCGACCGCCAGCATCACGGAGATCTGTGGTGGTCCCTCCATAGGTCTAGTAACCCACAGATCCGGTCCGCCTACCGGACCTGCGGGGCGGCGGCTGATGGCCGACCCGTAGGCTGGGCGCGCGATGAAGACTTTCGATGAGCTGTTCGCCGAACTGGGTGAGAAGGCGCGGACGCGGCCGGAGGGTTCCGGGACCGTGGCGGCGCTGGACGCCGGCGTGCACTCGATCGGCAAGAAGCTGGTCGAGGAAGCCGCCGAGTCCTGGATGGCAGCCGAGCACGAGAGCAAGGACCGGGCCGCGGAGGAGCTGTCCCAGCTGCTCTACCACGCCCAGGTGATGATGCACGCGCTCGGCCTCGACCTCGACGACGTGTACCGACATCTGTAGGAGCGCACCTCCCACACGACACCGGTTCACTTCATCAGAAAGGGCAGTTCCATGCTGCGCGTCGCAGTACCCAACAAGGGCTCGCTGAGCGAGGCCGCCACCGAGATGCTCATCGAGGCCGGCTACAAACAGCGCCGGTCCACCAAGGACCTCACGCTCACCGACGCTGCCAACGAGGTCGAGTTCTACTACCTGCGCCCGCGTGACATCGCCGTGTACGTCGGCGAAGGGACGCTCGACGTCGGGATCTCCGGCCGGGACCTGGTGCTCGACTCGCACGCCGACGCGGACGTGGTGATGGGCCTCGGGTTCGGTTCGTCGACGTTCCGGTTCGCGGGGCGGCCCGGGGTCGCGGACTCCGTGAAGGATCTGGCGGGCAAGCGGATCGCCACGTCGTACGCCGGAGTTCTGCAGGACCACCTGGCGGAGAACGGGATCGACGCTGCCGTCGTCCGCCTGGACGGCGCGGTCGAGTCGGCCGTCCAGCTCGGCGTCGCGGACGTGATCGCGGATGTCGTGGAGACCGGTACGACGCTGCGCCAGGCCGGGCTCGAGGTGTTCGGGGAGCCGATCCTGCAGTCCGAGGCGGTGCTGATCAAGCGGCACGGCGTCGAGACCCCGGCGAACGGGATGACGCAGCTGATCCGCCGGCTCGAGGGTGTCCTGATCGCCCGGAACTACGTGATGATGGACTACGACATCCGCGCCGAGGATGTCGACGCGGCCACCTCGGTGGCGCCCGGCCTGGAGTCGCCGACCATCTCCCCGCTGCACCGGCAGGGCTGGGTCGCGGTCCGGGTGATGGTCCGGCGCGCCGAGGCGCAGCGTCTGATGGACCAGCTCTGGGAGGTCGGTGCTCGTGCCATTCTCACCACCGACATCCACGCCTGCCGAATCTGACCCGGAGTACGACGTGGCTGCCGACGATCGCCTGCTGACCTTCCACCCACGCATGGTGGCGGCGATGTCGGCAGGCATGGGGCTGTCGGTGATCGCGGTCTTCGGGGTGATCTGGTTCCGGTTGCCGCCGGACGCCCGCGAGACGTTCAGCTGGTTCCAGCGGATCACGCTGCTGGCCTTCTTCGGGGCAGTGCTGTGGATCCTGTACCGGATGGCGACGTTGCGCGTCACGGCGTACGCGGACCGCCTGCGCGTGCGGAACGTCTTCAAGTCGTACACGCTGAAGTGGTCGGACGTGACCGCGTTGCGGTTCCGGCCGGGGGACGCGTGGCTGCAGCTGTTCGACGCCGACGAGAACCGGCTCGGCATCCTCGCGGTGCAGGCCGCCGAGGGAGCGCGGGCGAGCCGGGCCGCCAAGGAACTGGCGGCGGTCGCCCGCGAGCACGGTGCCGGACCTAAGAATGCCGGTCCTAAGAAGCCGACACCGCGAAGCTAGTCGTGTGCGACTCGCCCGGCTGCAGGACGATCAGGTCCTGACCGGTGCGGAACGCGTCCGGCGGGCAGGTCATCGGCTCGACCGCGAGCGCCGTACGGCCGACGGCTTCGCCGGTGAACAGCTGCATCCACGCGGTGTCGCTGCTCAACGTCGAGCGGGCGCCGCTGTCCGGGTCGAGGAGTGACACCGACCACGAGCCGTCCAGACCGGTGAACGCGTTGTCGATCGAGATCGACCCGATCGCCCGGCCGCCGCGGAAGTCGTACGGCGTGCCGTCGACCGGCGTCAGCCCGACGGGTGACATCTGCTCCGCCGACACCTCGAGCCGCTGGTCCGCGGTGAACTCCAGCACGCACTCGTCGATCGCCCGGCCGACGGACAGGTATGGATGCGCCCCATAGCCGTACGGCGCCGCGCTCGCGCCGACGTTGGTGGCCGTGGCGGAGACGGTCAGTTGGTCGGTCATCCGGTACTCGAGTCGCAGCTCGAGCTGATGCGGGTACCCGGGCCGGCCGTACAGCTGATGGCCGGCGACCACGACCGCAGGATCCGAACCGTCGTCGAGTCGCTGCCAGTTCGCCCACCGGGTCAGCCCGTGGATCGCGTTGTGCCGCGCGGGCTCGGTCAGGGACAGCTGCTGCTGGACACCCCCGAACGTGTACTGCCCGTCGGTGATCCGGTTCGGCCACGGGAACAGGTGCTGCCCGATGCCGGCGTGCGCGGCCTCGTCCGCGCCGTACCCGAGCAGGACCGGACGGCCGTCGTACGTGACGCCGCGCAGTCCGCCCCCGACACTCACCACGGTCGCCTCGTACGCACCGGCACGAAGGACCCACTGCTCTCCCGAAGGCAAGACGCTCATGACCCCATCCTCACAAATTTGTCCGGACGTGCTGTCCATCGGGGGCGAACCCGTTCGTGGTCATGCTGTAGACACGCACACAGGAGGTACGACGTGAAGTACATGCTGCTGATCAACGCCGGTGAACTCGACACCCAGAACGCGCCGGTGGGCTGCGAGCCGGAGGACTGGATGCGGTTCGACAAGGAGATCACCGACGCCGGGGTGGTGGTCGCGTCGGAGTCGCTCGCCGACCTGGTGACCGCGACCCGGGTCGAGGTCGCGAACGACGGGAAGCGCACGGTCACCGACGGTCCGTTCGCGGAGACCCGGGAGGTGCTCGGCGGGTTCTACGTGATCGACGTACCGGACCTGGACGTCGCGCTGGACTGGGCCGCCAAGTGCCCGGGGTCGCGCGGCGGCGGTTCGGTGATCGTCCGGCCGGTCGCGGACTTCTGAGCGGGATTTCCGGGATGGAGCAGGTCGA
Source organism: Kribbella sp. NPDC004875 (assembly GCF_042873375.1). Classification (NCBI taxonomy): domain Bacteria; kingdom Bacillati; phylum Actinomycetota; class Actinomycetes; order Propionibacteriales; family Kribbellaceae; genus Kribbella; species Kribbella sp. NPDC004875. The sequence continues at coordinate 784,264 of NZ_JBIALI010000005.1, forward strand.
GGAGGTCTTCCGGGAGGAGCGCGGCCGGTTGCTGGCCGCGCTCGCCCGGCGGTTCGGCGACCTCGACCTGGCCGAGGAGGTCACCTCGGAGGCGATCGAGACCGCGCTGGTCCGCTGGCCGGTCGACGGCGTGCCGGCGAACCCGGGCGGCTGGTTGATGACGACCGCGCGACGCAAGGCGGTCGACCGCTTACGGCGCGACCAGGTGTACGCCGCGAAACTCGCGATCCTGCAGGTCGAGGCGGACCGCGCCGCTCCGCAACCGGTCGGGGACAACCTGCCCGACGAGCGGCTGCAGCTGTTCTTCACCTGCGCGCACCCTGCCCTCGCTCCGGAGGATCGCGGCGCGCTGACGCTGCGCTGCCTGGCCGGGCTGACCACGCCAGAGGTGGCGCGGGCCTTCCTGGTGCCGACCGCGACGATGGCGAAGCGGATCGTCCGCGCGAAGAAGAAGATCCGCGACGCACGGATCCCGTTCCGCGTCCCTGGCCCGGAGGAGTTGCCCGAGCGACTGCCCGGCGTACTGCAGGTGATCTACTCCGTCTTCACCGAGGGGTACGCCGCCAGCTCGGGGCCGTACCTGCAACGGCTGGACCTCGCCGAGGAAGCGATCCGGCTGGCCCGGATCGTGCACCGGCTGCTGCCCGACGGACGTGAGGTGACGGGCCTGCTCGCCTTGATGCTGCTGATCCACGCCCGCCGGGACGCCCGGACCGGACCGGACGGCGAGATCGTCCTGCTCGAGGACCAGGACCGCAGTCGCTGGGATCACGCGATGATCGCCGAGGGCCGTGAGCTGGTCGTCGCCGCGCTCACGGGCGGTCCCGCCGGCCCGTACGCCGTCCAGGCCGCGATCGCCGCGCTGCACGACGAGGCGCCCGCGTTCACGCAGACCGACTGGCCCCAGATCGTCCAGTTGTACGACGTCCTCCGGGAGCTCGATCCGTCACCGGTGATCGCGCTCAACCGGGCCGCCGCGCTCGCCTTCCGCGACGGGCCCGAAGCCGGCCTCGCGGCCCTCGACGCCCTCGGGAACGAGCAGGTGCTACGGGACTACCACCCGTTCGCGCTGGCCCGCGCCGATCTGCTGCAGCGGCTCGGCCGATTGCCCGAGGCAACCGCGGCGTACGAACTGGCGCTGGCCCTGGCCGGCTCCGAACCCGAACGCGCGCAGGCACGTGACCGGCTCACCGCGATGGCGCAGACTGAGCCCATGGAGACCGTTTACGAAGCGGCGGGTGGGGCGGAGGGCATGCTGCGGCTGGCCGAGGCGTGGCACCGGCGCGTGATGGCCGACGAGGTCGTCAGTCACGCGTTCCACGGTGGGGCGAAGCCGGATCACACCGAGCGGCTGGCGACGTACTGGGGTGAGGCTCTGGGCGGCCCGGAGGCGTACACCGCGAAGTACGGCACGGAGGCATCGGTGGAGCGGCGGCACGCGGGGAACGGCGAGCACGACGAGATGAACCACCGCGGGATCGCCTGCTTCGACCAGGCGATGACCGACGCGGAACTCACCGATCCGCGGCTACGGCAGGTCCTCCACGACTACTTCGCGTGGGCCACGTTCGGCACCATGTACCGGCACGACGCGGACGACATCCCGGACGGCCTGACGATCCCGCGCTGGTCCTGGGACGGTCGTCAGGACGCCGCCGAGTCGTGAGGCGGTAGCGCGACGGCCGTCGTGACGAGTTCGCGGGCCGGGTCGTGCGGGACCGACGGGTTGCCGTCGACGATCACGTGCGCCCGCGAGCGGGTCGCCTGCTCGGCGAAGTGGTCGCGCTCCCAGCGCATCCACTCGAGCCAGTGGTCGCGGAGCGCCTCGCCGTCGCGATCGATCCCGCGATCCAGCCGTACCTCGTTCGACGTCTCCACCCACAGCCGCAGCGACTGCCAGTGCGCGGCGTCCCGGTCGCACGCCGTCACACCCTCGACGATGAGCAGGTCGACGGTGTTCGGTACGACGTGCAGCTCGGCGTACGCGCCCGCGTACCAGTCGTAGCGCCGGTACCGGCCCTCACGACCGTCGGCCAGGCGTTGCAGGACGTGGTCACGAAGCAGGCCGAATCCACGCTCGGCTCCGGTCCAGCCGTCGTACAGGTCGTCCATGTGGATGACGTACGTGTTCAGGTCGCGGGCCTTGGCGCGGGCCTCGAGGTGGGCGGCGACGGTGGTCTTGCCGGAGCCGGCGGGTCCGTCGATGCCGATCAATCGGGTCCGGCCGAGCTGCGGGGAGCCGGCCTGGACGTTGTCCAGAAGAGAGTCGAAGGTCAGGGGCGAGCCGTGGTCAGCGGCTGTGTCAGTTGATTCCATGGCGTTTCAGGATGTCCTCGATCTCGTCGAACTCCGACGATTCCTGCTGCTTCGCCTTCCCCTTTGACGGCTTGGCAGCTTGAGCGGGAGCAGCCGAGGCGGGCGCTGGACCCGTCTTGGTCAGCTCACCCGCGGGCGAGGCGGGTTTCTTCTGTGTCTTGTCTGCCTTCTTCTGGTTCCCCGAGCGGCCGCGGGCCACACCGGAGACGACGTACAGCACCACCGAGACGCCGAACAGCGCGACACCGGCCCAGACGGTCGGGGAGAAGATCAGGTGGGTGACCCAGCTCACGGCGGAGCGGACCACGTCCCAGACCAGCTCCAGCAGACCGGTCAGGTACAGCGAGACCGGTAGCAGGGACCAGGCCACACCTCGGGTGCCGGCCGCCACCCCGCGGCGCCGCCAGGCGAACCACGAGCCGATCAGACCGAGCAGCGTCAGGCCCACGCAGAACGGCAGCAGCGTCAAATCGTTGAAGTCAGGCACATACCCAGGCTCGCACAGTTGCTCGCCGAACCAAGAGGGGAAAGGCCCTGATGCACCCCTGAAAGCGCGCTCCGGGGACAATGGCGGCGTGCAACCACCAGAGCGGCGACTGGCCTTCACCGGGTTCGACAACGACGACGGTGCGGCGGATCCCGCGCTGGCCGCGGCGCTCGCGGCGGGCGACGGGGGAGCGGTGCTGGCCGCGCTCACCAAAGCGCGCCTGCTGGTGCCCGTGGTCGCGATGCTCGGCGAGGTCGAGTACGACGAGAACGGGCTCGCGCACGACAAGACCTCGGACATGGCCGTCGCGCTGCTCCAGGGCCAGGACGGGCGGAACGCGCTGCTCGCGTTCACCGGCACCGAGAGTCTGTCCCGCTGGAGTCCGGATGCCCGCCCGATGCCGGCCCAGACCCGGCTGGTCGCGACCGCCGCGATCCAGGAGGGTGCGGCCGCGATCGTCCTCGACGTCGCCGGTCCGGCCGCCGGCGTGATCGAGACCGACGACGTACGCCGCCTCGCCGCCGGCCTCCAGGTCATCCGCCTGGAAGACGGCGGCTACGCGTGGATCGAGCCGGCCTCCTGAGGGTTTGCGGAAGGAAATAGTCACCAGGCGCCGGTTTCTTTCCGAAGAGCCGGTCAGCCGACGGGTGAGCTGAGGGCGTCCATCGGTCGGGGGCGCATCGCGATGCGGCCGGTGATCGCGGTGGTCGGCAGCACCAGCAGGAGGACGACGAGCACCCAGGCGGCGAGGATCCACACCGGGCCGGACGGGATCGGCAGGCCGCGGGTCGCCATCGCGATCGGCAGGACGGTGAAGGCCGCCGTGATCAGTCCGGTCACCAATCCGATAGCCACGATCAGCAGCCCCTCGAGCGTCAGCATCCGTGATACCTCGCGCCGGGTGGAGCCGGTGAGGCGTTGGAGGCCGAACTCGCGGCGCCGGTCCAGGACCGCGACGGCGATCGTGTTGACCGAGGCGATCGCGGTGTAGGCGACGGCGATCGCTGCCAGCAGATAGCTGATCCACGCGTCGACGCCGAGACCGGTGTCGAGTCCGTCGGACAGCGCGGCCCGGTCGCCGATCGTTGCCTCTGGCCACCTGGTCAGGTCCAGCTTGTCGTTCGTGGTCCGCACCAGGAGCTGGCTGGGCAGGCCGGTCGTGGTGTGGGAGGCGAGGAGCTGAGCGGGCAGCAGCAGCGATTCGTACCCGGACGGCCCCTCGACCAGCGCGACGACCTTCACCGTGACCAGGGCGTCGTCACCGAGACGGACCTCGAGTTGCGAGCCGACGTCGACCTTCAGCTTCTTCGCCGTACCGGCTGGGAGGGCGATGGTGTCACCGGTCAGGTCGTCGAGGGATCCCTTCTTCACCTTGTCCTTGTACACAGGTCCGTTCAGCCCGAGCAGCGGCCAGGCGTCACTCGTGTGGGACTTGTCGTAAGGCTTCTCGATCCAGCCTTTGCTGCGGACGATCTCGGACACCGCGCTGACACCGGGCGCCGACTTCACGGCCGCGGTCAGCGCCGCGGGGATGCCCGAGGTGCTGGAGACGACGACGTCGCCGGCCAGGTTGCTCGTCATCGCCTCGGCGGCCGCCTTCTGTTGCGTGGTCTGCGAGTAGATGTTGCCGACAGCAATCGCCGTGGCGATCGTGATCGGGATCAGGATCGCGCCGAACTGGACCGCGCGGACCCGCAGATTGATCACCGCGAGGACGCCGGAGGTCCCGCGCTTCTCGATCAGCGCGGTGATGCGCGGAACCAGCGCGCGCCGGATGACGAGCGGCGCCAGGATCGCGACCGCGATGGAGCCGGTCAGCCCGGCCGGTCCGCCGATCGCCGCGGCGTTGGTGGGGCCCATGAACGGCGTGGACAGTGCGATCGCCACGGTGGCGCCGGCGAAGACCAGGCCGCTGAGGATCCGGATCCTGCTCAGCTCGACGTTCGGTACGGCGGCTTCGGCGAGGGCCTGGACCGGGCGGATCCGTGCGGCACGGTGCGCGGCCAAACCGACGGTGACGCGGAGGACGACGTACGTGAGAAGGGCCGCGCCGGCGAAGGCGAGCGGGCCCTGGTCGAACCGCAGTTGCGGCGGGACGACGCCGCCGTCCGCGAGCAGACCGAAGATCCAGGTGCCGGCGATCCGGCCGCAGGCGAGTCCGAGGATCAGGCCGAGGACGCCGACGATCATGGTCTCGGCGATCACCATCTTGCCGACCTGGCGCGGGGTCGCACCGCTGGCACGGAGCAGGGCGAGCTCGCGGCGGCGCTGGCGGACCGACAGGCCGATCGTGGCGGACACCACGAGCGCCATCACCACGGCCACCATCCCACCGAAGACACCGGACATGATGATCAGCGGCAGGCTCGTCGCGATCCCCTGGAACTCCGCGGCACCACGGTCGTCGCCGGTGTAGGCCTTCACACCTTTCGGCAGTTCGAGCCGCTCGGCGAGGTCACGCGCCGACGTGCCGTCCGTGGGGAACACACCGATCGCGTCCGCACCCGGCGGCACCTCCGCAGCGGAGAAGAAGACGGCGGGTACGTCGACGTCGTGCTGTGCGGCCGCGACTCCGGCGAGGACGTACGTCCGCGGCTCACCACCAACGGTCACGCTGACGTGCTCGCCGGGCTCGGTGCCGTTCGCCAGCCGTGAATCCAGCACAACCTCTCCGCCCCGCGGGGCGTGCCCGGCGCTCAAGCGGTACGGCGTGAGCGCCGACGAGTCCCACCCGCGCCCGACAACCTCGGCACCGTGCGCGCTGCTCGCGTCCAGTGCGACGGGGAAGGAGCGGTAGGCGACTGCTGTGCGAACGCCCGGTGTGCCGGCCAGTTCGGTGACCAGCGAGTCGCTCACCCGGTGGCGTTCGGGGAAGGCTGCGGCGCCGTTTCCGTTCGGCGGGTGGTACGCCGGGTCGCCCGTGACGACGACCGGGGCGGCAGCGAGGTGCTGGGGTGGGGCGTTCAGGCGGAGGCCGGTTTCGAGGAGACCGCCGGCGGCGCTCAGGAGGGCCCCGCCGAGGAGGACCGCGACGAAGATCGCGAGGAAGGCGGCGGTGCGGTACCGCAGGGTGGTGACGGCGAGGCGGTACATGGGTCAGATCTCCATGGCTGTCTGGTGGGTGGTGTAGCGCCCGGCGCTCAGCAGTGCGAGCTCCGCGGCGACGTTCTCGGCCGTGGGGTGCGGGGACTCGGACACGATCCGGCCGTCGACGAGGAACACGACGCGATCGGCGTACGACGCCGCGACCGGGTCGTGGGTGACCATCACGATGGTCTGTCCGAGCTCGCGCGACTGATCGCGGAGCAGCGTGAGCACCTCGAGTGCGGTGGTCGTGTCCAGTGCGCCGGTCGGCTCGTCGGCGAAGGTGATCGCGGTCCGTCCGGCGAGTGCCCGGGCGATCGCGACCCGCTGCTGCTGGCCACCGGACAGTTCGCTCGGACGGTGGTTGATCCGCTCGCCGAGCCCGACCCGCCGGATCACGTCGGTCACCCACGCGTCGTCGGCCGCCTTCCCCGCCAGCGTCAGCGGGAGGACGACGTTCTGCCGCACGGTCAGCGCAGGCATCAGGTTGAACGACTGGAAGACGAACGACACGTGCTCCCGGCGCAACTCGGTCAGTGCGGTCTCGTCCAGGCCGCGCAACGACGTACCGGCGAGCTGGACATCGCCCGAGGTCGGGGTATCGAGGCCGGCCGCGCAGTGCAGCAGCGTGCTCTTGCCGGATCCGGACGGCCCCATCACCGCGGTGAACGTGCCGGCGGCGAACCCGTAGGTCACGCCGGCCAGCGCGTCCACCGCGCCGGCGCCGGTGCCGTAGACCTTCCGGACGCCGGTGAGCTGGACCGGCGCGGTCACGAAGCGACCAGTACGTCGGACTTGCGGTGGTAGGACTCGTTCGTCCACCAGAGGATCGCGACGACCGCGCCGAGACCGAGGTCGGACCAGAGCCACCACGGGCCGTCGAAGTGGCCGAACATCGCCAGCGCCACCCAGACCACGAACTGCACCACGCAGGCGACCAGCCAGAGACCGGTGAAGCCACGCAACGCGACGGTGAGCGCCCGCGGCGGCGCGGCGTCCGGGACTCCGGCCATGATCTGCCGGAACTCACCGCGGGTGCGTGCGGTCATCAGCCGCAGCTGCCGGTCGCTCGCCTGGGACGGCGTCAGCGCGGCCTGCCGGACGGCGCTGTCGAGCTTGGCGATCGCGGCGCGCCGGTCGGCCTCGGTGAGCTGGACCTGGTCGGGCATCAACAGGGGGTCGAGAAGCGTGTTCATCGGCGGGGTCCTTTCCGGGAAGTTCTGATGTGAAAAAGCGTAGGGATTGAACAGTTTCCCCTCGCGGTGCTCAGGACCCGTTTCCCCGGTGGTGCTAGCACCCCTCTTTGCCGGGATCGGCGTGCCCAGCGGCCGGCGTACGTCAGGATGGGAGACATGACCGAGGACCGCGGGGAACTGCCGCCTGGGCTCGCCCTGTCGTGGGGTGTGCTGCCGGTGCAGCGCCGCGGGCCGAAGCCGGCGCTGTCGGTCGATCAGATCGTGGACGCCGGGATCGAGTTCGGCGACCGGGACGGGTTCGAGGCGATCTCCCTGCAGCGGATCGCTGGCCATTTCGGTGTCACGACGAACGCGATGTACCGCTACGTCCGGTCCAAGGAAGAGCTGATCGTGCTGGTGCACGACAAGGCGGTCGGTGTACCACCCGAGCTGCCGTCCGGCTGGCGTGCGGCCGCGACCGCCTGGGTGGACGCCCAGGTGAAGCTGTACGCCGAGCGGCCCTGGCTGCTCGACGTGCCGATCCGTGGCGCGCCCGTCACGCCGAACCTGCTGCGCTGGGTCGAGGTGATCCTCGCGGCGCTGGCCGGGACCGGACTGAGCCAGCACGACAACCTGGGCTGCGTGGTGCTCCTGGACGGGTACGCGCGGAACTACGCGAACCTGGCCCGCCACCTCGGCGCGAACGACAACACGCCGGTGCAGGCGGAACAGGTCGGGCAGTTCCTGGTGCCGCGGTTGATGGCGGGCGGTTACCCGACGCTGACCTCGCTCTACCTGAACTCGGAGTACGAGGACGAGCTCGACGACGACCTCGAGTTCGGGCTGGCGCGGATCCTGGACGGGATCGACGTCCTCATCGGCCGGCGGTAACGCCGGGGAAACGGCCTGCCGCGTTGGATCTCACTGGTCATCGATCACGTGAGGAGCACTCCCTTGGCAACCCACAGCAGGCGCACGTTTCTCGGCCGCTCCGGCCTGGCGGTCGCCCCGGTCGTCGCCGGCGTCAGTTGGACCGTTCCCGCCGCCGCGACCGGTACGAGACTCGGCGAGCTCGAGAAGTACCTCGACAAGCTCGCGGCCGACGACTCGTTCTCCGGCACCGTCCTGGTGCTCCGCGACGGCCGTCCGGTGCTGTCCCGCTCGATGGGGTACGCGAACCGGAGCAAGCGGATCCGCAACCGCGCGGACACGATCTTCTGCCTCGCCTCGGTGACGAAGATGTTCACCGGGACCGCGATCGGCCGGCTCGCGCAGCGCGGCCTGCTGAGCCTGGCCGACCCGATCGAGAAGTACCTGAGCGGATTCACCGCCGGGATCGGCGACAAGGTCCGGATCCACCACCTGCTGACCCACACCTCCGGCCTCGGCGACTACATGCAGCTCGACGGGTACTTCGCGGAGTCGGCCAGCTGGACCACGCCGCAGCAGATGATGGACGGCACCCTGCGCTACATCCGTACCGAGCCGCTCGCGTTCGCTCCCGGGACGGCCGGCAAGTACAGCAACTCCGGCTTCCACGTCCTCGGCTGCATCGTGGCGAAGATCGCCGGCGTCTCGTACTACGACTACATCCGCGAGCACGTGTTCCGCCCGGCCGGGATGACGTCGGCCGACTTCACCCTGCTCGGCCAGTGGAAGACCGACAGTCGCTTCGCGCGTCCGTACCCGACAGATCAGTCCGGCAAGCGGTACGACGCCCTCGACGCCGGCGCGTTCGATCTGATCGGCAGCCCGGCGGGCAACGCCTTCGCCAACGCACCCGACCTGGTGCGTTTCCTCCGCGCGCTGAACGACGGCACGCTGCTGAGTACGACGTACCGGGACGTCTTCGTGACGCCGAAGTTCACGTTCGGGACGTTGCCGGCGAAGCCCGGGCTGCCGGAGATCGTCAACTTCTTCGGGTACGGCGTGGACAGCTCGATCCTCAACGGTGCGCTGGTCAGCGGACACACCGGCGGCGCACCGGGGGTCAGTACGAGCGCCGAGTGGTACCCGGGCCGCGGGTACACCGCCGTACACCTCGGGAACTACGACCCGGCCCCGGGCGCGAACGTCAACCAGGAACTGCGGCAGGTCCTGACCGGCCGGTCAGGGTAGGACGATCCGCACCGGGCCGTGCGCGCGGGCCTCGACCCATTGCAGGTGGAATTCGCTGCCGGGGGCAACTTCCGCGCGACGGTCCGGCTCGGTGCGGAGGTTCACCGGCGCGGTCAGCGTCGTCACCGCAGCCTGCTCCGGTACGCCGTTCGCCCGGACCTCGGCGATCAGGTCGGCGAGCGCCTGCGCGGCCGGCTTGCGCTGGTGGTCGACCGTGAACAGACCGAGGTCGTACTCGCGGTCCGGGAAGTCGAGCAGCCGCCGGTCGATGTCGTGCGACGACCACCACGTCACGCCGTACAGCGCCGGGTTCGGCAGCACCGTCCCGACGGTCCGCCGGGTGAACTCGGCCTGCAGGTCCGCAGGGATGTCGGGCCCGGGTACGCCGATCTCCTGAAGCCACACGGGACGCTCGGGATCGAGCGACGTGGCCTTGGCGAGCTCGACCAGGTAGTCCGCGTGCGTGAGCGTGGCCGGCCCGAGGGGACCGTCCACTCGTGAGACCCCGTTGAAAACCCACGAGTGGACAGTGCTCAGGTCACCCAGGTCCACGGCGTCAACGGGGTGGAACGGGTGGTCGGATTTGTACCAGGCGTCGTCGAAGACCGAGTGCAGCGCGAGCACGTCGGGCGCCGCGTTCTTGAGGGTGGCCAGCAGCTCCCGCGCCCATGCGGTCGACGTCTCCGGGGTGGTCAGGCTGTCGGGCCACAGGTTGTTGACCTCGTTGCCGAGCGTGATCGCGAAGACATTCGGCTTCGTCGCGACCGCGCGGGCCACGGTGCCGACGTACGCCGTGAGGCCGTCGCGGACCGTCCGGTCCTCGAAGAGGCTGGCTTTGTGCCACGTCAGCACCCACGACGGGAGGAAATCGAAACTGGACAGGTGGCCCTGGATCAGGTCGACCGCGACGGTCAGCCCGTGCTCGGCGGCGGCGTCGATCGTGTCCAGCAGGTCGGCGATCGCGCGCTCGCGGATGATCGCCCGGTTCGGCTGGATCCACGGCCAGACCGGGAACACGCGGACGTGGTCCAGGCCCATCCCGGCGAGGTCGGCGAAGTCCCGGCGGACCGCGTCCGGGTCGTAGTCGAGCCAGCAGTAGAACCATCCCGCCGAGGGAACGTAGTTCGCACCGAACCGGGGCGTGACGGTCTGCAAAGCCATGGCGAGGATGCTAAATCGGTTTAGGGTTCCAGGGCAACATCAGGGCGGCATCAAGCCGGGGGAGCGGTTGACTCGCGGACCGTCAGGACCGGGTCGGTGGTCCGGCGGTTGATCACCCGGCCCGGGTCGGCGATGGTCTCCAGCAGCACCTCGGCGGCCTGGCGGCCGAAGTCGAAGGTGTCGCGGGACAGCGCCGTCAGGGCCGGGTGCATCAGCTGGGTGAGGATCGAGTCGTCGAACGCGACGATCGACAGGTCGCCCGGGACCGAGACGCCCATCTCCATCGCGACGCCGAGGCCGGCCACGGCCATCACGTCGCTGTCGTAGACGATCGCGGTCGGGCGGTCCCGCTGGGAGAGCAGCTTGCGGGTGATCGCGGCGCCCTCGGCGTCGCTGAAGTCCGTGGTGAGGGACGGGGCGTCGAGCAGCCCGAGGCGCGGTGCCGCGTCGCGGACGGCCCGGATCCGGCGCTGCGTGTGCTGGAAGTCCGGCGTACCGGCGACGTGGGCGATGCGGCGGTGGCCGAGCGCGGCCAGGTACTCGACGACGGCCAGCATCGCGTCGCGATCGTCGGCCCAGACGGAGGCGAGCGCGCCCTTGCCGCCGCGGCCGCCGATCACCACGGCCGGCAGCTCGAGCGCCCTCAGCTCGTCGACGCGCGGGTCCTTCACCGTCAGGTCGACCAGGATCACGCCGTCGACGCGGTGCTCCGAGGCCCACCGCCGGTACACCTCGATCTCCGCCGCGGTGTCCTCGACGATCAGCAGTTGCAGCGAGATCGACTCCGCGGACAGACCCGACTGCACGCCGGACAGCAGGTGCGCGAAGAACGGCTCCACGCCGAGCGTCCGGGCCGGGCGGGCGATCACCATCCCGACCGAGTCCACCCGGGATGCCCCGAGCGCCCGTGCCGCGCTGTGCGGGCGCCAGCTCATCTGCTCCGCGATCTTCAGGATCCGCTCCCGGGTCGCGTCGCTGACACCCGGCCGCCCGTTCAGCGCGAACGACACCGCGCCCTTGGACACCCCGGCCCTGGTCGCGATGTCCGCGATCGTCGGTCTCGCCATCGTCGTACCTCTCATCCGCCCTTGACAGCGGATTCTACGATGTGGATAGTTCGGGAGCTATACCGGTTTATCAAATCCAGGAGATTCCATGCGTAGACGCCGTCTGGCGCCGGTGGCCGCCCTTGCCGCCGCCGCTCTCACTCTCGCCGGATGCGGCCTCGGTTCCGAGGACTCCGGCGGCGGCGGCGGGGCGAAGCCGACCGTCGACGCGAATGCTCAGGTGACCGGTGAGGTCAGCTTCCAGACCTGGGCGCTGAAGCCGAAGTTCACCGCGTACGTCGAAGGCGTGATCAAGGCGTTCGAGGCGAAGTACCCGGGAACCCACGTCACCTGGCTGGACCAGCCCGGCGACGGCTACGACAAGAAGGTGCTGAGCCAGGCCTCGGCCGGCCAGCTGCCCGACGTCACCAACCTGCCGCCGGACTTCGCGCTGAGCCTGGCCAAGCAGAACATGCTGCTCGACGTCGCCGCCGCCGACCCGAAGCTCAACGAGGAGTACGTCGAGGGCGGGGTGCAGGCGTACCAGTACCAGGGCATGGACGGCACCTTCGGCTACCCGTGGTACCTGAACACCGACATCGACTACTGGAACGCGACCAAGTTCGCCGCGGCCGGCCTGGACGTGAAGAACCCACCGAAGACCTTCGACGAGCTGCTCGCGGCCGCGAAGGTGATGCACGACAAGACCGGCGGCAAGGAATACCTGATGAGCCGGCTGCCGGGCATCGGTGACTTCACCAACGCCGGGATCAAGATCCTCTCCGACGACGGCAAGAAGTTCGTCTTCAACACCCCCGAGGCCGCCGCGCTGCTGGACAAGTACCGCGACGCGTACAAGGCCGGCTACATGCCGCGCGACATCCTGACCAACGAGTACCTCGGCAACTCCAAGCTCTTCACCCAGGGCAAGGTCGCCTGGACCACCGGTGGCGGCAACGCGATCCAGGACTTCATGAAGGACAACCCGTCGCTGAAGGGCAAGGTCGTCCCGTCGCCGGCACTGGACACCCCGCCGCTCTATGTGCAGGGCCTGTCGGTGTCGGCCAAGACCAAGAACCAGGCCGCGGCGATCGCGCTGGCGCGGTTCGTCACCAACGCCGAGAACCAGGCCGCGTTCGCGAAGATCGTGAACATCTTCCCGTCCACCAAGGCCTCGGCCCAGGACCCGTACTTCTCGAAGTCCGACGGTACGCCGGAAAGTGACGCGAAGGTGCTCGCCTTCCAGTCGCTGGCGAAGGCGAAGAACCTGCAGCCGCCGGTGATCAGTGGCGCGACCAACGACTTCATCGGCCAGCAGATCTCGCTGGCGATCGCCGGGAAGATCACCTCGCAGGCAGCACTTGACGCGGCGGTGGCCAAGGCCAACCAGCTACTCACTCAGTAGTTGAACAGGCACAGCATGCGTTACAACCGTTGGTTCACCCCGTGGGTGCTGGTCATCCCAGCACTCGCGTGGTTGCTCGTCTTCAACCTGTGGCCGTCGATCAACACCGTCATCCTGTCGTTCACGAACGCCAGGCCGATCGGCGGCGGCCACTTCGTCGGGCTGAAGAACTTCGAGACCCTGCTGCACGACGAGCAGCTGCGCTGGGCGCTGCTGAACAGCGTCATCTACATGGTGGTCTGCCTGCCGTTCCTGACCGTCCTGCCGCTGCTGCTCGCCGTACTGGTGGAGAAGAAGCTGCCCGGGATCACGTTCTTCCGGACCGCGTTCTACACCCCGGTGGTGGCGTCCGCGGTGGTCGTGGCGCTGATCTGGCAGTGGATCCTCGACGACCGCGGTCTGGTCAACGGTCTGGCCGAGAAGCTCGGTGTGATCTCCGGGCCGTTGCCGTTCCTGTCCGATCAATGGCTGTTGTTGCTCAGTGCGATCAGCCTGACGATCTGGAAGGGACTCGGGTACTACATGATCATCTACCTGGCCGCTCTCGGGAACGTCGGGCGTGAGCTGCACGAGGCGGCCGCGGTCGACGGTGCCGGGCCGTTGCGGCGATTCGTGCACGTCACGATTCCCGGCGTCCGGGGCACGATGATCCTGATCTCCATCCTGATCTCGGTGTCGGCGCTGCGGGTGTTCTCCGAGCTGTTCATCCTGAGCGGCGGCAAGGGCGGTCCGGGTGGCCGGGACAACTCCGTGGTGATGCTGATCCAGCAGTACAGCCAGGGTTTCGAGGGCAACCTCGGGTACGCGTCCGCGTTGTCGATCGTGCTGTTCTTCGTGACCGTCGTACCGATGCTGGTGCTGGCCCGGCTCAACCGTCGAGGAGCAGAAGCATGAGTGTGGTCACCGATCCGGCGCGTCCGGCTGTGGCGCCTGAGGCTCCGGAACCGTCGAGACGCCGGCGGGGCTCGTTCGGGTTCAACTCGGTGTCGCCGCGCGAGAAGTTCGTGCGGTACGTCCTGCTCGCGTTCGTGCTGCTGATCACGATCGGGCCGTTCCTGTGGCAGCTGTCGACGTCGCTGAAGGGTTCCGGGGAGGACATCTACACCCGGATCCCGCGACTGCTGCCCGCGCAGCCGACGCTCGACCACTACAAGGCGGTCACCGACACCATCCCGGTCTGGGACTACGCGCGGAACTCGCTGGTGGTCGCGGTCCTGGTGGTCGGCGGCAACATCGTCGGCGCGTCGCTGGCCGGGTTCGCGATCTCGCGGCTGCAGTTCCGCGGGCGGAAGATCGTCCTCGGGCTGTTCCTCGCGACGCTGGTGCTGCCGGGTGAGGTCACGATCATCTCGCAGTACGTGACGGTCCGGGAGTTCGGTCTGGCGAACACGCTGTTCGGTGTCGCGCTGCCGGGGATGATCGGCGCGCTCAACGTGCTGCTGATGTACAACGCCTTCCGCGCGTTGCCGCTCGAGGTCGACCAGGCGGCGATCGTCGACGGCGCGAACGCCTGGCAGCGGTTCGTGTACATCGGTCTGCCGTCGGTGCGCGGGACGATCAGCGTGATCGCGATCTTCGCGTTCATCGGCGCCTGGGACGACTTCCTCTGGCCGCTGATCGTGCTGACGGACCCGAACAAGTACACGCTGACCGTCGGCCTGCAGTACCTGTCGGGCACCTTCAGCAACAATCCCCGCCTGATCGCGGCCGGCACGATGATCGCGTTCATCCCGATCGTGATCGTCTTCGCCACCCTGCAGCGCTTCTTCTTCAAGGGCGTCGAGGAAGGCGCGGTCAAGGGCTAGCCGGACCGGCTCCGGCCCTGTGGTGGCCGGAGCCGGTGCGCGAGCTACTTGACGAGCACGATCGAGTTGATCGGGGTGAAGTCGTACGACGCGTACGCGCCGGGGTAGCGCTGCACCGGGTAGCAGTTCGTGCCGTTGTACCCCTTGCAGATGGCGAAGCCCGCGCCACCGGTCTGGCTGTTGATCAGGACCTTGTTGCCGGTGACGCCCGACAGGTTGTGCGCGCCGTAGCTGTACCAGATGTTCTTGCTCAGGATGCTGCCGTTCGGCTCCTGCAGGCACACCGCGCCCGACGGACAGGTCGCCGTCGTCGACATCGTCTGTGTCGTGGCCGCCTGCGCGCCCGGCGCCAGGGCCAGGCCGGTGCCGATCACCGTGGCAGCGATTCCAGCGGCGGTCATCGCGATCTTTCGCATCTTTCGTCCCCTCCGAGTGGTGGCCACCGGTCGGTGGCCGTTGCATCGAAGGTAGGTACGGTCCCGGTGCATCCGCCGAGGATTCGAGCCCATTTCGGACTGGGCCGAAACGGTTGCCACCGCGCTCCATCGCGCGGGTCAGTTCATCCGGATCGCCGCGAAATCGAGCCAGCGGGTGGTGTCCGCGGGCGTGTGGTGCCGGATCGACCAGTCGACCAGGCGAAGGCTCATGTGTGCCCAGTAGAGCCGCAGCACGTCCGGCGCCAGGACACGGTCCAGGTGCTCGTCGAACCACGCCAGATCCGCATCCGGTACGGCGACGTGGGCATCGAATCGCAACGTCACCAGACCGAAGCGGCGGTCGCCGCGGCCGATGCCGTCCCAGTCGACGATGCCGGTGATCGTGCCGGCGTCGTCGACGAGCACGTTGCCGGTGTGGAAGTCGAGATGGACCAGGTCGTCGCCGGTCATCTCTGTGGTCTCCGCGCGGCCGACCTCGTGAACCCATCCCAGGAGCTTTCGCGAGCGGTCGTCGTAGCGCTGGAGGGATTCGTGCAGGCAGAAGCCGGGGCCGCTCTCGAGCAGGTGCAGGGACGGCACGGGAAGGTCAGGGGCCAGGCCGGTGAAGCGGTCCGCGAGCGTGATCATCGACTCCAGCAGTGCCCGGTCGACGGTCGTGGGCGGTCGTCCGGGCAGGCGTTCCTGAACGACGCCGACGCCGTCCGGCACCTCCGCGAGAAGTTGGTACTCCGGAACCGGCAAGCCGCGCCCCCGCGCTTCCTCGAGGACCTCCGCCGTACGCCGGAGTTCGGTGAGGGACCCGGAGCCTCGGGTCAGGACGCCGTCCCGTCCGTCGGGCCAGCGCACGAACGCGGCGCCGACCTCGCCCGCGGCCGCGTGCCCGGTGAACTCGAGCCCGGCACCCGTGGACCGGTTGACCTCGAGCAGCAACTGCCGCGCGTCGAGTTTCGGGACAGGCAGGGGCACACCGTCGGCAGTCATAGCGCCCGACCGTACCGGCCGGGCGACGTCAGGCCGACCGGATATCGCGAGTGGGCGCCTCAGCGGGCGGAGGCCTTGGGGAAGACCGGGCCGGTGTACTTCTCGCCGGGGCCCTGGCCCGGCTCGTCCTGGATCGAGCTGGCCTCGCGGAAGGCCAGTTGCAGCGAGCGCAGGCCGTCACGCAGCGGGGCGGCGTGGTGATGGCCGAGCGACGGGGCGGCGGCGTCCAGGAGGCCGGCCAGCGAGTCGATCAGCGAGCGGGCCTCGTCGAGGTCCTTGTGCTCGGGCAGGTCCTCGGCCAGGCCGAGGTTCACCGCGGCAGCGCTCATCAGGTGCAAAGCCGCGGTGGAGATGATCTCCACGGCCGGAACCTCGGCGATGTCCCGGGACGCGGTCGAGAGCGGATCGGGCCGGGCGGCCTCGTCCGGTGCGCTGGCGGTCGGTGCGTCGGACAGCGAAGTGGCATCTGCGTCGGTCATGCTGCTACTCTTGCACGGCGACCGACTCGGTCCACCGGTGACCCCTGAGCGGAATACTCGAGGGCCTCCGATGGTTCGAGTCTAAGCGGAGGGCCACCTCCCACCCAGCCGATGCACAGTCGGCGGGTCCCGGTCACGCCGAGGTCCCGGAGCGATTCGGTGCCGAGGCGATCGTACGGCGTACCTCCCGTCAGCGGGTTCAGGACGCCGTCGATCTGGGAATTGGGCCTTCGTGCGGACGCGCGAGGGCCTTTCGTCGTTTTCGGCGCCGGGTCTCCGCATGATCCACAAGGTGGCACCAGTACTAGTTCAACCCAGGAGGACCCATCACCACTGATTTGCGCGTCAACGAGCGCATCCGCGTTCCCGAGGTGCGGCTGGTCGGACCGAACGGTGAGCAGGTAGGCATCGTCCGGATCGAGGACGCACTGCGGCTGGCCCAGGAAGCCGATCTCGACCTGGTCGAGGTCGCGGCAACCGCACGGCCTCCGGTCTGCAAGTTGATGGATTTCGGCAAGTACAAGTACGAGACCGCGCAGAAGGCGCGCGAGTCCCGCCGGAACCAGACCAACACCATCATCAAAGAGATGAAGTTGCGGCCGAAGATCGACCCGCACGACTACGAGACCAAGAAGGGTCACGTGGTGCGGTTCCTGAAGGCCGGGGACAAGGTCAAGATCACCATCATGTTCCGCGGACGTGAGCAGTCCCGGCCCGAGCTCGGGTTCCGGTTGCTGCAGCGGCTGGCCGAGGACGTCAGCGAGCTCGGCTTCGTCGAGTCCTCGCCGCGCCAGGACGGCCGGAACATGATCATGGTGCTCGGACCGCACAAGAAGAAGTCCGAGGCGCGCGTCGACGTGGAAGCCGAGAAGGCGCAGCGGAAGGCCGAGCGGGAGGCCGAGGAGCAGGCGGAGCGCCAGGAGCGCGCCGAGCAGGCTCAGGCCCACGAGGCCGAGCGTGCCGCCGGTGTCACCAAGAAGCCGAAGGGTCCGGCCGACAACCTCGACCCGGAGTGACGAACCGCTCCGGCCGCCAGGTGAACCACACAGCAGCCGGAGCCGTCACACCGAAGATCGAGTCAACGAAGAAAACTCAGGAGCACACAGCCATGCCGAAGATGAAGACCCACTCGGGGATGAAGAAGCGGGTCCGGGTCACCGGGTCGGGCAAGATCCGTCGCGAGCAGACCGGTGTCCGTCACCTCGCCGAGGCCAAGACCTCGAAGCGCAAGCGGCGCCTGTCCGGCACCGTCGAGGTCGCCCCGGCGTACGTGAAGAAGGCCAAGAAGCTCCTCGGCATCTGACGCCCCCTCCCTCCCGAACATCCCCCGCCGCGCCGGCAGTCCTGCCCGCGGCGCAGAAATACAAGGAGTAACACCTCATGGCACGCGTGAAGCGGGCAGTCAACGCCCACAAGAAGCGCCGGGTCGTACTCGAGCAGGCCAGCGGCTACCGCGGTCAGCGCTCGCGGCTGTACCGCAAGGCCAAGGAGCAGGTCACCCACTCGCTGGTCTACGCCTACCGGGACCGCAAGGCGCGCAAGGGCGACTTCCGCAAGCTGTGGATCCAGCGCATCAACGCCGCGGTCCGCGCCGAGGACCTGACCTACAACCGCTTCATCCAGGGCCTGCGCCTGGCCGAGGTCGAGGTGGACCGCAAGATCCTCGCCGACCTCGCCGTCAACGACCCGGCCGCGTTCTCCGCGCTCGTGCAGGTGGCCAAGGCCGCCCTGCCGGCGGACGTGAACGCGCCGAAGAGCGACGCCGCGGCCTGAGCCGCAGCACCCCTGAAGTAAGCACTCGAGTGGCGAGTCCCGGTCTGCTGACCGCGCAATCGGCGCGGATCAAACAGGCTCGGCGGCTCGCCACTCGTGCGTTCCGGCGCAAGACCGGCCGCTTCCTGGTCGAAGGCCCACAGGCCGTCCGGGAGGCACTCGAACACCGTGAACTGGTCGTCGAGGTGTACGCCGAGCCCGGGATCGAGACCCGTCATCGCGACCTGCACGACCTGGCCGGCGTCGCGGGTGTCCCGTGGCTCGGGGTCGATCGTGCCGCCATCGAGGCGCTGAGCGAGACGGTCACCTCCCAGGGCGTCGTCGCCGTCTGCACGCTGGTCAGTGTGCCGCTCGGCCCGCCCGGGAAACTGATCGCCGCAGGCGTCCAGGTCCGCGACCCCGGCAACGTCGGCACCCTGATCCGTACCGCGGACGCGGCCGGCGCGGATGCCGTCGTACTGTCGGCGGAGTCGGTCGACCCGCACAACCCGAAGGCGGTCCGGGCCAGCGTCGGCAGCATCTTCCACGTGCCGATCACCACGGACGTCGACATCGTCACCGCCGTCCAGGCGTGGCGTGAGCAGGGCCTGCAGGTGCTCGCCGCCGACGGGTACGGCGCCACGGACCTGGACACCTGTATCGACGACGGCACGCTCGCGAAGCCGACGGTCTGGTTGTTCGGCAACGAGGCGCATGGCCTGCCGGACGGCATCAACGCGGTCGTCGACCACTCGGTGAAGGTCCCGATCTACGGCCGCGCCGAGTCCCTCAACCTGGCGACCGCGGCCGCCATCTGTCTGTATGCCTCGGCCCGCGAGCAGCGCCGATGATCTTCGACCTGCCGGGCCGGTTCCGGCGCGGGAACCTGCACACCCACTCGAACCTGTCCGACGGGTACCTGTCCCCGGCGGAGACCGCCGACGTCTACCGCGAGGCGGGCTACGACTTCGTGTCGATCACCGACCACTTCCGCGCGGAGTACGGGTTCCCGATCACGGACACCCGGGACCTGCGCACGGCGGGCTTCACGACGCTGATCGGAGCCGAACTCCACGCCCCGCGCACCGAGGCGGGCCAGCAGTGGCACATCGTCGCCGCCGGCCTGCCCCTCGACTTCCCGCCGCCGACGGACACGGAGACCGGGCGGGAGCTCGCCCGCCGGGCGCGCGCCGCCGGGGCGTTCGTCGGGATGGCCCATCCGTCAGCGTCTCTGCTGACGGCTGCGGACGCCGAGTCCCTCGACGCCGCCCACTCCGTCGAGGTCTACAACGCTCTCGCCGACCGCGAGAACCGCGGTGACAGCTGGCACCTCACCGACGTCCTCCTGAACCGCGGCCACCTCTTCACCACCTACGCCGCCGACGACGCCCACCTGCAACCGCAGGACCCGCCGCCGTGCCAGGCGTGGGTCCAGGTCCGCACGGAGTCACTGGATCCGAACGCACTCCTGACCGCGCTCAAGTCCGGCCACTTCTACTCCAGCACCGGCCCCGAGCTGTACGACGTACGCATCCAGGGCGACGCGATCGTGGTGCGCTGCTCACCCGCGTCGAAGGTGCTGCTGAGCGGCGGCCACCCAGGCGCGGAGGTTGCCCAGGGCACCGATCTGACCGCCTGCTCCTTCCCCCTGACGCTCTTCCGCGGCACCCACTGCCGGATCACCGTGGAAGACGTCCTCGGCCGCCGTGCCTGGACCAACCCCATCCACATCGCAGCTGACGCCTGAGGTGGGGAGGATCTCCTGCCCATAACGGGCACACGATCCTCCCCAGCTGCCATGACGCCGCTTTGGCGTCGGGGTCTAGGTCTTCAGTTGGGATTCGAGGCCGTTCAGGAGGGCGTCGAGGCCGAAGACGAACTGGCGGGTGAGGGTTGCGTCGAGGTCGGCGTGGCCGCGGCGGCGGACGGATTCCTGCATCTCGGGGTGGCCGGCGGCAACCGTCTCGGCGTGCTGCAGCATCTGCGCGGTCCAGTCGTCCGGTGACTGGCCGGAGCGGCGCATCATCTCGCGGGTCGCGACCTCGGCGCTCGCACAGCCGAGCACGTACGACATCACGCTGCCCATCGAGAGATCGATGTCGTCGCCGGTGAAACCGGCCGCAGCGAACAGCGCCAGGCCCCGGGAACCGAGGCGCATGGCCTTCGGGCCGGTGCTCGGCCGGGTGTACATGACCTCGGGGAGCCAGGGGTGCCGAAGCACGGCCGAGCGCAGGCTGTGAGCGAACAGCATCGCCCCGTTCCGCCAGCCGGCGAGCTCTGGTTCCGGTACGTCGATCTCGCCCCAGACCTCGTCGATCAGCAGGTCGACGAGGTCGTCCTTGGTCGGCACGTGCCAGTACAGGCTGGTCGCCCCCGCGCCGAGCTTGGCCGCCAGCTTCCGGATGCTCAGCCCGGCGAGGCCGTCCTCGTCCAGGGTCGTCATCGCGGTCTTCACGATCTGCTCCCGGCTGAGCGTCTCGCGAGCGGGCGCGGCCGCCGCCTGGCGGGTCCAGATCGACTCCTTCATGACCCCATCCTACAAACCACTCGCACGGTGTTCGAGATCGTCGTACAGTGTGCGAGTGACTAGTACACCGTTCGAGTCTTCTGAGGCTTCTGAGCTTCCTGAGCTTTCCGGGCCGGCCGGGCATCCCCGGCGGTGGTGGATCCTGGGGATCTTGTGCCTGAGCCTGATGGTTCTGGTGGTCGACAACACCGTCCTGAACCTGGCCATCCCGTCCCTGATGCGGGACCTGAACGCGACGCCCGCGGACATCCAGTGGGTGATCGACGCCTACATCCTGGCGTTCGCCGGGCTGCTGCTGACCGCCGGAAGCCTGTCCGACCGGTTCGGCCGGCGGAAGATGCTGCTGCTCGGCCTGGTGATCTTCGGCGCGGCGTCGCTGCTCGCGACGCTGGCGGAGAACCCGTGGCAGCTGATCGCCTGCCGCGGCCTGATGGGTGTCGGCGGTTCGCTGTTGATGCCGAGCACGTTGTCGCTGCTGTTCACCGTGTTCCCGCCGGAGGAGCAGCGCAAGGCGATGGCCGGCTGGTCGATGGTCGCGATGGTCGGCGTGGTGGCCGGCCCGACCGTCGGCGGCGTGCTGCTGAACCACTTCTGGTGGGGCTCGATCTTCCTGCTGAACGTACCCATCGCGGTGCTCGCGATCATCGGCACGCTGGCGTTGATCCCGGAGTCGAAAGGCCCGGCGCGCGACATCGACCCGGCCGGTGCCGTGCTGACGATGGTCGGGATGGCGTCGGTCGTCTGGGCGATCGTCTCGATCCCGGCACACGGCTGGGGTTCCGCCCGGGTGCTCGGTGGGCTGGCGGTCGGTGTCGTCGCGTTGACCGCGTTCGCGCTGTGGGAGAAGGGCAGTGCGCACCCGATGGTGCCGCTGGCGCTGTTCCGGGACCGGCGGTTCAGCGGTACGAGTTTCTCGATCGTGCTGCTGTCCTTCACAGCGGGTGGGTTGCTGCTGGCGTTGACGCAGTACCTGCAGTTCGTGCTCGGGTACTCGCCGTTGAAGGCGGGGCTGGCGCTGATCCCGTACGCGCTGGCGGCCGCGGTGTTCAACGGTCTGGGTGCGACGCTGGGTAAGAAGATGGCGGACCGGACGCTGATCTCGCTCGGCCTGCTGATCATCGCGGGCAGCTTCGCGATCCTGACTCAGGTGTCGGACTCGAGCGGGTACGGGTTGCTCATCATCGGGCTGTTGGTGATGGGGATCGGTGGCGGCCTGGCCGGTCCGGCGGCGTACACCCTGTTGATGCAAGCCGTTCCCGCGGAGCATCGGGGGGTCGGTTCGGCGATGAACGACACCGTTCAGCAGACCGGGGCGGCGCTGTCGGTCGCCGTACTGGGCAGTGTGCTCGCGGCGGCGTACTCGTCGGCGCTGCCGGACTCGGTACCGGAGGCGGCGCGCAAGTCGATCGCCGCGACGCTCGCGCTCGGGCCGGACTTCCTCGGCGCGGCGAAGCATGCGTTCACGGACGCGATGTCGATCGCGATGACGGTCGGGGCGATCGGTGCGGTGGCCGGCGCGGTGGTGGCGCTGGCCGTGCTGCCGAGGGGCGGGCAGAAGACGCAGGACGACGTACCCGAAGCGGTGCACTGACACCTGCCGCTGACACCATCCGCTGACACCATGCGGGCATGATCGACGCCCAGCGGATCGTGAGTTCGGTGCTGGTCGCCGCGTTGGTGCTGCTTCCCGTCGGCCTGATCACCTATCTGGTCGGCAGGCGGAGGTCGAACCGGTTCGTGCTGAAGTGGGCCCAGGCGGTCGGCGTCCTGTCGACCGCCCTGGCCACCGGGTACGTCGTGGCGTGGGCGGTCTGCCTGATCCTCGCGGACACTGTCCCGGATACCGCTCCCGGGATTCCAGGGCCCGGCGCTTACGACTTCCCGGTCTTCCTGATGCCTGCCGGTGGCGCCGTCGTCCTCGCCGCCTGGGCCGTCCTCGGCAGCGTCGTCCGCACCAGGCGGAAGATGGGATGACCAGGGGGTTGTGGACAGCCGATTCACGCTCTTGGGGTTCGGGTTCCTAGACTGCAATCCGCAGACGTACCAACCCGAGAGCGAGCCATGTCCGGTCCCAACACTGATTACGACCCGGTCGAAGTGACGCCGCTGCATGCCGAAGAGGTGGAGCGGACCCGCGACGAGGCGCTGACGGCGTTTACCGAGGCGGCCGACCTGGCCGCCCTGCAGGAGGCGAAGTCCACGCATCTCGGGGACAAGTCGCCGATCGTGCTGGCCAACCGGGAGATCGGCGCGCTGCCGCCGCAGGCCCGGAAGGAGGCCGGTCAGCGGATCGGTGCCGCCCGGAAGGCGATCAACGAGGGCTTCGCGGCCCGGCTCGCCGTGCTCGAGGCCGAGCACGAGGAGCAGATGCTCGCCACCGAGCGGGTCGACGTGACGCTGCCCTGGCACACCCCGCGGCTCGGCGCGCGGCATCCCCTGTCGCTGATCTCCGAGCAGGTCGCGGATGTGTTCACCGCGCTCGGCTGGGACGTCGCCGAGGGGCCGGAGGTCGAGGCCGAGTGGCTGAACTTCGACGCGCTGAACTTCCAGCCCGACCACCCGGCGCGGCAGATGCAGGACACCTTCTTCGTCGAGCCGGCCGGCTCCGGGAAGGTGCTGCGGACGCACACGTCGCCGGTGCAGGCGCGGTCGATGCTGAGCCGCAAGCCCCCGATCTACGTGATCTGCCCGGGCCGCGTGTTCCGCACCGACGAGCTGGACGCGACGCACACGCCGGTCTTCAACCAGGTCGAGGGCCTGGTGGTGGACGAGGGCATCACGCTCGCGCACCTGAAGGGCACCCTGGACCACTTCGTCGTGTCGATGTTCGGCGAGGGCCTCGAGGCGCGGCTGCGGCCGAACTTCTTCCCGTTCACCGAGCCGTCGGCCGAGGTGGACCTGAAGTGCTTCGTCTGCCGCGGCGCGTCCGTCGGCAACCCGGACCGCCCGTGCCGCACCTGCGGCAGCGAGGGCTGGATCGAGTGGGGCGGCTGCGGCGTGGTGAACCCGCGGGTCCTGCAGGCCAACGGCATCGACACCGAAAGGTACTCCGGATTCGCCTTCGGCATGGGCCTGGAGCGGACGCTGATGTTCCGCAACGGGGTCGAGGACATGCGGGACATGGTCGAGGGTGACGTGCGGTTCAGCCGCCAGTTCGGGATGGAGATCTGATGCGGGTCCCACTGTCATGGCTTCGTGAATACGTCGAGTTGCCGGCCGACGTCACCGGTCGCCAGGTCGCGGAGCAGCTGATCCGGGCCGGTCTCGAGGTGGAGACCGTCGAGGAGTCCGAGCTGACCGGCCCGCTGGTGGTCGGCAAGGTGCTGACGTACGAGAACGAGCCGCAGAAGAACGGCAAGACCATCCGCTGGTGCTCGCTGGACATCGGCAAGGACGAGCCGCAGTGGGTCGTCTGCGGCGCGCACAATTTCGAGGTCGGCGACCTGGTGGTCGTCGTACTGCCGGGTGCGGTGCTGCCCGGCGGGTTCGCGATCTCGGCGCGCAAGACCTACGGCCACGTCTCCAACGGGATGATCTGCTCGAGCGCGGAGCTCGGCCTGGGCGACGACGGTACGCACGGCATCGTCGTCCTCGAACCGGGCGAGGCGCAGCCGGGTGACGACGCGATCGAGTTGCTCGCGCTGAGCGACGACGTCCTGGACATCGCGGTGACTCCGGACCGGGGGTACTGCCTGTCGATCCGTGGTGTCGCGCGCGAGGCGGCGACGGCGTACGGCGTACCGCTGAAGGACCCGGCGGATCTGCCGCTGACCGGCTCCGGCGCCGGCGGTTACCCGGTGCGCGTGGACGACGCCGAGGCGTGCAGCGTGTTCGTCACGCGGACCGTCACCGGGATCGACGCGAAGGCGTTGTCGCCGCGGTGGATGCAGAAGCGGCTGCTCGCGTCCGGGATGCGGCCGATCTCGGTCGGCGTCGACGTCGCGAACTACGTGATGCTCGAGCTCGGGCAGCCGATCCACACCTACGACAAGGCCCGGCTGTCCGGTGCCATCGTCGTACGGCGGGCGAACGCCGGCGAGAAGCTGATGACGCTCGACGACCAGACCCGCGAGCTGGACACCGAGGACCTGCTGATCACCGACGACTCCGGCCCGATCGGTGTCGCGGGCGTGATGGGCGGTGCGTCGACCGAGATCTCGGACGCGACCACCGACGTGGTGATCGAGGCGGCGCACTTCGACCCGGTCGTGATCGCGCGGGCATCGCGGCGGCACAAGCTGTCGTCGGAGGCGTCGCGCCGGTTCGAGCGCGAGGTCGACCCACTGCTCCCGCGGTACGCCGCGCAGCGGGTCGCGGACCTGCTGGCGGAGTACGCCGGCGGCACGATCCTGCCGGACGAGACCGTCGTCGACACCCATCCCGCGCCGGCTCCGGTGACGCTTCGCGCCGACCACGCCGCGCGCGTCGCGGGTGCTCCGATCTCGCTCGAGGAAACCGTTCGTCATTTGCGGGCGGTGGGCTGCACGGTCGAGGTGGCCGCGGCCGACGCGGTCGCCGCTCCGTTGGCGGCCGGCGTGCACGCCTCCGCACTCGTCGAGGTAGGCGCCACCACCATCGGCTCCACCCAGGTCGTCGGCGACGATCTGCTGACGGTGACTCCACCGTCCTGGCGGCCGGATCTTGGGGACCCCAACGACTTCGCCGAAGAGGTCATTCGGCTGTTCGGGTATGACAACGTGCCGTCGGTGCTGCCGCCCGCGCCGGGTGGTCAGGGGCTGACGGTGTCGCAGAAGCGGCGCCGCCGGATCGCGACCGCGCTGGTCGGCGCCGGCCTGACCGAGGTCGTGTCGTACCCGTTCACCGGCGAGGCCGACTTCGACGCGATGGGTCTCCCCGCAGACGATCCTCGCCGTACGACGGTCAAGCTCGTCAACCCGTTGTCCGACGAAGAGCCGTCGATGCAGACCATGCTGCTCGCGACCCTGCTCCGGACCGCCGAGCGCAACGTCGGCCGCGGAGCGAACGATCTTGCGATCTTCCAGACCGGCCTGGTGTTCCTGCCGAAGGCGGAGACGAAGCCCGCGCCGCTCCCGTCGGTCGAGCACCGGCCGAGCGACGCCGAGGTCCAGTCGCTGTACGACGCCCTCCCGGACCAGCCGCTGCACGTGGGCATCGTGCTGACCGGTGCGCTGACCCCGACCGGCTGGTGGGGCAAGGGCCGGCCGGCAAGCTGGGCGGACGCGGTGCAGATCGCGCGCGTGGTCGCGTCCGCGGTCGGTGTCGAGCCGGTGGTGAAGAACACCGAGCTCGCGCCGTGGCACCCGGGTCGCTGCGCGGAGTTCTCGGTCGACGGGAAGGTCGTCGGGTATGCGGGCGAATTGCACCCGAAGGTCTGCCAGGCGTTCGGTCTGCCGGCCCGGTCGGGTGCGGTCGAGCTCGATCTCGACGCGCTGATCGCGGCGGGTCCGGAGTCGATCACGGCGCACCCGTTCTCGTCGTACCCGGTGGCCAAGGAGGACGTGGCGCTGATCGTTCCGGACGAGGTGCCGGCGGCGGACGTGCAGGCGGCGCTGGCCGAGGGCGCGGGCGAGCTGCTGGAGTCGGTGCGGCTGTTCGACGTGTACACCGGCGAGCAGATCGGTGCCGGGAAGAAGTCGCTCGCGTTCGCGCTGCGGTTCCGGGCGCCGGATCGGACCCTGAAGGAGAACGAGGTCGCCGACGCACGGCAGGCCGCCGTCCAGGTCGCCGTCGACCGTTTCGGCGCCGTCCAACGGGTCGGCTGAGACCATGAGAGGCGGTCACCCGAGGGTGGCGGTGGCGGCGCCGAATGCGGCTGCTGCCGACGCCGGCGTGCGGGTGGCTGCCGAAGGTGGGAACGCCGTCGACGCGGCGATCGCGGCGACGCTCGTCACGATGGTGAACGAGATCGGCGTGGTCTCGCCGGCGTCGGGTGGGTTCGTCACGCTGCAGGTCGCGGGCGGTGCCGCGGTCACCATCGACGGCTGGGTGGAGATGCCCGGCCGCGGCCTGTCGCCGGACCGGTTCGGTCGCGGTGTCTGGGACATCACCACCGACTACGGCGGCGGTACGACGACCACGGTCGGCCACGGCTCGGTCGCCACACCCGGCGGGATGAAGGCTCTCGATCTCGCCCATCAGCGGTCCGGCAAGGCGCCGTGGCGCGAGGTCGTCCAGCCCGCCATCGACGTGGCCCGCAACGGATTCCCGCTCAGCCGGACGTCGGGCTACTACCTCGGCTTCACCCACGAGATCATCTTCGGCTGGCACCAGCCGAGCCACGGTGTCGTGCACGACGACGACGGCCGGGTGCTCAAGGCCGGCAGCACGATCGTCATCCCGGAGCTCGCCGAGGCCCTCGAACTGATCGCCCGCGACGGCGCCGAGACCATGTACACCGGCGAACTCGCGCGCCTCCTGATCCACGACATGGCCGCGAACGACGGCATCCTCACCGCCGAGGATCTGGCGGCCTACGAGGCCGTCGTCCGCCCGGCGCTGGTGGTGCGGCAGAACGGGTGGCAGCTCGCCACCAACCCGCCGCCCGCGGTCGGCGGCGTCGCCACGGCCGCGATGCTCGCGCTGCTGGACGGCGTACCGGCCGACGGCGGCTGGAGCGGGCCCGAGCTCGAGCGGCTCGTCGAGGTCGAGTACGCCGTCCTCGGTCAGCGGCTCGCCGAGCTCGACGAGGAGGACCGGCGGACGCTGGCGGGGCAGAAGGTGCTCGATCTCGCCGCGGCCGGCGATCTGCGGGCGTTGACCTCGCCGAGTACGGCGACCGTGAGCGTGGTCGACGACGAAGGTGACGCCTGCGCGATCACGGTCTCGTCCGGGTACGGCTCCGGCGTCCTCACCCCGGGCACCGGCATCTGGCTGAACAACGCCCTCGGTGAGCAGGAGCTCCTGCACGGCGGCCCGCACAGCCTCGCGCCCGGCACCCGCCTCACCTCGAACATGGCCCCGAGCGTGGCCCGGCGGGACAGCGACGGCGCCGTACTCGCGATCAGCTCGCCCGGGTCGGACCGGATTCCCACTGCGCTCGCCCAGGTCTACGCGCTGTACACACACGGTGGCCTGTCGCTGCGGGAAGCCGTCGAGTACCCGCGGCTGCACGTCCGCGTCCGCGAGGACGTGGTCGTCGACTACGAGGACGACCTGCCGGTGTCCGGCTCGACCGCGCTGCCGACCCGCCCGATGCCGCCGCACTCGATGTACTTCGGCGGCGTCGCGGCCGCGTTCTGGGAGCCGGTCGACGGCCTGCTCGCCGTCGGCGACCCGCGCCGCACCGGCGCCGTAGCGATCTCGCCCTGAGCGAACGCTAGTAGGGTCAGCCTGATACCCCAGGATCCGGAAAGGCAGCCGATGCGGGACACGCACCCCGAGCTCTCCGTCGTCGTACCGATGTACGACGAGGAGGAGGTGCTGCCGATCTTCTTCGACCGGATGCATCCGCTGCTCGACGGGCTGGGCATCACGTACGAGCTGCTGATCGTCGACGACGGCAGCCGTGACCGTACCGCGGCGCTGCTCCTCGACGCCGCCAAGGACTGGCCGCAGCTCCGGGTCGTGCGCCTGCTCCGCAACAGCGGTCACCAGGCCGCCCAGTCGGCCGGTTTCCGCCGCGCTCGCGGCCGGTACGTCGTCACGATCGACGCCGACCTGCAGGACCCGCCGGAAGTCATCGCCGAGTTCCTCCAGACCGTCCGCGAGCAGGACGTCGACGTCGTGTACGGCGTCCGCTCGGACCGCTCGAGTGATTCGTGGGCGAAGCGCACCACTGCTCGGCTGTACTACCGCCTGATGAGCCGGCTCGTCGGCAAGGACATCCCGTTCGACGCCGCCGACTTCCGCCTGGTCACGCGCCGCGTGGTCGACGCGGTGAACGCGCTACCCGACGACGGCCGCGTCTTCCGGCTGGTGATCCCGTGGCTCGGCTTCCCGAGTGCCGAGGTGCGGTACGTCCGCGCGGAGCGGGCCGCCGGATCGACGAAGTACAGCGTGTCGAAGATGGTGCGGCTGGCGTTCGACAGTGTGACCGCGTTCTCGGCGGCGCCGTTGCGGTTGGCGACCTGGCTGGGGCTGCTCGGTGGCGCGATGTCGGGCCTGTTCGTCGTCGGTGCGCTGGTCATCAAGCTGACCGGCCGGAGCATCCCCGGGTGGACGTCGACCGTTCTCGCGGTCAGCGTGATCGGCGCGATCCAGTTGCTCTGCCTCGGTCTGCTCGGCGAGTACGTCGCGCGCTTGTTCCAGTCGAGTCAGCGCCGGCCGCAGTTCCTGGTCGGGTACGACAGCCTCGTGGACCACGGACATCCGGAGCCGCTGCACGAGCGGGCCGCAGGGGATCCTGCATCCTCTGAGAGATGAGGAGGAACGCCCCGTGGCTGCTGCCGATCCTGGTGGCGGCCGGTGGGTTCGCCTCGCTCGGCGACGTCGGGGCCGGCCCACTCGTCAAGTACGCCGTGTACTTCGCCGCGGCGATCGCCCTCCCCGGGACCCTGCTGCTTCGCGCCGCGTGGCGCAGTACCGGTAACTGGGCCGAGGATCTCGGCCTCGGATCGGTCGTCGGCGTGACCTGGCAGCTGATCGGCTGGGCGATCTTCACCGCGCTCGGTTGGCAACGCTGGCTGATCGTCTGGCCGGCACTGGTGCTGATCGGGTTCGCGGTCGCCGGGCGGCAGCACTTCCGGATCGCCGATCCGCGGCCGCTGCCGTTCGCGTGGACCGTCGGGTTGGCGGTGTCGGCAGCCGTGATGGTCGGCGCGACCACGTTCGGCGTGATGGCGTACCACCCGATGCCGCCGAACGGTCACGCGTACTACCCCGACCTGCTCTACCACCTGTCGATGGTGAATGAGCTGACCCGGTCGATGTCGCCGGACATCCCGCAGGTGGTCGGGGAGCGGCTCGAGTACCACTGGTTCGCCAACGCCGACATGGCGGCGGCGGTGGATGTCACTCGGTTGACCCCGATGGTGGTGCTGTTCCGGTTGTGGGTCTTGCCTTGGCTGGTCGTCACCCTGCTTGTCTGCGCGACCCTCGCGCGCATCGTGAGCCGCACGTGGTGGACCGGCGTACTCGCGGCTCTCGCGCTGGCCGCACCGCAACTGTTCCTGTTGGTCGACACGAGTGTGAATCTCGCGCCGCCGGTCAGTCTGCTGAGTCCGTCGCAGACCTTCGGCATGGTGGCGGCGGTCGCTGTCGCGGTGTTCCTGATCGAGTTGCTGTTCAAGAACGGGCCCAGATCGCTGTGGCTGCTCACTGTGCCGATCGCGATCGTGGGCGGTGGCTCGAAGCCGACCGTGTTGCCGTTGCTGGTCGCGGCGGTCGGCCTCGCGGCGGTCTACCTATTCGTCACCACCCGCCGCTTGCCGTGGCGCCTGATCGGTACGACGGCGGTGCTGGTAGTCGCCGGCGCGATCACGTTCCTGACCGTCGCGGGCAGCACCAGCGGTTCACGCCTGCAGTTGCTCGCCGTCCTCAAGTCGCTGCCGGTCTACGCCGCGGCGACCGGCGATCGGACGCAGCCAGGTGCGGGCGGGTTGATCCTCCCCGCGCTCGCGCACGGCGAGGTGATCGGCACACTCAGCCTGTTGCTCGGGCTGCTGTTGACCTTGCAGGCATTGTCCTGGGCAGGGTTCGGCGTGATCGTCCACAAGGACCCGGTGCCGTGGTTCCTGCTCGGTGCGATGATCGCGGGCTGGGCCGGGTACCTGCTGATCGACCACCCGTCGGTGAGCGAGTCGTACTTCGTCTATACAGCGGCCCCGTTCAGCCTGGCCGGCGCCGGCTGGTTCGCGGCGAGCAGCGCCCGCGCGTCCGGCCGTCCGATCCCCATCGCAATCGCCGCCTTCGTCCTGTCGATCGGGTACGCCGGTCTGCTCGTCTGGGTCCGTGGCGTCCCGGCTGCGTCGACCGGTCGGCAACTGTGGTTGAGCACCCGGGTGCTGCTCGTCGTCCTCGGCATCACGCTGTTCCTGTTGCTCGTCTGGCGACTGACCTTGCGGCAGGCGGGCGGCGGCATGTTCGTCGTACTCGTGCTGCTGTCGACCGCGCCGATCAGTTCGTTCCTGCAGAGTGCGTTGCATGGTGACACCGAGAAGGCGCCGACGTACCGGGCGGCGCGCTGGTGGGTGTACCCGGACGAGGCGGAGGCAGCGTTGTGGCTGGGGGAGCACTCAGCGCGGGATGACGTGGTCGCGACCAACACGTGGTGCCGCCCGGCCGGTCCGCCGAAGCCCGGTTGCGACGCCCGCGGGTACATCGTCAGCGGGATCGCCGGCCGTCGCACGCTGATCGAGGGGTGGGCGTACACGAACCAGGCGATGGCCGCGCAGGGCAACGGCGGCCGCCGCTACACCGAGCAGCCGTCACCGTGGCCGGACCGGGTCGCGCTCACCGAGCAGGCGCTCACTGCCCCAAGTCCCGACGTACTGCGCCGGCTGCGGACCGAGTACGGCGTCCGCTGGCTGTACGCCGACACTCGCAACGGTCCTGTCTCCGCGGAGCTCGACCGGCTCGCGGAGCGTCGACACAGTATCGGCAAGGTCCGGATCTACGACCTCGGAGAGTGATTCTCCCGTAACATCGAGTCGGCGTAGTCCGTTACGTCTACGCAGGCCCGCCCGCCACGCGGCCGATGCAATGGAACCGTGATTGCTCGGGAGGGCTGGGACAGATGCGGGCAACCCGACCGGGGCTGGCGGTTCTCGTCGCTCTCGGTCTGATCACCACCGTCCCGGCGAATGCCTATCAGGTGCCGACGGCACCTTTCTCGGACTCGGCGACCACGGTGATGCCGGGCTCGGGACTGCGGCAGACGATCACGGTGACCGGGAAGACCGAGCTCGGCGATCCGACGACCGCCGGCTTCCGCGGGCTCGGCCCGACGACGTACCAACCGGCGATCGCGAAGAGCACCCCGGCGCAGGACGTCGTGGTGACCACCGGCGACTGCGCGTCCACCGGCGGTTGCGGCGATCGCGGCACGGTGACGATCGCGTTCTCCCAACCGGTCCGCAATCCGGTCCTGCACCTCGGCGGCATCGGTGGCTCCGTCACCCGGACCGTCAGCGGCCGGACGACCGCGCAATCCGAGCTGCACTCGATCCTCACGCTGACCACGCCGGGCCTGAGCCTCACGAAGCTTGGCCAGGGCAACAACCTCGCTGTCACCAGCGACACGGTCACGGCGGCCGACCATGACGCCGGTCCGAACTGTGTGAACCGGAAGTCGCCGTCCGGCCTCGACACCACCGCGACCGCCGCCTGCGGATCGGTCCGCGTGAACGGCGTCGTCACCAAGGTCACCTTCGACGTGGCAGCGCAGTTCACCAAGCACCCGAAGCTCCCGGCGCTGAACAACGGTTCGTCGGGTGATGCGTTTTCGATCGTGGCGACCGCACCCGAGGACTTCGGTGACGCGCCGGCGTCGTACGACGCCGCGTGGTCGGCGCTGAGCGACGTGCAACTCGGCAAGGACGTCACCGAGGACAATGCGGCGACCGCGAACGGCACCACCGGGCCGGTGACGCCGGATCAGGGCGACGACGGTGTGGTGTTCAAGCCGCTGCGCACCAACCAGACGACGTACACGGCCGACCTGCAGCTCGCCGGTACGTCCAAGGCGGGGCGGGCGTGCGCGTGGATCGACTCCAACGTCAACGGAAAGTTCGAGCAAGGCGAGCGGGCGTGTGCACCGTTCGCAGCGCAGCAGACCACGGTCACGGTGCGCTGGGCGGAGCTCGCGCCGAAGGCCGGTGCATCGTACGCGCGGGTCCGGGTCGGCTACAGCGACGCGCAGGTGGAGAAGCCGACCGGTGCCGCGGATGCGGGCGAGGTCGAGGACTACCCGTTCGCGATCACGCCGCCGCCCCCGCCGGCGCTGACCGACGACACCGCGACGGCCGGGTTCGACACCGCGGTCGTCGTCCCGGTGCTCGCCAACGACAAGCCGGGCGATCCGGGTACGCCGCTGGCGCCCGCGACCCTGTGCCTGATCGACGGTCGCGACTGCGTCGAGATGCTGAACGTCGTCGGCCAGGCCAAGTACGTCGCCAGGTCCGACGGCACGATCCGCGTCGAGCCGATCCCGGGCTTCGTCGGTCCCGCCAAGCCGGTCACATACCGCGTCGCCGACAGCAACGGCATCACGACCAGCGCGAAGCTGACCGTCACGGTCTCGCTGCCGGACCACCCGGTCGCCGTCCTCGACACCGCGACCACCCCACAGAACGTGAGCGTGTCGGTCACGCCGCTGGCCAACGACCACGCTGCTCCGGGTGTGCGGTTCGTGCCCGGGTCCGTCGTACTCCGCGATCCGGCCGACGCGACCTTCAAGAAGACGGTGACGATCACCGGCGAGGGCCAGTACGTCGTGAAGCCGAACGGCAACGTCGACTTCGTCCCGAAGCCGCAGTTCACCGGAGTCGGTACATCGATCGGATATCGCGTCACCGACACCACCCGCCAGACCGCCGAGTCGACGCTGACGGTCACGGTCACGCCGGTGACGCCGACGGCGAACGGTGACTCGGTTTCGACCGCGTTCGACACCGATGTCGTCGTACCCGTGCTCGACAACGACTTGCCGGGTTCGCCGGACGCACCGCTCGTCCCGGGCACGCTGCGGCTCGTCGACCCGGTGAGCAAGGAGCTCGTCGACAAGGTGACCGTCGCCCAGCAGGGCACCTACATGGTGTCCGCGGGCAAGGTGACGTTCCAGCCGGTGCACGGTCGCACCGGTGTCGGTACGCCGGTGACCTACCAGGTGCTCGACAAGAACGGTACGGCGGCCCGCGCCGAGCTCACCGTCTCGGTCGACGCCCCCGGGCCGCCGGTCGCGAACCCGGATACGGTCGCGACGTTGCAAGGCCGATCGGTGGTGGTCGCGGTCCTGGACAACGACAAGTCAGGCCCGACCGGCGCCGCGCTCACGCCGGGGAGTGTGCGGCTGATATCCGACACCGACCCGGTCACGACACTGGTCGTGCGCGGTCAGGGCCGGTACTCGGTGAAGCCGGACGGCCGCGTGCTGTTCGAGCCGCTGCCGGCCTTCAGTGGACCCGCGACCGCGGTCGCCTACCAAGTTGCCGACAGCAACGGGGCGGTCGCGAAGTCGACGCTGACAGTGCGCGTGACCACGGTCCAGCCGGACGCGTCCGACGACACCGCGGGTACGGCGTACGACACCGGCGTGACCGTGCCGGTGCTGGCGAACGACGACCCCGGTGATCCGTCGGTGCCGCTCGTGCCGAGCAGCGTGCGGCTGATCGATCCGGTCACGAAGCTGCCGACGACCGCGCTCGTGGTGACCGGCCAGGCGACGTACACGGCGACACCCGAAGGGACGATCGCCGTGGACCCGCTGCCCAAGTTCACCGGCGCGGCGACGCCGGTCAGCTACCGCGTCGCGGACGTGAACGGTACGACGACCACCGCGACCCTGACCGTCACGGTCGCCAAGCCGCCCGCGCCGACCGCCGCACCGGACACCGCGACCGGCAAGCAGAACCTTGTGCTGCGCGTGAATCCGCTGGCCAACGACACCCCCGGCCGCGGGACCGGTCTCGACCCGCGCAGCCTGACCTTGCTGGACCCGGCGGACGGGTCGCTGAAGAAGCTGGTGAAGATCCCGGGACAGGCCGACTACCAGGTCAACGCGGACGGTTCGGTCACCGTCGACCCGCTGCCCGGCTTCACCGGGACGGCGACCAAGGTGACGTACCGGGTCGCCGATCTGTTCGGTCAGACCGCGCGCTCGACGATCGCGGTCACGATCACGCCGATCACCCCGAGCGCGGCCGACGACACCGCGCAGACGCCGTACGGTCATGCGGTCCCGGTCAACGTGCTGGTGAATGACAAACCGGGCGACCCGTCGGCGCCACTGGTGCCGAGCAGCCTGCGGATCGTGGATCCGGCGGACGGGTTGCCGAAGGCGACCGTGACGATTCCTAACGAAGGCGCGTACGCCGCGTCCGGCGGAGCGATCCGCTTCGAGCCGAGCGCGACGTTCCGCGGTCCCGGTACGCCGTTGACGTACCGGGTGGCCGACAGCAACGGGACCACGGCGACTGCTCGGTTGACCGTCACGGTCGGGCAGCCGCCGGTCGCGGTCGCGGACGCCGCGTCCACGCTGCAGAACGTGACCGTCACGGTGAACGTGCTGTCCAACGACCGGCCGGGGACGGATGCGAGGCTCGAGCGTGGATCGGTCGAGCTGCTGAGCCCGTCCGGGTTCGCCAAGAAGCTGACGGTGCCGAAGCAGGGCACCTACTCGGTGCTGGCGAGCGGTTCGATTCAGTTCGATCCGCTGCCCACTTTCCGGGGCAAGGCGCTGCCGGTCGGCTATCGGGTCGCCGACTCGGACGGCAATCACGCTGCCGCCGCGCTGACCATGACCGTGACGCCGGTCAGTCCCGTCGCGGTCGACGACTCCGCGATCACGCCGTACGGCCATGCGATCTCGGTGAATGTGCTGGTGAACGACAAGCCGGGTGATGGGTCGGCTCCGCTCGTGCCCGCGAGCCTCGTGCTGAAGGACGCGAGCGGTCACTACGGCAAGACGATGACGCGGGCGGGGGAGGGGACGTACCAGGTTGGCGACGGCACGGTCACTTTCACGCCGGCGAAGGGGTTCCAGGGCGTGACGGCGCCGGCGACGTACCGGATCGCCGACCGGAACGGGACCACCGCCGAGGGCGAGCTGCTGCTGACGGTCGGCAAGGGGCCGTCGGCGCTGGCGGATCCGGTGACCACGAAGCAGAACGTGACGGTGACGGTCGATCCGCTCGCCAACGACGAACCGGGGACCGGCGCGCAGCTCGACCGGACCTCGCTGCGGATCTACGCCGCGAACTGGGGAGACAAGGTCACGGTTCCCGGGCAGGGTGCGTTCGCCGTGAAGGCCGGCAAGATCACGTTCGATCCCGAGCCGGCGTACCGCGGTGCGGCGTCGGTCGCGTATCAGGTCACCGACACGACCGGGAACACGGCGGGCGCCTCGGTGACGGTCACGGTCGCACCGGTCACGCCGGTGATCGCGGACGACACCGCGACGACGCCGTACGAGACCGCGGTGACGGTCGACGTGCTGGCGAACGACAAGGCCGGGGACGCGACGGCGCCACTGGTCGCGGGCGGCGTTCGGCTGATCGATCCGTTGACCGGGGAGCCAGTGGCGTCGCTCGTCGTGCCGGGGGAGGGGACGTTCACGGTGCAGCCGACCGGTGCGGTTCGTTTCGCGCCCGTGGACGGATTCGTCGGCGCGGCGGTCCCAGTCGGATACCAGATTGCCGACCGCAACGGCACCGTCGGCACCGGCACGTTGGTGGTCACGGTGCAGGCTCGTCCGGTCGCGTTGCCGGACGAGGCACGAACCAAGCAGCATGTCGCGGTCACGCTCGATCCGCTCGCGAACGACAAGCCGGGCCCGGGCGCCACGCTCGATCCGGCGTCACTGCTGCTGGTCGATCCGAATGGTGCGCTCGTCGATCAGGTGGCGATCCCTGGTCAGGGTACGTACGGCGTGAGCGCGGGCAAGGTCACGTTCAGCCCGGTTGCGACGTTCACGGGTACCGCGCGACCGGCGGCGTACCAGGTCAAGGACAGTCATCGGAACGCTGCTCGTGCGACTGTCACCGTCACGGTCGTGCCGGTCCGTCCGCTGGTTGCCGACGACAGCGCCGACACGGCCTTCGGTACGGCGGTCGTCGTCACGGTGCTCGGCAACGACAAACCCGGTGACCCGTCCGCGCCGCTGCGCCCGAATTCCGTCGTACTGCGGGATCCGGGCGACGGCCAGGAGAAGCGGTCCGTGACCGTGCCGAAGGAAGGCACGTTCGCGGCCGGCCCGGACGGAGCGATCACGTACACGCCGGCGAAGGACTTCATCGGTACGACGCGAGCGCTGTCCTACCGGGTCACCGACGCGAACGGTACGTCGGACACCGCGCTGCTCGACGTGACAGTCGCCGGACCGCTGCTCGCCAAGGCGGCACCGGACGCGGCGACCGGAACGCCGGGCAACCCGGTCGCGGTCAACCCGCTGCTCAACGACAGCGGCTCGATCCGGCCCAACTCGGTCTGTCTCCGCACGGCGACCGGGAACTGCGCCAAGAACGTCACCGACGGGTCGGGCACCTGGTCGGTCGGCACGGACGGCACCGTCACGCTCAAGCCGGCGGCCGCCTTCACCGGTACCGCGAAGGTCACCTACGAGCGGACCGACGAGGCCGGCGAGAGGGTCACCGCACCGGTGAAGTTCACCGTCGGCGCGGAGCCGGCCCAGAACTTCCGCACGGTCAATCGCGCCGAACTCCCACCGACGGGCGGACCGCCCCCGGTCCTGCTGACCCTCGGCCTGCTCCTCGCCGCCCTCGGCGCAGCCCTGGCCACCCTGGCCCGCACCCGCCGCTGAACCGCCGGACCATCACAATCGCGCCGCCGCCGGCGCTCCCCGCCTGCACCGGCCCGAGCGCGGCGATGGCGATGGTGATGGTGATGGTGATGGCCTACAGATCCATCACCAGCATGATCTCGTCGCGGTAGTCGTCAGGCGCGACCCGGACCGCACGCGGGTGGGTGCCGACGATGCGGAAGCCGAGCGGGCCGTAGAAGTTCTCCAGGCCGAGCCCGCCCCGGATCGTGAGCTGCAACTGCTCGAGTCCGAGATCGACCGCCGAACCACGCAGCCCCTCCATCAGCATCCGCCCGGCGCCGTTGCCCTGGTACTCCGGATGAACCATCACCCGCAGCACCGTGCGCCAATGCGCCTGCAGGCCACTGCCGCGACTCACCAGCATGCCCATCCCGGCGTACCGCTCGCCGGTGTGCAGAACGCCGAGCACGTCGAGGCCGGCGCCGACCCGGCCGAGCGCGCCGTCCAGGTTCTCGGCGATCTTCCCGACCGGAGCCGGCGCGGTGTACCCGACCGCTCCGCCGGCGTTCGTGGCCGCGACCCAGGTATCCAGCAGGTCCGCCCGCAACCCCGGGTCGAGGGCCTCGTCCGGTTCCATCTCCAGGTACTTCACCGCACCTCCATCTGCGACTGAGTTGCAGATAGTCTACGGCTCCAAGGCGTGCAGCGGGGGTACGGTTCCGAGCTTGTCCGGGTTCCGGATCAGGTAGAGATCGGTGATCACACCGTTGGTGCTGTGCAGGAACGCGACGGTGTCCGGCCGGCCGTCGAAGTACGCGACGTAGGCGAGCTCGTCGTTCAGTGTCGCCATCCGGATCTCGAACCCCGGGTTGTCCGCGAGCACCGCGAACAGCCAGCGGGCGATCTTCTCCGCACCGTGGATCGGCCGCAGCGCCGCCTTCTTCTTCCCGCCGCCGTCACTGATCAGTACGGCGTCCGGCGCGAGCAATGCGACGACTTGGTCGAAGTCGCCCGATCCGGCGGCCCGCATGAACTGCAGGGTCAGCTCGTCGTGCCGCGCCTTGTCGACGGGGTGCCGCGGCTGCCGGGCGTGCACGTGTTCGCGGGCCCGGTGCGCGAGCTGCCGGACCGCGGACTCCGAGCGGCCGAGGGTGTCCGCGATCTCGTCGTACGGGAGATCGAAGACCTCGCGCAGCACGAACGTCGCGCGCTCGAGCGGCGAGAGGGTCTCGAGGACGACGAGCATCGCCATGCTCACCGAGTCGGCCATCTCGACCGCGGCGGCCGGGTCGTCGTCCGCCGCGACCAGCGGTTCCGGCAGCCACGGGCCGACGTACTGCTCCCGCCGGGCCTTCTGCTCGCGGAGCCGGTTGAGCGCGAGCCGGGTGGTGATCCGGATCAGGTACGCGCGCGGGTCGCGGATCTCCTCGTGGTCGATCGCGGCCCAGCGCAGCCACGCCTCCTGGACCACGTCCTCCGCGTCGCTCACACTCCCGACCACCCGGTACGCCGCTCCGACCAGGACGGACCGGTGCTCGGCGAACTCCCGGGCCAGCTGGTCGTCGCTCACTGCACCGGCCTGAGTTCGCAGTACTCCTTGAAGCCCTGGCTGGTGAGTCCGGCGGCGGCGTTGACCCGGGAGCGGAAGTTCTCCAGCGCGGCGACCGCGGTCAGTTCGACCAGCTCCTTCTCGGACAGATCCTGGCGCAGCCGGTCGACCTGCTCGTCGGTGACCTCCGGCGGTGTCGCTGTCATGGCCTCGGTGTAGTCCATCACCGCGCGCTCCAGATCCGTGTAGACGTCGCTGTCCCGCCACCTTGGCACATCCCGCAGCTTCGCCGGGTCGATGCCTTGGTGATGGAACTCCCAGTAGCCGAAATCCATGCACCAGCTGCACCCGATCCGCGCCGATGCCACCATCACGCTGAGCGCCTTCAGCCCCGGGTCCAGCGCCTTCCACCGCCCCGCCGTCGTCTCCAGCAGTGCCGTCGACACCAGCACCGGCCGGTTGTGCAACGCCACCTTCACCGGATCCGGCACCTTCCGGAACTTCCGCCGGCTGCCCCATTCCACCAGTCGCACGAACCAGTTCCGGTCGTGTACGAGCCCGATCCGAGCCATCACATCCACCTCCAGGTCGTCGTCCCCCTTGCGGACACGGCGCGGGGTGCCGGTTGTGACATGAGCTGGATCACAGGTGAGTGGTTCGGCCGGAAGTGGGTATGGGATGACCCGGCCAAGCTGTTGGATATTCATCCGGTTCATGGCATACTCATTCACATGAGTGTGAAGGTGGCCGTGGCCGGAGCGAGTGGATACGCGGGAGGCGAGCTGCTCCGGTTGCTGAGCGGCCACCCCGAGGTGGAGATCGGCGCCCTGACCGCCGGCGGGAACGCCGGTACGGCGCTCGGCGCGCACCACCCGCACCTCGTGCCGCTGGCCGGGCGCATCCTGGTCGAGACCACGGCGGAGACGCTGGCCGGTCACGACGTGGTGTTCCTGGCGCTGCCGCACGGACAGTCCGCCGGAATCGCCGAGCAGCTCGGCGAGGACGTCACCGTGATCGACTGCGGCGCGGACTTCCGGCTCACCGAGGCCGAGGCGTGGGCCGAGTTCTACGGAGGCGAGCACGCCGGCTCGTGGCCGTACGGGCTCCCGGAGCTCCCCGGGCAGCGGGACAAGCTCCGCGGGTCGAACCGAGTCGCCGTACCGGGGTGTTACCCGACCGTCTCCACGCTCGCGCTGCTCCCCGCCGTACAGCAGGGGCTGATCGACGCCACCCAGCTCGTGGTGGTCGCCGTCAGCGGTACGTCGGGCGCGGGCAAGGCGCCGAAGGCGCATCTGCTCGGCGCCGAGGTGATGGGATCCGCGTCGGCGTACGGCGTCGGTGGCGTGCACCGCCATACGCCGGAGATCGAGCAGAACCTCACGCCGTACGCCGACGGTCCGGTCAGCGTCTCGTTCACGCCGGTGCTCGCGCCGATGGCCCGTGGCATCCTCGCCACCTGCAGCGCACCGGTTGCCGAGGGCACCGACGCCGCGGGACTCCGGAAGGCGTACGAGGACGCGTACGCGAGCGAGCCGTTCATTCACCTGCTGCCCGAGGGCCAGTGGCCGCAGACGCAGGCCACCCTCGGCGCGAACACCGTGCAGCTCCAGGTCGCCCTCGACCAGCGCACCGGCCGCGCCGTCGTCGTGGCCGCCATGGACAACCTCACCAAGGGCACCGCCGGCGCCGCCGTGCAGTGCATGAACCTCGCCACCGGTCTCGACGAGACCTTGGCCCTGCCTCTCGTAGGAGTAGCCCCGTGACGACAGCTGTCACTCCGGACACTCAGGTCGATCGGAGCGCCGGAGTGACCGCGCCGGCGGGTTTCCGCGCGGCCGGAGTCATCGCCGGGATCAAACCAGCCGGTACGCCGGACCTCACCGTCGTGGTCAACGACGGCCCGCGCGACGTCGCCGCCGGCGTCTTCACCACCAACAAGGTGAAGGCCGCGCCGGTGCTCTGGTCGCAGCAGGTCCTGACCGCCGGCAAGCTCAAGGCCGTCGTCCTGAACTCGGGCGGTGCGAACGCGTGCACCGGACCGGAGGGTTTCCAGGACACCCACAAGACCGCGGAGAAGCTCGCCGACGTGCTTGGCGTCGGCGCCGCCGAAATCGGCGTCTGCTCGACCGGCCTGATCGGTGAACGCCTCCCGATGGACGCACTCGTCCCCGGGATCGACAAGGCGGTCGCCGCGCTGGCCGATGGTCCCGAGGCGGGGCTCGCAGCGGCGACCGCGGTGATGACGACCGACAACGTGCCGAAGCAGGCAGCGCTCGAGCACGCCGACGGCTGGAGTATCGGCGGGTTCGCGAAGGGCGCCGGGATGTGCGCGCCGAACATGGCGACGATGCTGAGCGTCATCACCACCGACGCCGTCCTCGACCAGCCGCACCTCGACCACGCGCTGCGGAACGCGGTCGGCAAGACCTTCAACCGCCTCGACGTCGACGGCGGTACGTCGACCAACGACACCGTCCTGCTGCTCAGCTCGGGCGCCTCCGGCGTGACCGTGACCCCCGAGGCCTTCGAGGCCGCGCTGACCGTTCTGGCTGCTGACCTGGTGAAGCAGTTGCAGGCGGACGCGGAGGGTGTCACCAAGCATGTGAGCATCACGGTGCAGGGCGCGGCGACCGAGGCCGAGGCGCTGGTCGCCGCGAAGATCGTTGCCGAGGACAATCTCTGCAAGACCGCGTTCTTCGCCTCCGACCCGAACTGGGGCCGGATCGCGATGGCGGTCGGCAACGCCCCGACCGCGTTCGACCCGGCGCTGCTCGACATCACGCTGAACGGCGCCGCGATCTGCGTCGCCGGGGGCAAGGGCGTCGACCGATCCGAGGCGGATCTCAGCGGCCCGGAGATCGACGTACTGATCGATCTGCACGCCGGGCCCGCGTCCGCGACCGTGCTCACCACCGACCTGTCCCACGCCTACGTCGAAGAGAACTCGGCCTACTCCTCGTGAACATGCAAGAGGTTGTCGAAAAAGCAGCCGTCCTGACCGAAGCGTTGCCGTGGCTGAAGCAGTTCCACGGCAAGACCGTCGTGGTGAAGTACGGCGGCAACGCGATGGTCGACGAGAAACTCAAGCGCGCGTTCGCGGAGGACATCGTCTTCCTCCGGTACGCCGGGGTGCGGGTCGTCGTCGTGCACGGGGGCGGACCGCAGATCAGCGACATGCTCGGGCGGCTCGGGATCGACAGCGAGTTCCGCGGCGGGCTGCGGGTCACCACACCCGAGGCGATGGATGTCGTCGGCATGGTGCTGGTCGGCAAGGTCGGCCGGGAACTGGTCGGCCTGCTGAACGCGCACGGGCCGTTCGCGGTCGGCATGTCCGGCGAGGACGCGGGCCTGTTCACCGCGGAGCGGCGCACCGCTCTCGTCGACGGTGAGCACGTCGACATCGGGCTGGTCGGCGACGTGGTCGAGGTCCGGCCGGAGGCGGTCGTCGACCTGATCGACGCCGGCCGGATCCCGGTGGTGTCGACGATCGCGCCGGACGAGGACGGCCAGGCGCACAACGTGAACGCGGACACCGCGGCCGCGGCGCTGGCTTCGGCGCTCGGTGCGGAGAAGCTCGTCGTACTCACCGATGTCGCCGGGCTCTACCGGAACTGGCCGGACAGCGACGAGATCATCACCCAGATCGACACCGCCGAACTCGCGGAGCTGCTGCCGTCGCTGGCCTCCGGCATGGTCCCGAAGATGGAGGCCTGCCTGCGCGCCGTCGAGTCCGGCGTCTCCCGCGCGACCGTCATCGACGGCCGCGTTCCCCACTCCCTGCTCCTCGAGATCTTCACCGACGCCGGAAGCGGAACCCAGGTGATCCCGTCATGACCGAACTGGTAACTGTCGACGGCTCGCAAGCCGCCCTCACCGAGCGGTACGCCGGTGCGCTGATGAACACCTTCGGCGCACCGAAGCGGGTGCTGGTCCGCGGCGAGGGCGCGTACCTGTGGGACGCCGACGGCAACAAGTACCTCGACCTGCTCGGTGGGATCGCGGTGAACTGCCTCGGCCACGCGCACCCGTTCGTGGTGTCCGCCGTGACCTCGCAGCTCGCCACCCTCGGCCACGTCTCGAACTTCTTCGCGTCCGCGCCGCAGATCGCGCTGGCCGAGAAGCTGCTCGCGCTGTTCGAGGCGCCCGGCAAGGTGTTCTTCACCAACTCCGGCACCGAGGCGAACGAGGCCGCCTTCAAGATCACCCGGCGCACCGGCCGGACCAAGATCGTGTCGACCGTCGGCGCCTTCCACGGACGGTCGATGGGCGCGCTCGCGGTGACCTGGAAGCCGGCGTACCGCGAGGCCTTCGCGCCGCTGCCGGGCGACGTCGAGTTCGTCCCGTACGGCGATGTCGCCGCGCTGGCGGCCGCGGTGGACGACGAGACCGCGGCGGTGGTGCTCGAACCGATCCAGGGGGAGAACGGCGTCGTCGTACCGCCGGCCGGATACCTGCAGGCGGCGCGGCGGATCACCTCCGAGCACGGCGCGCTGCTGTGGATCGACGAGATCCAGACCGGGGTCGGACGGACCGGGACCTGGTTCGCGTACCAGCCCGAGGGCATCGTGCCGGACATCGTGACGCTGGCGAAGGGCCTCGGTGCGGGCATCCCGATCGGCGCGTGCGTCGGACTCGGCGCGGCGGCCGACCTGCTGCAGCCGGGCAACCACGGCACCACGTTCGGTGGCAACCCGGTCGCGGCGATCGCCGGGCTCGCGGTACTGACGGTGATCGAGCGGGACGGGTTGCTCGCCCAGGTGAATGCCGTTGGCAACCACCTCGCGTCGTCGGTGATCGCGCTCGACCATCCGATGATCACCGGCGTCCGCGGCCGCGGGTTGCTGCTGGCGATCGAGCTGGCGGAGCCGGTGTCGGACCAGGTCGCGGCGGCGGCGCTGGAGGCGGGCTTCGTGATCAACAACCCGGTCCCGAACGCGTTGCGGCTGGCGCCGCCGTACGTCCTGAGCAAGTCTGATGTGGACAGCTTCGTCGCGGCCCTTCCCGGGCTGCTCGATCAGGTGGAGGTCTGATGGTTAGGCATTTCCTGCGGGATGACGACCTCAGCCCGGTCGAGCAGGACGAAGTACTGACGCTGGCAGCGCAACTGGCGGGCGACCGGCACGGTCATCAGCCGTTGAGCGGGCCGAAGACCGTCGCGGTGATCTTCGACAAGACGTCGACGCGGACCCGGATCTCGTTCGCGGTCGGGATCGCCGAGCTGGGCGGTACGCCGCTGATCATCGACGCGCAGACCTCGCAGCTCGGGCGCGGCGAGCCGATCGCGGACACCGCGCGGGTGCTCGACCGGCAGGTCGCGGCGATCGTCTGGCGGACGTTCGGGCAGACGCGGATCGAGGAGATGGCCGCGGCGTCGTCGGTACCGGTGATCAACGCGCTGACCGACGAATTCCACCCGTGCCAGATCCTCGCCGACCTGCAGACCGTGCGGCAGCACAAGGGTGCGACGGCCGGGCTGAAGCTGGTCTACCTGGGCGACGGGGCCAACAACATGGCGCACTCCTACCTGCTGGGCGGCGCGACCGCCGGCATGCACGTCGTCGTTGGCTCGCCGGCGGACTACCAGCCGGATCCCGCCATCCTGGCGCGTGC
Organism: Kribbella sp. NPDC004875; assembly: GCF_042873375.1. Lineage (NCBI taxonomy): Bacteria > Bacillati > Actinomycetota > Actinomycetes > Propionibacteriales > Kribbellaceae > Kribbella > Kribbella sp. NPDC004875. The sequence continues at coordinate 828,553 of NZ_JBIALI010000005.1, forward strand.
CGCCGAGATCGCGGCGACGACCGGGGGTTCGGTCGCCTGGACGGCCGACGAGGTCGCGGCGGTCGACGGTGCCGACGTCATCGCCACCGACACCTGGGTGTCGATGGGGCAGGAGGCCGAGGCGGCCGACCGCGAGGCGCCGTTCGTGCCGTACGCCGTCACCGAACAGCTGCTCGCCAAGGCGAAACCGGACGCGATCGTCCTGCATTGCCTGCCCGCCTATCGTGGCAAGGAGATCGAGGCGGCTGTGATCGACGGACCGCAGTCGGTCGTCTGGGACGAGGCCGAGAACCGGCTGCACGCGCAGAAGGCGCTGCTGTCGTGGCTGTTGGCAAGGAGCTTTGAGGCATGAGTGAGCGCAGCGAGCTCATCATCAGGCACAGCGCCTGTCGCGTCTCCTCCGCGCCCGGAGCGAAGCGAGGACGTGGATGAGTACCGCCGTACCGACTACGAAGACCGCGCGGCAGCAGCGGATCGTCGACCTGCTCGGTCGGCAGCCGGTGCGGTCGCAGACCGAGCTGGCGGACCTGCTCGCCGCCTCGGGTCTCGTGGTCGGGCAGGCGACGTTGTCCCGCGACCTGGTCGAGATCGGCGCGGTGAAGGTCCGCGACGCGTCCGGCCAGCTCGTGTACGCCGTACCGGGTGAAGGTGGCGACCGTACGCCGCGCGCGGGCGAGGCGGCCGCTTTCGAGGCTCGCCTGGCCCGAGTGGCGTCCGAGCTCCTGGTGTCGGCCGAGGGCAGCGCCAATCTCGTCATCCTGCGAACCCCGCCGGGGGCGGCCCAGTACTTCGCGTCGGCGATCGACCACGTCGGCCTGGACGACGTCCTCGGCACCATCGCCGGCGACGACACCGTCATGGTCGTCTCCCGCAACCCCACCGGCGGTGAGTCCCTGGCCGCCCGCTTCCTGTCCCTCGCCGCTCGCGAACCCAAGTAGCGAACGCTGACGCCGGCCGTCGCCAAGTACCAGGTGAGGTGGGCGGAGGGGAGCGGCGATGGACGAATGGTTCGTGGCGCAGGTCGATGAGCACGGCGCCGACATCCACGCGTACCTGAGCCGCCGTACGGCTGACGGAGTCGCGGACGACCTGCTCGGGGAGGTGTGGGTCGCGGCGTACGCCGGTCGCTCGTCGTACGACCCCGATCTGGGCTCCGCGCGCGCCTGGCTGTTCGGAGTGGCTCGGCACGTGCTGCACGGCTACTACCGCAAGCGTCGCGTGCCCAGGCTGCTCGGCTTCGAGCGACCTGTGGACGAGACGGACGCGGTCGACGCCCGCCTGGATGCCGCAGCCCTCGGACCCGCTCTGAAGGTGGCACTGCGCGAACTGCCCGCCGTCGAGCGCGAACTGTTACTCCTGGTCGCCTGGGAGAACCTGACCCCGACCGAGGCCGCGCAGGTGCTCGGTATCCCACCTGGTACCGCTCGCTCGCGGTTGCACCGAGCCCGCCAACGAATGGACGAGCAACTCAACGACCCCCCAACGACCCGACAGGAGGCCGGCCGATGAACCCCACCGATCACTGGGACGACCTGAAGTCCGCCGGCGCGGTTCCACCGCCGTCCGCGGAGGTTCTCGCTCACGCCCGCCGACAGCTGGACGAGGCCGCCGCGCGATCACGGCGTACCCGCAGTGTTCGTCGCCGGGTGCTTGTGCCCGCGCTGGCCGCTACGGCGACCGCCGCCGCGGTCATCGGCGGCGTCGCGATCAACCGTGGCGCCTCGGAGCCGGACCCGGTCGCGATTCCCGGCCCACGAGCCAGCTCGCCTCAGCCGAGCCCTCCGCCGTCCCGCTCGGGAGGGATCGCCGGCTCCTGCGTTGTCGGGTATTCGCCGGCGGAGCTGAAGAAGCGCGCGTTCGCCTTCGACGGTACGGTCCAGAAGGCCGTGCGTACGTCGGACGGGGCGGTCCCGAGCTATTTGCTGACCTTCACGGTCCACGAGTGGTTCAAACCGGCCGGCGGCCCCCTGACAGTGACGGTACGCACCATCACCCCACCACGGGGATCCGGGTACGACGTGTCCGTCGAGTTCCCCGACTACACCGTGGGCACCCGGCTGCTCATCGCCGGCGAACCGCGGTGGGGCGGAACCGATCCGTTGAAAGACGCCTACGCGTTCGGATGCGGCTTCAGCCGGGCGTACGCGCCGGGCGATGCCGCGACCTGGCGCGCGCTGTTGAGCAAGTGACTGAGAGGATGACTTTGTGAGTACTGGAGAGAACGCCGCGCTGTGGGGTGGGCGGTTCGCAGGCGGTCCGGCGGATGCGTTGGCGGCCCTCAGCAAGTCGACGCAGTTCGACTGGCGACTGGCGCCGTACGACATTGCCGGGTCGAAGGCGCACGCGAAGGTGCTGCACAAGGCCGGGCTGCTGAGCGACGAGGATCTGGCGGCGATGTTGGCCGGGCTCGACGCGCTTCTTGACGACGTGCTCGCGGGGAAGTTCCTGCCGGCTGAGGCGGACGAGGACGTGCACACCGCGCTGGAGCACGGGCTGCTCGACCGGCTGGGGCCGGAGCTGGGTGGGCGACTGCGGGCCGGGCGGTCGCGGAACGACCAGGTCGCGACGCTGTTCAAGGCGTACCTGCGGGAGCAGGGCCGGATCATCGCGCGACTGGTGCTGGACCAGATCACCACGCTGGCAGACCAGGCCGAGCAGCACCTCGGTGTCGCGATGCCGGGGCGGACTCACCTGCAGCACGCCCAGCCGGTGCTGCTCTCGCACCACCTGCTCGCGCACGCCTGGCCGCTGATCCGCGACCTCGATCGGCTTGCCGACTGGGACGCGCGCGTCGCCGCGGACTCGCCGTACGGCTCCGGCGCCCTGGCCGGCAGCTCGCTGGGCCTGGACCCGGTCTTCGTCGCGACCGAGCTGGGCTTCACGAATTCGTCGGCGAACTCGATCGACGGAACGTCGTCGCGGGACTTCGTGGCGGAGTTCGCGTTCGTCACCGCGCAGATCGGGATCGACCTGTCCCGGCAGGCCGAGGAGGTGATCATCTGGGCGACGAAGGAGTTCGGTTTCGTCGAGCTGGACGACGCGTTCTCGACCGGGTCGAGCATCATGCCGCAGAAGAAGAACCCGGACATCGCCGAGCTCGCCCGAGGCAAGGCCGGGCGGCTGATCGGCAACCTGAGCGGTCTGCTGGCCACGCTGAAGGCGCAGCCGCTCGCGTACAACCGGGATCTGCAGGAGGACAAGGAGCCGGTCTTCGACTCCATCGACACCCTGCAGGTGCTGCTGCCCGCGTTCACCGGGATGATCCGGACGCTGCGCTTCAACTCCGACCGGCTCGCGGAGCTCGCACCGCAGGGCTTCTCGCTGGCGACCGATATCGCCGAATGGCTGGTCCGGCAGCAGGTCCCGTTCCGGGTCGCGCACGAACTGGCCGGCGCCTGCGTCCAGGAGTGCGAGAAGCGCGGCATCGAGCTGTGGGACCTGACCGACGAGGACCTCGCCGCGATCTCCCCGCACCTCACGCCCGAGGTCCGCTCGGTCCTCACGGTCGAAGGGTCCTTGGCGTCCCGCAATACGCGTGGCGGAACCGCTCAGGACCGCGTCGCCGAGCAACTGGCGGAGCTGCGGACCCGGGCGACGGAGTTCAGCACCCGCCTCGCCTAGGGTGCTGCGCATGCCGGTACGTCGTTCGTCGCTCAGTGGTCCCGTGCTGGACGTGGCTCCGAAGCTGCTCGGCATGGTGCTGCGCAGCACCACCGCCGAAGGGACCGTCGCGGTCCGGCTCACCGAGGTCGAGGCGTACGACGGGCCGAACGACCCCGGCTCGCATGCGTACCGTGGGGAGACGCCCCGGAACGCGGTGATGTTCGGACCGGCGGGCTTCCTCTACGTGTACTTCACGTACGGCATGCACTTCTGCATGAACGTCGTCATCGGCCCCGAAGGCAAACCGTCGGCCGCCCTGCTGCGGGCCGGCGAGGTCATCGAAGGCGTCGACCTCGCCCGCGCCCGCCGTGGGCCGGTGGCCACTCAGAAGTCCGCCTTCAACCAGGTGAAAGCCGGGCCGGTCGTCAAACGCCCGAGGGTCAACCCGGACCGCGACCTCGCGCGCGGTCCGGCGCGCCTGTGTGTTGCCCTCGGCATCGGACGCGAGGGCAACGGCATCGACCTGCTTGCCGAGGACTCGGCCGTCCAGCTCCTCCCCGGACCCGGCTTCGTCGGCGAGCCGTCGACCGGACCGCGAGTCGGCCTGCGCGAGGCCGCCGACCGGCCGTGGCGGTTCTGGATCCCGAACGATCCGAGCGTCTCGCCGTACCGCCCACACGTCCCGAAGAAGCGCGCCTAGCGGTTCGACAACTCGAGCACGTGGTCCAGCTGGGGGAGCCCGTGCTCGACCTCGGGGTCCGGAAACAGACCGATGTGGTGCACGCCGGCGGCCTCGAGGGTCTCGAGGTGGGTTGCCGCGTCGTCGAGCGTCCCGATCGCGCCGATCGCCGTCCACCAATCGGCCGGCATCCCGACCAGGCCGGCCTCGCCGGACTCGTCGTACAGCTTCTTCATGTCGTCGAAGAACGGCAGCGCGGCGAGCTGCGGCGGCCGCTCGCCGATCCGCCACCCGAGCCAGGGCGCCGTCCACTCGTACGCCGCCTTGCGGTCCGGCCGCACGCACATCGCCGCGAACACCGCCACCACGAACCCATCGGGCGATCCGGCGTACTCGACCGACTCACGCACGTACGGCGCGGTCGCGGGCTCGGCGAGCACGACACCGTCGGCGACCCGGCCGGCCAGGGCCATCGACTTCGGCCCCTGGACGCCGAGCAGGATCGGCGGAACCTGGGCCGGCGGCGCGTCCAGCTTCACCTTGTCGAGGAAGACCGTCTGCCCCTCGAAGCTGACCTCCTCGCCGGCGAGCAGCCGGGTGACGGTCGTGGTGACCTCGTCAAGAGTCGTCAGCGGCGACTTCGGCCGGACGCCCATCTGCCCCATCCACCCCTGCACGCCGTGGCCGATACCCGGAAGGAACCGCCCGGGGCCGAGCGCCTCCAACGTCGCGAACTCCATCGCGGTCACCGCCGCGGTGCGCGCGACCGCGGGCACGATGCCGAGGCCGACCGTGAGTCGCTCGGTCGACGTCAGGGCCGCGGAGACCAGCGACGGGCCGGCGGTGAAGAAGCAGTCCTCGATGATCCACAGCTCGTCCGCGCCGCCGTGCTCGAGACGGCGCGCGACGTCGGTGACCAGAGCGGCCGGGTAGGTCCGCGGGAAGCACATTCCTACAGCTGTCATGGGAGGACGCTACGAGATCGGACCGACAGTTCGTGAACGGCAGGTCAAAGGTGTCCACGGACCGCGAGTGAGCACGACTAGCGGCCCGTGCGCCGGGTAGGTTTCCGGTATGGCCCGTCCGCACTACGCGTCCCGACTCGAGGACTGGTTCAACGTCGGGGTGCAGGCGGTGCTGCGACGGCGCGGCTGGCAGGAGCGGATCATCCCGCAGGTCGGCTACGGCAACACCGAGTTCGTCCGCGTGCTCGCGCGCGTGGTGCTCGGCCGGGACCCGCGCAACCAGCCGCGGTACGACGAGGACCAGGTGGTGCGCGGCTGGCGCGCGTTCGTCACCGCACCGGCGACCAAGGTGCCGGTGACGGTCATCGTCGCCGGGCAGACCTTCGAGACCGTCACCGACCGCGGCGGCTTCATCGACCTGACCGTGCCGGTGGTGCTGCCGCCGGGGTGGCACGAGATCGCCCTGGGCGTGCACGGCGACCGCAAGGCCCGGGCGCGGATCTTCGTCCCGGATCCGGACGCGACCTTCGGACTGGTCAGCGACATCGACGACACGGTGATCCTGACGATGCTGCCGCGGCCGTTGATCGCGGCGTGGAACACGTTCGTCCGCGACGAGCAGGCGCGCCGCGTCGTACCAGGGATGGCAGGGCTGTACGACGAACTGCTGGCCGACCACCCGGGTGCGCCGATGTTCTATCTGTCGACCGGGGCCTGGAACACCGCACCGACGCTGACCCGCTTCTTCGCCCGGCACGGATACCCGCCTGGGCCGTTGCTGATGACGGACTGGGGGCCGACGAACACCGGATGGTTCCGTAGCGGACAGGAACACAAGCGGACTGCCCTCCGCCGGCTGGCGCGCGAGTTCCCGAACGTCCGCTGGGTCCTGATCGGCGACGACGGCCAGCACGACCCCCAGCTGTACGGCGACTTCGCGCAGACCCACCCGGACCACGTGCTCGCCATCGGCATCCGTCAGCTCACCCCGGCCGAGCAGGTCCTGTCGCACGGTCTACCGGTCCCGAACGCGGACCCGGGCGCTCACGATCCACACCGCCCGACCGCGGTGACGGTGCAGGGTCCGGACGGACATGCGCTCCGCCCACAGCTCCGTTCGGTTCTCACCCGTCCCGAACCCACCTGAGCCGCAGCGCTCCGGCGTACAGGACACTAGTACTGACCGACGTACTCGAGGAGAGAACTAGTGACCGAACGCCGCACTCAGGTGCTTGACGACCTGGAGAGCCGTGGCCTGATCGCCCACTCCACCGATCCAGACGCCCTCCGGGCCTCGATGGCAGCTGGACCGATCACCTCCTATGTCGGTTTCGACCCCACCGCGCCCAGCCTGCACATGGGGAACCTGTTGCAGCTGCTGACGCTGCGGCGACTCCAGCTGGCGGGTCACAACCCGATCGGACTGGTCGGTGGCGCCACCGGGTTGATCGGTGACCCCAAGGAGACGTCGGAGCGCGTGCTGAACGCGAAGGACGTCGTCCAGGACTGGGTCGAGAAGGTCCGCGTCCAGGTGGAGAAGTTCATCGACTTCGACGAGTCGCTGCCGAACCCGGCGCGGATCGTCAACAACTACGACTGGACCAAGGACCTCAACACGCTCGACTTCCTGCGGGACATCGGGAAGCACTTCCCGGTGAACCGGATGCTCGGTCGTGAGGTGGTCAAGGCGCGGTTGGAGCAGGGGATCAGTTACACGGAGTTCAGCTACGTGTTGCTGCAGTCGCTGGACTTCCTCGAGCTGTACCGGCGGCACAACTGCACGCTGCAGACCGGCGGTAGCGACCAGTGGGGGAACCTGACGGCCGGCGTGGAGCTGATCCGGCGTGCCGAGCAGGGCAAGGCGCATGCGTTGGCCACACCCCTGGTGACCAAGGCGGACGGGACGAAGTTCGGCAAGACGGAGTCCGGGACCGTGTGGCTGGACCGGGAGCTGACGACGCCGTACGCGTTCTACCAGTTCTGGTTCAACAGCGACGACCGCGACGTGATGCAGCTGGTGCGGTTCTACACCTTCCGTACAGCGGAGGAGATGGCTGCGCTGGAGCAGGCGACTGCTGAGCGACCGCAGGCGCGGGAAGCGCAGCGTGTGCTGGCGGAGGACGTGACGACCTTGGTCCACGGGGCCGAGGAGACTCGGCGGGTGCAGGAAGCGTCGAAGGCGCTGTTCGGTCAGGGGGAGTTGGCGTCACTAGACGGTTCCACCCTTGTCGCGGCGCTCCGCGAAGCACCCCATGTCGAGCTCGGCGCCGGCGAGCCAATGCCGACGTACGGCGACCTCTTGGTGAAGTCGGGGTTGGTGGCCAGCAAGTCGGCTGCCCGGCGGACGGTCGCCGAAGGTGGCGCGTACCTGAACAACGAGAAGGTGAAGGACGCGGAGTACGTGCCGGCCGCCGACGACCTGCTGCCCGGTGGTGTGCTGGTGCTGCGGCGTGGGAAGCGTTCTTTTGCAGGGGTTCTGGCGACACCGACCCAGGGCTGACGGCTCGGATGTGGGAGCCGCCCACTCCCACATCGAGGTTGTCGAAGGCAAATTACAAGCCTGTGATGCTGCCCACCGGGGCCCGATTTGACCGGCCACCTGGGAGCCACGTAATGTTCTTCTTGTTGGAAGCGAGGCGCGGGACGCGAAAGCGGCCGGTCGCTCCAAAACCCCCAAAGGCTAGCTCAGCCGGAACGTGTCTTCGGACTCGGGTCGGCCAGCAAGACGCGGGTGGGGGTCAGAAAAACTGGGACTTGACTCGGTGGATCTGATCCGGTAGAGTAACGCAGGTTGCCCCGGGAGCCTGGCTGCAAGGCCAGACTGCGGTGTGCGTCCGATTCTTGAGAACTCAACAGCGTGCCGAAAGTCAATGCCGAAAGATGCATTAACCCCGTCCACAGGCGTTGAACGTCTTCCT
>NZ_JBIALI010000006.1:0-781415 GCF_042873375.1 Kribbella sp. NPDC004875
AGTTTCCGGCAGGCGGCCGCGATCTGGCGGGCTTTCCATGGTGTGGCGTCGCCGGATTGGACGCGGGCCCAGGTGAACGGGAACCGGTGCCGCAGGGCGAGCGCTTCGCCGAGGAATCTCGCGCCGACCATCGGGGAGATCCCGAGGACGACGGCGAACTCGGCGATCGCGAACTCCATGATCGGTGGGCAGCCGTCGCCGCCCAGCACGACCGATCGTTCGCGGCCGTCGCCGGCGCGGCGGCCGCGAACGGGCAGCCTGTCGTTGCGGGCGCTGGGATGGAACCGGTCGGCGTAGATCTGAGCGTGCTCCAGCAGCCGCGCGTCGGCCCGGTTGGCGATCGCGCGGTGCGCGGCGGCCGACTCCAGCAGGTCGGCCGTCGCGAGCTCACTCAATTCATTCTCGAACATGTGTTCGATTCTATGCCACCGGGATCGCTCAGCCAAACCCGGACATCCACAAAACCCTTACCTGTAAGGGATCCCGTCGGTCGAGGCACTGCCCGCGCCAACTGGGTGCGGCAAATGTCGAGGTGGCTCCGGCCGCTACGACCTTGTTGTGAAAGCGTCCGATGAGCGAAGGATGAGCATGAACACCATCAGTCCGTTTCGTATCGAGGTACCGCAGCGGGAGTTGGATGACCTTCAGCAGCGGCTGGAGCGGGGGCGGTTCGCCGAGGAGCTACCGGATTCAGGGTGGGACTACGGCGTACCGGTGGCGTATGTGCGGGATCTCGTCGCCCACTGGCGTACGGAGTACGACTGGCGCGCGTGGGAGGCCAGACTCAACAGGTACCCGCAGTTCACGACAGTGATCGACGGCCAGCGGATCCATTTCCTGCAGGTGTGGTCGCCGGAGCCGGACGCGAGGCCGCTGATCCTCAGCCACGGGTGGCCGGGTTCGGTTGCCGAGTTCCTCGACGTGATCGGACCGCTGACCGATCCGCGCGCGCACGGTGGCGATCCGGCGACGGCCTTTCATCTGGTCGTTCCCTCGCTACCGGGATTCGGGTTCTCCGGGCCGACCACCGAGCGGGGCTGGGGGCCGCGGCGGATCGCGGCGGCCTGGGCGGAGCTGATGGCCCGGCTCGGGTACGAGCGCTACTGCGTGGCCGGTAACGACTGGGGAACCTTCGTCTCGTTCGAGCTCGGCAGGATCGCACCGGAGCGGGTCGTCGGGGTGCACGTGACGCAGATCTTCACCGGTCCCGCCGGCGAGCCGGGCGAGCTGGACAACCTCACCGATGACGAGCAGGCCGCCCTGGACAACGAGCGCGAGTTCGAGCAGACCATGAGTGCGTACGGCGTACTCCAGGCGCAGCAACCGCAGTCGCTCGCGCACGCGCTGGCGGATTCGCCGATAGGTCTGCTCGGCTGGCATTGCCTGATCTACCGCGGCGGCCTGGACCCGGACTTCATCCTGACCAACGTGATGATCCACTGGCTCACCGGCACCGTCGCCTCAGCGATGCGCATCTACTACGAGTTCGCCCGTCAGGACGGTCCTGTGGTCCCGACGACCTTTCCGGTGGCTCTGGCCCAATTCAGCCGGGACACCATGCCGATCCGGCGCTTCGTCCATCGCGACCACCGGAACCTCGTGTCCTGGAACGTCTTCGACCGGCCCGGCCACTTCGCCGCGACCCAGTCGCCGGACCTGCTGGTCGCCGACATCCGGAAGTTCTTCAGGTGAGTGCGGGCTACGCATCCTCTTCTTGTGCGGCGCGGGAGAGTTTGCTCGGCCACCAGATCCTCTTGCCGATGTCGTAGGCGGCCGACGGGACGAGCAGCGAGCGGACGACCGTCGTGTCGAGGAGTACGCCGAAGGCGACCATGAACGCGATCTGGACCAGGAACAGGATCGGCAGCACGGCAAGCGCCGAGAACGTCGCCGCCAGTACGACGCCGGCCGAGGTGATGACGCCGCCCGTGACGGCCAGCCCCATCAGGATGCCCTGCCGGGTGTCGTACGCCTGCGCCTCCTCGCGTACCCGGGTCATCAGGAAGATCGAATAATCGATGCCCAGGGCAACCAGGAAGACGAACGCGTACAACGGGATGCCCGGGTCGGCGCCCGGGAAGCCGAAGACGTGGTTGAACACCACCGCGCTGACCCCGACGGTCGCCCCGAACGAGAGCACGTTGGCGATCACCAGCAGCACCGCCGCGACCAGCGAGCGCAGCAGCAGCATCAGGACGACGAAGATCACCGCGAGGATCGTCGGGATGATCACCCGCAGGTCGCGTTGCGCGGCGTCCAGGACGTCCAGGTTGATGGCGGTGTTGCCGCCGACCAGGATGTCCGGGTTGACCGTGTCCAGCTCGCTCCGCAGGTGTTTCACCACCTTGGTCGCCGCGGGCGAATCGGCCGGCACGGTCAGCGTGGCCTGCACCAGGACCTTGCCGTCGACGACCTTCGGCGGTACGCCGGGTGCGATCGAGGCGGACGCCGCGCCGACACCGTCGACCTTGGTCGCGGTCTGGACCACTTGGTCGACCTGCGCGACCGGCGTGAGGATCTGCACCGGCGTACCGGCGCCGGCGTCGAAGTGTCTGGCGAGCTGCTCCTGCCCGGTGACGGACTCGACCTTGTTGAGGAACAGGTCTTCCTGGGACGTGCCGCTCGCCTTGAACGTCGGCAGGAACGCCGCACACGCGAGCAGGGCGAGCGCGGTGATCACCCAGACCCGGCGGGCGCGGGTGCCGACCAGTGCGGAGACGCGGCCCCAGAGCCGGCGTCCGCCGACCTGGTCGGCGGAGTGCACGTGGTCGACGCGGGGGATCGCCGGCCAGAAGATCCGGCGGCCGAACGCGAGCAGGACCGCGGGCAGGAAGGTCATCGCCGCGATGAAGGCGCCGGCGATCCCGAAGGCGCCGACCGGGCCGAGACCCTTCGTGCTGCCGAGCTGGGAGAGCAGCAGGCAGAGCAGACCGAGGATGACGGTCGCCGCGCTGGCCGCGATCGGCTCGATCGACGCCCGCCAGGCCACCCGCATCGCCTCGTACTTGCTCTCGTAGTCGTGCAGCTCCTCCTTGTACCGGGAGACCAGGAGCAACGAGTAGTCGGTCGCGGCGCCGACGACGAGGATGAACAGGATGCCCTGGCTCTGCCCGTTCAGCTGGAGTACGCCGTGCTTCGCGAGCGGGTAGACGATCAGGGCGGCCAGTGCGAGACCGAAGACCGCGGTGAGCAGAACGGCGATCGGCAGGATCGGGCTCCGGTAGACGATCAGCAGGATCACGAAGACCACGGCGAGGGCGACCCCGAGCAGGATCCCGTCGATCCCGCTGAACGCGACCACGAAGTCCGCGAACACGCCGCCGGGGCCGGTCACGTACACCTGCAGACCAGTGGGTGTGAGGTCTTTCTTGATCTGGTTCCGGAGTCCGTCCGCGACCGTGAACAGCACGGTCTTGCCCTGTCCGGCGACCTCGTCGGCACGGTCGCCGTTGGTCTGGACGGTGATCAGCAGGGCCTTCCCGTCGCGGGACGGAACCGGCTCACCGACCGGCGCGACCAGGTACTCGCCGAGCTTCTTCCCGTTCCCGACGTCCAGGCCCGGGATCGTCGCGATGAACGCCTTGACCTTGGCCAGGTCCTGCGGGGTGATCCCGGATTCGCGCTCCACCAGCACGAAGTACGGCAGCGCCTTGGAGTCGACGAACTTGGCCGACTCGTTGGCCACCACCGTCGACTCGGCCTGTTTCGGGAGGAAGTTGGCGTTGTCGTTCTGCTGGACCTCGCTGAGTTTGCTCACCGACGGTCCGCCCAGCGACCCGAGCAGCAGCCAGACGATCAGTACGGCGGCGATCCCCGCGCGCCACATCCACCGGTTCACGTGGGCACAGTACCCGGGATCTCTCACCATCCGCCGGTGGGTGTGCGGGAGCCGTTTCGGCGGCGTAACAACAAGATGACTACGCGGAAACACCCCGGTCATAACGTCCAGGCCTAATCGATGAGGTCGGATGATCGGAGACTTGCGATGACGCTCGAGGCACGACAAGCGGCCGTCGCCACCCGCGAGGGCAGTGGCGCGGTGGGCACGGTCGAGGCGCCGCGGCGCGGACGCTGGATCGACGTCTGGGATCCCGAGGACAGCGGTTTCTGGGCCGCGAAGGGGCGGGCGGTCGCGCAGCGGAACCTGTGGCCGTCGATCTTCGCCGAGTTCCTCGGTTTCTCGGTGTGGCAGTTGTGGAGCATCGTCGTGGTGTCGATGCCGAAGGCCGGCTTCACCTACAGCACCGACCAGTTGTTCTGGCTGGTCGCGCTGCCGAGCCTGGTCGGGGCGACGCTGCGGCTGCCGTACACGTTCGCGGTCCCGCGGTTCGGCGGCCGGAACTGGACGGTGTGCTCCGCGCTGCTGCTGCTGATCCCGACCCTGGGACTGTCCTACTTCATGACGCAGCCGGACACGCCGTTCTGGCTGATGGCGCTGGTCGCGGCGACCGCGGGTGTCGGTGGCGGAAACTTCGCCAGCAGCATGACGAACATTTCCTTCTTCTTCCCGGAAAAGGAGAAGGGCTTCGCGCTCGGCGTGAACGCGGCCGGTGGCAACCTCGGTGTCGCCGTGGTGCAGCTGCTGGTGCCGATCGTGATCGTCGCCGGTGCCGGCCTGACGCTGAACCGGTCCGGCCTGATGTGGCTGCCGCTGATCGCGCTGGCCGCGGTCTGGGCCTGGAAGGCGATGGCGAATCTGTCGGTCGCGAACTCCTCGTTCCGTACCTCGGTCGCCGCCGCCAAGCGCCCGCACACCTGGGTGATCTCGTTCCTCTACATCGGCACCTTCGGGTCGTTCATCGGTTTCGGCGCGGCGTTCCCGCTGCTGATCAAGACCACGTTCCCGGACGTCACGCCGGCGCACTACGCGTTCCTCGGCGCCCTGGTCGGCTCGGTCTCGCGGCCGTTCGGCGGCCGGCTGGCGGACCGGGTCGGCGGTGCCTGGGTGACGGTCTGCTCGTTCGTGGTGATGGGTCTCGGTATCGGTTCCGCGATCGTGGCGTTGAAGGCGGAGAGTTTCCCGGCGTTCCTGATCAGTTTCCTGGTGCTGTTCGTCGCCAGCGGGGTCGCGAACGGATCGACGTACCGGATGATTCCGGCGGTCTTCCGGCTCACCACCGCGGACGACCCGGGACGGGCCCGGCGCGAGGCGGCGGCCTGTATCGGGATCGCCTCCGCGGTCGGCGCGTACGGCGGTTTCCTGGTACCGCGCGGGTTCGCGATGTCCACCAGTCACTTCGGCTCGCTGATCCCGGCGCTGTACGTGTTCTGCGGCTTCTACGTGCTGTGCCTCGCGGTGACGTACTTCTGCTACCTGCGCAAGGGCGGCCCGCTCAGCCGGGAGCGCGTGTGACGCCTGAGCCCACGCGAGTCCCTACGCACTGCCCGTACTGCGCTCTGCAGTGCGCCACCACGCTGCACCCGGTCGAGCGGCCGGGTGCGGTGGAGGTGCAGCCACGCGATTTCCCGACCAACCGGGGTGGGCTGTGCCGGAAGGGCTGGACGGCTCCCGACGTACTCACGGTGCCGGATCGGCTCACCGTGCCGCTCGTCCGCAATGCCGCGGGCGAGCTCGAGGAGACGAGCTGGGACGCCGCGCTGGACTTCGTGACCGAGCGGGTCCGGGCTCTGCAAGCCGCCCACGGCCGGGACTCGGTCGCGGTGTTCGGCGGTGGCGGGTTGACGAACGAGAAGGCCTACGCGCTGGGGAAGTTCGCGCGGGTCGCGCTGCGGACGGCGAGCGTGGACTACAACGGCCGGTTCTGTATGTCGTCGGCGGCCGCGGCGACGAACCGGGCCTTCGGGATCGATCGCGGACTGCCGTTCCCGCTGGCCGATCTGAGGACCGCCGGAGCGGTGCTGCTGGTCGGTAGCAACCTCGCGGAGACGATGCCGCCCGCAGTGGCGCATCTGGACGGTGCACGTGGCGCGGGTGGGCTTCTGGTCGTCGACCCGCGTCGCTCCGCCACCGCCGGACTGACCGCGGACGACGCCGGGATTCACCTCAAGGCGACTCCGGGCAGCGACCTGGCGCTGGTACTCGCCCTGACACATGTCGTGCTGCAGGAAGGCCTGGCGGACCGCGATTACCTCAACGACCGCACCGACGATCCGGATGCCCTGATCCGCTCCACGGCCTCCTGGTGGCCCGAGCGGGCGGAACGGGTGACGGGTGTACCGGCCGCAACGATTCGCCGAGCCGCGCGGGTCCTGGCGGCCGCTGCGCCGGTGAACGGTGGCGCCGGCGCGTTCGTCCTCACGGGGCGCGGAGCGGAGCAACACAGCAAGGGGACGGACACCGTCACGGCCTGCATCAACCTCGCGCTGGCGCTCGGGCTGCCTGGTCGGCTGGGGAGCGGATACGGCAGCATCACCGGTCAAGGCAATGGGCAAGGCGGTCGGGAGCACGGTCAGAAGGCTGACCAGCTGCCTGGCTACCGGAGCATCTCGGACCCGGTCGCCCGCGAGTACGTCGCCGGCGTGTGGGGCATCGACCCGGACGAGCTGCCCGGCCCAGGGAAGAGTGCTGTCGAGCTGATCAATTCCTTGGGTACGGCCAACGGTCCGAAGGCCTTGTTCGTGCACGGCAGCAACCTGCTCGTCTCGGCTCCGCACCTGTCATCCGTCCGGGAGCGCCTGTCGTCGCTCGACTTGCTGGTGGTCGCCGACGTGGTGCCGTCGGAGACCGCGCTGCTCGCGGATGTCGTCTTCCCGGTCACCCAGTGGGCCGAAGAGGACGGCACGATGACCTCCCTCGAGGGGCGGGTACTGCGACGGCGCGCCGCGATCGCCGCACCTGGTGAGGTGCGGAGCGATCTCGCGGTGTTCGCGGGAGTCGCCGAGCGGCTGGGGGTTCGGGGGTTCTCGACGGATCCGGCGGAGGTTTTCGAGGAGCTGCGGCAGGCGAGTGCCGGTGGGAAGGCCGACTACTCAGGCGTCACCTGGGACCGGCTGGACGGTGGCGAGGCGTTGTTCTGGCCGGTGCCGCACAACGGGCATCCGGGGACGCCGCGGCTGTTCGCCGACGGTTTCGCGACGGCCGACGGGCGAGCACACGTCGTACCCGTCGACCATCGGCCGGTGGCGGACGATCTCACCACCGACGCCCCGATGTACCTGGTGACTGGACGCTTGTTGCAGCACTACCAGACCGGCGCGCAGACGCGCCGGGTTCCTGAGCTGGTCGAGGCCGAGCCGGAGGTGTTCGCCGAGATTCATCCGCGGGTGGCGGCGCAGCTCGGGATCGGTGACGGGCGGCCGATGCGGTTGCGGACCGCGCGGGGCTCGATGGTGCTGCCGGCGCGCGTGACGGACGACGTCCGGCCGGACACGGTGTTCGTGCCGTTCCACTTCGGTGGCGCGGAGGCGGTCAACGAGCTGACCAACGACGCGCTCGACCCGGTCTCGCGGATGCCCGAGTTCAAGGCGTGTGCCGTCGAGGTCACCGCCGCTGCCCTTCCGGCGACGGGAGTTCCGGCATGAAGGTCGTCATCATCGGCGGTGGGACGGCGGGTCGGCGGCTGGCCGAATTGCTCGGCGACGAATCGTCGTACGACGTGACGCTGCTCGGCGACGAACCGTCGTACAACCGCAGCCGGCTGACTGAGTACGTCGCCGGTCGCGCGGAAGTTGCTGTTGGCAACGAGCCGGTGACGCGCGTGGCCGGCGTGGATCGTGCGCGGCGGGTGGTGGTGGACACCGACGGTCGTGAGTACGCCTACGACCATCTCGTGTTCGCAACGGGTGCCGTACCGCGTGGGGCCGGGCGCGGGCTGTTGCTGCGGTCCTTCGAGGATGCGCGCGCTCTGGTCGCGGCGGCCGGGCGGTCACAGCGAGTTGTCGTGCTCGGTGGCGGGGTGCTCGGCGTCGAGACGGCGTGCGCGCTGCGGGAACGCGGGGTCGCGGTCACGCTGGTGCACGACGGCGGAACGCTGCTGGACAAGACGGTTCGCGCATCGGCGGGTCGGCGGGTGACGCGAGCGGTGCGGCGGCTGGGCGTCGACGTACGACTCAACAGCACGTACGAGGGGACGGATGCCGATCTGCTCGTCGTCGCGTGTGGAGTGCGTCCGCGGACCGAGCTCGCGACCGGGTTGACCGTCCGCACCGGAATCGTCGTGGACGGCACGCTGACGAGCCCGGACGACGAACGGGTGCACGCGATCGGCGACTGTGCCGAGATCGACGGCCGGGTCACCGGCACCGTCGAATCCGCCTGGGCCCACGCGGAAGCGCTGGCGCGGCACCTGACCGGGCAGCCCGTCGAGCTGGCGGAGCACGAGGTCGTGCGGGTGACGGCAGGTGGGCTGGATCTCCTGGTTCTCGGAGACAACGGGGACATGGACGAGGCGGGCGAAGTCGTCCGGCTCGAGGACGAGAACCGGTACGTGCGGGCCGTCCTGCGGGACGGAGTGGTGCGGTCCGCGGTCGTGGTGGGAGCACCTGAGGTGGCCGCGGAGTTGGTGTTGCTGGCGGACCGCGGGACGCCGGTGGTAGCGGACGGGTTGCTTGCCGCACCCGTGCTGCCGAAGAAGAAGGCTGTGGCCGTCTGCAGATGCAACGGCGTGACCCGGGCCGCGATCGAGGCGGCCTTCCGTGGGGGTGCCGACAGTGTCGCCGGCATCGCCGCCACAACGCGGGCGACCACCGGATGCGGCAGTTGCACCGGTGCCGTCGGCGAACTGCTCGACCGCTTCCGGCGCGGCGAGACCGAACCAGTCCCGAGCAGGAGGGCGACGATGGCAGAGCTGAAGAAGGCCAAGCACGTGGTGGTGGTCGGCGGTGGCATGGTGGCGCACCGCCTGGTCGAGGCACTCCGGCAACGCGACACCGGGACCAGTTACCGGATCACGGTGTTCGCCGAGGAGCCGCGGCTCCCGTACGACCGGGTAGCACTGACCAGCTACTTCTCCGGCCGTGACCCGCACGACCTGTCGCTCGGCGACCCCGACCTCTGGGACGACCCGGCGGTGAACCTGCGCAAGGGCGTGCTGATCAGCTCGATCGACACCGCCGCGAAGACCGTCACCACCGCGCGCGGCGAGCAGGTCGGGTACGACGAACTGGTGCTGGCGACCGGCTCCGCGGCCTTCGTCCCGCCGGTGAAGAACAACGACGCGCAAGGCTGCTTCGTCTACCGGACGATCGACGACGTCGCCGCGCTCCGGGTCTACGTGGAGCGGTTGAAGTCCGAGGGCAAGCAGGTCAGCGGTGTCGTCGTCGGCGGCGGTCTGCTCGGTCTGGAGGCGGCCGGTGCGCTGCGGGCGTTGGGTGCGGCGACCAAGGTCGTCGAGTTCGCGCCGCGGCTGATGCCGCTGCAGGTCGACGAGGGCGGTGGGTCGGCGCTGGCTCGGCTGATCGAGGGACTGGACGTCGAGGTGCTCACCGCGACGCAATGCCAGCGGGTGAAGCTGACCTCACAGGGTTCGGCACGCGCGATGGCCGTTGCCGACGGCCCCGATCTGCCGGCCGACGTGGTGGTGTTCGCGGCCGGTGTCCGGCCGCGTGACGAGCTCGGCCGGGCGGCCGGGCTCGAGATCGGCGAACGTGGCGGCGTGGTTGTCGACGAGGCCTGCCGGACGTCGGTGCCCGGCGTCTGGGCGATCGGCGAAGTCGCGTGTATCGAGGGGCGGGTGTGGGGTCTGATCGCGCCCGGCTACACGATGGCCGAGACCGTCGCGGACCGGTTGCTCGGCGGCGCGGCGACCTTCCCCGGCGCGGACACCTCGACCAAGCTGAAACTGCTCGGGGTCGACGTCGCGAGTTTCGGCGACGCGTTCGGCGCGACCGAGGGCGCCCTGGACATCGTGTACGCCGACCCGGTGGCCGGCGTCTACAAGAAACTGGTGCTGTCCGACGACGCGCGGACGTTGCTCGGCGGCATCCTGGTCGGCGACGCGTCGGCGTACTCCGGTCTGCGGCCGATGGTCGGCCGCGAACTCGGTGCGGACCCGGCGGCGTTCCTGCTGCCCGAAGGTGCCGCGCCGGTGCAGCTCGAACTGCCCGACGACGCGCCGGTGTGCTCGTGCAACAACGTGCCGGCAGGGAAGATCCGCTGCGCCGTCCGCGACGAGGGCTGCACCGACATCAAGTCGGTGTGCGGCAAGACCAAGGCCGGCACGAGCTGCGGGTCCTGCCTGCCGATCGTGAAGAACCTGGTCAACAACGAGCTCACCAAGGCCGGTGTCGAGGTCAGCAAGGCGCTCTGCGAGCACTTCGCGCTGAGCCGGGCCGAGCTGTTCGACGTCGTCCGGGTCACCGAGCTGCGGACGTTCAGCGAGATCGTCGAGCGGCACGGGACCGGGCGTGGGTGTGACATCTGCAAGCCGGTGGTGGCGTCGATCCTGGCCAGCACCGACCCGGCTGGGCATGTGCTCGACGGCGAGCGCGCGACGCTGCAGGACACCAACGACCACGTGATGGCCAACATGCAGAAGGACGGCACGTACTCCGTCGTACCGCGGATTCCCGGTGGCGAGATCACGCCGGAGGGCCTGATCACGATCGGCGAGGTGGCGCGGGACTTCGGGCTGTACACGAAGATCACCGGCGGTCAGCGGGTCGACCTGTTCGGGGCCCGGATCGAGCAGTTGCCGGCGATCTGGGCCCGGCTGGTCGACGCCGGGTTCGAGTCCGGGCACGCGTACGGCAAGGCGTTGCGGACGGTGAAGTCCTGCGTCGGGTCGACCTGGTGCCGGTACGGGGTCCAGGACTCGGTGGGCATGGCGATCGCGCTGGAGCTGCGGTACCGCGGACTCCGCTCGCCGCACAAGCTCAAGCTCGGCGTCTCCGGGTGTGCCCGGGAGTGCGCCGAGGCGCGCGGCAAGGACGTCGGCGTGATCGCGACCGAGAAGGGCTGGAACCTGTACGTCGGCGGCAACGGCGGGATGACGCCGCGGCACGCCGAGCTGCTCGCGTCGGACCTGAGCGACGAGGAACTCTTCCAGGCGATCGACCGGTTCCTCATGTACTACATCCGCACGGGCGACCGCCTGCAGCGGACGGCGGTCTGGATGCGCGAGCTCGAGGGCGGGCTCGCGCACGTCCAGGACGTCGTACTGAACGACAGCCTCGGCATCGCCGCCGATCTGGACGCCGCGATGGCCAAGCACGTGGACTCGTACGTCGACGAGTGGCGGGCGACCCTGAACGACCCCGACAAGCTGGCCCGGTTCGTGTCGTTCGTGAACGCGCCGGACCAGCCGGACGCCGACCTGCGGTATGTGGTCGAGCGCAACCAGCCGCGCCCGGCCACCCCGGCCGAGCGCGGGCAGCTGGAGCCGGTGCTGCTGGCCGGCCCCCGATTGGAGGTACGCCGATGAGCGTCACAGCCGTGAGCTCGACAGTGATCTGCCGGTACGACGTCCTGCTCCCCGAGCGTGGTGCCGCCGCGCTCCTCGGGGACGCGCAGATCGCGCTGTTCCGCACCCACGACGGTCAGGTGTTCGCGATCGGCAACCAGGATCCGTTCAGCGGGGCGAACGTGATGTCGCGAGGCATCGTCGGCAGCCGCGGTGACGTACCGACGGTGGCGTCGCCGATGTTCAAGCAGGTGTTCGACCTGCGCACCGGGGTGTGCCTGGACGACCCGGAGACGTCGTTGCCGGTGTACCCGGTGCGGATCGTCGACGGTCAGGTCGTGGTGGGTACCGGTGAGCACTAGGTCCGGCCCGCTGAGCGGCTGCACGATCGCGATCACCGCGCACCGGCGCGCGGAGGACCTGGTCGCGTCGTTCGAACGGCGCGGCGCGAAGGTGCTGCACGCGCCGACGCTGCAGATCGTCCCGGTCGCCGACGACCACGCGCTGCTGGAGGCGACCCGGCGGGTGATCGCGAACCCGCCGGACGACGTGGTGGTGACGACTGCGGTCGGGTTCCGCGGCTGGATCGAGGCGGCCGACACCGCCGGACTGGCGGCGGATCTGCTCGGGACCCTGGAACATTCACGGATCCTGGCGCGCGGTCCGAAAGCGCGCGGCGCGATTCGGGCCGCGGGGCTGGTGGAGCACTGGTCGGCGCGGTCCGAGACCACGGCCGAGGTGGTCGACTGGTTGCGCACCCAAGGCGTCGTGGGGCGGAAGATCGTTGTCCAGCTGCACGGGTTGTCGGATCCGGCGCTGCAGGATGCCTTGCGATCGGCCGGGGGGTCGGTACGCGGGCTGGAGGTGTATCGCTGGGGTCCGGCGCCCGACCCGGCGGTGGTCGAGCGGATGATCTCGCAGATCTGCACGGGAACGGTGGACGCGGTCGTCCACACGTCGGCACCCGGTGCCCAAGCGATGCTCGACGCGGCGGCGCTCAACGGGCAGTACGACGCCTTGGTGTCGGCGCTGCGCACGGGGCGCGTGCTGAACGCCTGCGTCGGCCCGGTGACCGCCGGGCCGTTCGTGGCGCTCGGGCTGGAGCCGCTGGTTCCGGATCGGTACCGGCTCGGTGCGCTGATCCGGATCGTCACCGACCGGCTCACCGATGACAACGCGCGGTCGATCGAGACCGAGTTCGGTCTGCTGGTGATTCGCGGTGGCGCTGCGGTGCTCGACGGTGTCGTACTGCCGCTCGGGCCGGGGCCGCGCGCCGTACTGGCCGCGTTGGTCGCTGCCGGCGGGGACGTGGTCTCACGGCCGGAACTGCTGGCCGTCCTGCCCGGTGCGGAGGACGTCCACGCGGTCGAGGTCACCGTCAACCGGCTGCGGACCGCCGTCGGCCGCCCCGAACTGGTCCGCACGGTGGTCCGCCGCGGTTACCGCCTGGCCGTCGAACCCGCGGGAGTCCCCACATGACCGACCTCGTCGCAGTCGCCCATGGCACCGCGGATCCAGCCGGGATCGCGGTGGTCCACGAGCTGGTGCGCGAGATGGCGCGCCGGCGGCCGGATCTGCCTGTTTCGCTGGGCTTCGTCGACCTCCTGCGGCCGGCCCTTCCCGAACTCGCGCGCCGGGTAGCGACGGATGCCGACGAAGCCGTCCTCGTGCCGCTCCTGCTCAGCTCCGGCTACCACGTGTACGTCGACATCGCCGCCGAAGCTGCTCGCTGTCCGCACAAGCTTCGTGCGGCGGCCGCCCTCGGGCCGGATCCCGTCCTCGCCGACATCCTGGCCGATCGCCTCGGGGATCTGTCCCGCGTCGATCAGGTCGTCCTCGCCGCGGCGGGTTCGTCCGACCCGCGCGCACTGATGGATTGCGAGGAGACGGCGGAGCTGCTGGCCCGGCGCATCGCCAGACCCGTTGCCGTCGGCTACCTTTCCGGGGCCGGCGAACGCCTGTCGGCGGTCCTGTCCCGCGGGCGCGGGCGCGTCGCGGTGGCGACGTACCTGCTGGCCCCTGGGTTCTTCGCCGGCCGGGTCCGCCGACTGGCCGGGTCGCGGTTCGTCAGCCCGCCGCTCGGCGCCGACCCGCGGCTGGCCGAACTCGCCCTGCATCGCTACGACGCGGCCGTCCGAACGTCAGCGGTCGCCGTCTGACGGGCGGGTGACTCCCCGGTTGTCCGGTGCGCGCCAGGTCGCGCCGGTCTGCCGGACGTACTCGGCGACGGCCTCGTCCAGGGTCGGCAGGAAGTGCCGCGGGTCGATCGTCCGGGTCAGCTCGTAGCGCTCGATCTTCGCGCGCACCGGATCCTTCATCTCCGCGAACACCAGCGAGATGCCGCGCTCGTTGAGCCATCCGTCCAGCTCCTGCAGCATGTCGGACGCGGTCGTGTCCACGTCGGTGATGGGCTCCGCGGCCACGATGATCCACTGCAGGTCCGGATCGTCCTCGGCCAGCTCACGGATCTTCTCGCCGAACATCCGCGCGTTCGCGAAGATCAGCGGCGCGTCGAAACGGTAGACGACCAGGCCGGGCAGCAGGTCCGCGTCGGGGTAGCTCCTGGTGTCATGTAGACCCGCGACGCCCTGCACCCGGCCGAGTTCGGCCTGGTGCGGCCACCAGGTCCGGCGGAACACGTTCAGGATCGACAGCGCGACCGCGATCAGGATGCCGGGCAGTACACCGAGCAACGCGACGCCGAGCAGCGCGGCGATGGACAGCCAGAACTCCGTGCGGCGTTGGTGCCAGAGCCTGCGGGTCCCGGCGAGGTCGGCCAGCGACAACGCGGCGGCGATCACGATCGCGCCCAGGGTCGGCTGCGGTACGTACTGCATCACCGAGGTCGCGAAGAGCAGCACCACGGTGATGGTCGCGGCGCCGACGACACCGGTCACCTGGGACTTGGACCCGGCCTGCTCGGCTACCGCTGTTCGCGATCCGCTGGTGCTGACCGGGAAGCCCTGGAAGAGCCCGGCCGCGAGGTTGGCGGTGCCGATGCCGATCATCTCCTGGTTCCCGTGGACCCGCTCGCCACGGCGGGCGGCGAACGCGGAGGCCGTGGACATGGTGTCCGCGAGCGCGACGACGGCGATGGCCAGCGCGCCCACGAGCAGTGGTGGCAGATCACCCCAGCTCACGTGCGGAATCGTGAACGGCGGGAAGCCCTCGGGCAGTACGCCGACGGTGTCGACACCGTGCGACTGCAAGTCGAACACGCCGACCACGACGGCCGCCAGTACGACGACGATCAGGACGCTCGGGAGCTTGGGCAGGAACCGGTTCAGCAGCAGGATGCCGGCCAGCGATGCGACTCCCAGGGCCGCGGCCGTCGCGTTCGCCTTCCCGTCCGCGAGCCCCGACACGAAGGCCCGGAACTCGGCGATCAGCCCGTCGGCATCCACCGAGAACCCGAACAGCTTCGCCAGTTGACCGACGATGATGGTCAGCGCGAGCCCGTTCAGGTAGCCGATCTGGGTCGGCTTCGACAACAGGTCCGCGACGAACCCGAAGCGGGCCAGTCCGGCGACGACCATCACCACGCCGACCATCAAGGCCAGCATCGAGGCGAGCGCGATCGCCCGCTCCGGGTCACCGTTCGCGAGCAGCAGCGGCGCGATCGTCGCCGCGATCATCGGTCCCAGTGACGAATCGGGGCCGAGCACCAGCACTTTGGACGGACCGAAGACCGCATAGCCGAGCAGGCACAGGATCGAGGTGTAGAGACCGGTCACCGGTGGCAGTCCGGCGAGTTGGGCGTACGCCATCCCCTGCGGTACGAGCAGCGCCGACAGGACCAGGCCGGCGACGACGTCCTTCGGCAACCACGATCGCTGGTACGACCTGGCCAGCTCGACTCCGGGAACGAACTCCCGCCATCGCGGCGGTTCGTCCTCGGGACGGGCGGTCGGCGTGGCCATCGCGGCCTAGCCGGCTTCGAACGGGTCGGGCGCGGCGCCCGCCGGCGACTGCGCCTCGAGAGTCTCCTTGATCTTCAGCAGCCGCCGGCGCGCATCGCTGTCGATGGTCGGGAACCGCGGATCGAGCTCGATCAGCGCGTTGGCGATCACCGCCGCGGCGGCGATCCGCGCGTACCACTTGCGGTCGGCCGGGATCACGTACCAGGGCGCCCACCGGGTGCTGGTGTTGGACAGCATCTTCGAGAACGCCCGCTGGTAGGAGTCCCAGTACTCCCGTTCGCGGACGTCGGCCGCGGAGAACTTCCAGTTGTGGTCCGGGAGGTCGATGCGCCGCAGGAAGCGGATCCGCTGTTCCTCGTTCGACAGGTTCAGGAACAGCTTGACGATCTTGGTGCCGTTGCGGCTGAGGGTCCGCTCCCACTCGTTGATCTCGTGGAACCGTCGCCGCCAGACCCCTTTGCCGCGGGCGCTCCGCGGCAGGTGCTGGCGCTCGAGCAGTTCCGGATGCACGCGGACGACGAGCACCTCCTCGTAGTGCGAGCGGTTGAAGATCGCGATCTTGCCGCGCTCGGGAAGTTGCAGCCCGTAGCGCCACAGATAGTCGTGATCCAGCTCCTCGCTGGACGGCACCTTGAAGCCGTGCACATCGACACCCTGCGGGTTGACCCCGGTCATCACGTGCCGGATGGTCCCGTCCTTGCCGCCGGCATCGAGCGCCTGCAGGACCACGAGTACGCCGTGGGTGTGCTGGGCGTACAGCTTCGCCTGGTACTCGGCCAGTAGTTCGGTCCCCTCGGACAGCAGTTGCCGGCCCTTCTTCTTGGAGTGGACGGTGCCCCGGAAGGCCGGGTCGAAGTCCTTCGCCAGCCTGACCTTCGAGCCGGGGTCGACTCGGAGCGGCTCGATGAAATCGGCGATCCGTTGCTCCCGTGATGTCATGCGTTCCCCCTGACCTCGGACCTGCTGCGGGCCCGTTGCGGCGCGACGGCGTACTCCGGGCTCAGCGTCGCCGGGCGCGGGTTCCGGCGCCTCCTGATCGCCTTGGCCACCTCGACGACGATCGGCAGGATCGCGGCGAGGCCGGCGCAGGTGAGCCACTGGCGCGGACTCAGGGTCTGGGTGAGCAGCCCGTGCTGGAGCGTCGGGAGTTGCGTACCCAGGAAGAGCAGGACGAACGAGATCAGTCCGATCCCCACGGCCTTGACGATCGGTGCGGCCAGGCCGCTGGCGGGGTCGCGCCGGTTGACGAGCGCGTTGAAGATCGTCCCCAGCCCCAGCACCACGAACGTCATGGTCATCGACGCGCTGGGGTGGTCGGGGCTCGGATCGTCCGGTCCCGCGACCAGCGGACCGAGCGCGGCCAGGAACAGCACCAAGGCATAGCCGAGCCACATCGTCACCGCACCCCGGTTCGTGATCGGTACGGCGGGATCGCGCGGCGGCCGGTGCATCACGTCGGGATCGCCCGGGTCGACCGCGATGATCACCACTCCCACCGCGGTGGCGACGAACAGCAGGTACAGCACCATCGACGGTGTCATCGCCACGCCCTGGTTGATGTCGAACACCGAAGCGGCGAGGTACAGCAGGACCAGCGCCAGCAGTTGCGTCATCTGGTACCGCACGTACGACACGACCTTGTCGTAGACGCGGCGGCCGATCTCCACGGCGTGGACGAGGGTGCCGAAGTTGTCGTCGGTGAGCACCATCCGCGCGGCCTGCTTGGTGACCTCGCTCCCGGTTCCCATCGCGACCCCGATGTCGGCCTGCTTGAGCGCGGCCGCGTCGTTGACCGCGTCACCGGTCATCGCCACGATCAGCCCGAGTTCCTGCATGGCCCGCGCGAGCCGCAACTTGTCCTGTGGCGTGACCCGCCCGAACACGTGCAACTGCGGCAGCCGCTGCTTCAGCTCGTCGTCGCTCATCGCCTGCAACTCCGTGCCGCTGACCGCTCCCGGACCGAGGCCGAGCTCGCCCCCGATCGCCTGCGCGGTGATCGCGTGGTCACCGGTGATCATCCGTACGTCGATGCCGGCCGTGAGCGCCGTGCGGACCGCGTCCTTGGCTTCTGCCCGCAGCGGGTCGATGATGCCCGCCAGTCCGACGAACGACAGGCCTTGGGTCAGCGACATCGGATCGCTGGTCATCGCGGCCTGTTCGTCGTCGGCGACCAGGCGGGCGGCGAACGCGAGGACCCGCAGGCCCTGCTGTCCCATCCGCAGGTTGGCGTCGTCGATCCCGGCGCGTGCCTCCGCGATCGGCAGTTGCGAGCCGCTCAACGGGCCACCGGCCTGGGTACACCGCGCGACGACGACGTCCGGCGCTCCCTTGACCAGCTCGATGAGGTGCTCCACGCCGTCGACGGTCGCCCGGTGGAACGTCGCCATGAACTTGTACTCGGAGTCGAACGGGACCTCGGCCAGCCGCGGGTACGCCTGGCGGGTCTGCTCCGCGTCGATGCCGAGCTTCGCGGCCAGCACCACCAGCGCCGCCTCGGTGGGGTCACCGATCACCGACCCGTCGTCGTCGACGACCGCGTCGCTGTCGAGCGCCAGCCCGAGACCGAGGCGGCTGAAGTCGGGCACCGGGGTGCCGGCCACCGAACGGATCGCGCCGCTCTTGCGGTAGCCCTCGCCGTCGACGGTGAACCAGGATCCGCTCGCGTACAGCGTGGACACCATCATCTGGTTCAGCGTCAGCGTCCCGGTCTTGTCGGTGTTGATCGCGCTGGTCGCGCCGAGCGTCTCGACATCGGTGAGGTTCTTCACCACCGCCTTGGACGTGGCCAGCTCCTTCGCGCCCAGTGAGAGCAGGCCGGACACGAACGCCGGCATACCGGTCGGGATCGCCGAGATCGCCATCGCGGTACCGAGCAGCAGCAGGTCCTTGCCCGGAACGCCGCGGATCAGCCCGGCGATCACGATCACCGCGACCGCGCCCCAGGCGATGATCGCGAGGACCTTCGTCAGCGAGTCCAGCTCGCGCTGCAACGGCGATCGGGTGCGCTTCACCGAGGTGAGCATCTCCGCGATCTGGCCCATCTGCGTCTGCATCCCGGTCGCGGTGACCAAGATCGTGCCGGTGCCGCGGGTGACCGAGGTGTTCTGGAACAGCATGTCGGTCTGGTCGCCCAGCGAGACGTCGTCGCCCGCGAGTGCGCCGGCGTCCTTGGCGACCGGGGCGCTCTCGCCGGTGAGCGCCGCCTCCTGTGCCTCCAGCGTCGCGGACCGGACGATCCGTCCGTCAGCCGGCACGATGTCGCCGGCCTCGACCTCGACCAGGTCGCCCGGGACCAACTGGGTGGCGGGAACCAGCGTGACGTCGCCGTCGCGGGTCACCCGGGCCTGCGGCACCTGCATCTTGGACAGCGCGTCCACACTGGCCCGCGCGGTCAGCTCCTGGCGGGTGCCGAGACCGATGTTCAGCAGGATCAGCAGGGCGACGAGGATCGCGGTGGAGATCTCGGCGATCAGCAGGCTGACCACCACGACGGCGATCAGCATCAGGTTCATCGGGTCGCGGACCTGGGCGAGCGCGACTGCCCAGATCGAGGGCGGCTTCTCGGCCGCGATCTCGTTCGGGCCGTACGACGAGAGCCGATCGGCCGCCGCGGATCCGGACAATCCGGCGGTCGCGTCGGACCCGGCCGCGGCGATCACCGCGGCCGCGTCCAGCGCGTACGCCGGCCGCTCGGTGCCGGTCGATGGCGCTGTCATACCGGTCTCGCTCACGAGTTCTCCCTCCGTCGCATGGACGGCGGCCCCGTTCCTCACGGTAATCCCGGCGTCGCCTCCCGCCCATCGTCCGTACTGGGGGAGACCAGGCCGGGAAGATTGTGCTGGGGCGACGCCCGCCCGGGGGAGATTCAGCGCGTGCGCAGCGCCTCGAGGTCGGCCTGACAGCGGGCCTCCACCTCGGCGAGGTCCTTCAGGGCGTCCTCGATGTCCTGGCGGCGTTGCTCCAGCTCGGCGCGGCGGTGCGCGATCTGCTCCAGGAGGTAGACGAGCTGGCCTTCCTCGCCGGGCTCGGCGTCGTACATGTCGACGATCTTCGCGATCTCGCCGAGCGAGAAGCCGAGCCGCTTGCCGCGCAGGATCAGGCCGAGGCGGACCTTGTCGCGCGAGTGGTAGACGCGTGCCGTACCGCGGCGTTCGGGGGAGAGCAGGCCGCGGTCCTCGTAGAACCTGATCGTGCGGAGACTGACGTCGTACTCGGCGGCCAGCTCGGCGATCGACCAGGTCTCCGACGGCACCTGGCTGTTGTGCATGGGCCTAGCGTGCTTTACGTTTACGTAAGCGTCAAGCACGAAGGGGTGCCGCATGTTCGAGTTGTCCGCGGAGCATCAGGAGTTCCGCCGTAGCGTCCGGGACTTCGCCGAGGCGGAGATCGCGCCGCACGCCGCGGAGTGGGATCGCAAGCACTACTTCCCGGTGGAGGTCGTGCAGAAGATGGGGCGCCTCGGGCTGTTCGGGCTGACCGCGCCGGAGGAGTACGGCGGCGCCGGCGGCGACTTCACCAGCCTGTGCGTGGCGATCGAGGAGATCTCCCGCGCCGACCAGTCGATGGGCATCACGCTGGAGGCGGCGGTCGGGCTGGGGATCAACCCGATCCTCACCTACGGCACCGACGAGCAGAAGGCCACCTGGCTGCCCGACCTGGTCGCGGGCCGCACGCTGGCCGGGTTCGGCCTGACCGAGCCGGAGTCCGGGTCGGACGCCGGCGCCACCAAGACCCGCGCGGTGCTCGACGGCGGCGAGTGGGTGATCGACGGCTCGAAGCAGTTCATCACCAACTCCGGCTCGTCGATCACGTCCTGTGTCACGGTCACCGCGCGCACCGGGGAGCGTCCGGACGGTAAGCCGGAGATCTCCACGATCATCGTCCCGACCGGTACGCCGGGGTTCACCGCGGAAGCGGCGTACGACAAGCTCGGGTGGCACGCGTCCGACACCCACCCGCTGTCTTTCGTGAACTGCCGCGTCCCCGAGGCGAACCTGCTCGGTCAGCGCGGTAAGGGGTTCGGGCAGTTCCTGGCCACGCTCGACGACGGACGGGTGGCGATCGCGGCCGTCGCGCTCGGCTGCATCCGCGCGTGCCTCGAGATGTCGGTCCAGTACGCCGGTGAGCGGCAGACCTTCGGCGGACCGATCGGCCGCAAGCAGGGCGTGGCGTTCCAGATCGCCGACCTGAAGGTGATGGCCGACGCCACCGAGCTTCTGGTCTACCGCGCTGCGGCGCTGAAGGACGCCGGCGCCTCGATGGCCGACTTCAAGCAGGCGGCGTCCGTTGCCAAGCTGTACGCGACCGAGTCCGCGGTGACCGCTACCAGGATCGCCACCCAGGTCTTCGGCGGCTACGGCTTCATGGAGGAGTATCCGGTCACCCGCTTCTACCGCGACGCCAAGATCCTCGAGATCGGCGAGGGTACGTCGGAGGTGCAGCGCATGCTGATCGCCCGGTCCCTCGGTCTCCCGGTGGAATGATGCAGGTATGACGCACGACCACTGGACCGAGGTCAAGGTCGCTCGGGAGGCCACGCTCGCTCCGCCGGAGAAGGCCAAGGCGAAGCTGGACAGTCAGAACAAGCTGTACGTCCGCGACCGGATCGCGCTGCTCGTCGACGAGGGCAGCTTCGTCGAGGACGCGCAGCTCGCCAACGCACTGAAGCCTGGCCTGCCCGCGGACGGCGTGGTCACGGGCCGGGCCCTGGTCGACGGCCGGCCGGCGTTGCTGGTCGCGAACGACCCGACCGTGAAGGCCGGCTCCTGGGGTGCCCGGACGGTCGAGAAGATCGTCCGGATCACCGAGGTCGCACTCCGCGACGAGCTGCCGATCTTCTGGCTGATCGACTCCGCGGGCGCGCGGATCACGGACCAGGTGGAGCTGTTCCCGGGCCGCCGCGGCGCGGGCCGGATCTTCCACAACCAGGTCGCGCTGTCCGGCAAGGTCCCGCAGATCTGCTGCCTGTTCGGCCCGTCGGCCGCGGGTGGCGCGTACATCCCGGCGTTCTGCGACATCGTGATCATGGTCGACGGCAACGCCTCGATGTACCTCGGTTCGCCGCGGATGGCCGAGATGGTCGTCGGCGAGAAGGTCACGCTGGAGGAGATGGGCGGCGCCCGGATGCACACCAGCGTCTCCGGCTGCGGTGACCTGCTGGCGAGCGACGACACCGAGGCGATCGAGCTGGCGAAGCAGTACTTCTCCTACCTGCCCGGTTCGTGGCGCTCGCGACCCCCGTCGTACGACGCCGCCGAGCCGGCCCGGGACTTCACCCGGGACCTGGTGCCGGCCGAGGAGAGTATCGGGTTCGACATCCACGACGTGATCGACGCGGTCCTGGACGCGGACACGTTCTTCGAGATCAAGCCGGCGTACGCGCCGGAGTTGGTGGTCGGGTTCGGGCTGCTGGCCGGTCAGGTGGTCGGGATCGTCGCGAACCAGCCGGCGGTGAAGGGCGGCGTCCTGTTCGTCGACTCGGCGGACAAGGCGGCGCGGTTCATCTGGCTGTGCGACGCGTTCAACGTGCCGCTGGTCTACCTGTGTGACGTGCCCGGGTTCATGATCGGCAGTGAGGTCGAGCGGGCGGGCATCATCCGGCACGGCGCGAAGATGATCACCGCGGTGTCGGAGGCGACCGTGCCGACGGTGTCGGTGATCGTCCGCAAGGCGTACGGCGCCGGGCTGTACGCGATGTGCGGGCCGGGTTTCTCGCCGGACGCGTGCGTCGCGCTGCCGACCGCGAAGATCGCGGTGATGGGACCAGAGGCGGCGATCAACGCCGTGTACTACAACAAGATCCAGGAGATCGCCGACGAGGGCGAGCGGGTCGAGTACGTCTCCAAGCTCCGCGAGGAGTACGAGACCGACATCGATATCCTCCGGCTGGCCGCGGACCTGGTCATCGACGCGATCGTCGAGCCCGAGAGCCTGCGGACCGACCTGATCGCCCGGCTGGCCGCCGCGCAGTCCAAGGACCGGACGTTCTCGCACCGCAGGCACGGCGTACCGCCGGTGTAGATAGGGTCCGAGCCATGAGTGCAAACGATTTCGCGCTGAAGGTTCGGGGTCGCGAGAAGCTGGTCGGGTACTGGATCACGCTGGATTCGCCGGCGGCGGCCGAGCGGATCGGGCGGCTCGGGTACGACTACGTCGTGCTGGACGGGCAACACGGCCTGATCGGGTACCAAGGCCTCGTCAACGGGCTGCTGGCGATCGACGCGGGTTCGGCGATCGGCCCGCGGCCGTCGGTCGGGCTGGTGCGGGTCGAGGCCAACGACCCGACACCGATCGGGCGGGCGCTGGACGCCGGGGCGACCGGGGTGATCGTGCCGTTGGTCGACAGTGCGGACGACGTGGCCCGGGCGGTGCGCGCGGCGAAGTACCCGCCGGTCGGGGTGCGGTCGTTCGGTCCGATGCGGGCCGCGCTGCGGATCGGACCGGTGCCGGCCGAGAGCAACGACGCGACCGTGGTGCTGGCGATGATCGAGACCCCGCTCGGCCTCGCGAACGTCGCCGAGATCTGCGCGACCCCCGGCCTCGACGGCGTGTACGTCGGGCCTTCGGACCTCAGCCTCGCGCTGGGCGCGCGGTTCCCGGGCGACCCGGATGTCGACGGACCGTTCGAGGAAGCGGTCGCGTTGATCGCGCGGACCGCGCGGGAGGCGGGGATCGCGGCCGGCATCCACACCTTCGACGGGGAGTCGGCGAAGCGGCGGCTGGAGCAGGGGTACAGCTTCGCGACTGTCGCCTCGGATCTCAGCCACCTCGAGGCGATCGCCGCCGCGCACCTGGAAACCGCGCGGTCCTGACGGAACACCTCGACCGGTTCTCGGGTTAGGTTCGGAGACGAGCACACCGAGGAGGGCCGGGATGAAAGCACCCGAGCGCGGCGCGTTGCCGCGCGGACTGGCGAGCACGCTGGGCCGGACCTACGGGCGGCTGACCGAAACCGTGCAGGGGCTGAGCGACGCGGATTTCCAGCGCGAGACCCGCTGCCCCGGCATGCCGGTCGGCCCGCTCCTGGTGCATCTGCTGTACGACGCCCAGCGCGCGCTGATCGCGTTCGCCAGCCCGGCCGTGGCCGAGCCCGACCGGGACTTCGTCACGTACTGGACCGATTTCCCGCCGCAGCCCGAGGGCGACGTGGACACGAGCTTCGTGCGCGGCGTCGCGGCGTCGTACCGCAGGCCCGGTCTGCTCGTGCAGCACTGGCGGGAGGTGTCCGAGGCCGCGGTCCGCGCGGCCGCGCTGGGACTGGCCACCAAGGGGCGCCGGGTCGAGACCCAGGGGCACGTGTTGCCGGCGCTCGACTTCGTCGCCACTTTGGTGCTTGAGGCAACGGTTCATCACCTGGACCTGACCGTCGGACTTCCGGACGCGCCGGAGCCGGATCCCGAGGGGCTGCAGGTCACCGCGCGCACGCTGGACGGACTGTTCGGTCCGGACGCGTGGGACGTGATCGGCTGGGACACCACGACGTACGTGCTGAAGGCGACCGGCCGGGTGCCGTTGGACGAGGACGACCTGGACATGCTCGGTCCGCACGCGAACCGGCTGCCGCTGCTCGGTTAGAAGACCCCGGCGAACGGATCCTCGAGATCGCGCCAGTCCAGCTTCGCCAGCTCGGACTCGGTCAGCAGGCAGGCGTCCAGGACCGCTTGCAGGCGGGCCGGATCGAGGCCCATCCCGGTCGCGACCACCGTGCACTCGGCCAGGTGCTCGCTGTCCGACCACTCGCCGAGCATCCCGAGCGACGCGCTGTACCCGGCCGACTCCCAGCGGACCCGTTGGGTCGGCCGGTTCGCCAGCCAGACCACGCCGCGACTGCGCACGACACCGTGCACGATGTCCTCGAGCGCGTCGTTCAACCGGGCCGGATGCAACGGACGCGTCGACCGCCACAGCACCGTCGTCACCCCGTCGCCACTCGGTTGCACCCGGTCCGACGCCGCGAGCTCACCGGCCCAGGCCTCCGCCGCGTCGAAGTCGAACCGTCCCGTCCGCGCGACGGGTCCGCCTGGTACGCCGTCCATGTCCGTCGTCAGCACCGAGGTCCGCGGGTTCAGGTGGACCAACAGGTGTTCCAGTCGCTCGACCGCCGTACTGCGATGTGTGTTGGCGAGCACGCAGACATCGGCGTACTCGATCTGGCGCGCGGTCAGCTCCGCGACGTTGCGCCGGTCCGGGAGACCGAGCGCGAGCCCGCGCTCGGCGAGCAACTCGTCACCGGACAACTGCTCGACCAGCAGTACGGCGTCGACGACGCAGGTGACCGTGTCGACGACGATCTCCGGCAGGACGCCGACGAGGGTGCTGACGAGTGGCCGGGCCTCCATCGCGGGCGGCGCCGAGAGCACGATGTGATCCCAGTGCCCGCGCGCGACCAGGGTCTCCAGCAGCGGCACGAGCGACTCGATCAACTGGCACGCGCCGCAGTCGTCGCCGACCGCGAACTCGCCGGCGTCGATCGGGCCGGACGCGTCCCGCACCTGCCACGACAGCACGCCGCGCTCGGTCAGCTCGTCCTGCGCGACCGTCACCACGACGGTGGTCGCATCGGTCATCGCCTCGAGAACGGGCTCGCGCAAGGTCGCGGAAAGCCCGGCCAGCAAGGACAACGGCGTTTTCCCCTGGGCGGTCATCTCCGCATTATATGAAAACGGTTTTCATCAGTCCAGAGGGTCCGATCGTCTGGTAGGTAAAAGGCATGGCGATCGAGATCGGGCAGTTCAGCGGTGAGTGGGACGACCTCCTGGAGCTCCTGGACATGGCGTTCTCGTCGCCGTGGACCGATGCGCAGTACGAGGCCGAGCGAGGGATCTGGGAGCGCGAGCGGAGTGTGGTCGCGATCGACGACGGGCAGCTCGTCGGGCACACCGGCACGTTCTCGCACCGGATGTCGGTGCCGGGCGGGCAGTTGCCGGTCGCGGGCGTGACGATGGTCGGCGTCCGGCCGACGCATCGGCGGCGTGGCATCCTGCGCGACCTGATGCGCGCGCAACTGACGGCCGTGCACGAGGCCGGCGAACCGCTGGCGGCCCTCACCGCGAGCGAGCCGGTGATCTACCCGCGGTTCGGGTACGGACTCGCGGCGGACCACCAGGAGATCGTCGTACCGAAGGTGTCCCGCGCGTTGCGCCCGGTGGCGGGCATCGACGACATCCGGATCCGGTACGTCGACCTTCGCGAGAACCTCGCCCGCTGTGCCGAGTTGCGGAACCGGCTGGCGCTGGAGCGACCGGGCATGTTCCAGCACGACGAGCGCTGGCAGGTGTACGCGATCAGCGACAACGTCACGAGCAGTACCGCGAACGCGTCGAAGCTCCGGTGCGTGGTGGCCGAGCGCGACGGCGAGCTGACCGGGTTCGCGTACTACCGGACGAAGCGCGCCGAGAAGGGGTACGTCGACGTCCAGCGGGTGCACGCCGTGGATCTGGCGTCGCATGCCGCGCTGTGGCGGTACCTGCTCGAGCCGGACCTGCTCAGCCAGACGCACTGCGAGATGCTCGCGTCCGACGATCCGCTGCTCGACCTGCTGCTCGATCCGCGGGCGCCGTCGCCGATCACGCGCGACGGCCTGTGGATCCGGCCGGTCGATGTCGGCCGCGCGCTCGCGGGCCGCACGTACGCGCGCGACGTCGACGTGGTGATCGAGGTGGCCGACGACTTCCTGCCGTGGAACGCGGGCCGCTGGCACCTGGTCGGTGGACCCGACGGCGCGACCTGTGAGTCGGTGTCCCGGGACGCCGACCTCACGCTGGATGTCCGCGACCTCGGCGCGGTCTACCTCGGACGTCCGTCGCTGGAGAGGCTGGGCCGGGCCGGTCTGGTCGCCGAGCACACGGCCGGTGCGCTGGCCGCGACAGCGCAAGCGTTTTCCACATCTCGGCTTCCTTTCCTGGATACTGGCTTTTGAGGGGGTAGCCTGCCGGGATGCAGACGCAGCGTAGGGGTGCGCTCGCGGTGGCCGCCGTTGTGGCCGTGGGAGTCGTGGTGGCCGGCTTCGTCGTGCTCGCGTCCGCCGGCGGCCCCGTTCGCCCGGTCAGCGACAGCACGCTGCGGTCCACCCCGCGCCCACTGCCGACCATCACCCCGACCCAGACGGCGCCGTCGGCCACGTTCGGGACGCCTACTGCCCAGAGTCATCCGACCGAGCCGCCGGCCTGGCTGCAGGCGCTCTGGCAGGCGTTCGCGTACCTGGTCGTCGCAGCGGTCGTGGTCCTCGTCGTTGTGGCGATCGTCCGGGTCGTGCGCAAGATCCGGTTGCCGAAGACGGAGCCTGAGGACACCGACTGGGAACGGGTGAAGACCGAGCGGCTTGTCGAGGCGGTCGACGCGGGTCTGGCCCGGATCGACAGCGGCACTGCGACGGACGCGGTGGTGGCGTGCTGGGTGGCGCTGGAGGAGGCGGCCGCGTCGGCCGGCGTACCGCGGGAGGCGTCCGAGACGCCGGCCGAGTTCACCGTGCGGGTGCTCGGCGTCGGCGGGATCTCCGAGCCGCAGCTGGTCCGGCTCGGTGAGCTGTACCGCGAGGCGCGGTACTCCACGCATGGGTCGAGCGAGCAGGCGCGGACGGAGGCCCGCGCGGCGTTGCTCCGGTTGCGGGAGGAACTCGCGGTGGCTCGCCCCGAGCAGGCGGAGGTGGCCGGATGACGTCGTACCGCTGGACGCCGTTGGAGGAGAAGGGGCCGCCGCCCGAGGTCAAACGGTCCCGCTCGCTGCTGCCGAACAAGTTGCTCGTCCAGCATCTCGGGCTGGCCGTGCTGGGAAGTCTGCTGTTGGTCGGCGTCTTCGGCGCCGCCGGGATGGCGCCGAAGCCGCTCTGGTTCGTGATGGCCGCGCTCGCGATCGGAGTCGGGTCGCTGGCGATCCGGTTGCTCGTACCGCAGGTCCTGGAGACCAGCTGGCCGGGACGGTACGACGAACGGCTGGCCGCGCTGCGGGTCCGTGCCAACGACAACCGGACCCAGTTCATCGCCACCTGGTTGCAGGAGTCGAGCCGTGAGCGGCGGGCCGGTGAAGGCTCGCGGACGTTCGCGCGCCGGGTCCGGCCGTTGCTGCTCGAGCTGACCACCGACCGCCTCGTGCACCGGCACGGTGTCGATCCCGAGACCGAGCCCGAGCGGGCCCGGGCGATCACCGGGGACCGTCTCTGGCAGCTGATCAGCGGCGACGGCCAGCGCACCGCGTCCCTCGACGACATCGAGTACGCGATTCACACCATCGAGAACCTGTGAGGGATATCCGTGAGCGATACCGCGACTGATGCCGAGCTGACCCTCGATGAGGTGTCCGCACTGAGCCGGCAGGTGCTGGAGCGGGTCAGCCAGGCCGTGGTCGGCAAGGCCGACGCGCTGGAGCTGGTGCTGGCGGGCATCCTGGCCGGCGGGCACGTGTTGCTGGAGGACTACCCGGGCCTGGCGAAGACGCTGGCCGCGCGGTCCTTCGCGCAGGCACTGGGGCTGGAGTTCCGCCGCGTACAGTTCACGCCCGACCTACTGCCGTCGGACGTGACCGGTGCCTTCGTGTACGACCAGAAGGAGTCCGAGTTCGTCTTCCGGCCGGGCCCGATCTTCACCGGCCTGCTGCTCGCCGACGAGATCAACCGGACGCCGCCGAAGACGCAGGCCGCGCTGCTGGAGTCGATGCAGGAGCACCAGGTGACGGTCGAGGGGCAGACGTTCCCGCTGCCCAGCCCGTTCCACGTGCTCGCCACCGCGAACCCGGTGGAGTACGAGGGCACGTATCCGTTGCCCGAGGCACAGCTCGACCGCTTCATGCTGCGGATCGGCTTCGGCTACCCGAGCCCCGCGGAGGAGTGGGAGGTACTGCGCCGCCGGATGAGCCGCCGCCGCGAGGACCAGACCGTCGACGCGGTGACGGACGCCGCCGGACTGCTCGCCGCGCAACGCACGGTCGAGACGGTGACGGTCGACGACACGGTCGGTCAGTACTGCGTCGATCTCGCCGCGGCCACGCGACGGGACTCGCAGGTGCTGGTCGGTGCGTCGCCGCGTGGCTCGCTGGCGTTGCTGCTGACTGCTCGGGCCTACGCGGTGATCAAGGGTCGCGACTACGTCGTACCGGAGGACGTGAAGGCCGTTGCGGTGCCGGCGTTGGCGCATCGGATCACGGTGCGGCCGGAGCTGTGGCTGCACGAGGTCACGGGCGCGACGGTGGTACGGGCGGTGCTCGGTTCGGTCGCGGCGCCGCCGACCGTCGTCGGCACTGCCGGCGCATGAGGTGGCGGCCGACGCACGCGCAGATCCGGGCGGTCTGCGTCGCTGCGGTGCTGCTCGCCGTCGCCGTACTGTTCCGGCGTCCGGATGCGGCCGTGTTCGGGTTGCCGTTGGCGTTCCTGGCTGCGTGGGGGCGGTTCTTCCGGCCTACCGGGCAGCCTGAGGTGCACACCGAGCTGGACGCGGACGTGCTGTTCGAGGGGCAGGGTACGACGTACCGCTTGCGGGTTCCGGAGGCGGTGGATCCGGACATCGACCTGGTCGTGGCGGCGCTGCCGCGGACGGCGTGGTTCCAGTACGACCCGGCGCAGGCGGCGATCGCCGAACCGGTCGCGGACGGCGACGTGACGCTGGAGGTCGGCGTACGGTCGAAGCGCTGGGGACTGCGGTCGTTGGAGAGGCCAACGGTCACGGCGACGTCGACGATCGGTGCGTACCGGCTGCAGGTGACGTCGGCGGAGTCGCAGTCGGTGACGACGCTGCCGCTGCGCGAAGGATTCGAGGCTGTGGATTCGGTCCCGCGACCGGCCGGGCTGGTCGGGCTGCACCGGTCGCGGCGGCCGGGTGAAGGGACGGAGCTGGCCGGCGTACGGCCGTTCCGGACCGGTGACCGGCTGCGGCGGATCAACTGGGCGGTGTCGGCCCGCACGCAGGAACTGCACGTCACGTCGACCTGGTCGGACCGCGACACCGAGGTCGTGATCATGGTCGACACCGGCGGCGAGATCGGCATCAGCGAAGGGATCGACGGACGCTCGTCGAGTCTCGACACCGCGGTCCGGGCGGCCGCGGCGATCGCCGAGCACTACCTGCGCAACGGCGACCGGGTGCGGTTGATCGACACCGGGAGCCTGTTCCGGGGGGTGCGATCGGGCAGCGGTCGCGGGCATCTGCGGCGGATCCTGGACACCCTGGTGCACGCCGACCGGCGTGGCCGGCAGCAGGACGAAGAACAGCTGGCGCGGCGGAACCGGGTCCGGTCGGACAGCCTGGTGCTGGTCCTCAGTCCGCTGCTGCGGCAGACCATGCTCGGCTACATCGTCACGCTGGTGCACTCCGGCTGCACGGTGATCGCGATCGACACCTTGCCGCCCGACGTCGGCGAGATCATGGACGTCGAGGACCACGACGCCCGGACCTGGCCGCTTGCCTGGCGCCTGCGGCTGCTGGAACGCCGTCGCGATCTCGATCGCCTCAGCGACCTCGGCGTACCGACCGTGCCCTGGCAAGGTTCCGGGACCTTGGACGAGGTACTGCGGGACGCGGCGCGGCTGTCCGCGGCCCCGAGGATCCGCTCATGACGGCCGCCGAACGGATCTCGCTGTGGCTCGAGCAGATCCGCGCGTCGGGGCAGGCGATGCGGATCGCGCGCACGGTGATCGCGATCGCGGGAGCCGTCGCGCTGGTGGTGCCGGCGCTGCAGTCCTGGGACGAGATGGACCTGGTGCCGATCGTCGGCGCACCGCTGCTGCTGGCGACCCTCGTACTGCCCGACTCGCTGGCGGGGACGGGGTTCCTGCTGCTCGTCGGGCTCGGATGGTTGTTGCGGGCGCCGCGGGAGGTCAGCTGGAGTCTCGCAATCACCGCGATGGCGCTCGTGGTGGTGCATCTGGCCACCGCGTTCGCGGCGCAACTTCCGTCGTACGTCCGGATTCGTCCGGCGGCGCTCCGGCGCTGGTGGTTGCCGACGGCAATCGCCTTGCTGCTGGTGGTGATCGGCGCGGTGGCCGCGCGGCTGGTTCAGGGAGCCGGCGTGCCGGGGTCGCTGGTGGTGGTCGCGGCGGCGATGGCGCTGGTCGCGCTGACCATCTGGTTCGCCGCCGGCCAGAAACTCGGCCGCGACTAGGCCTCGTTCCCGAACGTCTCGATGATCTCCTCGGCCCACGGCATCGGGATCGCCTTCGGGCCGAGCACCTGCATCGCGGACATGACGGTCATCAGCATGCCGGTGGACAGGAACTCCCGGGCTTCCTGCGCCGAGGCGCCGGTCAGGTCCCGGACCAGCCGGTAGATGCTGCCGAAGCGCTCGCGGACGCAGTCGCCGATGGCCGGGTCGCCGCTGGCGGAGAAGCCGTGCAGCAGCACCAGGAGCAGCTCGGGCTCGGCCAGTAGCCGCTTGTAGTTGCGGCCCAGCGCGTCGAGCTCAGGGTTTTCGGCGGCGGCCTCGCGGAAGATCTGCTCGATCCGCTCGCAGACGCTCTGGACGGCGGCCAGGAACAGCTGCTGCTTGGTCCCGAACAAGCGGATCACGTAGGGCTGTGAGACCCCGGCCATCCGGGCGATCTCGTCCGTCTTGGTGCCCTCGTAGCCGGACACCCCGAACGCCTGTACGGCGGCCCGCAGCACCTCCTCGCCCCGCTCGGCGGCCGTCAGCCTGACCCTGCTCGGCATCGTCTCTCCTCTCGACCCTTGACATGTTATCAGTGGATGCATACTCTCGTCGCAAGCTTGTTATCAGTCAATTACAACAAGGGGTAGTGAGATGACATCGACCGCTCTCGAGGAGAGGGACGCAGCACGGACCGCCGCGCGGAGCCGGGGGCTCGGTGTGGTGCTCGCCGCGGTGGGGATCCCGACCTTCATGGTCACGCTCGACAACCTGGTGGTGACCAATGCGCTCCCGGTGATCAAGACCGAGCTGGGCGCGTCTCTGACCGACCTGCAGTGGTTCGTGAACGCCTACACGCTGGCCTTCGCCGCGCTGCTGCTGACCGCGGCCGCGATCGGCGACCGGCTCGGCCGGCGCCGGGTGTTCCTGGCCGGCATCACGCTGTTCACGCTCGCCTCCGCCGCCTGCGCGCTGGCGACCGAGCCGTGGATGCTGATCGGCGCACGGGCGATCCAGGGCATCGGCGCCGCGGCCGTGATGCCGCTGTCGCTGACGCTGCTGGCCGACGCCGTACCGCAGAAGATGCGCAGCGCCGCGATCGGCATCTGGGGCGGCATCTCCGGCCTCGGCGTCGCGGTCGGGCCGGTGGTCGGCGGTGCGGTGGTGGACGGCCTGAACTGGCAGTGGATCTTCTGGCTGAACGTCCCGGTCGGCGTCGTCGCCGTGGTGCTCGCCGCGCGCGTCCTGACCGAGTCGAAGGGTGCGGCGAAGCGGCTCGACCTGCTCGGGCTGGTGCTGGCCACCGCCGGCGTGCTGTCGATCGTGTGGGGTGTCGTGCACGGAGCCGACGACGGCTGGACCTCGGGCGGAGTCCTCGGTTCGCTGATCGCGGGCGGCGTACTGCTGGCCGCGTTCGTCGGATGGGAGCGCCGGACCGCGGCGCCGATGCTGCCGCTGCGACTCTTCCGGGTGCGCTCGTTCAGCGTCGTGAACGTCGTGATGTTCACGTTCTCGGTCGGCGTCTTCGGGTCGGTGTTCCTGCTCGCGCAGTTCTTCCAGGTCGTGCAGGGCTACACGCCGTTCCAGTCCGGTGTCCGCACGCTGCCGTGGACCGCGGCACCGCTGGTGGTCGCCCCGATCGCCGGGCTGATCGTCGACCGGGTCGGCGCGCGGCTGCTGATCACCGTCGGGCAGGTGTTCCTCGCCGGGGCCCTCGGCTGGATCGCACTGATCACCACCGCGACCACGCAGTACGGCGAACTCGTCGTACCGTTCGTCCTCGCCGGGGTCGGGATGGGGCTGACCTTCGCGCCGTCCGCGAGCGTGGTGATGGGCAGCGCGTCGGACGCGGACCGAGGCGTGGCGTCCGGGACGAACAACACCATCCGCGAGGTCGGGGTCGCGATGGGGGTCGCCGTACTGGCGTCGGTGTTCGCGTCGGCGGGCTCCTACGAGTCCCCGGTCAGCTACGCGGACGGTCTGGTCCCCGCGGTCTGGACGGGCGCCGCGATCGTGGCCGCCGGTGCGCTCGCCGCGCTCCTGCTGCCGGGCCGGGAACGCTCTACAGTGTGACCGTGCTGGACGCTGACGACGTACGACGGATCGCGCTGTCCTTTCCGGAGACGGTGGAGAAGCAGCGCTGGGGACACCCGACGTTCGACGTGGCCGGGCGGATGTTCGTCACGGTCCCGGACGACCAGACCTCGTTCGCCGTCCGGTGTCCGCGGCTGGAGCGCGAGGAACTGATCGCGGCGGAGCCGGAGAAGTTCTGGGTACCCGAACACGAGGCGGGCTCGAACTGGGTTCGGGCCCGCCTCGCCGCGCTCGAGGACGCCGCCGAACTGCACGACATCCTGATCGACTCCTGGCGCCAGGTCGCGCCGCCGGAGTTCGCCGACTGGTCTAACTGACGTACTTGGGTGATACCGCGAAGGTGTTGCAGCTCGCCGGGTTGCCGGTCTTGAACGACGTACCCATGAAGCGCTTCTGGCTCGCGACGCTGCCGTGGTCGCCCTCCTCCGGCTTGTCGCCGGCGGTGACCACCCACTTGTTCCAGACGTAGAGCATCTCGCCGCTGATCGGGTAGGTCCGCTTGTTGACGGCCAGGAAGACACCCGCGAAGCAGTTCGCCTGCAGCTCCATCCGGCGGGTCTGCCGGGTCCGGTCCTCGTAGCTGGTCAGCTCGTACCGGATGTTGTCGGAGGCCTGCAGGATGCCGGTCATGTTCTGGACGGCGTGACCGTACTCGTGCGCGACCGAGCGGGTGTACCACATCCGCGCGTAGGCCTTGGACTCCGCGTCCGAGTACTCGGTGTACGCCTTCACGAAGACGTCGACCTTCATGTACAGGTTGTTGTTCACCGAGCAGAAGTACGGCACGTTGACCGGGCCGCTGCCGCACGGGCCGGTCGCGTTGGTGCCCGCCCAGAACGTCATCGTCGGCGCCTTGAACGTGTAGCCGGCCTTCGCCACCAGCGGCGACCAGGACTTGTCCAGGCAGGGCTTGATCGCGGTCCAGTACGCGGCCGCGTTCCGCGCGTTGGTCGGGCGGACCGACGGTTCCCGGCAGCCGACGCTGCGCATCTGGCCGACCTTGTAGAGCGCGTTCTTCGCCACGATCGTCGAGTCGGCCGGCTTGTTCGGCGTCGTCGAGGTCGTCTCGGTGCTGGTCGGCTCCTCGGTCGGCTCCTCGGTCGGAGAGGCCGACGTGGTGGGCTCCGGCGTATAGCGGGTCGGGCTGACCGGCGGCGTCGTGGTGTTGTCGGCGTTCTTCTTGACGACGCCGAGGATCCAGCCGCCGACGATCACGACACCGATCAGCGACAGGATCACGACCAGCGGGGCCTTCGACTTCTTCCGCGGCGGCTGCGGGCCGCCGGGACCGAAGTTCGGGCCCCAGCCGAAGCCGGGGCCCTGCGCAGGCGGTCCGTAGTTCGGCGGGCCTTGCGGCGGGCCGTACTGACCCGGCGGCGGGCCCTGCTGGTACTGCTGCTGGTACTGCGGTGGTCCCTGTTGGTACTGGGGTGGTCCCGGTGGCGGTCCCTGCTGGGGGTACTGCGGATACGGCGGGTTCTGGCCCGGCGGCCCGTAGGGTGGCTGGCTCAACGCCGATCCTCTCGTCCCTCTGCTGCCCCCGGCTGGCACAGCGACCGCCACAGTATCGGCAACAATCAGGTCAGTTCGGAGCACCCCCGGACGGTAGTGTCGGCAGCGTGACCGATGCCCGTACCCCGGCGACGACGCCGAACAGCCCGATCGACCAGCTCGCCGAACGGCACCTCGAGCAGGAGATCGTTCTCGACCCGATCGCGGCGACCGAACTCGGGATCGCCGGCCACGACCACGAGCTGCCCGACTTCACCACGGCAGGTTTCGAGGCCCGCGCCGAGCTGGCCCGGCGGTCGCTCGCCGAAGCCCGCGCGATCGAGCCCGCGAGTCCCCGTGAGGAGGTCGCGAAGGATGCCTTCGTGGAGCGGCTCGGGCTGGAGGTGGAGCGCTACGAGGCCGGCGTACCGCAGCACCAGCTGAACGCGATCTCGTCGGTTCCCGCTTCGCTGCGGCAGGTGTTCGACCTGATGCCGACCGACACCGAGCAGGACTGGGAGATCGTCGCGATCCGGCTCAACCAGATCGGTACGGCGCTCGACGGGTACCGCGACACGCTGCTCGAACAGGCCGAGCTGGGACGCGTCTCGGCGGTCCGGCAGGTGAACGGGCTGGCCGAGCGGATCGCCAGCTGGACCGGGGCCGAGGGCGACGACTTCTTCGCCGGCCTCGCCGCGCGGGCGCCGGAGAGCGCGGTGAAGCCGACGGTGGAGGCCGCGGCGGCCGCGGCCCGGAAGGCGTTCGACCAGTTCGGCGGCTGGCTGACCACCGAGCTCGCGCCGCGGGCACCGCAGCGGGACGCGTGCGGCCGGGAGGTGTACGAGCTGGCCTCGCGCAGCTTCCTCGGCGCGACGATCGATCTCGAGGAGACCTACGCCTGGGGCTGGCAGGAGCTGGCCCGGATCGAGTCGGACATGCAGCAGATCGCGGCCGGCCTGAACGGCGGCGACCGCGGCATCGAGGCGACCGCGGCGCTGCTGGACAGCGACCCGGCGCGGACCGTGCACGGCAAGGAAGCCTTCCGGGACTGGATGCAGCAGCTGTCCGACGCGGCCGTCGTCGAGCTCGGCGGCACGCACTTCGACATCGCCGACGAGATCCGCACCCTGGAGTGCATGATCGCGCCGACCTCGGACGGCTCGATCTACTACACGCAGCCGAGCGAGGACCTGACCACCCGGCCGGGCCGGATGTGGTGGGCGGTCCCGAGCGGCGTGGACACTTTCGCCACCTGGCGCGAGGTCACCACGGTCTACCACGAGGGCGTGCCCGGGCATCACCTCCAGGTCGCCCAGACGATGCTGCGCACCGACCTGCTGAACCGCTGGCAGCGGATCGCCTGCTGGGTCTCCGGACACGGCGAGGGCTGGGCCCTGTACGCCGAGCGGCTGATGGAGGAGCTCGGCTACCTCGAAGACGCCGGCGCGCGGTTCGGCATGCTGGACGGGCAGAGCTTCCGGGCGGCGCGGGTGATCGTCGACATCGGCATGCACCTGGAGTTGGAGGTCCCGCGGGACAACCCGTTCGGCTGGCGGCCGGGCGAGCGCTGGAACGCCGACCTCGGGTTCGAGTTCCTGCGCGCGCACTGCCGGATGGAGACCGAGTTCCTGCGCGCCGAACTGCTCCGGTACCTCGGGTGGCCCGGCCAGGCGCCGTCGTACAAGGTCGGGGAGCGGATGTGGCTGCAGGCGCGCGAGGAGGCCAAGCAGCGCAAGGGTTCCGCGTTCGACCTGCGGACGTTCCATTCCGACGCGCTGAACCTCGGGTCGATCGGGCTGGACCCGCTGCGCCGGGCGCTGGCGAAGCTGTGAGCCCGCGCTTCGTCCTCGCGTCGGCCTCGCCGGCCCGGCTGAAGACCCTGCGGGGGGCGGGCGTCGAGCCGGAGGTCATCGTCTCCGGCGTCGACGAGGACCACATCACCGCGGAGTCCCCGGGCGAGCTCGCCCGGCTGCTCGCGACGCTGAAGGCCCGCGCGGTGGTCGCGGGGTTGACCGATCACGCCACCGTGCTCGGATGCGACTCGGTGCTGGAGTTTGACGGCGAGCCGTACGGCAAACCCGGTACGCCGGACGTCG
Organism: Kribbella sp. NPDC004875; assembly: GCF_042873375.1. NCBI lineage: Bacteria > Bacillati > Actinomycetota > Actinomycetes > Propionibacteriales > Kribbellaceae > Kribbella > Kribbella sp. NPDC004875. Next base: position 35,971 of record NZ_JBIALI010000006.1, read on the forward strand.
CGCGCGAACGGCTGCGCGCGATGAGCGGACGGACCGGGATCCTGCACACCGGACACTGCCTGATCGACACCGAGAGCAAGCAGGAACTGCGTGAGCTGGCGTCGACGACCGTGGAGTTCGCGGAGCTCACCGACGACGAGATCGATGCCTACGTCGCCACGGGTGAGCCGCTGGTGGTGGCGGGCTCGTTCACCGTCGACGGTCTGGGCGGACCGTTCGTCACCTCGACCGAGGGTGACTACCACAACGTCGTCGGCGTCTCGCTCCCGCTGCTCCGGCGGATGCTTGCCGAGGTCGGCATCGCCTGGCCGGAGTTGTGGAAGACGCAGCAGGCCTACACCTACGACGAGACCGTCGCCTCGACGTACGACGAGACGCGTGGTGGACCGGCGCGTGCGGAGGCGGCCGCCCGTGCCGTCGACTCGCTGCTGCCGAAGGGCGGCCGGGTACTCGAGCTCGCGGTCGGGACCGGGATCGTCGGCGCCGAGCTGGTTGCTTTGGGCAACTTGGTGCACGGTGTCGACCTGTCCGCGGCGATGCTGCGGCACGCGCGGGTCCGGCTGCCGGGGCATGTCGCGGCGGCGGACGCGGGCCGGCTGCCGATCGCGGATCGCCGGTGCGACGCGGTGGTCGCCGTGTGGTTGCTGCATCTGCTCGACGACAGCGAGCCCGTGATCGCCGAGGTCGCCCGGGTGCTGCGCACCGACGGCGTCTTCGTGACCACCACCGAGAAGACCGACGCCAGCCGGTACGCCGACGGTCGCGGCCCCAACGACACCCGCTCCCAGGACTCACTCGCCCATCTGGTCGCAGTCGCCGCCCGCCACGGCTTGGCCCTCGACAGTGCCACGACCTTCGCCGGTCCTACCCGTCACACCGGCGTTGCTCCGCTCTACCCACTGATCCGCTTCCTCCGCGTCTGAACGTGAAGGCGGATCCCCACCACTCACCAACCGGAGGCACCGGACGCGGCCGACGCTCAGCCAGGTCCTGACTTGGCCTCGCGCCGCGCGTTGGTGAGTGGTGGGCGTCCGCAGGTCACGGGTGTGCGGAGGCGCGCCACTGGCCGGGGCCGGGGTGGAACGGGGTGCGGGCGTTGCGCCAGTACGTTGCCCAGTTGCTCGCGCGCTGCGGGTCTCGGGCGGGTGCGGGTGCGGCGGCGCGGGCGGCCAGGACCGTGACCAGAGCGGCGAGCTCCTCCGGGGTCGGGTTGCCTTTGCGGATCTCGATCACAGTGGGATGTTCCCATGCTTCTTCGGGGGCAGGGTGTCGCGCTTGGTGCGCAGCAGGCGGAGGGCGCGGACGATCTCGGCGCGGGTCTCGCTCGGCTTGATCACCGCGTCGATGTAGCCGCGCTCCGCCGCGATGTACGGGTTCGCGAGGTGGTCCTCGTACTCCGTGATCAGTTCCTGCCGCCGGGCGTCGACGTCCTCCGCGGCCGCGAGCTCCCGGCGGTGCAGGATGTTGACGGCGCCCTGGGCACCCATCACCGCGATCTGCGCCGTCGGCCAGGCGATGTTCATGTCCGCGCCGAGGTGCTTCGACCCCATCACGTCGTACGCGCCGCCGTAGGCCTTGCGGGTGATCACGGTGATCATCGGGACGGTCGCCTCGGCGTAGGCGTAGATCAGCTTGGCGCCGCGGCGGATGATGCCGTTCCACTCCTGGTCGGTGCCGGGCAGGAAGCCGGGCACGTCGACGAAGGTCAGGATCGGCAGGTTGAACGCGTCGCAGGTGCGGACGAAGCGGGCCGCCTTCTCGGACGCGTCGATGTCGAGGGTGCCGGCGAACTGCATCGGCTGGTTCGCGACCACGCCGACCGGGCGGCCCTCGACGCGGCCGAAGCCGACGATCATGTTCGGCGCGAACAGTTCCTGCACCTCGAGGAACTCGCCGTCGTCCACGACCGCCTCGATCGCGGTGTGCATGTCGTACGGCTGGTTCGGGGAATCCGGGATCAGGGTGTCGAGGGCGAGGTCGGTGTCGGCGAGCTCGAGGTCCGCAGTTTCATAGGCGGCGTCGTACACCGGGGGATCCTCGAGGTTGTTCTGCGGCAGGTGACCGACCAGCGTCTTCACCCACTCGATCGCATCCTCCTCGTCGCTGCCGAGGTAGTGCGCGTTCCCGGACTTGGTGTTGTGCGTCCGGGCGCCGCCGAGCTCCTCCTGGGTGACGTCCTCACCGGTGACGGTCTTGATCACGTCCGGTCCGGTGATGAACATGTACGACGACTCGTCGACCATCACCGTGAAGTCGGTGACCGCGGGGGAGTACACCGCGCCGCCCGCGCACGGGCCCATGATCAGCGAGATCTGCGGGATCACGCCGGACGCGCGGACGTTGCGGCGGAAGATCTCGCCGTACAGGCCGAGGGAGACCACGCCCTCCTGGATCCGGGCGCCGCCGGAGTCGTTGATGCCGATCAGCGGGCAGCCGATCTTCATCGCCAGGTCCATCACCTTGACGATCTTCTCGCCGAACACCTCGCCGAGGCTGCCGCCGAAGACCGTGAAGTCCTGGGCGAACACGCACACCTGGCGGCCGTCGATGGTGCCGAAGCCGGTCACCACGCCGTCGCCGTACGGGCGGTTCGCGTCCAGGCCGAAGCTCGTCGACCGGTGCCGGGCGAACTCGTCCAGCTCGGAGAAGGAGCCCTCGTCGAGCAGCATCGTGATCCGCTCGCGGGCGGTCTTCTTGCCGCGCGCGTGCTGCTTCTCCACCGCGCGCTCCGACCCGGCGTGCACGGCCTCGTCGAGCCGGTGCTCGAGATCCGCGAGCTTGCCGGCCGTGGTGTGGATGTTCACGGTCTCTCCCATGAACGGGCAGCCTACGCGCCAGTACGCCGTACCGCCTGTGACGTCCGCCGCACGGTGCGCTGACTCTGCTTGTCGCTACGCTGCCGGGCGTGGCTGATCAACAGTTCGAGGCGCTCCAGGCGATCGTGTCCGAGCGGCTCCTGACCAGGGTCGAGCACCATTCCCGCAGCGACACCAGCCTCACCGCGGCCCAGGCGGCGTCGCCGGCTGCCGTGACCGTCGCGGCGGCGGACGCGATGGTGGGCTCGTCGAGCATCCCGCGGGCGAGCCGTCCGGCCGCCGCGGCCGCGACCGCCACGATGCTGGCCGAGGGCTTCGATGAGTTGCCCGCCCGAGTGGCGGAGTGGCAGGCGCGCGGCTACGACCTGGCGCACGAGGCCCGGGTGTACGGCGCGTCGCTCGGGGACCAGACGATGGCGGCGATCAGACAGTTCGAGACCCGGCCACCAAACCCCCAGGACCCGATCGCCGAGCGCGGCCAGGACGCCGCAGCCCGCTTCCTCAACGACCAGGCCGTACCGCCACTCCGCCCAACCCGACCCGCCACCACCGCAGCCCGCCTCAGCACTCCCACGACTCGCCGCGAAGGCCCCGCCACCCCAACCCGCTGAGGGCTGAAGTGGGCCGGCTGAACCGCGGCGCGGATAGCGTTTCTGGGTGGCTGATCTCGACCCCGATGTCCTGAATCTCGTGCACAGAATCAACCAGCTTGTTGCCCGGGACAGCCGGGGCCGATCGGCCGGACCCAGCGACCGGGTGCTCGAGGCGGCGAGCGGTCACCACCAGGCGCTCGGGGCGCTCGCCAGGAACCTCGACCTCCCGGTGAAGCTTGCCTCCAGCCCCCAGGTCGACCTGACCCGCGGGGCGCGGCAGGTGGTCGACCGGCGGGAGGACGTCCGGGCAGCGTTGACCGCCGTGGTCGCCGCTTGCGCGAGCTCGCTCGACGCCCGCATCCCGCCGCCACCGACGACCGACCCGGCGCGCCGCGAGCGGCTCACGACGGCCATCGGTCAGGCGTACGCGGCGACCGCGACCCAGCGGATCGTCCCGGGACTGTTGACGAACGGCCGTCCGGACGACCTGGGGAGCTTCCCGCACACGATCCTCGAAGGCGACGCCGCGGCCGCGCGGGCGCTCGCGCTCGCGGTCGGCGCACGGATCGACCAGAACGACGAGCGGGTGCTGAAGGCCTTGGTAGGCGCTGGTGCCGGCTGCGCCGGACGGGCGGCCGCGGGCCTGCTGCTGTACCGGAACGAGGACTACATGACGCTGCCTGCCGGCAAGCAGCGGGAGGTGTTCGCGGACAACTTCTCCGACGAGCTCGAGACCCGCTTCGGGGCACGGGACCTCGGCGAGGCCCGGGTCCGGGCCCTGACCGAGGAGATCGAGAGCCGCTGGGGCGACATTGCCGGTGGCGCGGGTGCTGTCGACGGGGCGAACGCGAGAGTTGTCGCGGAGATCCGCGAACTCCACGAGTTCTTCGACCAGCTGCCGGACTGGCACGAGGCCAAACAGACCCGCGACGCCAACCGCGCGAGCGCTCAGGCCAGGCCTGCTCCGGTCGAGTCGGCCCAGGTTGAGTCGGCCCAGGTTGAGTCGGCTCCGGTCGGGTCAGCTCCCGTCGGCTCGCGGCCCGGGTCGGTTGGTGAATTGATTGGCGGGATGCGGGGGAGTGTTGGTGAGCTGACCGGGGCGCCGGAGTCGCTGTGGAACGGGGAGTATGCGCTCGCGCCGATCGGTGGTGCGTGGGACGAGGTGTTCGTGTCGCACGACGCCGACGGCACGCTGTACCTGAACAGGGACAGGGCGGAGACCCCGCTGCGACAACTGACCGCGGACGGCCCGGCTGTGCTGACGGACGAGCAGGTCGTCGAGGCTCGAACAGCAATGCAGTCCCTCACCGCGACGTTGTCGTGGCAGGCGGTTCCGGAGGGCTACACCCGTGCCGACGAGCTCCGGGCGCAGGCCGCCATTCCTCCTGAGACCACGCATGCGGTCGGTCTCGCGTTCTCGGAGGACAATCTCGACCGGGTCATCGAGCAGACGCTGCCTAGTGATGTCGCTGCCCGGCTCACCGGGCAGGCCGTTCCGTTCGTCGACTCGGAGCGCGCACCGGCCGCACGGGCGTTCGCTCGCGGCATCGACGACGTCACGGGTCGGGACGCCGGCGAGACGCTGCGGCAGCTCGCCGGTCAGCACCGCGCGGCGATCGCGACGACCGCAGCCGACGTACTGACGGCGCACGCCAGGATTCCCAGCGAGCAGCGGCCCGCGATCGCCCGGGACGTCGCCGCGCGGGTCGACGCGGCGTTCGGCATGCTGCCCGCGCAGGTGCAGGCCTGGCGAGAAGCCGGTACGGCGGAGGGCGACATCGCGGGCAGGTCTCGCGAGTTCGGGCAGGGGCTGGCCCGGGAGGTCCACGAACTGGTCTGGGCGCGCCAGGACCCCGCCGCCCGCTTCGTCCCCGGCCTCGACCCGACGAGCGCAAGGTCCGGCGCCGTGCAGGCACCCGCCGACACCCAACCGGCAAGCCAGGCGACGGGCTCGGGCCCGTACAAGCCGCGCGGCATGGAGAAGTAGCCGGGTCGCGAACCCGCGCGGTGTGGGAAGTAGCCGGGTCGCGAACCCGTCGGCTGTCACGATTGACCGGTGGAGTACAGCGAGTTCGACACCGAACGCCGCCGCATCGCCCAGTCCTGGGGTCGTTCGATCACCGACCCTCAGGAACTCGCCGCCGCCGTCGCCGCCCTGCACGAGCAGGCAGCCGGCCTCCCCGATCAGGCGGACCAGACCCGGGCGATGCGCTATCTAGAGATCCTCGACGACCTCGTCACCGAGGCGCGGACACCCGAGAGCGAGACCGTACGCCGAGCGGGCGACGTACTGCTGGAGGCCTCCCGACCGGACGGTACGCCGGCGGAACGCCGCACCCGCGCGGAGGCCGGGATCGCCGAGATCACCCGCATCGCCGAGGCCGCGCCGACCATCGCCGAACGCGACGCCGCCCTGGAAATGAACGAGTCGCTGGCCGAAACGCTCGGCACCCTGGCCGAGGGTGCGGCATCGTCCGACTAGGCACCCTGCCAGTCAGTGACGACACCCCGGGCTGCTGAGCCACGACCCCTCAGGTGGGGCCGACGGCGAAGAGTTTGGTCAGGCGGGCGGCTTGGGCCAGGTCGCCTTGGACGGTCAGGCGTTGTTTGAGGACGGCGGCGATGGGGTCCTCGTTGCCGGTGACGATGCGCAGCAGGGTCGCGGGGTCGGTGCGGATCGAGATGTCAGGTGGCGTGGCCCGCGGCGGTACGGCGGCGCAGCGGCCGGCGTGCACCTGGATCCAGTACTCGTCGAGGCCGTCCCCGCCCGCGCCGGTGATCTGCCATCTGACGACGGCATCGAACCCGGCGGCCCGGGCGGGTCGCAGGTACTCCGGCATCCGCCGAAAGATCTCGCGCAACGCGATCTCTCGTACTCCCCCGATGAGTCGATGCCGGAGCTCCCGCTCCGACGTCCGGTCGACCATCCGGGCAAGCTCGCTCGCGTCCAGGGCGGTGATGCCCTCGGACTCAAGCCAGCCGGCACTGCCTCGTTCGGTCATCGACCACCCCCGCGGCAGTGAGTGGGAGGTTCGCCGCACACCCTTCGCCGCTTGCGGCGCCGAAGTGCGTCCGGCGAACTTCCCTACCAGACCGTAGGAATTTCCTACGATGCGGTAGCTTTGTCAAGTGGTCGAGGACAGTGAACGACGCCGGCGGGCGCGGCACCTCGGTCCGGAACGCCGCCGTCCCCTGATCCTGGACGCCGCCCTCGGGGTCTTCGCCGCGAACGGGTACGCCGGTACGACGATGCAGTCGATCGCGGACGCGGCCGGCGTCACCAAACCGGTCGTCTACGACTGCTTCGCGAACCGTGACGAGCTCCTGCTCGCCTTGCTCGCCCGCGAGGAGCAGCATCTGGTGATCTCGATCGTCGGCGCGCTGCCGGCCGACCCGGGCGTCGGCACCGCGCAGCAGCACGTCCTGGAGGGCTTGACCACGTTCCTCACCGCGGTCCAGAAGCAGCCGCAGTCCTGGCGGATCGTCTTCGGAGCGCAGTACGGCGCCACGCCCGTGATCGCCGAGCGGGTCCGCGCCGCGCGGGCGTTCCTCGTCGAGAGTCTCCGGCTGACCCTGCTGAAGTCGCTGCCCGGCGTCACCGACCCGGCCGCGAACCTCCCGGTGCTCGCCGAACTGCTCGCCGCGATGACCGAGACCTGCGCCCGGATGCTCGTCACCGACGGCCCCGGCGGTACCGACCGAACCCCTGCCGAACTCGCGCGCACCGTGTCCCAGGTCGTCGGCGGCGGCTTCGCCTCGGTCTGAACCTTCTCGGTCTGAACCTTCTCGGGCAGAGCCGGCGGTCGGGGAGTGTGACCAGCGCCGCACTCTCGGCTCACATACTGTGAAGTAGCTGAACGCCCGGTCACGATCGGCTTCCAGTGGGCGGACTCGGCGGCACGGAACGGCGTCCGCCGATAGGGTGGGCGAACGTGACCGAGACCGGAAGTGAGACCCGTACCCGCGCGCGGTTCGAGGTACCTGAAGAACTCAGGGCCGACGTCCGCCTGCTCGGCGAGATACTCGGAAAGGTTCTGGTCGAGTACGCCGGTCAGCCGCTGCTCGACGACGTCGAGAAGTTACGCGAGCTGACCATCGCCGGAGACGGCGCCGCGGCCGAGCAACTGGTCGCCTCCTGGCCGCACGAGCGTGCCGAGGACGTGGCCCGCGCGTTCACCTGCTACTTCCACCTGACGAACCTCAGCGAGGAACTGCACCGCGCCCGCGTGCTCCGTGAGCGCGACCGGGCCGGCAGCGAGGCCGTGGTGTCGGAGCTGGCCCAGGCTGTCGAGCAGATCGCGCGCGACAGCGGCGAGCAGCAGGCCCGCGCGCTGCTGAACGGCCTGGAGTTCCGCCCGGTGCTGACCGCGCACCCGACCGAGGCCCGGCGCCGCGCCGTACTGGCGACGATCCGGCGGATCTCGTCGCTGCTGGACGAGCGCCACGACCCACGTGCCGGCGACAGCGACCTCGCCGAGAACCGCCGCCGTCTCGTCGAGCAGGTCGACGTCCTGTGGCGTACGTCGCAACTCCGCACCAGCCGCCCCTCGCCACTGGACGAGGTGCGGTCCGCGATGGCGGTGTTCGAGGAGACCCTGTTCAACGTCGTCGGCAACGTGTACCGCCGGCTCGACGACGCGCTCGCCGGTGACGCGGCGGGGACGCGGCCGCCCGTGGTGGCGCCGTTCGTGCACCTGGGTTCGTGGATCGGCGGCGACCGCGACGGAAACCCGAACGTCACCGCGGCGATCACCCGCGAGGCCATGCAGATCCAGGCCGACCACGTCCTGCGGGCGCTCGAGCAGGCCACCGAGGTGCTCGGCCGCGCGCTCACCCTGGACGCCGCGACCACTCCGCCGTCCGCACCGGTCCGCCGGATCCTGGAGGACGCCCGGGCGGTCAACCCGGAGCTGATCGCGGACATCGAGAGCCGCTCGCCCGCCGAGCCGCACCGGCAGCTCCTGCTGCTCGCCGCGCGCCGGCTGGCCGCCACTCGGAACCGGGACGCCGACTTCGGCTACCCGCGGTCCGCCGACTTCCTGCACGAGCTCAAGGTCCTGCAGGACTCGCTGGTGACCGCCGGCGCGCCACGCCAGGCGTACGGCGAGCTCCAGCAGCTCATCTGGCAGGTGAACTCGTTCGGCTTCCACCTGGCCGAGCTGGAGGTCCGTCAGCACTCCTCCGTGCACGCCAAGGCCCTGGAAGAGGTGCTGGGCGGCGGTGAGCTGTCCGACCAGACCGAAGAGGTGCTGGCGACGCTGCGGGTGATCGCACAGATCCAGCAGCGCTTCGGCCCCGAGGCCTGCCGTCGGTACGTCGTCTCGTTCACGCGCAACGCCGGTGACCTGGCAGCCGTGTACGAGCTCGCCGACGCCGCGCTGGACGGCCGTCCGATCGAGCTGGACGTCGTACCGCTGTTCGAGACCGGTGAAGACCTGCAGAACTCGGTGGAGGTGCTGGACAACGCGATCCAGCTCACCCGCGTGCGGCACCGGCTCACGGCGAACGACCGGCGCTTCGAGGTCATGCTGGGGTACTCCGACTCCGCGAAGGACGTCGGACCGGTCTCGGCGACACTGGCGCTGTACGACGCGCAGGCGCGGATCACCGCGTGGGCGCAGCGCAACGCGATCCGGCTGACCCTGTTCCACGGCCGTGGTGGTGCGCTCGGCCGTGGCGGTGGCCCGGCGAACCGCGCCGTACTCGCACAGGCGCCGGGGTCGGTGGCCGGGCGGTTCAAGCTCACCGAGCAGGGTGAGGCGATTCCGGCCCGGTACGGGAACTCGGCGATCGCGCAGCGGCACATCGAGCAGGTGACCGCGGCGACGCTGCTCGCGTCGACGCCGGCCATCGAGGAGCGGGCCGTCGCGGCGGCCGAGCGGTTCTCGGTGATGGAGAAGACGCTCGACGAGGCCGCGCGGACGGCGTACCACCGGCTGGTGAAGGCGGAGGGGTTCGCGGAGTGGTTCAGCACCGTGACGCCGCTGGAGGAGCTGGGGCAGTTGCCGCTCGGTTCGCGTCCGGCGCGGCGTGGTGTCGCGGTGTCGTCGCTGGAGGACCTGCGGGCGATCCCGTGGGTGTTCGCATGGTCGCAGGCCCGTGTGAACGCACCGGGCTGGTACGGCCTCGGTACGGCGCTGCAGGCCGTCGGTGACGTCGCGCTGCTGCAGGACGCGAACAAGAACTGGCCGCTGTTCCAGGTGATGCTGGAGAACGCGGAGATGTCGCTGGCGAAGACCGACCGGCGCATCCTCGGCCGCTACCTCGAGCTGGGCGACCGGGACGAGCTGACACAGCAGATGCTCGACGAGCACGAGCTCACCACCGAGTGGGTGCTCAAGGTGCTCGACCAGGAGCGACTGCTGCAGGGCCGCCGCGTGCTGGGCCGTGCGGTCGAGCTGCGCAACCCGTACGTCGACGCGCTCAGCTACCTGCAGTTGCGCGCGCTGCGGACACTGCGGACCGATGACTCGCTCAGCGAGGAGCAGATCGTCCGCACTCGACGGTTGCTGCTGCTGACCGTCTCGGGAGTTGCCGCCGGCCTCCAGAACACCGGCTGATGTTCAACAACCTGGATCGGCCCCCGCTGGACGAGAAGTTCCTGCGGGGGCGCCTGGTGCGTCCTGGCGAGCTGTGGACGCAGATCGACGTACTGGCGGAGACGCCGTCGACCAATGCGGTCGTGGCGGCTGCTGCCGCGAAAGGCCAGCCCGAAGGGCTGGTAGTGGTGGCGGAGTACCAGTCGTCCGGTCGTGGACGGCTGGGGCGGACGTGGACGACTCCGCCACAGTCAGCGGTACTGATGTCGCTGCTGCTGCGCCCCACTGCGGTTGACGCGTCGCGCTGGCCGTGGCTGGGGCTGCTCGCACCGCTGGCCGTTGCCGCGGCGGTGCGGGAAGTGGCCGACGTACCGGCGCAGGTGAAGTGGCCGAACGACGTACTCGTCGAGGACCGGAAGCTCGCGGGCATCCTGCTGGAACGGGTCGAGGGTCCTGCCGCCGTTATCGGGATCGGTCTCAACGTGACGTTGCGCGAGTCCGAGAAGCCGCATGAGGCGGCCACGTCACTCGCGCTGGAGAAGGCATCCACGACTGATCGTGCGACGGTGATGGCGGCGGTACTGCGTGAGCTCGCGTCCCGCTACCGGACCTGGGTCGAGTCGGGTGGGGATCCGGAGACGATCCTCCCGGAGTACCGCGAACTGTCCGCGACGATCGGCCGGAAGGTCCGCGTGGAGTTGCCGGACGGCACCTTCCTGGAAGGCACCGCCCGCGACCTCGCCGACGACGGCCGCCTGATCGTCGACACCGCCGAAGGGCCACGCCCACTCGCAGCCGGCGACGTCACGCACCTACGCTCAGCCTGAGAGCCCGGAGCGGCCGGCGTACTTGGTCGTTTTCGTCTTGTCAGGTGAAGATCTTGGCTGCGGTGATCAGCGTCTCGATGACGCCGTAGCCGAGCAGGACGGCGACCAGGAGCCAGGAGATCACCAGGCGTGCGGTCTGGTTCATTGTGCGGCCTCCGCCGTCGTCTCGGACTTCTCGTGGAACCGCTCGGAGACCGAGCGGATCAGCAGGTTGGCGACGAACCCGACGACGAGCACACCGACCATCGTGAACAGCGCCGGCCGGTACGCCGCCGCGGTCAGCGTGCCCGGTTTGCCTTCCTTGTCGAGGAACCCGTTGATGATCAGCGGTCCCGCGATGCCGGCCGCCGACCATGCGGTCAGCAGCCGGCCGTGGATCGCGCCGACCTGGTATGTGCCGAACAGGTCCCGGAGGTACGCCGGTGCGGTCGCGAACCCACCGCCGTAGAACGAGATGATCACCGCCGCCAGCAGGACGAACACGAACGTGCTCGTGTGCCCGGCGGTCGCCAGCAGCGCGTACGCGACGATCCCGACACCGAGGTACATCGCGTAGATCGGCTTGCGCCCGATCACGTCCGACGTACTCGACCAGCCGAACCGGCCGCCCATGTTGAAGATCGACAGCAGTCCGACGAATCCGGCCGCCGCCGCGACCGCGACCGTCGACTTGCCGTCGTCGCCGCGGAAGAAGTCCTGGATCATCGGGCTGGCCTGCTCGAGGATGCCGATCCCCGCGGTCACGTTGCAGAACAGCACCACCCAGAGCAACCAGAACTGCGGCGTCTTGATCGCATTCGCGGCCGACACGTTCGCGGTGGTGACGAGCGTCTTCTGCTGCACGGACGCGGAGTCGAAGCCGGGTGGCGCCCAGCCGTCGGCGGGGACGCGGATGTTGAAGACGCCGAACATCATGATCACGAAGTAGCCGACGCCGAGGGTGATGAACAGCCCGACGAGCGCGCCGCCGCCCGCGACCGACGTACTCACGTTCGGGTCGTAGTTCGCGTCGTACAGGCCGAGGAGCTGGCGCGACAGCGGGCTGGCGACCAGCGCGCCGCCGCCGAAGCCCATGATCGCCAGGCCGGTTGCGAGACCCGGGCGGTCCGGGAACCACTTGATCAGGGTGGAGACGGGGGAGATGTAGCCGATCCCGAGACCGATGCCGCCGATCACGCCGTACCCGAGGTAGACCAGCCAGAGCTGGCCGGTGCCGATGCCGAGGGCACCGACCAGGAACCCGGTCGCCCAGAAGCAGGCGGCGACGAACATCGCCTTCCGCGGTCCGTTGCGTTCGACCCAGGTGCCGCCGATCGCGGCGGACAGGCCGAGCATCACGATCGCGATGCTGAACACCACGCCGACCGCCGTCTGACTGGCGCCGAAGTGCTTCACCATCGACGTCTTGTACACGCTGGTCGCGTACGCCTGCCCGATACACAGGTGGACGGCCAGCGCGGCCGGCGGGATCAGCCACCGGCTGTACCCCGGCGGTGCGACGGTGTGCTCCCGATCAAGTACCGACAAGACTGCCATCACGGCTTCCTCTCGTCCCCCAGCTGGTAACCCCTCGCGCATCTTGGCTCACTGTATGCACGTTGTGAAGAGTTGAACCAGTTTCTGGCCGTTCGTGTCGGGAGGGGACAACCGAACCCGGGACCTGTGAGACTGGGGCCATGGCGATCTCGGCGAAGTTGTTGGGTGAGGACGAGTACGTCGTCGTCAGCACCCGGACGCACTGGAAGGCGCTGATCGGCCCGGTGCTCCTGCTGCTCGTGGTGGCGGCCCTCGGTGGGTTCCTGGCCGCGATCGTGCCGGCCGGTTCGGTGCAGACGCCGGCCCGGATCGCGATTCTCGCGGTCGGCGTGGTGATTCTGGCGATGTTCGCGCTGAAGCCGTTCCTGAACTGGTTCTTCTCGACGTACACGATCACCAACCGGCGGCTGATCACCCGGCACGGCGTCCTCACCCGGACCGGCCGCGACATCCCGCTGATGCGGGTGAACGACGTCTCCTACGAGCACGGGCTGATCGACCGCATCCTCGGGTGCGGCACGCTCCACATCGAGTCCGCCGGTGAACGCGGTCAGGTGGTGCTGCCCGACGTACCCCATGTCGAGCACGTCCACCTGCAGATGTCCGACCTGCTGTTCGGCGGGCCGGACGGCAAGCCCGGCGACGGCATCCTCGAGGACGAGGCACCGCCGGAACACATGCGCCGCCGAGCCCCGCAGCAGGAACGGCCCACCCGCACCGAGGACGGCGAAACCCTCTTCAGCTCGGACGACGACAGGTAGCACGCCTCCCGGCGTCACTCGGTGGGACTAGAAGACTTCCAGGCTGACCGGCGCCAATGGCCAGGTGAAGGCGGCGGTTGCGCGGTTGATGGCGCCGGGCGTGTGCTCGGTGACCCGGCCTGTCGTGGCGAACTCCGCTAGCTTGCGGCCGCCGAGGTACGCAGCGCCGAGTTCGCCCACCGACAGGCTCAGATCGGCCGGGCTGTCGGTGCGCTCGCACGACACCAGTGCATCGTCGCCGGTCAGCTGGAAGCGTCCGTTGTTCGACTCGATCAGGTCGTCCGTCACCTCCAGTACGAGGTCGATCGGTACGGCGTACCGCCGCTGCCGCAGAGCACCCGGTACGTCGGTCACCCGGAGCCAGAGTGACTCGCTCACTCGCCGATCCAGTGCAGTAGGCGTCGTCACCAGCTGCATGATCGGCTCGTCCACCGCTCCGTAGCCGTAGCCGAGCTTGGCGCTCAGGTCCATGGTCAGCAGGTGCTGCCAGAGCACCTTGTACGCCGAGAACTCGGGCGCGACCAGCTCCTCGACGAGGACCTCGTTGACAGGACCGGCCGGGCCCCAGTTCATCTTCCCGCGCCACAACGCGTACCCGTCGACGGTCCCGGTCTCGTCGCGATGCACCAGGATGTGCCGCGCGGTGCGGCCGTTGCGGTCGTCCGGCTTGTCCTGCAGGTGCTGCTGCCAGCGGAGCTCCGACCGGCCCGAGACGCCCGCGCGCTGGTCCTGCACGGCCCGCAACAAGGCCGGCAAGGTCATCAGGGCGTCGTCGACCGAGATCTCCCCGAGCTCGCCCGGGCGCGTCCGCACGGCCGGCGGGCCGACGCGGTGCAGGTCGGCTTCGAAGTTCACGGCCCACGCGGCGGCGCCGTACCCGAACCGTCCGTAGATGCCCGGCTCGCTGGCCCACAGCACCGCGATCGGCTCCGGGACCTCGCGGAGCTGGCGCGTCATCAGCTGTGACAGGATCCCGCGGCGCCGATGGGTCGCGCGGACGCCGACGCCAGTGACATGTGCCGCGGGGACGACCGCGCCTGGCAGCGACAGATCCCGCGTGAGCGCCTTGGTCGTGCCTACGATCTGATCGCCGTCGACGGCGACCAGCGCCCGCTCCGGCTCGAAGATCTGCCGGGACAGCTCGTCGGGCGACGCGTCGAACATCATCGCCGCGGCGAACAGGTCCCGCATCGCCTCGAAATCGTCCGCTGACGCTGTGCGTACCTCGATATCGGTCACCACCGCATCTTCACACGCCGAACCGACAACCGTCGTCCCATAAATTTCGCACGCCGGACGAGACCGAGGACGCCCGTGGCTGCGGGGCAGCCGGCGTCGGCCGGACGCCGTCAGCGGACGGCGGGGAGGTCGCCGGTCGACTCGGTGTCGTCGAGTTCGGCGGGGGAGTTCGGGGCCGGGGTGTGCTCGACCTCGTCGAGGGCGATCTCTTCCTTGAAGACGAACTTGCGGTAGGACCAGAACCGGAACAAGGTGCCGAGGCCGAGGCCGATGAAGTTCGCCGCGATGTTGTCCGACAGCCAGGTGTGCAGGTCCAGGACGTAGCGCGAGAACGCCAGACATCCGGCCGCGATCAGCAGGCCGATCCCGTTCAGTACGAAGAACAGCACGTACTCGCGGTGCAGGCCGCTGCGCTCCCGGTGCCGCCACGTCCAGTAGCGGTTCCCGAAGTACGTCACGATGGTGGCGACCGTCGTCGAGATCAGCTTCGCGGTCAGCGGCTTGTGGTGCAGCATGCCGACTCCCGAGTCGGCGAGCACCAGCGGGTTGTTGAAGACCAGCCAGTTGTAGATCGGCAGGTCCACGACCAGCCCCAGGACACCGACCAGCCCGAACTTGGCCATTTCGTGCACCAGGTGCTGGAACTGGCGGTACAGCGTGGTGACGAGCTTCAACGGGGTTCGGAACCTTCTGTGATCGGATCGCGACGGGCACAGCAGCTTCCCACGGTACCTGGCGGACCGTCGGACCCCGAAATCCTCCGCGCGCTGCGGTAGCCGCCGTACGGCCGATGTTGTATGGACATTAGGCTCACCGCTGTGAAGTTCGATCGAAACGACCTCCCCGTCGGTACGCCGGTGGTCGGCATGGTCGGTGGCGGCCAGCTGGCCCGGATGACCCAGGAGTCGGCTGTCGCGCTCGGCATCCAGCTCCGGGTGCTCGCCGAAGGCCCCGCGGTGTCGGCCGCGCAGGCCGTTGCCGATGCCCCCGTCGGCGACTACAAGGACCCCGAGACGGTACGGCGCTTCGCCGCGGAGTGCGATGTGGTCACCTTCGACCACGAGCATGTCCCGACGGACCTGCTGCACGCGCTCGAGGCCGACGGGATCGCGGTCCGGCCCGGTCCGGACGCCCTCGTGCACGCCCAGGACAAGGCCGTGATGCGGGCCCGGCTGGACACCTTCGACGCGCCGTCGCCCGCGCACCAGGTGGTCGAGACGCCCGCCGACGTCGCGGACTTCGCGAAGCGGGTCGGCGGCTTCCCGATCATCCTGAAGACCACCCGCGGTGGGTACGACGGCAAGGGCGTCTGGTTCGTCGACGGACCGTCCGACGAGGCGATCGCGACTGCCTTCGCGAGCGGCGTACCGATCCTGGCCGAGGAGAAGGTGGACTTCGTCCGCGAGCTGTCCGCGATCGTCGCCCGCTCGCCGCACGGGCAGGCGGTCGCCTACCCGATCGTCGAGTCGGTGCAGAAGGACGGCATCTGCGTCGAGGTCACCGCGCCCGCGCCCGGGCTGCCGCCGGAGAAGGCTGCCCAGGCGCAGCAGACCGCGCTGCGGATCGCCGGCGAACTCGGCGTGGTCGGCGTCCTCGCGGTGGAGATGTTCGAGGCCCGCGACGGGCGGCTGCTGGTCAACGAGCTCGCGATGCGCCCGCACAACACCGGTCACTGGTCGATCGACGGGGCGGTCACGTCCCAGTTCGAGAACCACCTGCGCGCCGTCCTCGACCTGCCGCTGGGGTCGCCGGCCGCGCGGGCGCCGTACACGGTGATGGTGAACGTGCTCGGCGGGGACGTCGAGGACATGCACCGCGGCTTGCTGCACTGCCTGGCGCGCGACCCGGGCCTGAAGGTGCACTTCTACGGGAAGTCGGTGAAGCCGGGCCGCAAGATCGGCCACGTCACGGCGTACGGCGACGACCTCGAGGAAACCCGCGAGCGGGCCCGGCACGCGGCCGCTTACCTGACCGGCACGATCGACGAATAGGACTGCTGATGATTGGCATCGTGATGGGGTCGGACTCCGACTGGCCGACCATGAAGGCCGCGGCCGAGGTGTGCGTGGACTTCGAGGTGCCCTTTGAGGCAGACGTCGTCTCGGCGCACCGGATGCCGACCGAGATGATCGACTACGGACGGTCAGCCCACGAGCGCGGCCTGAAGGTGCTGATCGCGGGTGCCGGCGGCGCCGCGCACCTGCCCGGAATGCTCGCCTCGGTGACGCCGCTGCCGGTGATCGGCGTTCCGGTACCGCTGAAGTACCTCGACGGGATGGACTCGCTGCTGTCGATCGTGCAGATGCCGGCCGGGGTGCCGGTGGCGACGGTCTCGATCGGGAACGCCCGGAACGCGGGGTTGCTCGCGGTCCGGATCCTGGCTGCTTCCGACGAGAAGTTGCGGGAGCGGATGATCGGGTTCCAGGAGTCCCTCGCCGAGATCGCCCGCGGGAAGGGCAGCACGGTGCGTGACGGGGCGACAGAGTTGCGTAAAGGCTGAGGGAGTCGCTGGTTTCCACCGGACGGGGGCGGGTAGTCGTGAGATCCCATTCGTTGTCGTTTAAGGTCGTCGATCGTGACTCCGCCCACTGAACCGGATACGCAGCGCATTCCGGTCCGCTATTGGATCTGGCTGTTCGGCGCGTTGGTCTCGCTGCTCGGCGACCTGACCATGATGTTCGCGATCGGATGGTCCGCCAGCCAGCACGGTGGGCGGGTGGCCGGTCTGATCCTGCTGCTGGCTGCCGCACCGCGCGCCGTGCTCCTCCTGATCGGCGGAGCCATCGGCGACCGGTACGGCGCTCCGCGGGTGCTGCTCGTCAGCTGCGTCGCGATGTTCGCGGTCACCGCCGCCCTGGTGCCCGCCACGCGCGCGGTGGGCGAGCCGATCTGGCTGCTGGTGGTCCTGGCGCTGGTGGTCGGCGTCATCGACGCGTTCTTCCTGCCCTCGTCCCGCTCGATGCCGCGGCTCCTGGTGCCGCCGGAACAGGTGCCGAGAGCACTGGCGAGCTTCCAGGTCTCGGGTGTCGTCTTCGCCGTCACCGGTACCGCGGTCGGCGGTCTCCTGGTCAACTGGGCCGGCCTGTCCGCGGCGGCCGGCTTCGACGCGATCACCTTCGGCATCATGATCGTGGTGCTGTACCTGCTCCGCGGCACCACCGCGCCGCACGGGTCCCGGACGACCAGCATGTTCCGCTCGATCGCGGACGGCCTCCGCGCGGCCTTCGGCCGGCCGCTCACCCGGGCGCTGCTGATCACGATGACGATCGCGGCCGGCCTGTTGATGCCGATGGACGCCCTGCTGCTGCCGTTGCTGGCCCGCGACCACCATTGGGATGCCACGACCGCCGGCATCCTGATCGCGACCCGGAGCCTCGGCGTCGGAGTGGTGTCGATCCGGATCCTGATGCGCGGCGCGTTCCAGCGCCCCGGGATCGTCGCGATGCTGGGCCTGCTGCTCGCCGCCGTCGGCTTCATCGGCCTGTCCGCGTTCCTGCCGCTGCCGCTCACGATCGTGGCGGCGGTGATCAGCGGCATCGGCGTCGGCACCTTCACCGGGCACATCCTGCCGCTGCTGATGAACTCGGTCGAGCGCGAGTACCAGTCCCGCCTGCAGTCGGTGATCGTGCTCTGCCAGAGCCTCGCCCAGGTCGTGATGAACCCGGTGCTCGGCAGCCTGGCGGATGTCAAGAGCATCCAGATCACCGGTGTCTGCCTCGGCATCGGCGTCGCGGTCGCGCTGATCGGCCTGATCGCGCTCAGCCGCCCGGTGATCCGCGACGCCCGGGTCAGCTGAGCGCCGGCCTGCCGGTTACGGCTTGCCGGGCGCGCGGTACTTCCAGCCCGCCGCGCGCCAGGCCTCGACATCCAGGTTCAGCCGGGCGTCGACCACCACCGGCGCGGCGACGACCTCCTTCAGCGCGGCCGGATCGAGCGCGCGGAACTCCGGCCACTCCGTGAGGTGCAGTACGGCGTGCGCGTCGCGGCACGCCTCGACCGCACTCGAGGCGTAGCGCAGCGTCGGGCGGACCCGGCGGGCGTTCTCCATCGCCTCGGGGTCGTAGACCGTGACGTTGGCGCCGTGCAGCTGGATCCGGCCGGCCACGTCCAGCGCGGGCGAGTCCCGAACGTCGTCCGTACCGGCCTTGAAGGCCGCGCCGAGGACCGTGACGTTCTTGCCGACCCATTCGCCGCCGAGCATCTCGTGGGTCAGGTCCACGATTCCGGCGCGCCGGTGCTGGTTGATGTCGTCGACCTCGCGGAGCAGCGTGATGATCTCCTCGACGCCGAGCTCGCCGGCGCGGTGCATGAACGCGCGCAGGTCCTTCGGCAGGCAGCCACCGCCGTACCCGGGCCCGGCGTTCAGCGCGCCGCGGCCGATCCGTTTGTCGTACCCGAGTGCGTCGGCCAGCTGCGTGACGTCCGCGCCGGTCGCGTCGGCCATCTCGGCGAGCGCGTTGATGAACGAGATCTTCGTGGCCAGGAACGCGTTCGCGCCGGCCTTCACCAGCTCCGCGGTCGGCAGGTTGCACACCACCACCGGCGTACCCTCGCCGATCGGGGTGGCGAACACCTCGCGCAGCCGGGTCTCCGCGGCCTCGGACTGGACACCGAAGACCAGCCGGTCCGGGTGCAGGGTGTCCTCGACGCCGTGCGCCTCGCGGAGGAACTCGGGCTGCCAGGCGATCTCGACCGCCTGACCGGCCGGGGACTCGGCGTGGAAACGCTGCTCGACGATCGTCGACGTACCCACCGGGACCGTGGAGCGGCCGACCACCAGCGCCGGCCTGGTCAGCAGTGGCGCGAGCATGTCGACGACCGAGTGCACCTGGGACAGGTCCGCGGCCTCGCTGCCCTCGAGCTGCGGCGTACCGACACAGATGAAGTGCACGTCGGCCCAGTCGGCGATCTCGGTGTAGTCCCTGGTGAACCGCAGCCGGCCGGACTCGGTGTGCTTCTTCAGCAGCGGGTCCAGCCCGGGTTCGTACAGCGGTGCCTTGCCGTCGTTCAGCAGCTTCAACCGGTGCTCGTCGATCTCGACACCGATCACGTCGAAACCGAACTCGGCCATCCCCGCGGCGGTGTTCGCGCCGAGGTAGTTGGTGCCGATGACGGCGATCCGCAGCGGCCGGGGCGTCGCTTCACTCATGTCGGGGACTCTACCCATCGTGGTTATCAGCCGGTGACCGGCTCATGTCTGCAGAGTGCGCTGTTGCTCACTTTCGGGGTACGACGTCCCCCGCGCGCGAGTGGTTCGTCGTACTGTGTGACTCGTGAGTAACTCATTCGAGCTGTACGCGCTGTCCGAGGAGCACCAGGCGATCCGCGAGGCCGTTCGCGACGTCTGCGACGCCAAGGTCGCCCCGCACGCCGGGGACGTGGACGAGCTGGCCGAGTTCCCGAAGGCGTCGTACGACGCGCTGAAGGCCTCGGACTTCCACGCGCCGCACATCCCGGAGCAGTACGGCGGCGCCGGGGCGGACGCGCTCGCCACGGTGATCGTGATCGAGGAAGTGGCCCGGGCCTGCGCCTCGAGCTCGCTGATCCCGGCCGTGAACAAGCTCGGCTCACTCCCGCTGCTGCTGTCCGCGTCGGACGAGGTCAAGCAGCGGTACCTGCCGCCGGTCGCGGCCGGTGACGCGATGTTCTCCTACTGCCTGTCCGAGCCCGAGGCCGGGTCGGACGCCGCGTCGATGAAGACCCGCGCGGTCCGCGACGGGGACGACTACGTGCTGAACGGCGTGAAGCGGTGGATCACCAACGCCGGCGTCAGTGACTTCTACACGGTGTTCGCGGTCACCGACCCGGAGGCGCGGTCTCGCGGGATCTCCGCGTTCGTGGTGGAGAAGGCGGATGAGGGCGTGTCCTTCGGGGCGCCGGAGAAAAAGCTCGGGATCAAGGGCTCACCGACCCGCGAGGTGTACTTCGACAACGTGAAGATCCCCGCCGCGCGGATGATCGGTGCGGAAGGCACCGGGTTCTCGACCGCGATGGCGACGCTGGACCACACCCGCGTGACGATCGCGGCGCAGGCGCTCGGGATCGCGCAGGGGGCGCTGGACTACGCGCTCGGGTACGTGCAGGAGCGCAAGCAGTTCGGGAAGGCGATCGCGGAGTTCCAGGGGCTGCAGTTCATGCTCGCCGACATGGGCATGAAGATCGAGGCGGCCCGGCAACTCACGTACGCCGCCGCGGCCCGCTCCGAGCGCGGCGACGCCGACCTGACGTACTTCGGTGCCGCCGCCAAGTGCTTCGCCTCCGATGTCGCGATGGCCGTCACCACCGACGCCGTACAACTCCTGGGCGGCTACGGCTACACCCACGACTACCCCGTCGAACGCATGATGCGCGACGCCAAGATCACCCAGATCTACGAAGGCACCAACCAGGTCCAGCGCATCGTCATGGCCCGCCAACTCCTCAAAGGCCTCAACTAGCCCCACGACAAGCAACGCTGAGGCCAGGCACCCCAGCCACGCATTTGAGCGGTTCACCCCTGATGCTGTCCCTGTGCAGTTGGTATGCCGCGTGGGAACGGACCATTTCTGAGGTGAACCACCCAAACGCCGCTTGCGATTGCGGCACCGGCGGGGTTACTACTCGCCGACCAGTTGGTCGTAGTGCGTGGTGATCAGGACCGAGTTGACGCCGTTGAAGACGACGTCCGGGATCTTGCCGTAGCCGGTCAGGGCGGTGGCCGCGCCGTTCGCCTTGCTCATTGCGTACAGCGTGCCGGTCTTGGTGTCGTTGTCCACACCAACGATCAGCGAACCGCCGCGGTCGCCGCAGCCGTCGACGACCAGGGACTCGAAGTTCTGCCAGCCACCGGTCCGGATCCGCTTCAGCACCGGCTTGGTGGCGGCCGCGACCGGGATGTGCACGGTCCACAGCGCACCGGCGGTGGTGGTCATCAACAGGGTGTCGTACGTCGCGGTCTCGCTGAGCACCGTCATCGTCTTGAACCCCTTGAAGCCGGGGAACGAGCCGTACGACTTGATGCCGGCGCCGACGATCGAGTACCGGTACAGGCTGCCGTTGCTGTTCAGGCCGTACAGGTACTGGTGCCGCGGCGTGCCGACGCTGTAGTTCGAGGTGGCGATGGTCTTGAAGCTCGACCAGCCGCTGCCGACCTTCTTGAAGGTCGCGAGCGGAGCGCGGTCGCTGTCGTAGAAGTACGTCGTGTGCCGGTACAGGTTCCCGCCCTGCAGCAGCAGGCCGTAGTAGTAGAACTGCGTGCCGGTCGAGTTCACGGCGCCGTACCAGGTCGCGTTGGCCCGGGTGCCGACGAACTTGATCGGCTCGTACTGGAGGCCCTGCGGGGGCCGTCCGGCGAGCACGTCGGCGGACTCCAGCGAGCCCGCTGCGGTCGGGAAGCCGACCGAGATCATGCAGGCCGCGGACGCCGCCTTCGCGGTGTTCTGCTGGTGGGTCCGGTCCGACCACGGCTTCAGGTCGGTCTTTCCGGCGTTGGCCGGAACGGCCGCGACGGAGGCGGCGACCAGGCCGATGCTCGCCATCGCGACGGCAAGACGGGGCAGTCTCATGTTTCCTCTTCCAAATGCAGGTTCCTCGGTCGAAGTCCCGAGAATCAGGTGGCTCACCGTGACATCGCGGCGTACCTACCTGGCGTTACATCGATCACGGGACGTGATCAGATCGAGATTTACCTGCTCCGGAAGCGGATCAGCGACCGCTCAGTGAGAGACTCCCGTCGAGTACGGCCGCGCAGACCTCGTCGAGGCGGACCTGGTGGTTGCGGGCATGCCGGCGCAGTACGCCGAAAGCCTCGCCCGGCGTGATGCCAAGCCGCTCGGCGAGCAGTCCTTTCGCCTGCTCGATGAGCACCCGGCTGTCCAGCGCGCCCTGCAACTGGTCGGCGCGGGCCTTGTCCTGCGTGGCCTGGCAGCTGGCCACCCCGAGGGCGGCCGTGCTCGCGAGAGCCTGCCCCTGCTCGAGGTCGTCCTCGGGCAGGCCGCCGGGTGCGCCGAAGTACATCGTCAGCGCGCCGATCGTTCGGCCCGGCAGCGCCAGCGGGAACGCGTGGACGGACCGGATACCGGCCCGGCGGGCGCACGCGGCGTACCGGGGCCACCGGGTGTCGGCTTCGGACAGGTCGAGGCCGTCGATCCGGTGGCAGGTGGTGTAGCTGTCCCGCGCCGGTCCTTCGTGGCTCTGCGACTCGAGCTCGGGCAGCCACCGGGCGAGGTCGGACGAGGCGGCGGCGACGTCGAGCGCACCGTGCCCGTCGGCCAGCAGGAGCGCCGATGCACGAGTGTCCGGCACCTCGGCGCAGTGCTCCGTGAGCCAGTCCAACGTGCTGTTCAGATCCGGGTCTGCTACGAATCTGGCGACGAGATCCGGCACGGTGACCCATCCCGGGTGATCGGGGCGGTTCATAGGTGGTTCTCCCTAAGGGGTGTCCAGTCGAAGCCGTCTCTGTACGATCCGGCGGGCTGTGCTGGTGACGAGTTCGTTGTCCGCGAAGGCGCGGGCAGTGACAAGGGCGAGCGCGTCCCCGACGCTGCAACCGCACTGCGCGGCGACCATCCCGGCGGCCTGATGGATGACGGCGGTGTCTCCGGGGCCGTCCACCAGGCTCCCTGCCGGCTTGTCGCCCACCGAGCCTTCCTCGATGAGCTGCGCGACGTATTCGTCCGTCAGCAGGATGGTGTGGGTCAGAGCGTCGGCGATCTCCTCGACGGTGGGTCCGGCCGGCCGGTCCGGCGGCGGGTCGAAGACCGCGAGTGCGCCCAGGCAGTTGTCCGGAAGCCCGAGCGGTGCGGCCGCGACCGAGCGCACTCCGAGAGCCGCCACGGCCGGCGAGTAGAGCCGCCAGCGATCCGCGAGTGAGTCCTCGGCCACGACCACCAGTCGGCCGGAGGCGGCGCTGTCGTGGACCGGACCTTCACCGAGGGTGAATTCGAGCTCCTGGGCGGCAGCGGCCAGCGGGTCGGAGGCGGTCATCGAGGCGGCCGCTGCCGAGCGGGAACTGAGCAGCGTGATGCCGGCGCTGCGGGCACCGAGCATCTCGGCGACAGTCGAGATCAGCAGTGGCCGGCGGCTGGCGGCCGCGGCTTCCAGGTCGAACCATCGTCTGAGCCGACGGATGTGTGCGTCGTGCAGCCGGGCGGCGGTCAGGTGTCGCTCTTCGTTCTTGCGATGCAGCCGGGCCATCCGCTCGTGGAGTGGGCGGGCCGAGTCGGGGGCCGACATCATCAGGCGTTCGTGGCGGCGGGCGATCGCGCCAGCCCGACTCGCACGGGCAAGCTCGAGATCGGCACGCTCACGAACCGGCCTGATCCAGGCCGAAAGCCCAGCTCCCACGAGACTCAGCCTATGCCTCTTCGCCGGTTCCGTGCAGGTCTTCCATCAGCAGGACCACACCTTCTCCCTGGCTGTCCAGCGGCGAACAGGTCACCGCGCACTTGATCGCCCGGCCTTTGCGGTTCACCGCGGCCAGCTCGATCGGCCCGGTCCGGTGACCGGAATCCAGGCTGCGGTGCACCACCTCGACGAGCGCGTCGGTCGGCAGGCCGAAATCGAGCTGGAAGAACGGCTGCCGCTGGACCTCGTCGCTACGCAGCCCCCAGAGCTCCTCGGCGCCCCGGTTCCAGCTGCGGACCCGCAGTTCGCCGTCGAGCACCACGACGCCGGCGGCGACGCTGGCCAGCACGCCCTCGAGGAAGGTCCGGGCCTCGTCGAGCTCGGTACTGCGGATGCGGATCTCCTCGTTCATCGTCTCGAGCTCTTCGTTGCCGGACTGGAGTTCCTCGTTGGTGGTCTCGAGTTCTTCGTTGGTGGACTGGAGCTCTTCGTTGGTGGTCTCGAGTTCCTCGATGCTGGACTGGAGTTCCTCGTTGGTGGTCTCGAGTTCCTCGTTGGTGGACTGCAGTTCCTCGTACGCGGTCTCCAGATCCTCCCGGTTGCGCTTCACCTCCAGCTGCAGCCGGGTCAGGGCGGTGGTGTCGGTGAAGACCACGGACGATCCCACCAGGATGCCGTCCGAGGCGGTCAGCGGTTGGACGACGATGTCGAGGTACTGCACGTCCTCGGCGGACAGTCGGCGCTCGACCGCGTTGACGCGGACCGCCCGGCGCTCGGAGTGCGCCTGTTCGATCAGCGACCGGAGTTCGGTGGGCCGGTAGGAGACCTCGAGGTCCCGGAACGGCCGGCCGATGTCGTGGGACGTGAGCCCGAACTGCGCCCGGGCCTGGCTGTTCAGCTGGGTGATGGTGCCGTCCAGGTCGACCGAGATCATCGCGTTCGGCGCGGTCTCCAGGACCAGGTCGCGCAGCTGCCGCTTGCGGGCGGCGTCGCGCAGTTCCAGCCCGGTGGTCGGGGCCAGCTGCAGTGGGCTCGGCTGATGCGGCGGGCCTGCGTCGCCGAACTTCCGCTTGAAGATCCGCTGCCGCATGCTGACCACGTCGAACCGTTCGCCGTCGGACAGCAGCATCTCGGCCTTGCCGAGGAACAGGTAGCCGCTCTCCCGGAGGGCGAAGTGGAATCGGTCGACGATTTGCGACTGCGCCTCGACGTTGAAGTACATGAGCGTGTTGCGGCACACCAGCAGGTGCAACCGGGAGATCGGCGCGTCCCTGGTGATGTCGTGGCGGCCGAAGATCACCCGGCGACGCAGGTCGGACCGGAACGTGAAACGGGAGCCGCTCTGCTCGAAGTACCTGCTGCGCATGTCGTCCGGCATCGACTCGAGCGACTTGGCCGGGTACGCGCCGGTGCGGGCATCGCGCAGGGCCTCCTCGTCGACGTCGGTGCCGTAGATCTTGACCCGCCGAGCGCATTCCTCGATCCCCAGCGCCTCGGCGAACATGATCGCCAGCGAGTACGCCTCCTCGCCGCTGGAACAGCCGGCGCTCCAGACCCGGATCTCCTCCTCGGACTCGAGGCCGGCCAGCAGGTCGGGCAGGATCTCGCGCTGCAGGTAGGTCCAGCTGTCCGTGTCCCGGAAGAAGCTGGTGACGTTGATCAGGATGGTGTTGAAGAGGAACTCGAACTCGTCGGCGCTGGTCTCCAGGAGGTCCCGGTAGTCCAGGTAGTCCGCGATGCCGACGTCGGTCATCCGCTTGCGCACCCGGCGGGCCAGCGAGGACCGCTTGTACCCGGTGAAATCGAAGCCGCGGGAGTCCCGGATGAAGCCGAGCAGCTGCTCCAGCTCCGGGTCCGTCTCGGTGACGACCTTGTCCGCCATTACTCGCTCCTCGATTCGACCAGTGCCGCGATGACGTCCGCGATCTCGCCCAGCGGCAGGACGAAATCGACTGACCCGGTCTCCACCGCGGCCTCCGGCATTCCCTTGAATTCGGCGGATTTCGGGTCCTCGGCGATCACCGTGCCACCGCGCGACTTGACCGCGCTGACGCCCATCGCGCCGTCGCGGCCCGATCCGGTCAGCACACACGCGATCGCCCGCGCGCCGTACGCCCCCGCGGCGGACTCGAAGAGCAGATCCGCCGACGGCCGGACGAAGTGCACCAGCTCGCTGCTCGACAGCGACAGCTCGCCGCCGGCACCGACCAGCAGATGCCGGTTCGGTGGCGCGACGTACGCCGTCCCCGGCTTGGCCTGCTCGCCGTCGGCGGCCAGTTTGACCCGCAACGGGGACCGGCGACCGAGCACATCGGCGATCACCGTCTGGTGCCGTGGGTCGAGGTGCTGCACGACCAGTACCGGGACCGAGAAGCCCGACGGCAGCCCACCGAGGACCTGCGCGAGCGCACGAATGCCACCGGCAGAGGACGCGATCGCGACGATGTCGAACCGATCCACCTGCTCGGCACCGAGGGAACGTGGCTCAGGTTCGCTCATGATCTGGAGGTGTGGCCGGTGAACACCCACTGAGCCTAGCGAACTTGGCGCCACCGTGACGACGATCCGTCACCATCGAACGCGACCGGGGTGACACCGCGCTCCGCCGCGCGCCGGATCAGCCGCAGCATCGGCTGGCCCATGGCCGTGATCAGCGGCGACGTGAGTGCGAAGTATGCGCCGAGCGCGTCCCGGGCGGCGGCGTCGGTGCAGCGCAGCCGGACCTCCGCGACCAGGACCGAGGTCTGCTCGCCGTAGCCGAGAACCGTCAGGCTCCACACCCCGACGCCGTAGCCCGGCAGGTCGAAGGTCGGCAGCTCCCCGGGACTCCAACGGGCCTGGCCGTAATCGTCTCGCCACCACCGGCCGATGAAGCCGAGCACGAGTTCGGTCGCGCCGTCGTCGGCCACCACCTGGAAGCCCCGGGTCAGCAACTGGTCGAAACCCGTCGACGCCCTCCGGGCCCCGCGGGGCGACCCGTCGGCCCAGCGCAGGAGCGCGCCGGGCAGCGCACCCTGCGGACCGGGGTCGGACAGCAGGGGCGATCGGAAGAGATCGACCTCCCGGATCGCCTGATACGTCCGCCGTACGTCGGCATCGACCGGCGCTGCTCGCGTCATCCGCTGTTCCCACTCGGGCATCTGGGTGTCGATCAACATGCCTTCAGCGTCGAGTGGTGATGCTCGACGGCACCAGGGTCTGAAGACCTGGACCGCGGTGCCGAACGGCTCGCGCCCGCGATCAGCCGCGGCGTGGGTCGGCGCCGGCCTCCTTGACCACGCGGTCGCCGACCTCGAGCTGCTTCCACAGGTCGCGCGGCACCTTCAGGTCCTGGACCTCGCCGCCGTCGAGCTGGACCTCGAGCTTGCGGTAGAGGTTCGACCCGTCGTACAGGGCGCGGGACTTCTTCACCACGACCCCGCTCCAGCTGTCCTCGTTCGCCACGGTGGCACTCCGTTCGGTCACGCTGAGTGGTCGGATCGAAGCTTATCACCGATAAGCATGGCCCCGGCCCGGCGCCGGTGGGTACGGTTCGCTGGTGCCCCAGCAGCGACGGACCGACCGCACCGCGATCGTCGCCGCATCGATCGAGGTGCTCGACGAGCGCGGTCTCGACAAGCTGTCGCTGCACGCCGTCGCGGCCCGGCTCGGCGTTCGGCAACCGGCGCTGTATCACCACTTCCGCAACAAGGACGAGGTCCTCGCCGCGGTCGCCGCCGAGGTGCTGGACCGCTGGCACACCGAGCGGCTGCCGCGGCCGGACGAGGACTGGCAGGCGTTCCTGACCCGCAACGCGCACAGCCTGCGCCGCGCGATGCTCGCGGTCCGCGACGGCGCCCGACTGCTGGCGCTGGCCGGACCGCGCGCTCCGGAGCTGGCGAACGCGATCGCGCAGGTGTCGTTCCTCGAGCGGCACGGGTTCACCGGTACGGGCGCGATTCTGGCGTACGTCGCAGTCTCGCGGTACACGATCGGTGCGACCCTCGAGCAGCAGACGGCTCGGGACGGAAACGACATCGCCTTTCCCCCGACCGCGTCGCCGGCCGCCGCGCACCTGCTCGACATCGCCGGCCAGGTCGTTGCGCTAGGCCCCGATCACGAGTTCGCGACCGGTCTCGCCGCGCTGGTGCGGGGACTCGACCCGTCAGCTCATGGCTAGGTCGTTGACGAAGCTGTCCGACCAGTCCGACAGTGTGGGCAGTCGTTCGGACCAGATCTTGGTGCGCGGCGTGCCCGCCGTACCCGGCTCGCCGTACTCGGGCCAGTAGCCGATCATCGAGCGCAATGTGCCGAGGTGCTCGCTGAAGTGGTCGTCGAGCGGCACGAGCGACGCCACTCGCGTCGCACCGAGCCGGGCGATCACCTCCGGCTCGCGGAACACGGTCCGCAGCGCCCCGGCCAGGTTGGCGAGCTGGGCGTCGCACGGCTGCGCGGTGACCGGTTCGGTGACCACCAGCGTGTGCGTGTCCGGGAGATACCAGCCGTGGCGCTCGGCAGCTCGGTAGAGCTCGGTCAACCGGGTCCGTAGGTGCGGCGTGGTGGCGAGACCGGTCCCGGGGTCCTCGCACGACGAGGCGTGCAGATAGGTGAGCGTGCACTCGGTCCAGCTCTGACACAGCGCCTGGATCGCCTCGAACGACGGCTCCGAACCGACAGTCCGGTACGTCGTCCGCAGTACGTCGAGAGCCGTGACCAGCGGCACCTCCCGCTCGGCCAATCGCCGCCCGGCCGCCGCGGCCTGCGGGACCGGATCGGCCCCGCCGGCGAGTGCGTGCAGCAACGGCCGGAACACCGCTTCGTGTCCCGGCCGGTTCAGCCGGTGCCGCCCGCGCAGCGGCACCGATTCCAGCTTGTCGATCGTCATCGCAAGTCCCCGTGTTGACTACCGCCCGTGGTCGCCCACCTGGCAGGCAGGCAACCCGTACGTCCAGAGACGCTCCACCCCACCAACCATGACGCGAAAACCGCGAGTCACTTGCCCGGCCTCAGACAGGCCAGAGCTGGGGCTGGATCGCGGGGTCGGTGTAGTCGGGCGTGGGGTTGTGGCGGACGAGCTCGTCGTTCGGGTGGTTCGCGCCGGGGCGCCAGCGGTTGTCGGTGGGCTGCAGGTGGATGGCGATCGACCGGCGCGGCGCCGTACTGCGATTCGCCGAGCTCCCGTGCACCGTCCGGCAGTGGTGGAAGCTCACCTGCCCGCGCTTCATCCGCGGTACGACGGGAGTCGGGTCGAACCCTTGCGCGACGATCGACGCCTCCAGGCCCTCGACGTCCTGGGAGAAGAAGTCCAGCCCGGTCACCGACCAGCGATGGCTACCGGGCAGGAACCCCACCGCGCCGTTCGTCTCGTCGACGTCGTGGAATCCGACCCACGCAGTGAGCATCTCGTCCGACGTACAGGACTGCCAGTACTGCCGGTCGGTGTGCCACCCGACTCGCGCCGCCGACCCGCCCGGCGGCTTGAACAGCAGTTGGTCGTGCCACAGCCGGATCCCGTCCGCGCCGGACAACGTGGCCGCCGTCGCCCCGATCGCGGGGTGGTGCACGAGGGCGGCCAGCTCGTCCACCCGCAGTGACGAGTAGTCGTTCTTCCGCAGTACGTCGCCGTCGGCCGGCCGCCATCCGCGGGTCGACGGCAGGTCGGGCAACGCGTGGTCGTGGTCGTCGGCGTAGAACCGCTCCATCCCACGCTCGGCCGCGTCCAGTACGTCGGACGGCACGATCACCGGCGAGATCCAGTAACCGTGCTCCTGGTAGAAGGCGATGTCATCAGCTCCTGGTAGCTCCATGCCGACCAACCTAGGAATCACGGCGCGCGGGGGCGTTGCCGATGTTCAGCCGCCTGGACACAATCTTCAGGTGTCCTTGTACCGCCCCAGCGGGCTCCGCGCCGGCTTCCATGCCGAGGGTTTCGATCCCGCGAGCGGTCTGCGGCACGCGGGGGAGCAGTGGGCGCCGCAGCAGTTCCTGATCGAGCCGCATCAGCACTCGGTCTGGGAGATCTATCTGCAGCAGCACGGCACCACGCACTGGATGGCCGGCGGTGAGAGCTACGTGCTGCATCCCGGGCACCTCTTCGCCGTACCGCCTGGCGTCACGCATCATCTCGCGGGGCGATCCGGCAACCATCACTTCTACTTCGCCGCGGTCGATCTCGACGCGGTCGGTCGGCGTCAACCCGCGCTCGCCCGGCCGTGGCCGAAGACGGTCGTCCACCGGGAGGCGGGTGAACTCGCGCATGCGTTCGCGCAACTGGTGCGTGAGCTGGCGACACGTTACGAGTACGCCGAGACCGGGCTGGCGTTGGCGGTGGATCATCTCGTTCTCGCGGTATCACGGTCGCTCGCGCCGGTCGCCGTACCGCAGTTGGCCATGCATCCCGCCGTACGGGCGGTGAAACGCCTGCTGGACCAGGAGTTCCACGAGCGGTGGACCCTTCGCGAGCTGGCGGATCGCGCCGGCCTCGCACCGGCGTACCTGGCTGAGTTGTTCGCCGGCGAGCTCGGTCAGCCGCCGCATCGCTATCTCAGTGAGCGCCGGATCGAGCGTGCTCGTCAGTTGCTCGAGACCAGCGACATCACGATCACCGGGCTGGCGTTGAGTCTCGGCTTCAGCTCCAGCCAGCACTTCGCCCGGGTGTTCCGGCAGTTCACCGGCACGACGCCGACGGCTTTCCGGTCCCAGTCCTCAGCTCAGTCCTCACCCTCGGCGGGCGGCAACGTCGGATAGTCGAACATCGGATAGAGGCCGACGGTGAAGCCGTACGTCGTATCGCCGGACCGTGGCAGCTGGTCGAACGAGTGGATCAACCGGTCGACCTGCTGCCAGAACTCCGCCGCCCGCTCCTCCGGGATCCGCGCGTGCCGGATGAACGACCGCATCTGGCCCGCGTCGTACGCCGGTTTGGACTCCTCGGCCGCGACCTCGAAGTCGTTGAAGTCCTGCGGTAGCCGACCCTCCGCGCCCTGCCGGCCGAGCCCGATGAAGAACATCCGCGCGGCGCGTCCGTAGAACCGCTCCTCGATCGCCCGCACCCGCCGCGTCCGCACCACCTGCAGGATGCCCGCGTCGGCCAGCACCTTCACGTGATGGGCGACCGTGCTCTTCGGCCGCCCGACGGCAGTGGCCAGCTCGGTCACGGTCGCCGCCCGCTCGTGCAGCAGCCCGAGAATCGTCGTCCGCAACGGGTCGCTGATCGCCCGCACCTGCTCGACGGTCGTCAGCTCGATCGTGTCCGCTAGCTCGTAATCCGGTACCCGGCTGTTGATCGACATGGTTCGAATAGACTAGCATCACCGATTGTTCGAAGTATTTGGATCATTGGGAGCTGATGATGGCCGAGGTTGTGCTGTACCACCACTCGCAGGGGCTGACCGACGGGGTGAAGGCGTTCGCGGAGGAGCTGCGGCAGGCGGGCCACACCGTCCACACACCGGACCTGTACGAGGGCAACACCTACGCGACCCTCGACGAGGGCATGGACTACGCGCGGGCGACGGGCTTCGGGAAGATCGCGGAGCGCGGCGTCCAGGCGGCGCAGGACCTGCCGGCGAACGTCGTGTACGCCGGCTTCTCGCTCGGCGTCGTCCCCGCCCAGCAGCTCACGCAGACCCGCCCCGGCGCTGTGGCCGGCCTGTTCTACTACTCGTGCCTGCCGGCCGAGGAGTTCGGGGCGTGGCCCGAGGGCGTGCCGGCGCAGGTGCACGCGATGGAGGAGGACCCGTACTTCGCGGAGGAGGGCGGCGACATCGACGCCGCTCGCGCCTTGGTCGCAGCCAACAGTTCCGTGGAGCTGTTCCTCTACCCCGGTAAGGAGCACCTCTTCGCCGACTCCTCCCTCCCGGGCTACGACGAAGCCGCCGCCAAGCTCCTCCTCCAGCGCACCCTGGACTTCCTCGGCTAGGCGGCCGATGGCGGGTTGTTTCGCGGGTGCCGCGCTACAACCCGCCATTCGCCAAAGAACCCGTCATCCGGCGACTGCCTCCGCCTCGACCGCCGGCGCCTCGGCGGTCGTGCGGCGGGTGGGGATGAACGAGGCCACCACCAGCGCGGTCAGCGCGGCGCCGGCGCCGATCAGCAGGACGACCCGGAAGCCACTCTGCGAAGGCAGGGTGTAGCCGCCCAGGCTGATCGTCAGGTTCGCCAGGATCACGCCGGCGACCGCGCTGGACACCGAGGTGCCGATCGATCGCATCAGGGTGTTGAAGCTGTTCGCCGCCGCGGTCTCCGTGACGGGTACGGCGGACATGATCAGCGCGGGCATCGCGCCGTAGGCCAGGCCGATGCCCGCGCCGATCAGCAGCGAGACCAGGACGAGCTGCCAGACGTGGCTCATCAGCACGCTGCCGACGCCGTACCCGGCTGCGACGACGAGGGCGCCGAGCATCAGGGTGACCTTCGGGCCGCGGGTCGCGGAGATCTTCGCCGAGAACGGCGCGGCGACCAGCATGATCAGACCCGACGGGCCCATCACCAGACCGGACGCCAGCATCGACTGGCCGAGTCCGAAACCAGTTGCCTTCGGCATCTGCAGCAGCTGCGGCAGGACCAGCGACATCGCGAACATCGCGAACCCGAAGACCATCGACGCCAGGTTGGTCAGCAGCACCTGCGGGCGGGCCGTGGTGCGCAGGTCGACCAGCGGCTCCGTGGTCCGCGTCTCCCACCAGCCCCACGCCAGCAGCGCGACGACCGCGAGCGCGAACAGCGCCAGTGTGCGACCGCTGCCCCAGCCCCAGCTCGCGCCCTGAGAGATTGCCAGCAGCAACGAAATCAGGCCGACCGACAGCCCGGCACCGCCGGGTACGTCGAACCGCCCGCCGGACCGCATCGCGGACTCCGGGACGCACCGCACGACCAGCACGAAGACGATCGCGCCGAGCCCGGCCGACACCCAGAACAGTGTGTGCCAGTCGAAGTTCTCGGCCAGCAACGCGGCCGCGGGCAGGCCGAGCGCGCCGCCGACGCCGAGCGAGGCGCTCATCTGCGCGACCGCCGTACCGACCTTCTCGGACGGGAGTTCGTCGCGCATGATGCTGATCCCGAGCGGGATCACGCCGGAGGCCAGGCCCTGGAGCGCGCGGCCGGCGATCATCGGCACGAGTGAGCTGCTCAGTGCGGCGACGACCGAGCCGGCGACCAGCATGCCGATGCTGATCAGCAGCATCCGGCGCTTGCCGTACATGTCGCCGAGGCGGCCCATGATCGGGGTCGCGACCGCGGCCGCGAGCAGCGTCGCGGTGATCGCCCAGGCGGTCCCGGCGGCCGAGCCGTGCAGCAAGCGCGGAAGCTCGGGGACCAGCGGGATCACCAGGGTCTGCATCAGCGCGACCGTGATACCGGCCGAGGCCAGCACCGGGACGACGGTCCCGGTACGCACGGATGGAGCAGCGGACATCAGCAGCCTCCGAGGCATAGGGGGTGTCGTGGACACCCCCGCGATAGATAGTTGGTTTCTGCAACCATACGTTAAGTCAGGCAGTTGACTTAAACAAGTGGACGAGGGAAGCTGGAGAAGAAACCACACGGAGGTGATGGCCTGTGACCGATAGTGATCAGATCGTCGACTACCCGCTCCCGCCCGTCGATGCGATCGAACCGCCCCCTGAGTGGGAAGAGCTCCGCCGGCAGTGCCCGGTGGCCCACGTCCGGTTGCCCAGCGGCGACCAGGCCGCCTTGCTGACCCGGTACGACGATGTCCGCCAGGTGCTGTCCGACGCGAGGTTCGCCCGGACCGCGGAGGGAGCGGCACGGGTCTCGGCGGAAGGCGCGGGCGTCTTCGACCGGCGGCGCCCCGGCGTACCGCAGTCGGGGGACGGGCACCAGCGGTGGCGGCGGATGATCACCAAGTGGTTCACGGCCAAGCGGATGGCGGCGTTGCGGCCGTCGATCGAGGCGATGGCGGACCAACTCGTCGACGAGATGGTCGAGCACGGGCATCCCGCCGATCTGAAGGCGAGCCTCGGTTTCCCACTGCCCGTCTGGGTGATCTGCGAGCTGCTCGGCGTACCGGCCTCGGATCGGGAGCGGTTCTCCTACTGGTCCGACACGTTCCTGAACCTGAATCGCTACTCGGCGGCCGACATGGAAGCCGCGCAGGCCGACTTCACGGCGTACATGAGTGGTCATGTCGAGGCCAAGCGCGCGAACCCCGGGACCGATCTGCTGAGCGACCTGATCACCGGCACCGACTCGGCAGGTGAGCGGCTGAGCGACGAGGCGCTGGTGTCGACCGGCATGGGCCTGCTGATCGCCGGCCACGAGACCACCACGAACATGATCGGCAAGATGATGGCGATGCTGCTCGCCGACCGCGACCGCTGGGAGCAGCTGCTCGCCGACCCGGCCCTGGTCCGCACCGCCGTCGAGGAGACCTTGCGGTACGACGCCAACGCGGGTTTCGGAATGATGCGGTACGTCACCGAGGAACTCGAGCTCACCGACGGCATCCTGCCCGCGGGGACGACCGCGATCTGCAGCATGGCCTCGGCGAACCGTGACGAGCGGATCTTCGACGACGCCGGCGCGATGGACCTGAGTCGCAGCCCGAACGTGCACCTGGCGTTCGGCGCCGGGCCGCACTCCTGCATCGGCCAGTCGCTGGCGCGGACCGAACTGCGGGTCGTTCTGGAAGTCTTGCTGCGTCGATTGCCGACGTTGGCGCTGGCAGTGCCGGCGGCCGAGCTGCCGCTCGTCGAAGGGCTGCTCGTCGGTGGGCTGCGGGAGGTAAGGGTGATCTGGTGATGATGGCGAAGACGGTGAACTCAGGCAGGTCGGCGCGGGTGAATGCCACCCGGGACCTGATCATGGAGACGGCGGAGCGGATGTTCGCCGAGCGCGGTGTGCACGAGGTGTCGAACCGGCAGATCAGCGAGGCCGCCGGTCAGGGGAACAACACCGCGGTCGGGTACCACTTCGGGACCAAGACCGACCTGGTCCGGGAGATCGTCCGCAAGCACGCGGTGCCGGTCGAGGAGCGGCGCCGCGAGCTGCTCGCCGAGCTCGGCGCCGAGCCCGACGTGCGGGACTACGTGACGGTCCTGGTCCGGTCGGCGACCGACCACATGAGCAGCCTCGGTCCGCCGAGCTGGCTCGCGCGGTTCAGTGCGCAACTGATGTACGACCCGTCGCTGCGCGAGATCCAGCTGCGGGAGTCGATGAACTCGCCGACGCTGCGGCAGGTCGTCGACGGTCTCGGCGAGCATCTCGCGGAGCTGCCGCCGGCAGTCCGGATGGAGCGTGGCGACATGGCCCGGCACCTGATCATCCAGATGACCGCCGAGTTCGAGCGGGCGATCGCGGACGGTACGCCGACCGCCCGGGCGACCTGGCAGGAGATGGCCGACGGGTTGATCGACGGGATCGTCGGGCTGCTGACCGCGCCGGTGACTGCATGAGCGTCCTCGTGGTGGGCGCGTCCGCGGCCGGATTGACGACCGTCGAAGCCTTGCGCCGCAAGGGGTTCCGGGAGCCGATCACGGTGCTCGGCGCGGAGTGGCACCCGCCGTACGACCGGCCGCCGCTGTCCAAGCAGTTTCTCTGTGGTGACTGGGATGCCGGGCGGACGCAGCTGCGTCCGGAGGCGATGTTGTCGGCGCTGGAGGCCGAGTTCGTCCTCGGTGACTCCGCCGTCGCGCTCGACGTCGAGCGCAAGTCGGTACAGACCGCGGCGGGCCGTTCGCTGTCGGCCGATGCGGTGGTGATCGCGACCGGGCTGACACCGCGCAGGCTTCCTGGGCCCGGCCTCGAGGGCGTGCATGTGGTGCGGACGCTCGACGACGCCGCTGCGCTGCGCGCGGACCTGGTGGCAGGCGCGCGAGTGGTCGTGGTCGGAGACGGTGTGCTCGGCGCCGAGATCGCCGCGACAGTCCGCAAGCTCGGTCTGACCGTCACGATGGCAGGTCCGCAGGCGGTGCCGTTGGAGAGCCAACTCGGTCCGGTGGTCGGTGGCTTGCTCGCCGAGTTGCATGTGAGCGAAGGCGTTGACCTCCGGCTCGGTACGGCGGTGTCCGGGCTGACGGACGTGGACGGC
This sequence comes from Kribbella sp. NPDC004875, assembly GCF_042873375.1. Classification (NCBI taxonomy): domain Bacteria; kingdom Bacillati; phylum Actinomycetota; class Actinomycetes; order Propionibacteriales; family Kribbellaceae; genus Kribbella; species Kribbella sp. NPDC004875. The sequence goes on from NZ_JBIALI010000006.1 coordinate 71,634, forward strand.
CGAGTGAGCGGCGTACGGCTGGCTGATGGTGAGGTGCTGCCTGCGGACGTCGTGGTCGTGGCGTTGGGTGCTGTACCCGCAACCGAGTGGTTGGAGGGAAGCGGGCTCCGCCTCGGCAACGGTGTGGTGTGCGACGAGTTCTGCCGCGCGGCGGACGGAATCTACGCGGCCGGCGATGTCGCGCTCTGGCAGTACGGCGACTCCCTGATCCGGTTGGAGAATCGGACCAACGCGACCGAACAGGCGATCTGCGTCGCGGCCAACATCCTCGGCGAGCCGCAGCCGTACCGCCCGATCCCGTACTTCTGGACCGACCAGTTCGCGGTGAAGCTGCAGCTGCACGGCCGCCCGTCGGCGGACGCCGAGGTGATCGTTGTCGAAGGCAACATCACTCACCGGCGGTTCGTCGCGCACTACCGCCGCGACGACCGCGTCACCGCGGTACTCGGCTGGAACATGCCGAAACAGACCCGCCTGCACCGGGAGCACCTGGTGCGCGCGTAACTCGAATACCTCTCTGGGGAAGGAATTCGGATGACTACTCCGGTGTATCCGATGGCCCGGGCCACGGGCTGTCCGTTCGATCCGCCGCCGCAGTTGCGTGAACTGCAGGCCGAAGCGCCGCTGGTGAAGGTGCAGGTCTTCGACAGCACCGCGTGGCTGGTGACCCGGTACGACGATCAGCGCAAGCTGCTCGCCGATCCGCGGGTGAGTTCCGACGTCGACAAACCGGGCTACCCGAACACGGTCGCACGCGCCCTGCCGACCGGTGAGGACGCGGGGATCGGGTTCATCCTGATGGACGACCCGGAGCACGCACGGCTGCGGCGGATGGTCACCGCGCCGTTCATGATCAAGCGGGTCGAGGCGATGCGGCCACAGGTACAGGAGATCGTCGACGGTCTGATCGACGACCTGCTCGCCGGACCGAAGCCGGTCGACCTGGTCGAGGCGTTCGCGCTGCCCGTGCCGTCCCTGGTGATCTGCCGGCTGCTCGGCGTCCCGTACGACGACCACGACTTCTTCCAGCAGAACAGCCGCATCCTGATCCGCACCAGCGCCTCGGTCGAGGACCGGACCGAAGCCCGCAACAATATCGGCCGGTACCTGAACGACCTGATGGGCGAGAAGCTGGAGAACCCGAAGGACGATCTGCTGTCCGGGCTGGCGGAGCGGATCAAGGCCGGTGAACTGACCCGCCGGGACGCGGCGGGCATCGGCGTACTGCTGCTGATCGCCGGGCACGAGACCACCGCGAACATGATCGCCCTCGGCACTCTCGCGCTGTTGGAGCATCCCGAACAGCTCGCCGTGCTGCGGGAGACCGAGGACCCGAAGGTGGTGGCGGGTGCCGTCGAGGAACTGCTCCGGTACCTGAACATCACCCACACCGGCCGCCGTCGCGCAGTGCTCGAGGACATCGAACTGCACGGGCAGGTGATCAAGGCCGGTGAGGGCGTGATCTTCCCGAACGACATCGGCAACCGCGATCCGTCGGTGTTCGAGGATCCGGACACCCTCGACGTACGCCGGGACGCGCGCCGGCACGTGGCGTTCGGGTTCGGCGTCCACCAGTGCCTCGGGCAACCGTTGGCGCGGATGGAACTGCAGGTCGTTTACAACACGCTGTACCGCCGCATCCCGACGCTACGGCGCGCCGTACCGCTGGAGGAGATCCCGTTCAAGCACGACGGCGCGGTGTACGGCGTCTACTCGCTTCCCGTCACCTGGTGAAAGGACAAGCCATGAAGATCACCGTCGACCAGGACAAGTGCGTCGCCTCCGGCCAGTGCGTCACGGCGGCCGCCGACGTGTTCGACCAGCGTGACGAGGACGGCGTCGTCGTGCTCCTCACCGACGACCCGCCGGAGGAGTTGGCCGCCGACATCCACCAGGCCGCCGCGGTCTGCCCCGCGCTGGCCATCGTCGTCGAGGACTGAGCTCGGCTCAGGACAGTAGCGGACAGTAGAGTGCTGTAGATGATCAACGGAGCGCATGTGATCATCTACAGCACCGACGCCGAGGCGGATCGCGCGTTCTTCTCCGACGTGCTGGAGTATCCGTCGGTGGATGCCGGCCACGGCTGGCTGATCTTCAAGCTGCCGCCGGCCGAGGTCGCGGTGCATCCGGCGGAGAGCGGCTCGCACGAGTTGTTGCTGATGTGCGACGACCTCGAGCAGACGATGACGGACCTCACCGCGCGCGGCGTGGAGTTCGTGCGGCCGGTGCAGCGGCAGCGGTGGGGTGTACTGACCGCGTTCAGGTTGCCGGGTGGTGGCGAGGTCGGGCTGTACGAACCGCTGCACGAGCGGGCACATGATCTCTGAGTTCCGGATCGCGGTCCCGGCCGCGGAACTCGAGGACCTCCGTACGCGGCTCCGGCGGACTCGTTGGCCTCGCCAATTACCTGGTGCCGGCTGGGACCGCGGGGTGCCGGTCGGCTACCTGCGCGGTGCCGCCGAGCGGTGGCACGACTACGACTGGCGGGTGTGGGAAACGCGGTTGAACGCGTTTCCGCAGTTCACCACCGACATCGACGGGCAGACCGTGCATTTCCTGCACGTTCGGTCGCCGGAACCGGATGCGTTGCCGTTGGTCCTGACGCACGGCTGGCCTGGTTCGGTGGCGGAGTTCCTCGACGTACTCGGGCCGTTGACCGACCCCGCGGCGTACGGCGGCAACCCGCGCGACGCGTTTCACGTGGTGGCGCCGTCGGTGCCAGGGCACGGGTTCTCGGTGCCGTTGACGGCCGGCTGGGACCACGAGCGGATCGCCCGCGCCTGGGTCGAGCTGATGCATCGTCTCGGCTATGAGCGGTACGGCGCGCAAGGTGGTGACACGGGATCGGTGGTGTCGCCGCTGGTCGGACAGTTCGATCCGGATCACGTGGTCGGCGTGCACATCAACGGCGGACTGGCGTACCCGGAGCTTCAGCCGGGTGACGTCGACCAGCTCGACGAGGTGGAGCGGGAGCGTCTCGCCGTGGCCGAGCGGCTGCGCGCGGTCGGGACGGGGTACGCCGACCTGCAAGGCACCCGCCCGCAGACGGTCTCGTACGGGTTGAGTGACTCACCGGCCGGTCAGCTCGCGTGGATCCTGGAGAAGTTCTGGGAGTGGACCGATCCGGACCGCGAACTTCCCGAGGATGCCGTCGTCCTCGACCACTTGCTGACCGACGTCTCGATCTACTGGTTCACCAACACCAGCGCGACGTCGGCGAACCTGTACTACGAGAACCGCGGCGTCGCCGACCGTATTCGGCCGGGCGTACCGACCGGTGTCGCGGTGTTTCCGACGGATCCGGCGATCCGTCGGGTGCTAGAACGCCGGCACCGCATCGTCCACTGGTCGGAGTTCGGGCGCGGTGGTCACTTCGCCGCACTGGAGGCTCCCGACCTGCTCGTCGGCGACATCCGCGCGTTCTTCCGGCTGGTCCGGTAACCGGGCGGGCGCGACGAACGTGAGCAGCGTGCCGTCGCGTTCGACGGTCGCGTCCGGCCAGCGGCGGCGGACCATCCGGAGCGAACGTTCGTTGGCGGCACTGACGACGAACAGGAAATGTGTCGCGCCGGCAGCGATCGCATCCGCGGCGGCGATCGACAGCATCCGGATCCCGAGTCCGCGGCGCTGGTCGGCCTCGCCGATCACAGCGGCCAGCTCAGCCGTCGACGCGCCCGGCGCCCAGGCCCACATCGAGTGCCCCACGATGCGCTCGTCGCGGGTCGCGACGAAGGCCGCGCCGCTCGGGCACAGCATCCGCAGCAGCAGTGCCGGCCGGGGCGGATTCCCGATCGCGGTCTGGAACCGGAAGTAGCGGCTGAGGTCCGTCAGCCCGGTCAGCATGCAGGCCAGCTCGTCCGCGTCGGGTTCACCGGCACGGCGGACGAGCGGCGGTCTCGCCTGAGTCTGGTTCACGGATTCAGCGTTGCCTGCTTGGCTGAGTCTGTCAAGCGGACTTATCCTGATCTCATGAGTACGGCAGTGAACGAGCAGGTGCCCGAGGCGATGCGGTGGTCCACGGAGAACTGCACGATCTCCCGGACGATGGAGATCCTCGGTGACAAGTGGACCTTTCACGTCCTCCGCGAGGTCTTCGTGGGTGTCCGCCGCTTCGAGGACATCCGGGCCCGCGCCGGCATCCCGCGCCAGATGCTCACCGAGCGGCTCGCCGCGCTGATCGAGCGCGGCCTGATCCGCCGCCATCCGTACCGGCTGCCAGGCCAGCGCGAACGTTCGGAGTACCGGCTGACCGAGGCTGGTATGGACCTCTACCCGGTGCTGGTGGCGATGATCCAGTGGGCCGACCAGTACTTGCCGCTCGATTCCGGACCGCCGATCGAACCGCGGCATCGCGGTGACTGCGGCGAACGTGTCACCGTCGTCCTGCAGTGCGAGGGCGGGCACGAACCGGCGCCGCGCGAGGTCGCCTTCCGTCCCGGGCCGGGCGCCCAGCTGCGGTAGGCCTCAGGCCTCGAGGTTCGCGATCGCCTTACGGAGCAGGGATTCGGTCTCGCGGGGCTGGGCCGCGGTGATCGAGACGGCGTCCATCGTGACGACGTAGGTGTCGAGTTCCTCGCGCTTGTCCAGATAGACGGCGCTGGTCAGGTGCTCGATGTAGACGATGTCGGGAAGGTCGCCGTCGTTGAAACGCAGCAGCGTGAACGCGCCGCCGGTCGCGGTGTAACCGCCCTTGTCGAACGGGATGATCTGCAGCGTCACGTTGTGCCGCCGGGAGGCCTCGATCAGGAACTCCAGTTGGGCTTTCAGGATCGCGGGGCTGCCGATCGGACGTCGCAGTACCGCCTCGTCGACGACCGCCCACAGGCGCGCCGGCCGCTGCCGGGTGAGCACCTCCTGGCGGCTCATCCGCAGCGAGACCAAACGGTTGATCTCTTCGCTGGACAACGGTGCGTCCTGCTGTCCGAGCTTGACGACGGCCCGCGCGTACTCCGGGGTCTGCAGCAAGCCGGGGACGAACTGCAACTCGAACGTACGGATCAGGTCGGCCGCCATCTCCAGGCCGAGATAGGAGTGGAACCACTGCGGCGTGAGGTCGTCGTACCGCTGCCACCAGCCCGGGTTGTTCGCCTCGCGGGCCAGGTTCAGCAGGCGGTCGCGCTCTTCGGTGTCGTCGAGTTTGTACAGCGTCAGCAGGTCGTCGACGTCGCGCACCTTGAAGCCGACCCGGCCGAGCTCGAGCCGGCTGATCTTCGACTCCGAACCACGGATCGCCCAGCCCGCGTCCGTGCGGGACACGCCCGCGGCCTCGCGGAGGCGGCGCAGGTGTACGCCGAGCATGATGCGCAGGGCGGTCGGGCCGCCGTACGCCCCCGGCTCGGTCACCTCTTCGCCTCCCAGCAGCAGTGGTTCGGTGTGCAGCAGTTGATCATTCCATAACGGACCGTGAACGTGTCCATACCGCACCCACCGACACGATGTGTTCAGTGCGCCGTACTCTCGGTAGAGTCGGTCGCACAGACTTCCCGATCACTCTCTGCGAGGTTCACCGATGGTCGATGCTGCCAATGCACCCAGTTCGATCCCGGTCGGCGTCGACACCAGCCGGGCCAGTATCGCCCGGGTGTACGACGCCTTCCTGGGCGGCAAGGACAACTTCGAGGTCGACCGCGAGGTACTGCGTGGGGTCCAGGCCGCCGCGCCGCAGGCCCAGGACCTCGCCTGGTCGAACCGGAACTTCCTGATTCGCGCCTGCCGATTCCTGGCCGGCCAGGCGGGTATCACGCAGTACCTCGACTGTGGGTCCGGTCTGCCCACCGCCGAGAACACCCACCAGGTCGTGCAGCGGATCCAGCCCGAGGCCAAGGTGCTCTACATCGACAACGACCCGGTGGTGCTCGCGCACGGCCGCGCGTTGCTCGAGGAGAACGAGAACACGCTGTTCGTCAGCGCCGACATCTTCGATCCGGACGAGGTGCTGAGCAAGCCCGAGGTGCGTGACTTCCTCGACTTCAGCCAGCCGATCGCCGTGATGCAGGCCGGCACGCTGCACCACTACATCGGCACCGAGGGCGCGCAGATCATGCAGAAGTACGTCGACGCGGTGGTGCCCGGGTCGTACACGGCGATTTCGCACTTCTACGACCCGGAGACTCCGGAGCACACCAAGGTCGCCCAGAGGATGGAGGAGAAGTTCATCCACAGCCCGATGGGTAGCGGCAGGTTCCGCACCCGCGCGGAACTGATGGAGTTCTTCCCCGGTCAGGAGCTCGTCGCCCCGGGCCTGGTGCTCTGCGACGACTGGTGGCCGGACGGCCCGCGGCTCAAGCCGCTCAACCAGGTCGAGGAGTGCATCGTCGGCGCGGTCGGCCGCAAGCTCTGACCGCTCACTCGCTCAGCGGGCGCCCGGGATCCGTCCCGGGCGCCCGCTGTGTTTTCAGGAACGTCCGTGCTTTCAGAACGTCCAGCGCTGTCCGGCCGAGTTGTTGCAGGTGGCAACGGTTACCGGATTTCCCAGGGCAGCGGGTGCGGTCAGGCAGCGACCGCCGGACCGGACGGTGCCGTCACCGGGCAGGCTCCACTGCTGGTTGGTGCCGCCGTGGCAGCTGTACAGGATGACGGCGCCGGCCTGCGTGGCGCTCGCGTCCAGACAACCGAACTGCGCGTGGAACGTGGTGTTCTCGGCGTGCACCCAGTTCTGGTTGTCGCCGCCGGTGCAGCTGTAGAGCAGGACCGTCGTACCGTCGGTTCCGGAGACGTCGAGGCAACCGCCGCTGCCCCGGATGTCACCGGACGCGGAGTTGCCGATGCCGTTCTCCTGGACGGCCGTCGATCCGTTCAGCGTGACCTTGCTGTCCGCGGCGCAGCCCGTGCTGACCGAGCTGCCGGTGAAGTGCGCGGTGAGGCTACCGCTCGTCGGTGCGTTCATCGTCAGCTTCGAGTACGGCTCGTCGTCGCAGGTCGCCTTGTCGTTGTTCCAGTCGAAGTACTCGGTCCAGCTGACCATGCCCGACGTACTGATCGTGTTCCCGGCGCCGGTCTGCAGGCTGCCGAGTTTGAACGACGTACCGGCGGTGAGGTCGCGGACGGTCACGCCGTACCAGCCGCTGCCTTCACTGGCGACGGCGAACGCGTAGGCGTGGCCGGGGGTGGGGGCCTGGTCGAGGCGGCAACTACCTCCGGTGCCGTCCTCCTGGAACTGGATGCAGTAGGTTCCGGCATCGCCGGCCTTCCAGGCGGTGGAGTTCCACAGCGAGTACAGGAACATTCCGCCGCCGTCGCGGTGGGTCTGCATGCCGGTGTACCCGCCGACGTCGCCGCCGGTGAAGCTGAACTGGTTGGACCAGTAGACGTTCGCGCGACCGGGGGCGTTGTTGATCGTCATCCGGAACTCGGCCTGGGTGAGCGAGGCGGTGTCGAACGTGTAGTTCACGTAGGTGCCGGGCGTGACGCCGGTCGCGGACGCGCTGCCGGGGATCAGCGCGGCGGCGAGGCCGAGCAGGGCACAGAGCACTAAGGACTTGAGTCTCATCGGGGGTGCTACCTCCAAGCGAAGCGGGCGGTACTTCGACTTCGAGAGCTCTCATCGACGATGATGCGCAGAGCTGCGCGTAGATGTCCAGAGGTGAGCGGTTAACGTTACACATGCTCGGAAACGAGCGTCGCCGCTGTGCCTTCCTCGAGCGCCTGGAAGATGTGCGGGAGGTCGCCCGGGTAGGCGATGTAGTCACCCGGCCGCAGTTCGACGGGCTCGTCGGCCGGGCCGACCAAGGCGCGGCCGGAGCCGAGGACGACGTGTTCGACGACGCCCGGCATGTGCGGCTCGGACTTCCGGCCGGGGCCGGGAGAGGCGACGATCCGGTAGATGTCGCGGCGGGCGTTCGGTGGGCTCGAGGCGACCAGGGTGGCGCTGTACTCCGCCTGGTCGGAGTAGATCGCCGGCCCCTCGCCGGCCCGGATGACCTGGACTTTGGGCCGCGGCGGATCGAGCAGCGCCGCGAACGGGGTGTCGAGTGCAACGGCCAACGCCCACAGCGTTTCGACGCTCGGGTTGCCGGTGCCGGACTCGAGCTGCGACAGCGTGGACTTCGCGACACCCGCTCGCTTCGCGACCTCGGTCAACGACAGTCCGGCGCGTGCCCGGTGCCTGCGCAGGGACGCCGCGATCACGTCGAGTGGTGCTCGGTTGCTGTCCACAGGCTGTTCGCTCCATCGGTCTGGTTGTTCGGCTTGACGAACAAGCAGTGCGCTGTTCATCATAGTGCCCATGCGTTCGATCTGGCGAACACTCGGTCGGGGACTCGCCCGCGACATCGGTCTGGTCTGCCTGGCCGACGGTGTCGTGGGGCTCTCGTACGGCGCGATCAGCGTCGGCGGCGGGCTGCCGCTGTGGGTGCCGATCCTGTTGTCGATCGTGGTTTTCGCCGGCGCCTCGCAGTTCCTGTTCGTCGGGATCGTGGCGGCCGGCGGGAGCCCGATCGCGGCGATGATCGCGGGTCTGCTGGTGAACACCCGGCACGTCCCGTTCGGCCTGGCGGTCAGCGACGTGATCGGTGGTGGCTGGCGGCGCTGGGCCGGCAGCCACGTGATGACCGACGAGAACGTGGCGTTCGCGATGGGACAGGACGACCTCCGGCAGAAGCGGGCGGCGTACTGGGCCGGCGGGATCGGCATCTTCGTCTGCTGGAACATCGGCGTCGTGATCGGCGGACTGGCCGGCTCGGTCATCACCGACACCGACGTGTTCGGTCTGGACGCCGCGTTCCCGGCGGTCCTGCTGGCGCTGGTCCTGCCGTCCCTCCGCGACAAATCGACGCGTACGGCGGCGCTCGTCGGTGTCGTGATCGCCTTGGCTGCAACGCCTCTCCTGCCGGCCGGCCTGCCTGTTCTGCTCGCCTTGGCCGGTCTGCTGTTCTACCGAGCCGGTAAGCCCGCCCTCGAGGAGGTGGCCCGATGAACAACACGCCGCTGATGCTGGTCGGCATTGGAGTGCTTGCCGTGGGGACCTTTTCGTTGCGCTTCGCCGGGCCCGCGCTGCGGAGTCGCTTCGAGGTGCCGGAACGGGCCCAGCGACTACTTGCCGCGGCTGCGATCGTCCTGCTCACCGCGCTGGTCGCCACGTCCGCGCTGACCGACGGACACGGCCCGGCGGGGATCGCACGACCGGCCGGCGTACTGGTCGGGGGCGTGCTGGCCTGGCGGAAAGCGCCATTCGTGCTGGTGGTCGTGGCCGCTGCGGCCACCGCAGCCGTCCTGCGCCTGCTCGGCGTACCGTAGCTGGCGGGCTGTTGGGCCGATGACGGGTTGTAGTACGTCAGCGGTAACATAACCCGGCAGCGAGAGCGAGTTGGTCGTCCCCGCAACGGATAGCGTGCGGGTATGAGCATGCAGCCTGGACCGGCGCCTACGAAGTCGATCCTGCCCAAGATCGCCATCGCCTGCTTCGTCGTCGGTGCGATCGTGACCGGTTTCTTCGTCTGGCGGATCGTCGACACGGCGCCGCACAGGCCGCAGCCGATCGAGTCCGGACAGGTCGAGCTGAAAGAGGAAGGACTGACGATCTACGCGTCGGTCCCGGTGCTCGCCCCGCCGTGCAAGGCGCAGGATGCGAACGGTAACGACGTACCGCTGAAGCGGCCGGGCGGGTCGGAGACCATCACGATCAACGGCGACACCTGGTACGTCGTCGCGCGGTCGGAGCAGACCGTACCGGCCGGGACCTACAGCATCTCGTGCACCGACGACGAGACGAGCGCGACGTACGCCGCCGGGCCGAAGTCGTCGGTCGTGAGCTTCGTGCTGTCGATCCTCGGCGCGGTCTTCTCGCTGCTGATCTTCATCGGACTCGGCGCGACGTTGCTGATCGTCGGCGCGGTCCGGAAGAACCGTCGCAACCGCCCGAGCCAAACCTTCCCGACCCAACCGGGTGCCCCAGGCAACTACCCCCAGCCCGGTCATCCGCCGCAGCAGCCGCCGTCGAACCACACCTTCCCGGCGCCGCCGCCGTACAACCCGGGGCCGAATCCGGACCGGCCGCAGGACCGGTGACCGGGATGGACCTCGACTGGCCGGGCTGCCGCAACGTCCGGGACGTCGGCGGACTGCCGACCGCGGACGGACGGGCGATCCGCTCGGGGGTGCTGATCCGCGCCGACAGCCTGGGCTACCTGAACGACGACGGCATCGCAGCGGTCCGCCGCTCCGGCGTGACGCGCATCCTCGACCTGCGCGGCGACGCCGAGGTCGCGCAGTTCCCGACACCGTTCACCGGTACGCCGCTGGCGGTGCGGCAGACGCTGCAGGACCCGGCCGACCCGGACCACGGGCAGCCGACGATCGTGGCGGCGTGCACCTGGATGCTGGACCGGCGGCCCGAGTTGTTCGCGGCCGCGGTGAAGGCGATCGCGGACGAGCCCGACGGTGCGGTCGTCGTGCACTGTCACGGCGGCAAGGACCGGACCGGCATGGTCGTGGCGCTGGCGTTGAGTGTGGCCGGCGTACCGGAGCAGGAGATCGTCGCCGACTACTTCCGCACGCAGTCGCGGCTGGCGGCCTGGCTGGCGGAGCAGTTGGCCGACGAGCCGGACACGTCGAAGCATCCGGAGCTGCTCGAGTTCCGCGAGACGCGGGCGGAGTCGATCGTCGCGATCCTGCGGCACCTGGACACGAAGTACGGCGGACCGGAGGCATACCTGCGGCACGGTGGTCTGAACGACACCGATCTCAGCAAGCTGAGAGCCCGCTTAGTGGCCTGACCTGCGTCACCCGGGCGTCACGGAGCGCAGTACATTAACGCAATGCCGACCGCCGCAGAGCAGACCGGGACGACAGATCCCACGGAGCTTGCAGGGCTGGCCGAACGCTACGGACTCTCCAAGAGCTCGATCCGCCCGCCGCTCGGCTCGTACCTTCGCGAGCTGTGGAGCCGTCGCCAGTTCGTCGTCAGCTATGCCACCGCGCGCACCTACGCCATGTACGCCGGAGCCCGCCTGGGCTCGATCTGGCAGGTACTGACACCGCTGCTGAACGCGGCGGTCTACTACCTCGCCTTCGGCGTCCTGCTCGGGACCAAGAACGGGATCGACAACTACGTCGCGTTCCTGCTCAGCGGGATCTTCGTGTTCACCTTCACCCAGCGCTGCATGACCGAGGGGTCCCGCTCGCTGGCGCTGAACATGTCCCTGATCCGCACCCTGCACTTCCCGCGGGCGACGCTGCCGCTCGCCTACGTGCTGAACGAGCTGAACCAGATGCTGGTCTCGCTCGCGATCCTGTTCGTGGTCGTGGGGTTCACCGACGGACCGGCCTGGCGCTGGTTCCTCGTCGTACCGGCGATGCTGCTGCAGGTGATGTTCAACATCGGGATCACGTTGGTGTTCGCGCGGATCGGGACGTTCGTCTCCGACATCACCCAGCTGTTGCCGTTCGTCACCCGGACCTGGCTGTACGCGTCCGGCATCTTCTTCTCGCTGCCGGCCAAGCTGACCCAGCTCGACGCGCCGCCCTGGGTGACCCAGGTGCTCGCGTTCAACCCGATCTCGGCGTACATCGACATCGTCCGGCGGTCGCTGCTGCAGGAACACAAGGCGAACGAGCTGCCGCACGCCTGGACGATCGCGATCGTCTGGTCGGTCGTGATGCTGGTCGGCGGCTTCTGGTACTTCTGGCGGGCGGAGGACCGTTATGGCCGTGGCTGATCTCGGGGCCGAACCGACGGTCATCGCCGACCGCCTGGACATCATCTACAAGGTGATCGCCGGCCAGGGCGGCAAGGGTACGGCGGCGACCGCGCTGCGGCGGATCGTGAAACGCCAGGACCGGCCGACGATCCGTGAGGTGCACGCGGTCAAGAACGTCACGTTCACGGCGTACAAGGGCGACGCGATCGGCGTGATCGGGCGCAACGGTTCCGGCAAGTCGACGATGCTGCGGGCCATCGCCGGCCTGCTGCCACCGGCCGCCGGCGCGGTCTACACCGGTGGGCGCCCGTCGCTGCTCGGCGTCAACGCCGCGATGATGAACGACCTGACCGGCGACCGGAACGTGGTGCTCGGCTGTCTCGCGATGGGCATGTCCCCGGCCGAGATCGACCGCCGGTACGACGAGATCGTCGAGTTCTCCGGGATCGGGGACTTCATCGACCTGCCGATGTCGACGTACTCGTCCGGGATGGCGGCGCGGCTGAAGTTCGCGATCGCCTCGGCGAAGACGCACGACATCCTGCTCGTGGACGAGGCGCTGGCCACCGGTGACGCCGAGTTCCGGGTCCGGTCGGAGCGGAAGATCAAGGAGCTCCGGGACCAGGCCGGGACGGTGTTCCTGGTCAGCCACAGCCTGGACGTGGTGCAGGAGACCTGCAACCGCGCGCTGTGGCTGGACAGCGGCGTGCTGAAGCTCGACGGGCCGGTCGACGAGGTCGTCGCGGCGTACATCAAGGCGACCCGGGCCGGCTAGCCCAGGTCGGGCCTAGACGGCCTTCGGCTTTTCGCGGAGGCCGATCAGGAAGCCGAGACCCCACGAGACATGCATGGTCGCGCAGACCAGCGGGAGCCAGGCAAGCGCCTTCCAGGGCAGGTAGCGGCCCTCCATCGCCGAGCCGAAGATCAGCAGCACGGCATAGCCGAGCGGCGCCAGGAAGCCGATGTCGAGCCAGCTGATGCCGGTGGCCAGGCCGACGATGCCGAGGATCGTGCCGACGGCCAGCGCGATCACCGCGACCGGGGGCGCCAGGTACCGCTTGCTGGCGGTCTCCGGGTGCCGGCGAATCACCTCGCGGCGCCACTGACCGGTGTGGAAGAACTGCTTGGCCACCGCGGACAGCGACGAGCGCGGCCGGTAGGTGACCGAGAGGTCCGGGCTGAACCAGATCAGGCCGCCGGTCTTGCGGATCCGGTAGTTCAGCTCCCAGTCCTGGGCCCGGTGCATGGTCTCGTCGAATCCGCCGACCCGCTCCAGCGCGGCCCGCCGGAACACTCCGAGGTACACGGTGTCGGCCGGTCCGGCCTTGCCACCCTGGTGGAACGTCGACGCGCCCAGCCCGAGCCGGGAGCGGTACGCGCACGCGACCGCCATCTCGGTCGGCGTCCGTCCCTCGGCGGCCATCACGCCGCCGACGTTGTCCGCACCGCTCTCCTCCAGCACCTCGACCGCGCGGGTGATGTACCCGTCGGTGAGTGCGCCGTGTCCGTCAACCCGGACCAGGATGTCGTGCTTGGCGTGCGCGATCCCTACGTTCAGCGCGGCCGGGGTCTTGCCGGTCGGGTTCGGGACGATGCTGATCCGGTGGTCCTTCTCGGCCAGCTTGTCCGCGATCTCCTCGGTCCGGTCCTTGCCCGGCCCGATCGCCAGCACGACTTCGAGCTCACCCGGGTAGTCCTGGTCGAGGACGCGCCCGACCGCCTCCTCGAGGTGGCGTTCCTCGTTCAGCACGGGCATCACGACGGACACGGGTGGCCAGTGGGACAGCGGCATATCAGGTCAGGCCTTACAGATCGATGCGACGTCGTCGACGCCGGTGGCGGGTGTGGTCGGTGAGGTGGTCGGCTTCTTGGTACTGCCGGTACTCGGCTTCTTCGTGGTGGAACTGCTCGGGTGCTTCGTGGCGGTACTACTCGGAGTGTTCGAGGTCTTACCGTCTCCTCCCGAGCCGCCCTTGTCCAGTTGTTCGGACTTCGCGATCGCTTCCGCGACCTTGGTGCGGATCAGCGCGAAGTCCGGATCGCCGGTGTGGATCAACGGCGGGACCGCGGAGAAGCTTGACACCGGCAGCTTCTTCGCGTCCAGCGCGAGGTCGGTGAAGGTGCCCAGCTCACTGGCCGGAATGCTGGTCTTGACCACTTCCTTGCTGGCCGAGGCGATGCCCTGGAACTTGGTCAGCACGGTCGACGGGGACAGCTGGTTCAGCATCGCGGACATCACGCACTTCTGCCGGGCCATCCGCTCGTAGTCCGAGGACTCGGCCCGGGATCGGGCGAACCACAGCGCGTGGTACCCGTCCAGGTGCTGGTTCTTGCCGGCCTCGATGTAGCCCTTGATCGGCGAACTGCCGCCACCGATCGGGACCCGCTTGCCGATGTCCAGGGTGATCCCGCCGACCGCGTTCAGCAGGTCGCGAAAGCCCGCCAGGTCGATCAGCACGTAGTAGTTGATCTTCAGCCCGGTGACCGCCTCGATGGCCTGGGTGGTCGCGGTCTCACCCGGGTTCGGGTCGCCCGGGAACAGGTTCTTGTGGTTCGCGGCGTAGGTGTAGACCGCGTTCAGCAGGCACTCGGCGCCGCAGTTCTTCCACTTGAAGCCGTCCGGGAACTGCTTCGCCATCGCCGTACCGGCCGGGAACGGGACCTTGGCCAGGTTCCGCGGCAGGCCGATCAGGACCGTGCGGCCGGTGTCGGCATCGATGCTGGCCACCGTCATGCTGTCCGGGCGGGTGCCGATCCGGTCCGCGCCGGAGTCACCACCCATCAGCAGCACGTTGTAGCGGCCCTTCTCGGCCTTCGAGGTCTTCCCGCTGCCGAACACGCTGGCGACGAAGTCGCGCTGGGTGTTCACGATCACACTGGCGTAGATCAGGGCGCCGACGACCACGAAGATCATCACGCCGTCCAGGATGCTGGTGGTCAGCCGGTGGTTGCGCTCCAGCATCAGCGGCTGGCCGAGCCGGTAGGCGTCGACGAACAGCGCTGCCCAGCCGATCGCGAGCAGGATCAGCAGCACCTGGACGATCCGCAGCGTTCCCGGCCGGACCAGGATGTTGATCGTGCCGGACCGCCAGATCAGGCCGAGCAGCACGAAGAAGATGATGATCGCGATCAAGCCGGCGACCACCCGCCAGACCCAGCGGCCGGCCTTGCGGCTGCCCGCGACGATCTGCGCCGAGCCCGGCAGGAACAGCGTCATCAGCAAAAGGGTCAGCGCCCGCTTGAACCGGACCGGCTCGCGGAGATTGCGCAGGTCTGGCTTCTCCTGCGGCATGACGTCCTTCCGTAATCCATCCGGGGCGGCTGCTGCCGACCGTACCTTGTCGTTCCTCATCGACTGGTACGACGTGCCGGGGTAGGCGATGGTTCGGGACCGGGCGGATCCGGAGACGAAGAGTAGCAGCCTCCTCACGCAGCGCAGGAAAACCCGTGCAATGCCCCTGTGGACAGCCGGATTCACACAGTTGTGATGGAGACCGGCCAACGGATGCGTTACGAAGTCCTGCAAGCACAAACAGTGAGGAAACCGCCGCCATGAAACTCCTGCGTACGCTCCTGGCTGCCTCCACGGTCGCAGCCACCACCCTGCTCGGCGTCACGTCCGCCCATGCGGCCCCCGGCGCCGACTTCACCGGCATCGCCGCCCTCAGCAACTGTTCCGCCTCCCTCGTCCGGTACGCCGAATCGGTGGACACCGACAAGGCTCTGGTACTCACCAACGGGCATTGCTACGAGGGCGGGTTCCTGCAGCCCGGCCAGGTACTCGTGAACAAGGCGTCGACGCGCTCGATCACGTTGCTCAAGCCGGATGCGAGCCGGGCCGGCACGGTCCGCGCCGACAAGATCCTGTTCGGCACGATGACCAAGACCGACATGATCGTCTACGAGGTGAACGAGACCTACGCGTCGATCAAGAGCCGCCTGAACGTCACCCCGCTGACGCTGGCCAAGCAGGCGCCGGCGGACGGCACCGGCCTGGCGGTCGTGTCCGGTTACTGGCAGCGCATCTACACCTGCTCGGTACAGGCCACGATCCCGCAGCTCCGCGAGGGCGACTGGACCTGGCAGAACTCGATCAAGTACCAGCAGCCCGGCTGCGAGACGATCGGCGGTACGTCGGGTTCGCCCGTCGTCAGCACGTCCACCGGTGAGGTGATCGGGATCAACAACACCGGCAACGAAGACGGCGAGCAGTGCACGGTGAACAACCCGTGCGAGGTGGACGCCGACGGCAACGTCACGGTCGAGAAGGGTGCGGCGTACGGACAGCAGACCTGGTGGCTCTACACCTGCCTGACCGCGAACCGCACCATCGACCTGAACCAGTCCGGCTGTGAGCTCCCGAAACCGGCCCGCCGGCACTGACACCTCCCCGCCCCATTTGAGGGGTTAACCGCCCAGGTCGTCCGTTCGCCCTCCGCATGAGGCCAGGGAAACCGGCACGCCTGGTGGTTAACCCCTCAAACGGCGGGGAGGGGGTTGTGTGGTGTGACGTGGAGCACGCGCGTCCGGTAACGTCCCCCCGCATGGCAGTCGACTCCGCAACTGACCACGTCCCGACAACCAGTTGGCCGAGCCCGTTCGGAGTACGGACGCGGTTGATCGCGTCCAGTGCGCTGATGCTGTTCACCGAGCTCGCGCTGATTCGCTGGACCGGCTCTAACGTGGTCCACCTGAGCTACTTCTCGAACTTCGTACTGCTCGGCTCGTTCCTCGGCATCGGGATCGGAGTACTCCGGTCCGGCCGGGCGAAACGGTTGCCGTACTACTCGCCGATCATGCTGGGCCTGCTGGTCCTGGTGATCGCCTGGAAGCCGGTGACGGTCAACCGCGGCAGTTCGTCGAGCGTCATCTACTTCACCAGCCTGAACACCACCGGCCCGCCGGTCTGGGTGATCCTGCCGATCATCTTCATCGCCGCGGCGGTGGTGCTGGCCGGTCCGGCCGAACTCGTCGGCCGCTGTTTCTCCGAGCTGCCCCGACTCACGGCGTACCGCTTCGACCTGGTCGGGAGCCTGATCGGGATCGCGGCCTTCACCGGGCTGTCGTTCCTGGGGGCGCCGCCGATCTGGTGGGGCCTGATCGTCACCGTGGTCTTCGCGGCACTGCTGATCCCACGGACCGCGACGGCGCCCGGTCGGCGTCTGGTCGCCCTCGGCGTGAGTTCCGCGCTCGTGCTGTCACCGCTGATCGTCATGCTCGGCGTGTTGTTCCACGAATCGACGCGGCCGCAGAACAGCTGGTCGCCGTACTACAAGGTGCAGACGAAGCAGTACACCTGGGAAGGTGTGCCGCTGCTGACCATCACGGTCAACGGCGTACCGCACCAGCAGGCGATCCCGGCCGACGCGCGGCTGCAGTGGGAGCCGCAGTACGGCCTGCCGTACGAGCGGGCGAACACCGGCAAGACCCCGAAGAACGTGCTGATCATCGGCGCCGGATCGGGATCGGATGTCGCGATCGCGCTGAAGAAGGGCGCGACGCATGTGGACGCGGTCGAGATCGACCCGCGGATCCGGGACCTCGGCAAGCAGCTGCACCCGGACCGTCCGTACCAGGACCCGCGGGTGACGTCGCACATCGACGACGGCCGGGCGTTCCTGTCCCGGACGAACAAGAAGTACGACATGATCCTGCTCGCGCTGCCGGACTCGCTGACGCTGGTGAACGGCGCGAGCTCGCTGCGGCTGGAGAGCTACCTGTTCACCCAGCAGGCGTTCGAGTCCGCACGCGACCACCTGAACCCGGGTGGCGCCTTCGCGATGTACAACTACTACCGCGAGACCTGGCTGATCGACCGGCTCGCCTCGACGGCGCAGGCGGCCTTCGGGCACAAGCCGTGTGTGGACAAGATCGGTGACGGCCTGCAGCAGGCGGTGGTGACCGTCGGCCTGACCGAGCAGGACCAGACCTGTGCGGCCGAGTGGCCGGGCCCGTCCGCGATCACGCCGCCGCCCGCCACCGACAACCGGCCGTTCCTCTACCTGTTCACCGACCGGATCCCGAGTCTGTACCTGATCACGCTCGGGCTGGTCCTGGTCGCGGGTCTCGTCGGCGTCGCGATCGCCGGCGGTGGAGCGTCGTACAAGCGGATGCGCCCGTACGCCGACCTGTTCCTGCTCGGCGCCGGCTTCATGTTGCTCGAGACCAAGAGCATCACCGGGTTCGCGCTGCTCTTCGGTACGACGTGGGTGGTCAACGCGATCGTGTTCGCGGGCGTGCTGGTGGCGGTGCTGGCCGCGGTCGAAGTGACGAGGCGGTTCAAGACACCACCGATCAAGGTGATGTTCGCGGTGCTGTTCGGCGGGCTGGCGCTGTCGTGGGTGTTCCCCGACAGCTGGCTGCTCGGGATGCCGGTCGGCCTGCGCGCGATCGTGGCGGTGCTGATCGCGTTCCTGCCGATCTTCGCCGCGAACGTGATCTTCGCGAAGCGGTTCACCGACACCGCCGACGGTACGGCGTCCTTCGGGGCGAACCTGCTCGGCGCGATGCTCGGCGGCTGCCTCGAGTACGCGGCCCTGATCATCGGCTTCCACGGCCTGCTGATCATCGCGGCGCTCCTGTACGCCGGAGCGTTCCTCCTCACGCCGAAGGTCAGAACAGCACTCCGATGAGCGATCTCGGTGACTACTACCGCAAGCGGGCCGGTGAGTACGACGCGGTCTACGAGAAGCCGGAACGGCAGGAGGACCTGGCGCGTCTGCGGGCCCTCCTGCCGCCGCTGGTCAGCGGCCGGTCCGTGCTGGAAGTTGCCGCAGGCACCGGTTACTGGACGAAGGCGCTCGCCACCACCGCCCGGTCGGTGGTGGCGACCGACCTGAACGACGAGACGCTGGCCGTGGCGCGGACCCGTACGTACGGTCCGGCCGAGGTGCGGTTCCAGACCGCCGATGCGTACGACCTCGGTGCGGTCGAGGGCCGGTTCGACGCGATCTTCGCCGGGTTCTTCTGGTCGCACGTGCTGCGCGCCGACGTACGGCGGTTCGCGGACGGGCTGCTGAACCGGGTCGAGCCGGGCGGTGTGGTGATCCTCGCCGACAACCGGTACGTCGAGGGCAGCAACTACCCGATCACCCGGACGGCGGCCACCGGTGACACCTACCAGAACCGGCAACTGGCGGACGGGCGGGCGTTCGAGGTACTGAAGAACTTCCCGACCCGGGAACAGTTCACCGCCGATGTCGCGCCGCGCGAGGTCGAGTGGACCGAGCTGGCTTACTTCTGGCTGGCAACCGTCTGCTAGTTGGTACGGAATCGGCCCGTTTGCGGGGGCCCGGCCGGGTCGTGGTGGCAGGATCTGAGACATGACGTGGCTCGTGACTGGTGGTGCCGGATACATCGGGGCGCATGTGGTGCGCGCCTTCCGCAACGACGGGATCGACGTGGTCGTGATCGACGACCTGTCGAGTGGGAAGGCGGAGTTCGTACCGGACGGCGTGCCGTTCGTGCAGGCGAACCTGCTCGACGGAGCAGCGGTACGCACGGCGCTGGACGGCGTCGAAGGTGTGGTGCATCTGGCCGGGTTCAAGTACGCCGGGGTGTCGGTCGACCGGCCGCTGCACACCTACACGCAGAACGTGACCGCGATGGTGTCACTGCTCGAGGCGATGGCCGAGAAGTCCGTGCGCAACATCGTGTTCTCGTCCAGCGCGGGCGTCTACGGGACGCCGCGCGACGAGGTCGTCACCGAGGACACGGCGCCGGACCCGCAGTCGCCGTACGGGGAATCCAAGCTGATCGGCGAGTGGCTGCTGCGCGACCAGGCGGCCGCGACGGACCTGCAGCACACCTCGCTGCGGTACTTCAACGTCGTCGGGTCCGGCGATCCGGCGGTGTACGACGCCAGCCCGTACAACCTGTTCCCGATCGTCTGCAACCTGCTCACCCAGGGGAAGGTGCCGCAGATCTACGGCACCGACCACCCGACCCCGGACGGCACGTCGGTCAAGGACTACGTGCACGTCGCCGACCTGGCCCGCGCGCATGTCGCGGCCGCCCGGGCGCTCGAGTCCGGCAAGACCCTCGAGCGCGTCTACAACCTGGGCAGCGGCACCGGTACGTCGGTCCGCGAGATCATGGACGCCGCGCGCCGCGTCACCGGGATCGACTTCACTCCGTCCGAGGGCCCGCGCCGGCCGGGTGACCCGTCCCGGGTGGTCGCGAACGGCGACCTCGCCGCCCGCGACCTCGGCTGGGCGAACACCTACACCGTCGACCAGATGTTCGCGACCTCCTGGGAAGCCTGGCCCAAGAGCTAGTACTCCTTCTTGTAGAAGCCCGAGGGGCCGAGGTTCAGGCCTCCCGGGCCGGTGAGGACGCCGCCTTCGACCGGGAGGGTGTGGCCGGTGATCCAGGAGGCGTCGTCGCTGGCGAGGAAGGCGACCGCGGCGGCGATGTCCTCGGGCTCGCCGACGCGGCCGAGCGGGTACATCTTGCTGAAGCGCTCCAGGGTGTCCGGCTGGTTGTCCCAGTTCGGCGTCCGGATGGTGCCGGGGGCAACGACGTTGAAGCGGACGCCGAGTTCGCCGTACCGCGCCGCGTAGTTGACGCTCATCGCGATCTGGCCGGCCTTCGCGGCGGCGTACTCGATGTTGCCGAAGGCGGCGAGGCCGTTCACCGAGCTGATCGTCACCACGTTGCCGCGGTTCTTCACCAACTGCGGGAGCGCGGCCTGGATACAGCGCGAGGCGCCGACCAGCGTGAGGTCCAGCTGGGCGTGGAACTCCTCGGCGGTCGCGTCCTCCGGCGCCGAACGCACGATGCAGCCGCCGGCGTTGTTGACCACGACGTCCAGCCGGCCGAACCGCTCGACCGCGGCCGCGACGGCGGCGTCCACGTCGTCGCGGTTGGTGACATCGACCTGCAGCGGCAGCGCCTGCTCGCCGATGCTCGCCGCGACCTCACCGACCTTGCCGGTCTGCAGGTCGGTCACCACCACCGACGCGCCCTCGTCCGCCAGCCGCCGCGCGACCGCGGACCCGATGCCTTGTGCGGCCGCCGTGACCAACGCGACCTTCCCTTCGAACCTGCGCACGCTACCCCTCCACGATCCGGTCGACCTTCTCGTCCGCGACCCGGCGCTCCAGCTTCGCGGCGTCCGGGTTGCGGCAGAGGACGATCGAACCACCTCCGGAGATCACGCCGACGAGCAGTCCCAGCCCGTCGCGGTCCGTCAGCGTCCGGGTGACCAGGATCCGGTCGGCGATCGGTTCCGCCGTACGGATCAGGTCGTCGTGCGTGAGGTCGTCGTACGCCGGTGACGCGGGCGTCGGCGGGTCGAACGGGACGAAGACATCCGCGTGGTTGTAGACCTCGGCGCCGTAGTCCTGGATGCCGTCCGGCAGCGGTTCGCGGAAGCGGCCGCCGAGCGGCAGCAGCGCGGACGCGACGGTCTCCCGGTCGCCGCGGATCGCGAAGTCCGGGCCGGTGATCGCCAGGGCGCCGGTCCCGGAGGTCAGGGACGCGCCGGCCGACCAGGTGGACAGCGCCCAGACCACGCCCAGCCAGTGCGGCGGGAGGCCGATCGCGACGGTCTCGCCGGACTCCAGGTCGTACTCGTCGACCAGCAGGTTGGCGGTCTTCGCGACCCAGTTCGCGGTGGTGACCGCGCTCAGCTCGATGCGCTCTCCGGAGGAGTCGTCGTAGTAGGTGAGGAACGGGGCGGCGCCGTCCCGGCGGACCGCGGCCGCGAACAGCTCGGGCAGGACTCGTGACATATGGCCCACCCTACGGTTCGCCGGCCGACGTACTTTGGTGGGGAGAACCGTGGAAAGAGGCTTGTCATGATGCCAATGCTGGCGTTGCCCGAGGGCGGCGAATGGATCGTCATCCTGGTGATCGTCGTCCTGCTGTTCGGCGCGAAGAAGCTCCCCGAGCTGACCCGCAACGCAGCCCGCGCGATGAAGGAGTTCGACAAGGCCCGCCACGGCGAAGACGAAGAAACCCCCCAGATCACCCAGCCACAGGCGGCCACCGCACAGCAGCCACAGGCAGCTCAAACACCGGCGGCCCCACCGGCCGCAACTCCGCCTGCTCCTACCTCCGATCCGGCGCCGCAGGCGCCTGGTGAGGGGTCAGGGCTCGGTGGCGGCGGCTCGGAGGGCCGCGGCCAATAGGGCTACTGGTTCCGGCATGCGGCCGGGGAGGCGGGCGAGGATGGTACGGCGTAGTTCCTGGGGGCCGCCTCGGACGGTGACCACGCGGACACCCGCGGGCACCGCCGACGCCATCGACGCGGAGATCGTGGTCAGCCCGGCGCCGGCCGCGACCAACTGCAACTTCGCGAACCAGTCACGCACCGTGTGCGCGATCACCGGCCGCTCGTCCAGCCCCGGCCAGACCCCCATCCACAGCTCGCTGCTCGACGCGGGTCCCGCGATCCACCGCTGACCCCGCAGCTCACCAACCTCCACCGAGTCGTACGCCGCCAGCGGATGTCCCGTCGGCACCGCCAGCCGCAGGCTCCGTTCGGCCAGCGTCTCCAGCTTCAACGCCGGCGACTCGGCATCCGGCGGCCGGAACGGCGGTGCGGACGCGATCACCGCGAGATCGATCGTCCCGGCCCGCAACGCCCGTACCAGCGCGGGCGTGGATCCCTCCCGCGTCGTCACACTCACCGCCGGGTGCGTACGCCGTACCGCGCTGATTGCCCGCGGCAACAACACCGCGCCCGCGCTCGGGAACCATCCGAGCCGAACGGTCCCGCCCGCGAACGGAAGCCCGGCGAGTTCGCGCGCGGTGGCGTCGATCTGATCCAGGACGGCGGCCGCGTTCCGCAGTACCACCTGACCGGCAGCCGTCAACGCGGCACCTTCGCGACGACGCTCCAGAAGCTGCCCGCCGGCGGCCCGCTCGAGCGTCGCGATCTGCCGCGACACCGCGGACTGCGTGTACCCGAGGGCCGTCGCGGCAGCCGTGAACGTACCGCGCTCCGCGACCTCCCGGAACACCCGCAACGCGACCAGCGAGACGTCGGTGAAGTCCATGACGTTTACGCATCCCACAGGTGCCGAACTTTCGTTGGAGTCATATGCGCGACGGATCTACGTTGGCGACATGACAGCACAACGCGTCGCCCTCGTCACCGGCGCCAACCAAGGCATCGGCTACGCACTGGTCCAGGAACTCGCGCACCGGATGAACCCGGAGGACCTGGTCCTGCTCACCGGCAGGAACCCCGAACGTGTCACCGCGGCCGTCGACGAACTCAACCGTGGCAGCGGCCTCCAGGCCAGGGTCGAAGGCCGCGTCCTCGACGTGACCGACGGGAAGGCCGTAGCTCAGCTGGCGGCAACGCTCGCGAGTGTGGACATCGTGGTGTCCAACGCCGTCGGTCCGCTGGAGCCGGGCAAGACACCCGTCGAGCAGGTCGACGAGTTCGTCGACGTCGCGAACCTCGGAGCGCAGTACATCCTGCGCTCCTTCGGGCCGATCCTCAGGCCCGGCGGCCGGCTGATCGTGGTCGCCAGCTCGCTCGGCACGCTGGAGCACCTGCCGGAGCACCTGTGGTCCACCTTCGACGGAGCCTCGCTCGAGGACATCGAGAAAGCCGTCGAGGAGTGGCGGACCGCGGTCCACGACGGTACGGCGACCGCGCAGGGCTGGCCGGAGTGGATCAACCTCCCGTCGAAGGTCGCCCAGGTCGCCGCCGTCCGCGCGGTCGCCGCCGACCGGCGCGCGGCGGACCTCGCCACGGACACCCTGGTCGCGTCCGTCTGCCCGGGGCTCGTCGACACCCGCGCCTCGCGCCCGTGGTTCGAGGACTTCAGCCAGGCGAAGTCGCCCGCCGACGCCGTCCAGCCGATCGCCGACCTCATCCTCGCGGATCACGTCGACCCCGCTCAGTACGGCGAACTCGTCCGCGACGGCGAGGTCGTCCCGTGGAAGCCGTCCACCCCTCGGTAAGGCCCTCGTCCACCCCTCGCAGTGAGGTTAACCTAACTTTCTGTGAGGGGATCGACGATACGCGGTGAGATCAGGCGGCTGACCCGTTCCGGTGACTCCCGGGTGATCTGCCCGGTCCGGGTGCAGACCATCGAAGCGCTGACCCCAGGGTTCAGTCGGGTGACGGTGCAGGGGGACGGGCTCGCGGCGTACCGGACGATCCGGCCGGCGGACGCGTTCACACTGGTGATCCCGCCGGACGGGACCGGCAGCGTCCGGATGCCGAGGATCAGCCCGGCCGGCGCGCCGGTCTGGCCGCAGGACCGCCCGACCCCGCTGACCCGCGGTTTCACGGTCCGCACCTTCGACCCGGACACCCGGCGACTCGCCTTCGACGTCGCGCTGCACGGCGACGGCACGGCGATCACCTGGCTGGCGAACACCCGGCCCGGCGACACCGCGGTCCTGGCCGGGATGCGGCGTGAGTTCCACGCCGGGGATGTCGATCATCACCTGTTGATCGGCGACTCCACGTCGTTGCCCGCGATCGCGAGCATCGTCGAGAGTCTCGACGTACCGGCGACCGTGTTCCTGCAGGCGGAGACGCCGGCCGACAGGTCGCTGGTGAAGGGGGACGTGCGGTGGATCCATTCGCCGCCGCTCGCCGGGCCGGGCAGCGTGCTGGAGCAGGCGGTCCGCGGGTTTCGCCGACCGGCCGGGCGGTTGCAGGCGTGGTGTGCGGCCGAGGCGGGCGTGGTCCGTTCGATCCGGCCGTACCTCGTCGACGAACTCGGGGTCGGCCGCGACGATCTGCACACGGTTGCCTACTGGATCGCCGGTGAGACCGCCGAGGGTGGGGACGCGGTCCGGATGCGTGCGTACAACAAGGCCGCCGAGGAAGGGCTCGACGTCACCGACCCCGCAGTACTGCAGTCGCTGGAGTTCTCCTAAGGTTTTGTCATGCTGATCCTGGCCGGCCTGGGCCTGATCCTGGTGCTGACCGTTGCCACCGGCTACTTCGTGTCCCAGGAATTCGCGTACGTCGCCGTCGACCGCAGCCGGCTGCGGACACTGGCCGAAGGCGGTGACGCGGCGGCCGCCCGGGCGCTGAAGGTCACCGCCCGGCTGTCGTTCGTGCTGTCCGGCGCGCAGGTCGGTATCACCATCACCGCGCTGCTGGCCGGTTACTTCGCCGAGCCCTACCTCGGCGAGGGGCTCGAGCACCTGCTCGGCGCGGCCGGGGTTCCGCAGGCCGTGAGTATGTCCGTCTCGGTGATCCTGGCGTTGCTGCTGGCAACGATCATCCAGATGGTGCTCGGTGAACTGGCCCCGAAGAACCTGGCGATCGCGAAGGCCGAGGCGATCGCGCTCCGGCTGGCGCGGTCGACGCTGCTCTACCTGACCGTCGCCGGCCCGGTGATCCACCTGTTCGACTCGGCGTCGAACCGGATCCTGCGCCGCGTCGGCATCGAACCGGTCGAGGAACTGCCACAGGGCGCGACGCCCCAGGAGCTGGACCGGATCATCGAGACGTCGTACGAGCAGGGGCTGCTGGACCAGGACACCATGCGGCTGCTGGACCGCGGCCTGGACTTCCGCGGCCGGACCGCCGGTGAGGCGATGGTCCCGCGGGTCGACGTGGTCACCATGCATCGCGACGAACCGCTCACCCGGGTGGTCGAGCTGCAGGACACCGGGCACAGCAGGTTCCCGGTGATCGGCGAATCGGTCGACGAGGTGATCGGCGTGGTCGGGATCGGCGACGTGGTCGAGCTGGAACCGGCCGATCGCGGGACGATCGCCGTCGGTTCGCTGGCGTCGCCACCGGTCGCCGTACCGACGACACTGCCGCTGCCGGGAGTCCTCGAGCGGCTCCGGGTCGCCCGCCGGCAGCTCGCGATCGTCGTCGACGAGTACGGCGGTTTCGCGGGCATCGTCTCGCTGGAGGACATCGCCGAGGAACTCGTCGGGGAGATCCGCGACGAGGACGACCTGCCTGAGACCGGACTGGTCCAGGGCGGGGACGGGTCGTGGGTGGTCCCGGCCAGGTGGCGGCTCGACGAGGTCGCGGAGGCCACCGGCGTACAGCTGCCGGACAGTGACGACTACGAGACCGTGTCCGGGCTGGTGATGGCCCGGCTCGGGAGGATCCCGGTCGTCGGCGACGACCTCGTCGTGGAGCTGCCGCAGCGCATCGACCACGAGGGCAAACCGATCCCGACCGAGTCCGTGCGGTTGACGGTGCAGACGATCGAGCGCCGGGTGCCCGGCATCGTGATGATGGAGCGGGTCGGATGAGTACGACGTGGGCGCTGATCATCTCCGCCGTACTGCTGGCGTTGAACGGGTTCTTCGTGGCCGCCGAGTTCGCCCTGGTCGCGTCGAAGCGGCATCGGCTCGAGGAGCTGGCCGCGTCGGGCAGCCGTTCGGCCCGGGCCGCGATCGCGGGTGTCAGCGAGTTGTCGTTGATGCTGGCGGGCGCGCAGCTCGGGATCACGTTGTGCACGCTGGGCCTCGGCTCGCTGAGCGAGCCGGCGATCGCGCACCTGCTGCACCCGCTGTTCGAGCTCGCGCACGTGCCGGAGGGCGTCGGGCACGTGATCGCGCTGATCATCGCGGTCGGCGGCATCGGTCTGCTGCATGTCCTGCTCGGCGAGATGGCACCGAAGTCGTGGGCGATCAGCGATCCGGAGCGCTCCGCGCTCGTGCTCGCGTTGCCGTTCCGCGGCTTCACGTACGTCTTCCGGCCGCTGCTCAGCGTCCTGAACTGGATCGCCAACCTGTGCGTCCGGTTGGTCGGAGTCACGCCGCAGAACGAGATCGCCAACGCCCACGGGCCGGACGAGCTACGGCTGCTGATCGAGTCCTCCCGCGAGCACGGGACCCTCGAGGAGCCCGAGCACGACCTGCTCACCGCGATGCTCGCGTTGCAGAACACCACGGTCGGCCAGGTGATGACGCCGATCGCCCAGCTCTCCACGGTGTCCGCGTCCGCGTCGGCCCGCGAGGTCGAGCTGATCAGCCGCCGCGAAGGCCACTCCCGCCTCGCGGTCGTCAGCTCCGGTACGTCGATCTGCGGCATCGTGCACGTCCGCGACGCCGCCCGCGCGACGACCGCCGGCGACACCGGCAGCCGCGCCGCGGACCTGATGATGCCGGCGCTCGAACTCGGCGAGAACACGCCCGTGGCCAAGGCGATCCGGACGATGCGTGACGAACGGTCACAGCTCGCGGTCGTCTGCGGTGGCGAGCAGGCGATCGGTGTGGTCGCCCTGGAAGATCTCCTCGAGGAGGTCATCGGCGAGTTCGACGACGAAACCGACCCGATCGTCACCGCCGCCCGCACCGAAGCCCCCGACTGACACACTTTGTGCACCCACCGCGCGTTTCGGGG
Organism: Kribbella sp. NPDC004875; assembly: GCF_042873375.1. Taxonomy (NCBI): domain Bacteria; kingdom Bacillati; phylum Actinomycetota; class Actinomycetes; order Propionibacteriales; family Kribbellaceae; genus Kribbella; species Kribbella sp. NPDC004875. The sequence continues at coordinate 98,565 of NZ_JBIALI010000006.1, forward strand.
CGCTCCAGACCGGCGGTGGGTGCACGAAGTCGCCGGATACGGTGGTTGCGAGGGCGGAGGAGGGCTAGTGGCGATCGAGCGGATCGGACTGGTGGTGCACCAGGGGCGGGCGGTGGCGGTGGAGACCGCCGGGACCGTGCGCAAGTGGGCGGCCGACCATGGGATCGGCTGCACCGACATCGACGTCTGGAAGGACCATCAGGAACGCCGCAGTGGCACCGACGAGCTGCACCACGCCGGTGATCCGGACCTCGTGGTCACCCTCGGCGGCGACGGGACGTTCCTGCGCGGCGCGCGGATCGCGGCGAAGAACAACGCGGCGGTGCTCGGCGTCGACCTCGGAAAGGTCGGATTCCTGACCGAGGTGGCGTGCCGCGACGTCGAGGCCGCGCTGGAGGCGGTACACCACGGCGGAGCGACGTACGAGGAACGGATGACGCTCACCATGCGGGCGTCGCGGCCGTTGGAGATCCCGACCGGGATCGAGTCGCTGCTGCGGTACGGGCACGGGCCGGCGCTGCCGCCCCCACCGGTGCGGCACGAGATGGCCGAGGGGGACGGCTGGGGGATGGCCCTGGACGTGACCGCGCTGAACGACGTGGTCGTCGAGAAACTGGCGCGGGACCACCAGGTGGCGTTGGGCGTGTACTTGTCGGGGCGGTTGCTGGCGTCGTACTCCGCGGACGCGGTGATCGTTGCGACGCCGACCGGCTCGACGGCGTACAGCTTCGCCGCGGGCGGACCGATCCTGTCGCCGAACACCGAAGCGATCGTGTTCACTCCGGTCGCACCGCACATGACCTTCAACCGGACGGTCGTCGCGGCGCCGGACGAGCCGATCGCGCTGCGGGTGCTGCCGCACTCGGGGCAAGCGGCGGTCAGCATCGACGGGCAGCTGCGCGGCGTACTCGACCCGGGGGACTGGATCGGGGTGTACGGATCGCCGCAGCGACTGCGGCTCGTGCGGCTGCGTCCGACCGACTTCTACGGGCGGTTGCGGGACCGCTTCCAGCTCACCGACGCGCCCGCGACGGCGCTCGACGGGCAGTCCGAGCTGTTCTGGCAGCCGGCGGACTCGCCAGTACCGCCCGACCTTCAGCACCTGCGGATTCCGCCACCGCCTGGTGACGACCGGTAGGGTCTGTCCCCATGCGGAACGTGGTGATCCTGGCAGGCGGTTCGGGGACCAGGCTGTGGCCGATGTCCAGAGACGACAGGCCGAAGCAGGTGCTGCCGTTGGCGGCCGGGCAGTCGTTGCTGCGGGTGGCGTACAACCGCCTGCGTGGACTGGTCGCGCCGGAGAACATCTATGTGTGCACGGTCGGTGCGATCACCGACGTCGTACGCAAGGAACTCCCCGAACTCGGCGAACACAACATCATCGGTGAGCCCGCCCGCCGGGACACCGCGAACGCCGTCGGGCTCGCGTCCGCGGTAGTGGCCCGGAACGATCCGGACGCGGTCGTCGCGTTCGTCGGGTCCGACCACCTGATCAGCCCCGAGCAGGAGTTCCGGGCCGCGATCGAGCACGGGTTCGAGGTGGTCGAGGCGCGGCCGCGGTCGCTGGTGACGTTCGGGATCGAACCGACGCATCCACACACCGGGCTCGGGTACATCGAGCGTGGCGCCGCGATCGACGGTACGCACGCCTTCGTCGTCGACCGCTTCCGCGAGAAGCCCGACCGGGCGACCGCCGAGGAGTATCTGGCGACCGGGCGTTTCTGGTGGAACTCCGGCATGTTCGTCTGGCAGGCCTCGACCGTGCTCAACGTCCTCGACTCGCTACTGCCGGAGTCCGCGACCCGGTTGCGTCAGGTCGCCGCGGTGTGGGACACCGACGAGCGCGAGGCGACGCTGGCCGAGATCTACCCGAACCTGCGCAAGATCAGCGTCGACTACGCCGTGATGGAACCCGCCTCCCAAGGCAAGGTCGACGCCGACGTGGTCGTCGTACCGATGCCGGTGCACTGGCTGGACGTCGGCTCGTGGGCCGCGTTGGCCGACACGTACGACGCCGACGCGAACGGCAACCGCACCGACAGCATCACCCTGAGCTGCCTCCTCGACTCCCACGACAACATCATCGTCACCGACGATCCCGACCACTTGGTCGCCGCGGTCGGCCTCCGCAGCCACATCATCGTCCACACCCAGGACGTCACGATGGTCTGCCCACTGTCGGACGGCGAACGCGTGAAGGACCTGGTAGCCCAGGTCCAATCCGACCACGCCAACTACATCTAGCTCCGACGCGGCGCCGCCCAGCGCATGACGAACCCGCCGCATGCTGTTTGAGGGGCCGGCCCCTCAAACAGTGGGGTGGCCCCTGGCCTTTCGGGTCCGCACCCCATCAGGTGAGGGGCCGGCCCCTCAAACGGCGCAGGATGCCGGGACGACGTGCGAACGCCCCCGAGGGATGGCCTCGGGGCGTTCGACGGGTGCTGGGGGAGGTCAGCCGCCGTTGGGTTCTTGGGCGTCGGCGGCGGGGTATTTCTCCATGAACTGTTTCAGGGCGTCGCCGCTGACCGAGCCGCAGAACTGCCGGTGGCCGAAGGACTTCTGGGAGGCGTCGGGGCCGCTCCAGTGGGCGAAGGCGAGGTTCTTGCCGGCCGGCCAGGCCTTGCCGTCGGACTCCTTGAAGGGCGCGGCGATGAACTTGCCGTTCGCGCTGTCGGGGAGCTGGGACTTGGCCATCTTCTCGATCTGGTCGATCTGGTCCTTCGGCAGCGTGTCGCGGTACCAGAGGATCGTGTAGCCGTGCTCGAGGTTGTGGACCAGGTTCTCCACCGGGGGACGGTCGCCGGTCGAGTAGAACTTCTTGTCGAACGGCGCCCAGACGGCGTAGTGCGGGCCGGACGACGGCGGCGACACCGAGTACATGATCTTCTCGCCGTCGGGGCGGTGGTCCTGGGTGCCGCCGGCCTCGTCGTTGGTGGCCGGGTCGCAGGACGCGGCGGAGGCGGCGACGCCGAAGTCGGTGAGTGCCTGGTTCTTGGTCCGGGAGTCCTGGATCAGCTTGACCGCCGGGTAGGCGATGATGGCCAGGCCGACCACGATGGAGCACACCACGATGATGATCGTGCGGCGGCGGTCCGAGCGGGCCTGCTCGCGCTGCATCTTCTCGATCATCTCGCGGCGCGACTGTTTCTGCGACGACGCTTTACCCACAGTGTTGGTCTTCCCGGGATTAGGGCGGCCACCGCGCCGCCGTGCGATGGCAGTGTACGAGGTGACCCTAAGAAGTTGCCTAGAAAACTACTGCCGATCTAGGCAGACCGTGAGCCGAACGTGACCGTCGCCTCGCTGCCGGGCCCGGGCCGGACCGCGACGCCGTACCCCTCGGCGTGCAGCAGGACGGCGAGCCGCTCGGCCACCACCCCGACGGTGACCGGCTCCTCGCCGAACACCGTGACAGCGTTGTCACCCACCTCCAGCCGTACGTCGTCCACCTCGGCCAGCAACCCCGACCAGACAGCGGGGTCGACCTCCCGCGGCCCAGCAGGTGCCTTCCGTTCGAGTACGGCGGCCCGCGCGGCCTCCCGCGTACCCAGGCTGAACATGTCGAACTCCGCGTCCCGTACCAGCGCCCGCGCCCCGGGTCCGTGCTCACCGACCGGCAGCACGGCGTCGTCGAGCCCCCGCAGTACGGCGACCGGAACGCCGTCCGCCTTGCCCTTCACCAGCTCACTCGCGCTCGCGATCTCGTCGGCCAGCGCCGGCTCGGTGACCGCGAGGACGTTGCCGTGACTGTCCGTCGTACCGCGCAGGTCCTCGACCACCCGGACTCCGGCGGCTCCGATCGCGAGGTCGGTCTGACCGTTGCGCCACGGGCGGCCGAGGGTGTCCGTCACCACGATGCCGACGTTCACGTCGTACCGCTCCTTCAGCGCGGTGCGCAGCGCGCGTGCCGACGCGTCGGGGTCGACGGGGAGCAGCAGGACCGTGCCGGGAGCGGTGTTGGACGTGTCGGTGCCCGCGGCGGCCATCACCAGGCCGTGGCGGGTCTGCACGATCCTGGTCTCACCACGCTGCGCGACGACCCGCACGAGCTCGGCGTCGACCGCCTCCTGCCGGGTGCCGTACGTCAGCCGGCCCTCCGCCTTGCTGACGATCTTCGACGTCACCGAGACGACGTCGCCGTCGCGCAGATCGGTGCCGTCGGCGATCAGCGCGGCCAGGTCGTCCCCGGCCGCCACCTCGGGCAGTCCGGTCACCGGGAAGATTTCCAGGTGCTTCCTCATCGCCGTACGGCCTCCGCGAGGTTCAGGGCCGCGTGAGCCATCGCGGCGGTCGTGGTCTCGTCCGTCATCCACAACGGGACGGCCTGCACATTGATTCCGGCTCCGGCGATCGAGTCCGCCTGGATCGCGTCCGAGCTGTCGATCAGCCAGCCGTCCAGTACGCCGCCGGACGACCGCGAACCGTAGTACCGCGCGACGGCCGAGGCGGTCGACGCGACACCGACGGTGGCCAGCACCTTGTCCGCCATTCCACGGACCGGACCGGTGCCGATGATCGGCGACAGCCCGATGACCGGCGCGGCCGTCTCGCGGACCGCGTCCCGGACTCCTGGTACGCCGAGGATCGTGCCGACCGACACCACGGGATTGGACGGCGGGACGATCAGTACGTCGCAGTCCGCGATCGCCTCCAGGACACCCGGCGCGGGCTTGGCCTTGTCCTGACCGACCGCGATGATCTGGTGCGCGGGGATCTCGGCCTGGTAGCGGACCCAGTACTCCTGGAAATGGATCGCCTTGCGGCGCCCCGGGTTCTCCGGGTCGTCCACCACGACGTGGGTCTCGATCCGGTCGTCACTCATCGGCAGCAGCCGGACCGGCAGTTTCCAGCGGCTGCACAGGGCTTCGGTGACCGCGGTGAGGCTGTAGCCGGCGTCGAGCATCTGGGTGCGCACCAGGTGGGTCGCGACGTCGCGGTCGCCGAGCCCGAACCAGGTGGGCTCCACGCCGTACGCCGCGAGCTCCTCCTTGATCACCCAGGTCTCGTCCTCACGGCCCCATTTGCGTTCCTCGGAGATCCCGCCGCCGAGCGTGTACATCACGGTGTCGAGGTCGGGGCAGACCCGCAGCCCGAACAGGGTGATGTCGTCGGCGGTGTTCCCCACGACGGTGATCTCGGCGTCCGGGCGGGCCTTCAGCAGCCCGCGCAGGAAGGTGGAACCGCCGATGCCACCGGCCAGCACTGTCAATCGCATGGGAAGAGTCTGCACGAGTCGTCAATGCGTCGGACCACCGCACGACTATGCTGCGGGGGGTCAGATGCATCCGCACAGCTCAGTTGTACGGCCCCCCAACATCCGAGGAGCCCTCGTGGTCACCGACGCAACCAAGAAGCTCAAAGAGCCGGTCGCGTATATTCTGCTCGCTTTCGCTGCCCTGTTCGCGCTCTCGGCGCTGCTCCAGCTGTTCGTCACCGGCTCCGGTTTCGTCGCTGGTTCGGCCGGTGCGTTCCGGGATGTCGGCCCGTTCCAGACCTCCGGGCTGGCGCTGCTGATCGCGCTGGTCGGCGCGGTCTGGCTGGTGAACGAGGGTGAGCGGACCCCGAACGCGCGGCTGGTCGCGCTGGTCGCGCTCGTGATCACGGGTGTGCTGGCTCTGGTCGTGCTGCTCGCCGGGTTCGCGACCTTCAACAGCGGCGCGTCCGCCGGGGTCAACATCACGAACTTCCTGACCGCGCTCGGGGCGCTCGCCCTGTACGGCGCGGCCGGTTTCTACATCCTGAAGACGTTCCAGGCAATGCCGGCGCCGGCGCGGGCGCCGAAGCCCGGCCAGTTCCCGCAGCAGGGCCAGCAGTACGGCCAGACCGCGCCGTACGGCCAGCAGGGCTACCAGCAGGGTCAGCAGGGCTTCCAGCAGGGCCAGCAGGGTCAGTACGGCGGCCAGTACGACCAGGGACACGACCAGGCTCAGTACGGCGGTTACGCGGCGGCCGGCGCTGCCGGTGGTTACGCGGCGGGTCAGGGCGACCAGCAGCAGTGGCCGCAGGAGCAGGGCTGGAACCAGGGCGAGCAGCAGAACTGGTCGGCCGGTCAGGCCGAGGCTCAGCACGGTCAGCACTCCGCGCAGCACTCCGGCCAGGGCGAGCAGGCCTGGTCCGCCGAAGGCCAGCAGGCCGCTGAGCCTACGCAGGCGTGGAGCGCCGAAGGCCAGCAGCAGTGGCGTGGCCACGACGAGGGCCAGGGCCAGCAGTGGCCGCAGGAGCAGCAGCAGCATTGGGGTGCCGGCGACGCCGCCCAGCAGCAGTGGTCCGGTCAGGAGTACGGCCAGCCGGAGCAGCACGGTCAGCACGAGCAGGCCGGTCAGCACGAGCAGCACGGTCAGCAGGAGTGGGGCCAGCAGGACCAGGGCGCCCAGGGTGCCGCGGTCGTCGAAGAGGGCTCGCACGAGCAGCCGAGCGAAGCTCAGCAGGCGCAGCAGGCCTGGCAGCAGGAGCAGGCCTGGCAGGCCGAGGACACGCCGGCAGCGGAGCAGCAGCCGAGCGCCACGGAGCCCGCGCAGACCGAGGCCGGTGACGAGACCCGGGTCGACCCGCGGGTCGACCCGGACAAGAACGACCAGAACCCGCAGCAGGGCCAGCAGGGCTGGTGGTCGCAGCCTTCCTGATCAGGAAGGGAAAGCCTTCTCCTGCGTGGGTGGGAAAAATCCGCCGGGATCGGGTTTGAATCTTGGGTACACAGCGCGAGAGGCCTGTATCTACAGGCCTCTCGTTCTTTTGCGGCCATGTTGCGGATGATCCCAATAGCAGAGCACGGCTTGACTTTCGTGGATTGCAGGAATGTAATTTCAACCGTGTCGTTCGTTGGACACTCGGTATCGGGGACCGTTGCAGAGCGCAGGACGGACGAGGTCAGGCATGTGGACCGCAAACCCACATGTACAGGGGAACGAACAGGGTCGAGGAGGTCGGACCGTGACAGAGAGCCTGATGGCGATTGTCGACGGTGAGGCGATCGAGGAGGAGCCGAACTGGCAGGAAAGGGCGTTGTGCGCCCAGACCGACCCAGAAGCGTTCTTCCCGGAGAAGGGCGGATCCACGCGCGAGGCCAAGAAGGTGTGCCTCGGCTGCGACGTCCGGGGCGAGTGCCTCGAGTACGCGCTGCAGAACGACGAGCGCTTCGGGATCTGGGGCGGCCTGTCGGAGCGGGAACGCCGCAAGCTGAAGAAAAAGGCCGTCTGACGGTCCGAACGCAGCAGACAACTTCACGATGGACTTCCGCGAGGCCCCGGGGTGATCATCCCCGGGGCCCGCGGCTTTCGGGCTATTCCGGCGGCGGCTGTATGGTGATTCCTCGCCGGGACTGCGGTCGCGGTGACCGTCCGCAAGCATCGAGGTGTCACAGCTCCGCATGGAACAACAAGCTCCGGCCGGCTGGGAATTCTTCGACTCCGTCGACTTCCCGACCGATCACATCGACGACCCGATGGGTCGTCCGCGAGTTCGCCATGTCGTCACCGCGGTGGTGGTCGGCCACGAAGGCGCGGCCTGGCTGCCGCGGCTGTCCGAGGCGTTGTGGGCGCTCAACCCGCGTCCGGACCGGCTGATCGCGGTCGACACCGGCTCCACCGACGAGACCGCCGAACTGCTCGCCGCGATGCCCGGCGTCGAACCGGTGGTGAGCCTCTCGGCACGCACCGGCTTCGGCCTCGCGGTCGCCCGCGGCCTGGAGACGCACGGTTTCGCGCCGATCCCGAGCGCCGTCGGCCCGTACGGCGACGACGGGCACATGCCCGTGGTGGAGTGGCTGTGGCTGCTGCACGACGACTGCGCACCGGCACCGAAGGCGCTGGAGAAGTTGTTGCTCCAGGCCACAATGTCGCCGAACACCGGCGTCTGGGGGCCGAAGCTGCGGCTCTGGCCGCGGGACCGCGAACTGCTCGAGGTCGGCGTCACCACCTCGCTCGGCGGTCGCCGCGACACCGGGATCGAGAACGGCGAGCTCGACCAGGGCCAGCACGACCAGGCCCGGAACGTGCTCGCGGTCAGCTCGGCCGGCATGCTGGTACGCCGCGACGTCTGGGAAGCGCTGCACGGGTTCGACCCGCGGTTGCCGATGTTCCGCGACGACATCGACTTCGGCTGGCGCGCGAGCCGCGCGGGCTATCAGGTCGGCGTCGCGCCGGACGCGGTCGTCTACCACGCGCAAGCCGCGGCGACCGGTGAGCGGGCGCTGGCCGGAACTCGTCGCCACGCCTACCAACTGGACCGCGCACATGCGTATTACACGGTCCTCGCGAACGCACCGGGCAAACTACTGCCCCTGCTGATCCTGCGGTTCCTGCTCGGCACCGTGATGCGGTCGATCTGGTTTCTGCTCGGCAAGACCCCGTCAGGTGCCGTCGACGAGTGGACCGCTTTGCTCGGCACGCTCCTGGCCGGTGGCTGGACAACAGCCCGCAAGAACCGAAGAAACCTCGACCAGGTCCCGTACGACCAGATCAAGGGCCTGTTCTCCCGGTCCGTGCACGCATTGCGGCACAACCTGGAGGAAACCACCAGCACGATCTCCGAGCGGATCCGTGAAGCCTGGGCGGATGAGCCGGAAGAGCAGGTCGTCACCACTGCTCGCCGGGCCAAGTCGACAGCCCGGGTAGCGGCCGACCAGCCGCGCTGGCGGCGTCAGCTGATCCGGCGGCCGTTCCTGGTCGCCTGGGTCGTGCTGGCGATCGGAGCGCTGATCTCCGCGCGCGACCTGATCGGCGGCGGCGTCCTCCGCTCCAACCTCCTGCTTCCGGCCCAGGAGAACCTCGCGGCCCTGTGGCATGCCGCCGCTTCCGCTCCGCCGGGCGTGACACCACCTGCGTGGTTGGCGCAGATGTGGGCTTTCTCGACGGTGATGTTCGGCCCGACCGGTGCGACGAACCTGCTGTTGCTCGGTGCGGTGCCGCTGGCGGGTCTGGCGGCCTGGGCGTTGCTGCGATCGTTCGTCGTCGACCGTGTGGCGCGCGCCTGGGGCGCAGCGGCGTACGGGCTGGCGGTGTTCACGAACGGCGCGATCACGCAGGGACGGCTCGGAACGTGTGTGGCGGCGATCGTGCTGCCGCTGCTCGGGGCCGCCGTGCACACCGTGGCGCGACGGCGGCGTGTCGTGATCCAGGGCAGCTGGCGGGCCGCGTGGTTCGCCGGGATCTGTCTGGCCGTGCTGTTCGCGTTCACGCCGGCGCTGGGGCTGCTGATCGGTGTCCTGCTCGTTCTCGGTGCGGTGTTCGGGCTGGGCTGGCGGCGACAGGGCCGTCAGCTCGTCTTCTCCGTCGTGCTGGGTCTCGTGCTGGTTCTGCCGTGGACGATCGACCTGGTGCGGCACCCGTCGAAGCTGGGCCAGGAGGCGGGCGGTCCGCCGACCGCCGCGGTCGGTCCGGGCGACAGCCTCCCGCATCTGCTCACCGGCACGCCGATCGGCGGGCCGACGCCTTGGTGGCTCGCCGTACCGCTCATCGTGGTGGCTCTGGTGTGTCTGCTGCGTCAGTCGCGGCAGCGGTACGAGTTGCTCGGGTGGTTCGCCGCACTGGCCGGTCTGGCCGGGACGCTGGTGGCCAGCCGGCTGGGTGGTGGCAGCGGGCCGCTGATGTTCCTGATGACCGCCGGCTGGGTGATCGCCGTGACGGTCGCGTGGGACTCGGTCGGCAAGTCCACCGAGATCATCGTGCAGGGCGTGCTCGGCGTCGTACTGCTGACGACTGTCGTGACCGCCGGGTTCTGGCTGGTGCGAGGGAGCGACGGTCCGCTCTGGCGGGGGCCTGCGCAGGACCTCCCGGCGTACCTCGTGGCCTCGCAGGATCCTCCGGACAACAACTCGATCCTGGTGGTGCGCAAGGCACCGGGCGGCCAGATGCGGTTCTCGCTGGTGAAGGACGGCGGACCGCGGATGGGGTCGATCGAGGCGGCTCCGAGCGCGGCGCAGACCAAGCCGATCACCGACGTACTGGCGACCCTCGGTGGCGGCGGTAGTGGTGAGGAGGGGCGGCAGCTGGCCGGTCTGGCGATCGACTACGTGTACCTGCCCGGTCCGGTGGACACGACGCTCCAGGCAACGCTCGACTCGCTGCCCGGTCTGACCAGAGCCAGTGCGAACGACGGTGACGCGTCCTGGCTGGTGGACCGGTCGAAGATCGAGGGCAAGACCCCGCTGGTCGACCAGACCCACACGATGTGGCGCATCCTCGGTCTGATCGGCTGGATCATCGCACTGGTGTTCTGTCTGCCGACGGTCCGCCGCACTGTCGCCGTACCGCAAGGCACACACGCGAGGAGGGACCCCCGGTGAGGTTGCTGTCCGACCCGCGGCTGCGGATCGGGGCCGTCGTCGCCGCCATGGCCGTGCTGGCCGCGCTCGGGGTGGTCACTCATCCCAAGTCCGCGGACACGCGCCCGGAGGCGGCCGTGACCGAGCCGTCTCGCGCAGTCGTGAACCGTACGGCGTTGTCCTGCCCGGTGCTGTCGCCCGGCGGCAAGATGGCCAGCGTGGTGAACGCGGTGTCCCCGACGCTGCCCGAAGGCACGCCGACCGCGTCCGGCGACGCCCAGCCGTTGACGATCGCGCCGCTGCCCGCCACCTCCAACCCGGTCGGCTCCCTGCTGACCCGCGGAACCATCGCTTCGAGCGCTGTGGTCGTGAAGCCGGAGCCGCTGTCCATCCAGGGCACCGGTCCGCTGGCCGCCGGTACGGTCGGCACGAGTACGACGACCGCGCAGGACGGCGTGAACAGCGGGATGGCCAGCGTGGCCTGCCAGGCGCCCGGTTCGGACTTCTGGTTCGTCGGTGCGTCCGGTGCGAGTGACCGGCGCGATGTACTGGTGCTGACCAACCTGGACAGCGTCAACGCCGAGGTGAACGTCGGTGTGTTCGCGCGCTCCGGTGCGCAGGACCTGCCCGCTGCTCGCGGCATCGTGGTCCCGGCGCACGGCACTTTCGCGTTGTACCTCAAGGAGGTCGCTCCGAACCTCCGCGACATCGCTCTGCACGTCGAGTCGACAGGTGGTCGCGTAGCGGCCGCCGTCCGCTCCAACGCGTCGACCGGCAATCAGCCGAGCGGTGTGGACTGGCTGAACGCGTCAGCTGCGCCCGCGACCAAGGTGTTCGTGCCAGCGGTGGCGGCCGGTGGCGGTCTGCGGATTCTGTCGGTGGCGAACCCGTCGGACCTGCAGGCGACCGCCAGCCTCACGGTGAACGGGCCGAACGGGCCGTTCAAGCCCGCCGGTTTGGAGACCGTCCAGATCGCGGCCGGCTCGGTGAAGACGTTCATGCTCGACCCAGTGCTGCACGGTGACGCCAGTGGGGTCACGCTCACGTCGGACCAGCCCGTCACCGCGTCGATGCGGGTGACCGACGCGAGTCGCAAGGAGTTCGCGTCCATCGGGTCGGCGGAAGCGCTGACCGGACCGGCGTACCTCGTGTTGCCGGCGCACCAGCAGCCTGCCGTGCTGCAGGTGACGGCGCCGGGCAAGACGGGCAGTGTGAAGTTCGAGCTGCGGGACGCGCGCGGGCGGGTCCTGATGACGCGGGCGCTGGACGTGGTGGCCGGGGCGACCACACCGTTCCCGTTCCCGGCACAGCCGCGAGCGACGTACCTGATGGTGCAGCAGACACGCGGGACGGTCGTTGCGGGCGTCACGCTGATGCCGGCGGCGAAGCCTGCGGATGACGACGTACCTCAGGTGGCTGCGTGGCCGTTGTCGACGTCGCTGGTGTTCCGGGCGCAGTTGGGTGCGCAGCCGGACGTCAGCGCGGCGCTGCGGTAGCTCAGCCTTCGGAGGAGTTGGCGCCGGGGTCCTGCAGCATCCGGAGGTGGCCTCGGCGCGCTATCTCGACCGGCGCGCCCGGGGCGCCGGAGCGGGGCTCACGCGGCGGCAGCGGACGTGCAGCCTCGCGGACCGCGTTCGCCAGGGCCTCCAGGTCGTCCGAGGACGGACCGGCGGCTGCCGGGTCCGGAGCGAGCCGGATGACCTCCCAGCCGTTCGGAGCGGTCAACCGGTCGGCGTGGTCCGCGCACAGGTCGTAGCAGTGCGGTTCGGCGTATGTCGCCAATGGGCCGAGGACACAGGTTGAGTCGGCATAGACGTAGGTGAGCGTCGACACCGCCGTCTTCTGACATCCGGCGCGCGAACAAATCCTGGCGATGCTCACGGGCAGACGTTACCCCCACTAGGCTGAGCGCGTGACCGAGGCTCGCCGTCATCGCAGGCACATCGACCGCCACGGCCGCGGCATGCTCGGCCCGATCAGCCGGCCGAGCAAGTTCGCGCCGCGGGGTCTGCCGCTGCAGAGATCGCTCGCGGCGCAGTTCGACGAGGTGGTCGCGATCGAGGTGACCCGGCTCGAGAAGCGGCTCCCGCAGGTGGTGGCGCGGGTCGAGTTCGCGATCGAGGACGTGCCGAACCTGGACCTCGACGCGACCGAGATCCCGCTCACCCACGCGACCGGCGGCACCTCCCACGAGCCGTACCGGATCGTCGTCTTCCGGCGGCCGATCGAGCTCCGCGCCGAGCGGTCCGGGACGAGCCTGGCCTGGCTGGTCCGCTCCGCACTGGTGCTCGAACTGGCCGACGTCCTCGCGTTGTCACCCGAGCAGATCGACCCGGAGTTCGACACCGACGAGGAGTGACTCTCCCCACGACAGGCCCATCCCTCTCGCGCCTGTTGGAACGTGTTCCGTAGTGTGGATTCAGGTTTGTGACCTTCGTTGTCATCGGGAGAGGATCGTGTCTGTGAACGATCAAAAACTGCGGGTCGGTGTGGTCGGCCTGGGATTCGCCGGTCGGACGGCGCTGGAGGCGTTCTCCGAGCTGCCGGACGTCGAGGTGATCGCGCTGGCGGGCCTGGAGAAGGACACGCTGACCAGCCTCGGCGAGAAGCACGGCGTACCGCATCTGTACGAGAAGTGGGAAGACCTGCTCGAGACGCCGGGACTGGAGGCAGTCAGCATCGGTACGCCGACGCAGCTGCACGCCCCGATCGCGCTGAAGGCGCTCGAGAAGGGTCTGCACGTCCTGTCCGAGAAGCCGCTGGCCCGGACGGTCGCCGAGGGCACCGCGATGGTCGAGGCCTCGAAGAAGGCCGGCCGGGTGCTGAAGGTCGTCTTCAATCACCGCGAGCGCGGCGACGTCGCGGCGCTCAAGCACCAGATCGACGAGGGCCAGCTCGGCCGGATCTACTACGCGAAGGCGCACTGGATGCGCCGCAACGGCATCCCGGGCATGGGTGGCTGGTTCACCAACCGGGAGCTGTCCGGTGGCGGTCCGCTGATCGACCTCGGCGTCCACATCCTCGACCTGGCGCTGCACCTGCTGGGCGAGCCGCAGGTCAGCACGGTGTCCGCCGACACCTTCGCCGAGCTCGGTCCGCAGGGCAAGGGCAGCTCGAGCAGCCCGGACCGTCCGACCGTCGACACGCTCGGCTCGAAGTTCGAGGTCGAGGACCTGGCGACGGCGTACCTGCGGCTGAAGGGTGGCGGCGCGCTGCAGCTGGAGACCAGCTGGGCGACGTACCGGGCGCCGGGCGACAACTTCGGGATCGAGCTGTTCGGGACCGAGGGCGGCGCCAAGATCGAGGTGCAGAACTACACCACCGTGGACACGCTGCGGATCTTCACCGACGTGGCGGGCATCCCGGCCGAGGTGAAGCCGGCGACCGGCGCCGGGCTCGGCCACCGCGCGGTGGTCCGGGAGTTCGTCCGGATCGTCCGCAGTGGCGAGTGGGAAGGCCAGAACGGGTCCGAGGCACTGCTGCGGACCGAAGTCATCGACGCGTGCTACGCCTCCGCGAAGGCGGGCCGAGAGGTGGTACTCCATGGCTGAGTCGAACGGTCCGATCCGCGTCACCGTCTGGGGCGAGAACGTCCACGAGGGCCGCGACGAGTCGGTGCGCAAGGTCTACCCGGACACCATGCACGAGACGATCGCGGCGGCGCTGCGCGAGAAGCTCGGTCAGGACGTCGTCGTCCGGACGGCGTGGCTGCAGCAGGACGAGCACGGTCTGACCGAGGAGGTGCTCGCCGACACCGACGTACTCACCTGGTGGGGTCACGCGGCGCACGGCGACGTCGACGACGCGATCGTCGACCGGGTCCAGCAGCACGTACTGTCCGGGATGGGTCTGATCGCGCTGCACTCGGCGCACTTCAGCAAGATCTTCATCCGGCTGATGGGTACGACGTGTTCGCTGGACTGGCGGGCAGAGAACGACCGCGAGCTGATCTGGACGGTCGCCGCCGGGCACCCGATCGCGCAGGGCATCCCGCACCCGCTGGTGATCGAGCGCGAGGAGATGTACGGCGAGCTGTTCGACATCCCGCAGCCCGACGAGCTGGTGTTCGTCAGCTCGTTCACCGGCGGCGAGGTGTTCCGCTCCGGCTGCTGCTACCGCCGCGGCCAGGGCCGGGTCTTCTACTTCCGCCCCGGTGACCAGGAGTACCCGACGTACCACCAGCCAGAGATCCAGCAGATCCTGGCCAACGCCACCAAGTGGGCCGCTCCCAGCAGCCCCCGCCAGCTCCCCACGGTGCACCACCGCAAGGACATCGGCTGGTTCGAGAAGGCCTGAACCCGGCGGCCCACGCCACGACATTCACCGGGGTTGAGTGGGTGTTGTGGGGTGGGCCGGATAGGGTCCACGCATGGTTGACGTTGCGGCGATCTTCAAGGCGTACGACGTGCGGGGGGTCGTGCCTGACCAGCTGGACGAGTCGGTGGCCCGGGCGACCGGGGCCGCGCTCGTCGAGGTGCTGGACGTGCTCGGTGGACCCGGTGCGGTCGTGGTCGGGTACGACATGCGGCCGTCCAGCCCGGCGCTGGCGGCAGCGTTCGCCGAGGGGGTGACCAGCACCGGCGCCGACGTGATCGACATCGGCCTGGCCTCCACCGACCAGCTGTACTTCGCGTCCGGCCGGCTCGATCTCCCGGGAGCGATGTTCACCGCGAGCCACAACCCGGCGAAGTACAACGGCATCAAGCTCTGCCGCGCCGGCGCCGCGCCGGTCGGCTCCGACTCGGGTCTGCGGGACATCGCCGACCTGGTCGCCAAGGCCCTGGCCGAGAACGCGGAGAGTGGTCCCGCCCGCGGGCATGTCACTCACAAGGACCTGCTGACGGCGTACGCGGACCACCTGCACGACCTGGTCGACCTGTCCGGCATCCGCCCGCTGACCGTCGTCGTCGACGCCGGCAACGGCATGGGCGGTCACACCGTCCCGGCGGTCTTCGCCGACGGCCCGGTGACGATCATCCCGATGTACTTCGAACTGGACGGCAACTTCCCGAACCACGAGGCCAACCCGCTGGACCCGAAGAACCTCGTCGACCTGCAGGCGAAGGTCCGCGAGACCGGCGCCGATCTCGGCCTGGCCTTCGACGGCGACGCCGACCGCTGCTTCGTGGTGGACGAGAAGGGTGACCCGATCTCGCCGAGCGCGATCACCGGTGCGGTCGCGGTCCGCGAGCTCGCCAAGCACCCGGGCTCGGCCGTGATCCACAACCTGATCACCTCGAAGGCCGTCCCCGAGCTGATCACCGAGCACGGCGGTACGCCGGTCCGCTCGCGCGTCGGGCACTCGTACATCAAGCAGAAGATGGCCGAGACCGACGCGGTGTTCGGCGGCGAGCACTCGGCCCACTACTACTTCCGCGACTTCTGGCGCGCCGACACCGGCATGCTCGCCGCGCTGCACGTGCTGGCCGCGCTCGGCGGTCAGGACCGGCCGGCCAGCGAGCTGTTCGCGGAGTTCGAGCGGTACGTCGCGTCCGGCGAGATCAACAGCACCGTCGACGACCAGGCGGCGACCGTCGCGGCGATCGAGGATACGTATTCTGGCGGCGGTGCGGACGGCGGCGTGACCGTCGACCATCTGGACGGGTTGACAGTGTCGGCGGGACAGTGGTGGTTCAACGTCCGTGCGTCGAACACGGAACCGCTGCTCCGGCTGAACGTCGAAGCGGCCGACCTGGCCACGATGGAGCGCGTCCGTGACGAAGTACTGGCCCTGATCAACGGCGCATCGGTGGAGGAGAACTGAATGGCAGTCAATCTGGACCCGGACCTGCTGAGCATCCTGGTCTGCCCGAAGTGCCGCTCGGAGTTCCGCGTGGACGACGAGGCGAACGAGCTGATCTGCACCAACGCCGGCTGCGCGCTGGCGTACCCGGTGCGTGACGAGATCCCGGTGCTGCTGATCGACGAGGCCCGGGACACCAGGGAACCGGCCTCGACGGACTCCTGATGACCTTCTTCGACGACACCCGGCTGGACGACCCGGCCGCCCTCGAGGTGGCAGACGGCCTGCTGCGCCGGCTGGCCATGGCCGGTGCCCGGATCCGGGCAGAGCTGGAAGCATCCGCGGACGTGCTGTCCGCGCTGGAGTCCGACGGCTTCCGGCCGCGGGCCGTGGTCGCGGCCGGACGGGACGCCCGGCTCGTCCGGGCCGTCCTGGAGCCGGTCTGCCCGGTGCCGTTCCTGGCTTGGCCCGGTCCAGGCCTGCCCGGCTGGGCCGGGCCGCTGGACCTGGTGATCGTCCTCGGTGGTGCCGCCGAGGACACGGACGCGGTCTCGGCCGCGGGCGAAGCGGTACGCCGGGGTTGCGGCTTGATGGTGGCGGCGCCGGAGGACTCCGCGGTGGCGATCGCGTCGGCCGGTCTGCGGCATGCGATCCGGCTGCCGTCCCAGTCCGACGACCAGCTGGCCGCCGCCGTCGCCGTGCTGCAGGCGCTGCACCAGATGGAGCTTGGCCCCGAGGTGGACCACAAGGCTGTGGCGTCGTTGCTGGACGACGTCGCGATCGAGTGCTCGCCCAACAACGACGTGTCGTCCAACCCGGCGAAGGAGCTCGCGCTGGTGCTGGCGGACGCGTTGCCGCTCGTCTGGGGTGGCTCGGTGCTGGCCGCGCGCGCGGCTCGCCGCGTGGTCGAGGCACTGCGGCTGGCCAGTGGCCGGCCGGCGCTGGCCGCTGATGCGGGCCACCTGCTTCCAGTGCTCAACCAGCCGCCACGGGATCTGTTCGCGGACCCGTTCGACAAGCCGGCGGAGCTGAGGCCGGCGCTGATCATCCTGGACGACGGGATCGAAGAGGCCGGTGTCGCCGAGCACCGCCGCAAACTGGAGTCCAAGGCGGAGGCGCACGACGTCCGCGTGCACACGATCAGGCAGGCCGACGGCACGGACGTCGCGCGGTACGCCGCTCTGACCCAGCAGGGCCGGTACGCCGCGGCGTACCTCGGGATCGGCCTCGGCCGGCACGGGATGCCGACCGTGGACGATCCGGTCGAGTCGAGGAATCCGTCGGAGGACATCGCGTGGTAGTTCCGCTGCAGAACACCATCCGTGACTACGCCTGGGGTTCGCCGACGGCGCTGCCCGAGTTGCTCGGCGTCGAGCCGGACGGCAAGCCGCAGGCCGAGATGTGGATGGGTGCGCACGAGTCCGCCCCGTCGGTGCTGCCGAACGGCGACACCCTGTACGACGCAGTGTCCGCCGACCCGGCCGCGGTGCTGGGGGAGGAGACGACCGAGCGCTTCGAGGGCCGGTTCCCGTTCCTCGCGAAGCTGCTGGCAGCCGCGCAGCCGTTGTCGATCCAGGCGCACCCTTCCCGGGAGCAGGCGATCGACGGGTACGCGCGGGACGAGGCGGCCGGGATTCCCCGCGACGCCGCGGACCGGAACTACAAGGACGCCTGGCCGAAGCCGGAGATCCTGATCGCGCTCGAGCCGTTCGACGCGCTGGTCGGGTTCCGTCCGCTCGAGGCGACCGTCGCGCTGCTCGAGGCGCTCGCTCCGGTGGGCTTCGACGAGCTCACGAACCAGCTCCGGGACGGCAAGCTCCAGGAGGCGTTCACCGGCTTCATGAGCACCGACCGGGACACCATCCGTCCGCTGGTCGGCGCGCTCGGCGAGGCCCTGGCGCAGTACGCCGGAGAGGCGTTCGAGCTGGAGCGGGAGACGCTGTCGAAGCTGTGCGCGGACTTCCCGGACGACCCAGGCGTCCTCGCGGCCCTGTTGCTGAACCGGGTCCGCCTGCAGCGGTTCGACGCGGTGTACCTGCCGGCCGGGAACGTGCACGCGTACATCCGCGGGCTCGGGTTCGAGGTGATGGCGAACTCGGACAACGTGCTGCGTGGTGGACTGACGAGCAAGTACGTCGACGTACCGGAGCTGGTGTCGGTGGTCGACTTCGAGCCGCTCGCCGACCCGGTACTGACCGCGACCGCGGCCGGCGACGGCGTGTCGACGTACGACACGGGGTGTGAGTACTTCGCGATTCACCGTGTCGATCTGGTGGACGGCGAGCGCCCTGACGAGCGCACTGTCGAGGGCGTCGGGCCGCGGATCGTCTGTTGTGTCGACGGGTCTGTCGATGCCGTCGGCAAAGAATCTGCCGTGAAGTTGTCCGCAGGGCAGTCCGCGTTCGCCGCGGGACCCGACGGACCCTGTATCTTGCGTGGTTCCGGCACGGCGTTCGTCGTGTCCGCACGCTGATTCCACGGCACCATTTCTTCCGGAGGACCTGAACAACCATGGCTGGTGGCGGGAACAAGGCCGTTGTCGCGGCTTTGCTGGCGAACACCGGGATCGCGATCACGAAGTTCGCCGCCTGGGCTCTGACCCAGTCGGCGTCGATGCTCGCGGAGGCGATCCACTCACTCGCCGACGCCGGCAACCAGGTGCTGTTGCTGGTCGGTGGGCAGCGCGCCAAGCGCGAGGCCGACGAGCTGCACCAGTTCGGGTTCGGCCGGGAGCGGTATGTCTACTCGTTCATCGTGTCGATCGTGCTGTTCAGCGTGGGTGGTCTGTTCGCGCTGTACGAGGGCTACCACAAGGTGCACGACCCGCACGGGATCGACAGCTGGAAGTGGGTCCCGGTCGCGGTGCTGCTGATCGCGATCCTGATGGAGGGCTTCTCGTTCCGGACGGCGATCGTCGAGGCGAACAAGGTGCGCGGGACCGTGTCCTGGGTGCGCTTCGTGCGGAACGCGCGGGCGCCGGAGCTGCCGGTGATCCTGCTCGAGGACTTCGCGGCGCTCACCGGCCTGGTGCTGGCGCTGCTCGGCGTCGTCCTCACGCTTGCCACTGGCAACGGTGTGTTCGACGGCCTGGGCTCGATGGCGATCGGCGCGCTGCTGGTCTGCGTGGCGATCTTCCTGGCGATCGAGATGAAGTCGCTGCTGCTCGGCGAGTCCGCGACCCGGGAGTCCCAGCAGCGGATCGTCGCCGCGATCGAGAACACCCCCGGTGTGCAGCGGCTGATCCACATCCGCACGCTGCACCTCGGCCCCGAGGAGGTGCTGGTCGCCGCCAAGCTGGCCGTCGAGCCCACCTCGGACGCCGCCGTGGTCGCCCAGACCATCAACGCCGCCGAGCACGCGATCCGCGAGGCGGAGCCGATGAGCCAGCACATCTACCTCGAGCCCGACATCTACGTCGAGAACTACGTCCGCGAAGACCGCCCCGCCGTACCTGAAGCCCCGTCCCACTAACCCACCGCGGCACTGGCTGCCCCACCGCGGCTCGGGACATTTGAGTGGTGAACCCCGCAAGTCGGCCGTTGGTGCCTCGCATGCAGCGGGTGAACGGGCAACGCCGACGGTTAACCACTCAAATGGCGGGGGCGGGGGAGTCAGCGAGGTTTTGGGGGGAGTACGCCGGAGCGGCCAAGCCAGCGGAGCGCGCGGTCGCGGTCGATCTGGGCTTGGGTGGGGGGTGCGGTCAGGCGGCCCGTGCGGTAGCCGAGGTTCCTGATGTCGGCCGCCACCGACGGTTCGGCCAGCGCCCGCAGCGCGAAGGCGAGCGCGGCCGGCGTCACGTCGTACCGGCGTTCGAGGTCGAGTGCGAGTTGTACGGCGGCCAGGTCGCGGTCGTCGTACTGGCGTTGCGCGGTGTGCTCCGAGCGGGACCGCGGCAGCAGCCCGAGTGCCTCCCGGTAGCGCAGCATGCGCGGAGTGGTACCCAACTGACGAGCGGCCTCGGTGATGCGCATAGCATCAATCCTGACATTCCGGTGTCAATTTCGCGCCTGGAGCGATCAAACCGCGTGGCTCGGCCCTCTAGGCTCGGGCAGGTAGTAACCACAGTCTTCAGCAGGGGAGCGGCATGACCTTCGACTACAAGGTGGCGGATCTCGGCCTGGCCGAGTTCGGGCGCAAGGAGATCCGGCTGGCCGAACACGAGATGCCCGGCCTGATGGCGATGCGCGCGCAGTACGGCGACAGCAAGCCGCTGTCCGGTGCGCGGATCATGGGCTCGCTGCACATGACCATCCAGACCGCGGTGCTGATCGAGACCCTGGTGGCGCTCGGGGCCGAGGTGCGCTGGGTGTCCTGCAACATCTTCTCCACCCAGGACCACGCGGCCGCCGCGGTCGTTGTCGGCTCGGGGACGGCCGACGCTCCCGCCGGTGTCCCGGTCTTCGCCTGGAAGGGCGAGACCCTGGAGGAGTACTGGTGGTGCACCGAGCAGGCGCTCACCTGGCCGGGCGGTGAAGGCCCCAACATGATCCTCGACGACGGTGGCGACGCGACGATGCTCGTCCACAAGGGCACCGAGTTCGAGAAGGCCGGCGCCGTCCCGGACCCGTCGACCGCGGACTCCGAGGAGTACGGCGTCGTCCTCAAGCTGCTGACCCGCTCGCTGTCGGAGTCCAAGGACAAGTGGACGACGATCGGCCAGGGCATCAAGGGTGTCACCGAGGAGACCACCACCGGCGTGCACCGGCTGTACGAGATGCACAAGGCCGGCGCGCTGCTGTTCCCGGCGATCAACGTGAACGACTCGGTGACCAAGTCGAAGTTCGACAACAAGTACGGCTGCCGGCACTCGCTGATCGACGGCATCAACCGCGCCACCGACGTACTGATCGGCGGCAAGGTCGCGGTCGTCTGCGGGTACGGCGACGTCGGCAAGGGCTGTGCGGAGTCGCTGCGCGGCCAGGGCGCCCGGGTGATCGTCACCGAGATCGACCCGATCTGCGCGCTGCAGGCGGCGATGGACGGCTACCAGGTCTCGACCGTCGACGACGTGGTCGGGATCGCCGACATCTTCGTCACCACCACCGGCAACAAGGACGTCATCACCGCCGACCACATGGCGGCGATGAAGCACCAGGCGATCGTCGGCAACATCGGCCACTTCGACAACGAGATCGACATGGCCGGGCTGTACAAGGTGCCGGGCATCGAGCGGGTCAACATCAAGCCGCAGGTCGACGAGTTCCGGTTCCCGGACGGCCACACGATCATCGTGCTGTCCGAGGGCCGGCTGCTGAACCTGGGCAACGCCACCGGGCACCCGTCGTTCGTGATGTCGAACTCCTTCACCAACCAGGTTCTCGCGCAGATCGAGCTGTTCGTGAAAACCGCGGAGTACCCGACCGACGTCTACGTGCTGCCGAAGCACCTGGACGAGATGGTCGCGCGGCTGCACCTGGACGCGCTCGGCGTGAAGCTGACCGAGCTGTCCAAGGAGCAGGCGGCGTACCTCGGCGTACCGGTCGAGGGCCCGTACAAGGCGGAGCACTACCGCTACTGAGCCCCCCACAGCGCGAACGCCCCGTAGGATTCCTGCGGGGCGTTCCGTGTGTCAGAACCACTCAAGAACTGCGTCAGAACTCTGGAACTACTTCAGAACCACTGGGTGGTGTTGCTGCCGGGGGCGGCCCAGCCTTGTGCGTTGACGATGGCTGGGCGCGAGTTCGGCTGCGGGGGCGGGGCGAACGGGCCCGGCGCGGGTGGGGCCGGCGGGAGGACGCCGTACGGGCTCGGTGGGGCGAAGGGCCCAGCGGGGATCGCGTACGACGGCGCGAGCGACGGGGCCGACGGCGTGAACGCTGGAGCGAAGGGACCGGTGTGGAGGGGACGTTGCGTCGAGAGCCGGTGGAGTTCGCGGCGGCGGCGTTCGGCCAGGACGGCGGAGAGGAAGGCCGGGGCGATGATCTGGGCCGGTGGGGGCGGCGCGGTGACGGCGGCGACGCGGGTCGCGAGCGCCTCGCCGATGGCGATCTGGGCGCCGGGGAGCAGCTCGGTGTAACGAGCCAGGTAGTCGCGGGCCGCGTTCGCCAGCTCGTCGGACAGCCGGGACAGCTCGAGCGACTGCGCCCACTGCACCAGGTGGGCAGGGACGAACAGCGGCGGTGACGCCATCGGCTGGTGCCGTTCGCGAATGACGACCGTACCGGCGACCATGTCCCCGATCCGCTTGCCCTGCTTGTTCATCAGGCTCGCCACGATCCCCGGGCAGGCTGCGAACCACGGGGCGAAGTCGACGAAGAACCACATCAGCGTCCGGACCAGCGCGTGCCGGAACCGGATCGAGCTGCCGTCGTCGCGCACCACCTTCAACCCGAGCACCATCTTGCCGACCGTGCGCCCGCGGGTCAGCGTCTCCATCACCACGCGGTAGCCGACAACGACGAGCAGTACGACGATGAAGATCAACGCGACCGCCAGCGCCTCACTGGACTCGCTCCCGAGCAGAAACCCGGCGAGCAGCGAGATCAGCACCACCAGTACGACGCCCTGCAGCGCGATGTCGATCGCACAGGCCAGCGCCCGCGTCGGCATCCGCGCGATCCGCACCTGGAGGACGACCGCCTCACCGGTGACCAGCTGAGACATGTCGTCGCCCCCCTCCTCCGTAGACACCCGGTCCGGCTAGTCTGCCAGCGCAGGAAGTCATCCGGGTGGAGGAGGTGCCGCGGTGGACGTCGAAGCATACGTCTCGGTTCACCAGCCGCAGTGGGACCGCCTGGCCTACCTGACCCGGCGCCAGCGCCGCCTGTCCGGCGCGGAGGCGGAGGAGCTCGTCACGCTCTACCAACGCGTCGGCACCCACCTGGCCGCGCTCCGAGCCGCCGGTGCGGACCCGGTGTCGATCGGTCGGCTGTCCGGTCTGATTGCGGACGCCCGTGGTGCGGTCACGGGTGCGCAGGCTCCTGTCTGGCGCGACATCTCGAAGTACTTCCTGGTGACGTTCCCGGCGGCGCTGTACGCGTCCAGGCGCTGGTGGGTCACTATCGGGCTGCTGTTCTATCTGGTCACCGCGTGGACCGCGTGGCGCGTGCTGGCGCATCCGGAGACGTTGGACTCGATCGCCACACCGGACCAGATCAAACAGCTCGTGAACCACGACTTCGAGTCCTACTACTCGGAGAACCCGGCGCAGGACTTCGCGCTCCGCGTCTGGATCAACAACGCGACTATTAGTGCCGCCGTACTGGCGCTGGGTATCCTCTTGATCCCGTCCGTCTTCATCCTCTGGGACAACGCGGTCAACCTGGGTCTGAGCGCCGGTCTGATGATCAGCAACGACAAAGGCGGCCTGTTCTTCAGTCTGATCACTCCGCACGGCCTGCTCGAGCTGACCGCGGTCTTCATCGCGACTGCGGCCGGACTGCGCCTGGGCTGGTCGTGGATCGTGCCAGGACCGCGCACCCGGATGCAGGCAGTCGCCCAGACCGGTCGCGCAACCGTTGGGATGGCCATCGGTCTCGCCGCGGTCCTGCTCGTCACCGGACTGATCGAAGCGTTCGTGACTCCGTTCCTGCCGGCGCCGGTCCGCGTCACGATCGGCATCCTCGCCGAACTGGCCTTCTTCACCTACGTCTGGACCCTCGGCCGCCGCGCCCACCGTCACGGCGAGTACGGCGACGTCGACGCAGCGGACCGCGAAGCGAGCGCCCCCGTCTCCGCCTGAGCGTTTCCGTGGTGGGCACCGGATCGATTGTGAGCACCGCCCAGCAAGTAAGGCACAGCCGTTCGTACGACGTCGCGATCACCGTCGGGTTGATGGCGTACGGTCTCGTCCACCTATTGATCGCGTGGATCGCACTGCAACTCGCGTGGGGCAAGTCGTCACAGGAAGCGTCCCAACAGGGTGCGCTCCGTGAGCTCGCGGGCCAGCCGCTGGGCGGCGTACTGCTCTGGGTCTGTGCTGTCGGTCTCCTGGCGCTGGTGGTGTGGCGGGTGGTGGAACTCGTCTACGGGCACCTGGAGACCGAGAAGAAGGTCTCGTCGATCGGGCGCGCTGTGGTGTACCTGTTCCTCGGCATCAGCGCGATCAGGGTCGCCGTCGGCTCCGGCAACTCCAGCACGAGCCAGCAGCAGACGCTGTCGGGCCGTCTGATGGCGCACGGCGCCGGCCGAGTCGTCGTTGTCGTGATCGGCCTGGTCGTCATCGGGATCGGCGTACGCCAACTGCACAAGGCGATCACCAAGAAGTTCACCGAGGACCTGGCCGGTGGTGTGTCCGACCTGACGATCGGGCTCGGCCGGATCGGGTACGCCGCGAAGGGCGTCGCGTTCCTCGTCGTCGGAGCGTTGTTCGGCTGGGCCGCCATCGCCTACGACCCACAGAAGGCCGGCGGCCTCGACACCGCTCTCCACACCATCAAGGACCAACCCTTCGGCTCCATCCTCCTGACCGTCCTGGCAGCCGGCATCGCGGCCTTCGGCGGCTACTGCTTCATCTGGTCCCGGAACGCCCGCCGCTGACCTGCTCAGGCCGGGAGGTCTCGCCGGCGGAGGCCGAGGAGGCCTGCGGAGCCGACGACCGCAGTGATGGCGAGCAGGACGATGAGCGGATCTGCTGAGACGGAGCCTCCTGGGAGTGAGGGGAGGTGGGTGAACGGCGAGATGTTGCGGATCCAGCCGGCTGTCGCGACGCCGGCGCTCACCAACCCGATCAGGATGCAGATCGCGGGGCCTGCCCACGACGCCATCGACGCCTGCGGGAAGAACCCGAAGATCGCGAGTGCGACCGCCGCCAGGACCCACACCGCCGGCAGTTGGACCAGCGCCGCACCGACCAACCGGGGCACCTGGCCACCGACGTCGCCGATCGCCATGCCGTACGCAAGCCCCTCCGCGACGCCTGCCGCGAGCAACGCGGCCGCCGGACCCAGCAGGCTGAAGACGAGATGACTCGCGGCCCACTGCCAGCGACTCGTGGCCGTTGCCAGCACCGGCTCGGCCCGCCCGCTGCTTTCCTCGACCCGCAGTCGCAGAGTTGCCTGGACCGCATACGCCGAAGCGATCAGCCCGACCAGCGTCATCACACCGGCCAGGAACGAGTCGATCAACCCGGCCGCCCCGCCCATTCGCCGGAACATCTCCTGGATGCTCGGATCGTCCCGCATCATGTCCCCGACACCCTTGGCGACCCCGCCGAACAGCAAGCCCAGCAGGGCGAATCCGACCGTCCACGCCGCGAGCAATCCACGGTGCAGCCGCCAGGCCAGCCCGAGCGGCGAGCCGATCGTGCCGTCCGCGGGACCGAGCCGGTCGGCCAGCAGTCCACCGCCGATGTCCCTGCGCGTGGACAGCCACGCCGCGAGTGCCACCAGCAGGATCGTTGCCGCCAGCACCAAGATGCCCAGCCACCAACGGTTCTGGGCATACGGGTGGATCCGTTGCGCCCAGGAGATCGGCGACAGGTACGACAGCCAGGCGAGCGGCCCGTCGGTGTGCGCGCTGGTGTCGCCCGCGGCCCGCAGTACGTAGGCGCCACCGAGTACGCCGATCGCGATCCCGCGCGCCGTACCCGCGCTCGCGGACAACTGCGCCGCGACCGCGCCGACCGCGGCGAAGAACCACCCTGTACCGGCGTACACGACGCCGATCGCGACGGATCCTGCCAGCGGCAGATCCTGGCCGTGCATCGCGAACGCGAGCAGGATCCCGAGGACGAGGTTCGCGCCGAGCGTCACGATCAATGCCGCGGCCAGCTGGGCGTGCCGCCCGATGACCGTTGCTCCGAGCAACTCCCGACGCCCGGTCTCCTCCTCGACCCGGGTGTGCCGGATCACGGTCAGCAGGCTGATCAGCCCGACCATCACCGGGACGAAGCCGAGCCGCCAGGTGACGAACTCACCGAGGCTCGGGCCGGACAGCTCGCCGTACAAGGTGATGAAGCCGGCGTTGCTCGCGTACTTGACCCGGGACTCCGGCGTCGGGAACAGGTCGCCGTACTCGCGCACGTAGCTGGCCGAGATCGCGACCAGCAGCACGATCCACAGCGGCAGCACGATCCGGTCCCGGCGCAGGATCAGCCGGATCAGTCCGCCGGTCCCCGCGAGGCCTTTCATCGCGCGGCCTCGGGTTCGTACAACCGCAGGAACAGCTCCTCGAGCGACGGTGGCTGACTCACCAGACTCCGTACGCCGATCTCGGTCAACCGCCGCAGTACCGGGTTGATCTCGTCGGTGTCCACGTCGAACCGCACCCGGCCGTTGTCCACCTGCAGATCGTGTACGCCGTTCAGCTGCGCGAGACCGTCCATCGGGCCGACGAGCTCCGCCTGGATCGAGGTCCGGGTCAAGTGCCTGAGCTCGGTGAGAGTGCCAGTCTCGACGGCCTTGCCGGCCCGGATGATCGTCACCCGGTCGCAGAGCGCCTCGACCTCGGACAGGATGTGGCTGGACAGCAGCACCGTCCGGCCCTCGCGGTCGCTGACCTCCTGGACGACCTCGCGGAAGACCTCCTCCATCAACGGGTCCAGGCCGCTGGTCGGCTCGTCGAGCAGCAGCAGCTCGACATCGGACGCGAACGCGGCGACCAGCGCGACCTTCTGCCGATTGCCCTTCGAGTACGCGCGGGCCTTCTTCCGCGGGTCGAGGTCGAAACGTTCGAGCAGCTCGGCCTTGCGCTTCTTGTCCACCCCGCCGCGCATCCGCCCGAGCAGGTCGATCGCCTCGCCGCCGGAAAGATTCGGCCACAACGTCACGTCGCCCGGGACGTACGCGAGCCGGCGATGCAGCTCCGTCGCGTCCGACCACGGGTCGCCGTCGAGCACCCGCGCGACACCCGCGTCGGCCCGCGTCATCCCGAGCAGGATGCGGATGGTGGTGGTCTTCCCGGCACCGTTCGGGCCGAGGAACCCGTGCACCTCACCGGTTCGCACCGTGAGGTCGAGACCGTCCAGGGCGTGGGTGCGCCCGAACCGTTTGACCAGACCTTCCGTGCTGATCGCAGCCGGCATGATCACTTCTCCTCAGAGCGTTGCTGGAACTTCTCGATGTGATCGGGCGTGAGCAGCGGGATCGTGAAGACCTCCATCAGCGCCTGGCCGATCCGGTTGTAGCCCGCCGGGGTGGTGATGTCCTCGCCGAGCGCCTTCGAGACCTGATCGCGGAACACGAACACGCTGAGCTTGATCGCGGCCAGCGCGGCGGCGTACCCGCGCCGGTCCCTCGGCTCGATGCCGAAGCTCTTCGTCCAGTCCTCGACCGCGTCGACCCCTTCGAGGAACAGCGCCGTCGCGGTTTCCGAGCCGTCCATCATCGAACGGACGATGTACAGCTGCAGCGGGAACGCGACCGGATGCAGCGCCAGCGGATCGAGCCCGGTGAGGTCGTTGTCCTGGGTCAGCTCCGCGCCGATCTGGAGCATCCGCTCCTTCGCGTACCGGTCACAGGCCTCGCGAAGCGACTCCTTCGAGCCGAAGTGGTGCCGCACCAGACCTGACGACACCCCTGCCTCGGCCGCGATGTCCCGGATCGACGCACCCTCGATCCCACGCTCCCCGAACAGCCTGATCGCCGCATCCCGAATCCGCGCCCGAGCCGTCAGATCATCCACCGCTCGATCCATCACCCACTCCTCTCCTACACGCAAAAGCAAACTACTACACGATCGTGTAGTCAACCCCAACTGCCCACGTACCCCGATCAGCCCGCGCGCTCCCCACCCCCGCCCAGCGCCGCCCCCCGTCGCCCGTCGCCGACTTCCGCCGAGTCGTGGGGATCGGTTGGGAGACGCCGTCAGATCCACGACTCGGTGCCGGGGCTCAGGCCGCTCGCCACGACTCGGTGACGCGCCGGTGTGGCTCGTAAGTTGGTTACTTCAATGTGACAAAGTTCCGTATCTCGTTGACACCCGTGGGCTCGCTGGTGTGGGTTCTTCCTCAAACACCAACACCGGCTGGGGAAGGTGGGGCGGCCCATGAGGAAGCTGTTGGCGGTGCTGGCGGCGTTGTGTCTGCTGGCGATGGTTCCGGGGACGGCGGCGGCCGCTGATCCGGCGCCGAAGAAGGTGATCAAGATCGGGGTCACCCAGTCGGTGGACTCGATGAACCCGTTCCTCGCCGTGCGGCTGGTGACGGGGTCGATCCAGCGGCTGATCTACGGCTTCCTGACGGTGCCGGACTCGAAGACCCTGCAGCCCAGCCCGGACCTCGCGGAGTCCTGGACGACGTCGCCGGACGGGCTGACCTGGACGTTCAAGATCCGCCAGGCGAAGTGGTCGGACGGTCAGCCGATCACCGCCGACGACGCGGCCTGGACGTTCAACAAGATGATCACCGACGACGGCGCGAAGACCGGCAACGGCCCGGCGGTGGCGAACTTCCAGAGCGTCTCGGCGAACGGCCAGGAGCTGACCATCAAGCTGAAGACGCCGCAGGCGTCGATGCTCGACAACCCGGTGCCGATCATGCCGAAGCACATCTGGGAGAAGGTCAAGGACATCTCGAAGTACGACGGTGAGACGTACCCGACCGTCGGCAGCGGCCCGTACATCGCGGTCGAGCACAAGAAGGACCAGTACGTCCGGTTGGAGGCGAACCCGGACTACTGGCGCGGGCGGCCGAAGGTCGACGAGCTGCAGGTGATCTTCTACGACAACCCGGCGGCGTCGATCGTCGGGCTGAAGAAGGGTGACATCGACCTGATCGGCCGGCTGAACCCGCCGGACTTCGAGTCGCTGAAGGGCGACGACAACATCGTCCAGTGGAACACGCAGGGCCGGCGGGCGGCGTACCTGCAGATCAACCACGGGGCGACGACGAGCGACAACAAGCCGATCGGCGACGGGCACCCGGCGTTGAAGGACCCGAAGGTGCGAACGGCGCTGCACTACGCGATCGACAAGCAGAAGCTGGTCGACGAGGTCCAGGGCGGGCTCGCGAAAGCGGCCGACGGATCGATCATCCCGCCGCTGTACAAGGACTATTTCTGGGAGGCGAGCGGCGACGAGAAGATCTCGTTCGACCTGGCGAAGGCGAACAAGATCCTCGACGACGCCGGCTACAAGAAGGGCCCGGACGGGGTCCGGACGATGCCGGACGGATCGCGGAAACTCCAGTTCCGGTTCAGCATCCACACCGATACCCCGATCGAGGACAAGCTCGCGGAGTACCTGACGGGCTGGTTCAAGGAGATCGGCATCCAGCTGACCACCAAGCGGCTGGACTCGAGCAAGTTCACCGAGGAGACCGGTACGACGGCGCTCTTCGACATCGCGATCAGCGGCTGGTCGGTGAACCCGGACCCGGAGGAAGTGCTCGGTACGCACCTGTGCAGCCGGCGTCCGACCGCGACCGGTGAGGGTGGCGGAACCGAGTCGTTCTACTGCGATCCGCAGTACGAGAGCCTGTACCTGCAGCAGCAGAAGGAACTCGACCGCGGAAAGCGTGCGGAAATCATCAAGAAAATGGAGGAACGGCTCTACACCGACGCTCCGGTGATCGCGCTGTACTACCCGAACGACCTCGAGGGCTACCGCAAGGACCGGATCGCGAGCATCACGCCGATTCCGGAGGACAAGGGCCTGCTGTACGGCGGTTCCGGGTACTGGCCGTTCTACACCGTCGAGGCGGTGTCGAAGGACGCAAACGCGGAAAGCGCCGGCGGAACGAGCAGCGGCGTGATCGCCGGAGTCGCCGGCGGTGTCGCTGTCCTCGCCGTCGTGGGCTTCTTCGTGCTGCGTCGCCGGCGTGGTGCGGCCGACGAGCGCGAATGACGACGACGATCGAAGGGGTCGAGCAGGTCCCGGCCCGCCACGGTTTGCTGCGGTACGCGGCGACCAAGGCGGGCGGGGCGCTGCTCAGTATCGCGATGGTGATCGTCGCGACGTTCTTCCTGTTCCGGTTGCTGCCGGGCGATCCGGTCCGGGCCCTCGCGCAGGGCCGGAACATGACGCCAGAGCAGCTGGACCTCGAGCGTGCGCGGCTCGGACTGGACAAGCCGATCCCTGAGCAGTTCGTGCATTTCGTCAAGCAGACCTTGCAGTTCGACCTCGGCGTTTCCTACGAGTACAAGCGGCCGGTCGTCGACCTGATCGGGGAGCGCATCGGGTCCACCCTGCTGCTCACCGGGACGGCGCTGGTGCTGGCGGTGAGCCTCGGTCTCTGGCAGGGCGCCCGCGCCGGGTGGAAGCCGGGCAGCCGGTTCGACAAGCTGTCCACCGCGGTCTCGCTGGTGCTGTGGTCGGTGCCGACTTTCTGGCTCGGCCTGTTGCTGCTGATGGTGTTCGCCGCCGGAATCGGACCGATTCCGGGCATCTTTCCGACCCGCGGGAGTTCGAGCGTCGACAAGCCGGACGGGTTCGCCGGCGTTCTGGACGTCGCGCAGCACATGGTGTTGCCGTGTCTCACCTTGGTTGCCGTCGTCTATGCGCAGTACCTGCTGGTGATGCGGTCGTCGGTGCTGGACGAGGTCGGTCAGGACTACATCACGACGGCCCGCGCGAAGGGGCTCCGCGATGACGAGATACGCCGGAAGCACGCCGTACCCAATGCGTTGCTGCCGACTGTGACGTTGGTATTCATGCGGATCGGATTCGTCGTCGGTGGTGCCGTGACGGTGGAGGCGATCTTCAGTTGGCCGGGCCTCGGGCAGCTGTTCTACGAGGCGATCCGGGTCCCGGACTTCACCTTGATGCAAGGAACGTTCCTGCTGATCACCGTGTCGGTGATCGTGATGAACACGTTGGCGGACGTGGTCTACCACTTCCTGGACCCGCGAGTGAGGTCGGCATGAGCAGCGTCACCTGGGTACGCCGCCGGCGCGCTGCCGCTCGATTCTGGGCGGATTTCCGGAAGCATCGAGCAGGCGTTGCCGGATTGGTCGTGCTGGCGCTCGCCGTCGTCCTGGCGCTGATCGCGCCGCTTTTCATCGATTCCGGCGTCACGAACGTGGTCAGCGGGACCGGCGCGAAACTCGCGCCGCCGAGCCTGCGCGATCCGCTCGGAACCGACGAGTCCGGACGTTCCGTGCTGTTGATGATCTGGTGGGGCGCGCGGACCTCGCTGCTGATCGGATTCCTGGCGGCCTTGCTGAGCATGGTGATCGGAACCGTGCTCGGAATCGCGGCCGGCCATTTCCGCGGCTGGATCGGTGCCGTGATCCTGCGGGTGACCGACTGGTTCCTGGTGCTGCCGTCGCTGGTCACCGCGCTTGTCCTGGCGGCGATCCTCGGTGGCTCGACGGCGACGATCATCATCGCGATCGGCGTGACGTCCTGGCCGTCGACGGCCCGGCTGATCCGTGCGCAGACGCTGGCCGTCGAAGCCCGCCCGTACATCGAACGCTCACTCGCACTCGGTGCCGGGCACTGGCATATCACCACCCGGCACGTGCTGCCGAACGTCGCACCGTTGCTATTGGCAAGTACGACGCTGGAGGTGGCGAGCGCGATCGTGACGGAGTCGACACTGGCGTTCCTCGGCGTGAGTGCCAACAAGACCTCGTGGGGAACGATGCTGCGCGGCTCCTACGACTGGGGCGCGGCGACCGCCGGCGCGTGGTGGTACATCCTCGTGCCGGGTCTGTGCATCGTCATCGTGGTGATGGCGTTCACCCTGTGCGGACGGGCGCTGGAGTCCGTGCTCAATCCCCGACTGCGAACCCGGGCGGTGTGATGCTCAGTCTCGAAGAGTTGTCGGTGACCTACCGCATCGGCTCCGGCGGCGAGGTACCCGCGGTCCGTGGCGTCTCGCTGTCGCTGGCCGCCGGCGAGGCGGTCGGGCTGGCCGGAGAGTCGGGGTCGGGAAAGTCTTCCGTCGCGCTCGCGTTGCTCCGGCTGCTGCCGCGCACGGCCGTCGTGGGTGGACAGATCATGCTCGACGGCGAAGACGTGCTGACGATGAAGTGGGGCCGGCTGCGCGCCGTCCGCTGGTCGTCGGCATCCATCGTTTTCCAGGGTGCTCAGCACGGACTCAACCCGGTCCGCCGAATCGGCGATCAGATCGCCGAACCGCTGCTCGTCCACCGGATGGCCTCCGGAACGGCCGCGGATGCCAGGGTCCGCGAACTCCTCGAACAGGTCGGTCTGCCGGCCTGGCGAGCCCGCAGCTATCCCCACGAGCTCAGTGGTGGCCAACGGCAACGAGTCATGATCGCGATGGCCCTGGCCTGCGCACCGCAACTGATCATCGCCGACGAACCGACCACCGCCCTCGACCTGATGGTCCAGGCGCAGGTCCTCACGCTCATCCGTCAGCTGATCGCCGACCACGGCATCTCGCTGCTGATGATCTCCCACGACCTGTCGGTCCTCGCCGACGTCTGCGACCGCCTCGCCGTCATGTACGCCGGTCGCCTCGTCGAGCTCGGTCCCTCGTCGGGGTCCTTCGAGCACCCGTACAGCAAAGCGCTCGCCGCGGCGTTCCCGACCGTCGGCGACCCGTCCTCCCGGCTCGCGCCCCGCGGCTTGGCGGGCGATCCGCCAGATCCGCAGAAACTGCCCGACGGGTGCAGCTTCCACCCGCGCTGTCCGGTCGCGCTCGACATCTGCTCGACCGTCGATGTCGATCTCCGGCCGGCCGGTGCCGATCGAACCGCTGCCTGCGTCCGAGTGGGGGAATGACGATGCTCGAAGCAACAGACCTCGCCGTCGAGTTCTCCGGTCGCGGCGGCCGCCGGGCCCGCGCCGTCGACGGCGTCAACCTCTCGATCGGTTCCGGCGAGATCGTCGCCCTGGTCGGCGAGTCCGGCTGCGGCAAGACCACGCTCGCCCGCACCCTGCTCGGCCTGGAACGCCCGACGTCGGGCCGGATCACGTACGACGGCACGCCGCTGAGCTACTCCAGCCGGTCCCTGCGCGCGTTCCGCCGCGAGGTGCAGCTGGTTCTCCAAGATCCCATGGGGTCGCTGAATCCCCGCCATACCGTCTACGAGGCGGTCGCCGAAGGCCCGCGCATCCATGGACTGTCCGACGAGGAGGACATTGTTTCCTCGGCGCTTTCCCGGGCCGGCCTGCGTCCGCCGGAACGCTTCTTCCAGCGTTTTCCGCACGAGCTCTCGGGCGGCCAGCGGCAGCGGGTGGTGATCGCCGGTGCGCTCGCTCTGGACCCGAAGGTGCTGATCGCCGACGAGCCCGTCGCCTCCCTCGACGCCTCGGTGCGCGGCGAGATCCTCTCGCTCCTGCTCCGGCTCCGCGACGACCTCGGGCTGTCCGCTCTCGTCGTCACCCACGACCTCGGCCTGGCCTGGAACATCGCCGACCGGGTGGCCGTCATGTATCTCGGCCGTATCGTCGAATCCGGCCCCACCGAAGCCGTCCTCACCGACCCGCAGCACCCCTACACGCGCGCGCTGCTGTCGGTCCTCCCCGAATCCCCGCGGCGCATCGTGCTCACCGGCGAGCCCCCGGACCCCACCCACATCCCGGCCGGCTGCCGCTTCCACCCCCGCTGCCAGCTGGTGGCCGCGGGCAACGGTATCGAGGCCTGCGGCACGAAGCCGCTCGAGATCCTCCCCGCCACCCCGACGCCGCAGGTCGCCTGCCACCTGGCGACGGCTTCGGAACTAGTTTCAACGGTTGACAATAGTTAACAACAAGTAGAACTATTGCGGTATGGCGGAAGTGCAGGTTGACCGCATCTTCGAGGTGCTGGCGGACCCGACGCGGCGTCAGGTTGTCCAGCTGCTCGGCGAAGGTCCGCGCCGCGCGGGCGAGTTGGCCGCGGCGACCGGGGCGTCCTCGCCCGCGATGAGTCGCCACCTCAAGCTCCTCCTGGCGGCCGGCCTGGTCGAGGACGAGCGGGTGGCCGGCGACGCCCGGGTCCGGCTGTTCCGCCTCAATCCGGAGCCCGTTGTCGCGGTGCAGGCCTGGCTCGACCAGGTCCAGGCGCACTGGCGCAACCAGTTGGGCTCGTTCAAGCGCCACGTCGAGCAGCATGTCGAGCAGAAGGAGTCGTCATGACCGAACTGTCTGCCACCGCGTCCGTCGAGGTCGCGGTCGATCCTCCGACCGCGTTCGAGGCGTTCACCGCGGAGATCGACCAGTGGTGGCTGCGGAACCCGATCAACTTCTTCGACTCCAGCCGGGTGATCGCGATGCGGATCGAGCCCGGTGTCGGCGGGCGGGTGCTCGAGGTGTACGCCGACGATGCCCTCGAGCTCGCGGTCGTCACCGACTGGGAGCCCGGCTCACGGCTCGGGTATCGCAGCTCGGTGGACGACACCGAGACCCGGGTCGACTTCGAGGCGATCGACGGTGGGACGCGAGTGACCGTCGTACAGTCGCTGATCACCGAGGACGGCAAGGCGTTCTACTTCTGGCCGCGCGTCATCCGTTGGCTGCCTGATTGGGTCGAGCGCCGGGCGAGCGCGGCCGGGGCGCCACGCGAGATCGGCCGACTCTCGATCGCCTTGTACTACGACGATCCGGGCGCCGCGGCGCGCTGGCTGCACGAGGTGTTCGGGCTCACCTCGTGGGACACGCTGCCGGCCGAGGGCGAGAAGGCGATGTGGATCGAGCTGCACGTCGGATCCGCCGCCGTACTGCTCTTCGAACGCACCGAGCCGCGCCCGAGCACCACCGATCACAACATCTGGGTGTACGTCGACGACCTCGACGCGCACTTCGCCCACGCACGGGACAACGGCGCCAAGATCCTGCAGGAGATCCACGAACACGGATACCGCTGCTACGAGGCCGAGGACCTGGAAGGTCGCCGCTGGACGTTCCTCCAGGCCCGTCCGACGATGCCGTGATCGAAGAACCCCTGACAGGCGGCCGCCTCACACCAGGGGTGGTGCGGGTCGGCGACACGGTACGCCGGCCCGCATCGCCTCGCTCCCACTTCGTCGCCGAACTCTTGAAACTCCTTGAGGACAAGGGCTTCACGCCCGCATACCTGGGCCAGGACGAGAGAGGTCGCGACGTCTTCAGCTACCTGCACGGCTGGGTGCCGTCTCGGTACCAACGGTGGACCGACCAACAGGTTGCCGCTGCCGGCGCGTTGCTCCGCAGATTCCACGACGCCACCCGCAACACCCGCCTGGCTGCCGATCACCCGGTCGTGTGTCACCACGATCCCGGCCCCACGAACTTCGTCTTCACCGACGATCTGCCGGCCGCCCTGATCGACTTCGACCTCTCAGCCCCGGGTGACCCGATCGACGACCTCGGGTACGCCGCCTGGACCTGGTGCATCGCTTCCAAACACAACGACCCTGCCAGACAGGCGCACCAGGTGAGCGTCCTGGCGAACGCCTATGGCCTGCCGGTCGACGCACCGCTGATCGGTGCCGTGCTGCAACGCCAGCTCGACAACGTGCAGTTCTGGGTCGACAGGCCGTGTGACGAGTCGGCCGAACGCATCGCCTGGTCGTACCGCGAACACGGCTTCGTCCAAGCCAACCGACTGCTCTTCGAGAGAGCCCTCACCTGATGCGCTGGTCTGCTGTTCCGTCGAGTCGTGGGGAATGGTCGTGAAATCGAGCCGATACTCACGACTCGGCGAACAGATGGCGAGCCAAACGCCACGATTCGGCGATTCGGCGATTCGGCGATTCGGCCGCGGTGGCGGGGGTGGCGGGCGGTGGCGCTGGCGCGGGGAGCTATGGCTCGGGGGTACTACAGGCGACCGGCCTTCTTGAGCGACAGATAGGTGTCTGCCAGCGCGGGAGCGATCTGGTCCGGGTTCTCGTCCACCACGGTGACGCCTGCCCGCGTCAGAGTCGCTGTGACGCGCTCTCGATCCAGACGGGTCCGGGCAGCAGACGCCGCGCCGTACACCTCGAGCAGGTCGCTCCGGGTGGACTCGAGCTCGGTCAGCCGTGGATCGGCAACAGACGCGAGCACTACTACGTGACGCCGCAGGAGCGGACCGACGACGGGCAGCAGTGACTCCTCGATGACAGCCGGGTCGAGCCCGGTGAGGAGTACGACGAGTGAACGCTGACCCAGTCGCTCGAGTACCTGCGACACCACGACGCGGAAGTCCGTCTGCACCAGCTCCGCCTCGACGTTCGCCAGAGCGTTCACGAATGACGGCAGCACGTCTTCCGGCGCGGGACGGCGTACGTCGGCTCGCACTGCGGAGTCGCAGGCTAGCAAGGAGACTCGGTCACCCGCGCGAGTGGCCAGTGCGGCCAGCAAGAGTGCAGCGTCCATGGCGTGGTCGAGTCGTGGTGCGTCGCCGACCCGCCCCGCGGACAGACGGCCGGAGTCGATCACGATGGCGACCTGACGGTCCCGCTCCGGGCGCCAGGTCCGCAGTACGACACTCCCGCGCCGAGCCGTCGCACGCCAGTCGATGCTGCGTACGTCGTCACCGGGCACGTAGTCCCGGAGTGAATCGAACTCAGTGCCCTGACCGCGCACCAGCAACGCAGTACGCCCGTCCAGCTCGCGCAGCCGGGCCAACCGGGACGGCAGATGCTTGCGGCTCTTGAACGGCGGCAACGCCCGCACCGTCCACGGCACCTGGTGAGAGCTCTGCCGACCAGCAAAGCCCAGCGGACCGATCGACCGCACCGTCACCCGTGCCGCCTCGCGATCTCCTCGCCGCGTCGGCAGTAGGTGCGTCACCAACCGCCGACGCTCACCCGACGGAAGGTCCAGCTTGTGCGGTGAGTCCAGTACGCCGGCCGACGGCGGCCAGGCGTCGCGCAGCAGCCCTCGCACGCGCCGACCCGGGTTTGTCACCAGCAGATGCACAACAGCCTGCTCACCCAGCCGTACGGCGCTGTCTCCGTCGCGACTGAACTGCAGCCGGCGTGGTGAACCGGCCAGGAGCATGTCCACCACACACACGAACAGCACCACGGCGACGACCAAACCGATCCCGGACCACGACGGCATCACCAGGGCAACGAAAACCACCCCAGCCGCCGCCAGGATCCCGGCCCGGCCCGTCACCACCATCAGCGGGGGACCGGGACAGTGGCCAGGACGCTTTCGAGGACCGCGTCGGCGTTGACGCCTTCCAGCTCGGCCTCCGGGCGCACCTGGACGCGGTGCCGGAGACAGGGACGGGCCATCGCCTTGACGTCGTCCGGGATGACGTAGTCGCGGCCGGAGAGCCACGCCCATGCGCGAGAGACAGCGAGGAGCGCTGTGGCCCCACGCGGCGAGACACCGAGCTGCAGCGACGGCGACTGGCGAGTGGCGCGGCACAGGTCCACGACGTAGGCCAGTACGTCGTCGCGGACGGCAACCCGTCGTACGGCGGCCTGTCCGGCCTCCAGATCCTCCGGACCGGCCACGGGACGCAACCCGGCTGCAGCCAGGTCACGCGGATCGAAGCCCCGCGCATGCCGGGCGAGTACGGCGATCTCGGCATCCCGCGGCGGGATGTCCAGCGTCACCTTCAGCAGGAACCGGTCCAGCTGGGCCTCGGGCAACGGATAGGTGCCTTCGTACTCCACCGGGTTCTGCGTGGCGGCGACAACGAACGGCACCGGCAGGCGGCGCGGTTCGCCGTCCACGGTGACCTGCCGCTCCTCCATGGCTTCCAGTAGCGCGGCCTGGGTCTTCGGTGGCGTCCGGTTGATCTCGTCCGCCAGCAGGATATTGGTGAACACGGGCCCCGGCCGGAACTCGAACTCACTGGTCTTCGCGTCGTACACCAGTGACCCGGTCACGTCACCCGGCATCAGGTCCGGCGTGAACTGGACCCGCTTGGTGTTCAGACGCATCGCTGTGGACAGTGCGCGCACCATCAGCGTCTTCGCCGTACCGGGGACGCCCTCCAGCAGCACGTGGCCGCGGCAGAGGAGTGCGAGCACCAGTGCGGTCACCGCGGTGTCCTGGCCGACCACGGCCTTACCGATCTCGGTCCGGAGCGCTACCAGCGCCTGCCGGGCCTGGTCCGCGGTGACCTCGGTAGTCGTCACGGGTGTCGTACCTCCTGCGTCAGTACGTCGAGCTCAAAGGACAAGGACATCAGAGCGGCGTCGGACTGTGGTGGCAGCCCGTAGAGCAGTTCGTACAGCATGGCCGGGTCCCGACCGGTACGGGCGGCAACGGTTGCGACCACTGCGGACGGTTCGGCCCGTCGGGGGATGCCGTGCGCTTTGTGCAACTTCCCCAGTGCCGACTCTCGCAGAGCCGACGCGGCCCGGTCCCGGGCGCGGGAACGCCGGTACAGCCGCGCGCGGCCCTCAGTGGTTTCCGCAGCATGCACGATGACCGGCAGTCGCTCCGCGACGACCGGCCCGAGTCGTCGGCCACGCCAGAACGCCACCACCAGGACTGCGAAGGCCAGCGCCCACGCGATGTACCGCACGTCCGGTCGGATCAGTGGTGGCGCGTCCTCGTCGACCGGACCGCTGCCGGAGGTCTCCCATTGCGGCAGGTACCACGTGAGGTCCTGGTGCGTGCCGATCAGGTTCAGCGCCAGCGCGGCGTTCCCGTCGTCCGCGAGTCGCGCGTTGGTGAAGGATGTCGGCGTACCGATCACGTCGACTGTCCGGCCACCGAGGTCCAGCCGGACGATGGTGTTGTTGATGCCGTCGCCGTAACAAGCGATGGCGTTCTCGGGTGCGCTGTACGTGTACCCGCTGACCGTCGCCGTCCCCGCCTTCGCCGCGGCCGGAAGGTCGCAGTCCGCCTTACGACTCAGCAGGTCCAGTACGTCGCCTGTGGAATGCACTCCGGGCGCGAGAACGTCCAGAGCCAGACCACTCGGCCTGATCAGCACCAGATGACTCCACCTGGCGTCGGCGATCCGCTGCCAGTTATAGCGATCGAGCGAACCTCCCGGCCCGATCAGCAGCGTCTGTCCGTCACCAGGTTCTTCGGCGTCGTCCAGCGACTCGGTGCCGTGTACGTCGACGTTGTGGTTCTTCAGCAGTGCTGCCAGCGCGCGTGCCCCGGTCGGCTCGGTGGAGTCCGGACTGAACTGGCCTGATGTCTGTGCGGAGGTGGCGATCAGGATGACGATCGCAGCGAGCACCACAACACCGGTGATGAGCAGGGGCAGCCGTAGCGCCCTCCAGCTCTCGCCGACGCTCCGCCCGACCGGCATGCTCATACAGCCACCCGTGCGGTCCGCGCGGCGTTGTCAGCGGTCACAACAGCCGCGTACCGCTCCGGTGTGCCCGGACGGTTGCCGTAGACAACCTCCGTGAACACCAATGCGGCCGGCTGCAGCGGTTCATGGAGTACAGGCGCCGTTTGCGACGCGTCGGCCACCACCTCGTACGCCGTACGTCCTGGCCGCTCGTCGAGCACGGTCCGCTCGGTCAGCTCGGCCACGCAGGCCCGGAAGCGACTGCGGATGGCCAGTGCGAAGTCGCCGGCACCAGCCTCCCGCTCTGCCTGCGCTCGGTACTCCGCTGCGCTTTGCGGCCGCGCTGTGTCGAAGACGGCTTGTGACGTGGCTTTACGACTGGTCCGCAGTACGCCGGCCCGCCAGAGCACCACGAGCACGACAAGGACCAGCAGAACGATCAGCATGACCAGACCGGCATGGCCGTTGGGTGACGAACCGGTGAGGCTGTCCAGCAGGTCACGGATCCACTCCATCACCTTGTTGACGGCCTTCCCGATCAGCGAGCCGCCAGAATCCCGGTACGCCGGCTTGGACAGCTCCTTGGCCGCCTCTTGGGCAGCCTGATCCCGGTCGATGTCGACAGGTGGCTCCTGCCAGAAGGCGATCACGCGGGTCCCTCCGACCGCAGTGCCGGGCGCATCCACAGGTCGAGACCTTCACGGCGTACCCGGAGGTCCAAGTAGATCAGGGCCTGGACGGCGGACATGAAGGCGAGGCTGGCGATCAGGGTGAGCACGGTCGCGACACCGGCGGCCACACCCAGCACGACCGTCACGATCACGGCCCCGCTGCTGTTGCTGAGGTCGGCCCACGAGCCGACCGTGATGACCAGCGCGCTGACCCCGAACTGCAGGGCGTACCCGATGATGTTCACCACCAACCCGCCGAACAGCAGGATCCCGAACACCCGCCAGAACTTGCCGCGCACCAGCTGCCACGAGCGCCGCAGTGCGCCCCAGACACCGACCCGCGCGGGGATGTAGAGGCCGATGTCCGGTGCGTGCCGGCCCTCCATCAGCACGACGGTCCCGGCCAGCACCAGCCGGATGCCGAAGATCAGCACCAGCACGCCGCCTACCAGCATCATCACCACGGCGACCGCACCGGCCACATCGGAGGAGATCGCTGCGTCGGCGCCGGCGCCGACACCGAACACCAAGAGTCCCCAGCCGCCGATCAGCAGGATGAACGACAGCGACTGCACCAGACCGACAGCTGCAAGTGCGGGCAGTGCGGGCCTGATCAGCCGCATCAGCTCCCGCGGACCGAGCCGCTGAGCCAGCTGACTCCGCACCGCCGCCAGAGCGATGATCCCGGCCAGCATGCTCGACACCACCGAGAACAGCACCACCTGGACGCCGTACGTGAGCAGCAGCGCCGCACCGGCCTGCGAGAACGGGTCGTCCGCCCCGAAGAAGCCACCGAGCCCACCTGGTACGGCGACTTCGGTCAGCACCGCCTGAATCGCGACCAATGCGATCCCCGCGAGGACCGGAAGACCGAGCATGATGGTCTTGTTGTCGGAGATCGTCCGGGCGGCGTTGTCGAGCAGGTCGGCGGGCAGCCAGGGGCGCAGCGGCTCCGTGGCCACGTCGTCGTGCAGGCGCATGTCGCGGTCGGCCACTGCGTTCCTCCTCCCAGCTGAACCGTTGTACCCGTCGGCACGTGAGTTGTGGTGGACCCCAACCGTGCACCATGATCACAGCCCAACTCGGGGTCACACGGCGATCCGGCGTGTGCACTACCGGGGGAATGGGACACTATCCGTAGTGCGTACGGCCTGGCACCCGCCGGTCGCACACCGATCGGTCGGGATTCGAACGGCATTCGGACGGCAAGGAGACTGGGCGTGGCAGAGGGTAACCGGACGATGCGGGGCCGCATCCTCATCGTCGACGACGACACCGCGTTGTCGGAGATGCTCAGCATCGTGCTGCGCAACGAGGGTTACGACACCTATCTGTGTGCGACCGGTGACAAAGCGGTACCGGCGTTCCGGGAGTTCAAGCCCGATCTGCTGCTGCTCGACCTGATGCTGCCCGGGATGGACGGTATCGACGTCTGCCGGGCGATCAGGGCCGAGTCCGGCGTACCGATCGTGATGCTGACCGCCAAGAGCGACACCGTGGACGTGGTGCTCGGCCTGGAGTCGGGTGCCGACGACTACGTGGTCAAGCCGTTCAAGCCGAAGGAGCTGGTGGCCCGGATCCGGGCCCGGCTGCGCCGGATGGACGAGCCCGGTCCGGAGTCGCTGACCATCGGCGACCTGACCATCGACGTCGCCGGGCACTCCGTGAAGCGGGCCGGCGAGACGATCCAGCTGACGCCGCTGGAGTTCGACCTGCTGGTCTGCCTGGCGTCGAAGCCCTGGCAGGTGTTCACCCGTGAGGTGCTGCTGGAGCAGGTCTGGGGCTACCGGCACGCGGCCGACACCCGGCTCGTGAACGTGCACGTCCAGCGACTGCGCTCCAAGATCGAGAAGGACCCTGAGCACCCCGAGATCGTCGTCACGGTCCGCGGTGTCGGATACAAGGCTGGTGCGGACTGATCGAGTACGGACGCGGCCCAGAGTCGCAGACGGCCCACCCGGAGGCGGCGACCGATCCGGTCGTCGAGGACCACACCGGCCAGCCAGGTGGTCCGTCGGACGGGCAGCCGACCCCACCCGAGCTGGAGGGGGCCGAGTCCCGCGGGACGGAGCTGGAGCTCACCGCCGCCGTGGCGGACTGGTCTGCCCAGCCGCAGCCGCTCTGGCGGACGCACCCGAAGCACTGGCCGGACATCTGGCGCCGCTCCATTCAGGCCCGGATCGTCACCGGCACCCTGCTGATGTCGACGCTGGTCCTGATCCTGGTCGGCTGGGTGATGATGAGCCAGGTCACCGACGGTGTGCTGGAATCACGGCGTACCAGTGCCCAGGCGGAGGTGCGCGCGCAGTTGGCGCAGCTGGCCAACACGATCGACGCCGCCAACCGCAGCGACATCAACCAGCAGCTGTCCGAGCTGGTGCTGGGCACCAACCGCCCCGGCCTGTACGACGTTCTGCTGGTCCCGACCGACCAGGCGGCGTCCAACGCCATCCGCTATACCGGCCTGGTCGACAGCGACTCGATCCCGCAGGCGCTGGCGTCCTCGGTGATGAGCGACGACTCCAAGCTGTACGACACGTACACGGAGATCAACTACCGGGATGGATCCGGCGCACCGGGGCTGGTGATCGGTTCGCAGATCCGGATCAACTCCACCGGCGACCGGTACGCGATCTACTTCCTCTTCCCGCTCACCGCGCAGCAGGAGACGCTCGACGTCGTCCAGCGCGCTCTGGTGACCGCAGGGCTGCTGCTGATCGTTCTGCTCGGTGCGGTGGCCTGGCTGGTCACCCGGCAGGTGGTGACGCCCGTCCGGATGGCCCGGCGGATCGCTGAGCGACTGGCGGCCGGCAAGCTCGAGGAGCGGATGCAGGTCCGCGGCACTGACGACCTGGCCCGGCTGGCGTTGTCGTTCAACAAGATGGCCAGCAACCTGCA
Organism: Kribbella sp. NPDC004875; assembly: GCF_042873375.1. Lineage (NCBI taxonomy): Bacteria > Bacillati > Actinomycetota > Actinomycetes > Propionibacteriales > Kribbellaceae > Kribbella > Kribbella sp. NPDC004875. The sequence goes on from NZ_JBIALI010000006.1 coordinate 141,086, forward strand.
GCGGCAGATCCGCCGGCTGGAGGAGCTGTCGCGGCTGCAGCGCCGGTTCGTGTCGGACGTGTCGCACGAGCTGCGGACGCCACTGACCACGGTCCGGATGGCAGCCGACCTGCTGCACGAGAGCCGCGACCAGTTCGACCCGATGAGCCGCCGCTCGGTGGAGCTGCTGCAGAACGAGCTCAACCGGTTCGAGGAACTGCTCGCCGACCTGCTGGAGATCAGCAGGTTCGACGCCGGCGCGGCCGCGCTCGACCTGGAGGACGTCGACCTGCGCGACATCGTGACCCGCGTACTGGAGAACCACGAGGCGCTGCTGAAGGCCAAGGGCTGCCCGGTCGAGCTGGACATGAAGGCGCCGTGCCGGGCCAAGGTGGACTCGCGCCGGATCGAGCGGATTCTGCGCAACCTGATCGGCAACGCCATCGAGCACAGCGAGGGCCTCCCGATCCGGATCAGCACGGCGTACGACGAGGACGCGGCGGCGGTCGCGGTCCGCGACCACGGGGTCGGCTTCCGGGCCGAGGAGGCGGAGATGGTGTTCAGCCGGTTCTGGCGGGCCGACCCGGCCCGGGCCCGGACCACGGGTGGCACCGGCCTCGGTCTGTCGATCGCGCTGGAGGACGCCCGGCTGCACGGCGGCCGGCTGGACGCCTGGGGCTCACCGGGCGACGGTGCGTACTTCCGGCTGACGCTGCCGCGCCGGCCGGACGTGGCGCTCACCGGCTCGCCGCTGCCTGCCCGCCCCGCGGACGCGCTGCGGATCGTCACCGAGCTCGTCGACGTCGGAGCGCCGTACCAGAAGCTGAACGGTGGTGACGAGCGGTGATGCGGAAGCTGCGCGCGGTTCTGCCCGCGCTGTTGGCCGCCGCCCTGCTGGCCGGCTGCGCGACCGTACCCACCCAGGGCACCATCCGCAGTGGCGAGCGCCAGGGACTGGCGCCGGACCTCGGCGGTGTCGGCGTCGAGGCCAAGCCGCCGCGGGCGAACGTGGACGAGATGGCGATCGTCAGCGGGTTCCTGGAGGCCATGTCGGACTCCCAGGCGTACGACGTCGCTCGGCAGTACATGACCCCGGAGGCGGCCGCGGCGTGGAAGCCGGAGCTGCAGACGGTGGTCTACGACCAGAGCCCGGAGTCGCTCACCAAGAAGGGCGACGGCATCCAGCTGAGCGCCCCGCGGATCGCCACCATCGGCGCCCGTGGCGAGTGGAACCCGGCGCCGGTGAACGCCCAGACCACGTTCTTGTTCAAGCTGAAGAAGGTCGACGGCCAGTTCCGCGTCGACTCGGTCCCGCCCGGTGCGTACCTAGGCAGCAACCAGGTGGACCTGAAGCTCGCTTCCCGGGACCTGTACTTCTTCAACCCGGCCCGTGAGCTGCTGGTGGCCGACCCGGTCTATCTGCCGCTGAACCTGTCCCAGGGCCAGGCGGCGACCCAGCTGATCCAGGAGCTGCTGAAGGGCCCGACCAGCCGGCTGGGCAACGGCGTGACCACCGTGGCGCCGCCGGGCACGGAGGTGCAGGTGTCCGTTCCCGTCGACTTCGGCGTGGCCACCGTCGCGCTGAACGACGCTGCCGGCGGGCTCCGCGACCAGGATCGGCACCTGTTGGCCGCACAGATCGTCTGGACGCTCAACCAGATCAATCTGCGGGCCAAGATCACCGTCGGTGGGGCCCCGCTGCTGCCGGACGAGCCGGACGTGCTGCCGTTCGCCAACTTCACCCAGTTCGACCCGCAGGTCCCGGGGGCGGCGCTGACCAAGCTGTTCGGCCTGCGCCGGAACAAGCCGCAGCGCATCGTCGGGCTCGACGGGTCCTCGGACATCGCCGCCCAGCCGCTGAGCAGCAGCAAGCTGTCGTCGTACGACGCCGAGTCGTTCGCGGTGAACCTGAGCGGCACCTTCGGCGCGATCATCACCACCACCAAGAACGGCGACCACGTCGTCATGTACGGGCGGCTGGACCCGGCGGGGGACAAGGACGACAACCTGGTGCCGATCAAGGTCGAGGGGAAGACCCTGCAGCCGAGCTTCGACAACCAGGACAACCTCTGGATCCTGGACCGCGCCGACACCGACCACCCCAGACTCCGGGTCCGCGGTCGCGACGGCAAGCTCACCCCGGTGGCGGTCGACTTCAAGGGGGACCTGCCGGAGGATCTCCGGATGGCCCCGGACGGTGTCCGGGCACTGCTGGTGATGAAGCCGAAGGCCGGCGACCAGAACACCGTGCAGATCGGCACCGTCCAGACCCGGGACGGCGGGAAGCAGCTGGTGCTCACCGAGCTCCGGCACCTGCAGCTCGGGCTGACCAACATCACCGACGCGGCCTGGAGCAAGGCGGGCATCCTGGTCGTCGGCGCGACGGCCAACAACCCGCGTCGTCAGACCTGGATGGTGAACACCGACGGCTCCAGCCTCCAGCTGCTGCCGGGATCGACCCCCGACTTCACCGCGGAGCACGTCACCTCGAACCCGAACAAGGACACGCTGCCGGTGATCCAGGACGACAGCGGACGCGTCCACTGGCTCAGCAAGGACCTGCTCTGGATGACCATGGACTCCGACGCCGGCTCCGCGCCGATCACCCCGACGTACCCCGGCTGACAGTTGTCCACAGGCGGGAGTTGCTCGCCGGCGACGACTCACCGATCGTGGTGGGGTGTGGGGCGGGTTCGCGGATCTGGTGCTGGGCGGGCGGTGCGCCGGCTGCGAACGGCCCGGAGTGACTCTCTGTGCTGGTTGCCGGGGGCTACTGACGGAGTTGACTCCGTTCCGTGCATGGCCGGACCCGGCGCCACCCGGGCTCGCGCCGCCGACCGCCGCCGCGGCGTACGGCGGGGAGCTCCGCGGGCTGATCCTCGCGCACAAGGAGCAGGCCCGGTACGCGCTCGCCGAACCGCTCGGTCAGCTGCTCGCGACCGTCGTTCGGACGGCCCTGGCGGGGCGGAGGGCGGCGTGGCTCTGCCCGGTGCCGTCGCCCCCGGCAACAGTCCGGCAGCGTGGGCACGACCCACTCCGGCGGATTACGAAGACAGCCGTCAGATCCCTGCGCAGACAGGGAATCGACGCCCGGGTCGCCGACGCGCTGCGGGTCGTCCGGCGCCCCGACGACCAGGCCGGGCTGTCCGCGGAACGCCGTACCGCCAACCTGGACGGGGCGTTCGGGCTGCGTTCGCGCTGGGCTGAAACGCTGATCGATCAACCGGTCCTGCTGGTCGACGACGTGATCACCACCGGATCCACGCTCAGCGAGGCCTGCCGCGCCTTGGAAACCGGCGGAATCCGGGTCCTCGGCTGCGCCGTCCTGGCCGCGACGGCGAGACACGCGGCGTCTGGTTCATGAGAACTTCTCTACCGGTTTTCGCCGAAGCCGACTAGCGTTGGCCTATGACACCCGCAGGGGCTTGTCGGGCAGTGAAGTGGTGCAGGACCGGATCAGCCGGCTTCCTGGCCACGGGGTCCGACCGGCTCGACCGCGGGTGTTCTCGTTTCGGGCGCCCCAATCGCGATCAGCTCAGCGAGGACAGGAAGGACGGGGGCCCGGAGACGTAACAAGAAGTCGCCGATCGATGGAGGTTTCCGTGGACGTCGTTGTCAAGGGTCATCACTGCGAGGTCAGTGACCGCTTCCGGCAGTACGTCGAGGAAAAACTCGAGCGAATCGAGAAAGTCGATCATCGGGTACTGCGGTGCGAGGTGGAAGTCAGCCAGGAGAAGAACCCGCGACAGCACGATCGGGCGATGCGTGTCGAGCTCACCATGTACACCAAGGGTCCGGTGGTCCGCGCGGAGGCGTGCGGAGAGACCAAGCAGGCGGCGTTCGACGTCTGCCTGGACCGGCTCCGGTCCCAGGTCCGCAAGGCGGCCGACCGGCGCCGGGTGCATCGCGGTGAGCGCACGCCGGAAGGCCTGCGACACGTGAACGCGAAGCAGCCGCTCAACGACAACGCCCCGGTAGTGGAGGAACCAGTCGCCGAGGAAGAAGTGGCGACACACAAGTACGGATCTCTCACGGTCACCGGCGACGGACCGCTGGTGATGCGGGAGAAGACGCATACCGCCAAGCCGATGACCCTGGACCAGGCGCTCTACGAGCTCGAACTGGTCGGGCACGACTTCTACCTGTTCGTCGACGCCGACGAGAACCAGCCCAGCGTCGTCTACCGCCGCCGCGGCTACGACTACGGCGTGATCAGGCTGGCCGTCTAGACCGCGGGAGGAGCACGACGAAGGGGCCGGGCGATCGCCCGGCCCCTTCGCTGTCGCTGCTGGGTCAGCTGTCGATCTGCTGCTGGAGTTCGGTCGCGTACGTCGCGACCTGGGCGTAGACACCCGGGTTACCGGCGTCCGCGCAGCCGACGCCCCAGGAGACGACGCCGAACAGGCGGCCGTTCAGGACCAGCGGGCCACCGGAGTCGCCCTGGCAGGAGTCCTTGCCGCCCTGCTCGTAGCCGGCGCAGATCTCGCCGTCCGGGGTGTAGCCCTGGCTCGCGTACGCCTTCGAGCAGTAGTCGTCACCGAGCACCGGTACGTCGACCTTCTGGAAGGTGTCCTCCGGTCCGGTGCCCTCCGTGGAGCCCCAGCCGTAGACGACGGACGCAGCACCGGCCTTGTCGACGGCCTTGTCGGTCTCCAGCGCGAGCGTGTCCACACCGTCGAACGGCGTCGCCAGCGTCAGTACCGCCACGTCGTGACCGGCGGACTTGCCGTACTCCGGGTCCACCCAGATGCTGCTGATCTTCGACGTCTTGCCACCGGTCTGGGTCAGCACGTCCCGACCCTGGATCGCGGTGTAGGTGGATGCGGCCTCCTGGGCGCAGTGCGCGGCGGTGACGATCTTGTTCGCCTTCACCAGCGTGGAGCCGCACCACTGGCCGCTCGGCGAGGGGGAACCGCTGTTGTTGAGGGCCACGGCCCAGGGGGCGTCCGCGGTGTGGGCGATGGTGCCGCCGACGATGCGGTTGGTGGGGGCGCCGGGGTTCTGCGCGGCCGACGCGGAGCCGGCCACGGCCACCGCACCGAGGGACGCCGCGGTCAGGACACCGGCCGCCAGGGCAGCACGGATTACATGCTTCGTTCCTGTCATGCCTCACTCCAGGGTGATAGGGGCCGCACGGGCGGACGGCCTGCTGGCAGGTTCCCCCGAACACCATCCGTAGCGCACCTCCCACTTTCGGTAACTTCCGAGTTATGCCCAGCCCGTCTCCGCCGTCTTTGGGTCCCCACCAACCGTTTCGAGGGCGTGAAGACGGTTGGTGGGGACCCAAAGAGGAACGTGGGAATGTCGGTGCGGCCCGGCACAATCGGGCGCGTGACTACACAGGTGCTGTCGACGGCTCAGGCGCGCCGGGTCGCGCTGGCTGCGCAAGGGTTCATGGATCCGCGGCCGAAGGGCGTCCCCGATGCGCGGGCGCTGGCTCGGGTGCTGGGGCGGATCGGGCTGATCCAGATCGACTCGGTGAACGTGCTGAGCCGCACGCAGTACCTGCCGCTCTACTCGCGCCTCGGTCCGTATCCGCGCGACCTGCTCGACCGCGCCTCCGGGAAGGCACCACGTCGCCTGGTGGAGTACTGGGCGCACGAGGCGTCGCTGATCCCGGTCGAGACGCACCCGCTGATGCGCTGGCGGATGGCGCGGGCGACGACCGAGGCGTGGGGCGGCCCGCGGTCGATCGCACGCAAGCGTCCCGACCTGGTCAAGCAGGTGCTCGCCGATGTCCAGACACACGGCCCGCTGACCGCGCGGGAGATCGACGACGACGTCGAGCGCGAGCGGAACAACTGGGGCTGGAACTGGTCCGACGTGAAGCAGGCCCTCGAGTACCTGTTCTTCGCGGGCGAGATCACCGTGGCGGGGCGCAACCAGCAGTTCGAGCGGATGTACGACGTACCTGAGCGGGTGCTGCCGCGCGCGGTGGTGGACACGCCGACCCCGTCGCCGGCCGAGGCGCACCGCGGGCTGGTCTCGATCGCGGCGCGGGCGCACGGGGTGGCGACGGCGCAGTGCCTGCGGGACTACTTCCGGACTGCGCCGGAGCCGACGCTGCAGGCGATCGCGGAGCTGGTCGAGGAAGGCGAGCTGCTGCCGGTCCGGATCGACGGGTGGAAGCGCCCGGCGTACCTGCACCGCGACGCGCGGTTGCCGCGACGGGTCAACACCCGCGCCCTGGTCAGCCCGTTCGACTCGCTGGTCTTCGAACGGACCCGGACCGAGGTCCTTTTCGACTTCCGGTACCGGATCGAGATCTACGTCCCGGCCGACAAGCGCATCTTCGGGTACTACGTGCTGCCCTTCCTGCTCGGGGACAAATTGGTCGCCCGAGTCGACCTGAAGGCTGACCGCACCGGCGGCGTACTGCTCGTCCAGTCGGCGCACGCCGAGCCGAAGGCTCCGGTGGAGACGCCCGAGGAGCTGGCCGCCGAGCTCGTCCAGCTGGCCGGCTGGCTCGGGCTGGACCAGGTCCGGGTGGCCGGTGGAGGTGATCTGTCGCCTGCGCTGAGTGACGCCTTGCGCGGTTTCTGAGACGACACCGGGAACTTTCCGGGCGCCTCGCGCGTGGGTCGGTTAGGGCCCGAGGCACGCTGCGGGCGTGGCTTGGCACACTCGGCCCCGTACGATGGGGGACGCACGCCTTCCCCCGGGGTCGGCCGTGCCATGCGGCGTCGCCCGCTTCCAGGCTTCAGCAGCAAGGAGAGAACTCCCCACCATGAAGGTTGTCGACAAGGTCCTGCGGATCGGCGAGGGCAAGATCCTCCGCCAGCTCCAGGGCATCGCCAAGATGGTCAACTCCATCGAGGACGACTTCACAGCGATGTCCGACGAGGAGCTGCGCGGCCAGACCGCGGAGTTCAAGCAGCGGCACGAGAACGGGGAGTCGCTCGACGCGCTGCTGCCGGAAGCGTTCGCGGTGGTCCGGGAGGCCGCCCAGCGGACCCTGCACCAGCGGCACTACGACGTCCAGATCATGGGTGGCGCGGCGCTGCACCTCGGCAACATCGCCGAGATGAAGACCGGTGAGGGCAAGACGCTGGTCGGCACACTGCCGACGTACCTGAACGCGCTGTCCGGCAAGGGCGTGCACGTCGTCACGGTGAACGACTACCTGGCGAAGTACCAGGCCGAGTGGATGGGCCGGGTGTACCACTTCCTCGGCCTCGACTACGGCGTGATCCTGCCCGAGATGTCGCCGGCCGAGCGCCGGATCGCCTACGCCAAGGACATCACCTACGGCACCAACAACGAGTTCGGCTTCGACTACCTGCGCGACAACATGGCGGGCAGCATCGAGGACTGCGTCCAGCGCGAGCACAACTACGCGATCGTGGACGAGGTGGACTCGATCCTGGTCGACGAGGCCCGGACCCCGCTGATCATCTCCGGCCCGGCCGAGGACTCCCAGCGCTGGTACGTCGAGATGGCCCGGATCGCGAACGCGCTGAAGGCCTGGACGCTGGCCGACGAGGCGGAGCTGAAGCGGAAGAACCCGCGCGTCACCGACCTGGAGATCGACGAGACCAAGCGCCGGGTCGCCGACTACGACGTCGACGAGAAGAAGCGCACGGTCGCGATCCTCGAGCGCGGTATCGAGAAGGTCGAGGACCGGCTCGGCATCGACAACCTGTACGAGTCGGCCAACACCCCGCTGATCAGCTACCTGAACAACGCGCTGAAGGCCAAGGACCTGTTCCACCGGGACAAGGACTACGTCGTGGTCGGCGGCCCGGGTCAGGAAGAGGTCCTGATCGTCGACGAGCACACCGGCCGGACGCTGCACGGCCGTCGCTACAACGAGGGACTCCACCAGGCGATCGAGGCCAAGGAAGGCGTCGAGATCAAGGAGGAGTACCAGACCCTCGCGACGATCACGCTGCAGAACTACTTCCGGCTCTACACCAAGCTGGCCGGCATGACCGGTACGGCGATGACCGAGGCGAACGAGTTCTCCAAGGTCTACAAGCTCGGCGTGGTGCCGATCCCGACGAACAAGCCGATGATCCGGGTCGAGGAGCGGGACCTGATCTACCGCACCGAGGACGCCAAGTTCGACGCGGTGGTCAAGGACATCGTCGAGGTGCACGCCACCGGGCAGCCGATCCTGGTCGGCACGACGTCGGTCGAGAAGTCCGAGCGGCTCTCCCGGCAGCTGCTCAAGGAGAACATCAAGCACGAGGTGCTGAACGCGAAGCAGCACGAGCGCGAGGCGGCGATCGTCGCCGAGGCCGGCCGCAAGGGCGCGGTCACGGTGGCCACCAACATGGCCGGTCGTGGTACCGACATCATCCTCGGCGGCAACCCCGAGTTCCTCGCCGACAAGGAGCTCCGTGCCCGCGGCATCGACCCGGCCGAGGACATCGAGCAGTACGAGGCGGAGTACCCGGCGCTGCTGGAGCAGTTCGAGAAGCAGGTCAAGGAGGAGCAGGAGGAGGTCCGCGAACTCGGCGGCCTCTACGTCCTCGGCACCGAGCGGCACGAGTCCCGCCGGATCGACAACCAGCTGCGTGGTCGCGCCGGCCGCCAGGGCGACCCGGGCAAGTCCCGGTTCTATCTGTCGCTGGAGGACGACCTGATGCGGCTGTTCAAGCGCGAGATGGTCGACTGGGCGATGTCGCGGAACAATGACGACTCCCAGCCGCTGGAGAACAAGGTCGTCACCAAGGCGATCGCGTCCGCGCAGGGCCAGGTCGAGGCGCAGAACTTCGAGACCCGGAAGAACATCCTCAAGTACGACGACGTGATGAACCGTCAGCGCCACGTGGTGTACGACGAGCGTCGCCGCGTGCTCGAGGGCGCCGACCTGCGCGACCAGGTGCAGGACATGCTCGAGGAGACCGTCACCGGGTACGTGCAGGGCGCGACCGCGGACGGCTTCGCCGAGGACTGGGACCTGGACGCGCTGTTCGCCGCGATGAAGCTGCTGTACCAGACCGAGCTCACCGAAGAGGAACTGATCGAGGAGGCCGGCGGCGAGAAGGCCGGTCTGACCCAGGACTTCCTGGTCGAGCGGTTCCTCGAGGACGCGCACGCGGCGTACGAGCGCCGTGAGGAGCTGCTCGGTGAGGAGGCGATGCGCGAGCTGGAGCGCCGCGTCGTACTCAGCGTGCTGGACCGGAAGTGGCGCGAGCACCTCTACGAGATGGACTACCTGCGCGAGGGCATCGGCCTGCGCGCGATGGCGCAGCGCGACCCGCTGGTCGAGTACCAGCGCGAGGGCTACGACATGTTCGCCTCGATGATGGAGTCGATCAAGGAAGAGTCGATCAACTTCATCTTCAACGTGGAGGTCGACATCGAGGCGATGCGCGCCGAGATGGAGCTCGCCTCCGAGGCCGCGCTGGCCGACGAGGACAGCCTCGAAGGTCGCCGGATCCAGGACATCCTCACCCCGGGTGCCCCGGTCGCGGAGTTCGCCGGCCGGTCCGAGGACAGCGAGGAGGAGCGCCCGCAGGACACCCCGCGGCCTCGCGACACGCCGCGCCTGCGCGCCAAGGGCCTGAGCAACGAGAGCCGTCCGCAGCGGCTGACGTACTCGGCGCCGACGATCGACGGTGACGACGAGGTGGCCACCCACCAGGAGGGCGCCGAAGGCGGCCAGCTGGAGTACGCCGGTACACCGCGCAACGCGGCCTGCCCCTGTGGCTCCGGCAAGAAGTACAAGCGCTGCCACGGCGACCCGCAGTCGGACGTCTACAAGTAACCCAAACCCCCGAACGGCCGGCCCCGGACCCCCGAGGCCGGCCGTTCCTCGTTCCCCCGGCTGAGGCACATGCCAGCACTTGGGTCTGTGCACACTCGGCGGCGCCTGTGGACAGGCAATTGCCTGTGCGCAGTCGCCGGTGGGGGCACGGGCCCGGGCGTGGTGCGGCGGCGCGGGCTGGCGTGCGGTGCGGCGTACGTGGGCGCTTGGTGGTGTGCACACCAGGTGGGGACCGTGGATAGGTAATTGCCTGTGCACAGTCCCCGGTGGGGGCACAGGCCCGGGCGTGGTGTGGCGGCGCGGGCTGGCGCGCGGTGCGGCGTACGTGGGCACTTGGGGGTGTGCACACCAGGTGGGGACCGTGGATAGGTAATTGCCTGTGCACAGTCCCCGGTGGGGGTGCGAGGCCCCGAAGATGGTGCGACACCGCGCGCTGCGATTGGCATTGCGCGGCGGGCGGCGTACCCGAGCTGTCGGGTTGCTCGGCACCGCATCGCGTGGTTCCGCGCATCATGAACGGCGCCCGTTCCGTGGCGCGCCTGTTGCGGTACGCCGGCGCTCGGGGGTGTGAACATCCGGCGGGGGCTGTGCAGAGGCAATTACCTCCGCGCAGTTCCCACCGAATGTGCACAGTCCCGGCAGGTAACCGAGGACCGGGTGTGGCGCGGGGCCGGTTGGTGGCCCTGGCGCGTTGCGTTGGCGTGCCCGGTCGGCGGTCGGCAGACGGCAGACGGAGGTCGGCGATGGCGGCGTGGGCCGGCGCTCGGGGTGTGAACACCCGGCGGCGACCGCGGATAGGCAATTGCCTGTGCGTGGTCTCCGGTGGGGGTCTACAGACCCGGTTGTGGTGTGGTGCCGCGGAGGGTGCGGCGTTGGGCGGGGTTGGTGTGTGGCGCGGGGTTGGGGTGGCGGGGGTGCGCTGGCAGTCGGGGGTTTGCGCGCTCGGCGGGGGCTGTGGACAGGCAATTGCTTGTGCTCAGGCACCGGTGGGGGTTCACAGCCTCCGGGCGTGGTGCAGGGGCACGCGAGGGAGGCGGGCGGGTACGTCCGGGGGACTTCGTGGGGGCGCAGGGGTGGCGCAGGGGTGGTGGAGGGTTGGGGTTGGTTTGGGGGTGGGGGTGTGGTGGGCTGTGGGTATGTGGCTGAGTGAGCGGTTCGGGATGACGGTGCCGGTGGTCGGGGCTCCGATGGCCAATGTCAGTGGAGGGAGGCTGACCGCGGCGATCTCGGCCGGGGGTGGGCTGGGGATGCTGGGTGCGGGGTCGGCGGTGAGTGCCGACTGGATTCGTACCGAGGGCGCGATCGCGGCCGCGGGCGGGAAGCCGTACGGGATCGGGCTGATGGCCTGGTCGGTCGGGGAGCATCCGGAACACCTGGAAGCGATCCTCGAGCTGAAGCCGGCGCTCGTCTCGCTGAGCTTCGGCGACTACAAGCCGTACGTCGCGCCGCTGCAGGAGGCGGGCATCGTCGTCGCGACGCAGGCCGGGACGGTGGCGGACGCGCGTGAGGCTGTGGATGCCGGCGTGGACGCGATCGTCGCCCGCGGTGCCGAAGCGGGCGGGCACGGCCGGAACGCGGTCGCGACACTGCCGTTGCTGCAGGCAATTCTGGACCTCACCGATCTGCCCGTGCTCGCCGGTGGCGGGATCTCGGGGCCGCGCGGGCTGGCGGCAGTTCTCGCGGCGGGCGCAGCAGGCGGCTGGATCGGTACGGCGTTCCTCACCTGCGTGGAGGCGTTGACGAAGGAACCGGTGCGGCAGCGGATCATTGAGGCCGACGAGACCGACACCGTCTACGGCACGGTGTTCGACGCCGCGTCGCGCGCCGGGTGGCCGGACGAGTTCGGTGGTCGCGCGTTGCGGAACGCGTACTTCGACAACTGGGAAGGCCGCGAGCAGGAACTCGCAACCGACGACGCCGGGCACGCGGATTATGCCGATGGCTCGGCGGCCGGTGACCCGGCCCGCGCGTCGATCTACGCGGGCCAGGGCGTCGGAGCGCTGACGGGCGAGCGGACCGCGGCCGAGGTGCTGTCCGAGTTCGCGACGTACCGGAGCTATCTGAGCGCTGCCCTCAACGACGGGTCCAAGTAGTTGCGGTGAGCAATCACCAGGTCGTTGCACAGCTCCCAGATCTGCTCGACCGGGAGCGCGGCCGCGGTCGCAGGATCGACCATCACGGCCTGCCGCAGGGCCCGCGGGTCCTCGTCGATGGCGGCCTGGACGGCGAGTTCGGCGACGTTCAGGTACGAGCGGTTCAGCGCTGCGCATTGTGCGGGGAGGGCGCCGATCGCTGTGGGTCGCACGCCCGAAGCGTCAACCAGGCAAGGCACTTCGACGACCGCGCCGGACTGCAGGTTGCTGATCAGACCGTTGTTCGGCACGTTGCCGTAGACCGTTCGCGGAGTGCCGGTGACGATGCTGTGGATGATCTGCGGGGCGTACTCCATCGTTGGTTCGACCATCATGGGCTCGCCGGACTTCAGCGCGCTACGGGTTCGCTCGTACGACGCGAGGTTGTCCGCGACGATCTCGAGGTACGCGCCGATCGGTAACCGGAGCCGCTCGACCTCGCTCGGGTGGTGGAGGTACCACGGCACGTACTCCGACGAATGCTCGCTCGTCTCGGTCGGGTAGAAGCCGAGCCTGCGGTACATGTCCACGCGGACCCGCCGCAGCAGCTCCGGGTCCGCCGCGATCGCCGCGTCCAACCGGTCGTACAGGTTCTCGCCCGCGCGCTCGAACCGCAGTACCCAGGACTGGTGGTTGACGCCGGCGGCCAGATACGTGACGTCGTCGTACGGTACGCCGACCAACTCGGACAGGCCCTGCATCGTCCAGTAGACCGAGTGGCAGAGGCCAACGACGTTCCGGACGCCGAGGGCCTTCAGGTACCAGATGTTCATCACCATCGGGTTCGTGTAGTTGAGCAACCACGCCTCCGGGCAGACGTCGGCGATGTCCAGCGCGAGACCGCGCAGCACCGGGAATGTGCGGAGGGCGCGGAACACCCCGCCGACGCCGAGCGTGTCGCCGATCGTCTGCCGGATCCCGTAGCGGGCGGGGATCTCGAAGTCCAGGCGGGTGGCGGCGTTCATCCCGACCTGGACGATGTTGATCACGAAGTCGGCGTCCGCGAGCGCGGCGCGCCGGTCGAGGTCGGCGGTGATCCGCGGGGTGGACCGGTGTTCGCGGGCGATGTACGCCGCGGCGGCCGCGGCGGTGTCGAGGCGTTCGGGATCGATGTCGTGCAGCGCGATGTGCAGCGGCCCGAGGTCGAGGCCGAAGAGGTCGGCGAGCAGACCTTGCGTGAAGACCACGCTGCCCGCGCCGATGAAGGCGATCTTGGTCATGGCGTCACGCTCTCTGTCACTTGATCCCAGTCGGGTTGGGCCGCCGTACCGCCGGCGGCGCGGGTGGACAGCGAACCGCAGGCCGCGGCGATGGCCAGGGCACGCTCGGTGCGGGACCCGTCGAGTACGGCGGCCACCCAGCCGGCGTCGAAACTGTCGCCCGCTCCGACGGCGTCGACCGTGTCGACCTTCAGCGCCGGTGTCGTGAAGACCTTGGACCCGTTGTGGGCGAGGGCGCCGTCCGACCCGTTCTTCACCACGACCAAGGGGCCGCGGCGGGCGAGGATGCCGGCGGCTTCTTCGACCGACGGGTGACCGGTCAGCGCGAGGGCTTCGGCGGCGTTGGGGAGGAAGTAGTCCGTGACCCGCAGGATCGGGTCGAGGATCGTACGGTCCCAGCGGGCCGTGGGGTCGTCGTTCGGATCCAGCGAGGTGGTGGCCTTGGCTCGCTTTGCCTCCTTGAAGAGGCCTGCCAGTCCGGCCGCCAGCGACGGTAGGAGGTAGAACGACGCGGCATGCACATGGCGCACCGACCGGAGCAGGTCTCTCGGTACGTCGTCGGCAGAGATGGCCGCGAGGCAGCCGGGAGAGGTCAGGATCGCGCGGTCGTCGCCCGAGGTGAGGATGGTGGTGAGCGGGGTCGGCAGTGCGTCGTCGACGACGAGTGCGTCGACGTTCACGCCGCGGTCGGCCAGCGACGTTCGGACGAAGTCGCCGGCCGCGTCGTCACCCACCCGGCCCGCGAAGGTGACGCGCAGACCGAGACGCGCGGCGCCGCAGGCCATGATCGATGCCGAGCCGCCGAGCACGAGGGAACCGCTGGGAACGAGGCGTTCGGCCTGGCCGAACAGGATCGGCTGGTCGACGGGCCCGACGACCACGTCGGGGTTCGCATCGCCGATCACCAGGAGGTCGTAGGTCATTCTCAGCCTTTGAGTCCGGTGGAGGCCAGGGAGCGGATGAACGCCTTCTGGGCCAGGAGGAACCCCAGCAGGACCGGCAACACGGTGATGACGTTTCCGGCCATCACGGCGGACCACTGGGTGTGGTGCTGCCCTTGGAACGTGGTCAGTCCGAGCTGAAGGGTGTAGGTGGAGTCGGTGTTGATCGCGATCAGCGGCCAGGTCAGGTCGTTCCAGGTCGCGAGGAACGTCAGTACGGCGACGGTGCTCAGCGCCGGCCGCGCGAGCGGCAGCACGATCGACACGAGGATCCGCAACCGGCCGCACCCGTCGATCCAGGCGGCCTCCTCGAGCTCTCGCGGCAGGGAGACGAAGAACTGCCGGAACAGGAAAACGGACAGGGGCGTCACCAGGGACGGAACGATCAGGGCGCCGAGGGTGTCGATCAGCCCGAGCTGCTTCATCACCAGGAACGTCGGAATCATCGTCAGCTGGAACGGGATCACCATCGTCGCCAGCATCAGCCCGAGCACGAGCTTCGAGCCGGCGAACCGGATCCGCGCGAACGCGTACCCGCCGAGCGACCCGAGCACCAGGTTCGCGGTCACGGAAACCGCGGAAACGATGAAGGAATTCAGGAACCACCGCGGAAACAGGGCGTTCCCGAGCACGTACCGGTACCCGTCCAGCTTGATCCCGTGCGGAACCAGGGCCGGCGGAAAACGGTTGATTTCCGCGTTGCTCATCACGGAGCTGACCAGCAGCCAGACCAACGGCAACGCGAACAGCAGGGCCAGCGGCGCAAGCACGAAGTGCCAAGGACTGAACGGAAAACGCTTCATCGAGCCACCTTCCGCCGGTAGATCTGCAAGGCCACGCCGATGACCAGCAACGCGACCGCAAGCGTGTACGCCGCCGCCGCGCTGTACCCGGCGGTGAAGGTCTTGAATGCCTTCTCCCAGATGAAGTACACGATCACTGTCGTCGACCCGAGCGGCCCGCCCTTCGTGGTCACGAAGACCAGGTCGAACACCTGCAACGCATTGATCGTCTGGAAGAGCAGCAGGAAGATCGTCACCGGTGTCAGCGCGGGCAGTGTGACGTGCCGTAGTACGCCCCACCGGCCGGCGCCGTCGATCCGGGCTGCTTCGACGAGTTCGCTCGAAACGCCTTGCAGGCCGGCCAGATAGACGATCACGCAGAAACCCGTTCCGCTCCACAACGAGATCGCCACGAGCAGGTACAGCGCCTGACCGGGATCGCTGAAGAACCCCTGCGCGGGCAGGCCGAGCTTGTGCAGCACCGAGTTCGCGACACCGAATTCCGGATCGAGAACGAACGAGAACAGCACGCCCTGCGCCGCCGCCGACACCACGAACGGCACGAAGACCAGCGTCCGGTACAGCCCGATGAATGCGATCTTGCGGTCCAGGGCGATCGCGATCCCCAGCCCGGCGACCACGCTCAACGGCACGTAGAGGACCGTGTAGATCAGCGTGTGCGAGACCGCCGATCCGAAAGCCGGATCCTTCAGCAACGCTCGGTAGTTCGCCAGCCCGACCCACTCGCTCGGCGACACCAGATCATTGACCTGGAACGACAACAGCAACGACCACAGCACCGGTACGACGCTCAGCCCGAGGATGATCACCACCGACGGGCTGACGAACGCCCACCCGGTCGCGCCCTCGCTTCGCGCCCGCCGCTTCGCCGCTGCCCGGCTCCGCGGGTCGACGGTGAACGTGCCGACCACGCTGGCCATCAGCTCGGCACCGCCAGTACCTGGTTGCACTGGTCGACAGCCTGCTGTATCGCGTCCTTCGGGCTCTGCTTCCCCAGCAGTACGGCGGCGATCGCCTCACCGACATGCTGCGAGATCTGCGGGTACGCCGGAATCGTCGGCCGCACCTTCGCGGTGTCGAGTGCCTTCACGAACACGTCCAGACCGTTGGTCGCGCCGGAGTGCTGTTTCCACGCCGGCAGGTCCGCGGTCGCCTTGGTGATCGGCAGGCTGCCGCCCTTGATGTCCCACTGCAGATCCTGCTGCGGCTCGGCCAGCCAGCGTACGAACTCGGTGGCCGCCTGCACCTTCGCCTTGCCGTTGTCGAAGACCGTCCAGGTGTCCGGACCAGAGATCGTCACCGGTTTCCCGGAGTACGACGGGAGCGGCGCGACGCCGTACTCGACACCGTTTTCCTTGAGTTCCGGGAGTTGCCAGGGTCCGGTCGCGACCATGCCCATCCGGCCGCCGAGGAAGACCTGGTACAGCTGTTCGCTGCCCGGTTTCGGGTCGACGTACAGGGACTTGTCGGTGCGGAGCTTGTCGAGCGTTCCGAGGGCCTGCTCGCCGACGGAATCGAAGCCAACCTTCTTTCCGTCCCCGCTCACCACGTCGCCGCCGAGGTCCCAGATCATCGGCCAGATCCGCCAGACCGTGTCCTCGTCGCCCACGCCCGGCCAGCCGGTGCCGAAGACGCCCTTGGCCGGGTTGGTCAATTGCTTGGCGGCGGCAACGAAATCGTCCCAGGTCCAGCCGGCCTTCGGCGCGGGAACGCCGGCCGCGGCGAACAGTTTCTTGTTGTAGACCACGCAGAGCGAGTCGAGCAGGGCCGGTGCGGCGCGGACCTTGCCCTTCACGCTGACGGCGTCCTTCGCGGCCGGCCAGTAGTCGTCGATCGCGAGCGCGCCGGTCAGGTCGGCGACCTTGGGGCTCTTGGTCAGGCTGGCGAGGTCCGACCCGAAGATGTACGCGATGTCCGGGTAGGACCCCGCTGCCAGACCCGCCGTGACCTTCTGCAGCATGCTGTCCGCGGTCACGCCGCCACCGCCGCCGACCACCTTGATCTGCGGATGACTCTTGTTGAACGCGGTGATCAGGCTGTCGATCGCGGCCTTGCCGAGGTCGACCTGGCCGTGCCAGAGGTCGAGCGTGACCACGCCGTCGGCGTCGGCCCCCTCGTCGTCGTTCTTGCCGCAGGCACCGAGTGCGCCGACGGCCGCCGTGGCGGCCGCGGCCCGCAGGATGTCACGGCGGGACAGGGTTCGAGCATGCTGGGACATGGCGGTCTCCAGAGAGGACGCAGGAAAGGGTTTCAGCAGGTCTTGCGGACGTATCCGGAATCACCCGGGGTCGAGACGTCCACGTCGCGCTGCACGATCGAGAGCGTTCCGCCGTACTGCGAACACGCTTTCCGGCGGCCGTTGTCGGTGTACTCGATCACGATCACGTTGTTGCCAAAGGCATTGACGTAGTCGGCGCATTCGTCGTACTGACCGCATTCCTCGGCGACGGCGAAGTCCAGGCCGACGGTCTTCCGGGCACCGGCCAGTTCGACGGTGTTCTTCTGGCCGATGGCCAGGTTCTTGCTGTGCGCATGGGCGGCCAGCAGCGTCAGGTACGCCTTGGCCTGCGCGGCGGTGAGCAGGTTCTTCGAGCGGGTGTAGCTGTCGTAGTTGTCCGGCTCGATCGCCTGGTATCCCTTGGCCGCGCAACCATCGATCCAGCCGTTGACCTTGGCGGCGATCCGGTTCCGCTGGTCCGCCGTACGGAGGTCGAGCAGTGGCTCGCCCCAGTCCTCGTCGATGACGAGGTTGCCGCCTGCGTCGCGGAGCAGCAGGTCGGAATCCCACTGGCCTTGTTCGCCGGGCTGCACCTGGAAGGCGTTGACGTAGCAGATGTTGTAGAGCCCGGCCGCCGGGGCGGCGGTGCGGTCGCGGGTCACCACCTGGACGCCGGCGGGCGGTGCGTAGGCGCCGCCGATCTGGTAGTCGAACGTTGCGTGCGCCGGCGGTACCGTGACGGCCGCGTCGGCCGGATTGCGGGTGCGGACGGCGACTGCCGCGGTCACGGCGAGCGCGGCGGCCAGGCCGGCTCCGAGGAGGCGGCGAGTCAGCCTATGGGTGAGCGGGCGGTGGGTGAGTTGGTGCGACTTGGACACGATTTGCTCCATCGGTCCCGGGGACGCGACCCCGCCTCGGGCCTCACCTGAGCCCTGGCGCCTGAAAACCGGGCTCCGGACCGCGTGGTGCTGGCCTGGTCCGCTACCGGCTGGGTGCGTCACTGCCGGTCCAGTCAAGCGCTGCCGCGCGGCGCCGTCAAGCAAAACCTGCAAACGAGTGCGTGGATCCGGTTGCAGAGAGCGGTACTGCGCAGTACTCGCCTCCGGGGATCGGGTGGCCTGGGTGGGTTCACCGTCGGGCTCGGGTGATCGCCTCCGCGCACCAGTCGGCGACGAAGGCGAGGGCCTGGCCGCGCTGGTGGAACAGGTGCCGGCTGTCGGTCTCCTGGTGGTAGGCGCTGTGCGACTCGTCGGACGCCCGCCCGAGTAGGCCGGGCAACAGCCAGGCGTACTTGACGCCGGAGGCCATCACGGCGAGTCGCACCTCGTCCGGGTCGCCGTGCCAGCCGGCCTCGTGGAGGCCGTCGAGGTAGTTGGTGATGCAGGTCTCGGCGAGCTCGGGCATCCGTTCGGCCGGCCAGAACAGGTCGAACACCGCGTCCGGGATGTAGTTGCCGATGTCCTCGCCAAGGGCGCCGTCGCCGAAGAACGACCAGTCGAACAGAGCCAGCTCGCCGGTCGGACGCTGGATCACGTTCGAAACCCAGAAGTCCAGGTGGCAGTGGGCGCGGGGGAGAGTCGCGACCAGGTCGAGCAGCGCATCCCGATGCACCAGGAGCCGCGTCCACGCCTCGCGTAATCCGGTCGGCCAGGTCTCACGGATCAGCGGCTGCTGCCAGGCGCTGTCGTCGGTCATCAGCTGCCACGGGACATCGCGCGTGGTCGAGTAGTCGCGGAGGAAACCTCTCGAGGTCCACGGGCGGTCGTCGATCGGCCGCGCCTGCCAGCGACCACAGGCCCGCGCGAGTGCGGCGTGTTCCGCCAGGCTGAACTGGGTGCCGGGCGTGCCGCTGATGTCTTCCATCAGGAGCAGCGCGCCGTCCGGCCACTCGTCGAGCTGCGCCGCGGGGAGAACGAGGCCGGCGTCGGCGAGGCGGCCGCGGAGCTCGTCGTCGCGGTACACGTCGAGCTCGCGACGCCAGTAGTTCCAGTGCCGCGGGTCGGTGGAGGCTGCCCACGGGCCGGCGGACTCGGTCGGCCGGCGAAGCTCCTTGCGAACTGCGGTCCGGCCGTCCGCGTACGTGACCCGCTCGACGGTCGCTGTCACCGCGTTCAGCGGGTTGTGCCGCAGCGTCGCCGTACCGACTTCCGGGTGCCCGGTCATGAGCAGCAATGCTGACACGCGCCGGGCTTCTCAGCCCAGCAGGATTTTCGGTGGCAGGCCGGTGAGGGCTTTCACGTCGCGGGTGAAGTGCGCCTGGTCGGCGTATCCGGTGAGTACGGCGACGTCGGCGAGCGACAGGCCGGTGCGGGCGTGGTCGAGGGCGACATTCATCCAGAGGACGCGGTCCAGCATCTTCGGGCCGTACCCGAACGCTTCCAGGCAGCGGCGGTGCAGTTGCCGCTCGCTGAGTCCGACCGTCCCGGCCAGGCGGGAGACTCCCGACGTACCGCGGAGGAGGCCGCCGCGGACGCTGCGTAGGACGTGCGGGATCAGCCGGTCGAGCGGTTCCTCGACCAGTTTGGCGACCTCGAGGTCGAGCGCGGCCGCCGAGTCCGGGGCCGATCGGATCCGGTCGAGCAGGCGTCTGCTCCGGTTCGGCGACCAGAGAGCGGCCAGGGGGACCCGTTGGTTCAGCAGTTCGCGGGCCGGTACGCCGAGGAATGCCGGCGCCGCTCCGGGAGCGAACCGAATCCCGGCGTACCGCGTGCCGCGCGGGGCGGTGCCCGTCCAGGCGTGACTGTCGGGACCGGCGACGATCAGGTCGTCGTCCATCAGCAACAGGTCCATGCAGCCGTCGGGGAGGATCCGGTACTCCCCGCCTTCGGCCTCGCGCGTCCACAGGTCGGCGCCGGCGATGCGCGCGGGACGCTCCCGGTACGGCTCGACAGCTGCGGTCACACAGCCAGTCTGCTACGTCCCACCGACACTTTCAGTGGACATTCAGGTGGAAAGGAGCGATCGGCTACTGGTCAGGCGTCGTCCACAGCGAGTCCGCCCACATCGTCATCCGGAGGTAGCTCGGCACCTCCGGCGCGCCGTACGGCGTTCCGTAGTTGACCTGGAGTTCCACTCGCCAGCCCCCGACGTACGCCGTGTGCGACTGGCCGTCCTGATGGTCGGTGACCCATTTCCGCACCGCGTCCGTCCCGTTGCCCTGGACGATGCCGAAACTGGTGCCGATCAGGTTGCTGAACGCCTCGGTGTTCGCTGCCTTGGTGGCGTCCTTCGACGTGTCGGCGACCGAGACGAGCAGGTACGTGATGCCGCCGGCGCCGAGGCTCGTCGTACGCACGGTCAGCTTGCCCTTGCCGCCGCGGAAGTCCCGCGAACAGTCCTCGTCGTCGGCGCCGCAGCTGAAACCCTGCTGTTTCAGAGCTTCGGCCGCGGTCGCTTCGGACGTGGTGGCCTCGATCGCCGGGATCATCAGCGGTTCGGCGCCGGTCTTGGCCGCGACGAGCGTCGTACCGCTCGCGCCATCACGGACCTTGTACTTGCCCCAGGCGCCGTCGACCGTGGTCTCGCGAGTGCTGCCGATGCCGGCGAGCGCGTCGTTCACCCTGCTCCGGTCGTCGGTGAAGACGGCCCCGCCGGTCGCGTCGATCAACGGCTTCGCCGCCGGGACGTTGAGCTTCTCGTCCCGGGCGACGGACTTGGCGTTGATGCCGATGACCGTGCCGTCCGACTGGTACTGGAACACGACCTCGTTCGCCGTCAGGCCCTGGTCGGCCCAGCTGAAGCAGCCGGCCAACCCGCCCTGCGCGACGGTGAAGCGGACGGAGCACTCCATGCCCTTGGCGGTGAGCGTCTCGGTGAGGTCCTTCGCCTGGCCGGTCGTCTCACCGCCGACGGCCGCCTGGTTCGGCCGGCCCACCGGCGCCGAACTCGTGTCGGAGCGGTGGCCGACGAACAGGAAGACAGCGATCAGCACGAGCACCACCAGACCGGCCACGCCGGCACCGACCGCGATCAACAGCGTGTTGCTCCGGCGGGGCGGGGGACCTTGGGGCGGACCACCGTACGGATACTGTTGTTGCCCTTGCCAACTTCCTGGTTGCTGTCCGTACGACATACCGAGGAATCTAGCGCGCGTCGGTGTCAGACTCGTGGCGGGTACTGCTTGGGAACCACGACGTCGAGCACCGGGACGTCGACCGGGACATATTTGACCAGGGCAACGTTTTCCTTGACGAGTTCGTCGCGGAGCGCCGTACCCGTGCGGCGGTCGATCACGGTCCGCCAGATCTCGTTGCGGCGGAAGTACTCCGCTCCGACGCGCAGGAAGCGCTCGTCCCTGGAGAACACGCGGTACGACGACGGCGCGGGCACGTCGGCGAGGAT
This sequence comes from Kribbella sp. NPDC004875, assembly GCF_042873375.1. Taxonomy (NCBI): domain Bacteria; kingdom Bacillati; phylum Actinomycetota; class Actinomycetes; order Propionibacteriales; family Kribbellaceae; genus Kribbella; species Kribbella sp. NPDC004875. The sequence continues at coordinate 162,435 of NZ_JBIALI010000006.1, forward strand.
CTCGCCCTCGAGATAGCGGTCGCCGACGCCGACGTGCAGCTGGAAGGTCTGGTCGGTGTCGTTGCGGAACTGGAGGTCCACGTAGTTGTAGACGATGCTGCAGCCGACGCCCCACGGCAGCACGCGGCCGTTGTCCGGGAACGGGTCGAAGCTGTGCGTCGACCGTTGCGTGACCGTCATCGGTGAGTGCAGCACCATCCAGTGCAGCAGGTTCGCGAGCTGGCAGATGCCGCCGCCGATCCCCGGACGGGCCTGTCCGTTCGACAGCCGCATGCCCTTCGCGTACCCCTTGCGACGCGTCGCGTTGCCGACCAGCTTGTTGAACGAGAACGTCTCGCCGGGGCGGATCAGCAGACCGTCGACCTGCGCGCAGGCGAGCGTCAGGTTCTTCACCTTGTTGTGCTGCATCCACATCTCGGTCTCACCGAGCTGCCGCAGCAGCAGCGACTTGTGGCGCTTGATCCGCACCGGAAGGTCGTCCGCCTGCCGAACCTCGGCGTACGGCGTGCTGGACCGCATCCACTCGAGTCGCTTCACCGCGCGGTGGTAGCGCACCGCCAGTGGATAGAGCAGCGGCACCCGCTCGGTCCACCGCCGGCGCCGTACCGTAGGCAGCACCCGCGCCCGCTCGGCCGCACTCAGTTCCTGCACCTCGACCCGCCACGTCCCGGCCGGCGACACCCCAGTCGACTCCGTCCGTTCGTCCAGCGGTGCGGCAGTTGTGGTCTCAGACATCCTGTTCCCCCGAACAAGCAGCCGGCCCGTTGACCGACGTCGGTTACCGTACGCCGCCGCGGCCCCAACCAGATGACAGCAGCAGCACGATCGGATTGCGCTCCGTACGACGCCGCATACACACCGAGAGTTCGCCAAACCCGCCAAATACTTCCGGGGCCAATCGAGTCCGCCGTAACGGCGCTCGCGGCGTGCTCGGGTGTTGTGCTGTCGGCTCAGCCGATTTCGAGGGCGGTGCAGACCCAGCGGTTGCGGCGGATCTCGAGGCGGAAGGCGAGTGCCCGGGAGCGGTCGCCGTGCCGCACGTGGGCGGCGACCTCGGCGATCTGCGGCTCCGGCATGAAGACCCGCACCGACCGCACCTGGCTCTTCTCGCGCGCCCCACGGCTCACCGCGGTCGAGTTCAGCCCGAGCAGCCGTACGCGCCGGTTCAGCTCCAGGAACACGCTGTCGTCCGTGAACCGCACCAGCTGCGAAATCGGCCGATCCCCAGCCAGCACCTCAGAGACCGCCTGAGCCAACCGACCACCCCAAGCCCGCACCTCCGGCAGCCCAACCCCGACACCCACCGCGTTGCCAGCGGCAACAGAAGCGGCGGGCTTGGCGGCAGCAACGGACGCGATGCCGGGCTTCGCGGCGGCAACAGCAAGCCCACTGGCCCGAGCAGTAGCAGCGTCGCCCGAGCCACCCCGCGACGTGGCAGTGTCGACGGAGCCGGCCCGCGAGGTGGCAGTGTCGACGGAGCCGGCGCGCGAGGTGGTTGTCGTAAGCGGCGCCCGGGCCCCGTCAGGTTGCCCAGGCGCCGCGCCCACCGCCGCCGCACCCGGCACGACGCCGAGCGACCGCACGTTCCCCGCCCCCGCTGCGTCGGCCGCCTCCGCGTCAGCCGCCGTCGCGTCGGCCGCCTGCGTGTCCGCGGACTGCGCGGGGGTTGCCTGCGCGTCGGCCGCGATGCTCGAGAGGTGGCGTGGGGAGGAGCCGACGCCGAGTCGCGTGATCGCCTGCAGGCGCAGGGCGAGTGCACCTTCCGTCAGCCCACCGGCGTACCGAGCAGTCGCAGGTACGGCGCTCTTGGCGGTCCCGCCATCCACAGCCTGCAGCCGGGGACGCGCACCGCCGGCGAACATCCCCGGCACCTCATCACGGGCCGCACCGATGACGGCGGCGATCGCGTTCGTGCCCAGCTGGTCGGTCGCAGCGGCATTGGTGACGGCCATGGGAGCCTCCGTGGAGTCCAGTGCTGATGTCGTTTCGGTGACGGCGGCAAGCACGACCCGCTCCTGCGCGGACTCGCCGTACGTCGAGGTGGGAGCGGACGCGCCGTACGCCGAGCTCGTGGTGCGTCGGTCCTGCGCTGAGGTGGTTGCGGAGGTGTGCTGTGCCAGCGGTGTGGTGGCCTCGTCCTGCGCCGAGGCGGCGGACTTGTCCTGCGCGGAGGCAATGGTCTCGCTGCGCGCCGGGGCCGTGGTGGACTTGAGGGTGGGGTGCCGGAGGTCGTCCGCACCGAGGTTCTGTGGCTGGCTCATGTCACTTCTCCTGGTGGGTGGTCGGGAGGTGGTCGCCGTGGGTGGGCGGGATGCGGAGGACCTGGCCGGGGAGGAGGAGGTCGGGGTCGTCCCCGATCACGTGGCGGTTCGCGGCGTACCAGTCGGGCCAGCGGGCGGCGATCGCCGCGTCCGTGGCGCCCGGACCGAGTTCACGTGCGGCGATGTTCCAGAGCGAATCGCCCTCGCGGACGACGACCCGTACCGGAACACGCGGCCGCAGCTCCGTGTACCGCGTCGGCGCACCGTCGGTCGGCCGGTCCGGTACGCCCACCCGCATCCGCACATCCGTCGGCCGGTCCGAGCTCGGCTGAGCGGGCGCTGCCGGACGACCAGGCGTCAGCGGGCTGCTGGGAGTCGTCGGCTTGCCACCGGAAGTCGCGTTGCCGGGCATCGTCGGCTTGCCGCCCGCCCGGTCGCTGGTCGTCTGGTTGGTGCTCGGTCGCCCATGGGCGGACTCGTCGGCACCGCCGATCTCCACGATCGAGCGAGGCTCGGTCGCGCGGTAGTCGGCGTTGCCCCGCACCTCAGAGCTGGTGGACGACTGCGAGCCGGCGGAGGAGCGGGAGGTGGGCTGGTCGGCGGAGGTGCCGGGGCGGTTGGTCTCGGCGCCGCCGATCTCCACGGTCGAGCGAGGTTCGGTCGCGCGGTAGTTGGAGTCGGTGTTGCCGATTTCGACGGTTGAGCGGGGCTCCGTGGCGCGGAAGTTGGCGGTACCGCGCTGCTCGGTGCCGGCCGACGACCGCGCGCCGGTCGAGGACTGGGTGTTTGCCGAGGACTGCGTGTTGGCCGTCGACTGGGTGTTGGCGGCGGAGCGGGTGGTGTTGCTGTCGGCGGTGGCGGCGGGGTGGTTGCTGCCGGTGTTGCCGATCTCCACGGTTGAGCGGGGCTCGGTCGCGCGGAAGTTGGTGTCTGTGTTGCCGATGCCGACGGTTGAGCGGGGCTCGGTCGCGCGGAAGTTGGAGTCGGTGTTGCCGATTCCGACCGTCGAGCGGGGCTCCGTGGCGCGGTAGTTGGTGTCGGTTTTGCCGATCTCGACCGAGGAGTGGGGTTCGGTGGCGCGGTAGTCGGCGTTGCCTAGGTTGACCGCGGACTTGGGCTCGTTCTGGTCCCACTGGCGGACGTGGGCGGAGTCGCTGGGGGAGGCGTGGGCGACGCCGACGGTGAGGGGCGTGACAGCGGCGACGCCGAGGCCGGAGCGGAGGATCGCTCGCGCGGTCTTGGTGGTGATGCGGCCCGCGACGGCACCGGCGAGTGCGCCGATGACGCCGGGGATCTGCTCCAGCACCGTCATCAGGACGGCCAGCACCAGCCACCCGTAGGCGATCCAGGCGACCGTCCCGACCGCGAGCACGGTCAGCGAGTCCAGGTCGTACGTGCGGACGCCGCTGATCGACCCGGCGGTCATCCACCGAAGCGCCAGGCCGAGGCCGACCAGTGCGAGCACCGCGAACGTGCCTTTCAGCACCCGGATCATCGCGTTCATCCCGCTTCGCTCCCGACCTTTGAGTTTGCGTTAGTTTGCGTTGGCTTGACCACTATAGACCGGTTCTAGGTCAGCTTTGCAAGTCCTTAACGCACGCAGCGTCGGTTTCCGGTGCGGAGGGTGACCGTCGAGCGGTACGGCGGCACTCGGGACCGGTAGGTTCACGGTCATGCGGTGGGATGCGTTGTTCGCGGACCTGGAGTCGCAGTTCGAGGCGCTCCAGGAGACCGATCTGTACGGCGAGGTCGCGGACCGGATCCGCGCCGAGGTCGGGAAGATCACGGTGCTGGACCGGCTGCGCGGGGCGGTGAACACCGTCGTACGCGTCGAGTTGCTGGACGCGGAGCCCGTGCGCGGGCTGCTCAGCCGGGTCGGGAAGGACTGTCTGCTGCTCGAGACCGAGCGCTATGAGGAGTGGCTGATCCCGGTGGGCGCGTTGGTCGCCGTACACCAGCTGGGGCCCTGGGCGGAGCCGGCGGTCGGGGCCGTGGAGGGCAAGCTCGGGCTTGCGCATCTGCTCCGGGGGATCGCGCGGGACCGGTCGCCGGTCACGCTGTTCTGCGGTGGCGGTGGTCCTGTCAGCGGCACGATCGACCGCGTCGGCGCCGACTTCCTCGAACTCGCCGAGCACCCCTTGGACGCGCCGCGCCGCCGGACCGAGGTCTACAACGTCCGCCTGGTCCCCACCCAGTCCCTCCGAGCCCTCCGCCGCCGCTGACCCATTCCCCAGCAGTACGACGCCACGCCACGCCCGGGCGCCACGTGAACCCGAGCGCGGCGCCCGAGAACGCGACGCTGTGCGGGGAGCGCGACAGTGCGGAAAGCGCGGGGGGGTGCGCGAGAACGCAGGCGGGCGCGGTGCGCGGGGCGGTGCGGGGAGCGCGGCGCCGATGCGCGAGAACGCGGGGCGAGCCGCGCGGGGACGGCGCGCGGGAACGCCCGGCTGTGCGCCGGGAGCGAGGCGCGGGAACGCAGGCGAGCGCGGTGGGCGGCGCGAGGCACGAGGATGCGGGGGCTGCGCGCGGGAACCGCGAGGCGTGCGCAGAAGGCGGGCTGGCGCGGTGCGCGACAACGCGGGCGGGCGCGGGCTGAGGCGCGACGACGCGGGGGCGGTGCACGGGAGCTTGGGTGGTGCGGGGAGCGCGGCGCCGATGCGAGAGAACTCGGGGCGAGGCGCGGGGGTGATGCGGCGAGAACGTGGGGCGGCGCAGGGCCGGCGGTGCGCGAGAACGCGGCGGTGCGCGGGGGTGGTGCGCGGGAGAACGGGGGCGGTCGTGGGGTGGGGGCTTCTTGGGATGGTCCGGTCGGCGCCAGCTCGCCGGGGGACGGGTTAGAAGCGGGCGTCCTCCGTGGTTTCGGCTTCTTCGCCCATGGGGTGGTTGTCGATGAACTGCTGGGTCTCGGTGTAGAGGCGCTCGATGTACTTCTCGAGTTCGGTGGCCTCGACCCGCCACTGGCCGCGGCCGCCGATCTTGACGGCTCGGATGTCGCCGCGGCGGACCAGGGCGTACACCTGGTTGGCGGAGATGTTCAGCACCTCGGCGACGTCGGCGAGCTGGAGGAACCGGGGACTCGGCATCGTCCGTACTCCTTCGGATAGTGGCTGGTTCCTTCAGTTTGCCACGGTTGGCGAATGGATGACCGCGTTTGTCCCCAGGCCGTGACAGCCTGTGGATGACCGTTCACGTCCGGAACCGGGAACGGGCAGAATGTCCGCGGAGAACGATCGATTGACTGGGGAGACGACGTGGTCGAGACAGCAGTACGCAGTGGATTCGGTGCGCCGTCCGCCCCGGCCCAGCGGAACCGGAAGGCCCGCTGGAAGGACGGGCGTCTGGTCCTGGGCGTGCTGCTGGTCGCCGTGACCGCGCTGGCCGGCGCCAAGCTGCTGTCCTCCGCCGACGACACGACCACGATCCTGGCCGCCAAACACGAGCTCCGGGTCGGTGCCCCGCTCACCGGGGACGACCTGACCACGGTCCGGGTCCGCTTCACCAACGGCAACGACTCCGGGCGGTACCTGTCGGCGGACGCCAATGTGAAGGGCCTCGTGGTCGGCCGCACGGTCGGCGAGGGCGAGTTCCTGCCGAAGGACGCCGCCGTCCCGAAGTCCGACCAGGATCGCACCGAGATGCCGCTGTCGGTCGCGACCGGTCACCTCCCGTCCGACACCGCGATCGGCGACATCGTGGACGTCTGGGTGACGCCGAAGGACGAGGGGCAGTCGGCCAAGCCGTTGTGGAGCAGCGTGCGCGTTCTGCAGATCGACTCGGTGAAAGGCGTCTCGGGCAGCACCGCCCGGCGACAGGTCGTGATCGCTCTCGCCTCCACCGACCTGCCCCGCATCCCGGCCGCGCTGACCGCGATCAGCTCCGGCGAGCCGACCCTGGTCCGGAAGGGCAGCTGATGGCGATCCCCGTCCTCCTGGCCGTGACCGGCGCGCCCTGGGAGGCAGAAGTGGTACGCCGGACCGAGCGCGCCCCTGGGATCAGAGTGGTACGGCGCTGCGTCGACATCGCCGACGTGATGGCCGCGGCAGGTAGTGGCCAGGCCCGTGCGGTCCTGCTCGCCGACGCCCTGCCCCGGCTCTCGTCGGACGCCGTCGCCGCGCTGCACGCCCGGGGCATCGCCGTCCTCGCGCTGGTCGACCCGACCGAGAACGGCGCGCCCTTCGGCGCCGAGGACCGGCTCGCCCGGATGGGGATCGAGCGGATCCTCCCGGCCGACGTGAGCCCAGGCGATCTCGGGCGCGCGGTGACCGACGCGGTCGATTCCGGCCCGCCGATCTCCACGGCGCACTTCGCGGGCGGGTTCGTGCCGCTCACCCCGGAGACAGTCGACCAGGAGCCGCCGCCGTACCCGCAGGGGACCGGCCGGCTGATCGCGGTCTGGGGGCCGACCGGGGCGCCCGGGCGGACGACGGTCGCCGTCAACCTCGCGTACGAGCTGGCGCTGAAGAAGATCCCGACGCTGCTCGCCGACGCCGATGTGTACGGCGGGACCGTCGCGCAGATGCTCGGGATGCTCGACGAGACGTCCGGGCTGGCCGCCGCGGCGCGCTCGGCGTCGAACGGTTCGCTGGACATGGTGATGCTCGCCAAGCACGCCCGCCAGGTGGATCCGCATCTCCTCGTGCTGACCGGCCTCAGCCGCGCCGACCGCTGGACGGAGCTGCGACCGGCCGCGATCGAGTCGATCTGGTCGACCGCGCGCACGCTGGCGCCGGTCACGGTGGTGGACGCCGGCTTCTGCATAGAGACGGACGAGGAGATCTCGTTCGACTCGCTGGCCCCGCGGCGCAACGGCGCGACCGTCTCGACGCTGGAAGAGGCCGACGAGGTGATCGTCGTCGGTTCCGCGGATCCGGTCGGTCTGACGCGCCTGATCCGGGCGATCCACGAGGTGCGCGCCGTCGTACCGTCGGTCAACGTGCGGGTCGTGATGAACCGGGTCCGCTCCGGCGCTCTCGGCGGTTCGCCGAACGAGGCGGCAGCGGACGCATTGACGCAGTACGCCGGGATCGAGCCCTCCGCCTTCCTGCCGTACGACCTGAGCGCGGTCGACGCCGCCATGTCGCACGGCCGGAGCTTGTCCGACGCGGCCAAGTCCAGCAAGCTCCGCAAGGCCCTCCAGCAACTCGCCACCACGATCCACAAGGAGCTGGCCGCCGTCCCCGCCTGAGCCGATCGACCCCGGCCCCGGCCAGAGGGACAGTCAGGGGGGATCTGGGGGATTACCCGGCCGACACCGGGGGCCCGCTGTGCCAGGGTTGAGGTACTTCGATCCGTACTTCAGGGAGCGTCATGTCCGATGTCCAGGGGCGGCCGTCCAGCACGATGAGCACGCAGCGGCGATACGGGATCGCCATCTCGGTCGCGCTCATCCTGGGTGGCGTGTACTGGGCGCTGACCGGACTGACCGAGGGCACCAAGAGCGGCCAGCAGAGCTACCAGGTGCAGGGCGACTCGCTGCTGGTCAAGGGCGGCGCGGCGAAGGTCGACATCCAGCCCGGGGACGGCACCGAGCTGAAGGTCGACCGGCAGTTCGACCGGAACGTGTTCGGTTCGGATCCGAAGGAGAGCTACGACGCCGGCGACAGCACGCTCGAGCTGAAGAGCGGAGGCTGCGGGTTCCTGTCGTTCGGGTGCAAGACCAGCTATGTGCTGACCGTGCCGCGGGGCGTGCACCTGCGGGTCGAGAGCAGCAGCGGGGACGTGACGGTGACCGGGCTCCCGGGTGGGGCGGACCTGAAGACCAGTTCGGGCGACATCGACGTCCACGATGTCGGTGGGCCGCTCTCGCTGCGTTCGAGCTCGGGCAATCTCTCGGGGGACGGTCTGACCGCGACCTCGGTCACGACGGCCAGTAGTTCGGGGGGTTCGACTCTCGACTTCACCGTCGCGCCGCAGTCGGTGGAGGCAAAGTCGAGCTCAGGGGATGTCGAGATCCGGATCCCGTCCGGTGACGAGTCGTACAAGGTCGACACCACGACCTCCTCCGGTGACGAGTCGGCGAACGTGAAGATCGACCCGAACGCCACCCGCACGATCAAGGCGAAGACGTCGTCCGGGGATGTCAGCATCGAGTACAACCACTGATCCCGGCGATTCCCGGCGGCCGTGTACGCGGAGTGAGCGGCGGGGCCGGAAGCGTCACGGGGGTCGCGGGCTGAGTAGTCTTGCCGCCATGGTTGAGGTGCGGGCGGTGCCGCGAGGTCTGTTGGTGGACTGGGGCGGCGTGCTCACCTCCGGCCTGGAGCCGGCGCTGCGGCGCTGGGCCGACGTGGACGATTTCGACTTCGACTCCTACCTGCGGGCGGTGCTCGCCTGGCTCCCGTCGGAGTCGCCCGAGGACGCCACCGCGGAGGCCGAGCTGAACCCGGTGCACGCCCTCGAACGCGGCCAGATCGCCGTACCGGACTTCGAGCGCAAGCTCGCGTCGATGCTGGTACGGCGGGACGGGTCGCCGGTGCCCGCCGAGGGGCTGATCGAGCGGATGTTCGCGCACTTCGAGCACCAGCCGGCGATGGCCGCGCTGGTCCGGCGCGTCAACGAGCGCGGGATCCGCACCGCCCTGCTGTCGAACTCCTGGGGCAACACGTACCCGCGGGACACCTGGGACGGCATGTTCGACGACATCGTGATCTCCGGCGAGGTCGGGTTGCGCAAGCCCGAACCGGAGATCTTCCTGCTCGCCGCCGGCCGGCTGGACCTGAAGCCGGAGGAATGCGTGTTCGTCGACGACCTGCAACTGAACGTCGACGGCGCCCGCGCGGTCGGCATGACCGCGATACTGCACACCGAGTACGACGAGACCCGGCGAGCGCTGGAAACCCTGTTCGGAGCCGACCTGACGTGACCGTGACCACCCCTCCCTCCTCCCCTGTTCTGCCGGCCGGCCGGCGCCGTGTGCTGATCGCGATCGCGGGCTGTGCGGTCCTGGTCGCACTCGGCGCCTGGGGCGCCCACCTGTACGGCGGCATGATCGACCTGCGCGTCTACCGGATGGGCGGCTCGGTGCTGCTGCACGGTGACTCGCTGTACGACGCGAAACTGCCGGGCGGCTCCGACCTCCCGTTCACGTACCCGCCGTTCTCGGCGATCGCGATGGTCCCGCTGGCCGCCGTACCGTGGGGTGTCGCGCTGGTGGCCTGGACGACGATCTCGGTGCTGTCGATCACCGCGCTCTGGCGGACCAGCCTGCCGAAGACGTTCTGGTCGTTCATCAGCCCGCGCAAGCAGACCGTGGTGCTGATCGGTCTCACGTTGCTGTCACTGCTGCTCGAACCGGTCTGGCAGACCATCCAGTTCGGCCAGATCAACCTGTTGCTGACCGCAATGATCCTGCTGGACCTGGTCCGGCCGAACGACGCGCGGCTGCGGGGGTTCTGGGTCGGTGTCGCGATCGGCGTGAAGCTGACGCCGCTGCCGTTCCTCGCGCTGCTCGTGGTGACGAAGCAGTGGCGGGCGCTGCGGAACGCCGTCCTCGGGTTGCTGGCGACGATGGCGGTCGGGTTCGCCGTCGTACCGCACCAGTCGTGGCGGTACTGGACCGACGTGATCCTGGATGCCAACCGGGTCGGGGGCATCGCGTACACCGGGAACCAGTCGTTCAACGGGTTCCTGCACCGGATCGGTGACGACGCGAGCTGGGTGCAGCCGACCTGGTTCCTGCTCTCGGCCGCGTTCGGGCTGGTCGTGCTCTGGCTGGCCCGGCGGTACTGGCTGGCCGACGAACGCGTCACCGCGATCTCGGTGCTGGCGCTGGCGGTGCTGTACGCGTCGCCGATCTCGTGGAGTCACCACTGGGTGTGGATCATCCCGCTCGGCGTCAGCCTGATCCGCGGGGTCAACCGCGTCTGGGGGCTGAACCCGGCGGTCGTCACCGGCGTGCTGTTCTACGGCCTGTTCGTACTGCGTTCGATCTGGTGGGTCCCGTACCGCGACGACCGCGAGCTCGAGTGGTCGTTCTGGCAGTCGATCCCCGGCAACTCGCATCTGATCGTCGGCATGATCGCGTTCATCCTGCTCGCCGTCACCAGCCGTAGTCTGCCTAAGCCGGCGTCAGCCCCCGAAGCGGCCGCGCAAGCCTGATCGCCAGGTCCGCGTCCGCACGCTCGACCTCGGCCAGCAGTACGTCGACACCCGCGCGAAACGCCCGGTGCAATTCGGCGTCTTCGAGCGACCGCACCAGCGTCGCCTCCACGGCCGAGGTGGCGCTCGGCGGCAACAGGTGCAACCCGCGACCCTGCGAGTGCGGCACGCCGTACCGCAGGCACATCAGCATCAGCACGTGGTCGCGGATCCCGCTGATCATGTACTCGGCCTGCCAGACCTTGCCGCGCGCGATGCTCGACCGCGCATGCAACGCGTACAACCACGCCATGCCGATCAGGTCCACGGGCGCCGGTGTCTTCCAAGCAGGCTGCTCAGCGGTCTCGCCGAACAGCAGGTGGAAGGCAGGCCCGAGCGCGCCGAACTCGTCGGCCGGAGCGAAGGCGATGTCCACCTGCAGCGTGGACTCCAGCAGGAACACCCGATAGACGGTTCCGCGCGACCAGACGTCGGTGTGGTGCACGGCGCCGTGGTTCTGGTACATCCGCGACGTCCAGCTCTCCAGCACGGTCTGCTGGTCGGCGCCGGGGGCGAGCCCGAACGCCAGATCGATGTCCGACCACTCGTCCTCGGCGCCCGCGGCGGCGGAGCCGGTCAGCGCGGCACCCGCGATCCGCTCGTCCGCTCGGGCCGCCGCGACGAGTGCGTCGCGGAGGGCCGAGCGCTGAGCGGGCGTGTACATCAGGAGGAGAAGAGGAGTAGCAGGCCGCCGCAGGTGTAGCCGACCATGACGACGAGCAGCGGGAGCTGACCGGCCAGCGCCTTGGCGCGCGGGAACAGCGCGACCGCACGGTCGTGGGCCGAGACGACGCCGAGCAGGTGACCGCAGACCACCGCGAGCACCTGGATCACCGCGATCATCGTGCTGTGGTTGGTGATGCCGGTGTTCACGGCGAGCAGACCGGTGCCGAAGACGTTCGCCCCGTTGCTCAGCGGGTCGCTCAGGTAGATCAGCGTGCGCTGCCCCTCGAGGATGAAGAGGGTCAGGTAGTGCGCGACGACGTACCCGAAGGCGATCGGTACGACGGAATGCGCGAACAGCCGCGGGAGCGACGTACGGGAGCTGTCCGAGAGCCGGCCGGCGAGCAGCGTGGCACCGGAGTACGTGACCAGCACGAACAGGATGAACACGATCAGTGCGGCCGTCCCGAGCCAGGTCATCGAGATGTCCTGGTTCTGCGCCCAGCCGATCCACGCCGACGAGTTCGAGAACCCGTCGTACGCCGTCGAGCCGAGCAGCGCGGACACCAGACCGACCAGTCCGGGCTGTGGCTTCATCCCGTCGAGGTTCTCCAGCGGGCGGCGTACGACCAGCGCGCCGTCGGTCCGGCGGCCCCACGGTGAGAGCCGCGACATCAGCGTCGCGTACGCCTCGAACGGGTCGCCCTGCGCGAACCAGCGGTCACCGAACAGGATCGCGCCGAACAGCGTGATGACGACGTACAGCGCGATCCACGCCTGCAGCACCGGGATCGTCGCGCGGTCCGGCGCGACCAGCTCCAGCCAGGTGAACGCGAAGATCCCGAGCGCGGCCGGCCACAGCCCGACCCAGGCCGGGAGCTCGAGCAGGCCCTTGGACGGCGGTTGCCGGAGCAGCTTGGACAGCAGCAGGTGGATGGTGCGCAGCGGGTTGAGCGTCCGCCAGACCGGGCCGAGCAGGATCGAGATCGGCACCAGGCCGACCCAGACCAGGATGTAGATGAAGCCGAAGATCGGGTTCGTCAGCCGGTCGACGCCGAACGCCAGCGACACCATCGCGTAGAGGAACGTCGCCAGTCCGACCAGCCGGACGATCCACCGGAACCAGCCGGCGTCGACCGTCCGGGTGATTGCGGCGGGCAACGGCTTCCCGGAGGCGTTCCCGCGGTACTTCGGACTGCGCCACGCCAGCCCGAGGATCACGAACGAGACCACGACCGCCACCGCGGCACCACCGACCGCCAGCCCGAACGGCACCGGCAGGTCCTGGCGGCCCCCGATCCCATGGAGTGGAAGCAGTAGTCCGGTCATGGGGCCTCCCGGCCTGGACTGAGGAGCGGAGGGAGCGCAGCGACCGGAGCGACGAGGGAAGGCCGGGAGTCAAAGCCCCATGACCACGCCGTGCCGGAGGCGCGGCAATTGAGCACCGCAATCACGAGACGACGAGTTTGGCGACCAGTTTGCCGCTCTTGTGGGTCTCGACCTCGAAGGTGCCCTTCATGTTCGCGGTGAAGGTCACCGAGGCGGGCTTCCCCGGGGTCAGCTCCAGCTCCTTGTCGTAGCCGTGGATGTGCAACTCCTCGTCGGCGTCGCTGGTCGCCTTGACCAGCACGGTCTGGCCGGCCTTCACCTTGATCGTCGCGCCGCTCGGGTTGACCTTGCCGTTGGCAACGGTGACGTCGACGGTCACGTCCGCCTGCTCACCGGACGGGTCGGTGGTGTTGGAGGGGGAGCTGGTGTTCGGTGACCCCGGGGTCGGGGTGTTGGTCGGCAGGCTCGAGGTCGGGGTCGACGACGGCGCACTCGCGGACGGGGTGCTGCTTCCGCTGCCGGAGTCGCCTCCACCACAACCGGCCAGGACCAGCATGCCGAGGGTGGGCAGGAGAGCGGTGGCGGCACCGCGAGTGAGCGTCGAACGCATCGGTCCAGAAGCCTTTCCAGAGGTACGTGAACTTCTCAGGGTGCGGGACACACCCTCTTGCCTGACGAACACAGATGGCTCATCGTTCCCTGAGGAGGGCGTCTGGGATCCCTGCGCCTACTGCGCGGCACTCGGCGGGCACCTCACCGCGCTGGAGGAAAGGCCACGATGAAACCACATCGAGACCTTCCCTCCAGCGCGGTGAGGCACTCCGCCGAGCACCTGCTCGCGACGGCGCAGGGATCCCAGACGCCCTCCACGGTCAGTGTCGCAGCCCACTGTCGGAAGTGGCCGCTAGGGTGACAGCAACTGAGGAGAGGAAGGTGGTGGCAATGCCCGATCGGCTGACGTCGCTCGATCTCACCTTTCTCAAGGCCGAGTCGCCGGCCACCCCGATGCATGTCGGGACCGTCGACATCTTCGAGCCGCCGGTGCACGGCGACGAGGGGTTCGACTACGAGAGCCTGGTGGCGCTGATCCGCGACCGGATCGCGTTCGTGCCGCGCTATCGGCAGCGCGTCCAGCAGATTCCCGGCCGGTTCGCCGGACCGGTCTGGGTGGACGACGAAGAGTTCGACATCACCTTCCACGTACGGCGCTCCGCGCTGCCCCGCCCGGGGACGCACGCCCAGCTGCTCGAGCTGGTCGCCCGGATCATGTCCCGGAGGCTCGACCGGGCCCGGCCGTTGTGGGAGATGTACCTCGTCGAGGGTCTGCAAGGTGACCGGTTCGCGATCATCGCGAAGTCCCACCAGGCGCTTGTCGACGGCAACAGCACCGTCGACATCGGCCAGGTCGTGCTGGACGCGACCGCGCACCCCCGGGACACGCCGACCGACACCTGGCAGCCGGAGCACCCGCCGTCCGCGCTGGAGCTGCTCGCGGGCGTGCTGACCGACGCCACCCGGCACCCGACCGCGGTCCTGGAGCTGGCCCGCGCCGAGATGGCGAGCCTGACCGGCTCGACCTCGGTCCGTGAGGTGCTCGGTGACGTGGTCGGCTCGGTGGTCGCGCAACGGCACGCGCAGGACAGCACACTGCACGTGAAGACGTCCGGTCAGCGCCGGTTCACCACCGTACAGACCGACCTGGAGGACTACCGGACCGTCAGGGCGATGCACGGCGGCACCGTCAACGACGTGATCCTCGCGGTGGTCGCGGGTGCCCTCCGGGCCTGGATGATGACCCGCGGTGAGGGCGTCGGGCCGACCCGGAGCGTGCGCGCGGTGGTCCCGGTCAGCATCCGCGACGACGAGGACGAGGAGCCGACGTCGCTCGGCTCCCGGGTGATCGCCTCGGCGGTGAACCTGCCGATCGGCGAGAACTCCCCGGTCATGCGGCTGCACCAGATCTCGTACCAGACCAAGGTGCACAAGGACACCGGCCGCGCGGTCAGCGCCCGCTCGCTGGTCGGTATCGCCGGGTTCGCGCCGACCACGCTGCATGCCCTCGCCGCCCGGGTCGCGACCGCCACGGTCCGGCCGATCGACGACGTCGTGATCACCAACGTGCCGGGTCCGCAGTTCCCGCTGTACGCCCAGGGTGCCCCGATGCTGGCGTCGTACCCGGTCGTCCCGCTGATGCCCGGGCAAGGGCTCTCCGTCGGCGTCACGTCGTACGACGGGAAGGTGTACTACGGTCTGAACGCGGACCGCACCGCCATGCCGGACCTCGCTGTTTTCGCCCAATGTGTGACCGATGCGCTGGACGAGTTGCTGGACACCACCAAGGGCAGCCGGAACCGGGCCTCCCGGGGCCGGAAGAAACCCCGCGGCCCACAGAAGAACGCACAGCACAAGAAGGCGGGTTCATGAGGGTCTACATCCCATCCACGCTGCGGTTGCTGAGCGTGGCGTGCAACGCTGGGGAGGTCGGGCCGGCCCCGCTGACGGCGTACGCCGTGACGCCTGCTCTGCGGGAGTGGTTCGCCGACGGCGACGACGAGGAGCTGGAGTACGCCGCGATGGCGCAGGCGGCCCGCGCCTCGGTGGGGCTGCTGGCAGACGACCCGGGGACCGCCCGGCGCCGTGTGGTGATCGCGGCCGAGGTGAGCGCCGTACCGCCGGTCGACGGGTCGGTGGAGCTCGGTGACGCCCGGCTCGAGCTGCACGTGGTGGTCCCGTGGCGGCTGGTGGCGTCGGTGCACCTGGACTCGGCCGACGCGGTGCCGGTGGTCGGGAAGGCCGCGGACCTCTGGGAGGCCGCTCAGAACGGTGACGACGACGCGGTGTTCGCCCTGGATTCGTGCGAGGGTGAAGACCTGATGTGGTATGCGACACAGGAGATTCCAGACCTGCTCGCGGCGGAGGGGCCGCGGGGCCGCAACGGATCGGTCATGGATCAATCTGACGGGAGCTGATGGCGATGCAGGCGATCTGGAAGGGGGCCATCTCGTTCGGGATGGTGACGATCCCGATCAAGGTGTTCTCCGCGACCGAGGAGAAGGACATCTCGTTCCGCCAGGTGCACGTCGCCGACGGTGGTCGGATCCGGTACAAGCGGATCTGTTCGATCGACGGCGAAGAGGTGCCGTACTCCGACATCGGCAAGGGCTACGAGATGCCCGACGGCCGGATGGTGGTGCTGGACTCCGACGACTTCGCGGACCTGCCGCTGTCCAGCAAGAAGGTCATCGACGTGCTCGAGTTCGTGCCGGCGGACCAGGTCGACCCGCTCTACCTCGGCAAGTCCTACTACCTGGCCGCCGACGGTGGCCCGGGCGCGAAGCCGTACGTGCTGCTCCGGGACGCGCTCGAGGGCTCCGAGCTGTACGCGCTGGTCAAGGTCGCGTTGCGGTCCCGGGAGAGCCTCGGCCTGCTCCGGACCGTGGACGACGTGCTGGTGCTGCAGGTGATGCTCTGGCCGGACGAGATCCGGGACAAGTCGTTCGCCGCGCCGCCTGAGGACGTCGAGATCCGGTCCCAGGAGAAGGCGATGGCGTCGTCGTACATCGACACGCTGCGCGGCGAGTTCGACCCGGACCAGTATCACGACGAGTACCGCGAGGCGCTGGAGAAGGTCGTCGAGGCGAAGGCAGAAGGCGTGCCGCTGCCGGAGTCCGAAGAGGAAGAGACCGAGGGCGCCGAGGTCGTCGACCTGGTGGCCGCGCTGCGGGCCTCTGTGGAAGCCGCGAAGGCCCGGCGGGCGGGTGGAGGCTCCGGCGACGCGGAGCCGGCGAAGAAGGCTCCGGCCAAGAAGGCCGCCGCGAAGAAGGCGCCGGCGAAGAAAGCCGCCGCCAAGAAGACGACGGCCAAGGCTCCGGCGAAGAAGACCGCGAAGAAGGCCACCAAGAAGTCGGCTTGACCTGGTGTGGGGGAAACCGTTATGACCGATCTGCCAGTACAGCCGACGACGACCGAGATCCCGAAGGACCTCTCCGAGATCCCGGACGATCCGAGCGCGGTCGTGGTGAAGCCGGGGGCGTACCTGCTGGAGCTGATCCCGATCCCGGTGTCCGACATCGAGCGGGCCAAGCAGTTCTACACCGAGCAGTGCGGCTTCCACCTCGACGTCGACGTGACGCCGGCCGAAGGCGTGCGGATCATCCAGCTGACTCCGCCGGGGTCGTTCTGCTCGATCAGCCTGACCACTGGGCTGGACCAGTTGGCGATGCCGCCCGGTTCCCAGCGCGGCCTGCACCTGGTCGTGAAGGACATCGAGGCGGCCCGCCAGGAGCTGATCGGGCGCGGTGTCGAGGTCAGCCCGACCGAGGATCTGGGCGGGGTGTTCTACGCCTGGTTCCAGGACCCGGACGGCAATACCTGGGCGCTGCAACACATGCCCTGGCGCCGCTGAGTCACTGCTGGTGACCGGACCAGTTGCAGATCTGGTCAGGTCGGTGGTCAGGTTCGTTTCCGGTGGTCAGTCATGGCACCATGCTTGTGTCACCGATGGGCAGGCCGCCCACCTACACCGGCCTCCCGGCCAGTCAGCAGAGGAGCTTCCCAGAATGGATGCCGTCACCGCGGTCCCGACGCCTGCCAACGAACCCGTCAAGGGGTACGCGCCTGGCTCGGCCGAGCGCGCGAGCCTGGAAGGGAAGCTCAAGGAGTTCGGCTCGGCGGGTGCGATCGACCTGACCTGCACGATCGGCGGCGAGCAGAAGCTCGGCGGCGGCGCGCGGATCGAGGTCGTGCAGCCGCACAAGCACGCGCACGTGCTCGGCACCCTCGGTAACGCGACCGAGGCGGACGGCAAGGCCGCCGTCGACGCGGCGCTGGCGGCGGCGCCGTCCTGGCGTGCGCTGTCCTTCGACGACCGCGCCGCGATCTTCCTGAAGGCCGCCGACCTGCTCTCCGGCCCGTGGCGGGACACGCTGAACGCGGCGACCATGCTCGGCCAGTCCAAGACCGTCCAGCAGGCCGAGATCGACGCGGCATGTGAGCTGATCGACTTCCTGCGGTTCAACGTCGCGTTCGCGCGGCAGATCGTCAGCGACCAGCCGATCTCGTCGGTGGGCGTGTGGAACCGGGTCGACTACCGGCCGCTCGAGGGCTTCGTCTACGCGATCACCCCGTTCAACTTCACCGCGATCGCCGGCAACCTGCCGACCGCGCCCGCGCTGATGGGCAACACCGTGGTCTGGAAGCCGTCGCCGACGCAGCAGTTCGCCGCGCACTGGACGATGCGGCTGTTCGAGGCCGCGGGCCTGCCGGCCGGCGTGATCAACCTGGTCACCGGTGACGGCATCGAGGTGAGCAAGGCCGCGCTGACGCATCCCGACCTCGCGGGGATCCACTTCACCGGCTCGACGAAGACGTTCCAGTCGCTGTGGGGGACGGTCGGAACGAACATCGCGGCGTACAAGACGTACCCGCGGCTGGTCGGCGAGACCGGCGGCAAGGACTTCATTCTCGCGCACCCGTCGGCGGACCCGGCGGTGCTGAAGACCGCGATGGTGCGGGGCGCGTTCGAGTACCAGGGGCAGAAGTGCTCGGCGGCGTCGCGTTCCTACGTGCCGCGCTCGGTGTGGAACCTGATCAAGGACGACCTCGTCGCCGAGACCGAATCGCTGACCATGGGTGACGTCACCGACCTGTCGAACTTCATCGGCGCCGTGATCGACGACCGCGCGTTCGCCAAGCACAAGGCCGCGCTGGACCGGGCGCAGGCGACATCCTCGATCGATGTCGTTGCCGGTGGCACCTACGACGACAGCGAGGGGTACTTCGTTCGTCCGACCCTGCTGGTCTCCGACGACCCGACCGACGAGATCTTCACCACGGAGTACTTCGGCCCGATCCTCGGCGTGCACGTGTACGACGACGCGGACTACGCGAGCGTGATGAAGGGTATGGAGCACTCCGCGCCGTACGGTCTGACCGGCGCCGTCATCGCCCAGGACCGGCACGCGATCGCCGAGGCTGCCGAGTACCTGCGCTTCGCGGCCGGCAACTTCTACGTCAACGACAAGCCGACCGGCGCCGTCGTCGGCCAGCAGCCCTTCGGCGGCGCCCGCGCCTCCGGCACGAACGACAAGGCCGGCTCGATGTGGAACCTGATCCGCTGGGCCTCCCCACGGTCGATGAAGGAAACCTTCACCCCGCCGACCGACTACCGCTACCCCCACCAGGGCTGAGCCCGCCGACACGTCGAGTGTTGGGCCCTTGCACAGGAACTGGTGGGTGGGGACCTGTTATTTCCTGTGGACAGGCCCGGGTTCCTGTCCCCGGACACGGGAACCGTTCGGGACCTGTTCGGCGGCCCGGATACCTGCCGCCGCGGCGGACGGGCGGGTCAGGCGGGCGGTCGGGTCAGGCGGGCGGGTCAGGCGGTTCGGGTCAGGCGGTTCGGGTGACTTCCTGGGTTGGTGGGTCCACCAGGAGGGCGGAGCCGCAGGTGGTGCAGATCCATTCGCTGGGCTCGTCGACCTGGTAGTCCGTGGGGTCGAGGCGTTCGAACGGCATGACCGTGGCGCAGAAGGCGCAGTACTGGTCGGTGTCGGGGGCCGCGATGGGGACGGTGCGGTCGCGGGTCTTTCGCAGGGAACTTCGCATGACGACAGGTCACCTCCGGTGCGACTCTTGTTTTCAGGTTGCCACCGGAGGTGATCAGGTCAGCGCAGCGACACGGGTTACTTCGCGCTCCACTCGCGGCCGAGGTCGTGCTCCTTCACCAGGCCGGCGCGGATGGCGTCGACGACGAAGGGCTCCATCTTCTTCCCGATCAGCGGTACGGCGACCTTGACGTCGAGGTCGATCGCCTGGACGGTCTGAGCGCCGTTCGGGGTGATGCTCGCGGTGCCCTTCAGCGTGACCGGGGTGTTGCTGATCTCGCCGGCCACGTCCGCGGTCCGCGAACCGTCCGCGGCGGCCGCGTGCCAGGTCTCGGTCTGGACGACGGTGAGCGTCTCGCCGACGAACTTCCGGGCCATGTCCGGGATGTCGGTGGCCGGCATCTCGCGCCGGACGCGGACCACCGTGTCGGCGCCGGACGTGCTCACCTGGACGTCGTACGACAGCGCCTTGGTCCGCTCGCAGGCCTGCTCGCGGAACGTGGTGTCGGTGACGATCGCGAACACTTCCTCAGGGGTGGCGTCGTACGACGCCGACAGCTTCAGCTCCATGCGGCCATCATGGCATTACTCGTCGGTCACGGTCGTCAGCGTGCGGGTGTCAGTCGGAGTTGAGCCACACCCACACGTCCGGAGTCGCCGTGACTCCGGCGGCTTCGAATCCTCGGAGTACCGTCTCCTGGTTGGCCTTCAGCACTCTCTGGTCGCCGAGCTCCCCAGTCGCGACCAGATCCTTGAAAGCGTTCACGAGCCGATCCTGCGCGGGCCCTTGGGTACCGGGCGCGTAGGCGTTCGCCAAGGTGTCCAGGGCGTCGTACGGCGCATGCACGCTGTACCCGTACTCGCGGCCGGGATCGTCGCCGCTCGGTCCGTAGTCGTAGAACTCGGTGAACGTGATGCCCTTGTCGCGGTCCGCGGGATCGATCGTCAGCGACAACGTGAAGATGCAGTCGTTCGGCTGCCGGTGCACGCGCAGCAGTGTCTCGCGCCACGCCGACCCGTAGCTGCGGAACGCCATACCGGCCTCGGTCAGCCAGCCCGCGACCCGGTCGCGAACCTCCATCGGGCGCCGCGGTGTCAGCTCGCCACGTTCGGCGAGCACTCGCAAGGCGGCCACCACTGCGTCGTCCGGGCCGAGCCGTTCGTCCATCGGACCGACCCGATTCGTCAACCAGGCATGGAGTTTGGGGAGCTCGTCAGGCCCGAACCGCAACTGGTAGAGCGCGTCCCGCCAGCTCTCGTCCGCGGTGCCGTACGCCTCCTGGATACCGGCCTCCCGGCTAGACGAACTGATCGAGAACGAGACCGTGGCGATCTGGTCCGGCCGAGTGCCGACCGTGACCAGCGTCTCGCGGCGGTCGGTCCCGCGGTGGCGATGACGGGTGTCGATACCGGCCTCGTGGCACCAGGACTCGAACAGCTCGCGCAGCTTGCCCTGGCCGGCCAGCGGATTGATGGTGCCTTGGGCAACCAGTTCGCCGAGGACCGCGACGAGGCGTTCCTCCGGGTCGCCCGTCGTTCCGCGATCTCCTTCGAGGTACGACGTGAGGCGTGGCAGGAGGTCGTACCGGAGACCGATTCCGAAGCTGTAGCCGAGGATCTCGGTCGGCCTGCGGTACTGCTCGGTGAACGAGAACTCGTCGCCGTCGCCCGCGGTCCAGAACGCCACGGAGAGCGTGACTCTGCGGTCGGTGCCGGGCTGCGGGATTGCCGCGAGGATGTGTTCGCGGTGGGTACGGCGTCCGTCGACCTGCCACGTCGACGACAGGCCCGCCTGATGACACCAGCGGCGGACCTCCGAGGCGATGCTCCCGGGGTTGTACTGGTCGAACCCGTCGCGTACGGCGGCGGCCCGGCTGGCTTCGGTGAGCGTGGCGGACTGGCCGAGGGAGGCGGTCAGCGTGGCGAGACCTTCGAGCGGCGTACCGATGACGATCTGGCGACCGCCGCCGTCGACCGTGTACTCGATCCGGTCGCCGATCCGCAGCGTCAGGGTGCAGTCGGCGCGCTCGAAGATCGTCGTCACACCGCGAACGTACCGCCGTCAGGGGGCCGCGTTGAGCAGGTCGAGCGCGGACTGCTGACGCGCGGCGTCAAGTTTGTCGACCGGTCCGTACCAGCGCAGTCCGTACTGGTCCATCGGCGTACGGTCCGCGCTGAACGCACGATCGGCCTGACCTTGCAGGTACGCCGTGTACGGGTGGTCGGAAAGCGCTGCATTGAGTTTCCCAAGGCCCCGCGAGTACGCGCCCTTGAAGGACGGGCCGTCGCCGCCGCAGTCACCGTTCTCGCACGGTTCGCGGAGGATGCCGTCAGAGGTGTGCAACGAGGCGGCCGTCGTACCCGCATCGGCGAGCTGGCGCGCGGTGGTCAGGTACGCCGAGTTGTTCGTTGCCTTCGACAACTCGGTGAGCGCACCGATGAGCACACCTTGGTTGTACGTCCACACCGTCTGGCCGTTGTTCTTGCAGGTGGCCGTGTCGAGGCCGTCGTTGACCAGGTTCGAGCCGTTGATCATGCCGCTGTGCTGGAACCAGTTCCAGCCGGCCTGCGCGCGCTGCAGGTACGTGCTGTCGCCGGAGATCCGGGTGTGCAGCTGTGCGCTGAGCTGAATGTAGAGCGAGTTCGTGATCGCGTTCTTGTACGTCTTCGCCTCGCTCCACCACACGCCGCCGCCACAGGTGCTGTCCCAGTACGCCGCCATGTGGTCGGCGTCCACCCGCGCGGTCTGCAGGTACCTCGCATCACCGGTCAGGTCGTACGCCGCGACCCACGCGAGACCCCACCACCCGGTGTCGTCGATGTAGTCGTTGCGGAACTGACCCTCGAACTGGTTCAGGTTGAGGTCGTACGTGCGGGCGATCGCATACTCGTAGCTGTGCATGCCGCTGACCCGGATGTTGTCGATCAGCGCGTTCAGGGCGTTGGCGGAGTTCCACCAGCCGGTGGTGTCGAACAAGCCGGTGCTGAGGTTGTAGTTCTGCATCAGCGCTGTCGCGGCCGCGGTGCGGCGGTCCCAGGCGTTCCAGGTGGGCCGAGCCCACGGCGTACAGGCGATGTCGGCGCGGTCGCCGGCCTTGCCGCAGGCGCGGAGGGCACCGACGCCGAGGTTGTTCCAGTCGTCGGCGTTGTACATCAGCGTGCGCCATCCGGTCTGCCCGGCCGGGATCGCGGTGTTGCCGAGGCGGCTGCCGGAGGCCCAGGTGCGGCCGCCGTCCATCGAACGGTCCAGCCAGACCTCGTCGCCGGGGCTGCCGCTCGCGATCGAGGCCCAGCCCATCGCATCGTCGTCATCGATGTGCAGGGTGATCGTGCGGCCGAACAGAGTGGTGGAGACCGGCGTCCGGTCCTTGGGTGCCAGGGCGGGGTCGCGGGCGTCGCAGTACTTGTTGCAGATCGTTGCCTGAGTGGACATGTTCACCGGTGGGGTCTCGGAGGCCGGCGCCGGTGGGGGCGCGCCGAGCGGTGCGATCAGCAGGGCGAGGGCGGAAACAACGGTGCTGGAAACGATTCCAACTGGCATCACGGATCTCCCTGGGGCGGTAGGAAGAATGCGGTGTCACTGAAGGTAAGGGCCGGACTGCACCCCGTCAAGAAGTCAGGACAGCAGCAAGGCCGCGAGTACGACGGTGGTCAGCAGGATCGTGGTGGCGATCGTCACCCGGCGGCCGCGGGCGCGGCGGCGCCGCAAGGCGGTGCGGTCGGGCCGAGTCGCGCACGGGTCGAAGCCGAGACCGTCGGCGGGGGCGAGCACGCTCCCGAGCCGCGCCAGTACCGGCCGGCGGTCCGCCTCGCGGGTCGCCTCCTGGATGACGCGGCGCCGCAGGAACTCCCGGTGCCGGGTCGCGGGGACGCGCAGGTCCCACGCGACGACGAGACTCGACGGCAGCTCGAGCTCACCCGGCAGTTCGAGCCCCGGCGGGAGCGCCCGGTGGACCACCGCATGCGCCGCCGCCACCCGCCTCGCCCGGCTGATCGCAGGCGGGAGGATCAGATAGGCGAGGTGGACCAGTGACCGGTAGTCGTCGAGCAGCAACGCCTCGATCAACGGCTCTTCCCTGGTGGGACCCTGAACCGGTCCCGGGACGATCGGTGTCTCGACCGTGGCGGACATGCAACTCCTCGACTTGGCCTCTACGCCTAGGTCAACGAATGAATCACTGACCAGTCACGGACTGGTCGGTTAGTCTCCGTGTCATGAGTGCTGGTGACGGGGTGGCGGGGCAGTGGGGTGGGGTCGACGTCCATTTCGGTGAGGACGGTGGGCGGCTGACCTACGGGAGCTATCTGCGGCTGACCGAGCTGCTCGACCAGCAGCGCCTCGAGTCCGAGCCGCCCGCGCACGACGAGCTGCTGTTCATCACCATCCACCAGGTGTACGAGCTGTGGTTCAAGCAGATCCTGCACGAGCTGACGGCGTCCCGAGACGCGATGCTGTCCGGCGAGCTCTGGCTGGCCGACCATCTGCTGCGGCGGGTGCACACCGTCGAGCGGGTGCTGATCCAGCAGGTGGACGTACTGGAGACGATGACACCGCAGGACTTCGGGGAGTTCCGGCACCGGTTGTCGCCGGCGTCCGGGTTCCAGTCGGTGCAGTACCGCGAGATCGAGTTCCTGTCCGGGGCGAAGGACCCGTCGTTCGTACGCCGGTTCCGCGGGCTGACCGAGGCGGAACAGGAACGGTTGCGCCTGCGCCTCGAAGAACCGACCTTGTGGGACGCGTATCTCGAAGTACTCCGGGCCGCCGGTTTCGACACCACCACCGAGGACAACCTCCGCGCCGCCCTCCGCAAGATCGCCGGCGACCGCTCGCAGTACGCCGCCATCTGGGAACTCGCCGAAGCCCTCGTCCAGCACGACGAACTCGCCGCCGCCTGGCGCGCCCGCCACGTCGTCATGGTCGAACGTATGATCGGCACCAAACCCGGCACCGGCGGCTCCTCCGGCGCCAACTACCTCCGCAGCCGCCTCGACCTCCGCTACTACCCCCTCCTCTGGAACCTCCGCACCAACCTGTAACTGCTGTCCTTCCCGCGAACTGTCTATCCCGCGCGCTGCGTCGTCGCCGCGCTTCTCGGATGGTCCTGCTCCGCGTGCTCCTGGCCGCCCAGGTGTGGGTTTTCCGGCCGTCGCCGGAGTGTGGGCTGTCGTCGGCGCGGGCGTGCTGGTCGGTGTCCGTCGCGGCGGGACTGGTGGGCTGGTGGCGCGAGGAGGCTGCCGCGCTCCGGTGCCGAGGGCCTCGCTGGTGTGCTGGTCGAGCGTGTTTGCAGCTCGCGGTGCGGACCTGCGTGTGTATCAGCTCGGCGCGCTGGGTGCTTTCCGTGCGGCGTCTCGTCGTGAGCCGGCGTACCGGCCTGAGTGGCCGCACTTGTTGGTGAGTGTGGCTTGGGGCGTGGTGGGCTCGGTGGACGGGTACATGTCTTCGGGGCGGCGCGTGGGGCTGTTGGTGTGGTGGTGGCCGCGCTAGTGTCGCGGCCGACGAGAGCCGGGGTCAGGAAGGGCGGTGTGGTGAAGCTCTACTCCGATGTGGGGGTGCAGCGGGTTGGGCAGGTGGTGGGCGATCTGGTGTTGGTCGGGTGGGTCTGGCTGTGTGTCGAGCTCGGGCTGCTCGTGTTCCGGATCACGGATGCGTTGGGGACGCCGGGGCGGAAGGCGGCTGAGGCGGGGGACGGGCTGGCCGGGGATCTGCGGCGGATGTCGGAGCCGATCGGAAAGGTACCGGCGGTGGGGGACCAACTGCGGGCGCCGATCGACGGGGCCGCGGGGGCGGCGGGGAAGCTGGCGCAGGCGGGGCGGGATCAGGCGCATGCGGTCGAGCAGCTCGCGTACCTGCTCGCCGGGCTGACGATCGGGTTACCGGTGCTGTTCGCGTTGCTGATCTGGTTGCCGCGGCGGATCCGGTTCTCGCGGCGGGCGTCCGCGGCGCAGAAGTTCATCGACAATGCGGCGGACCTGGATCTGTTCGCGCTGCGGGCGATGGCGAACCAGCCGATGCACAAACTCGCGCGGATCTCCGACGACCCGGTCGCCGCCTGGCGCGAAGGCGACCGCACCGTCATCACCGAGCTCGCCACCCTCGAACTCCGAACCTCCGGTCTCAAACCACCCCCACCCTGAGCCGCCAGGAATCCGCATCCGGCGCCAGTGCCCGGAGCCCTGCCGCGGAACCCGCACCTCCACCCCACGGAACTCACTCCCGTGAGCCGGCGCCTCGGAGAGTCGCAGCTTTAGGGAAAGAAAGTGCCATCTGGCGGCCAAAAGTTACCCGACCGGCGCCGCGGACCCCCGGGAGCGGCGCCGCGGACCGCGCGACCCGCGCCGCGGGGCGGAGGCGGGCGTGAGCTTAACCGCGGCTTGAGCTGGGCTTGAGGGGATGGCGGATACGCTCGGGGCATGGCTCGGGTGTTGCTGGTCGAGGACGATGACGCGATTCGGGCGTCGTTGGGAAAGTCGCTGACGGCGGCCGGGCATGTCGTTTCCGCGGTCGCGGCCGGTGCCGACGGGGTCGCCGCCGTGGCGCGCGAGAAGCCCGAGGTGCTGCTGCTCGATCTCGGCCTGCCGGATCTCGACGGGCGGGACGTGCTCGCCATGGTGCGTGCCGTCAGTGACGTCCCGGTGATCGTGGCGACGGCCCGGGACGACGACGCCAGCGTCGTACGGCTGCTGGATGCCGGCGCGGACGACTACGTGATCAAACCGTTCAGTGCGGCGCAGATGGATGCGCGGATTCGGGCCGTACTGCGGAGGCTCGGGCAGGATCCGCAGGCGGAGTCGACCGTGGAGATCGGTGGGCTGCGGATCGACCCGCGCAGCCGCGAGGTGACGGTCGACGGGGCGGCGGTGGATCTGACCCGGAAGGAGTTCGACCTGCTGCTCGCGTTGTCGCGGCGGCCGGGGGCCGTGGTGACGAAGCGGGAGTTGCTCGCGGAGGTCTGGGGTCTGCCGTGGGGCGGTGGTGACCGGACGGTCGACGTCCACCTGTCGTGGTTGCGGCGGAAACTCGGGGAAACGGCGGCGGAACCGCGTTTCCTGCACAGTGTCCGTGGTGTCGGGATCAAGCTCGCCGAGGCGGACAGCTGAGTATGCGCCGCCGGATCCTGTTCCTCTCGGTCGGCATGACCACGCTGGTGGTGCTGGCGTTCGCCGTACCGCTGGTGTTGTTGCTGCGGACCACGACCGCCAACGAGTCGAAGGACAAGGCGCGGTACCGGGCCGAGGCGGTGGCGTACTACGTCGGCGACCGGGACCACACGGCCGACGACATCACGGCGTACCTCGACGGGTTGCCGGACGGGCCGGGGCAGATCTCGGTGCGGATGGCCGACGGGACGATCCTCGGGAGCCCACCGCCGGGCGGGGTGCCGACGCCGAAGGACGTGCCGGCCGGGTACGGCGACGGTGATGACGACGGCCGGAAGGGCCCGCCGAAGGTCGGCGACGCGGACTACCGCGGCCTCGACGACGGTCTCGCGGTCGACGTCGGCGTCGGTACGCCGCAAGGCCCCGCGTCCGTCTGCCTGTACCTGACGAACGACGAGCTGTACGACGGACTCGTGCCGCGGGTCCTGATCCTCGTCGGCGGAAGCCTGCTCGTCCTCCTGCTCAGCATCGTCGGCGCCGAGCTGGTGTCACGACGGATGGCGCGCCCATTGGAAGAGACCGCGAGTACGGCGGAGCGGCTGGCCCAGGGCGACATGGAAGCCCGCGCGCCGACCACCGGCCCGACCGAGGTGGCGAAGGTCGGCGCCGCGCTGAACGGGCTCGCCGACCGGATCGACGAGGTGATCGCGGTCGAGCGCGAGGCGGTCGCGGACCTGTCGCACCGGTTGCGCACGCCGTTGACCGCGCTCCGGCTGCAGGTCGAGGCGCTGCCGGATCGCGAGAGCGCCGAGGAACTCAACACCCAGGTCACTGCTCTCGAGCGGACGCTCACCGCGGTGATCAGCGCGGCGCGGCGGCCGCAGCGCGAGGGCCGTGTGCCGCACTGCGACGCGGTCGACGTGACGCGGCAGCGAGCGGCCTTCTGGGCGCCGCTGTTCGAGGATCAGGGCCGGGAACTGACGCTCGACCTGCCGAGGTCCGCGGCGCCGGTCCGGTCGTCGGCCGAGGACCTCGGCGCGGCACTCGACGCACTGGTCGAGAACGTCGTCGCGCACACCCCGGACGGGACTCCGGCGCGTATCACGGTGACGCCGACGGATTCCGGCGTCCGGATCGTGGTCGCCGACGAAGGTCCCGGGATCCCGCTCGGTGCGGGCGAGCGCGGGCGCAGTGACCGTGGTTCGACCGGCCTGGGGCTGGACATCGCCCGCCGGTGCGCCGAGGCCGCCGGCGGTCACCTCACCCTGCGCCGCAACGAGGTCGAGCTGACCCTCAGATCTTCGACGGGTGCTTCGCCAACGGGGTGACCTGGAGCTTCATGTACGGGAACATCGGCAGGCTCGACAGCAGGTCGTGCAGTTCGTCGTTCGACTCGACGTCGAAGATGCTGATGTTCGCGTACTCGCCCACGATCCGCCACAGCTGCGGCCACACCCCGGACTCCTGGAGCTTGATGGCCCGTGAGCGTTCGCGGGCGACGAGGTCAGCCCGGACGGCGGGATCCATGTCGGCGGGGAGGCTGACCTGCATGTGGACGTGGAAGAGCATCGGGAACTCCTAAGGGGTGGACCGGCTACGACGATGGTCGCAGCCGGTCCGTCGGGAGTGGCGACGTACCTCCGGTTGCTTGGCGGGATCCGCCGGCACGATGCCCAGGGCCGCGACGGGTTCTACTGAACCAGTCCGGTCAGGACGGCCAGCGCCCGCTGCAGGTGCGGCGCCTTGTCGTCCACGCGCGTCGCCACAGCCAACTCCACCGCAGCCTGCCCGCCGAGCGTGCGGTAGGCGACGCCGGGCACCATCAGCTCCGCCACCGGTGCCGGTACGACGGCAATTCCGAGCCCCGCCGCGACGAACGTCACCAGCGTCGACGTCTCCGCCACCTCGTGCCGGACACGCGGCTCGAATCCCGCCTCCCGGCAGCGCGCGAGCACCGTGTCGTGCATCACCGATCGCCCGCCGCCGGCGTGGATCACGAAGTCCTCGTCGGCCAAATCGGCCAGCCGCACCCGGCGCCGCCCGGCCAGCCGATGCCCGTCCGGCATCGCCACGATCAGCTGGTCGGCCCGCAGTACCTCGACGTGCAGTGACTCGTCCTCGACGGGTGGTCGCAGCAGGCCGAGATCGATCCGCCCGTCCCCCAGCGCCCGTACCTGGTCCGGCGCGAGCATCTCGCCGTGGACCGCCACCTCGACGCTCGGTAGTTCGTCACGCAACGTCCGCACCAGTTGCGGCAGCAGGCTGTACGTCGCCGAGCCGACGCACCCGATCACCAACCGGCCCTGCAGACCCGCGGCGACCCGCTGTGCCTCGCCCGCGGCCGACGTCACCGCGGCGATGATCTGCCGGGCGCGGACCAGGTACGCCTCGCCCGCGGGCGTCAGCTCGACGCGTCGCGTCGTACGGCGGAGGAGTTGCAGGCCGAGCTCGCTCTCGAGCTGACGGATCTGCTGGGACAGCGGCGGCTGGGCCATGTGCAGACGGGCCGCCGCGCGGCCGAAATGTCGTTCCTCGGCGACTGCGACGAAGTACCGCAGATGGCGTAGCTCCACCCGATTGATATTGGCAGAGTCTCGATCAAGCGTAAATGTGTATTTCTCCATATCGGTCCCGGCGGCCTACCGTCGAAGCCATGAGCGACGTCGTGATCTGTGAACCGATCCGTACTCCGGCGGGTCGCTTCGGCGGCGCGCTCTCCGCTCTGTCCGCGGCCGACCCCGCCACCGCCGTGCTCACCGAGCTGGTACAGCGAATTGCGCCGGCGCAACGGCCGGTACGCGCTGGAGACGCTCTGCATCGGCGGCGGTCAGGGCATCGAGGCGATCCTCGAGGCCGTCCGATGAGAGTCGCCCACACTGTCAGCGGCCGCCCCGGCGCGCCACCCGTCGTACTGGCGAACTCGCTCGGGTCAAGGTGGGAGATGTGGGACGCCAATCGCGCCGAGTGGGAGCGGCATTTCCAGGTCGTCGGCTTCGCAACCCGCGGGTCCGCAAGGAGTCCGAGGGAATGGTCGCCGCGAACCCACGCGCCGCATACGTCGCCTGTTGCGAGGTGATCGCCGCGATGGACCTCGTCGACGACCTGCCGCTGATCACCGCACCGACCCTCGCGATCGCCAGCGTCGACGACCCGGCCACCCCGCCGTGGCAGTTGGAGCGGATCGCCACGTCGGTTGCTGACGGCAAACTTCTCGTCGTCCCGGAGGTCGCGACCCCACCCGCCGCGGAACGACCGGACGTGGTGACGACGGCCGTCATCGCCCACCTCCAGGAGGACGGCGCATGAGTGTGGACAAGGTGGTCGCGACTCCGGCCGAGGCGGTCGCCGACCTGCCGGACGGGACCAGTCTCGCGGTCGGTGGGTTCGGGCTGGCGGGGATTCCGTGGTTCCTGATCGAGGCGTTGCTCGAGCAGGGTGCCGGTGATCTGACAGTCGTCTCGAACAACTGCGGTGTCGACGGCGCCGGTCTCGGGCTGCTCCTCGAACGCGGCCGGATCAGCCGGGTGATCGCGTCGTACGTCGGGGAGAACAAGGAATTCGCTCGTCAGTACCTGGCGGGGGAGCTGACGGTCGAGCTGACCCCGCAGGGCACGCTGGCTGAGCGGCTGCGCGCGGGCGGGGCCGGTATCGGTGCGTTCTTCACGCCGACCGGGGTCGGCACGTTGGTCTCCGAAGGCGGCCTGCCGTGGCGGTACGCGCCGGACGGGACGGTCGCGGTCGCGTCACCGGCCAAGGAGGTACGGACGATCCAGGGCCGCGAGATGGTGCTGGAGGAGGCGATCGTCACCGACGTGGCACTGGTCCGGGCCGCGGTCGCCGATCGGGCCGGGAACTGCGTCTTCCATGCGGCGGCGCGGAACTTCAACCCGGTCGCGGCGATGGCCGGGCGGCTGACGATCGTCGAGGCCGAGCGGGTCGTGGAGACCGGCGAGCTCGCGCCGGACGCGATCCATCTGCCGGGCGTGTTCGTGCAGCGCGTCGTACCGCTGACCGCCGAGCAGGCGGCGCGGAAGAGTATCGAGAAGCGCACGACCCGGCCGCGGGAGACGTGACATGCCTTGGACGTGACCAGATGGCCGCGCAGGCGGCCACCGAGCTGAACCACGGCGAATACGTGAACCTCGGCATCGGTCTGCCGTTGCTGGTCCCGAACTACCTGCGGGCCGGGTCGTCGGTCACGGTGCAGGCGGAAAACGGTGTCCTGGGCGTCGGGCCGTTCCCCTACGACGACGAGGTCGACCCTTCGCCTTGGTCGAACTGGCCTCCAGCGTAACCCGCCCCGAACTCCTACAAGCCACCCAAGCCCCTATCACCTGACCCCCACACCACCCGCATTCCCCACGAGCCCGGACCACATCCGCCCCCGGCAACACGCCCGCCCCGCAACGCGCCCGCCGCAACGCGCCCGCCCCGCAACGCGCCCGCCCCGCAACGCGCCCGCCCCGCAACGCGCCCGCCCCGCAACGCGCCCGCCCCCGCAACGCGCCCGCCCCCGCGCCGCGTTCGCGCCCTCGCGACGTGCCCGCTCCCGCGTCGCGTTCGCGCCCTCGCGACGTGCCCGCTCCCGCGCCGCGTTCGCCCCCGGCACCTGCCGGCCCCGCGACACGTCCGTCACCCGGAACGCGTTCACCCCGCGCCGCGCTCGTCTCCGGCGCGCCTGTCTCCGCCACGCGTCAACGGTGAGTCGTGTCAAGCGGCCCGCTCCCACCCCGAGTCGTGCCGATTGGTTGGTGCCACCTCCGCCGAGTCGTGGGGTGCGGCTCAGAATCGGCAACCGATGCTCACGACTCGGCGAGCGATTGCGGCCGGTACTCCGGTACACGGGTGCTCGGGTGGGGTGAGATGCTGGGGTTGGGGTGGTGGGGGCCGGTTGTCCCCGAGTCGTGCCGATTGGTTGGTGCCGCGTCCGCCGAGTCGTGGAGTGCGGCTCAGAATCGGCAACCGATGCTCACGACTCGGCGAGCGGCTGCGGCCGGTACTCCGGTACACGGGTGCTCGGGTGCTCGGGTGCTCGGGTGCTCGGGTGCTCGGGTGGGGTGAGGTGCTGGGGTTGGGGTGGTGGGGGCCGGTTGTCCCCGAGTCGTGCCGATTGGTTGGTACCGCGTCCGCCGAGTCGTGGGGTGCGGCTGAGAATCGGCAACCGATGCTCACGACTCGGCGAGCGACTGCGGCCGGTACACGGGTACACGGGTACACGGGTGCTCGGGTGGGGTGAGGTGCTGGGGGTGGGGTGGTGGGGGCCGGTTGTCCCCGAGTCGTGCCGATTGGTTGGTACCACGTCCGCCGAGTCGTGGAGTGCGGCTCAGAATCGGCAACCGATCCTCACGACTCGGCGAGCGACTGCGGCCGGTGCTCGGGGGCTCGGGGTGGGGGCGGGAGGCGGCAGGTGGCGGGGGTTGGGTGTGCTGGTCTGGGGCCGCGGCGCGGGCGGGGGGTGGGTGGCCGGTGGGGGGAGATAGGGGGAGCTGGCAACGAGATGTTGCCACATACGGTAGTGAGATGGTTACTCTGAGGTCTGTTGTGTGGTAGGTCTGGCGGGCGACTGCTGACAGAAACGGGGACTTCAGATGGCCGCTCGGGTGCGGATGCTGCTCGCTCTGCTGCTCGTTCTCACCTCCGGGTTGGTGCTGCCGGCAACGGCCAGGGCGGACACCGTCCGGGAGTTCGGCAAGGTGTTCGGCGCGCAGACGAACGGCGCGATCCGGATTACCGGCAACAGCCTGCTGACCTGCGATCGGACGTCTGCGGCCTGTCGCGCGTCGCTGGCCGGTGGGAGCTCGTCGGCGAACAACAACGACTGGACGATGGAGCTCCTGGACACGGACTCCGACCCGTCCACCAGGTCGTCATCGAGCGCGGGCGTCAGTCTGCCCTCCGGCGCGCAGGTGCTGTACGCCGGCCTGTTCTGGGGTGCCGCCCGCGGCGCCGGCAAGGGCGGCACGGCCAGCACCGACGACGGTACGACGATGCGCCTGCGCGTGCCCGGCGAGACGAAGTACCAGACTGTCACCGCCAGCCGGACCGACCTGCTGAACACCGGGTCGAAGAACGACTACTCGTCGTACCTGGATGTCACCGACCTGGTGCGGGCCGGGGGCAACGGTCAGTACTGGGGCGCCGACGTGGCGACCGGGACGGGGGCCGACCGGTACGCCGGGTGGAGCCTGGTGATCGCCTATCAGCAGGCCGACGAGCCGTTGCGCGATCTGAGCGTCTTCAACGGGTACGCGAAGGTGAGTAGCGGCGAGCCGGTGCGGACGAACATCTCCGGCTTCCTGGCGCCGCCGAGCGGTGCGGTGAACGCCCGGTTCGGCAGCGTCACGTACGAAGGGGACGCCGGCATCACCGGCGACTATTTCGCGGTCAACGGCACCCGGCTCGCCGACACCCAGAACCCGTCCGCGAACTTCTACGGCAGCCGCATCACCGACGGCGGTACGAACCTCACCGACCGGTCCCCGGCCGCCGTGAACAACCTGGGCATGGATGCCAAGGTGGTGGACGCCGCCGGCATCCTGCCGAACAACTCGACCAGTGCC
Organism: Kribbella sp. NPDC004875; assembly: GCF_042873375.1. Lineage (NCBI taxonomy): Bacteria > Bacillati > Actinomycetota > Actinomycetes > Propionibacteriales > Kribbellaceae > Kribbella > Kribbella sp. NPDC004875. The sequence continues at coordinate 195,087 of NZ_JBIALI010000006.1, forward strand.
GACCTGACCTTCGCCAGCACCGGTGACGTGTACTACCCGGCCGCGCTGACCACCCAGATCGACCTGTACGCGCCGACCATCCTCGGCACGAAGACGGTCCGGAACCTGTCCGGCAACGAGCCGGCGAAAGTTGGGGACACCCTCGAATACACGCTGAGCTACAGCAACACCGGTGACGACGACGCGCTCGGTGCGACGGTGCGCGATCCGCTGCCCGCGAACACGACGTACGTCCCGGGCTCGCTCGGCGTGGTCTCCGGCGCAGGTTCCGGTGCCAAGACCGATCGATCCGGTGACGACCAGGCGGAGTACGACGGAAGCTCGCGGCTGGTCCGGTTCCGGGTCGGCACCGGTGCGAACGCCACGACGGGCGGCCGGTTGACGAAGGACCAGAGCAGTACGGTGCGGTTCCGCGTGACCGTCGACAAGGCCGCGGCCGGGACCACACTGGACAACACGGGTCTGCTCGACTACACGGCCGAGACGCTGAACAAGCAGTACACGTACCGGACCGACGAGGTGCACACTCCGGTCGCGGCCGAGGCCGACGTGTCGATCACCAAGACCGCGAAGCCCGACCCGGTCGCGGCCGGCGGCAACCTCACCTACACGTTGGTTGCCCGCAACAACGGCCCGAGTCCCGCGCGCGATGTGACGGTCACGGACACGTTGCCCGGCGGCGTCCAGCTCGTGTCCGCGACGCCTACGCAGGGCACGTGTGCGTCGACCACCTGCGAGCTCGGGACCATCGCCTCCGGGGCGAGCGCCACGATCACCGTCGTGGTCAAGGTTTCCTCCGCGAGTACCGCCACGAGCCTGACCAACGTCGCCACGGTGACCACCTCGACCTCCGATCCGAACCCGGACAACAACACGTCCTCGGTCACCACCGACGTGACCCGTACGGCGGACCTCGCGCTGGTCAAGTCCGTGGAGCCGGCGAGTCCCGCACCGGGTGAGTCCGTCGTGTTCACGCTGACCATCCGGAACGACGGACCGTCGGACGCCGAGCAGGTGCGGGTCGCCGACACGGTCCCGACGGCGTTCGCGATCACCGGCGTCCAGTCGGATGCGAACTGCGCGACGGCCGGCCAGCACGTCAGCTGCACGCTGGCACGCCTCGCGGCCGGGGCGAGCGTGACGGTGCGGATCGCGGCGACACTGGACTCCGGTTTTACCGGCGGCGCGCTGAAGAACACGGCGAAGGTGAACAGCGACACCCCCGACCCGGAGGACTCGAACAACACGGGCACCGTGACGGTGACTCCCGGCGCGGCCAAGGCCGATGTGGTGGTCACCAAGACCACGCTGACGAAGCCTGTCGTCGCCGGAGAGCCGATCACCTATCAGATCAAGGTGCGGAACGCGGGTCCTTCGGATGCGAAGGCCGTGCAGCTGAAGGACGACGTGCCGGCGGCCGTCACCGGGATCACCGCGGACACCTCGGCAGGGTCGTGCGCGGTGAGCTCCGGGCAGGTCGCGTGTGCGTTGGGTGACCTGACGGCCGGATCGACCGCGACGGTCACGGTGACCGGGACCGTGTCGCCGAAGGCGGTCGGCGAGCTCACGAACGCCGCGACCGCCGGCAGTACGACGCCTGACCCGGACGACTCGAACAACACCGGACGGACCACGGACAAGGTCACGGCGAGCGCCGATCTGGCGATCACCAAGACCGCTCAGCCGGTCCCCGTGCATGCCGGCGCGCCGCTGACCTACACGCTGACCGTGACGAACAACGGCCCGTCCGCGGCGCAGTCGGTGAAGGTGACCGATCCGGTGCCGGCGCCGCTGGAGTACGTCTCGTCAACGACCTCGAGCGGCAGTTGCACCGCGGCCGGCGGCACCGTCAGCTGTTCACTCGGCACGGTGGCGCCGGGTGACGTCGTCACCGTGACTGTGGTGGCAAACGTTCCGTCAGGTGCGCCACCGAACGATCTCGCCAACACGGCGACCGTCGCGTCGCCGACGCCTGACCCCGTCGACGAGAACAACTCGGCCACGTACACGCTGACGACCGCTGCGCAGGCCAACATCACGATCACGAAGACCGCCGCACCGGACCCGGTGATCGCGGGTAAGGCGATCACTTACCGGCTGACGGTCCGGAACACCGGACCGTCGGACGCGCAGGGCGTCACGGCGGTGGACGACGTACCGGATGCGGTGACCGGGGTGTCGGCGAGTGCGACCGGCGGCGCGACCTGTACGACCGCAGGTGGCCAGGTGCGCTGCCGGGCGGCGACTCTCGCGGCCGGCGACAGCTTCGTGGTCACGGTGACCGGGACGGTCGCCGCCTCCACCGAGCCAGGAGAGCTGGGCAACACCGCGACAGCCGACTCGGAGACTCCGACGGATCCGACGACCTCCGACAACACCTCGACCACCACGCCGAGCGTGCGAGCCGAGGCTGACCTGTCCGTCACCAAGACCGCGCCCGCGACCGTTGTCGCAGGCAACCAACTGACCTACACCCTCGCGGTCCACAACACCGGACCTTCGGACGCGGTCGGTGCGGTGATCACCGACACCCTGCCATCGGGTACGGCGTTCGTTCGCGGAACCGGGCCTGGTGGCGCTTGCACCCAGAACCCCGCACTGTCCGAGCCGGTCGTCAGTTGCCCGGTCGGCCGGATGGCGCCGGGTGACGACGCGACCGTCACGGTAGTTGTGACAGTGTCGCCGGACCAGCCCGCCGGAACGCTGGTGAACAACGCGACGATCAGCTCACAGACGCCGGACCCGAACGACCGGAACAACAGCGACTCGGCCGAGACCACGGTGACCACGGCCGCCGACCTGTCGATCGTGAAGACGGTGGCGCCGGCCTCGCTGATCGCCGGTGGCGAGGCGGTCTACACGCTGACGGTGCACAACGACGGTCCGTCGACGGCGGAGGCAGTGTCCGTGTCGGACGCCGTACCGGCCGGGCTGTCGGTGCTGCAGGCAACCAGTGCGGACGGCACCTGCACGACGCCGGGGCCGACCGTGACGTGCGCGTTGGGGACGGTCGCGGCCGGTGGCAACGCGGTGGTCGTGATCCGGGTGGCGGTCGCCGCTGGGCAGACCGCGGCGGTCACGAACAGCACCACGGTGACCAGCACGACGACGGATCCGGATCCCTCGAACAACGAGGATTCGGTGACCAGCGAGGTGCAGCGGGTCGCGGACGTCGAGGTGATCAAGACCAGCGACGAAGCGACGGTCGTCGCCGGTGGCGGTGTCACTTATCGGTTGACGGTGGTCAACCACGGTCCGTCCGATGCCACGGCGGTCACGGCCGCTGACAGTCTGCCGACCGGACTGACGCTGACCACGGCCGACCCGACGCAGGGCGCCTGCACGACAGCCGGCCAGGACATCAGCTGTGCGCTCGGCACGATCGCCGCGGGTGAGACGGCGACCGTGGTGATCACGGCGGCGCTCGATACGGCGTACCAAGGGAAGTCGCTGGCGAACACCGCGACGGCGACCTCGCCGGTGCCCGATCCGGACGAGAGCAACAACAGTTCCACGGTGACGACTCCGGTCGAGACGCAGGCGGACCTGAGCGTCACGAAGACCTCAGACCCGGCCGGCGTCACACCGGGCAGCACGTTCGACTACAACATCGTCGTGACCAACGCGGGTCCGTCGACCGCGCGTGCGGTGGTCCTGGCCGACACGGTGCCCGCTGGGCTGACCATCAGCTCCGCGCCGGCGGGCTGCACGGTCGAGGGCCGGGCGGTGCGCTGCGCGCTGGGTGACCTGCCGATCGGGCAGCAGGTCGTCGCGCTGCGCGTGCGCCTCGCCTCGGGGTACGACGGGGCGAGCCTGACCAACACCGCGACCGCCACGTCGCCGACGGCCGATCCTGACCCTGAGAACAACACGGGCACGGTCGAGTCGCCGGTGACCGTGCTGGCGGACCTGGCGATCACCAAGACGATGTCGCCGGCCGAACCGGTGTCCGGTCAGTCGGTGACGTACACGCTGACGGTGAAGAACAACGGCCCGTCCGACGCCCGCCTGGTGGAGATCACCGACGAGCTGCCCCGCGGCCTGACCAACGTCACCGCGACCGGCGGCTCCTGCATCATCCTGCCGCCGCTCGCACCGGGTGCACCAGACGCCCCGGAGGCCGGCACGGTCCAGTGCGGTACGCCGGTACTCGCCGAAGGCGCCACCATCAAGACCACGATCCACGCGACCGTGGTGCCCGGGTACAGCGGGACGCTGGAGAACACCGCCCGCGTCGGCTCCTCCACCTCGGACCCGGTGGTCCCGAACAACGAGGCGAAGGTCAGTGGCCGCACCAAGCAGTTCGCGAATCTGAGCGTCAGCAAGACCGCCTCGGCGGAGACGGTTGTCGCCGGACACACGCTGCGGTACGCGATCGCCGTACACAACGATGGCCCGTCGTCGGCGGCCGGCGTGGTGGTGACCGACGTACTCGCGAACGGACTCCGGCTCACCAGCACACCGGGGAACTGCACAGCCGACGGCCAGAACGTCACCTGTGCGGTCGGCCGGATCAACCCGGGTACGACGGCACGGGTCGCACTGGACGTCGTGGTCGACACGACGTACGGCGGAACCTCGGTGACGAACGCTGCGACGGTGGAGTCGACCACACCAGATCCGGACCCGAACGACAACAAGAGCTCGGTCACGGTGAAGGTCACGCCGCCGCAGCCGGGTCGGCCGACGCCACCGCCGACCACGCCAGAGAAGCCTGGCGGTGAACTCGGCGACAGCGGTAGCTCGGTCGGCGCGGGTCTGCTGCTCGCTGCGCTGGCTTTGATCACGGCTGGCATCGCGGTGATCGCCGCGACGCGCTCCCGCCGTACGCGGTCCTGAATGAACTCCGACGCCCTCCAGTTGACGGACTGGAGGGCGTCGGGCCGTGTTCAGGCCTTGCGGTCGTACAGCAGGCAAAGAGCGCCGCTCTCGGTCACCGTGGAGTCGGTGAGGGTCCACGACGACGCAGCGGTGGTCTCGTCGAACAATGAGACTCCACCGGCTACCAATTCCGGGCAGAGCGTGACAGACAGACGGTCGAGCTCGCCGGCGGCCAGGAGCGCGCGGATGACACTCGCGCTGGCCAGTACGACGATGTCGCCGCCTTCCTGCTCCCGCAGCTCCTTGACCGTCGCGACCGGGTCCGCGGTGGCCAGCCGGCTGTTCTCCCACGCCGCCTCGTCGAGGGTGGTCGAGAAGACCACTTTCTCCACCTGGTTCAACCAGCGGGAGAAGGCCCGGCTCTCGGCCGGCGCGGTCTCGTCGTCGGCGACGGTCGGCCAGTAGCCGCCGAAGCCCTGGTAGTTCTTCCGGCCGAGCAGCGCCGTGGTGGCGGGCTCGGTCACCAGGCTCATGTGCGCCAGGGCGCCGGGCGTGACCGCGTGCGGCGCGATCCAGCCCATGTCGTAGTCGCCACCCGGGCCGTTCACGCGGCCGTCGAGGGACAGTGAGATGTTGCCTACTACCGTGCGGCTCATTCCTGGGCTCCTTGTTTCGTTGAGGTGCCTCAACTCTGGCCGTCGTGACCCGCCCCGGTCGTCACCAGATCTGATGACATCGGGCCCGGGATCTGCCGCGGGCTGTCGAGTGCTTGCCCGAAAGGGCAGAACTCCGCACGGATGGCTTGCCGCAGGCGATTGCAGGAAGCTGCAAGACTGTCGCGTCCGGTGAAACCCTCGGCTATAGTCGGCGCGATCTCGAGCTGCTCGGGACACAAAGGAGGGGGAACTCCTATGAAATTGCAGCGCTTCGCGCTTGCGTTCGCCGGGGCGGGCCTGCTGGCCGCCACCGTCGCTTCGGTTCCGGCCGCCGCCACCGGTCAGGCCGACCCGAAGCCGTACCTGTCCAAGAAGGCCGCCCACCCGAGCTCTGTGAAGACGTTCGCCGGCGGTCCGTGCATCAACTGGGTCGGCGTGCCGACCGCGGCGGGGACGATGCAGGAGATCGACGTGACGGCCGCCAAGCCGCCGCGCGCGACCAGCTGGGAACCGTTCAAGTACGTCGGTACCCGCGCGGACGCGACCTGGTACGGCGCCGTGAACGCGTCCGGCACGCAGTTCTTCTACTACGGCCTGCTGCTGCAGGGCACGAGCCTGTACCGGCACACGACGTACCTGTCGAACGACGAGACCAAGCCGCCGGTGCCGACCTTCAAGCGGGTCGGGTCGGGCTGGGGCAGCTTCAAGTCGATCGCCACGTCCAACTACAGCGTCGCGCAGCCGCGGCACGCGTACCTGTACGGCCTGAACACCAACGGCAGCCTGTACCGCTACGCGATCGTCGGCGCCGGCTTCAAGGCGCTCGGCCCGCTGCCCGGTTTCGGTGGCTTCAAGGCGATGACGGTGATCAGCGAGACCGCGACGTACGACACGCTGCTGATGACCACGACCTCGGGTGCGCTCTACACCGTGCACATCCCGATCGCGGCCGGCGCCAAGCCGGTGCTGAAGCTGATCCGCTCCACCGGCTTCGCGCAGTACGAGTCGCTGGTGGCGCAGGGCTGTGGCACCCGTGGCGGCACGCTGCTCGTGGCGGTCGACAACGACACCAAGTCCGGTTACCAGTACGCGATGAGCAAGGCGAACGGCACGGCCACCGCGATGACGGCGTACGGCAAGATCCCGGCCGTCTTCGACGGTGTCAACGAGGTCTCGATCACCACGCACTACGACCAGCTGGTCGGCGAGTAACACCCGCAGGACCCCGCAGCCGGGGACATCGCCACGCGCGATGTCCCCGGCTGTTCTGCGTTGGCGCGGACCCGCTGCCACCACTCGCCTGTAGTCCTCAGCGGGCGAGGCCCCAGTACTGCGCGTTCGCTGGGGCCTCGACGCGCCACGGGGGAGGAGTGGTCGGGTAGACACGGGTACTGAGTACGCGCCCCGCGCTGGTGAACACCTCGACCACCGATCCGTCGACGAGGACCCGGGCCGCTGGCCGCCCGGACGCCGGATCGAAGGCGTCCGCGACCTGCATTCGTCCATCGTGCGCGTGGCGACTCAGACTGGCTTCGGTGCGGTCGATCGTCAGGGTGTCGGCGTCCAGCGTGATCTCCAGACGCTCTCGCTCGCCGAAGTGCAGGACGACCTGCCCAGCCCCGTGCGGTACGGCGATCTCGCACTGCGCACCCGTCGACACCCCATCCGCACCGACAGCCGCACCGACCCGGAGCGTGTCGACGGTCGGCACCGGAGCGCTGCGAAGCGACGAGTCCGCGCCGAGCCAGACGACCCGCGGCAGCGAGATGACCCCAGCCCAGTCGTCCCACCCCGGCCGGTCCCGTCCCTCGGTCAGCCAGCCGAACAAGAGCGGTCCGAATCGACTGTCGCGCAAGGCGGACGCCGCGTAGAAGTTCGACCCGTGATCGACCCGCCGCGGCACCACCGGTACGTCGACATCGAACGACAGCACCTCCGCCGGACCGCCCTCAGGCGACCACGACGCCACGACCGCGATCCGGCGCCCGTCGAGGGTCAGCACCTGCGGACACTCCCATGCCGCGCCGGTGTCCTCGCCACCCACGCGGCTACGGGGGAGCTCGGCGAGCGGGTCGACCGCCGTCCACAGCGACAGGTCCGTCGAGCGGTACAGCGCGATGCTCGCGCCGCGGTCGACGTACCCGGCACCGACGGCCATCCACCAGGTGCCGTTCTCCTTCCACACGAAGGGATCGCGGAACATGACTGCCCCGGCCGGATCGGGGACGACCTGACGCGCCGGCCCGAAGGACGCCCCACCGTCGTCCGACGCTGCTGTCAGGACGGACTGGTACGGGCGCCCCTCGACGCGGCCGGAGTAGAACGCGCGGACCCGGTCACCGTCCAGCACGGTGTTGCCCGACCAGCAGCCGTCCGTGTCCGGTCCGCCCGGCTGCGGTGCCATCGCCGGCCGGTGCAGGTTCCATCGCACGTAGTCGGGTGAGCTCGCGTGCGCCCACTCGACCGGCACCTCCAGATCCAGCGCCGGGCGGAACTGGAAGTACAGATGGACGTCCTGGCCCACCTCGATCGGCCCGTTCGGGTCGTTCAGGTACCCGCGCGGCGGGCGGACGTGGTACGCCGGGCGGAGATGCGCGACGGCACCGATCGTTCGCGGGTCGGACTGGGTCTGGGTCACCGTGATGCTCCTGCCGTGATGCCTGCGATGAAGTACCTCTGGGCGACGACGAACAGCACGACGCTCGGCAGGATCGCCAGCACGACGCCGGCCAGCACCACCGAGATCGAACCGGTGCCGAGGTTGCCCTGCAGCCCGACCAGCCCCAGCGGAAGCGTGAAGTTGTCCTGGGTCTGCAGGAAGATCAGCGGCCGGTAGAACTCCGCCCAGAAGCCGGAGAAGTTCAGGATCGCGAGCGTGGCGATCGCCGGACCGGCCATCTTGGCGTAGATCAGCAGGAAGGTCTGGAAGTGGCCGGCGCCGTCGATCCGTGCCGCTTCGCCGAGTTCCTTGGGCATCTGCAGGAAGTACTGCCGCATCAGGAACGTCCCGAACGCGCTGCCGAGCGCCGAGACCACGAGCGACAGCGGGCTGTCCGAGAGCCCGAGGTACCGGACGATCACGAACACCGGGATGATGATCGTCTGCAGCGGCACCATCATGGTGGCCAGGAAGATCCCGAAGATTACCGACCGGCCGGGGAAGCTGACCATCGCGAACGCGTAGCCGGACAGTGTGCAGGTGATCGTCTGGCCGACCACGATCAGCCCAGTGACGACCACGCTGTTGACGAAGAACCGGCCGATCGGGATCCGGTCGAACACCGCGGCGTAGTTCGAGAAGTCCGGGTGCAGCGGGAACCACTGCGGTGGGTTGCTGAACGCGTCGGCGGGAGTCCGCAACGACGTGGTGACGGTCCAGAGCAGCGGGCCGAGGGCAACCATCGCGGCGATGACCAGGACCAGGAGACCGGTGATCCGGCCGATGCGGGCGAGACTCATTGGTAGAACACCAGCTTTCGTGCCGCGAGGAACTGCAGCCCGGTGATCGCCAGGATCGCCGCCAGCAGGACGATCGCGATGGCCGAGCCGTAGCCGAACTGCAGGTTCTGGAAACCCTTCTGGTACATCGAGATCGTCACCGTGGTGGTCGCCGATCCGGGGCCGCCCTTGGTCATGATGTACGGCTGGTCGAACAGCTGCATCGCGTTGATCAGGGCAACGACCGCGGCGAACAGGATCGTCGGACTGATCAACGGGATCTTGATCCGCAGCAACGTCCGCACCGTCCCGGCCCCGTCGATCTGCGCCGCCTCCAGGACATCCTCGGGAACCGACATCAGCGAGGCGACGAAGAGTACGAACGTGAACCCGACCTGCTGCCAGACCGCGATCAGCACGATCGTCGTGGCCGCGCCGAAACCGCTGGTCAGCCACGGGACGTTCGGGATGCCGAGCAGGCCGAGGTAGTAGTTGACGACGCCGAACTTGTAGTCGAACAGGTAGCCCATGAAGATCGACACGGCCGCCGTCGAAGCGAGCAAGGGAAGGTAGAACGCCGTCCGGAATACCGTCCGTACCCAGACCAGCCTGCGCTGGTTGACCAGCACGGCGAGCGCGAGCCCGATGGTCAGCTGGAGTACGACGATGGCCAGCGCCATCCCGAGCGTCACGCCGAACGACTTCAGCACCGGACCGTCGTTGAACAGCCGCTGGTAGTTCTCCAGACCGACGTACCGCGGACTCGAGATCACGTCCCAGGAGAAGAACGACAGCCCGAGCGAGGCGACGATCGGGATCGCGGTGAAGACCGCGACGAACAGCACCGACAACCCGATCATCGCGAAGCCGAACGGCGCCTCGCGATGCGCGATCGGATGGCTGCGCCGCTTCACCACGGTCTCGCGGGCCGCCGCCGTGACCGCGGACATCAGCTCGCCCCCGCGGCCTTCTCGAGGTCGGACTGCAACCCGTCGAGCGCCGCCTTCGCGTTCCCGGACGAGATCGCCTCGGTGGTGCGCTGGTTCAGCGCGGTGGCGAGTGCGTTGTAGTACGGCGGAGCCGGGATCGGCGCCGTCTCCGGATGCTTGGTCAGCGTGTCGTAGAAGACCGACCAGTGCTTCGGGCCGGTCTTGGCGTATCGCTCGGCCGTCACCAGGGACTTGCGGCCGGGCGTGGTCACGTTGCCGGGGAAGACCAGGTCGAACGTGTCCGGTTTGACGAGCAGCTTGAGGACCTCCCAGGCCAGGTCCTTCTTCTTCGACGACTTGAAGATCGCGTACCCACCGGCGCCGAACAGGTGCCGCTGGCTCTTCCACTTCGGGAACATCGTCACGTCGAAGCTGCCGTTCTTCATCCCGGCATTGGTCAGGCCACCGGCCCAGAACCCGCCGCCGATCGACATCCCGATCCGGTTGGACGCGAACAGACCCTGCAGCGTGCCACCACCGCCGACGTCGGGCGACGGCGACAGACCTTTCCTGGTCAGCTCGATCAGGTAGTTCAGCGACTCGACCACCGCGTCGGAGTTGGCCGTCGGCGCGCCCCACTTCCAGCCGCCCTTGCGACCGGCGGCCGCCGCGTCACCGGCGTACGCCTTGTTCCACAGCCAGTCGCCGCCGTCGTACTTGCCTTCCTCGAGGAGGTTGGCGTTGTTCGCGTACATGAACGAGGTCCAGCTGCCCCAGAGCCGGACCACCCAGCCGAAGGCGTTGATGCCCTTGAACTTGGCGATCTTGGTCGCGGCCGCCTCGAAGTCCTCGAGCGTCCAGCTCTCGCTCGGCGGTACGACACCCGCGCGCTGGAACAGGCCCGTGCTGTAGAACATGTTCCCCGCGTTGAAGCTGTCCGGCAGTTCCCACAGGTGCCCCTGGTACATCATCGACTCGACCAGCGCGGGGTGGATGTCGGCGAAGTACTCCTTCAGCGCGGCCAGGTCCTTGGTGACGTAGTCGTCGAGCGGGACCGCGAGTTCCTTGGACGCCATCAGCTGCAGGCCCTCGGTGGCGACGCTGATGATGTCCGGCGGGGTCCCGGCGGCGATCTGGGTGAGCACCTTGGCGAGGAAGTCGTTCCAGTCGGTGCCGTTGATCGCGGAGATCTGGAAGGTGATCGCGGGGTCCAGCTTGCTGATCTGGGGTTGCAGCCGGTTCTGCAGCTGGGTGGCCTGCGCCTGTTCACCGAAGTACAGCATCTTGAGCGACTTCGAGGAGCCGCCGCCGCTGTCGTTGCTGCAGGCGGCCAGATCGGCCAGCGCGGTCAGCCCGAGGCCTCCGGCACCCGCCTTCAGCAGGGTACGGCGGGCGAGCGGGCCACCGGGGAGTTGGATGCCTGTCATAGCTGTGCCTCCTTGAGGAGTCCGGACGGCCCGGCATGCCGCCCAATACGTATTGACCCGGGACCGTAGCAGCGGTGTACGGTGGGGCGCAATACGTATTGGTGTCCGCTCTGGTTGAATACTGCGGTCGCCCACCGTGAAGGGGAACCCATGGCGAAGCAACCGGCGGACCGGCCGAAGCGGGTCACGATGACCGATGTCGCGCGGCGCGCGGGCGTGTCCCAGCCGACCGTGTCGTTCGTGCTGAACGACCGTCGCGACGTCGCGGTCGCGGCCGAGACCCGGCGCCGGGTGCTCGAAGCCGCCGCCGAGCTGAACTTCGTGCCGAACCGGGCCGCCCAGCAACTGCGCTCGAACCGGTCGTTCACGATCGGCGTCGTCACCAACGGGATCGTCTCCCAGCCGTACGCCGGTCTGATCGTGCTCGGGATCCAGCAGGTCGTGCAGCCGGCCGACTACGTCTGCATGGTGGTCGACACCACCGACGACCCGGAGGAGGGCGACGCCGCGGTCGCGAGCCTGCTCGCGCAGGGTGTCGGCGCGATCCTGTACGCCTCGCCGTCACCGAAGCCGTTGCACCAGAGCCCGCGGCTGGACGGGATCCGGACGATCTTCGTCAACTGCTGGCCGGAGACGGGCAAGGCCGACACGGTCCTGCTGGCCGACGAGTACGCCGGTGGCCGCGCGGCGGCCGCGGCGGTGTTCGATCGGGGACACCGCGCGGTCGCGTTCCTCGGCGGGCCTCGCAACGATTACGCCTGCAAGGAACGGCGGCGCGGTTTCGCCGACGCCGCCCGGGCCGCGGGTCTGCGGCCGACCGACCTGCTGCACCGGTACGGGACGTATCAGATCGGATCGGGCTACGACCTCGCGACCGAAGCGGTCGCCGAGCACGGATCGACCGCGTTGGTCTGTGGGAACGACCGGATGGCGATCGGTGCGCTGCTCGCGCTGCACGACCTGGGTCTCGACTGCCCGAAGGACGTCAGCATTGTCGGCTTCGATGATCAGCCGGACGTCGCGGACCAGGTGCGGCCGCGGCTGACCACGGCCGCGTTACCGCACTTGATGCTGGGGCGCCGGGCCGGCGAGTTGGTGCTGGCCGGACCCGACGACGCACCCGAACGCGTCGTCGTCGACTGCCAGTTGATCGAACGCGACTCGGTCGGGGACCCGCCTCGCCGTACCTCGCGGCCGCGGCGCCGCTCGTGAGCATCCATTGGCGGCCCGAGCGTGGCTTCGTCGGTGACGTCATTCCGTTCAGTCATGACGGGCGGATCTGGTTGTTCTACTTGCTCGACCTGCGACCGGACGATCCGGCGGCGGGCGAGAGTGGCATGCCGTGGGCGTTGGTGTCGACGACCGACTTCGTGCACTACACCGACCATGGCATCGTCCTGCCTGGTGGGGATCGCGACGCGGACGATTTCGACTGCTACACCGGCAGCGTGGTGTACGACGGCTCGCAGCTGCATCTGTTCTACACCGGACACAACCCGCGGCGCGGTCTCCAACTGGTGTGCCACGCGACGAGTGCCGGCGATCCGACCCGGTGGACCAAGCAACCGGAACTGACCTTCGGCGCGCCGGACGGGTTCATCCCTCAGGACTGGCGTGATCCCTTCGTCTATCGGACGGCACCCGATCAGCCGTGGCAGCTGGTGTTGGCCGCCCGGTACGCCGATCGGCCGGATCGCCGGTGTGGCGTCGTCGCACGGCTCACCTCGACCGATCTGGAGCAGTGGACGCTCGCGGAGCCGTTGTGGGAGCCGCACCGGTACGTCACGCAGGAGTGCCCGGACGTCTTCCAGTGGGGCGATTGGTGGTACCTGGTGTACTCCGAGTTCACCGATGCGTTCCAGACGCGGTACCGGATCGCCCGTGGTCCGGACGGGCCGTGGCTCGCGCCGGGACGCGACACGGTTGACGGGCGCGCGTTCTACGCGGCGAAGTCGGTCGAGCATGACGGGCGGCGCTTCTTCATCGGCTGGATCCCCACGAAACAAGGGGATGCGTGGCAATGGGCGGGAGATCTCGCCGTACTCGAAGCGCATCAGGAGGACGACGGGACGCTGGCGTTCGGGTTCCCACCGGAGGTTGTCGCGGCGTACTCCGAGGTCGAGGTCGTGAAGCTCCCGGGTGAGCCCGGGCGGGGCGCGATCGATCGGTACGCCGCGTGGGTCGGGGACACGATTCCCGAGCACTGCCTGATCTCGCTGACGGTTGACGTGGATGCGGGTACGCAGTCGTTCGGAGTGCTGCTGCAGGCGAGTGCGGACGGGGAGGAAGCCACCATCGTCCGGCTCGAACCGCAGCGGGACCGGATCGTGCTCGATCGCTGGCCGCGTGGTCGTACCGGGCCGGCGCAGTGGCAGGTGCGTGGCGACGTACCGCAGGTCGTGGAGCTCGAGCGAGCCTGCCCGCTGCCGCGTGGCCGGCACACCGTGCAGGTGTTGCTGGACGGCGCGACTGCCCAGGTCGTGGTCGACGACCGCGTCGCGCTGAGCTTCCGTGCGGAAGGGGCGGGGCACCTGGGTCTGTTCGCGACGGATGGCGGGTTCGAGGTCGTCGACTTCACGGTGGCGACCCGCTAGGTGGCCCTTTGGCGGGGTTACAGTGCAGCGCTCGGTCGGATCCGTGGAGGTCAGCGTGCGTCGTTCGGCTCAGGTTCTCGGTGCTGTGGTCGGTGCTCTCGGGCTGGTCGCGGGGAGTGTGCTCCCTGCGGACGCGGCCGGACCGAGCAGCGTGCGTCGGGTCGGTACGCAGAGCTTCGCCGATCCCGGCTTCGCGCACTTCGGCAGCAGCTACTACCTCTATCGCACCGGCGCCGGCTTCGGTGCACGATCGACGAGTGGCAGCGGCTGGTCCGCGATCCACAACTCGATGACGTCGATCCCGGCCTGGGTCGACCACGGGTCGCCGTTGCTCTGGGCCCCGGAAGTCTTTCAGAGCAAGGACAGCCACGGGACGTTGTACGTCATGTACTTCACCGGGCAGTCCTCCTCGCGACACGTGCACTGCATCGGTGTGGCGACCTCCCGGCACCCCGCGAGCGGTTTCGTCGGCGGTTCGAAGCCGGTCGTCTGCTCGCCGTGGGTCTCCCGCGGGTACGAGGCGATCGACCCGGCGGCGTACCGGGCCAAGGACGGCAAGCGGTACTTGATCTACAAGAGCGACTACCGCAACGCGTCCGGCTTCCAGATCCGCGCGGTTCAGATGGACACCCAGACCGGCACCCGCGTGGTCGGCAGCAGCATCGCGAAGATCGTCAGCTCGTCGAAGATCGAGGGTCCGTCGGTGATCGCGCACGGCGGCAAGGTGTGGCTGTTCACGTCCCGTGGCGACTACGTCAACTGCAGCTACAACACCGACGTCTGGTCCGCGAGCACCTTCTGGGGCGGGCGTTTCACCCGCGTCAAGACGCTGATGAGCACCGCCTCCACCAAGCTCTGCGGTCCCGGCGGAGCCACAGTCATCACCGTCGGTACGACGACCCGCGTCGCGTTCCACGCCTATGTCGATGCCAACCACAACGGTGTGAAGGACTCGAACACCCGTCAGGCCTACACCGGCACGATCAAGTGGGACGGCGCGGGACGCCCGTACCTGGCTTGAGCTTCCCTACCGGGCCTTACTCGCCGCGTCGGCGACGACGCCGGCTGCCACATCGCGGAGCTTGACGTTGCCGGTCTGCGAGGTCCGGGCCAGGAACGTGAACGCGCGGTTCTGGTCGAGCTGGTAGCGCTCCATCAGAATCCCGATCGCGGTGCCGATCGTGGTCCGGCTCTCCAGCGCCCGCGACATCGTGGTCTCCTGCCGGCCCCAGCCCAGCAGTACCGCGGCCCAGTCGGCGAACATCCCGGCGAGGTAGCGGGCGTCGGCGTCGAACACCTTCGGTTCGTCGGCGTACAGGTTGAGCGCGCCGCGCACGTTCGGCTCGGCGCGGAACTGGAACGCCAGCTGTGAGTGCAGCCCGAGCGCGGCGGCCTTCGGACCGTAGAGCGGCCAGCGCTGGTCGGTGGCCATGTCGTCGACCTGCACGATCGGCTCGCTGAGTGCTGCCGCGATGCACGGGCCTTCGCCGAGCTCGTGCTGCAGTTCGTCGGCTTCGGACACCAGCGGGTCGGTGGCGGCGAGGGTCTTGATGGTGTTGTCCTTCTCGGTCACCGAGATGCTCGCGCCGGTGATTCCGGGGATCGTTCCGGCCGCGCTGGTGGTGATCAGCTCGAGCGATTCCTCGACCGTGACCGGCGTACGCAACGTGTCGGCGACCGTGGTCATCAAGCCGGCCAACTCTGGCAGTTCCATTGTCCAACCTCACCTCGAACAGGTCGGCGACGCCGACCACTGCACTCATTGTGCGATGTCGGCGTCCTGTGGCCCAGCAGCAGGTACGGCGGCAGGTCCGAGGACTCCAGAACGTCGGAGCGATCGCCTATAGTCTCGCCGAGATTCACCAACGGGCCTTGGTATCGACGGGGCCATGTCCCGGACAGGAGTCCCATGCGATCGGATGGCGAGCGGCTGGTGCGCCCGACGGCAGCCACCTTCGGCGACGTGGCCCTGCGGCTGCACTCGGCGCGGGAAATGGCCGAGTTACTGGTGGTGACGGCCGATCTGGCCGCCGAAATCTTCGCCTGCCCGCTGGTCGGAGTTGCGACCCTGAGCCGCGGCGCGGCCCTGCTCGACGTCGTGGGTACGGCGGCCGGCTTCGTCCGTGCCGAGGCAGCGGAGCCCGCGAGCGCGTGGCACCGCACACTGGACGCCGGCGAGTCGCTCTCCGTCGACGCGTCGGTCGGTATCCGTGACATTCGCGCCCTCGCCCCGGGTCTGACCGAGGCCGGCGTCCGTGAGCTGGCCCACGTTCCGCTCGTGCCGGGGCGCGGCCGAGCCGTCGGTGTGTTGTCGCTGTACTGGACCGGATCGCCCGCGGACGCGACGGATCTCCAGCGGTTCGCCACGCACGTGGCGCTGGCCATGGAGACGCTCTGGTACCAGCACCGTCTGCAGGCGTCGATCGAGACGCACCGGGTGGTGAGTTCGAGTCTCGGGATCCTGATGGAGCGCTACGGGATCGACAGCCGCGAGGCGTACGACGTACTCAGCAAGGTCTCGCTGGAACACCGGGTCAAACTGCGGGACATCGCGGTCCGCGTGATCGACGATCAGGACCTGCTCGCCTCAGGCTGAGTGGCTGCCGCGCGGTCCGGCGGCTTGCCCGGGGGCCGTGGTGGTGATAGTTGTAACCGAGGTCGATCGGTTTAGCCAGCAGCCGTGAATAGGTTCCGCACGTCTGCGTGCGCTGAGCCGCCTGGACGCCTGCGCTCTGATCGAGCGGCGTCCCGGCAAGGAGATGCTGCGTCATGATCGACGAAGGTGCCGAACTCGTCATCCGGACCGCCGATGCCGGTGCGTACGTGCTCGTCCAGGTGGTGGGCGACCTGGACCTGGAGAGCGCACCGGCGCTCACCGAGGAGCTGCGGGCCCGGATCGGGCCACGTCCGATCGTGCTCGACCTCGCCGGGATCGAGTTCATGGACTCCAGCGGACTCGGGGTGCTGGTCGGGGCCCACAAGGACTCCACGGCGCAGGGCGGGGCGCTGTTGATCGCCGCGCCGGGGCCACGGGTGCACCGGATCTTCAAGATCACCAAGCTGCACAAGGTCTTCGCGCTGTACGAGACGGTCGACGAGGCGGTCCGGAGCATCGCCGGTACGCCGGTCCAAGCCGTCGTACCGGGATTCGAGGCGGGGTCGTGACCGAGGCAGAGGGGATCGACGAGCTGCAGCGTGTGGATCTCGGGACCGCGGGTACGACGGTTGTCCGCCGGGAGCTCGCGGACGAGATCGGTCTGGCGATGACGGGTTCGCTCAACCTGCGGCGGTCGGTGCTGCGGCTGCTCGACGGTGTCACCCCCGAGGTCGCGGACTGGGCGGTGGTCGCGCTGATCAACCCGCGCGGCACCGGGATCCAGGTCTTCGGCGGTCACGACCTCGGCGGCATGGTGACCGTGCCGCGGCGACGGATCGCCGGCAAGGCGCTCGAGCGAGTGCTCGCGACCGGTCTGACCGAGCTGCTGCATGTCGCGATCGCGGGCGTCGAGGACGGCTTGGCGAGTCTGGTTCCGCACCCCGGGCTGCGTGCCGAGGCATCGGCGCTGCGGCCTGCCGACGTACTCGCGACCGGGCTGACCGCGCGTGGTGCGACGCTCGGGGCGTTGATCCTGGTGCGTGGGCAGGGGCGCGGGTTCGGCCCGGACGACATCGCGTCGGCCGAGCGGATCGCGGCCCGGGCCTCGCTCGCGCTCGATTCCGCGCGGCTGTACGAACAGCGCGGGCAGATCGCCGAGGCGTTGCAGGACAGCCTGGTGCCGCCGCCGCTGCCCGAGATCCCGGGGGTGGCGCTGGGCGCGCGGTACCGGCCGGCGGCGGAGCAGCTCGACATCGGCGGCGACTTCTACGACGTGTTCGGCTCGGGCGGTGACTGGCTGATCGCGCTCGGCGACGTCTGCGGTAAGGGAGTCGAGGCGGCCGTCCTGACCGGCCGCGCTCGGCAGAGCATTCGCACCGCCGCTCATTTCGAACGCGACCCGGGTGCGCTGATGTCAGCCCTGAGCTCGGTCTTCCACAACGACGTCTCGGATCGGTTCGTCACCCTGGTCTGCCTGCGGATCCGGGCCGGCCGCGAGGACGGGTTGACCGTGGACGTCGCGGTGGCCGGGCACGCCGCGCCGCTGCTGGTGCGGTCCGGTGGCGAGGTCGACGAGATCGAGGCGGACGGTGCGGTGCTCGGAGTCGTCGCCGGCGAGGAGTACTCGACCACCACCGTCCGGTTGGCACCCGGCGATCAGCTCGTACTGTTCACCGACGGTGTCGAGGAAGCCCGCGGCGAGTCCGGGTTCTACGGACACGACCGCTTGCGCGAACTCCTCGGCCGGTACGCCGGGGTGGGGCCGGACGTGGTGTGTGCCGCGCTCGAGCAGGACGTGGTCGAGCATCTCGCGGGACGGTCGCACGACGACATCGCCGTACTGTCCCTTGGCTGTGCGGTCGGCTTCACAGGGGTGAGCTCGTGACGGTAGCCGATCTCGGCCCGGCGTTGACCGAGTTCCAGAGCGCGGTGGCGAGCACTGACAGCGTGGCGGCCCTGGCAGTGGTGGACGCGGCGCTCGCGGCCGGAACGGATCCGGTCTCGCTGCTCACGGAGGTCGTCGGCGCCGCGCAGCGGGTCGTCGGCGAGAAGTGGCAGCGCGGCGAGTGGTCGGTGGCGGAGGAGCACGCCGCGACCGCGGTGGCGATGTCGGCGACGGAGGCGATCGCTCGCGAGGTACGGCGGCGCCCGATCGTCCGCGGCCGCGTGGTCGTCGCGTGCGCGGAACGTGAGTGGCATGCGCTGCCCGCGATGATGATCGACTGCGCGCTGCGTTCGGACGGCTGGAACACGACGCTGCTCGGCGCCTCCACGCCGGCGCTGCGGCTGAGCCAGTACCTGCAGGATCTCGGGCCGGACGCGTTGGCGGTGAGTTGCTCGGTGCTCGGTTCGCTGCCGACCACCCGGCGGTTCATCGAGGCGTCGAGGGCCGCGGGCATCCCGGTACTCGTCGGTGGTCCTGCCTTCGGGCCGGACGACCTGCGCGCCCGCGGTCTGGGAGCGACCGCGTGGGCGGCCGACGCGAGCGATGCCATCGAGATCATGCGGGCGATGCCGGCCGTGGTCTCGGCGGCCGAGCCGTTGCCCGCGGGCGAGGTCGCCGAACAGGCCGCGCTCGAGCTGGCGCACTCCGGCCTCGTCGCCGATCTGATGTCGCGGTGGCCGGGCATTGCCTGCGATCTCGACCCCGATCTGGTCAAGGACAGCATCGAGCAGCTGCTGCACGCCGTCTGGGCGGCGTTGCTCACCGCCGACCCGCGCCCGATCTCGCAGACCGTCTGGTGGGTGTCCGCACTGCTGGAGTTCCGCGCCCAGTCACCTTCGTTGCTGGACGACCTCCGCATCGAACTGACCCGCACTCTCCGCGACTACCCGCTCGCGACCAACCTCCTGGATACGTCCTGGCCCTAGCTCGAGAGCGCTCGGGCGCGGGCCGCTTCGATGTCGGGGACGTGCTCCTCGGCCCAGAGCCGTACCGCGCGCAGCGGGCCGAGGAGCGAGCGGCCGAGCGGCGTCAGGTCGTACTCGACGCGCGGCGGATTCTCGGCGTACTCGTGCCGGCTGATCAGTCCGTCGAGCTCCAGCGTCCGCAGGGTCTCGGTCAGCACCTTCGGCGTGATGCCCTGGATGTGCGCCTTCAACTCGGTGAACCGCCGCGGGCCGTCGTCGAGCGCGTTCACGACGAACACCGTCCAGCGGGCGCCGATCCGGTGCAGCACAGTGCGGCTCGGACAGGTCGCTGCCATCACGTTGTAGGCCTTGCCCATCGGTGCTCCCAGTTCCGTTGAAGATACCGGTATCAAATCCATACCGTTGAGCCCGATCCTACGAGAGGGAGTGACCGTGATGGAACGGATGCTGGTGGTCGGCGGCGCGCGGGCGCTGGGTGCGGCGGTGGTGCGCCGTGCGGTGAAGGAGGGGTACGACGTGGTGGTCGGAGCCCGTGATCTGGCCCGCACCCAGGCACTCGCGGACGAAGTCGGCGCGAGCGCCGTCCACCTGGACCTGCAGGACGAGACGACGATCGCGGCCGCGGCCGAGCAGTTACGTGACGGGATCGACCATCTCGTGACTACCGGGTCGGCCCCGCACGACGTACGAACGACCGAGCTGGATCATGACAAGCTGGTGGCCGCGTTCACGGCGAAGGTGATCGGGCCGATGCTGCTCGCCAAGCACTTCGGTCCGCTCCTGCGGCCGACCGGGTCGATGCTGTTGTTCTCAGGTGTCGTCGGCTGGCGCCCCGGGCCGGGTTCGCTGGTCAAGGGTGTGACCAACGGAGCGGTCGAGTACGCCGCACGCCACCTCGCGGCGGATCTCGCCCCGGTGCGGGTCAACGCGATCTCACCCGGCGTCATCGACTCAGGCGCCTGGGACCGGCTGGGTGACGGGAAGGACGCAGTACTGCGCAAGAGCGCGGCCGGGTCGCTCGTCGGACGGCACGGCGAGATCGACGACGTCGTCGACGCCGTGCTGTGGCTCGTCCGCGCCGGCTTCATCTCCGGCGAAACCATCCACCTCGAAGGCGGCGCCCGCCACAAAACCGCCTGACACCGGGAGCAGATGTTGCTGGGGGCATCGAGTTACAGCGGGTGGAGTCCGACGTTGGCGTAGGTGGGCGGGGTTCGGGTCAGGTCGAGTGTTTCGCCGTTGGCCGCGACGTAGATGCCTGGAACGTGTTCGTGGAGGCGGAGCGTCCCACCACCCCAGTGGTCGAAGAGCAGGACGCCGTTCTCCTTGCGGAGCCGGGCGGTCCCGTCCCGGACGCCGGAGGCGTGGATCGCGTAGTCCCGGTTCCACGGTCCGTCCGGCTCGGCCGGATCCGGTGGGGGCACCTCGTTGCGGTAGCGGACGAAGCCGTCGGCGCTGGATTCGAGGTACGCCGGACGTCCCGCGCCGTCGAGGTCGCGGAACCGGAACAGCTCGTTCTCGACCCGGAACTCGAGCGGCCCGACGAACTCGACCTGATGCCGGGTCCCGTTGCGGATCAGCGTGCCGTCGCCGGTGAGTGTCATCGGGTCGTGACCGCGGCCTGTGTATTCACCGGCCAACGCCGCTGCAGAGACCGCGACGGGTTGCGCGGAGGGTCCTCGACGTCGCGGACGCCGAGGCACGAGGTCCTGGAAGATGTCGTTGGACAGCTGTCCCTGCAGCGAGTGGTTCGTCGAGTTGGTCAGTACGACGACACCGAGCTGTTCCTCGGGCGACCAGTGGATGTCGGACAGGAACCCGAAACCGCCGCCGCCATGACCGCGGACCGGAAGGTCGGTGGCGCGGGCCAGTCCGAGGCCGAGGCCGTATCCCTGCTCGCGCTGAGGAGCTCCCGGCACCTCGTACATCTCCGCGAGGAGTGCGGGATCGAGCAGCGACGCACCTCCGGTGAGGTGGAACTGGATGTAGCGGCAGGCATCGTTGACGGTCGTGTAGAGGCCGCCGGCCGCGACCATCGGGACCCGGAGCGGCACGCGGGTGGTGCCGGCTGCGTGACCGAGTGCCCGGTTCGTGGCGCGCGCGATCACGCGCGGGTCGAACGTCGTCCGCGTCATCCCGAGCGGCGCGAGAACTGTCCGGCGGACGAACTCGTGGAAGGGCAGACCGCTGCGGCGCTGCAGAACGTAGCCGGCCAGGTCGATACCGAGGTTCGAGTACTCGAAGTGGTGCCCGACGGGGAAGCGGAGCCAGGTCGAGGAGATGCTCTCGCAGTGCGCCGCGAACGATTCCCGGCCGACCAGGTAGTTCGACCCGACCGGTGCTTCATGCGTGAAGCCGGCAGTGTGACTCAGTAGGTGCCGCAGAGTGATGAACCGCTCCGGATGATCCTCGAACGCGCTGTTCACCCGGAACTCCGGCAGATATCGCGTGATCGGGACGTCCAGCTCGACCAGACCTTGCTGAACCGCGATCAGTACCGCGGTCGCGGTGTACATCTTCGAGCACGACTGCACCCCGAACATCGTGTCGGCGCCGACCGCCTCGTCCCCGCCCTCCCGAGTGGTCCCGAACCCGGCCGACCACAGCACGGAGGTCGCGTCACAGACTCCGACCGCGATGCCCGGGACCGGTTGTCCGGCGAGCAACGCGGGCATCCGTCGCCGAAGCTCGTCGCGTGCCTTGCTCGCGGCCGACATGACCCCGTTCTACTACCGGACCGGGTCAATCACCCGCCCCGGATGATGCTGGTGGGTTCGGGTGGTGATGAGGATGGGGGCGCGGCGGGTGAGTGCCGTCGCCTGTTACGAACTGGGGCGGGACTGGTAGGGAGGGGAATCGCATGGCGATCGGACCGGTGCAGTTGGTGGTGCTCGGGTTCAACCATCCAAATTTCCACGGGGAGATCATCGAGGAGCTCGAACGGCTGCGCGAGACCGACGCCATCCGGGTGATCGACGCGCTGGCCGTCCACAAGGACGCCGAGGGTGAGATGGAGGTCGCGCATCTCAGCAACCTCACGCTCGACGAGGCCGTCGAGATGGGCACCAAGATCGGCGCGCTGATCGGCCTCGGGATCGAGGGCGAGGAAGGTATCGAGAAGGGGGCCGAGGCCGGCGCCGAGGCGGCCGCCGACGGCTTCGAGGTGTTCGACGACGAAGAGGCCTGGGACGTGCTCGAGGACATCCCGAACGACTCGGCCGCCGCGTTGGTGCTGCTCGAACATCACTGGGCGGTCCCGTTGCGCGACGCGGTCGCGCGGGCCGGCGGGTTCCGGCTGGCCGACGGGTTCATCAGCCCGATCGATCTGGTCAGCATCGGACTGCTGGAGGCCGAAGAGGCCAAGGAGATGCAGGAGATGGAGAAGGCCGCCGCGGCGAAGTGACGCCGCGACCGCCGGAGCGACACGACGTTGGAGGTGACCATGTTCGGCTCTCGCAGGGTGGCGCGACGGACGTCCCGCCGTACGGCGCGGCGCGTCGACCGCCGCCGTCGGTGACCAAACCGACCGGCCAATAGGCCAACAGACCATGTGACCAACTGATCGGCAGGGGGGAGCGGGCGGATGGGTTGCCTGCTGGCGTTGCTGGCCGGGTTCTTCCCGCGGCTCGGCGTACTCATCGTGTGGATCGCGCGGCCGGAACGGGTCGACGCGGCGTTCAGCTCCTGGATCTGGCCGTTGCTGGGCATCATCTTCCTGCCCTTCACGACCCTGATCTACCTGCTGCTTTGGCAAGCGGGTGGACTGCACGGCTTCGATTGGTTCTGGATCGGGCTGGCCGCACTGCTCGACATCGTGCACTGGGGAGCGAGCGCGACCCAGCGCAACCAGATTCCCGGCCGGCAGCCGCGGCCGGTCTGATCCCGAGGCGAGGTACGCATGACGCACACGGCAACGGAGCCAAGGACCGCGGACGTCCTGGTGATCTTCGGGATCACCGGCGATCTCGCCAAGGTGATGACGTTCCGCTCGCTCTACCGGCTGGAGGCGCGGGGTCTGCTGGACTGCCCGATCGTCGGGGTGGCGGCGCAGGACTGGACGCTCGACCAGCTGATCGAGCGCGCCCGGACGTCGATCGAGGGCACCGGCGTCAAGATCGACCAGGCGGTCTTCGACCGGTTCGCGGCCCGGCTGTCCTACGTCAGCGGTGACTTCGGTGACACCACGGTGTACGAACGGGTCGGCGAGGTGATCAAGGGTGCCGAGACGCCGGTGTTCTACCTGGAGATCCCGCCGTTCCTGTTCGGCCGGGTGGTGCAGGGCCTGTCCGAGGCCGGGCTCACCACCGGGGCGCGGGTCGTGGTCGAGAAGCCGTTCGGCCACGACCAGCAGTCCGCGCGGGCACTCGCCGACGAGCTGCACCAGTACATCGACGAGTCGCAGCTGTACCGGATCGACCATTACCTCGGGAAGATGGGACTCGAGGAGATCCTCTACCTACGGTTCGCGAACGCCGTCCTCGAACCGCTGTGGAGCCGCAACTACCTGGAGTGTGTCCAGATCACGATGGCGGAGAGCTTCGGGGTCGAGGACCGCGGCCACTTCTACGACCCGGTCGGCGCGCTCCGCGACGTGTGCGTCAACCACCTGATGCAGGTGGTCGCTGCCGCCGCGATGGAACCGCCGTCGCGCGGCGATCCGGGCACCCTGAAGGACGCGACCACCGCGCTCTTCCGGGCCGTCGAGGAAGCCGACCCCAAGCACTACGTCCGCGGCCAGTACGACGGCTACCTCGACATCGACGGCGTCGCGAAGAACTCGACCACCGAGACGTACGCCGCGTACCGGCTCGACATCGAGAACTGGCGCTGGGCCGGCGTCCCGTTCTTCATCCGCACCGGCAAACGGCTGCCGGAGACCCAGACCGAACTGCGCCTGGTGTTCAAACGCTCGCCCCGGCTGGGATTCGCGCCACCCGGGCATCTGGCCGAGTCGAACCAGATCGTGATCCGGCTCGACCCGTCCACCGGCGTACGGATCCAGGTGGACGCGCATCGTGCCGACTCGGTCCGGGCCGCGCCGATCAACCTCGACATGGAGTTCAGTCAGGAGGGTGGCGAGGCGCCGACGCCGTACGAGGTGCTGCTGCATGCGGCGATGACCGGGCAGAGCACCCGGTTCACCCGTCAGGACGCGGTCGAGGAGACGTGGCGGGTGATGCAGCCGCTGATCGACGCGCCGACACCGATCCACACCTACAAACCCCGAACCTGGGGCCCGACGGCCGCAGACCGGGTACCGGACGGGTTCGGTGGCTGGCAGCTGCCGTGGATCTCGAGCTGACGCCGGGCTGAGTGGAGTTCGCCGCGCGTTCAACGAGCGGGCGTATCCTCGGCCGTGTGCAGGGGCCGGACGCTGGTTCGGGTGGCACCTCCGTTCCCGTCGCACCGACCGTGACCCCTGGGGGCCACAGCGTGGGGTCCGGAATCTCGGGTGCGCGTGAGCGACTGGTTCCGCGGACCGAGCTTGTCGATCGCTTGATGAAATCACCGGAGCCGGTGGTCGCCGTCGTGGCGCCACCCGGCTACGGCAAGACGACTGTGCTCGCGCAGTGGACGGCACAGTGGATCGCGCGGTTCGGGCCCCGGGTGGCGTGGGTGTCGTGCGAGCGCTCCGACAACGACCCGGTCGCCCTGTGGACCGGCATCCTCGACGCGCTCGACCAGATCGAACCGGTCGGCGACGGCTCGCGGGCCCTGCTCGCCGCGTCGGGCGGCGGCGTCGACGCCGTACCCCGGTTGGCCGAGTCGATCTCGGGGTTGCGGTCGCCGCTGGTCGTCGTACTGGATCATGTCGAGGAGATCAGCAGTCCGGAGTGTGCGGCGTCGATCGCCGAGTTCGCGTTCCGGGTACCGCCAGGCTGGCGGCTCGCCGTCGCGTCGCGGGATCCGGCGCCGCTCCCGCTGTCCCGGCTGCGGATCGGTCGCCGGCTCGTCGAGGTCGGCGTCGGTGACCTGGCGATGAACGATGTCGAGACTGCCGCGCTGCTGCGCCTCGCGGGTGCTGAGGTGTCGCCGGCCGAGGTCGCGGAGCTGGTACGCCGTACCGAGGGCTGGCCCGCCGGTCTGTATCTGGCTGCGCTGGCGATCCAGTCCGGTGCACCGACGACCGGCTTCAGCTTCGCCGGCGACGACCGCCTGGTCGACGAATACCTGCGGTCCGAGGTCCTGGCGCGGCTGTCCCCTGACCAGGTGGACTTCCTGATCCGTACGTCGGTTCTCGACCGGATGAGCGGCCCGTTGTGTGACGCCGTACTCGGTGGGAAGCACTCGGCCCGGATGCTCGCGGACCTCGAGCGTCACAACCTGCTCGTGGTGCCACTCGACCGGCACGGTGAGTGGTACCGGTATCACCATCTGCTCCGCGAGCTGCTGCAGGCCGAGCTGCGCCGCGGCGATCCGGATCTCGGGGCCGAGTTGCACATCCGCGCCGCCGACTGGTTCGAAGCGAACGGGATGCCCGAGGCCGCCATCGACCACGCCGACGCGGCAGGCGACACCGAACGGGTCGCCCGGCTGGTCCTCGAACTCATGCAACCGGTCTGGGCCGGCGGCCGCGTCGACACCGTGCGTGGCTGGATGGAGTTGCTCGACCACCGCCCGCGGGTGCCGCACTACGCCGCGATCGCCGCGCACGGGGCGTTGATCTTCGCCCTGCTCGGCCGGTCGCGGGAGGCCGAGCGCTGGGTCGCCGTCGCGGAGAGCCTGCCGGTCAGCGGCACACTGTCGGACGGCAGCACGGTCGCCGCGACGCTGGCGTACATGCGCGCGAACCTCGGCAGGGAGGGCCCCGAGGCGATGCGGGCGGACAGCATCCTGGCACTCGACGGGCTCAGCCCGGCCAGCCCGTTCCGCGCGACGATGCTGCATTCGCAGGCGCTGTCCTGGTTCGTCTCCGGAGACCTTGAGCGCGCGGACATCGACTTCACCCACGCGTACGACGTCGCGACCGGCTTCGGGGTCACTCCCTTGGCCGCGCTGATCCTGGCCGAGCAGGCCCTGCTCGCGACCGAACGCGGCGAGCCCGCGGCTGCCGATGCGCTGCTCAAACGCGCGCTGGAGCTCGTCGCCACCGGCCACTACGAGGCGTACTGGACAAGCGCGCTCGTGTACGCCGCCGCGGCGCATTCGGCCGCCCGTCGCGGAGAGATGCGCGAGGCCCGCCAGTTCGTCCGCCGGGCCGCTGAACTCCGTCCCCTGCTGACCTATGCGCTCCCGATCGTGTCGGTGCAAACGCTGCTCGAGCTCGCCCAGACATACATGGCCCTCGTCGACCCGGCCGGTGCACGCGCCGTTCTCGAACAGGCCCAGAACATCCTGCGCCGCCGGCCCGACCTCGGGACCCTGCCGGCGGCGATCGGGCAGCTGCGGACCCGCGTCGACCAGATCACTGTGGCTGCCGCGGCGGGCTTCTCCTCGCTGACGACCGCGGAGCTGCGGCTGGTCCGGATGCTGCCGACGCACCTGACCTTCCCGGAGATCGCCGAGCGGCTGTACGTCTCGCCGCACACCGTGAAGTCACAGGCGAAGTCCGTCTACCGCAAGCTCGGCGTCTCCTCGCGCCGGGAAGCGGTCGACCTGATGGCCGAGACAGGCATGTCCCGCTAGTGTCCTCAGGACCCTAACCGAGGCGCTGCACCAGATGGTCGCCGACCCGTAGTGCGTTCGCGATCGCGGTCAGTGCCGGGTTCACCGCACCGATACTCGGGAAGAAGCTGGTGTCGACGACGTACAAGTTGTCGACCTCGTGCGCCTTGCAGTCGGAGTCGAGGACCGACGTCGCCGGGTCGTGCCCGAACCGGACGGTGCCGGCCTGGTGTGCGCAGCCCGCGACCGGGATGTCGTTCTTCATGTAGATGTCGCGGGGGATCAGGTGGTGCGGGTGCATGCCCAGCTTGCTCAGGTTCTTCTTCACCCGCTTGTACAGCTGTTCCATCGGCTCGGTGTTGTTCGGGGTGTAGCTCAGTACGACGTTGCCGTCCGCATCCAGCGTCACCCGGTTGTCCGGATCGGGCAGGTCCTCGGCCGACAGCCAGAAATCGACGGCGTGCTCGGCGACGTCGTGTAGCGCGAAGGTTGGCGCGACCAACGTCTCCACCGGCTTCTCGCCGCGGTACATCGGCGCCGACGACTTGCCGACCATCTGCAGGTTGCCCATCGGGTAGTCGAAGTCGGCGTCGCCGAAGTAGTAGTCGTTCATCGCGAGCGTCTTCTGGAAGCGGGTGTCGTTCTTCTCGGTCGACACCGCCAGGAACGCCCGGCTGTTGTGGAACACATAGTTGCGCCCGACCTGGTCCGAACCGTTCGCGAGCCCGTGCGGATGTCTGTCGTTCGCACTCGCGAGCAGGATCTTCGCCGAGTTCGCCGCCCCCGCCGACAGTACGACGATGTCGCCACCGAACCGTTGCTCCGCACCGTCCACCTCGGCGACGACCGCGGTCACGGTCCGGCCGGTCGCGTCGGTCTCGAGACGGCGTACGACGGCATTGCGCAGCAGTGTCACGTTGTCGTGCTGGATCGCGGGCCGCACCGCGACGACGTCGGCGTCGGACTTCGCGTGCACCAGGCACGGGAACCCGTCGCACGTCGCACACCGGATGCACTTGCTGAACGCGGGCCGGCTCTCGTCCAGCATCACGCCGCACGGCGCGTGGAACGGATGCAGCCCAACCGCGGCCATGTCGTCGAACAGCTGCTGGATCCGCGGCTCGTGCGAGACCGGTGGATACGGGTACGGCGCGGACGCGGGCGGGTCGGTCGGATCCTCACCGCGCGACCCGTGCACCTGGTACAGCTGCTCCGCCTGGGTGTAGTACGGCTCCATCACGTCGTACGGGATCGGCCAGGCCGGCGAGATACCGCCGTGGTGCTTGAGCTCGCCGAAGTCACGTTCCCGCAGCCGGTAGAGGGCGGCGCCGTAGAACTTGGTGGCGCCACCAACGAAGTAGTGCACCTGCGGCTGGAACGGCTTCCCGTGCCCGTCGAACCACTGGTCCTTCGAGATGTAGCGGTTGTCGACGAACACCGCCTCGGCATCCCAGTTCTCCGCCTCGCGGGGGAGCCAGTCACCGCGCTCCAGGATCAGCACCCGCTTCCCCGACGGGGCGAGCCGGTGCGCGAGGGTTCCGCCGCCGGCTCCCGATCCGATGATGACGACGTCGTACTGCTCGGCCATGGCTGTCCTCCTACTTGCCGCCGGCCGACGGGGTCGAGTCGCCTCGGTCGACGTGGATGTGTGGGACGTCGGCGGAGTCGTCGCCCCAGGCGATCCGCTGCGGTGTTTCGGACCACTCGACGGTGGCGGCGTGGTCGCGGTCGAAGTAGTCCCAGGCCCAGGACATGAACGCGTCGGTCTTGCTGTGCGCGCCGCTCAGCAGCATCGCGTGCACGCCGAGCCAGGCGGCGAAGGCGAGCGGGCCCTCCATCTGATGCCGGCGCTTGCCGACCTCGGCGACGGCCGCGTTCCGGCCGATCATCGCCATGATGCCCTTGTCCTTGTAGTGGAACGGTTTGGCCTTGTCCCCGTGCAGTTCGCGCAGGATGTTCCCGGCTGCCCACGCCCCCGACTGCTGGGCGACCGAGCCGAGCTGCGGGTACGTCCGGCCGTCCTTCGCCGGGATGTTCGCGACGTCGCCGATCGCGTAGACGTGCGGATGCCCCTCCACGGTGAGATCGGGCTGTACGTCGATCCGCCCGCCACGTCCCGTGGGCAGATCCTTCGCGGTCTTGACCACCGCCGCCGCCGACTCGCCACCGCCCCAGATGACGGTCCGGGTCCGGATCGACGTACCGTCGTCGAACTCGACCCGGTCGGAGTGCACGGCGGTCACGCCGGTCCCGAGACGCGGATCGGCTCCCTGTTCGACGAGCCGTTTGTGCGCGTACTTGTGGGACTTCTTGGAGAACGGGGCCAGTACCGCCTTCCCGCGGTCGACCAGCGTGATCCGGCCGGCCTTGGGAATCTTCTCGGTGGCGACGAGGGCCGCCATCAACTCGGTGATCGCTCCGGTGATCTCGACACCGGTCGGACCGCCACCGACCACGACGACATCCAGTGCACCGTCGTCGTCCTCGGACCTGGCGCCGGCCTGCACCATGTCCTGGATGTGCAGCCGCAGCCGCTCCGCGTCGACGACGGAGTACAGGGGGAACGCGTGCTCGGCCGCGCCCGGTACGCCGAAGAACTGTGGTCGCGCCCCGGCCGCGATCACCAGGTGGGTACCGCTGATCCGTTCGCCGCCGGTCAGCGTCACGGCGAGGTTGTCCACGTCGATCTCCGCCACGTCGGCGGTGCGGACCTCGACCGTCGGGTGCTCGCGGAAGATGGCCTTGTGCGGGCGGGCGATGTCCTCGGCCGGCAGTTGTGACGTCGCCACCTGGTACAGCAACGGCTGGAACTGGTGGTAGTCGTTACGGTCGACCAACGTGACCCGGACCCCTTCGTCGCCGAGGGTGTGCGCGCACGCAACCCCGGCCAGCCCACCGCCGAGGACGACGACGTGCGGGCCCTGGTCCTTCTGCTCGGTCACAGCGACAACTCCTCCCGGAGATCGTTGAGGATGATCCGGCCGGCCGCTCCGATCAGGGCCAGGTGCGAGAACGCCTGCGGGAAGTTGCCCAGGTGCCGCGCGCGGTCCACCTCGTACTCCTCGGCGTACAGGCCGAGTGGCGACTGGATCCGCAGCAACCGCTCCAGTTGGCTCCGGGCCCGGTCGACCTCGCCGATCATCGCGAGCGCCGAGACCAGCCAGAACGAGCAGATCAGGAACGTGCCTTCCTTGCCGGACATGCCGTCGTCGGTCTCGTCGGTCCTGTAGCGCAGGACGAACCCGTTCTCGGTGAGTTCCTTGTCGATCGCCTCGACGGTCGCCCGCATCCGTTCGTCACTGGCCGGCAGGAAGCCGAACAGCGGGGCGAGCAGCGTCGAGGCGTCCAGCGCGTCGGTGTCGTAATGCTGCCGCAGGACGCCGCGATCGCTCACGCCGTGCTCGAGGATGTCCTCACGGATCTCCTCGGCCGTCTTCGCCCAGAGCTCGGCGAGGTCTTCCTCGTTGCGGATCCGGGCCAGTCTGGCCGCGCGGTCCAGGGCCACCCAACCCATCAGCTTCGAGGAGACGTAGTGCTGGGGCGCGCCGCGGGCCTCCCAGATGCCCTGGTCGGGGTCGTGCCAGGCCGCGATCGCGCACTGGGCCTGCGACTCGACCAGCGGCCACAACCGGCGCGGCAGCCGCTTGCTCCGGATCGTGTGCAACAGGATCGAGTCGAGTACGGCGCCGAACACGTCGTTCTGCCGCTGGTTGTAGGCACCGTTGCCGATCCGGACCGGACTCGCGCCCTCGTACCCCGTCAGGTCGTCCCGGGTGGACTCGGCCAGGTCCCGGCGGCCGTCGATGCCGTACATGATCTGCAGCGCGCCGTCCGAGTTCGGCTCCAGATCGGCAACGAACTGCATGAACTCGTTGGCCTCCCAGTCCAGGTTCAGGTAGTGCAGCGCCTGCAGGGTGAACGTGGTGTCCCGGATCCAGGTGTAGCGGTAGTCCCAGTTGCGGGCGCCACCCGGTGTCTCCGGCAACGACGTGGTGGCCGCCGCGATCGTCGCTCCGGTCGGCATGTAGGTCAGACCCTTGATGGTCAGTGCCGAGCGTTCCACCGGATGCCGGAACCGGTGGTCGGGGATCCGGGCCCGGGCCAGCCAGTTGCGCCAGAACCGGATGGTCGCCTCGATCCGCGCCACGGCGTCGTCCAGGCCGGCCGGTGACGCGAGGCCCTCGGCCCAGGAGAGCGCGCAGTACGCCTTCTGTCCCTTGGTGATGACGTGCCGGGCACGCGCCGAGCTGCCCTCGATCCCGATCAGCATGCCGGTGCTCAATCGGAACGTCTGCCCGGCTCCGGTCGCGTCCGCGGCGTGCAGATCGTCACCGACCACCGTCCACTCGGCCGGGACCCGGCCGTAGTCGAAGGCCGGCTCGCAGACGAGTTCGATCTCGGCGGAGCCGTCCAGGCATTCGACGGTCCGGACCAGCATGTGGTCGGCATCGTCGTCGGCCGGTGGGCGGGTGTGCGGGGTGACGGTGTCCGGGCCGTGGGACGGACCCATCGTCAGCGCGTCATGGACGAGCAGCCAGCCGGACGGGGTGTGCCAGGTCGTCGTCATCACGTTCGTGCCCGGCACATACACCCGGGCAGTCGGCTGGTTGATGCCGTACGGACCGAACCGGAACGATCCGGCGCCGCGGTCCAGCAGGTTGCCGAAGACGCTCGGCGCGTCGAACGCGGGCAGGCAGAGCCAGTCGACCGAGCCGTCCGGGGCGACCAGGGCACCGGTGTGGCAGTTCGACAGGAACGCGTAGTCGGCGATCGGCGGGAACGGTGACGTCGAGGTCATGGCGAGGGCTCCTTGTTTCAGTCGTGGCCTCCACCCACGATCGGCCGGGTGCCGCGAGCGGCGGATCATCCGCCAGTGATGATTGGGGCGCTGCTCAGCCGGCCGACGCGTCGAGCGGGCGGTCGCCGACGTCCTCGGTGCCCTCTTCCGGAAGCATCGCGCGCTGGTCGAGGACGTAGAGCAGAACGAAGCCGGGTACGACGATCAGCACGGCCAGCCCGACGGCCACCACCAGCGCCACCAACGTGGCGGTGGGGGCCGCGGCCTCCTTGATCTTCAGGCTCACCGGCAGGAGATACGGCCATTGCGCGATACCCCAGCTGACGATGATCAGCGCCACCGCCAGGATGGCGAGGACGCGCGCGCCACGGGCGGCGTACCGCATCAGCAGGACCAGCGCGCCGGCTCCGCAGAGGACGCTGAGGATCGCGGTCGGAAGCGCTCTCGACATCAGGCCGTCGAAGACGTGCGAGGCCTTGGAATTCAGGACGAACAGGTCGACGATCGCGACGACTCCGGCGACGACCGCACTCACTACCGCGCGCCGGCGGAAGTACTCACCCATCGCGAACTCGCGGAAGTGCCGAGCGTCCCAGACCAGGTACACCGCGGCCAGGTACGCCGCCACCGCGACCGCCAGCACCCCGGTCACGACGGACGTCGGGTTCAGCCAACTGTCGACCGGGTCACCGGCCTTGCCGCCCGACGGTACGTGTCCCGACGCGATCCCGCCCGCGATCGCCCCCATGCAGAACGGCACGAGCACCGACGACAACGCGAACGCCGCACCGAAGATCCGCCGGAACCGCAACGTCACCACGGCCTTGCGGAACGCGAAACTCGCCCCGCGGAAGACGATCCCGAGCGCGGCCAGCGTCAGCGGGACGAACATCGTCAGCACGATCGACTCGTACGCCGGCGGGAACGCGGTCCAGGTGACGACGAAGACGAAGATCAGCCAGACATGGTTCGCCTCCCACACCGGCCCGATCGACCGCTCGATCACGTTCCGCGGTTCCGCTCCCCGCTCCGGCCCGCCCGCGATCAGGTCCCAGAACCCGGCGCCGAAGTCCGCCCCGCCGAACACGGCGTACGCCGCCAGCGCGAGCATCAGGACGATCGCGACCACCGTACTCATGGCGCAGCTTCCTTGACCGGTTCCGGCTTCGCCGCCCCCTCGTCGGCGGGGCCGTACGGCGCGTCGCCCTCGATGAACCCGCCCGAGCGGCGGAAGCGTTTGCTCATGCCCCGCAGTACCAGGATCGTCGTCACGCCGAGGGCGGTGTACAGCGCGAAGACGCAGATGAAGGTGATCCAGACCCCGGTGTTCGCGGTGGCCGCTTCCTCCACCCTCATCTGGTTGTAGACGATCCACGGCTGCCGGCCGACCTCGGTGACCACCCAGCCGGCTTCCATCGTGATCACCGCCAGCACACCGGCGCACGCGGCGAGCCAGAGGAACGCCCGGCTCTTGGGCAGGTGGCGCCGGAAGAGCCAGGTCAGGCCGTACCAGACCGACAGCAGGAACAGCGCCGACGCGAGCCCGACCATGATGTCCCAGGCGAGGTGGACGGTGTTCGTCTCCCGGATCGTCGGGCGGTCGGCGAGCGCCTCGGAGTTCAGGCCCTGGACGACCGTCGACTTACCGGTCGACGGATCGGACAGCCAGGACGCGAGCCCAGGGATCGGGATGCCGCCGGAGATCGTGCCGTCCGCGTTGAGCTTGCCCAGCAGTGTCTCCGGTACGTCGGACTTCGTGGTCGGCACGAGTTCGATCGCGGCGAACTTCTCCGGCTGGTTGTCGTACACCCACCGGGCCAGCGTGTCGCCGACGCCCATCTGGATCGGGGTCATCACGGCGGCGACCGTGAACGCGATCGTGAACGCGATCCGGTGGTACCGGTCGTGCCGCCCGCGGAGCATCCCGGTCGCGTACACCGACGCCACCAGGAACCCGCCGACGAGGTACGCCGCGATCACCATGTGCGCGGCCTGCAGCGGCATCGCCTTGTTGAAGATCACCTCGAGCGGTTCGACCTTGGTGATCTCGCCGTTCGCGTTCATCGTGAAGCCGCCCGGTGCGTTCATCCAGGCGTTCGCGGCGACCACCGAGATCGCGCCGAAGACACCGGCGACCACGATCGGTACGCCGGTCCAGAAGTGCGTCCACGGTTTCAGCCGGCGCCAGCCGAACAGGTAGATCGCGACGAAGATCGCCTCGGTGAAGAAGAACAGCCCCTCGAACGCGAACGGGATCCCGAACGCGTCGCCGTACACGCCCATGAACCGCGGCCAGAGCAGACCGAACTCGAAGCTCAGCACCGTCCCGGTCACCGCGCCGACGGCGAACGTGACGGCCATGTACTTCGACCACCGCTGCGCGAGCACCAGTGCGTCGTGGTCGTCGTGCTTGATCGCCCGGTAGTTGGCGATCAGGGTCATGAACGCCCAGGAGACACCGAGCGGCACCAGGACGATGTGGAACGCGAGCGTGAACGCCATCTGGGCCCGCGCCCACGGGACCGGGTTCACCGCCTCGGCCACCAGGGCAGTGACAGTGCCGCTCGCGATCATCCTGGCCTCCCACCGGCCTCTCACTGGCCTCCCAGGCGCGCCCGGGGCCGGTCCCCGGCTCGGCGCCCTTCGAGTCTTTCGGCGCCGAACCCGCGCGTGATCATCCGGTGGGAATGATTCGTCAGATCAGATGCAGGTCCCAGGCGCGGCGGACCGCCTCGTTCCGGCTGGACACCGACAGCTTGCGGAGGATCTTGCGGACATGCGTCTTCACGGTGTTCACCGAGATGAACAGCTCGGCAGCGATCTCGTCGGTACTGCGGAGCGTCGAGAGCCGGCGGAGGACCTCGAGTTCGCGCTCGGACAGCTCCTCGACGATCGGAGACGGGTCCCGCGCCCAGGACGTCGGCGTGGTCTGGTCCGGACGCAGCCAGAGAGCGAGAGATCGCAGCGAGAGGTCGTTGCGGATGACCGCCCGGATCCGCGCCGGCAAGTGGGTGAACGGCCGCCGGATCCGCTCGCCGCGCGCAAGTGACAACGCCTTCGCGATCTCGGCGCGGCCGCCGCGAACGTCACCGTCGAGCCACTGGCTGTGCGCGTGGTCGAGCAGCTCCTGCACGCGCTGTGCTGTGGTCACCGTCTGCCGATCCACCTGGTCCGCCTCGCCCCGGTCGCGCAGGTCGAGCCCGACACCGGCGGCTTCGGCGTCGACGTACTCGCGCAGCCAACCGGCGCGTGGCTCCGGGGTCCGCAGCGCTGAGCGGGCACCCGCGGTGTCACCGCGATCCCGCATCAGCCGTGCACGCAGCAACGTCGACACCGAGCCCATCAGTACGTCGTCCTGGGTCTCTCTCAGGTTGCGCGCGCGGGTGAGACTGTGTTGCGCGCGGTGCAGGTCCTGTCGCTCCAGCGCGACCCACGCGCGCGCCAGATGGGCCGCCGCGAGCCGATGCGAATCAGAGGCGATCCGCTCGGCCATCTCGGCCAGACCCTCGCCGCGGGACAGATGACCGCGACACGCTTCGGCGAGGGCGAGTGTCGCGACACAGCGCAGCCGCAGATCCTCACATTCGTACGCCGCGAGCCGGACTGCGTCACCGAGCACCGCGCACGCGCTGTCCAGGTCACCTCGGCGCAGGTACGCCGTACCCTCCGCAGCAAGCACCAAGGCCACCAGGAGATCGGAGCCGCTCGCGGGGAGGAAGTCTTGGGCGTTGTGAGCCGCTCGCAGTGTTTCGTCGACCGAGCCGGACTTGTCGTGCAGGACAGCGGTCAGGACTGCCGCCGGCAAAGACATCTCGCAGCGTTCGAGGCAGCTTGCGGCCGTGTCGACGTCGTTGTCGTTCAACGCCAGCGCGGCGCGGACCAGGCGCACATCCGTTCGGTCGAGAGCCGGCATGGCGGTCAGCTGTTCCGTGAGGGCTGTGCCGGTCGCGGTCGGCAGCAACAGGTCAGCGATCGCCAGACAACGGATGACGACGCCGGCCGCGCGTTCCCAATCACCCGCCGCAGCGGCATGGCGGACAGCCGGGAGCAGGTGGCCGTGGTCGGCGTACCAATCGGCTGCTCGTCGATGAAGGTCGTCGACCGGCAGCGTCCGGATGACCTGGGCGCGGAGAAATTCTCGGAACAGCGGATGGATCCGATACCAGTTGGCACGGCCGCGCACCGGCTGGACGAAGGTGTTGCCGGCGGTCATCCGCTGCAGTACCGCGCTGGCGTCAGAGCGATCGGACAACGAGGCCGCGAGGTCCGGAGTGAACTCGTCCACCGGACTGATGCGCAGGAGGAAATCCCGATCGGTCTCGTCGAGTTCACCGAATACCTCTGCGACCAGGTAGTCGGTCGCGAACCCATTCAGCGCGCCGGCCTGCGCACCGGAACGCATCGCCAGCGCAGCCAGCCGTACTCCGGCCGCCCAGCCCTCCGTGCGATCGAGAACGACCTGCGCTGCAGTCTCCGGCTCGGTGACGTCGTGAGCACCGAGCAACGCGGCGACCTCCGCACCCGTGAAGGCGAGGTCGTCGTGCCGGATCTCCGCCACCGTCCCTTCCAGCCGGTACCGGTGCAGTGGCATCGGCGGATCCACCCGCGTTGTCATCAGCACGCGCAAGTGGTCGCCGCTGCTGTCGAGCAAACGATCCAGCTGATCGAAGACGGTACGACGCTGCACGCGCTCGGCCGCGTCGACAACGAGTACGACCGGCTGGTCGAGCCGAAGCAGTTCGTCGGACAGTTGATCCAGGTTCGCGGCCGCGGAGTCCGCCGTACGGGCGCCGGCGTCGGTCAGTGCGCGCTGCACGTCTGTCAGGAACGTGTCCTCGCCGCCGGAGGACGAGAGCCAGGCCACCGGCGTCTGTCCGTAGTTTCGTGCCCACGCCGCGGTGAGCACGGTCTTGCCGGAGCCCGCCGGTGCGCTGACGAGTGTCAACGGGGCGTCGCGCACGGCCTCCGACAGGCGATCGAGCAATCGCGTCCGGTCGACGACGTGAAAGGCTGGTACAGGCGCCCGTACGTGCACCGTCATAGTTCCCCCGACCGCTGCCACGTCTGCCCGTCCGCCACCGCACAGACGAGACAGACCTCCCCTTGCTTCGACTCTGGATTCGTGCGCGGGGCCCCGCATCGCCCCGATGGGGTGAAACCGGTCCGGCCTGTTCGCGGAGCTCGGCGTGCTGAGCCACGCAGCTGCGAGGATGGCGGGATGGATCGCCGGGGCGCGGATGCGACCGGTCGTGGTCCGCGGCGCGCGAGCAGGCGGTTCCTCGACGTCCACGGCGCGGCCGAACACAACCTGCGCGATGTCGACGTGTCGTTCGGGCCGGGGCTGACCGCCGTCGTCGGTGTGTCGGGGTCGGGCAAGTCGTCGCTGGCGTTCGACGTGGTGCACGCCGAGGCGCACCGCCGGTTCGTCGAGTCGCTGGCGCTCGGCGGCAACTCGGCGCGGGTACCCGCCGCGCAGGTCCGGCGGATCGACGGCCTGGGGCCGGCGGTGGCGGTCGCGCAGAACGTCCTGAACCGGAACCCGGCCTCGACGCTGGCAACATCGGTCGGGCTGCATCCGTTCCTGCGGATCCTGTACTCCCGGTTCGCCGAGGTGGAGTGCCCGCGCTGCGACGTACCGATCCGGGCACTGTCGGCCGAGGAACGCCTGGCCACCGCGTTGGACCTGCTCGCTCAGCAGGACGAGCTCGACGTCGAGGTCGCGATCGTCCGAGGGCTGACTGGCAGTAACGCCCGGTTGCTCGCGGGCATCCGTGGACAGTTCGCGCAGGTCTCCGTCGACGGTCGCCGATGGGCCGCGACCCCGAGGAGCCGGGTCCCGCGCCTCGACCCGGCGCTGCCCCACGAGGTCGTCGTCCGAGTCGCGACGCTCCGCTCCGACCAGTCGGCGGCCGAAGTACGGGCCACGCTGGAGCAGGCCGACGCGCTCGGCCGACCCGAAGTCCTGCTCGGCGGTACGCCGGTTCTGCGCGCGCCGATCTGCCCGCGATGCGGCTCCTGGGTCCGGCCCCTCGCGCCCTCGGCCTTCCGCGGCGACAACGACACCTCGTCGCATCGCATCGGCGGCGTCACGTTCCAGGAGCTGATGGGTCGATCGGTGACCGAGGCGCTCGAATTCGTCGAGCAGCTCCCGACCGGCCCGCGCGCCCGACGCGTCCAGGACGAGCTGCTCCGACGCCTGCGCCCGCTGGAACAGCTCGGCCTCGGGTACGTCGCCCTCGACCGCTCGATGCCGACGTTGTCGCGCGGTGAAGCGCAACGAACCCGGCTCGCGGTGGTGCTGTCGGGTCGCCTCGAAGACCTGCTGCACGTCCTCGACGAACCGACTATCGGCTTGCACCACAGCGATCTGCGCCGACTGCTCGACGCCGTCGTCGCGCTGCCCGGCCCGGTCCTGATGGTCGAACACGATCCGTTGGCCGTCGCGATGGCCGACGATGTCGTGGAGATCGGTCCCGGCGGGGGCGACGCCGGCGGACGGCTGGTGTTTCAAGGCCCGCCCGCTGACCTGTGGCGCGCGGACACGGCGTCGGGCCGCAGCTTCTCCGGCAGCGTTCGGCAGCAACGGTCCCGGCGCCCGATCGCCAAGGACCGGATCCGGATCACGGGGGCGAGCCTGCGCAATCTGCGTGCGGTCGACTGCGAGATCCCGCTCGGAGCGCTGACGGTGATCACCGGTCCGTCCGGGGTCGGCAAGACCACTCTGAGCCGCGAGGTACTGCTGGCGTCCTTGCGCGAGCGTGGTCCGGTCGGGTGCGCGGCCTTCGACGCTCCGGTGATCCGGGCGCGGGCCGTGGATCAGGCGCCGCTGGGTAACAACCCGCGCTCGAACCCGGCGACGTACACGAAGGTGCTGGACCGGATCCGCGACGTGTTCGCGGCCGAGACCGGCCGCTCCGCCTCGGACTTCACCTTCAACCGGGCCGAAGGCGCCTGCCCGGACTGCGAGGGGATGGGAGCGATCGCGATCAACCTGAGTCAGGTCTCGACGAGTTACGTCGCGCCGATCTGGGTTCCGTGCGAGGCCTGTGACGGCCGGCGCTACCGGCCGGAAGTCCTTGAAGCGACCTGGGCAGGGCGGTCGATCGCCGACGTCTTGGAGCTGAGCGTCGACGAGGCCGTCGCGGTCTTCGTCGAGCACCCGGCGGTGACTCGCATCCTGCAGCCTTTGCAGGAGGTCGGGCTCGGTTACCTGACGCTCGGGCAAGCGTCGCCGAGCCTGTCCGGTGGGGAGGCCCAACGCGTCCGGCTCGCCCGCGAGGTGGCCAAGGCCAAGGCCGGTGAGTTGCTGCTCCTCGACGAACCGACGACCGGTCTGCATCCTGGCGATCTCGATCGGTTGCTAGCGGTGCTCGATCGGCTGACGGACAGCGGCTGCACGGTGGTCGTCGTCGAGCACCAGCCGGACGTGATCGCCGCCGCCGACTGGCGCATCGATCTCGGGCCGGCGGGCGGTCCCGACGGCGGACGGCTGCAGCATTGCGGACCGGCCGAGCCCGAGGAGCAGCCGCGGGTGCGTCCGCGCGCCGCGCCGCGCACGGATCGGCGATCGAGCGCCGCCGTACGCGTCCGTGGTGCTCGTGCGCACAATCTGCAGGGGGTCGACGTCGACTTCGCGAAGGGCCGGTTCACCGTCGTCACCGGGGTCTCGGGGTCCGGCAAGTCGTCGTTGGTCCACGACGTACTCGAGTCCGAGGCGACCAGGCGGCTTCTCGAGTGCCTGTCGGTGTACGAGCGGCAGTCCGTGCGGGAGGGACCGGAGGCACCGGTCGACTCGGTGACCGGCCTCGGCCCGACGATCGGCATCGACCCGTCGGGCTTGTCCTTCAACGGGCAGGGGCCGGGCTTCTACGTGTGGGACGCCGACCGGGTGACCGTTGGCCGGTCCAGCGATCTCGACCGGCTGCTGGCCGTGATCCTCGCCAGGGCCGGTGTTCGGACCTGTCTTGGTTGCGGGCGCGACGCCGTACGCCGGACGTCCCCGAAGCCCGACCGGACGTGGCTGTGCGGCGACTGCGGAACCAGCGCGGTGCCGATCGAGCCGCGCCAACTGGTGGGATCCCCGGTGTCGAACTGTCCACAGTGTCTGGGACTCGGGGTCGAGCGGGAGTTCGAGTTCGCCACGTTGATCGTGTACCCGGACGTGCCGATTCCCGCCGGTGTCTTCGCCGGGAGCTTGTCGTGGTTCCGCGCGACCGGTGGCATGGAGGCGCCGATGCGGTCGCTGGCCGAGCGGTACCGGTTCGACCTCGACCAGACGCCCTGGGCCGAGTTGAGCGACGAGGCCCGGACAGCCGTCCTGTACGGCGACGCGTCGTGGACCGGGTTGAACAGTTGGGCCCGGAACGACGTCGGCGGCAAGGTCTCGATCGGGTTTCCCTGTCGCGAGTGTGGTGGCCGGCGGTTGCGTCCGGCGTACCTGTCGATCCGCGTCGGCGGACGGGCGCGGGACGAGCTGTTCGCGAGTCCGCTCGCCGAGGTGGAGGCGGTCCTGGACTCGATGGGTGTGCCGGATGACCCACAGGCGGCGGACGCGCGGACCTCCGCGCTGCAGCGGCTCGCGTTCCTCCGTGCCGTCGGGCTGGGGTACCTCCAGCTGAACCGGTCGACGTGGACGTTGTCGGCGGGCGAGGCGCAACGGATCAAGCTGGCGTCGGTGGTCGGCGGCGGACTGGTCGGCATGACGGTCCTGCTCGACGAACCGTCGAGGGGCCTGCATCCCTCGGAGGTGACGGCGTTGGCGCGGACGCTGACCGAGCTGCGGTCCGCCGGGAACACCGTCATCGCCGTCGAGCACGACCCGATCGTCATTCGCGCGGCCGACGACGTGATCGAGATCGGCCCGGGGCCGGGACGAGCGGGCGGTCGCGTGATCGCGCTCGACCACCCGCAGTCGGTGACCCGAGCGGTTCTGGACCGTCGGGTTCCGGAGCCGCATCGCGATCGTCGCCGGGAGCCGGCCGGGTGGATGCAGATCACCGGAGCTCGGGAGAACAACCTCGATGGGGTCGACGTGCAGGTCCCGCTCGGTGTGCTGGTCGGCGTCTGCGGGGTGTCCGGGTCGGGCAAGTCGTCGCTCGTCGTCGACACCCTCGCGCTCGGTCTGACCCGGCCGAAGACGAACATTCCCGGCCGCGGCGTGATCCGCGTCCGGCCGGGCGACCACGACGGTATCGCCGGTGCGCCGGAACGGGTTGTCGTCGCCGACCAGTCCCGCGCGGAGGTCACCTCACCTGGGATGTACCTCGGGCTGATCGGTGCCGTGCGCAAGGAGTTCGCCGGGGAACAGGGGATCACCGTCAAGGACCTGACCTATGGCTGTGATGCCTGCAAGGGCAAAGGGATGTGGAAGCAGGACATGTCGTTCCTGCCGTCAGTGTCGCAAACCTGCGAGGCCTGTGGCGGAACCGGCTATCGCCGCGAGATCGCCGGCCTGCTCCACCGGGGCCGCACTCTGCCCGACATCGAGTCCCTTACCATCGCCGAACTGGTCGACGAATGGGGTGACATCGACGCCGTACGGCGGGTCGGTGGTGCCGCCGTGGCTCTCGGGCTCGGGTACCTCGTCCTTCGCCAACCGGGCTGGAGCCTGTCGGGCGGCGAGGCGCAGCGGCTGAAACTCACCAAGGAGTTCGCGCGCCCGGCGAAGGCAGGCTCCTTGTATTTGTTGGATGAACCAACCGTCGGTCTCCAGGCCACCGACGTCGCAGTACTCGTGAACGCTCTGGACACGCTTGTCGCTGATGGCAACAGCGTGCTGGTCGTCGAGCACGATCCCGTCTTCCTTGCTTGTTGCGATTGGCTCATCGAGCTCGGCCCGGGCGCGGGACCGGACGGTGGCCGGATCGTCTTCGAGGGCTCGCCCGAGGCTCTTGCTGAGGCGGGCACCCGTACCGCGCCGCATCTTGCCGAGGTGCTGTCATGAGCATTGGTCCTTTGTTGCTCGGCGACCCGTCGCCTTCGCTGCGATGGCGTGTCGCCCGTGAGTTGGAGGGGGCTGACGACAACGACGCCGAGGTTGTCGCGTGGCGTGCTGAGATCGATCGCAGTACTGAGATCGAGGGGCTGACCGCGGAGTTGGCGGCGGCCGCGGATCAGCCTTCGACCGCCGCCTACTTACTCTGCCGACTGGCCCACCTCG
Source organism: Kribbella sp. NPDC004875 (assembly GCF_042873375.1). NCBI lineage: Bacteria > Bacillati > Actinomycetota > Actinomycetes > Propionibacteriales > Kribbellaceae > Kribbella > Kribbella sp. NPDC004875. The sequence goes on from NZ_JBIALI010000006.1 coordinate 236,981, forward strand.
GCTATCGCGGCCCTGCCGCTGCGACCGCCGTCGAGCACCTCTTCAGCCTCCAGCAACCCAACGGCTCCTGGTCACCACCGCCGAGCCTCCGCGCCGGTTCAGACCCCGGATCGAGCGACGGTCCGCGTTTCGTGACGATGCAAACCGTCGTACCGCTGCGGGGGATCGCCGCTGCCGGCTTCGCCACGGACCCGCGCGCCGAGCGGGCCTATGAGTGGCTCCTGGCGGTCCGGCTCGTCGACGGATCCTGGCCTTCCGGTCCAAAGGCCGACCTCGGCCTGGCCGGTCACCCCGCACCACCGGAGAAGGCGTACCGCCGGCTGCCCCAGGGTCTCGGTTGCCGCTCGGCAACAACCGGCGCCGCGGCCTGTCTTGCGCTACATCCCGACCGCTGCCACTCCGAGGCCGCCCGAACCGGCGTCTCGCACCTGCTGGCCCGCGAATCCCGGGACACGTCGACTGTCGGCTGGGAGATCTCCCGCCTACTCGGCTTGGAACCGGCGATGGGCCAAGTCACCTTCTACGCGACCACCGACCCAGCCTTCCTGCTGGAGCTGGCCTCCAGCTGCGGCTTCAACACCCAAGATCCCCTGGTGGAAACCCTGGCAACCCACCTCGAATCCCTCCGCGGCCCCTACGGTCTCTGGGAACACCCGACCCACCCACAGCTGTCGGCTTGGCTCTCCCTCAACCTCGAATCCACCCTCCGCCACCTCGAGCCGACCTGAGCCGACGTCGTACTCAGCAGGTGTTCTTGGTGGGCTTGTTGCCGAAGCGATCGGTGGTCCAGGTGAGCAGGTCGCGGACGGCGGGGGAGTCCGGTTCGACGAGCGGCACGTGGTCACGGCCCTCGTAGGTGCGGTAGTCGACGGGGTACCCAGCGGCGCAGCGTGCGTCGACGTACTCGGCCTGGGTTGCCGGGAGGATGAGGGTGTCGGCGGCGCCTTGGCCGATGAAGACCGGAGCCTTGATCGGGCCGGACGGGACGTTGTCGCGCAGGCGTTGCCCGAAGGCGCCCGTACCGGGATTCCCGGACCAGATGGGCTTGTCCAGCGACAGTGTCGTCAGCAAGGACACCAGGGAGCTCTTGCCGGACAGGCACCGGTCACCCATCTCGCGAGTGAGAATGCGAGCACCGGGCCGGATGTAGTCGTTGGTGGTGACGTCTGGGTAGGTAGCGGCGTACGCGGCCACGACGAAGCTGGCGAACAGCGCGCCGCCGGTGACCTTGCCGAGGTTGGTGATCAGGCCCGGCAGGTTGCTTGCGGGCGCGAGCGCGGCGACGCCGTCGATGGTGAGTTCGGGGGCGTAGCGGGGCGCGAGAATGCCGGCCCACAGCGCGGCGTGTCCGCCTTGGGAGTGGCCCCAGATGACGGTGTCGGCGGCGAGCTCGACGTCCTGGAGCTGGTGGGCGGCGCGGATGGCGTCGAGGACGGAGCGGCCTTCGCCCTGGCCGATCAGGTACGAGTGCGGCCCATCGGTGCCGAGTCCGACGTAGTCGGTGGCCACCATGGTCCAGCCCTCGGCGACGACCTTGTCCTGGATCATCATCGCGCCGGACGACAGCCCCGCCGGCAGGATCGACGGAGCGCAGCCGGTCGCGAACCCGGTGGTGCCGTGCGCCCAGGCGATCACCTTGCTCGGCGTCGCGCTCGCGCTCTTTCCTGTGGCGTTGGCAGGTGCGATGACCAGTCCGCTGGCCAATGCGGGCTGCCCCTCGTCACGTGTCGTGGTGTAGAGGATGCGCCAGGCCTTGGCGCCGGCGAGGACGCCCGCATTCGTGTACGGCTCGCTGCGCAGCAACTGGCCTGGCTGGGCCGGGACGGAATCAGGTGCGTCGTAGAACGCGTCAGGTCTGGGAACGCTGCTCTGCAAAACGAGGCTGGTCGCAACAAGTACCACCGCCACGAGAGCGCCGAGCACCGTACCGGTCAACCGGCCGCCTGCGGGACGGGCGGTCGCCGAGCGGCGCCGTACGAGAGGCACGTCGTCACCCTTGACGAAGGCAACCAATTGCCGAACTCCGGCGATCAGCACACGCGCACCAAACACAACGGCGATCACCAACACGGTGACATCCGGCCACGCAAGCGCCAGCAAACCAAACAGCACCGAGGCCGCCCCGCCAACCACCGCATTGACCCGAGCCGCACCCCGCACGCGCCGGCCGGCAACCAGCTCAGCCACGCCTCCAACCAGCAACGCCACCGCAACCGCCACCGCAACAACACCGATCGTTGCCCCCGGCCACACCAGCACCACCACCGCAGCCCCGAGGTACGCCGTACCAGGCACCCACCCCCACACACCCGCATGCCGGCGCAACAGCTCGCCAACCCCAGCCACAACCAACGAAGCAACAAGAACCACGATCAGCACCGCAAGCGAAGCAAACGGCTTGAACACCAACAAGCCCCCAAGCCCCACCAACAGCCCCCCAACCACCAACCGCACCCACCGAGCCCAACCCCACCCCGACGCCCCGGCAGCTCCCATCCCCTCACCGTACCGACCCCCCACCCGCATCACCCCACACCTTCACCGCCACCGCCACGTCATCTGAGGGGAACCCGCCGAAATTGTTCAAACTCGATGGGTCGTTCAGCATGTACGCCGCCCTCTCGCGAGGCTGCCAATACGCAGCCGAGGGTTCGAGCCTGGGCGAAGGGAACAACGACCACCGACTACGGCTGGGACGCCAACTCCTATCGAACCAAGGGTCTACGATGGAACCACGGGCCCATCCGGCCGCCAGTCGACGAATTTCGCCACATTGGTTGCCTTCGTCGACGGGGTCGACAAGGGCGCCGATGGGCTTTTGCTGCGCGGCTTCAATCAGTGGCTCCATAGGCGCCTCCTTGGATATCAAACAAACTTCCACTCCTTCGTGTCACGTACGCCGGCTTGTGACGTCGCCTCGATCGTCGTAGTAGTTGATCTGCCTCGCCCGCACGCCTCTGTCATTGACTCACGGAATCACCGCGGTCGTTCGTCGGGCACATGTTCTAACCTGGGGCGTCCGTTGAGTTGCCAAGCCTTCGAACGGTGAGCCAGTTAGGAAGTCGGTGACGATGCTTACAATCCGTGAGCCCGCTTTTGAATTCACCCTCGTCGTCGAAGACGAGGAGCGGCCCGAGGACGTCTGTGACACGGACGGCTGGGTCACGGTCTTCGGGAAAGGGACCTGGGGGGCGACGTTTCTTACGGTCGATCAGTTGCAGGTGCGATGGGCCGTTGAAATAGTGTCCGGCGAGAGTGCCGCAGGTCGGTATTTCGCTACTCCCGGCCTGGTGATTCTTCGTGAGCCTGGCATTGACAACATCGTGGCTTCAGTGCGCGACATCGTTGAAACGGAGCTCTATCCCTTGGTACTCGTGAAACAGATAGGCGTCGGCGTAGAGGATCTGTCCTGAGAGCGTCGGTGCGGTCCGCGTACAGCTCGGATGTTGATGTGGAGACTTATGTCTCCGCTGATCCTCGGGATGATGCGGTCTGGATTCGGTTGATTGTCGGGCCTGCGGATGGTGCCGGTGAAGAGTCGTTCGACGTGCTTGTTTGCACGCCTGCGTGGCTTCAGCGGGTCATTCGTGAGAAGGGTCCGCAGGTAGGGCGGCATCACTTGATTGTTGAAGAGATGGATCTGCCCCGGGTGGTGGCGTTCCTTCGCCGTCGGTTCGAGGAGGTTGAGGCTCCGACGTGGCGTGGCGTGGCTGGGAAGCTCGCGCGGATCGGTTATTGGGAGTTCGAGGACTATCAGCCGTGAACGCCGGCAATTGGCTGGCGTGGTGGCCTGGGGTGAGGGTCTCAGGCCCACCGGGTGATGGCTGGTTTCGTTTAGGCGTTGAGGGCGTCGCGGTGGTTGTTGAGCCAGGTCTCGAAGGACTGGAGGGCGAGGTTCGGTTCGCTCCCTTCAGAAGCAAATTGACGCGCACACAGAGAAACTGGATGCATATCGAACGAATCCGGACGCATTCGACAATCAAGGCTTGCTGGCGTGAGCTCCGTCCGAGGAGATTCGGCAAAATATCATCAACGGCCGGATTCGCCACCTTGAGCAGGAGATTCGCACGTTCCAAGATCAAATCAACAAGATCACCGGAGGGCCGTGAACGATCAGATACAAATTCCGATCGCTGTGTTGGAATCGGTTGCGCAAGTATTGCTCGCGCATGCTCGGGAGTTGGAAGGTGAAGTGGTATCGGTCGATAAGGATTACTACTGGGCGATTCCTACGGAGCAGTTGTACGACGTCATTCATGAGCCGTCGGATCTCACTATCGGGCAGTTGAGTGAATGTTTGGAGCGAATCGATGCAATCGCTTCGGATCCGGCCAGCGTCACGTCGTATGGCCTGGTGTGGCTTGCTGAACTAATGCGAGCGGTCGGATTGACGGTCGTAAGATAATCGGACATGGGTTGCCTGGAGCGATTGAGCGTGCGGCGAGGAATCCGGCGCATTGGACCATCGGTGAAGTACTCAGGTGCTTCGAGATGACCGCCGAGGGTCACTGTGTGTTGGGGGGCCGGCCGGCGCGATAGCTACGCAGAAAACTCCTCGGAAGCTTGAGTTGATGTGTCAACCCCGGCGGGTACGATGGGTGGCGTGAGCAAAGGACCGTGGCTCGATGAGGGTGAGCAGCAGGCGTGGCGGAGCTACCTGCTGATGAAACGGACGCTGGAGACGCACCTGGAGCGGCATCTGCAGCGGGAGTTCGGCCTGTCCGGGTCGGACTTCGAGATCCTGGTCAACCTGTCCGAGTCGGAGTCCGGCCGGATGCGCGCGTTCGAGCTCGGCCGGTCCACGCAGTGGGAGAAGAGCCGGCTCTCGCACCACCTGACCCGGATGGAGAAGCGCGGGCTGATCCGCAAGGAGGCCTGCGACGCGCGCTACCCGGAGATCGTGATCACCGAGGAGGGACTGGCCGCGATCAAGGAGTGCGCGCCGGCGCACGCGGCCCGGGTCCGGGAGTTCTTCGTGGACGTGTTCGGGCCGGAGCGGCTCGGGGTGCTCGGCGAGGTGTCCGACGAGATCGTCGCGACGATCGGCAAGCACTGCGCGACGGACTGCCCGCCGGAGGTCCGCGGCACGGCGTGAGCAGGGGTGGAGCCTGAGCAGGGGAGCGGCCTGAGGACCGCTCTCACGAACCTCTCAGCAGAACTTGACGGTGGCTTGATCTTCTCTTGGAGTGCGGCTGACGGGCCTCGAACGAGGCTTACGGCATGGTCACCACAGATGATTCCCACTCCACCCCCAGGCGCTGGCTGCACCGGGCCTCCGCGGCCGCGATCGCCACAGCCGTGCTCGGCGTCGGCGCGACCGGGATCTCGGTCGCGGTCGTCTCGGCCAAGCACTCGGGCGGCAGCACCGGTACGACGGCCACCTCGAACAGCTCCGGCGACGACAGTAACCGCAACTCGAGTTCCGGTTCCAGCTCCAGCGACAATGGCAGCGGTCTCGGATCGGCGAGCACCGGCTCCACCTCACAGGGCGGGAGCAACGGGTCATGAGCGTCTCGCGGACGTGGACCGCGTGGAGCTGCACGGTCCGCCTGACCGTCGACGACCCAGCCGTACTCGGGGCGGCGTGCGGTGAGCTCAAGGTGCTGATGGACCGGGTCGACAAGGCCGCCAGCCGCTTCCGCCCCGACTCCGAGCTGTCGGTCGTGAACACCCGCGCCGGTGCCCTCGTACCGGTGTCGAGGCTGCTCGTCGATCTCGTCGACGTCAGTCTGGTCGCGGCCCAGATGAGCGGCGGCGCCGTCGACCCGACCGTCGGCCCGGCGGTGGTCGCCGCGGGGTACGACGCGGACATCGAGACGGTACGGCGACGCTTCCCGCAGGCCCCGCTCGATCCGAAACCGGTCGCGGGCTGGCAGGAGGTCCGCCTCAACCGCAAGCTCGCGCTGCTCGGCGTACCCGAGGACTGCGCGCTCGATCTCGGTGCGACCGCGAAGGCGTGGACCGCGGACCGCGCCGCGAACATGCTCGCCAAGCGGTACGGCTGCGCTGTCCTGGTCGAGATCGGCGGTGACCTCCGCGCGGCGGGCGCACCGAAGGAGCCGTGGGTGATCACGGTCGCCGAGCGGGCCGGTGATCCCGGTGTCCTCGTCACCCTGGCGCACGGCGGCCTCACCACGTCGACCCGCACGGTACGGCGCTGGCAGACCCCGACGGGCTACGGCCACCACGTGATCGATCCGCGCACCGGTCAGCCCGCCGCAGGCCCGTACCGGACGGCCTCCGTCTGGGCGCCGACCGCCGTACGGGCGAACACCTTCAGTACTGCGCTGGTCGCCACCGGGGAGGCCTCGCTCGGTCGGCTCAAGTTGGCCGGCCACCCCGCCCGCCTGATCGGCACGGACGGCGAGGTTACCGAGTTGTCGGGCTGGCCCGCAGCGAGCAGGGCGGCCTGATGACGATCTGGTACCTCGCTCGCGCGGCCGGCGTGGTCACGATGGTCATGTTCACGCTGTCGGCCGTCCTCGGGATCGTGATGCCGAGCATCCGGCGGCCGGCGACTCGGTTCGGGCTGCAGTACGTGCACCGCTCGGCCGCCGTGACCGGACTGGTTCTGCTGGCGACCCACATCATCGCAGTCATCGCCGACAGCTACGTGAGCATCAGTCCGCTCGTTCTGGTGTGGCCGTTCGCGTCCGGCTACCGGCCGTTCGCGATGGTCGTCGGTGTGCTCGCTCTCTACAGCCTGGTGCTGGCGTCCCTCGTCGGAGCGTCGCGCGGCCGGCTGGCGGTCTCCGCGAGGTTCACGAAGTACTGGCGCAAGCTGCACATCGCCGCGTCGGTCGGATGGCTCCTGTCCATCGGGCACGCGCTGCTGGCCGGCACCGATCGCGGTACCCCGTGGATGGTCGCGATCACGCTCGGGTGTCTGACTGCCGTTGCCACTGCGGCTGCTTACCGGCTCAACGCAACCCCCAAACTCACCCGCGGCTGGAGAACCCAATGATCACGGTGGAAGAGACAAGAGTCATCGGTGAGGCCAGAGTGTTGGCTGGGCTTGATCAAGGGCGGCTGGACCTCCAGCGTCATCTGTTGACTCACGGCAGCCAACCGAAGCTGACCCGCGACGACTACACGAAGCTCGCCGAAGCCGTAGGACTCAGGGGCCGCGGTGGTGCCGCCTTCCCGGTTGCACTGAAGTTGCAGGACCTCCCAGCGCGTGGTGTCGAGGCAGTGGTGGTCAACGGTTCAGAGAGCGAGCCACTCAGCCGCAAGGACCGCCTTCTCCTCACCCGGTCGCCCCATCTCATCCTGGACGCCGCAGTCGATCTCGCCCGCGCACTGCGCGCGCCGCACGTACTGATCGCCGTACACGACCCAGCCGCGGCCACATCGGTGCGCGAAGCCCTCGTGGAGCGTGACGACCGCGTCGCGATCGAAGTACGAAACACTCCGGGCCGTTTCGTCGCGGGTGAAGCCCGCGCAGTGCTCAGCGGGTTGCAGGGCGGTACTGCGGTACCACCCGGCCGCAGAGTGCTGCCGACGCGCAAGGGCTACCACCAGCGGCCGACCTTCCTGTCCAACGTGGAGACCTTCGCGCAGCTCGCCGTACTCGCGCGTCTGGGGTCCCGTGGCTTCAGCAGCACCGGTCTGATCAGCGAGCCGGGTACACAGCTCCTGACGATCGACGGCGCCGTACGGCGACCTGGCGTGATCGAGACGCCCACCGGTGTGCCACTCGACACAGTCCTGCAGTACGCCGGTGCGGAAGCCGGGCCCGTCCTACTCGGCGGCTACCACGGCCGCTGGCTGTCGGAGACCGACGGTCTGACGCTGCAGCGCCCGGAGGCGTCCGCCGGAATCGTCGTAGCGCTCGGATCGCGGACCTGCCCGCTCGGTGAGGTCACCCAGGTCGCCCAGTGGCTGGCAAGCCAGTCGGCCGGGCAGTGCGGGCCGTGTGTGTTCGGTCTCGCAGCGTTGGTCGACGACTTCGCCAGACTCACCGTCGGTGACCCGCAGGGCTGGCACGACGCCCGGCGGCACCTCGGACTGGTTCCCGGGCGCGGAGCCTGCGCCCACCCCGACGGAACCGCGAGGTTCCTGATGTCCGCACTCGAGGTGCTGGACGACGACATCCACCGGCATCTGAGCGGTCAGGGATGCGGCCGGCCGGTGCTGGGTGTGCTGGGAGGTACGCGATGAGCAAGCTGGAGATCGACTGGACCCGGTGCGACAGGCACGGGCTGTGTGCCGGCCTGCTGCCCGACGACGTCGTTCTGGACGAGTGGGGATTCCCGGTTCTGCGTGGCCGCGAAATCACCACCGGTGAGCTCCCGGACGCGCGTCGCGCGGTCCTCGCCTGCCCGGCACTTGCACTCCGCCTCACCAAACGCTGACAGCTCCGTCCCGACACCACACCAGTGACAGTGGTGGACTAATCTCTGAGTGACCGCACAATGTCGTGCGGTCCGGCGCGAGCGACGCCGACGTCACGTGTGGAGACGGTGGGGAATGCAGAGCAAGCTGGACGTCCAGAAGGCAGATGTGCTCGCGAAAGCGGTGGCCGCGGGAACTCATGGGCACGACAAATTGGTCGACCCGGGCAAGCTGCGGACGTTCCTGGAGCAGTACTACCGGCATGTCGCCGCCGAGGACGTCGCCGAGCGTCAGCCGAACGACTGCCTGGGTGCCGCGCGGCACCACTACCGGTCCGCGATGTCCCGCCCGCAGGGGACCGCGAAGGTACACGTCTTCACCCCGACGCTGGAGGAGCACGGCTGGTCCGCGAGCGGCCGGACGGTGGTCGAGATCGTGATCGACGACATGCCGTTCCTGGTCGACAGCGCGTCGATGGCGATCACCGACCGCAACCTCGAGCTCCAGCTCCTCATCCACCCGCAGTTCGTCGTCCGCCGGGACATGGCCGGCACGCTGCAGGAGGTGCTCGACGACAGCGCCACCGCGGACGGGCACGACCTGGTGCGTGAGAGCTGGATGCACCTGGAGATCGAGCGGATCGCGGACGTCGCCGAGCACCGCGCCCTCGAGCAGGACCTGCAGAAGGTGCTGAACGACGTCCGCGAGGCGGTCGAGGACTGGCCGAAGATGCACGAGAAGGCGGTCAGCATCGCGGCCGGCCTGGACGCCGCCGACCTCCCGGTCCCCGACAGCGAGGTGGAGGAGGCCCGGGAGCTGCTGGAGTGGCTCGCCGACGAGCACTTCACCTTCCTCGGCTACCGCGAGTACGACTTCACCATGGAGGGTGCGCAGGGCATCCTGCGCGGCCGGCCCGGGACCGGGCTGGGCATCCTCCGGCCGGACCCGAAGCCGGGTTCGGGCAAGCTGCCGCCGGAGGTGAGCGCCAAGGCCCAGGAGCGGAAGCTGCTGATCCTGACCAAGGCGAACTCCCGGTCCACGGTGCACAGGTCGACGTACCTCGACTATGTCGGGATCAAGCAGTTCGACGCGGACGGCAACCCGGTCCGGGAGTGCCGCTTCATCGGGCTGCTCTCGTCGACGGCGTACACCGAGAGCGTCATGCAGGTGCCGGTACTGCGGCGCAAGGCGCTGGAGCTGTTCCGTCAGACCGGCTTCGACCCGAACAGCCACAGTGGCAAGGGCTTGCTCGACGTACTGGAGACGTACCCGCGCGACGAGCTGCTGCAGGCGCCGGTGGAGGACCTGCTGCCGATCGTGCAGTCGGTGCTGCACCTCCAGGAGCGGCGCGCCGTCAAGCTGTTCGTACGCCGTGACGTCTACAACCGGTATCTGTCCTGCCTGGTCTACCTGCCGCGCGACCGTTACACCACCGCGGTCCGGTTGAAGATGCAGCAGATCCTGAAGGACGCCATCGGCGCCGAGTCGGTCACGTACGCCGCCTACGTCACCGAGTCGGTGCTGGCTCGGGTGCATTTCGTGGTCCGGATGAAGCAGGGTGAGACGGTCGGGGAGTACGACGCCGACCTGCTCGAACAGCAGGTCATCGAGGCGACCCGGGCCTGGGAGGACGACTTCAACGCCGCTCTGCACGCGCAGGGCGGGGACGGCGCGGTGGCCAAGCTGTCCCGCCGGTACGCGCAGGCGTTCCCGGAGGCGTACAAGGAGGACTTCGACGCGCGCGTCGCGGTCAACGACGTGCACGTGCTCGAGGGGCTGCCGGCCGACAACGGACTGGCGATGTCGCTCTACAGCCCGATCGAGGAGGAGTGGGAAGGCGAGCGCCGGTTCAAGGTCTTCCGGACCGGATCGGCGCTGTCGCTCTCGCAGGTACTGCCGCACCTCACCGCGATGGGCGTCGAGGTGATCGACGAACGCCCGTACGAGATCCGCTGCGACGACGGCACGATGGCCTACATCTACGACTTCGGCCTGAAGGCACCGGAGGACGCCGAGGAGCGCGAGGAGCTGCGCACCCTGTTCTCCGACACGTTCCGGGCGGTCTGGGACGGACGGGCGGAGTCCGACAACCTGAACGCACTGGTGCTCCGCGGCAGCCTCAGCTGGCGGCAGGTCTCGATCCTGCGCGCGTACCAGCGCTACATCCGCCAGGGCGGCACGCCGTTCAGCCAGTCCTACATCGAGAACACGTTCCTGAACCACGTCGACGTCGCCGGCCTCCTGGTCCAGCTGTTCGAGAACTGCTTCGACCCGGCGCGCGGCCCAGCGGACGACCCGGAGCGCGTGATGCGCACGGACCAGTTGGAGAAGGAGATCCTGGCCGCGCTGGACACGGTGCGGAGCCTGGACGAGGACCGGATCCTGCGGTCGTACCTGACCGTGATGAAGGCGACGCTGCGGACCAACTACTTCCAGCCGGGCCCCGACGGGCAGCCGCGGTCGTACATCTCGCTGAAGCTGGAGCCGAAGGCGATCCCGGAGCTGCCGCAGCCACGGCCGGCGTACGAGATCTTCGTGTACTCGCCACGGGTCGAAGGTGTGCATCTGCGGTTCGGCGCGGTCGCCCGCGGTGGGCTGCGCTGGTCGGACCGCCGCGAGGACTTCCGGACCGAGGTGCTCGGCCTGGTGAAGGCGCAGATGGTGAAGAACTCGGTGATCGTGCCGGTCGGCGCCAAGGGCGGGTTCTACGCCAAGCAGCTGCCCGATCCGTCGGTGGACCGGGACGCGTGGCTGGCCGAGGGCATCGCGTCGTACAAGACGTTCATCTCGGGGCTGCTGGACATCACCGACAACATCGTTGCCGGTGACCTCGTTCCGCCGCGGGACGTGGTCCGGTACGACGGTGACGACGCCTATCTGGTCGTTGCCGCGGACAAGGGTACGGCGACGTTCTCGGACATCGCGAACGGTGTCGCGAAGGAGTACGGCTTCTGGCTCGGGGACGCGTTCGCGTCCGGCGGCTCGGTCGGGTACGACCACAAGGCGATGGGGATCACCGCCCGCGGCGCCTGGGAGTCGGTCAAGCGGCACTTCCGCGAGATGGGCCACGACTGCCAGCGCGAGGACTTCACCGTCGTCGGCGTCGGTGACATGTCCGGCGACGTGTTCGGCAACGGGATGCTGCTGTCCGAGCACATCCGGCTGGTCGCCGCGTTCGACCACCGGCACATCTTCCTGGACCCGGCGCCGGACGCGGCCAGGTCGTTCGCCGAGCGGCGGCGGCTGTTCGAGCTGCCGCGGTCGTCCTGGGCGGACTACGACGCGTCGCTGATCTCCGCCGGCGGCGGTGTGTTCCCGCGGACCGACAAGGCGATCCCGATCTCCGCCGAGGTGCGGACGGCGCTCGGTATCGAGAGCGGCGCGCCGACGCTGACGCCTGCCGAGCTGATGAACGCGATCCTGAAGGCACCGGTCGACCTGTTCTGGAACGGCGGCATCGGCACCTACGTGAAGTCGGCCGCCGAGTCGAACGCGGACGTCGGCGACAAGGCCAACGACCCGATCCGGATCAACGGCGCCGAATTGCGCGCCCGCGCGGTCGGTGAGGGCGGCAACCTCGGATTCACCCAGCTCGGCCGGATCGAGTACGCCGCGGCCGGCGGCCGGATCAACACCGACTTCATCGACAACGTGGCCGGCGTGGACACCTCCGACCACGAGGTGAACATCAAGATCCTGCTGGACACGGTGGTCGCGGACGGCGACCTGACCGAGAAGCAGCGCAACGACATCATCGCGTCGATGACCGACGAGGTCGGCACCCTGGTGCTGAAGAGCAACTACCGGCAGAACATCGCGCTGGCGAACGCGACCGCGCAGGCGCCGGCGCTGCTGCACGTCCACCAGGACTGGGTGCGGCGCCTCGAGAAGCAGGGCCTGCTCGATCGCGAGCTGGAGTTCCTGCCGAGTGTCAGCGAGTTCAAGCGGCGCAAGGCCGAGGGGCGCGGGCTGACCTCGCCGGAGCTCTCGGTGCTGATCGCGTACACGAAGATCGTGCTGGAGGCCGAGCTGCTGAAGACGTCGCTGCCCGACGACGCCTTCCTCGCCCACAAACTGGCCAGCTACTTCCCGAAGGCGATCCAGGAGCGGTTCCCCGACCAGGTGCAGAGCCACCAGCTGCGCCGGGAGATCATCACCACGCAGGTCGTCAACGAATTCGTCAACACGTCCGGCATCACGGCGTACCACCGGCTCTCGCTGGAGACCGGCGGGACGGTCGAGGATGTCGTCCGGGCGAACCTCGCGGCGTCCCGGATCTTCGCGCAGCCGGAGCTGCTGTCGCGCAACGCCGAGCTGGACAACATCGTCCACGCCGACACGCAGTCGCACATGCGGCTGGAGACCCGGACGCTGGTGGAGCGCGCGACCCGCTGGCTGGTCAGCAACCGGCGGCCACCGGTCGACATCGAGGAGCTGATCGAGTTCTTCGGGCCTGGCATCGCCAAGCTCACGACGGCGCTTCCCGAGGTACTGCGGGGTCGCGAGCTGGCGCTGTTCGAACAGCGTCGCGAGGCCCTGGTGCAGCGGGGAGTCGGGGACGACTTCGCCACCCGGATCGCGGTGCTGCCGCCGGCGTACGCGGGGCTCGGGATCGTGGAGACCGCGTCTCGCGACGACATCGACATCCTCGAGGTCGCCAAGGTGCACTTCGCGCTCGGCGAGCGGCTGCAGCTGGGCCGTTTCCTGGAGCGGATCATCGGCCTGCCGCGGACGGACCGCTGGCAGACGATGGCCCGCGCCGCGCTGCGCGACGACCTGCACGCCGTACACGCCCGCCTGACCCGTCAGGTCCTGGCGAGCACCGACGCCTCGGCCGAGCCCGAGGACCGGGTCATCGCCTGGCAGGACCGCAACGCCACGGCCCTGGCCCGCGCGGCCACCATGCTGGACGAGATCGTCGAGACCGAAGGCCCAGAGCTCGCCCACCTCTCGGTCGGCCTCCGCCTGGTCAGGACGCTGATCGCCAACCAGGCTTAGGTTGCGGCTGGCACTTCAGCGTTCCGACACTACGACGTCGACGGAGTACTGGTCGGCGCGGTAGCAGTGGTTGCCGTATTCGACCGGGGAGCCGTCGGCGGCGTAGGCGGAGCGGGTCATCGTGACCAGCGGTTCGGCCTTGGACATGTGCAGGGTACGGCGTTCCTCGGCGGTCGCGTTGCGGGCGCCGATGCGCTGGCGGGCGACCGTCGGGCGGATCCCGCGGGCGCGCAGGACGGAGTACAGGCCGTTCGTGGTGAGTTGCTCGAGGGTCAGGTCGTTGAGGGCCGGAGGCAGCCAGTTGCGCATGATCGCGAGCGGTACGTCGTCGGCGTACCGGAGCCGGACGATCGAGACCAGCGGGGTGCCGGCCGGCAGTTCGAGCACCGTGGCGGCACGGTCGTCGTGGGCCTCGCAGTCCAGCGACAGGACCTCCGTACGTGGCGCCCGGCCCTCGCGGGCGAGGTCCTCGTAGAGGCTGGTCAGCTCGGCCTTGCGGTGCACCATCTGGTTCGCGACGGTGGTGCCGATGCCGCGCCGGCGGACCAGCAGGCCCTGGTTGACCAGCTCGGAGATCGCCCGCCGGACCGTCGGCCGGGACAGGCCGAGCCGGTCCGACATGGCGATCTCGTTCTCGAACGGGTCGCCCGGGCGCAGTGAGCCGTCGGTGATGGCAGACGTCAATTGCTCGGCCAGTTGGTGATAGAGCGGCACCGGGCTGGTCCGATCGATACTGACCGGAAGGGCAACCATGGCCGGGATGTTACATGGTGCAGGTATGTATGTCTCGACGTGAAAATGTGTTAACAAAATATTGACACCCCTGCCGCCCGCCCGGAAAGCTGACGACGCTACGCAACGAGCAGAAGGGTGACCGGAATGCGGATCGGGTTGGTCGGGGCCGGGCGGATCGGGGCGTTCCACGCCGCCACGCTCAAGGGTTTGCCGGCGGTGGAACAGGTGGTCGTCGCCGACGCGGACCCGGGCCGCGCGGAACTGGTCGCGAAGGATCTCGGCCTGGAGTTCGCGGCCGACGTCGACACGCTGCTGGCGGGCCGGCCGGACGGGTTCGTGATCGCCGCTGCCACGTCGGCGCACGCCGCGCTGATCGAGGCCGCACTCGCGGCCGGCATCCCGACGTTCTGCGAGAAGCCGGTGGCGATCGACCTGGCCGAGACCAAGCGCGTCGTCGAGCTGGTGGAGAACTCCGGCGTACCGGTGCACATCGGCTTCCAGCGCCGCTTCGACCGCGGGTACCAGACGGCCGCGGCGCAGGTCCGGTCCGGCGAGCTCGGGTTCATCCATCACATCCGGGCGAACACCAACGACGCGTTCCCGCCGCCGGCCGAGTACATCCCGACCAGCGGCGGGTTCTTCCGGGACTGCACGGTGCACGATTTCGACATCATCCGGTTCGTCACCGGCCGCGAGGTGGTCAGCGTGTTCGCCACCGGCGCGAACCGCGGCGAGGCATTCTTCGGCGAGTACGGCGACGTGGACGCGGCAGCCGCCCTGCTGACGCTCGACGACGGCACCTTCGTCTCGGTCAGCGGCACCCGGTACAACGCGGCCGGGCACGACGTGCGGATGGAGGTACTCGGCAGTCTCGGATCGGTCGCGGTCGGGCTCGACGAGCACACCGCGTTGCGGTCCGCCGAGGAGGGCGTGACCTTCCCGGGCGGTCCGCCGCATGCGACGTTCATGGACCGGTTCCGCCCGGCGTACGTCGCCGAGCTGGCCGCGTTCACCGAAGTTGTGGCAGGCAACCGTGAGGTGCCGTGCACCGTCCGCGACGCCTACCAGGCGTTCCGGACGGCAGATGCGTGCGAACTCTCGCGCCGCGAGGGCCGAGTTGTCACGCTGGAAGAGATCGCCTGATGTCCGAACCCAGACCATCCGAACCCAGAACAGAGGAGAACTGCCGATGACCGAGCTGGTGGACCGTATCGCCGGCGCCCCGATCTCCTGGGGCGTGTGCGAGGTTCCGGGGTGGGGCTGGCAGTTCGACCCCGAAACGGTGCTGGCCGAGATGCGGGACGCCGGCCTGGCCGCGACCGAGTTCGGTCCGGACGGTTTCCTCCCCGAGGACCCCGCCGAGAAGGCGAAGACCCTCGCGGACGTGGGCCTGCGGGCGGTCGGCGGGTTCGTCCCGGTCGTCCTGCACGACCCGGCGTACGACCCGGCGCCCGAGGTCACGACGGCGCTCGACGGCTTCGTCGCGGCCGGCGCCACCACGCTGGTCCTCGCCGCGGCCACCGGCCAGGACGGGTACGACGACCGTCCCGTGCTCGACGAGACGGGCTGGAGCACGCTGCTCGCGAACCTGGACAAGCTCGCCGAGCTCGCCGCCGCGCGAGGCGTGCTGGCGACGATCCACCCGCACGTCGGCACGATGGTGGAGAACGCCGAGGACGTCGAGCACATCCTGAACGGCTCGTCGATCGGCCTCACCGTCGACACCGGGCACCTGCTGATCGGCGGCGTCGACCCGGTCGCGCTCGTGGTCAAGCACACCGGCCGGGTCCGGCACACGCACCTGAAGGACGTGGACGCCGCGTGGGCCGCGCGCGTCCAAGCGGGTGAGGTCAGCTACACGGACGCCGTACGGCAAGGGATGTACCGGCCGCTGGGCGCCGGTGACATCGACATCACGCTGATCGTCGCGACCCTCGAAGAAGCCGGGTACGACGGTTGGTACGTGCTCGAGCAGGACACGATCCTGCCGCAGCGGCCGACCGGCGAAGGGCCGGTGGTCGATGTCCGGGCGAGTATCGCGCACCTGCGGGAGATTGCGGGCCGGGTCTGATGGTGGACGACGTACTGACGATCGGGCGGATCGGGGTCGACCTGTACCCGCTGCAGGCCGGGACGCACCTGGAGGACGTGGAGTCGTTCGGGAAGTTCCTCGGCGGTAGCGCGACGAACGTCGCGGTCGCGGCGGCGCGGCACGGGCGGAAGTCGGCGGTGATCAGCCGGACCGGGAACGACCCGTTCGGGACGTTCATCCACCGGACGCTCGGTGAGCTCGGTGTCGACGACCGGTTCGTGACGCCGGTGGACGGGCTGCCGACGCCGATCACGTTCTGCGAGATCTTCCCGCCGGACAACTTCCCGCTGTACTTCTACCGGTTCCCGAAGGCGCCGGATCTGGTGATCAATCCCGGGGAGCTCGACCTGGAGGCGATCCGGGACGCGCGGATCTACTGGTCGACGGTCACCGGGTTGTCCGCGGAACCGTCGCGGTCGGCGCACTTCGCGGCCTGGGAAGCCCGGGGACGGCGGGGTCGGTCAGGGGCGGCGATCACGGTCCTGGACCTGGACTACCGGCCGATGTTCTGGGCCGATCCGAGCGAGGCGCACGAGCAGGTCAGCCGGGCGCTGGAGTACTGCACGGTTGCTGTCGGCAACCGTGAGGAGTGTGAGGTGGCGGTCGGCGAGACCGACCCGGACAAGGCGGCGCAGGCGCTGCTGGACCGCGGGCTGGAGCTCGCCGTCGTCAAACAGGGTCCGCGCGGCACGCTGGCGCGGACCCGGGACGAGCGGGTCGAGGTCCCGCCGTACCCGGTCGAGGTCGTCAACGGGCTGGGTGCCGGCGACGGTTTCGGCGGGGCGTTGTGCCACGGGTTGCTGTCCGGGTGGCCGCTGGAGAAGGCCATCCGGTTCGCGAACGTCGCCGGCGCGATCGTCGCCTCCCGCCTGGAGTGTTCCACCGCCATGCCCACGACCACCGAAGTCCTCTCCCACATGGGTGACCAAGCATGAACAGACCTGACCAGGAGCCGTACCGCGAAGACGCGCGCCCGATCCCGATCCAGCGGCCCGCAACCACCCCCGACGACGAAGCCACCGTCTTCACCCCGGGCCCGAACGACCCGACCGTCGTCACCCGCCGCCCGGACGCGAACGACCCCACCGTCGCCACGCGCCGCCCGGACGCGAACGACCCGACCGTCGCCACGCGCCGCCCGGACGCGAGCGAACCGACGGTCGCGGCACGCTCGAACGCCGACGACCTGACAGTCGTCGCACAGCGGACCCCGGCCGAGGGCCACCGGATCCCGAAGACCCCGAGCGGCCCATCCCACATCCGCCCCTCGGCACCACCTGACGACGAGGACGTAACAGTCGAGGCCGCCGTACCCCAGCCAGCACCCGACGGCCAAACCACAGTCATCGCAAACCTCCAACTCCCACCCGACCAACCACCCGCCGCCCCGGCCGGTCCGCCGACCGAGCGACGCCCCGAGCACCCACCCACGCCGCAGCCGGAGGGCCGGTGGCCCGAGCCCCCAGCCGCCCCGTCGACGGCTCAGCCGGAGGGGCAGCGGGCTGAGCAGAAGGTCGCTCCGGCCGTGGCTCAGTCGGACGGGCAGCACGGCGAGCAGCCGGCAGTCCCGGCGGAGGCTCATTCGGAGCGGGAGCGGGTGGAGCAGTCGGCTGCTCCGGCGGCGGATTGGTTGGAGGGGCAGGGGGGCGAGCAATCATCCACCTCTCTTCCTGGGCATTGGGCGGATCAGCCAACACAGGTGGGCGAGCAGGTTGCCGAGCAGGTGGTGGACGCGCCGGTCGGGCAAGCGGATGAGCAGGCTGTTGATCCGCCGACTGGCCAACCCGTTGAGCAGCCCGTTGAGCAGCCTGGTGGGCTGGCGGCGGGGCAGCTTCGGTGGGAGGTGGCTGAGGAACCGGGTGGTGGGCGGTTGGGAGGTTCGGCGTGGCAGGAGTATGGGGAGCGGCTGGCTGAGCTGACTGAGATTCGGGTCCGGCATCCTGAGCGGTTGGCGGAGGCCTGGCAGCGGCGGCGTACCCGTTCGCTGGTCGGTGACGACGGGCGGTTGTTGATCGTCGCGGCCGACCACCCGGCCCGTGGTGCGCTCGGCGTCCGCGGCGACCGGATGGCGATGGCCAGCCGACCGGCGCTGATCGGCCGCCTGATGACAGCCCTCGAACGACCCGGCGTCGACGGCGTGCTCGCGACCCCGGACATCCTGGAAGACCTCCTGCTGCTCGGCGCGCTCGAGGGCAAGGTCGTCATCGGCTCGATGAACCGCGGCGGTCTCCAAGGCGCGACCTTCGAGGTCGACGACCGCTTCACCGCGTACCGCACCGCCGACGAGATCGCCGCCCGCCGCCTCGACGGCGGCAAGATGCTGACCCGCATCGACCTCGGCGACCCCGGCACGGTCGCGACCCTGGAATCCAGCGCCGCCGCCGTCACCGGTCTCGCCGAGCACAAGCTGATGGCGATGGTCGAACCGTTCTGGTCGACCCGCGCCGAGGACGGCCGGGTGACGAACCTGCTCGACCCGGACTCGGTGATCAAGTCGATCCACATCGCCTCCGCCCTCGGTGCGACCAGCGCGTACACCTGGCTGAAGCTCCCGGTCGTCGACGAACTGGAGCGTGTGATGGAGGCGACGACCCTCCCGACCCTCCTGCTCGGCGGTGACCCGACAGTCGCCCCGGAAGCGACGTACGCGTCCTGGGGCAAGGCGCTCAGCCTCCCGTCGGTGCGTGGGCTGGTGGTCGGCCGCGCGTTGCTCTTCCCGCCCGACGGTGACGTGGCCGCCGCTGTCGACCATGCCGCGACACTCGTCCACGGAGGTGCCGCATGACCGAGTGGTTCCGGCCCGCGGGGACTACCGCGCACGACGGATTCGAGCTGATGGTGCGCCCCGGCGAGGCCGACTGGCATCACACCGGCCTGGCGATCCGCACGCTGCTCCCCGGGCAGTCGGTCGAGATCGACACCGGCGACTGCGAGTACCTCGTCCTCCCGCTCAGCGGCTCGGCCGAGGTGATCGTCGACGGGCAGAGCGTCCCGCTCGGCGGCCGTGCGGACGTCTTCGCCGGCGCCACCGACCTCGCCTACGTCCCGCGCGGTACGACGTTCGCGGTGATCAGTCACGGCGGTGCCCGGATCGCGTTCCCGAACGCCAAGGTCGCCAGCGACTTCCCGTTCCGGCGGATCGCGGTCGACGAGGTGGAGACCGAGCTGCGGGGCGCCGGTGTCGCGTCCCGCCAGGTCCGCAACTTCGGTACGCCGGGAGTTCTCGACGCGGACTCGATCATCGCCTGCGAGGTGATCACGCCGGCCGGCAACTGGTCGTCGTACCCGCCGCACAAGCATGACGAGCACAAGCCGGGGAAGGAGAGCGAGCTCGAGGAGATCTACTACTTCGAGCTGCAGCTGTCCGACGACGCCCCGGAAAGTGTCAAGGGCAACGACCCGATCGGCTACCAGCGTGTGTACGGCACCGACAACCGCCCGATCGACGTCCTGGCGGAGGTTCGCAGCGGCGACCTGGTGCTCGTCCCGCACGGCTGGCACGGGCCGGCGATGGCGCCGCCCGGCTACGACATGTACTACCTGAACGTGATGGCCGGCCCCGGGACCGAGCGGCAGTGGCTGATCACGGACGACCCACAGCACGCGTGGGTCCGGCAGTTGTGGGACAGCGAGCACATCGATCCCCGTCTGCCACTCGGACATGCTGAACCTTTCGGAGGAGATGAGTCATGACGGTGCGTCTCACGGTCGCGCAGGCCCTGGTGCGATTCCTGAGCGTCCAGTACTCGGAGCGGGACGGGGACCGGCAACGGTTGATCGCCGGCTGCCTGGGCATCTTCGGGCACGGCAACGTGGCCGGCGTCGGCCAGGCGTTGCTGCAGTCCGAACTCGAGGACCCGAAGGCGCTGCCGTACATCCTGTCCCGCAACGAGCAGGCCATGGTGCACACCGCGGCGGCTTTCGCCCGCACTCGTGACCGGCTCCAGACCTACGCCTGCACGGCAAGCGTCGGCCCGGGCTCGACCAACATGGTGACCGGGGCAGCCCTCGCAACCGTCAACCGGCTGCCGGTGTTGATCCTCCCTTCTGATGTGTTCGCGACGCGCGTCGCGACACCGGTGTTGCAGGAGCTGGAGAGCTTCGGCGCCGGTGACATCTCGGTCAACGACGCGTTCCGCCCGGTGTCGAAGTACTTCGACCGCATCTGGCGGCCGGAGCAGTTGCCTTCGGCCCTGATGAACGCGATGCGCGTTCTGACCGACCCGGTCGAGACCGGTGCGGTGACCCTGGCGCTGCCGCAGGACGTCCAGGCCGAGTCCTACGACTGGCCGGACGAGCTGTTCGCCGAGCGCACCTGGCACGTCTCCCGACCGTTGCCCGAGGCATCGGTCGTCGAACGGGCAGCCGAGCTCCTACGGTCCGCGGAGCGCCCGTTGATCGTCGCCGGTGGCGGTGTGCACTACTCCGGCGCGGAGGATGCGCTCCGCGAGTTCGCCGAACGCACGGGCATTCCGGTGGCGGAAACCCAAGCAGGTAAGGGATCGTTGCGCTTCGATCACCCACGATCGGTCGGTGCCGTCGGCTCGACCGGGACCACAGCGGCCAACGAGCTGGCTCGCGCGGCCGACGTCGTGATCGGGATCGGCACCCGCTACAGCGACTTCACGACCGCCTCGCGGACTGCCTTCCAGGACCCGCGGGTGCGGTTCCTCAACCTCAACGTGGCGCGTTTCGACGGTGGTAAACATGCCGGCCTCCCGATCGTCGCCGACGCACGGGAAGCCCTTGTTTCGTTGGGATCCGCACTCGGCAGTTGGTCTGTCGGGGACCAGTACACGTCGCGAGCACAGGAACTCGCAAGGAACTGGAACGGAACTGTGGACGCAACTTTCAACCCGCCCGCGGAGGTGACGGACAAGCTCGCCGAAGGCCTGCTGACCCAGGGCGAGGTGATCGGTGCCGTCAACGAATTGTCGGAGCCTTCTGATGTGGTTGTCTGCGCGGCCGGCTCGATGCCGGGTGAGCTCCACAAACTGTGGCGCACGCGCGACCCGAAGGGATACCACGTCGAGTATGGCTACTCCTGCATGGGATACGAGATCGCCGGCGGTCTCGGGGTCCGCCTCGCCGCGCCGGACCGCGACGTGTTCGTCCTCGTCGGCGACGGGTCGTACCTGATGATGTCGAGTGAGCTGGCCACGGCCGTTCAGGAGAACATCAAGATCATCGTGGTGCTGGTGCAGAACCACGGCTTCGCGTCGATCGGCGCACTCTCGGAGTCCCTCGGCTCCCAACGGTTCGGTACGGCGTACCGCAGGCGGACCGGCGACGGACGGCTGGACGGGGAGCAGTTGCCGATCGACCTGGCCGCCAACATGCGCAGCTTCGGGCTCGAGGTCATCGACGTGCACAGCCGGCCCGAGCTGGAGAAGGCGATCCGGACGGCGAAGGCGGCCGACGGCCCGATCGCGATCCACGTCAGCACCGACCCGCTGATCGGTGGGCCGGACAGCGAGTCCTGGTGGGACGTCCCGGTCAGTGAGGTGTCCGAGCTGCAGTCCACACGCGCCGCCTCGGCGGCGTACGAGGAGAGCAAGAAGACCCAGCGTCCGTACCTGGCTCCCGCCGAGGGGGACAGCTGATGGGCCAGGTCAGCATCGGTACGGCGCCCGACTCGTGGGGAGTCTGGTTCGCCGACGACCCGCTGCAGACGCCGTGGTCGCGGTTCCTCGACGAGGCGGCCGCGGCCGGGTACACCCGGATCGAGCTCGGCCCGTACGGCTACCTGCCGACCGATCCGGTCCGGCTCAAGGACGAGCTGGACCAGCGTGGTCTGACGATGACGGCCGGTACGACCTTCGAGCAACTGCACCGGACCGACGGCTGGGAGCAGACCTGGCGCGACGTCGCCCGGACCGCCGAGCTGACGGCGGCGATGGGCGCCGAGCATCTTGTCGTGATGCCGTCCATGTGGCGCGGTGACAACGGCGAGATCCTCGAGGAGCGCCTGGACCACGACGCCCAGGCGAGGCATGGTGCGGCAGTGACCGAGCTGGGCCGGCGGCTGCTGTCGGAGTTCGGCCTGCGGACGCAGTACCACCCGCACGCCGACGGTCATGTGGACACGCAGGACACGGTCGAGCGCTTCCTCGAGGAGACCGACAGCGCCGCGGTGAACCTGTGTCTCGACACCGGCCACATCAGCTATTGCGGCGGCGACAACCTGGAGCTGATCCGGAAGTACCCCGAGCGCATCGGCTACGTCCATCTCAAGCAGGTCGATCCGGCGATCGTGTCCCAGGTGGAGGCCGAGGGGCTGAGCATCGACGAGGCGGTGCGCCGGGGTGTCATGTGCGAGCCGCCGCACGGCGTACCAGAGCTTCCACCGGTGCTGGCGGCGCTCGCGGCGCTGGATGTGGACGTGTTCGCGATCGTCGAGCAGGACATGTATCCGTGCGCGCCCGACGTCCCGCTGCCGATCGCACAGCGGACGTTGGCGTATCTGCGATCCCATGGGGGTGGCGAATCGAGATGACGGCCACGGGAGTGTGACACTCTCTGGTCCCATGCAATGCCGCGGAGTGACCGCGGTTCACCCGAAAGGTGGCAAGTCATGATTCGGTGGCAGAAGAAGGCGATCGCCGGGGTCGCGGCGGTCGCACTCGCCGCGGCGCTGGCCGCATGCAGCTCCTCCGGCGGCAAGCAGAAGGAGCAGAGTTCCGGCGACAGCGCGGGCAACGTCGCCGACACTCCGCGGATGAAGGTCGCGATGATCACGCACTCGGGTCCGGGGGACACCTTCTGGGACATCGTCCGCCGCGGCGCCGAGGCGGCCGCGAAGAAGGACAACATCGAGCTGCAGTACTCCGCCGACCCGGACGGAGCCGCACAGGCCAACCTCGTGCAGACCGCGATCGACTCCAAGGTCGACGGGATCGCGGTGACACTCAACAAGCCCGACGCGGTGATCCCGAACGTCAAGAAGGCGGTGGCGGCCGGCATCCCGGTCTCCGTTCTGAACGGTGGCCTCGACCAGTGGAAGACGACCGGAGCGATCGGGTACTTCGGTCAGGACGAGCGGATCGCCGGTCAGGCGACCGGTGAGAAGCTCAAGCAGCTCGGGGCGAAGAAGGTCCTCTGTGTCATCCACGAGCAGGGCAACGTCAGCCTCGAGGCGCGCTGCCAGGGCATCAAGGACAAGTTCGGCAACGTCGAGAACGTCAACGTCAACGGCACCGACCAGCCGGGAACCCAGGCCACGCTGACGTCGAAGCTCCAGCAGGACAAGACCGCGGACTACGTCGTCGCGCTGAACGCGGGCATCGCGCTCACCGCGGTGCAGGCGGTCAAGGACGCCGGTTCCGCGGCGAAGGTCGGCAGCTTCGACATGAGCAAGGAGATGGCGAAGGCGGTCCAGGACGGCACCGTGCAGTTCGCCGTCGACCAGCAGCCGTACCTTCAGGGCTACCTGGCGATCGACTCGATCTGGCTCTACAAGACCAACGGCAACACGATCGGCGGTGGCGAGGCGACCCTGACCGGACCGGCGTTCATCGACAAGTCGAACATCGCGACGGTGCTGAAGTTCGCCGAGAACGGGACCCGCTGAGGTAGCGCCATGGCATCGACCATCACTTCACCCGCCTCGGCCGACGATCGCGTCTCGGCCCGGTCGCTGGGGGCCCGGCTGCTGAGCCGGCCGGAGATCGGGTCGCTCGTCGGCGCCGCGGTCATCCTGGTGTTCTTCCTGATCACCGCACCACCGTTCCGCGACATCAACAACACCGGCACGATCCTGTACCAGGCCGCGCTGATCGGAGTGATGGCGGTGCCGGTGTCGCTGCTGATGATCGGCGGCGAGTTCGACCTGTCGGCCGGGGTCGCGGTGACGACCTCCGGCCTGACCGCGGGCCTCTTCTCCTACCAGTTCAGCCTGAACGTCTGGGTCGGCGTCGTGGTCGCCCTCGCGCTCTCGCTGGCGATCGGGCTGTTCAACGGCTGGTTGCTGATGCGCACCGGCCTGCCCAGCTTCCTGGTGACGCTGGGAACGTTCTTCATCCTGCAGGGCCTGAACATCGCGGTCACCCGGTTGGCCTCCGGCGCGGTCGCCTCGAACTCGATCAGTGACATGGACGGTTTCAACGCGGCCAAGGCGATCTTCGCCTCGGAGTTCAAGATCGGTGGCGTGACCGTCAAGATCATCGTGGTCTGGTGGATCGTCTTCGTCGCGATCGCGGCCTGGGTCCTGCAGAAGACGCAGATCGGCAACTGGATCTTCGCGGTCGGCGGCGACGCGGCGGCCGCGCGTGCGGTCGGCGTACCGGTCAAGAAGGTGAAGATCGGGTTGTTCATGACGGTCGGGTTCTTCGCGTGGTTCACCGGCATGCAGTTGCTGTTCGTGCAGAACGGCGTGGTGCAGTCCGGCGAGGGCGTCGGCAAGGAGTTCCTGTACATCATCGCGGCGGTCGTCGGCGGCTGCCTGCTCACCGGCGGCTACGGCTCGGTGGTGGGCGCCGCGGTGGGCGCGCTGATCTTCGGGATGGTCCAGCTGGGCGTCGTGTACGCCGGCTGGAACCCGGACTGGTTCAAGGCCTTCCTGGGGGCGATGTTGCTGCTCGCAACCATCGTCAACCTGGTCGTGAAGAAGCGGGCGGAGGCGCGATGACCATCTCGAAGTCGTTCGCGGACGAAGCGGCGGCCGGTCCCAACGCGCCGATCGTGCTG
Source organism: Kribbella sp. NPDC004875 (assembly GCF_042873375.1). Lineage (NCBI taxonomy): Bacteria > Bacillati > Actinomycetota > Actinomycetes > Propionibacteriales > Kribbellaceae > Kribbella > Kribbella sp. NPDC004875. Next base: position 261,825 of record NZ_JBIALI010000006.1, read on the forward strand.
CTCGACGCCGTCGGCAAGAGCTACGGCAACATCCACGCGCTGCGCGGGGTGTCGCTGTCGGTCCGGCAGGGCGAGATCACCTGCGTGCTGGGCGACAACGGTGCCGGCAAGTCGACGTTGATCAAGATCATCGCCGGGCTGCACGACTACACCTCCGGCCGGATGTCGGTGAACGGCGAGGACCGGCACTTCTCCTCGCCGCGCGAGTCGCTGGACAGCGGGATCGCGACTGTCTACCAGGACCTCGCGCTGGCACCGCTGATGTCGGTGTGGCGCAACTTCTTCCTGGGCAACGAGATCACCAAGGGCCCGTTCCGGCAGCTCGACGCGGCGAAGATGAAGCGGATCGCGCAGGACGAGCTGACCAAGATGGGGATCTCGATCCCCGACCTCGAGCAGCCGGTCGGGAAGCTGTCGGGCGGTCAGCGGCAGTGCGTGGCGATCGCGCGGGCGATCCACTTCGGCGCCAAGGTGCTGATCCTCGACGAGCCGACGGCCGCACTCGGGGTGAACCAGTCCGGTGTGGTGCTGAAGTACGTCGTGAAGGCGCGCGACGCCGGCATCGGCGTCGTCTTCATCACCCACAACCCGCACCACGCGTACCTGGTCGGCAACCACTTCGTCGTACTGAAGCTCGGCCGTGTCGCCCTGGACACGCACCGGTCGGAGATCACGCTCGAGCAGCTGACCACCGAGATGGCCGGCGGGTCCGAGCTGGAGGCGCTGAGCCACGAGCTGCGGGACATCAATCCCGAGAAGGTCGTGAACACCGGAGACGAGCGGGAGGAACAGCCATGACCGATCTGCGGGTCGGGGTGGTCGGCGTCGGTGTCATGGGCGCCGACCATGCCGAGCGCGTCGTACGCAGGACGGCGGGCGCGCGGCTGGTCGCGGTCTGTGATGCCGACCGTGGACGGGCCGAGGCACTGGCCGCGAGGCTGGCCCCGGTGGAGTCGCCCGGCATCCGGGTGGTCGACGACCCGTTGGACCTGATCGCCGCCGACGACGTCGACGCGGTGATTCTGGCCTCACCGGGGTTCGCCCACGCCGAGCAGCTGTTCGCCTGCCTGGAGCAGGGGAAGCCGGTGCTGTGCGAGAAGCCGTTGACGATGGACGCGGCGTCCGCGCTGGAGGTCGTCGAGGCCGAGCACAAGGGCGGACGGCAGCTGATCCAGGTCGGGTTCATGCGCCGGTTCGATCCGGAGTACGCGGCTCTCAAGGAGCTGCTCGACTCCGGTGAGCTCGGGCGGCCGTTGCTGCTTCACAACGTGCACCGCAACAAGTCGGTCGCGCCGGCGTTCCGCAGCGAGATGATCGTTCGCGACTCCATGGTGCACGAGGTCGACGTCGCGCGGTGGCTCTTCGGCGCGGAGATCACCCGGATCACCGTGCACACCCCGAAACCGACGAGCCTGGTCGGCGACGGCGTCCTCGATCCGCAGCTGGCGGTGTTCGAGCTGGCGAACGGTGCGATGGCCGACGTCGAGGTTTTCGTGAACTTCCAGGTCGGGTACGAGGTCCGCTGTGAAGCGGTGGCCGAGCGCGGCAGCGCGACGATCGGTCTCGGCTCCGGCGTACTGACCAGGGCCGGTGGCCAGTGGGGCGGCGCGATGCCGGCCGACTTCAGGGTGCGTTTCGAACAGGCCTACGACATCGAGGTGCAGCGCTGGGTCGACGCCACCGTGCGCGGTGAGATCGACGGGCCGAGTGCGTGGGACGGCTACGCTGCCGCGGCCGTCTGTGAAGCCGGCCTCGAGTCCCTGCAGACCGGTCGCCCTGCCGAGGTGGTGATCGCCGACCGCGGCACCGTCCTCGGATGACAGTGCTGATGACAGCCCGGATGCAAGCAGTGTGTTCCGACCCGTGCAGTGAGGAAGCAACGTGACTGAGATCAAGCGCATCACCCACCTCGTCGGTGGCAGCCCGTGGACCGGCGTGGCCGAGCGGACCAGCAACGTCTACAACCCGGCGACGGGGGCGGTCACCGGCGAGCTCGACCTCGCCTCGGCGGCCACCGTCGACGAGGTGGTCAAGGTCGCCCACGAGGCGTCCCGGAGCTGGGCGCAGACGTCGCTGACCAAGCGTGCCCAGGTGCTGTTCGCGTACCGCGAGCTGGTGAACCGGGACAAGGAACGGATCGCGGCGATCATCACCGCCGAACACGGCAAGGTGCTGTCCGACGCGCTCGGCGAGGTGACCCGCGGGCTCGAGGTGATCGAGTTCGCCTGCGGCATCCCGCAGCTGCTCAAGGGCGGCTACAGCGAGGGCGTCTCGACCAAGGTCGACGTGTACTCGATCCGCCAGCCGCTCGGCGTCTGCGCGGTGATCTCGCCGTTCAACTTCCCGGCCATGGTGCCGATGTGGTTCGTCCCGATCGCCGTTGCCTGTGGCAACAGCGTGGTGATCAAGCCGTCCGAGAAGGACCCGTCGGCGGCGAACGCGATGGCCGAGCTGTGGAAGGAGGCCGGCCTGCCGGACGGCGTGGTGAACGTCGTGCACGGCGACAAGGAGGCGGTCGACCGGCTGCTCGAGCACCCCGACATCAAGTCGGTCTCGTTCGTCGGGTCGACACCGATCGCTCGCTATGTCTACGAGAACGGCACCAGGAACGGCAAGCGGGTGCAGGCCCTCGGCGGCGCGAAGAACCACATGATCGTGCTGCCGGACGCGGACCTGGACCTGGCCGCCGACGCCGCGGTGAACGCCGGCTTCGGCTCGGCCGGTGAGCGCTGTATGGCGATCTCCGCCCTGGTCGCGGTCGAGCCGATCGCGGACGAACTGATCGCCAAGATCAAGGAGCGGATGGGCAAACTGCGGACCGGCGACGGGACCCGCGGCTGCGACATGGGTCCGCTTGTCACCGGCCAGCACCGCGACAAGGTCGCCGGGTACGTCGCCGCGGGCGTCGAGGAAGGCGCGGACCTGGTCGTCGACGGACGGGAAGGCGACTTCGACGGCGGCGAGGACGGGTTCTGGCTCGGCCCGACGTTGTTCGACAAGGTGACGCCGGAGATGTCGATCTACACCGACGAGATCTTCGGCCCGGTGCTGTCCGTCCTCCGAACGGCGTCGTACGACGCGGCGCTCGACCTGGTGAACTCCAACCCGTACGGCAACGGTACGGCGATCTTCACCAACGACGGCGGCGCGGCGCGGCGGTTCCAGAACGAGGTCGAGGTCGGGATGGTCGGCATCAACGTGCCGATTCCGGTCCCGATGGCGTACTACTCGTTCGGCGGCTGGAAGAACTCGCTGTTCGGTGACACGCACGCCCATGGCACCGAAGGGGTGCACTTCTTCACCCGCGGCAAGGTCGTCACGTCCCGCTGGCTGGACCCGTCGCACGGCGGCATCAACCTCGGCTTCCCCACCCACGACTGACGCATCCTGGGAGGCGCGCCGCTTCCGTCCGGGCTGCCTCCTGAGGTAACTTCTGAGGGCGTCGTGAGGACGCGTCGAGACTCGCCGGAAGGCTGGAAGCCACCTCACGTTTCACTCTCTGCCTGCCCGTGCGAGTCCGGGCCGGAGAGGACGCGTCATGAAGCTGCTGCCGGATCGGCCGACGATCGAGTTCCTGCGCAAGGAAGCCAAGGACCTGCTGGCCGTACTGCGGGAGACCAGGCCGGAGGCCTCGCTGGCGGAGGCGCAGCGGGCGTTGGCCGGTGAGTACGGATTGCGGGACTGGCCGGCGTTGAAGGCCGAGGTCGAGCGCCGGGCCGCCGTCCCGCCGGCCGCACCCGACGGACTCGCGGAGGCGCTGGCCGCGGCGTTCGGTCTCGGTGCCGCGGTCGCCCCGCCGAAGGCCGTGAAGTTCACCGCGATGGGCCGGTGCTGGGACCTGAAGACCGACCGCGGCCGCTGGCTGGCGGTCACGGTGTTCGACTGGATCACCAACGACCAGGCAGAACTCGGCGCCAGCCTCCGCGACGCAGCGGTCGCCGCCGGCGTGCGGGCACCGGTCGGTGTGCGGAGCCCAGGCGGACGGTTCATCGAGTCGGTCCAGGGCGCGAACTGGCGCGTCCACGAGTGGCTCGAGGTGGGACCTGAGCCGGCGCTTCCGGTGTCCATCGCGGTGGCCCGGCGCGCAGGAGCGACGTACGGGATGCTGCACGCGTTGGAGCTCCCGAGCGACGAACCGATGCACTGGTATCTCACGCAGCGGCATACCGAGGCCGACTGGTACCGGTTGCGTGATCGTGCGCGCGCCGCCGGCAAGCCGTGGGCTGAACGGCTGGACGCGCTCCTGCCGACCTTCCTCGACCTGCACACGATCGAGCCCGACGTGCCCGGCCGGTTGAGCCTGTGCAACCGCAACCTGATCTCGACCCACGTCCGGCAGAGCCGCGACGGCGAGCTGGTCGTGATGGAGTGGGACTTCGCCGGCGCGCTGACGCCCGAGCTCGAACTGGGCTCCGGCCTGACACAGTGGGTACTGCGTCCGTCGATCAACCCGAAGGCGATGGCGGCATTCCGCGAGGGGTACGCCGAGCAGCGCGAGTGGCCCAAGCTGGACCTCTCCTCGTTCGGCGTCGGAGTGACGGGCTGGCTGAACTGGACGTACAACTCGATCTGCGAAGCCGTCGACCCCGAGGATCCCGACCACGCTGACTTCGCCGAGCGCGAAGCCGTCGGCGTACTCGACCGGCCGCTGACCCGGCAGGCCCTGGAGGACCTACTCGCGATCTGACAGTACGGCGGCCAACGCCGCGGCTGCCGGCTCGGACAGGAGACCGTGCAGGAGCTCGATCCGATGCACCAGCCGCGGCGCAGTCAGCGGAACGCCGGTGACGCCCGGAGCACCGATCGACTGCGGCAACACCGCGAGGCCGTGCCCTGCCGCGACCAGCGCGAGCAAAGTGTGGACATCCGTACCGCTGCAAGTGAGCGCTGGACGGAGACCTCCCGCCCTGGTCGCGGCTCGCAGCGAAGCGAGCGGTACGGCGGCATCGGGCGCGTCGATCCATCGCGCGTCCGTGAGGTCGTCGAGGGACAGACCGCGGCGGTGCGCGAGCGGATGATCGTTGGGGAGGGCCACTACCAGGTCGTCGTGCGCGATCGGGCTCGTCCGCAGCCGGACGGCGTCCGAGAGCCGCAGCGGATCGCTCGGCGCCGCGATCCCGTCGACCAGCCCGAGCGCGAACTCGCCGGTCGCCACCGCCTCGACCACCTGCTCACGACCACACACTGTCAACGAGACCTCGGTGCCCGGGTGCGATCGACGTACCGCGACCAGTGCGGTCGCCAGGCGGTCCGCCGCCAGCGGTGCGGCGGCCAGGGCGAGCACGCTCGGTGGCCCGGCGACGGTACGACGGACATCGGCGCGGGCCGCCTCGAGGCGGAGCAGGATCGGGCCGGCGTGTTCGAGCAGGCGCTCGCCCGACGCTGTCGGCGCCACGGGGCGCCGGTGGAGGAGCGGCGTACCGAGGTCGCTCTCCAGGGCGGCGATGTGCTGCGAGACGGCGGACTGGGTGTAGCCGAGCTGCTCGGCCGCCGCGGAGAACGATCCGCAGTCGGCGACGGTGACGAACGTCCTCAACAGGTGCGGTTCCACGGGCATCAGTATCTCTGATCCAGGATGCAGAGATCATCGTTGGCGCTGATGCGGACCTCCGGCCGAGGATTGACCCATGAACGCCTACTCCGGACGCCTCGCCCTGGTCGGTGACCGCTCGCCGCACGTTCGCTCGCACGCGCGGATCCCCGGTCTGCTGGCCCGGCTCGAAGAACGTGACCAGCTCGAACTCGACGTCTACTGGGTCCCGACCGCGGACGTCGACGACGCACTCGACGGCTTCGACGGGATCTGGTTGCTGCCCGGCAGCCCGTACCGCAGCGAGGCCGGCGCGATCACGGCAATCCGGATCGCCCGCGAGCGCGGCATCCCGTTCCTCGGCACGTGTGCGGGGTTCCAGCACGCGATGCTCGAGTTCGCCCGTGACGTCTGCGGCGCGGGCGACGTACAGCACGGCGAGACGACGCCGGATGCGGACGACCTGCTGATCGTGCCGCTGCAGTGCTCACTCGACGGGCACGAAGGCGCGATCCAGGTGACGCCCGGCACCCTTGCGGCCGCGCTGCTCGGCAGTGAACGCTCGATGGAGCGGTACCACTGCTCCTACGGCCTGGACAGCAGCCGGCTGGACCTGCTGCGCGATCATGGCATGGTGTTCAGCGGGTACGACGACGCGGGCGACCCCCGCATCGCGGAGCTCCCCGAGCACCCGTTCTTCCTGGCCACGCTGTTCCAGCCCGAGTTGGCCGGCGACGGCGCGCGTCCGCACCCGTTCGTGCAGGCGTTCGCGCACGCGGCCGCCGGTCGGCAGGGTCAGATCGTCGAGACCGGGCGCGGGGTCAGGCCGGCGGCGACGTAGCAGGCGTCGATGAGTTCCATCGTGGCCAGCGCGTCGTCGACGTCGGTCAGCACCGGCGAGCCGTTGCGGATCGCGCCGGCGAACGCCTCCAGCTGATACGTGTACGACGTCCGCGTGCCGAGGTGCTCGACCCAGGTGTCCTCCTTGGTCGTGACGGTCACCTGGTCGTCGTTCTGCGGCAGCACGTAGAACGGTGCGAACGCCTCGCCGCGGCTGCCCACCACCTTCAGGCTGAACTCGACGTTCTCGGCGGCCATACTGGTCCGCACCGCGCCGGTCGCGCCGCACGGGAACTCGAGGTCGGCGTTCAGCCACTCGTCCACGCCCGGCATCCGCTTGCGCTCGCCGGCCCGCGCACCGATCAGCTTCGGAGCGCCACCGGCGTACTGCCCGAACATCCGCTGCGCGTGCAGGGCGTAACAACCGACGTCCATCACGGCGCCCCCGGCGAGCGGCAGCGACCAGCGCGGGTCCTCGTCCGGCGGCGGTGGCATCACCATCGTCGCCTCGACGTGCTGGAGGTCGCCGAGCTCACCCTTCGCGACCAGCTCCTGCAGCCGGCGCATCACCGGGTGGTACGCGTAGTGGAACGCCTCCATGAAGACCAGGCCGGACGCGTGCACGGCGTCCCGCACCGCGGCGGCCTCGGTGGCGTTGCTGGCCGACGGCTTCTCGGTCAGCACATGCTTGCCGGCGGCAAGTGCCCGCAGGTTCCACGGTGCGTGCAGGCCGTTGGCCAGCGGGTTGTAGACGGCTTCGATCTCGGGATCGTCGATCAGGTCCTGGTACGACGCATGGACCCGTTCGACCCCGTGCTCGGCGGCGAAGGCCTCGGCCCGTCCGGTGTCCCGGGCGGCGACGGCGACCAGCCGGGCGCCGGTCAGCCTGGCCGGTTCCACGATCGCGCGTCCGGAGATCCGGGCGGCACCGAGGACACCGATCCGCAGCGGTTCCATGCCTTCTCCTTCGAGGGTCGGCCGTGCGGATCCTGGGTGGATCCGGTGCGGCGGTTCGTCCAAGGGGCGTGTTTCCGCCGGTAAGGGTAGCTGCCCGTTCCGACGGCGAACGCGCCATCCTGCCTGACGACCCCACAGGCCCGACAGCGGCTGCCCGTGATCCGGACGCCGTTCACCGAACGTTCACGCGTCCCCAGCGTCGCCATCGTCGTGGGTCCGTCGTCGCTCGCCGTGCCTGATGAGGGCCTGGTGCAACTGGTCCGGACCCCATTGCCCGGTGACCGCGAGCCGCACGAGGTCCGCCTGGGTCCGCGGTGCGAGACCGTCGATCGGCTGGTCGCGGTCCAGGTTGGTCGGGAACGCGTACCCCTCGGCCGTCGCCGCGATCACGTTCTCGACGGCGGCCGGATCGGCGAGGTCGCGGAGTACGGGATAGACGGCTTCGATCATCCGCGCCCGGTCGATGCTCTCCATCGCACGGCCGAACGCCGAGGAGACCTGCAGCAGGTTCGCCATCCGCAGGATGCCGGCCGAGCGGTTGCTCCCGGCGGCGTGGAACAGCGCCGGGTTGAAGAACACCGCGTCGCCCTTCTCGAGCGGCAGTTGCACGTGGTTCTCGACGAAATACGCCTGGAACTCCGGCCGGCGATAGGCGAGGTAGCCCAGGCTGTACTTCTGCGAGTGCGGCAGGTACAGCGTCGGCCCGGACTCCACCGGCATGTCGCAGTGAGCGACCGCCCCCTGCAGCGTCAGCACGGGCGACAGCCGATGCACATGCTCGGGGTACTGCGCCGCCACCTCGTCCGACTGGAACCCCAGGTGGTAGTCCCGGTGCGCCGTCTGCCCCTCGCCGCCGGGATTCACCACGTTCACCTGCGAGGTGACCTGGTACGCCGGTCCGAGCCAGGCCGCGGACACGAGCGCGAGCAGATCGTTCGCGTAGTACGCCACGAACACCTCGGGCGCGTCGACCGCGAGTTTCTCGAGGGCGTTCCAGACCCGGTCGTTCGCGCCCGGTCTCGCGAAGTGGTCGCCGGCCGCGACACCGGAGCGGTGCTGCTCCGCGATCATCCGCTGGAAGGCGGCGGTCGCGGCGTCGACCACGTCGTTGCTAAAGGCACCTTTCAGGACCAGGATCCCGGGACCGTCGGCGAAGGCCCGGACGAACTCGGCCTGCAGGTCCCGGGGTACGGCGGTGCGCGCCCGGGCTGCGTCGTACACCGGGACCTGCTGCTCGATCGTGGTGGCGGTCGGGTAGTCGGTGGGCTCGGTCCGGTCCTTGAGGACGGTCAGCAGGTCGTCGAGCCGGACGTCGGCGGGGTTCAGCCACATGGGATGGCTCCTCTCGGTGGACAGTTCCAGATTGGAGTCCTGCTGAGACCTGAGCAACCTGCACCTGTTCAACCTGCCCAGCTGAGCACCTGCCCACGGTCGACCAGCCGGTCCTGCAGCTTGTCGACGTCCACCTCCTGTACGTCGTTCTGCGCGCGCAGCGACTGCACCGCGGCCACTGCGGCCGACTCCGCGAGTACGCAGAAGACCGGCTCCATCCGCGTCGCGGCGTACCCGATGTGGGTGGCGGAGAGGCAGACCGGGACGAGGAGGTTTCCGCAGTCGCTCTGCAGCGGGGTGATGGCTCGGTACGGGACCGGATAGGGCCGGCCGGTGCCCAGATGGCCGCCGATGAACATGTCTCCTTCGGTGGCGACGCCCGGCTGACCTGATGCGTTGCGGCGGGCGATTCGACGTACCGGATAGACGTCGACGCCGAAGAGGGCCAGACCGACGCTGTCCGACGGTTCGGTCCGGTTGATCACGTCTGCATGGGTGATCGTGTACTGCCCGGCCAGTCGTCGGCACACCCGGATGTAAAGCTGCGGCGGCCAGCCATCGGTGTCCGGGAACACGCTCTTGTCGAGTCCGTACGCCGCCGTCTCCGCGCGGAAGTCCGCTGGTACGTCCGGGTGGGTGGACAGGAAGTGGTGGAGCCCGCGGAGGTAGTCGAGGTGCTGACGCCAGATGCGCGAGCGATCGTCCCAGTTGCCGTCCTGGTACGCGCGGCTCAGGCCGAGTGGAGCGTTGGTGACCAGAGAGGCCCGCTGGTAGTTGTACTCGCCGGAGTTGAGCCAACCGGGGAAGATGCCGGTCAGGTCTTGGGCGCCGAGGTGGGCGATGTAGCGGCGTACCAGCTCGTAGTCGGCAGGGGAGTAGTTGTCAGGCGGGGTGAGCTCGGCGCGGCGGTCTGGGTCGGTGGTCACGTAGAAGCGGTAGTTGTAGGCCTGCGTGTAGTCATCGGCCGCACCGAGCGCCAGTCCGTGATCCTCCTCGACGTGCGGCAGCAGTCCGCTGGTGCTGTCGCCTGGGACGACGTACGGATCGATCGGGGTCCAGTTCGTGACCGGCTGCACGCCCGCGACGTCTTCTCCGAAGGCTGCCTGCGATTCGCGTCCGGTGCGGTAAGGGACGCCGGCGTGCGCCATCAGGTCGCCTTCGTACGACGCGTCGATGAAGACCTTCGCTTGGATCTCCTGGGCGAGGACGGCGGCGGCGGCCGGCAGCGGTACGCCCCATTGGTCTGGTGGTGAGGTCTCGAGTTGCAGCGACGTGATGTGGTTGCCGGTGCGCTGCACCGAACGCACCCGGCGTTCGAAGATCACCTCGACGCCGGCTGCGGTCACCCACTCGTAGAACGCGTTGTGTGGCTGCTGGGCGAAGCCGAAGACCGCGTCGCGTGTCAGACCACCGGTAGCCGCCGGGAGCGGGCAGTCCTGCGCCGGCTTGATCCCCGCGCTCAGCATTCCGCCGAGCCACCGACTCGGCTCCACGAGGACCACCGAGGCGCCTTCTTGCTGTGCGGTCACCGCCGCGACACAGCCCGCCGCGGTTCCGCCGTACACACAGACATCGACCATGGCATGCACTCTGCTGGGTGTGTCATGCCTCAGGACATAGCGGTTGTCAGTGTCGACATATACTTTTTTGCCATGCTCGAGTTGGACGGCTACTTAGTCGCGCCGCACCGGCTCCAGTTCGCCCTCGCGTACGACACCTATGACACCTGGTGTCTCCTGCTTCCGATCAGCGGCGCCTTCGACTACCGGGTCGGTGAGCGGCACGGCACCGCCAGGTTCGGCGACATCGTCGTCTGTCCACCCGCGGGCACTCTGCACCGCCGGATGCGCACCGGGACCTCGTTCTTCCACGCCCGCTTCACCACGGAGCTGGCGCCACCAACCGGCGGTACCCGGCTTCCCGACCGCGATCGGCTGCGTGGCAACCTCGCGCTGCTCGAGACCGCCACCGCGCCGATCGCGACCCATGTCGTGACGGACCTCGTTCTGATGCTGCTCCGCGCCCGCACTCGGTCCCCGCGAGATCGGTTGGTCCAGAGCGCGACGACGTACCTCGACGAGCACTGCACGTCGCCAGGTCTGTCACTGGGGCAGGTGGCCGCTGAGCTCGGTATCAGCCCGTCGCAGCTGTCCCGCCGCTTCCGAGCCGTCCATGGTGTCACTCCGGTCGCTTATCTTCGCGATCTGAGGTTGCACAAAGCGCGTGAGTTGCTGACCGAGACTGACAGCACCTTGCGGGTGATCGCGGAGCAGACGGGCTACCGCAGCGCGTTCTATTTGAGCAGGGTGTTCAGTAGCCAGACCGGCCAGTCGCCGTCGGAGTACCGGCGTACCAGTCGGGTCTAGGTCGTGAGTAGTCGCTCGGACCATGAGCTCGGGCATGGTGTTCCTACTGTCGAAGGGGTTTGTCGATGCGCACTGACCATGGGCTGCCGGTGGTGCGGCTGGGACTGATCGGGGCCGGCCGGATCGGCACGATGCATGCCGGGAACCTCGCCCGGCACGTGCCGGGCGCCGAGCTGGCGGCGGTCGCCGACACCCGGCCCGAGGCGGCCGTCCGGCTTGCGGCCCGGTACGGCGCGGCGACGCCGGACGTCGACGAGCTGCTGAAGGATCCCGGGATCGACGGCGTGCTGATCACGTCGCTCGCGATCGCGCACTCGGAACTGATCGTGCGGGCGGCGGAGGCGGGCAAAGCGGTCTGGTGCGAGAAGCCGGCGTCGCTGACATTGGCGGAGATGGACCGGGCGATCGATGCCACCGAGCGCGCCGGCGTCCCATTCCAGGTCGGCTTCAACCGGCGGTTCGCCAGGGACTTTGCCGCGGCGCAGCAGGTGATCCAGGACGGTGGGATCGGTACGCCGCGACTGGTGCGGTCGATCACGCGTGACCCCGGCGGGCCTTGGGGCTTGCGCTACGCCGATCGGATTCCGCAGTGGACGATCTTCCGGGAGACGTTGATCCACGACTTCGACACGCTGCTCTGGCTGAACCCGGGTGCCCGTCCGGTCGAGGTCTACACGACTGCGGACGCTCTGGTCGCACCGGACTACAAGGAGCGCGGTCTGCTCGACACCGCGGTCGTGGTGATCACCTTCGACAACGGTGCGATCGCGACAGCGGAGGCGAACTTCTCGTCGTACTACGGGTACGACGTGCGCGGTGAGGTGTTCGGCAGCGAAGGGATGGTCGAGGCCGGACAGCTGGCGAGCAGTGCGCTGGTGCACTACACCGCGAACGGGTTGCACCAGCAGACGCTGCGGAGTGACGAGGAGATGTTCCACGACGCCTACGTGCAGGAGCTCACCGACTTCGTCGACGTCGTCCGAACGAACGGCGTACCGCCGGTGACTGGTCAGGATGCGCGGAAGGCACTGCAGGTCGCGCTGGCCGCAATGGCGTCGTACGAGGAGCACCGGCCAGTGCGGGTCGAGGACGTCCGATAAGGCGTACCTGTGATCAAATCCGGTTGGTGGGTCGACGGAAGCCGGTCCAGCCCTCAGGATGTGCCCATGAGCACCGTCCAGGTCCAGGTTGATCGGAACAGCCGTACGCCGTTGCACGTGCAGCTGGCGCAGCAGCTGGAGGCGGCCATCCAGGGCGGCGAACTGCCGGTCGGGTCCCGGCTGAGCAACGAGGTCGACCTGGCCGAGGCGTACGGGCTGAGCCGGCCGACCGTCCGCCAGGCGATCGCGCGACTCGTCGACCAGGGCCTGCTGGTCCGCAAGCGCGGCGTGGGCACCCAGGTGGTCGGCAACTCCGGCCAGGTACGCCGCTCGCTCGAACTGACCAGTCTGTACGACGACCTGACCGCGGCGCACCGGAAGCCGCAGACCGACGTACTGCGCTTCGGTGTCTCGCCCGCCGGCGCAGAGGTAGCCTCCGCGCTGCAGTGCGAACAGGGTGACCGGGTACTGCGTCTGGAGCGGCTCCGGCGTGCGGACGGTGAGCCGCTCGCCCTGATGCGTAACTGGCTGCCACCCGAGATCCTGGAGACCGACCCGACGACACTGGCCGAGCGCGGACTCTACGAGCTGCTCCGGGCCGAGGGCGTCCGGCTGAAGGTGGCACACCAGACCATCTCCGCCATCCCGGCCAGCCCGGACCACGCCCGCCTGCTGGCGGAGGAGCCGGGCTCACCACTCCTCGCGATCACCCGCATCACGTACGACGACCACGGCCAGCCCGTCGAGTACGGCTCTCACCTCTACCGCGCCAGCCGCTACTCGTTCGAACACACCCTGGTCCACCGCTAGCGTCCTGGGTGCCCCGGGCAACCAGCTCGGGTTACTTGCGGAATTGCAACAACCTGCAATTTTCTGGACCGCCTCGTGAACCGACGGATACGGTGAGTGAGCCATCGGCTTGTCACGGTTGTCCACAGGGCAGCCACCACGAGTGGCGTCGGGTGCGCAGGAGTTGAAAGGATGGTCGCGCATGGTGACCGCAGGGTCGCCAGACGGGACACACACGGGGAGATCGATGACAGCGGACAGACTCGACGCGCACCGCTCGGGTTGGGACGGTGCCATCGAGCTGATCGATGCCCAGGTCCGTGACGTCGTCCGCCGCGAAGGTATCGACCCGCTCCGCGATCCCGCCGCCGTGAACGCGATCGTCGCGGTCGTCGTCCGGGAGTACGACGAGCGCAGCCTGACCGGCGTCGTACCGCCGATCGGTGACCTGGAAGCGGTCAGCCGCGAGGTGCACGACCGGGTGGCCGGTTTCGGTCCGCTGCAGCGCTACCTCGACGACCCTTCCGTCGAGGAGATCTGGATCAACGAGCCGAGCCGGGTGTTCATCGCCCGCGAGGGCCGGCACGAGCTGACCACCACGGTGCTGACCGAGGAGGAGGTAGCCGACCTGGTCGAGCGGATGCTGAAGACCACCGGCCGCCGGATCGACGTCTCGCAGCCGTTCACCGACGCCCGGCTGCCGGACGGCAGCCGCGTGCACATCGTGCTCGGCGGCATCACGCAGCGGTACGCGGCGATCAACATCCGCAAGTTCACCGTCCGCGCGACCCGGCTCAGTGACCTGGTTCAGCTCGGGTCCCTGACGCCGCACGCGGCCGCGGTGCTGGAGGCATCCGTTGCCGTCGGCCTCAATGTCCTGGTCTCCGGCGGCACGCAGGCCGGCAAGACCACGATGCTGAACGCGCTGGCCGGTTCGATCCCCGGCAGCGAGCGGGTGATCAGCTGCGAAGAGGTCTTCGAGATCAAGCTGCCGATCCCCGACTGGGTGTCGATGCAGACCCGCCAGGCCGGTCTGGAGGGCACCGGTGAGGTGCGGCTGCGCGACCTGGTCAAGGAATCGCTGCGGATGCGGCCGTCCCGGGTGATCGTCGGCGAGGTGCGCGGCGAGGAGTGCCTCGACCTGCTGCTGGCGCTCAACAGCGGCCTCCCCGGCATGTGCACGATCCACGCCAACTCGGCCCGCGAGGCGCTGACCAAGATGTGCACGCTGCCGCTGCTGGCCGGTGAGAACATCGGCTCCCGGTTCGTGCTGCCGACCGTGGCCGGCTGCGTCGACATCGTCGTACACCTCGGGATCGCCGCCGACGGGCACCGGCGGGTCCGCGAGGTCGTGGCGGTCACCGGGCGGGTCGAGGAGCAGGCGATCGAGACCGAGACACTGTTCGGGACCTACGACGGGTACCTTCGCCGCGCCGAGGGGCACCTGCCGCATCCGGAGCGGTTCCAGCAGGCCGGGTACAACGTGGCCGGGCTGCTCACCGAGTTGCCGCGGGGGAACGGCTGATGGGTCTGCTGATCGGGATGTTCTTCGGGATCGGCGTGCTGCTGATCATCGCGACGTTCGTGGCGCCGTCCGAGGCCACGACGGACTCCGACGGATGGCTGCGCGGGAAGAGTCGTGAACTGCTCGCGGGCGCGGGTATCGAGGGCCTGACGCCCGGCGCGTTCATCGGAGCCTGCGTGCTCACCGGCGTGGCCGGCTTCCTGCTGATGTTCCTGGTGTCACAGGCGCTGCCGGTCGGACTGGTCTTCGGGCTGATGGCGGGCTGGATGCCGATCGCGCTGGTGCGGGCGCGGGCTCGGCGGCGGCTGGCCGAGTTCCGTGAGCTCTGGCCGGACGTGGTGGACAACGTCGCGTCGGCGGTCCGTGCAGGGCTGTCGTTGTCCGAGGCCTTGGCCCAGGTCGGTGAACGTGGGCCGTTGCCGTTGCGGGAGCCGTTCCGCCGGTTCGGTGCCGACTACGCGTCGACCGGCCGGTTCGCCGAGTCGCTGGACCGGTTGAAGGCGCGGCTGGCCGACCCGGTCGGCGACCGCGTGGTCGAGGCGCTGCGGATCGCGCGCGAGGTCGGTGGTGGAGACCTCGGCCGGCTGCTGCGCTCGCTGTCGACGTTCCTGCGCGACGACGCGCGGACCAGATCCGAGCTCGAGTCCCGGCAGTCCTGGTCGGTCAACGGTGCCCGGGTCGCGGTCGCGGCGCCGTGGCTGGTGCTGGCGTTGCTGTCCTTCCAGGGCGACGTGATCCAGCGGTACAACTCGCCGATGGGCGCGGTGATCATCGGCGCCGGCGCGATCCTCTGCGTGATCGCGTACCGGTTGATGCTGCGGATCGGCCGGCTCCCCGAGCCGGAGCGGGTGCTGCGATGAACCCGTTCCTGGTCGGTGGTTTCCTCGGCGCGCTGCTCGGGGCCGGCCTGCTGATCGTCGTACTGCGGTTGCCGTTCCTGCGGAAACCGACGGTCGACGAGCGCATCTCGCCGTACCTGCGGGATCTCGGCGCACCGGACGTGTTCGTCGGCGTGGTGGACTCGCGGTCGCCGTTCTACGCGATCCTGCGGCTGTTCGGGCCGTCGCTGCGCTCGGCCGCGCAACGGCTGGAGCGGATCCTCGGCGGGGCGAACACGATCCGCCGCCGGCTGCAGCGCGCGGGCATGGACCGGACGGTCGAGGAGTTCCGGATCGAGCAGCTGCTGTGGGGCACGCTCGCGTTCGGTGGCGGTCTGGTGATCTCGATCGTCTCGGTCGCCTTCGGCCTCGGCAACCCGGTCGGGTTGCTCGTGTTCTGCGGTGTGCTCGGCGTTCTCGGAGTCCTCGGCCGCGACACCTATCTGACCTCGCAGGTACGCCGTCGTGAACGCCGGCTGCTCGCGGAACTGCCGACCGTGGCGGAGTTGCTGGCGCTGTCGGTCGCGGCAGGTGAAGGCCCAGCGTCCGCGCTGGACCGGGTCACGCGCGCCTGCCGCGGTGAGCTGGCGGACGAACTCAAACGAGTCCTGGCGGAGACCAGGGCGGGAGAAACGCTGGTCCGCGCGCTCGACGCGCTCGCGGACCGCACCGGATTGCTGGCGCTCTCGCGCTTCGCGGACGGGCTGGCGGTGGCGCTGGAACGCGGTACGCCACTGGCCGACGTCCTGCGGGCGCAGGCCGGCGACATCCGCGAAGCGGGGCGCCGCGAACTGATCGAGTCCGGGGCGCGTCGCGAGGTCGCCATGATGGTCCCGGTGATCTTCCTGGTCCTGCCGGTGACCATCGCGTTCGCCTTCTACCCCGGCGCTGTCGGAATCCGGCTGATCGCCGGATGAACTGAGGAGAGGTCATGTCCCTGTACCTGACGAGGTTGTACCTGACGTTGCTGCTGAAGCCACGTCCGGCACGGACCGAGCGCGGCGACGTCCCCGGCTGGGTGCTGATCACCGTGATGACGGCCGGCCTGGTCGTCGCGATCTGGACGCTCGCCAAGGATCAGCTGGTCGACATGCTGAAGAGCGCGCTGTCGTCGGTCTCCAACAAGTAGATGCCGCGAGCCCGTGACGAGCGGGGATCGGCCGTTGTCGACTTCGTCCTGGTCTCGACGATCCTGGTGCCGCTGTTCCTCGGCATCCTCCAGGTCGGCCTGCTCCTGTACGTGCGCAACACCCTGACCGCCGCCGCCTCCGAGGGAGCGCACTACGCGGCCGTGCTGAACCGGGCACCGGCCGACGGCGAGGCACGCACCCGGGAGTTGCTGCGCGGCGTGGTCACCGACCAGTTGATCGACTCGGTGTCGTCGTCGGAGACCGACATCGACGGGCAGCCCGGCGTCGAGGTCGCCGTACACGCCCACATGCCGCCGCTCGGGCTGTGGGGTCCGGGGATCTCGTTCTCCGTCGAGGGGCATGCCGTGAAGGAGACCGGCGAGTGAAGCGCCGCCGGGACGAGCGCGGTAGCGCCGTCGTGGAGTTCTCCTGGCTGGCGATCCTGCTGATGGTCCCGCTGGTCTACATGATGCTCGGCGTCTTCGACGTCCAGCGGGCGTCGTACGGCGCGACCGCGGCGACCCGCGCGGCCGGGCGAGCCTTTGTCATCGTGCCGGACGGGATGTCCGAGGACCAGGCCCGGGCGCGCGCGTTCGAGGCCGCGAAGCTGGCGATGCAGGACCAGGGGATGGACCTCAGCACCGACGAACTCACCATCAGCTGCGACCCGGCCTGCCTGCAGCCCGGCTCGACCGTGACCGTCACTCTCGACACGAAGGTGCGGCTGCCGCTGATCCCCGACGCTCTCGGCGGCGAGCCGCCCGCGATCAACATCAGCGCCTCCCACACCGAGGCCTACGGCGACTACCGCCAGGCCAAGGGCAACGGATGAGCGAGTCACGCTGGGGACGTCGGCGTGGTGAGGACGGGCAGATGACCGTGCTGATCATCGGGTTCATGGTGGTGATCCTGCTGATGGTCGTGGTGGTCACCGACATCTCCAAGGCGTTCCTGGTCCGTCGCGACCTGGACGCCACCGCTGACGGCGCGGTCCTCGCGGCCGCCAACGGTCTCGCCGCCGTCTACGCGCAGCCCGGCTCGGGAGGTAACGCCGCGATCGATCCCGAGCAGGCGCGGCAACTCACCGCGGACTACCTGAACCAAGTTGCCGCAAGCAACAGATTCGACGCGCTCGACTGGTCGGTCGACGTCGAAGGCACCACGGTCACCGTCCACCTCACCTCCATCGCCGACCTCCCGTTCTCACCCCCCGGCTTCCCCACCACGGCCGACGTACAGTCCGAATCAGCCGCCATCGTCCCCATCCGCTGACCCGACCCCCAACCACGGCACCGCCGACGCAACGCACCACCCCCGCGACATCCCGCCGTACCCACCCAGACCCCCGCGCCGCCTTCACGCGCCGCCTTCACGCGGCGCCTTCACGCGGCGCCTTCACGCGGCGCCTTCACGCGGCGCCCCCACGCGCTGCTCCCACGCGGCGCCGACGCGCTGGACCCGTGCGCCGTACCTGCGCGCTGGACTCTCCGCCGTACCTCCGTGCTGGACCGCGGCAGTTGAGCCGAACACCTGCATCGCCGCCACCGCACCGCCACCAGCACCCTGGGCCACGCTCGGCACGCTCGGAACCCGCTCAGCACACCGGCACCCGCCCGGGGCACCGGGCGCGCGAACATGCGCCGGGACTGGGAACAGGTCGTGGTGGGTGTGGAGAGGTTATTGCTTGTGCTCACCGACCAGGAGGTGTGTTCGGGCTCCGAAGTCGGCGCGGTGCGCCGAGCCGCCAAGAGCCGGTGCCGCCTGCAGGTACTCCTCCTGCCGGTGCGCCGGCGGGCGGGTGCTCGTGCGGTGGGTGTGTCGCGGGGTGGGTGCTCGTGCGGTGGGTGTGTCGCGGGGTGGGTGCTCGTGCGGCGGGTGTGTCGCGGGGTGGGTGCTCCGTCAGTTGGGTGCTCTGACGGTGGGGTGGTTTGTGGGGATCGCTCCGTGGAGGGACTGCCGTTCACGGGGGTGGTCGTGGGGTCTGGGCACAGGCACTGGTGACTGGGCACGGGTTATTGCTGGTGCTCAGTAACCGGTAGGTGTTCAGGGTCCCGGTTGGTAGCGGGGACCGGCGTGGGGCGGCGAGCCGCGGCGACCCTCGGCGAGCCTCGGTGAGGGTCGGGGCGGGCTGGCGCGGGACCGGGGGGTTACGTGAAGAGGGTGGGGTTGTCGGTCAGCCAGGTGGTGAAGGGGCGGCCGGTGTGGCCGGTGAGGAGTTCCACGCCGGGCTCGATCGGGGCCGGGGTGCCGACACGGGAAGCCCAGTAGGCGAGGAGGGTCTCGCGTTGGCCTTCGTCGCGCAGGCCCATCTCGGCGCGGGCCTCGTCCGGGGTGAGGTCGACGGCTTCGATCGGTACGCCGGTGACCTCGGTGATCTGCTCGATCTGGCGCCGACGCGTCATCGACTCCGGGCCGGTCAACGGATAGCCGCGACCGTCGTGCCCGTTGCCCGGGCCGTCGAGGAGGACCCGGAGTGCCGCGTCGGCGATGTCGAGCTCGTGGATCGGCGCCTCCTCGGCGTCGAGGTACGGCAGCCGGATCTGACCCGTCGCGCGGACCTGATGCGCCCGGTACTTCGCGTTGCTCATGAACGCCCCGGGCTGCAGCCGAGTCGTCGCGTACGACGCGTTCGCGATCACCTGCTCGGCTTTCGCGTGCGGGTCTTCGGGACCACCGAGCGATGACAGCGACGACAACAGCACGACCTGCTTGACCCCGGCTGCCTCGGCCGCGGCGACGAAGGCGGGTGCGGACCGTGCGTCGGAGTACAGGAAGACCTGGGTGACGCCGTCGAGCGCCGGCGCCGGGTCGGCCGGGTCGTAGACGACGGCGGTGCGGAGTGCGGAGGGTTCGCGGCTGGCGACGCGGACGTCCTGGCCGGCCGCGGTCAGGCCGGCGGCGACGGCGCGGGCGATCGCGCCGCGGCCGCCGGAGACGAGAATCGTCATTGGATGTGCTCCAAAAATGTAGTGACTACAAGAATGGAATCAGTAAAGCAGATGCTCTACGGTGTGGCAATGGAGATCGGGCGGCGGGAGCGCAAGAAGCAGCAGACGCGGCAGGCCATCTCGGACGTGGCCACGAACCTGTTCCTCGAGCGCGGCTTCGACGCGGTGACCGTCGCCGAGGTGGCCCGGGCGGCCGATGTCGCCGTACAGACGGTGTTCAACCACTTCCCGGCGAAGGAGGATCTGTTCTTCGACGAGTCGGGCTGGTGGCGAGGGCCGGCGCGGGCGATCCGGGAGGCACCGCCGGGTGCGGATCCGGTGGATGTGCTGGAAGCGCAGTACCTGGCGGTGACGCGGGAGCGGCTCGAGGTCGGTCATCTGGCGACGTGGAAGCAGTTCGTGCGCACGATCGAAGGCAGCCCGGCGCTGCTCGCGCGGCGTCGCCTGACGGCCGACGAGCTGGAGACCTCGCTCACCGAGGCCCTGGACGAGCGCTCGCCGGACCATCTCCGCAACCGCCTGACCGCCGCCCTGTACGCCGCCGCGCAGAAGGTGCTCGAGGAACGCCTGATGACCGTTCTGCCCGACGACGCGACGCCCGACGAGCTCGCCCAAGCCCAAACCGAGCTCGAGCAGGCGATCACCCAAGTCTTCGCCGTTCTTCGTCGTGGACTTTAAGAGGGTGGCTGGGGGTCCTGCGCCTACTGCGCGGCACTCGGCGGGCACCTCGACGAGCTGGAGCGAAGGGAACGATGAAACCACATCGACCCCTTCGCTCCAGCTCGCCGAGGCACTCCGCCGAGCACCTGCTCGCTACGGCGCAGGACCCCCAGCCACCCTCTAAGCTAAGCTGCTTAGTTGTGGCTGGACTGGATTTTGACGCGGAGCTGAAACAGCTCGACGCGACGATGACCTCGATCGAGAAAGTGCTGGATCTCCCTGCGCTGCGCAAGGAGATCGCCGAGCTCGGCGAGCAGGTCGCTGCGCCCGATCTCTGGGACGACCAGGCGAACGCGCAGAAGGTGACGTCGCGGCTGTCCAGTCTGCAGGCCGACGTGGAGCGGGTGACGAACCTGCGCAGCCGGCTCGACGACCTCGGCGTGCTGGTCGAGCTGGGCCGCGAGGAGAACGACGCGGACAGCCTGGCCGAGGCGGAGAAGGAGCTGGGTTCGGTCGCCAAGGCGATCCAGTCCCTCGAGGTCCGCACCCTGCTGTCGGGTGAGTACGACGAGCGCGAGGCGCTGGTGACGATCCGTTCCGGCGCGGGCGGTGTCGACGCCGCGGACTTCGCCGAGATGCTGCAGCGGATGTACCTGCGGTACGCCGAACGGCACGGCTACCCGACCGAGGTCTACGACACGTCGTACGCCGAAGAGGCCGGGATCAAGTCGACCACGTTCGCGGTCAAGGCGCCGTACGCGTACGGCACGCTGAGTGTCGAGTCGGGCACGCACCGGCTGGTCCGGATCTCGCCCTTCGACAACCAGGGCCGCCGGCAGACGTCGTTCGCCGCGGTCGAGGTGGTCCCGGTGCTCGAGCAGACCGACGAGATCGACGTACCGGAAGAAGAGCTGCGGATCGACGTGTACCGGTCGTCCGGTCCGGGTGGGCAGAGCGTCAACACCACCGACTCCGCGGTCCGGATCACGCACATCCCGACCGGGACCGTGGTCTCCTGCCAGAACGAGAAGTCCCAGCTGCAGAACAAGGCGAGCGCGATGGTCATCCTGAAGGCCAAGCTGCTCGCGCTGAAGAAGGCCGAGGAGCGGGCCCAGCTGGACGCGCTGCGCGGTGACGTCGCCGGTTCCTGGGGCGACCAGATGCGCTCCTACGTGCTGCACCCGTACCAGATGGTGAAGGACCTGCGGACGCAGTACGAGTCCGGGAACACGTCGGGTGTGTTCGACGGTGAGATCGACGAGTTCATCGAGGCCGGCATCCGCTGGCGCCGCACCGGCCAGACGGTTGCCGAGCAGAACTGACCTGAAGGCCGACTGCGCTCACTGCTTCGGCCTGTGCTGCGTCGCGCTGACCTTCAGCAGGTCGGCGGACTTCGCGATCGACAAGTCCGCCGGCGAAGCCTGCCCGAACCTCGACGACGACTTCCGCTGCACGATCCACACCAAGCTGCGCGCCAAGGGTTTCCCGGGCTGCACGGTCTACGACTGTTTCGGCGCCGGCCAGGAGATCTCGCGGCGCGCGGGTGCCAGTTGGCGGGAGCAGGACGGCCGGGAGATGTTCGCCGCCCTCCCGATCCTCCGCCAGCTCCACGAACTGCTCTGGTACCTGACGGAAGCCCTTGAACTCAACGAGGACGTTCAGCCCGCGATCGACCGCGTCGAGGCAGTCAGCCGTACGCCGGACCTCGCCACCGTCGACGTGATGGCCGAGCGGGCGGTCGTCAACGAACTGCTGCTCGCGACCAGCCGGCACGTCCGCGGCAAGCAACCCAAGAAGAAGGAACGCCGCGGCGCCGACCTGATCGGGGCGCGTCTGCGCGGCGCTGACCTGGCCAAGGCGAATCTCCGCGGCGCGTACCTCATCGGTGCCGACCTCCGCCAGGCCGACCTCCGCCAGGCGGACCTGATCGGCGCCGACCTACGGGACGCCGATCTGCGCGGCGCCGACCTGACGGGTGCACTGTTCCTCACCCAGGCTCAGGTCAACGCCGCGCGCGGCGATCACGCCACCAGACTCCCGAAGGCGGTCACGCGCCCCGCCCACTGGTCCGCAGCTGGTGCGTGACCGGCGTCATCAGCAATGAGATCGCGGTGATCGCGAGAGCGACAACTGCCATGGCCTTGCCGTGACCCCAGCTGGTACCGACCAGCGACAGGTACGCCGTGCCGACCGTGGCCGCGCCTAGAGCGAGACAGGTCTGTTGGCTGGTCAGCAGGATCCCGCTACCCAGTCCGGCCTGCGCCGGCGGTACCTGGCTGAGTACGACGCCGATCAGCGGCACCATCACCAGCCCGGACCCGAAGCCCGCGATCAGCATCGGAATTGCCAGCCGCCACGGGTCTACATCCGGCCAGATCGTCAGACCCACGGCGGCCAGCGCGGCGTACCCGACGGCCTGGATGATCCAGCCGCGCACGATCAGGCCGGCGCCGTACCGGATCTGCAACCGGGGGCCGTAGATCGAGGTGATCAGGAAGCCCACGGCCATCGGGAGCAGGCTCAGACCGCCTTCCAGTGGGGACATGTGGGCCTCGCCCTGCGTCGCGAGCGCGAAGACGAACATGAAGCCGCCGAAGGTGGTGAAGAACGCGACCGCCAGCAGGAGGCCGATCCGCATCGCGCGCAGGCGCAGTACGGTCGGCGGGATCAGCGGATGCCGGCCGGAACGCTCGGACCGGTGCTGGTGCACGCCGAGGACGGCGACGGCCGGCACGGTCGCCGCGAGGCAGAGCCAGGTCCACAGCGGCCAGCCCAGCGGACGGCCCTCGGTGAGCGGCAGGAGCAGCAGAACGAGCGTCAGCGCGAGCAGTGCGGCGCCGATCAGGTCGACCCGCTGCGCCCGGTCGGCGCGGGTTTCCGGCAGCAACCGAAGGGCGGCCGCGAGGGCCAGCAGGCCGACCGGGACGTTGACCAGGAACACGGACCGCCAGCCGAGGCCGAAGACGTCGGCCTCGACCAGGATCCCGCCCAGGATCTGACCGAGCGCCGCGGCGGCGCCGCCCGCGACACCGAACATGGCCATCGCGCGGGCGCGGTGCTCGCCGGTGAGCAGCGCGGAGATCGACGCCAGGACCTGCGGGGTCATCGCCGCGGCAGCCGCGCCCTGGACGACCCGCGCGGCCAGCAGTACGCCGATCGTCGGGGCGATCGCGCAGATCAGGGACATCACGGTGAAGCCGGTCAGACCGATCAGGAACAGGCGTTTGCGGCCGAAACCGTCACCGAGACGCCCGCCGACCACCAGGAGGGTGGCGTTCGCGATGCCGTAGCTGCCGACGACGAGCTGGAGCTCACCGGAACTGGCGTGCAGGTCGGACCCGATCGCGGGCAGGGCGACGTTGATGATGAAGAACGAGAGCATCGGCAGGAAGGCGCCGAAGAGCAAGGTGGTCAAGGCCACCGGCCCCAGCAGCGGCGCGGCGGCCTGCGGCCGGGCGGCGACCGGAGTGGTGGCGGCTTGGAGCTGGTCTGTCATGCGACCAGCCTGTGCGCACTTCGAGCCTGGTGGTGAGAGCCTGGTTATCCTATTACTCGCAGCACCTGGCACCAGGATCGATCCGTGCCCATGATGGAACCATGACCACTGTCCCAGCCGCCACCGACACTTCGCCACGGCCCGCGAGCCCTGCCCGCCGGAGCGTCGGCGACAAGGGACAACGGCAGCACGAGCTGGGCATGTTCCTGCGCAGCCGGCGAGAACGAATCCGGCCGGAAGAAGCCGGCTTCGCGCCGGGCGGCCGCCGGCGTACGCCGGGACTGCGCCGTGAGGAGGTCGCGCTGCTCGCGGGAGTCGGCGTCACCTGGTACACGTGGCTCGAGCAGGGCCGCGACATCAACGTGTCCGCGCAGGTGCTCGACGCGGTCGCCGACACGTTGCGGCTCGATCGCCAGGAGCGCAACCACCTCTTCACGCTGGCCGGGCTGCAACTCGGTCCGACGCGCGCCGAGTGCACGGTGCTTCCGGCGTCGGTGCAGAGGACGCTCGACGCGGTGACGCCGTACCCGGCGCTGGTGCTGAACGCGCGGTACGACATCCTCGCGTTCAACGAGGCGTACTGCCGGGTGGTGCTCGACCTGCGCGAGATCCCGCTGGAGGAGCGCAACATGCTCTGGGCGACGTTCGTGTCGCGGGAGTGGCGGTGCAGCTTCGTCGAGTCGGAGTCGATGAAGCTGCACATGGTCGCCGGCTTCCGCGCCGCGATGGCCGATCATGTCGGCGAACCCGCCTGGCAGGATCTCGTCGCGCGGCTGCTGGCCGGCTCCGAGCTGTTCGCGGAGCTCTGGGAACGGTATGAGGTGGCCGCGCCGAGCACCCGGATCAAGCTCCTGGAGAACGCGACCGCCGGCGTCCTGCGGATCGAGCCCGTCAACCTGTGGCTGTCGCAGCTCGGCCAGCTCCGGGCGACCGTCTATACGGCCGCCGACGAGGAGACCGAAGCAAAGCTCCGGCAGCTGACCGGAACCTCCGGGGTGGCGGCAGCCGTGCGGCCCGGCTGACGGGGCGGTCCAGCCGGGCCGGGGCCCCGGCCGCCGGGCAGGGCGGCCGGGGAGTCTCAGGTGACCGGGATGCCCGGATTGGTGAGCGCTTTGCCGCCGGTCATCGTGTTGCTGCTGTCGATCGTGACCTGGCAGCTGGACGCGTTGTAGTTGGTGATGTTGAACGCGTACCGGCCGCTCCCGGTGGCACCGGTCAGGTCGGACTTGTTGCCGCGGAACACCGTCCCGCAGCCCCAGCCGGACTGCTGGGTGTGCGTCTCATAGCCGTTGTTCGTGGTGTTCTTGCCGATGTTGTTCTCGAGCACGTAGTCGTTGCCCTTGACATCGACCCAGCTGTCGTCGAAGTTCGCGCCGGTCAGGCCGCGGCCGTCGAAGCTGTTGCCGGAGACCAGGCCGCCGGTGGTGCCCTCCTTGAGGTCGACCGCCTCGCCGCCGACGTCCGGGCCGATCGTGTTGCCGATGATCTGCACGTGGTCGGACTTGTCCGAGGTGCCGCCCGCGCTGCCGACGTACACGCCCTCGCCCATTCCGCGACCGTCGTTGCCGGTGTCGTAGATGCGCGAGTTCTTGATCACGCCGTACGTGCTGCTGTTCCGGAAGTGCACGCCTTCCATGTCCAGCCCGTGCACGGTCACGCCGTCGATCGTGACGTGGGTGGCGCTGTCGATCATGATGCCCTTCTGGCCGCCGGTGACGGTGATCCCGCGGACGGTCCAGTACGACGCCCCGTTCAGGTGCAGGCCGTAGCCGCCACCGGCGGTGAGGATCGCCTTCGCGGAGCCGGTCAGCGTGATCGGCTGCGAGGAGCTGCCGGAAACCGTTGTCTTGAAGTTTCCGGTATAGGTGCCATCGGCAAGCTTGATCGTGTCACCGGCCTTCGCGCCGGTGAGTGCTGCCTTCAGTTCGGCGGAGGTACTGACCTCGGTGACAGCCAACGGGGCCGGTGACAGCGCGGAGACGGCCAGTAGTGCGCCGGCCAGGAGCGAGTGGATCATGGACTTCCTCCGAGGGGCGTCGGGGAATCATTAGGAAGGTTTCCTAATAGTTCACGGAAACCTAGAGGAGATCGCAGAGTGTTGTCAACGGCTCACGCGGTGTGGCGGTCCGGCCAGGCGGACTTGAGGGTGGCGAGTGTGACGGTGATCGCCGGGCGGCGGGACGTGGTCGTCCGCCAGACGGCGTACAGGCGACGGCTCGGCGCGGGCTCCAGCGGTACGACGGCCACGCCGTCGGGGACCGGTCCGCGGCCGAGGCGGGGGAGCAGGCCGACCCCGATCCCGCGGGCCAGCATCGCGAGCTGGGTCTGGTACTCCGCGATCGAGTACGCGACCTCGGGCTCGACGCCCGCGCGGCGCATCGTGCGGATCAGCCACTCGTGACAGATCGAGCCGGCCGGCTGGCAGATCCAGCGTTCGCCGACGAGATCCTCCGCGCGGACGAACTCCTTGCCGGCCAGGCGGTGTGTGGCCGGTACCAGGACGTCGGCCGGGTCCACCCCGAGCTTCACCCGTGACAGGCCCTCCGGCAGGCTGAGTGGGGTGTTGTGCCAGTCGTGCACGATCGCGATGTCGATCTCGCCACGGTTGACCGCGGCAACGGCCTCGAACGGGTCGGTCTCGGTCACCCGGACGTCGAGCCGCTCCTGCTCGTCGATCAGCCGCGCGATCACGGGCGGCAGCAATCCACGGGCGGCCGTCGGGAACGCGGCGATGCTGAGCGTCCCGATCGCCTGGCCGCGCTGCTCCTCGAGCGTCAGTTCGGCGTCCTCGACCAGCTCGAGGATCCGCGCAGCGCTGGCCGCGAGCTGTTGTGCCGCGTCGGTCAGCACGATCCCGCGTCCTTGCCGCTCGACCAGCGTCGTCCGCGTCTCGCGCTCCAGTTTCGCCAGCTGCTGCGACACCGCGGACGGCGTGTATCCGAGCACCTCAGCCGCGCGGTTCACCGAACCGTGCTGCGCGACCGCGTGCAACGCCCGGAGCCGACCGAGGTCGATCATTTAGCACTCCTACATCGAAAGCGGTAGTAATCGGTGCTGGTCCTTAAGTGTACCGCCGCCGACACTGGCTCACATGAAGCCTCGTGACCTGCTCCTCGCACTCGCCGTCGTTGTCGTCTGGGGCATCAACTTCGTCGTCATCGAGGTCGGTCTGGAAGGCGTCCCACCGCTCCTGCTGTCCGCGCTGCGGTTCTTCTTCGCCGCCGTACCCGCGATCTTCCTGCTCGGCAAACCGCGGGTGCCCTGGCGGTACGTCGTCGGCGTCGGCCTCGCGCTCGGGGTGGCGAAGTTCGGCCTGCTGTTCATCGCGATGGATCACGGAGTCCCGGCCGGGCTGTCCTCGCTGGTGCTGCAGTGCCAGGTCATCTTCACGGTCCTGTTCGCGATCGCCGTACTGCGGGAGCGCCCGCGACCGGCGCAGCTGATCGGGATCCTGATCGCCTGCGCCGGCATCGTGCTGATCGTCCTCGACAAGAAGCTGTCGGCGCCGGTCGGTGCGCTGGCGCTGGTGATCGTCGCGGGCGGTTTCTGGGGCGTGTCGAACACGATCACCCGGTACGCCAAGCCGGCGGACACGTTGCGCTTCATGATCTGGGTCAGCGCCGTCGCCGTCGTACCGCTGCTGGTGCTCTCGCTGCTCACCGAAGGTCCGCGTGCCGATCTCGACGCGCTCCGGGGGATCACGCTGAGCGGCGTCGGCTCGATCGCGTACCTCGCTTTCGCGGCGACCCTGTTCGGCTTCGGCGTCTGGGGCTATCTGCTCCGGCAGTACGACGCCAGCACCGTCGCACCGTTCTCGCTGCTGGTTCCGATCGTCGGAATGTCCGCGGCCTGGGTACTGCGGGGCGAGGCCGTCGGACTGCAGCAGGGGATCGCCGCGGTGCTCGTGATCGGGGGCATGGCGTGCACGATCCTCCGCCGCCGTACCCCAGTCGCGGCAGCGTCGGCAGTCGGCCGTGTGAAGGTCGATGCGCAAGGATGAGTGAGTGGATGCACAACAAGTCAGCCGCCTGACCGCTCGATGGATCGCCGCGCTGCCCGGTGAGGACAGCACGGTGATCTCCGGCCTCGGCGTCCAGCCGTTGCTCGCGATGCTGGCCGAGGTCGCGGACGAGCCCGTCCACACCGAGCTCGCCGAGGCGGCCGGCGGGCGGTACGCCGGTCTGCTGCAAGCCCCCGAACTCCGGATGGCGCTGGGCTTGTGGACGCGACCGGAGATCGAACTGCAGGCGGGAGTGGATCGCTTCCTTCCACCCGAAGTGCGCGGGACGTTGACCGATGCGGCGGCACTCGACGCGTGGGTGGCCGAGCAGACCGGAGGGCTGCTCAAGCACTTGCCGGTCGAGCTGACGCCGGAGGTGTTGCTCGTGCTGGCGTCGGCGCTGGCGTTGAAGACCGAGTGGGAGCTGCCGTTCAATGAGTACCCGCGGGGCGACCAGCGGTGGCTGAGCCGTGTGGATGTCGACCTCGACACTCTGCAGGTGTACGAGACCGGCACAGGTCCACTGACCGTTGTGACTGTGCGTGGAGTCGGCGAATTCGACGTCCGGCTGGTCGTCGGTGACGGTGGGCGGGCGTCCGTGCTGACGGCTGCGCTGGAGCTCGACGGGGGTGCGGCGAGCGGGACCGACGTACTGGCCGCCGAACGGTCGGCGCCCGGCGTCGAGGTGATCGAGTCGATGTCGCCGACACCGACCGTCATCCTGTCCCTGCCGTACTTCGAGATTGACGCGGAGCACGACCTGCTCGAGCATCCGGACGTTTTCGGTCTGACTGCTGCCGCTGACCAGAACGCAGGGCATTTTCCCGGGCTGAGCCCGCAGCCGCTCGCGATCGACCAGGCCCGGCAGGCCGTGATGGCGCGCTTCTCCGCCACTGGGTTCGAGGCCGCCACGGTGACCGCGATGGCGATGGCGGCCGGGTCCGCGCTGATGCCCAACGGCAAGGCGCTCTACGTGTCACTCGAGCGGCCCTTCGGCTTCGTCGCCGTTCACCGGCCGACAGGTGTGCCGGTGGTCGCCGGCTGGGTGAACTACTCGTAGGGATTGACCGGCGCGCTGACCGGTTCGACCGACTCGACGGTGAGGGCGGCGACATCGCCGTCGACCCGTCTGGTCGGCTCGGCCCACTTGCCCGTCACGGTGACCCACTGGTTCTTCGGTGGTGCCGTTCGGCCACGGGCTTCGACCATGAACGCCGTACCGTCGGCGACGCAGCAGGTCAGGCCGATGCGGGTCACGTACCAGACGCCGTTCTTCGCCGGGGTGACGAAGCCGGTGAGCCGGAAGGAGTGGCCCTTCATCGTCTCCTTCTCCCACACCGCCCAGACGGCGTAGTCGCGGACCGCCAGTGTCTGCGGGCCGTACCCGTGCTCGGTCTGCCAGAACGCGTTCCCCTGCGGCTTGACCGGTTTCGCGGCGACCGGGGACTGGCGTTGGGCCGCGTCCGCGCCGAGCGCCGGCGGGTCGACGACGAGTAGCGCGAAGACCGGGATCAGCAGCAACCACGCGGCCCTCGGCAGACCGTGCTCGTGATGATCCTTCGTGCGGGTGCCGACGAGGACGTCGACGACCGCGAGCACGATCAGGATCACGCCGGCCGCGAGCAGCATCCACCGCATCCCGGGCTTCACGTACCGCAGGTACGTCCCCGAGGTCGCGAGCTGCACCACGGCGGCCCCGACGAACACCATCACGAGTCCGGCCAGGTTGCGCTTCACAACAACCACCACCCGACGAGCAGACTGGCCAGCACCGCCACGACGAACGTCGCCGGCGCGAATCGGACAGCGAACCTCGGCCCGAACGTCCCGGCCTGCAAGGCGATCAGCTTCACGTCCACGATCGGCCCGACCACCATGAACGCGAGCCGCGCGGTCAGCGAGAACTGCGTCAGGCTCGCCGCCACGAACGCATCCGCCTCCGAACAGATCGCCAGCAGTACGGCGAGCAGCCCGAGGATCAGCACCGACAGCAGGAGATTCCCCGCCACGTGATCGAGCCACGCCCGCGGCACCACCACATTCAGCGTGGCCGCGGCGGCCGCTCCGATCACCAGGAACCCACCGGCGTGCAGGAAGTCGTGCAGCATCGCGGACCGGAACACGTCGAACCTGCCGGCGTCGTGCGCATGCCGGTTCTTCGGCATCTTGAGCCACGACCCGCCCTTGCCGGTGAGCAACCACAGCCACCCGAGTGCCATCGACACCGCGAGCGAGGCGACGGCCCGCGCGACCACGACCTTCGGCTGCCCGGGGAACGCGACCGCCGTCGACGCCAGCACGACCGGATTGATCGCCGGCGCGGACAACAGGAACGCGATCGCGGCGGCCGGCGTGACCCCGCGGCTCATCAAGGCGGCCGACACGGGGACCGAGGCGCACTCACAGCCGGGCAGTACGACGCCGGACGCACTGGCAACCGGTACGGCGAGGGCCGGGTGCCGGGGGAGCGCCTTGGCGAAGAACGATGCCGGGACGAACGCGGTCAGCGCGGCCGACAGCAGGACGCCGAGGACGAGGAACGGCAACGCCTGGATTGTCACGCCGACGAACATCGTCGCCCAGGTGCGGATCCCGTCGTCGGTGAACCACCCGGCGAACAGCCGCCGCCCGAACAACGCCGTACCGACCAGCAGGACCAGGGTCGCGGTGAACGCGATGGAGGACCCCGAGGTCTCCTCCTTGGCCGTCGTCATGCCGGAATGCTGGCAGAAACACACTGGAAATGAAAATCACCGTCGGATCGAGTCTCCAGCCCATCACGACCCCGTGGACGGCGCGATCGCCCTGCCGGCGGGCACGTCGAGTGGCGATTGTGATGGCCTGGGCGTCCGGGCGTGGCACTGTGGGGACATGGACGCCAACGTGGTGCGCGCAGTCAACGACCTCACCACTCGCTGGGCGAGCTCGCTGCCGGCGGGGAACTCTGTCGTTTCCGGACTCGGGCTCTGGCCGCTGCTCGCCCTGCTGGCCACCGCCGCCGACGAGCCCGGTCGCACGGAGCTGGCGGCTGCCACCGGCATGAGCGCCGACACCGCCGCGACCGATGCGATCCGGCTGATCGAGGCGATCGAGAACTCCGCCGACCTGCAGGCCGCGCTGGGTGTGTGGGTCAGTGAGAACCTCAAGCTGGCCGAGTCCTTCGACAGCGTGATGCCCGCGCCGCTGGTCGGCCTGCTGACCGGCAACGCGAGCGTCGACAAGGCGAAACTCGATGCCTGGGCCGCCGACCACACCGACGGCCTGATTCCCGAGATGCCGCTCGAGATCGACAACGACGTGCGGCTCGTGCTGGCCTCGGCGTTGCTGCTGCGCACGACCTGGGTCCGCCCGTTCACCGAGCAGATCCGCCGGGTCCACGACGGTGCCTGGGCCGGCTCGTGGCACTGGCTCGAGCGCACGGACACCGACCTCGACACGGTCCGGCGCTACGAACATCCGTCGGCCGCATGGCTCACCGTCGCCACGGTCGCGGGCGATGCCGACGTCGACGTACTGCTCGGGATCGCGCAACCGCAGACCCCGCGGGCCGACGTACTGGCGGGGCTGCTGGACGCTGCGGCGCGGCCCGGTGACGGCGTGCCCGGGAGTGCGCTGATCGAGCAGGGTGAGGCCGGCGCGGAGGTCGCGCCGGGCGTGCGGATCGGCCGGACGACGGCGCCGAAGCCGGATGTGACGCTGTCGGTGCCATCGTTCGGCATCGAGGTCGAGCACGATCTGCTCGAGTCGCGGGAGCTGTTCGGGTTGAGCGCGGTGATGTCGGATCCTGGCGAGCAAGGGCACTTCAGTGCGCTCAGTCCCACGCCGCTGCGGGTCGGTCAGGCGAAGCAGAAGGTGCTCGCGCGGTTCTTCGCGACGGGATTCGAGGCGGCGGCGGTGACCGCGATGGCGATGACCCGGGCCGCGATGGTCACGCGCCGGCATCCGCGGCTCGAGATGTCGCTGGACCGGCCGTTCGCGTTCACCGCCGTACTGCGGGATTCGCGGCTGCCGATCGTGACGGGCTGGGTGGAGACGCCTACTGAATCGGGAGCGTGAACAGCCGGTTGAGCAGCGCGGACGCCTCGTCGACGCCCGCGCGATCACCGGTCAGCAGCAGGTCGAAGAGCAGTCCACGTGAGGCGGCCAGACCGAGCCGCGCGTACGCCGGTGCCTCGGCGGGCGGGATGCCTGCCCGGATGCACAGGTCGGTCAGCGGCGGCAGCCAGACGTTGATCAGGTCTGCCTTCAGCGACTCGGTGTGCGGCAGGTCCTGCATCGCGTGGGCGCTGAGTTCGAAGAACAGCGGACCGTAGACCAGCGCGGCCTCGGTGACGCGACGCCAGAACTGCTCCGCCTGCTCCTCGACCGGAAGATCCGACAGCGCGGCGAGCAGGTCACGTTGCTGCTGCTCGACCGTGCGCACCACTTCGGCGAGCAGACCCTCGCGGGAGCCGAAGTGGTAGATCAGCATCCGGTGACTCGTGCCGATCGACGACGCGATGGTCCGCAGACTCGCGTCGCCGATCCCATGCTTGGCGAAGTGCTCGACGGCGTCAGCCAGCAGACTCGCTCTGCTCACTGGCCTCCTTCAGCTTCTCGGTCTCGGTGGCGATGTAGCGCTTGGTGAGACCCGCGTACAGCCTGCCGAACAACCAGCCGAGCGGGCCTTCCTGGATGATCGTCGCGGTCGCGACCGTGCCCTCCGGCGTACTGATCACGCGGTGGCCGCCGGTGGTCTTCACACCGGGGGCCTTGGAGACCCACTCGAAGTACTCGCCGTCCTCGAACTTGGTGACCTCCCAGACGGCGACCGGGAGCTTGGGCTGGCGGAGCCGGGTGCGGGCACCGAGGTGCAGGCGGCCGGCGTCCAGCCGCTCGACGGAGTCGACGGTCGGGGTCCAGTCGGGCCACCGCTCGACGTTGCTGAAGACCTCCCAGACCCGCTCGGGCGGAGCCTGGATCGTGGTCGAGTGATCGAAGCGCATGTACCAAATGGTACATGGACCTCCACCACTCACCAACGTGCTTTTCCGCCGGTCACCCGACCGCTGCTGAGCGTGAGCACTGGGTAAAACCGGACCCTTGGTGAGTGCTGGGGGTCCGGGGTGCCGGTAGGGTCTGAGGCCATGGCTGACCAGAACGTCCCGCAGAACGTGGAGAACGAGCAGGACCCGGGCGCGAGCACGCAGATGTTCCGTGCCTTCGTCAACGAGGGTGCGACCGAGCCGAAGACCGAACCCAAGCTGAACGGTCGCATGCTCGCGATCGTCGGCGCCGCGGTCATCCTGATCGCCGTCGTCGCTGCCATCGCCGTTCTCTGAGTTGACCGACCTCCCGGTCGAGGTCGTCAGGGTCTTCACCGACCCGGACGGCCGCTTCGGCAACCCGCTGGGCATCGTCGACGGCCGTCTCGTCCCGGACGCGGACCGGCAGCGCGTGGCCGCCGAGCTCGGCTACAGCGAGACGGTGTACGTCGACGACGCCGCCACCGGCACGCTCCGTATCTACTCCGCCACCGGCGAGATGTCGTTCGCCGGTCACCCGACCGTCGGCGCCGCTGCCTGGCTCCACAGCCAAGGTCACCCCGTCGACACCCTGAACGTCCCGGCTGGGTCCATCCGTGTCACCCGCTCCGGTGATCTCTACGCCGTTCGAGCCGACACCAGCTGGGGCAGTGCCTGGGACTGGCACCGCCTCTCTTCTCCCGAGGAGGTCCTGGCCGCCGACCCCACGTCGTACGACGCCGGCCACACGTTCCTCTGGGCCTGGCAGGACGAATCCGCAGGCGTCATCCGGGCGCGCGCCTTCGCTCCGGCCATGAATGTCGTGGAAGACGAGGCCACCGGCTCCGCCGTCACCCAGCTCACCGCGCACCTCGGCCGCGACCTCCTGGTGGTCCAAGGCGCGGGTTCACATCTCCACACCACCCACGAACCGCCGGCCCACGCCACCGTCGGCGGCCGCGTGCTGGCCGCCGAGTCACGCACCATCAGGATCTGATCGCGGTTCGCGGCATCCGTTGACGCGTGATAGGCGGCGGATGGAGCATGGGGACTTGGCTACTCGGGGAGGTCTGGTGGCGGACGTTGTCAGGGCTGCACTCGTTCAGACGTCGTGGACCGGTGACAAGGAGTCCATGATCAAGGCGCACGAGGACTACGCGCGGCAGGCGGCCGCCGCGGGCGCTCGGGTGATCTGTTTCCAGGAGCTGTTCTACGGGCCCTACTTCTGCCAGAAGCAGGACGCCGAGTACTACGAGTACGCCGAGTCCGTCCCGGGCCCGACGACCGAGCGGTTCGCCGCGCTCGCGCAAGAGCTCGGGATGGTGATGGTGCTGCCGGTGTACGAGCAGGAGCAGCCCGGCGTGCTCTACAACACCGCCGCCGTCATCGATGCCGACGGCACCTACCTGGGCAAGTACCGGAAGAACCACATCCCACAGGTGAAGGGCTTCTGGGAGAAGTTCTACTTCCGCCCCGGCAACCTCGGCTACCCGATCTTCGACACCGCGGTCGGCCGGATCGGCGTCTACATCTGCTATGACCGGCACTTCCCGGAGGGCTGGCGGGCGCTCGGTCTGGCCGGCGCGAAGATCGTCTTCAACCCGTCGGCGACCAGCCGCGGACTGTCGGCGTACCTGTGGAAGCTCGAGCAGCCCGCGTCCGCGGTCGCGAACGAGTACTACATCGGCGCGATCAACCGGGTCGGCATCGAGTCCGAGTTCGGCGACAACGACTTCTACGGTACGTCGTACTTCGTCGACCCGGAGGGCAAGTTCGTCGGCGACGTCGGGCACGACCACGATCCGGAACTGATCGTCCGGGACCTGGACCTCGGCCTGCTGGACACCGTCCGCGACCGCTGGCAGTTCTACCGCGACCGCCGGCCCGACGCGTACGGAGACCTGACGAAACCGTAGACACACAAGGGGACCGCATGTCTTTGCTCGTCAAGGGTGGAACCGTCGTCGGACCGACCGGGACGCGGGTCGCGGACGTGCTGGTCGAGGGCGAGAAGATCGTCGCCGTCCTCGATCCGTCGTTCACCCCGGCGATCACCGCGAACGAGGTGATCGATGCCACCGGCAAGTACGTGATCCCGGGCGGGATCGACGGGCACACGCACATGGAGATGCCGTTCGGCGGGACGTCGGCGAGCGACACGTTCGACACCGGCACCCGCGCCGCGGCGTACGGCGGGACCACGACGATCATCGACTTCGCGATCCAGCGGACCGGTGAGGTGGTGCAGGACGGGCTGGCGGCCTGGCACGCGAAGACCGCGGGCGAGTGTCACATCGACTACGCGTTCCACATGATCCTCGGGGGTGTCGACACCGACGCTCTGAAGGCGATGGACCAGTTGGTCGCGGACGAGGGCATCACGAGCTTCAAGCTCTTCATGGCCTACCCCGGGGTCTTCTACTCCGACGACGGCCAGATCCTGCGGGCGATGCAGACCGCGCGGGAGAACGGCGCGCTGATCATGATGCACGCCGAGAACGGGATCGCGATCGACGTGCTGGTCCAGCAGGCGATCGCCCGCGGCGAGACCGACCCGATCTACCACGGCATCACCCGCCCGGCCGCGCTCGAGGCGGAAGCGACGAACCGCGCGATCGCGCTCGCCGAGGTCGCCCAGGACTGCCCGCTGTACATCGTCCACCTGTCCGCCAGCGAGGCCCTCGCGAAGGTCGCGGAGGCGCGCGACCTGGGGCGCAACGTGTTCGCGGAGACGTGTCCGCAGTACCTCTACTTGACGTTGGAAGACCAGCTCGGAGCGCCCGGGTTCGAGGGGGCGAAGTGGGTCTGCTCGACGCCGCTGCGCAGCAAGCACGAGTCGCACCAGCGGGACCTGTGGAAGGGCCTGCGGAACAACGATCTGGCGATCGTGTCGACCGACCACTGCCCGTTCTGCATGAAGGACCAGAAGGAACTCGGCCTCGGCGACTTCTCGAAGATCCCGAACGGGATCGGCGGCGTCGAGCACCGCGTCGACCTGGTCTACCAGGGCGTGGTGGACGGGAAGCTGTCGCTGGAGCGCTGGGTGGAGACGATCGCGACCACGCCGGCCCGGATGTTCGGGCTCTACCCGCGCAAGGGCATCGTGCAGCCCGGGTCCGACGCCGACCTGGTGATCTACGACCCCGACGGTACGACGCGGATCGGGGTCGCGACGCACCACATGAACATGGACTACTCGGCGTACGAAGGGGTGGAGATCGCCGGCCGCGTGGGCACCGTGATCTCGCGTGGCGAGGTGATCGTGACGGACGGCAACTACCACGGCCGGAAGGGCCGCGGGAAGTTCCTGAAGCGCGGTCTGTCGTCTTATCTGATGTAGGGGGATGGTGTGGACTTCGGTGTGGTGTTCCAGTGTGATCCGCCCGCGTCCACGGTGGTGGAGCTGGCCCGGAAGGCGGAGGACGCCGGGTTCGGCTACGTGTGGACCTTCGACTCGCACCTGCTCTGGCAGGAGCCGTTCGTCATCTACAGCCAGATTCTCGCGAACACGCACCGGGTGATCGTCGGCCCGATGGTGACGAATCCGGGGACGAGGGACTGGACGGTGATCGCGTCCCAGTTCGCGACGCTGAACGAGATGTTCGGCAACCGGACGATCTGCGGGATCGGCCGGGGTGACTCGGCGCTGCGCACGCTCGGCGCGAAGCCGGGCACGATCGGGGAGATGAAGCAGTGCGTCGAAGTGGTGCGCTCGCTGGCCCGCGGCGAGACCGTCGAGTACCGCGGTCAGCAGCTGAAGTTCGCCTGGGTCGACGACGGCGCGCTCGAGGTGTGGGTGGCGGCGTACGGACCGAAGGCGCTCGCGGCGACCGGCGAGGTCGGCGACGGGTACATCCTGCAGCTCGCCGACCCTGACATCGCGGAGTGGATGATCACCGCGGTACGTCGTTCCGCGGAGCAGGCCGGCCGCGATCCGATGGCGATCAAGTTCTGTGTCGCGGCACCGGCGTACGTCGGGGACGACCTGGCGCACCAACGCGAGCAGACCCGCTGGTTCGGCGGCATGGTCGGGAACCACGTGGCGGACATCGTGGCGCGGTACGGGACGAATGGCGCCGTGCCGCGGGCGTTGACCGACTACATCGAGGGGCGTAAGGGGTACGACTACGCCGAGCACGGGCGGGCCGGGAACACCCACACCGACTTCGTGCCCGACGAGGTCGTGGACCGGTTCTGCATCCTCGGGCCGGTGGAGAACCACCTCGCCCGGCTGGCCGAGCTGAAGGAGCTCGGGGTCGATCAGTTCGCGCTGTACCTCCAGCACGATGCCAAGGAGGAGACGCTGGCGGCGTACGGGAAGGACGTCATCCCTGTCGTTCAGGGAGTCCAGCGGTAGGCGCCGGGGAGCAGGTCCGTGGCGAGGACCGAGCCGGGGCCTTCCGCTGCGGGCAGGATCACCCGGATCCCGGGGTGGTAGTCGATCAGGATCTGGCGGTCGCGGCCGCACGGGCCGAAGATGCCTCGCCCTTCGTTGCCGACGGCCACGATCGTGGTGAGTTCGCGGGCGCCTTCGGCACGGGCGCGGCCGAGCGCGACGAGTTCCGCGCACGGGCCGCCGGTGAAGTGGTACAGGTTGATCCCGGCGTACATCCGGCCGTCGGCGCCGCGGACCGCGGCGCCCATCGTGTACACGCCGTCAGGCCCGTCGGTGTTCGCGTCGACCGTCCGGCGGGCCAGCTCGATCAGCTCGTGGTCGTCGTCGGTCAGTGGGCGCAGGTCGAGTGTCATCCGGTGATCCGCTGCAGTTCGGCCTCGGTGACGGACTTGACGGTCTTGATCTCCGTGGCCGGGTCGGCGCCGCTGCGAATGATCTTGCTCAGCGCGTCGGAGTACGCCGTACTCGCCTTGGGGGACCAGAGCATCGGGTTCTGCGGCCGGCCGTTCTCGTTCAGCAGCTTGACCGCGTCGGCGCCCGGGCCGGACTTCAGCTTCTCCGCCTTCGCCGCGAGACTCTTCCGGGCCGGGACGTGGAAGCCGTACGACTGCGCGAAGTCGAGCTGGTCGTCGGTCTGGCCGACCCACAGCCACTGGGCGTACTTCTTCGCGGCGTCGATGTTCTTCGACTTCGCGTTGACGCAGGCGCCGTACGCGCCGACCGGGACACTCGGCGCACCGGTGGTCGCGTTCAGCTTCGGCCACGGGAGTACGCCGTAGTCGCCGGGCAGCGCCTTCTCGATCACCGGCAGCGTCCACAGGCCGGTGAACTGCATCGCGGTCAGGCCCTGCGTGAACGCGGACGGGTCCGACCAGTCGGTCGGTGCCCCGAGCAACAGCACCTTCGCGGTCCAGAACTCGCGCAGCTTGGCCAGCGACTCGAACGCCTTCGGGTCGTCGAAGCCGAACTGGTTGTCCTTGGTCAGGTAGTCGAGACCGGCCGACCAGAGCGCCGGTCCACCGAGCACACCGACCCCGCCGTCGTTGCCGACGAACAGGCCCTTGACCTTGTCGGTGGTGAGCTTCTTCGCCGCGGCCAGCAGTTCGTCGACGGTCTGCGGCGGCTGTACGCCGACTGCGCTGAGCAGGCTCTTGCGGTACACGAGCAGCTGCATGTCGATGACCTGCGGGATGCCGTAAAGCTTGCCCTGGTAGGACATCCGCTCGAGCAGCGCCGGGTTGAAGTCGTCCTTGGCGTCGCCGAGCAGGTCGGTGACCTCGACGACCTGCTTGGCCTTGATCATGTCGATCGTCGGGCCGTTCGGGTACTCGAACACGTCCGGGCCCTGATCGGTGAGCAGTGCCGTCGAGGCCTTCTTCTCGTAGTCACCGGGCGACCATTGAATCGTCACGGTCGCGTCCGGATACGCCTTCGCGTACTTCTCCACCGCCTGCTGCGTACCGGCCTCGCCGTACTGGTGGTACCACTGCTGCAGCGCCGGCTTGTCGCCACCGCCACCGCCACCGCCAGCTCGCCCGGTGTTCGAGCCGCACCCGGCCACAGCCATCGCCGCGAGTCCCGCGCCGATCCCCAGAACCTGCCGCCTGCTGACTCCCGCACCCATCACGCCGTCTCCGTTCCGCGCGGTCCCACAGCCCGCGCACCCTGCAGACCCTACGACCGCGGAGGCCCAGCAGCCCGGCATTTCCAGCCGTCGAGAACGTCTTGGCGTATGCTGACGCGCATGTTCTCCCCTCGTGACTAGAGACGGCTCCCGCGCCCCGCGCGGTCGAGCCCATCCGTCCTGGATCTCTAGGTCGTGTCTGGCAATTCCCCGCCTACTGCGCGGCACTCGGCACGGCACCTCGCTGCACGTGAGCAAAGGCCACGATGCTCCGCATCGAGACCTTCGCTCCCGCGCACCGAGCCACCGCACCGAGCACCTGCTCGCTACGGCGCGGAATTGCCAGACACGACCTAGTCCCTGGGAGTGTTCCCGTGTCCGGCACCACTCGTGCCGGGAGCTACCGTGACGTCCTGCTGCTGCCGTCGGCGTTGCGCACTTTCGTGCCCGCGCTGTTCGGCCGGCTCGCGTACGGTCTGCTCCCGTTGTCTCTGCTCCTCTCCGTCCAGCGGTCCACCGATTCGTTCGCGACCGCGGGCGCCGCGGTCGCCGTTTTCGGCCTCTTGTCCCTGTCGATGCCTTACAAGGCGCGACTCGTCGACCGATTCAGCCAGCGTCGGGTGCTGCCAGTCCTCGCGGCCGGCGCCGCAGCCGGTTTGCTGCTCATCGGTACGGCGAGTTCCGCCGTACTGCCACTCGTCGGGGTGACCGGTCTGCTCGCACCGCCCCTCGGGCCGTCGATGCGGTCGAACTGGCGGTTGCTGACCGACGGGTCGGCACTCAAGGAACGTGCGTACGCCCTCGACGCGGTCGCCGAGGAGTGCCTGTTCCTCGGCGGGCCGTTGATCGCCGGCCTGTTGATCAGTCTCGTTTCAGCGCCCGCTGCCCTCGGCTGCTCGGCGGTCTTGCTGTTCCTCGGGACGCTGGCGATGGTGACGAGTCCGGTCGCCACGCACACCGCGGCGGCATCACCGTCCCGGCACCCGCTCGGTCCGCTCGTGATCCCCGGACTGCGACGGATCCTGCTCGTCGTCATGGTGACCGCGTCAGGTATCAGCATCGCCTACCTCTGCGTGGCCGGCGTCGCGCAGCGCGCGGGTCATCCGGGCGCGGCCGGGTACGTCGAGGCCGCGATCGGACTGGGCAGCGTGACGGGCGGGCTGCTCTGGGCCCGTCGGAGCCACACCCGCTCCTGGGCGGTGCATCTTGGCGGGTTGATCGCCGTACTCGCGACCGGTCTGCTCGTGGCCTCGCTCGTGACGGACCTGGTGGCACTCGGGGTCGTCATGGGAGCCGCGGGTGCTGCCGTGGCGCCGCTGTTCGTGGTGTCGTATCTCGCGGCCGACGAGGTCACACCGGCGTACCAGCGCACCGAGGCCAGCACGTGGATCAACACGGCCAACAACCTCGGCTCCGCGGCCGGGGCCGCGCTCGCGGGGCTGGCGATCGAGCGGACCACGCCGTCGCGGGGATTCCTCGGCGGCGGTGTCCTGCTCGTCCTGGTCGCAGCGGCTGTTGGTGCGTCAGGCGTCCGACAGGCGCGCGATCGTCGCTGACGCCCGCCGGACGATCGGCACCGGGCCGGCGGGGAGAACGTCGCCGACGAAGGCGTAGTGCTCCAGGACGCCGGGGTCGACGTCGCCGGGGCGGTGGCGGCTGTGGTCACGCACCCAGTCGATGATGTCGCCCCACCCCGGCGCGGCGAGCGAGCCGCCGAAGTGCTGGACCGAGAGCCCGGCGCACAGGTTGCTGAACGCCAGCCGGTGCGCCAGCGGCCACCCGCGCAGCGTCCCGAGCACCAGCGACGCCAGGAAGACGTCCCCGGCCCCGGTCGGGTCGTACGACCGCACCGGCAGCGCCGGCACCTGCTCCTCCTCACCGGTCGTCGAGTCGATCGCGAGTACGCCGTCGGCGCCGTTCGTCACCACCGCGAGCGGAACCCGGTCGGCCAGCTTGTGCAGCGCGGCCTTCGGAGTGTCGGTCCGGGTGTAGGCCATCGCCTCGGACGCGTTCGGGGTGAACGCGTGGAAACCCTCGAGGACGTCGAGCACCGCGGGCGACCACTCGTCCGTCGGGTCCCAGCCGACGTCACCGAACAGCAGCGCGCCGGACTCGCGGGCCTCGACCGTCCACCCGGGCAGCTCCTCGGCGACCGGCACGATCGCCGAGCGGGTCTTCAGACCGGGACCGACCAGCTTGCTCGGATCGCCCGGTGCCTCGTGCGCGTGGGTGACCATCGCGCGGTCCCGGTCGATCGACATCGAGATCGTGACCGGCGAGTGCCAGTGCCCGATCCGCCGCGAGTGCGACAGGTCCACGCCCTCCTGGTCGGCGAGGGTGCGCCAGCAGAAATCGGCGTACGCGTCGTCGCCGAAGACCGCGGCGAGCCCGGTGTTCAGACCGAGCCGCGCGGCCGCGATCGCGAAGTTCGCGACGCCGCCCGGGCACGACCCCATGCCTTCGGCGAAGATCTCGGTCCCGGTGGTCGGGGCGGTCTCCAAGCCGGTCATCACGATGTCGAGGAACACAGTCCCCTGTACGAACACGTCGTACCGGTCCGCTTGGTCCGTCACGGTGACACTGCTCCTTGTCATCCTGGGCGTCAGCCTGGGCGTCAGCCTGGGCTGTCGGTGCCGGGTGGAATGCTTCTTCGTAACATCATCGGCCGGTCAAGACCACGGAATTGGGAGAACGCGTATGAGCCCCGGGGTGTGTCCGTGATTCCGACCTGGATCTCGATCGTCGGCGTCGTGGTGACGGTGCTGAGTCCACTGCTCGCTCTCGGTGGCGTCGTTCTCGGGTCGTACCTGGTGCGCAAGTCCGACCGGGAGCTCGACACCTGGCGGCACCGCGAGGAGACGATGCGGATGGTGCGCTGGGCGGTGGAGCAGATCCTCGAGGGCGAGGACGCCGGGACCGACGCCGGCGTGGTGACGCTGCGTTCATTGATGCGGTCGGAACTGTTACAGCCGGAGGACTACGATCTGGTCGCCGCGCTGACTGCCGCGGTAGCGATCGACCGGGTCGGTGCGACCGCGTACGCTGATATCGCGGACGCGGATATCGAGGTCGTCGAGGGAGACAGTGACCATGGCTGAGAAGAAGACCGTGAAGGTCTCCCGCCAGGCGGTCGAGCTGGCCCGGTTACACGTCGAGGCCGCCCGCAAGGCGGGCCGCAAGCCTGACGCCGGCGTCGCCCGGATCGCCGGCGCCCGCCCCGACAACGGCCCCGCGACGGCCGCCCCGGCCCCGGCCTGAACCGCACCCTGGCCGAACAGCTGTTTCAAACGTTCCGGGTATCGGACGTGCCCGTACGGTCCGGCACGTCTGGTCGGCGGCACGCCGGGGAGCGCCTAGACTGATCGCCGGCCGCTCCGGTGGCGTACGGTGCACTTCGTGGTTACCGTCGCGTCGCTCCCTGTTCCCGACCACGGCCGGATGAACCCGTGATCCGCTTCGAGAATGTGTCCAAGACGTACGAGGGCCAGACCAGGGCCGCTCTGCTGAACGTCAACGTCGAGATCGAGAAAGGCGAGTTCGTCTTCCTCGTCGGTACCTCCGGGTCCGGCAAGTCGACGTTCCTTCGCCTGGTCCTGCGTGAGCACCGGACCACCAGAGGCCACATCATGGTCGCCGGTAAGGACCTGAACCGGCTGGCGAGCTGGCGGATCCCGCAGATGCGCCGCCAGATCGGCACCGTGTTCCAGGACTTCCGGCTGCTGCCGAACAAGACCGTCGCCGAGAATGTCGCGTTCGCGCTGCAGGTGATCGGCAAGCCGCGCTCGCACATCCGCAAGACGGTCCCCGAGGTGCTCGAGCTGGTCGGTCTGGACGGTAAGGAAGACCGGCTCCCCGACGAGCTGTCCGGTGGTGAGCAGCAGCGGGTGGCGATCGCCCGCGCGTTCGTGAACCGGCCGATGATCCTGATCGCCGACGAGCCGACCGGAAACCTCGACCCGGGGACGTCGGTCGGCATCATGAAGCTGCTGGACCGGATCAACCGGACCGGCACCACGGTCGTGATGGCCACCCACGACGTGTCGATCGTCGACCAGATGCGTAAGCGCGTCATCGAGCTGGAGAACGGTCATGTCGTCCGCGACGAGTCGCGCGGCGTCTACGGCTACCAGCACTGACCGCCGACCCCAGGGACTGACTGAAGAATGCGCCTGAACTACATCCTCTCCGACCTCGGGATCGGCCTGAAGCGGAACCTCTCGATGACGATCGCGGTCGTCGTCACCATCTGGGTCTCGCTGTCGCTGTTCGGCAGCGCGCTGCTCGCCCGCGAGCAGGTCGACCTGATGAAGGGGAACTGGTACGACAAGATCCAGATCTCGGTGTTCCTGTGCACCAAGGACTCCGGCGGCCGCGGCTGTTCCGGCGCCGAGGTGACCCAGGAGCAGAAGAACCGGATCCAGCAGGTCATCACGACCAACCCGGACACCGCGCCGGACGGCGTGTTCTCGGAGTCGAAGAAGGAAGCGTTCGACTCGTTCAAGAAGCTGTACAAGGACTCGCCGATCGTCAGCACGGTCACCGAGGACCAGATGCAGGAGTCCTTCCGGGTCAAACTGAAGGATCCACAGCGTTATCAGAACCTGGTCAGCGCGGTCGCCGGCCTCCCCGGTGTCGACACGGTGCAGGACCTCAGGCAGTACCTCGATCCGTTGTTCAAGGCCCTCAACGGGTTGCAAGTCGGGGCGCTGATCGCGGCCGCGTTGCTGCTGGTCGCCGCCCTGATGCAGATCTCGAACACGATCCGCTTGGCTGCGTACGCCCGGAGACGGGAGATCGGCATCATGCGCCTGGTGGGCGCGTCGAACTTCTATATCCAGCTACCGTTCCTCCTGGAGGCGGTGCTGGCCGCCTTGGTGGGCGCGGTCTTTGCCTGCGGCACCTTGTGGGTCGGGGTGTACTTCGTGGTGATGCAGCGGGCCCAGGAGACGTTCCGCGTCTGGCAGTGGGTCGGCGCCACCGAAACCTTCCGCGCGACCCTGATCATGGTCG
This sequence comes from Kribbella sp. NPDC004875, assembly GCF_042873375.1. Taxonomy (NCBI): domain Bacteria; kingdom Bacillati; phylum Actinomycetota; class Actinomycetes; order Propionibacteriales; family Kribbellaceae; genus Kribbella; species Kribbella sp. NPDC004875. The sequence continues at coordinate 305,409 of NZ_JBIALI010000006.1, forward strand.
TCGTCGGCCTGATCCTCGCGGTGATCCCGACATTCCTCACAACGCGGAAATACCTCAAAGTCTGACCCGGGTGACTTATCGTGCAGTATCAGGAGTCACAGCAGTAACTCCTGTACCGCACAACTTCATCCAGAGCAAGGGGTCGACCTGTGGTCCCGCACTTCCCCGGTGCGAACCCGCCTGAGCGGGGGAGCATCAAGCGAGACGACAGCACCGGTACCCCCGCCACGCCGTACCCGCGATCACGCACGCGACCGCCGGGCCGGCAGACGGTGGTTGCCGCTTGCTGCCTTGTCCTGTCCCTGTCCGCCGGTGTCCTGGCGGCGGTTCCGTCCGCTCCGAACGCGGAGGCGAAACCGCCGGATCCAGCCGCCAAGAAGAAACAACTCGACTCGAGGATCAACCAGTCCAAGGCTGATCTCGACGACGCGTCCGACCAGCTCGGCAAGTCCGTTGCCGCGTACAACCAGGCCGTGACGAAGTACCAGGCCGTCCAGGTCCGGTACGCCGCCGCGCAGGGGCAGCTCGCCGCCGCGAAGGCCGCCGATGCGGTTGCCGCCGGCAAGCTCGCCGCCGCCGAGGCAGCCCTCGGTACGGCGGTCGCGGACGTCGCCGCCGGTGAGAAGCTGATCGGCGAGAAGCGCGCCGTGGCGGGTCGCGCCGTACGGTCGGCGTACCAGCAGCAGAACAGCCTGGTCGGGTTGTCGATCGCGCTGCGCGGTGCCGCGCCGGCCGACATCGCCACCGGGATGCAGGTACAGCGGAACGTCTTCGGTATCCAGGGCAACGCGATCACCAACCTGAACAACGCGCAGGCGCAGCTGGCCAGCAAGCGGGTCCAGGTCGCCGCCGCGGAGAAGGCCGCCGAGACGGCCCGCGCCGAGGCCGCCGCGACCGTGAAGCAGGTCACCGAGCTGACCAAGCAGGTGGCGGCCGACCGGGCGGCGGCTGCCGCGATCGCGAAGGTCAAGCTGACCGCGTTCAAGGCCGCCGAGAAGGAGAAGAACTCCGAGCTGGCGCAGTACAACTCGCTGCTCCGGGAGCGGAACCGCGTCCAGCAGATGCTGATCGCGCAGGCGAAGGCCGAGAAGGCCGCGGCCGCGGCCCGGAAGGCGAAGGCCGAGGCGGCGGAGCGGGCGAAGGCGCGCAAGGAGCACCGCAAGCCACGCGACGTACCGGACCCGGTGCCGAGCGGCGACGGGCGGCTCGGATACCCGGTCAGCAGCTACATCACGTCGCCGTACGGGATGCGGTTCCACCCGGTCCTGCACATCTGGAAGCTGCACGACGGCACCGACTTCCGCGCCCCCTGCGGTACGCCGGTCCGCGCCGCCGCCGACGGTGTGGTGACGGACAAGTACTACAACGGTGGTTACGGGAACCGGTTGTTCATCTCACACGGAGTGATGGGCGGTCACTCGATCACCACGGTCTACAACCACCTGTCGAAGTACAAGGCTCATGTCGGTGAACGGGTGCGGCGCGGCGAGATCATCGCCTGGTCCGGGACGACCGGGTACTCGACCGGCTGTCACCTGCACTTCATGGTCTACAAGGACGGCAACGTGGTTAATCCCATGGGGTGGTTGTAGGCGATCTGGGATACTGGCCGGATGGTGAAACAGTCCGGCCGGGAGAAGCCGATCGCGCAGAACCGTAAGGCGCGACACGACTACCACATCGACGACGTGGTGGAGGCCGGGCTGGTGCTGACCGGGACCGAGGTCAAGTCCCTGCGGCAGGGCCGGGCCTCCCTGGTCGACGCGTTCGCCGCGGTCCGGGGCAACGAGCTCTGGCTGCAGGGCATGCACATCCCGGAGTACAAGCACGGCACCTGGACCAACCACGAGCCCCGCCGGACCCGGAAGCTGCTGCTGCACAAGGACGAGGTGCAGAAGCTGATCCGCGCCGTCGAGACCCAGGGCGTGTCGCTGATCCCGCTGTCGCTGTACTTCAAGGACGGCTACGCGAAGGTCGAGCTCGCCACCGGCCGCGGCAAGAAGGACTACGACAAACGCCACGCCCTCGCCGAACGCCAAGCGAACCGCGAGGCCCAGCGGGCCCTCTCCGAGCGCCGGCGCTAGGTCGGGCCGGAGGCCGACCGGCCGTTCCGGGTCCGGTCAGGGGTGCGTCCGGGGCGAACCCGATGGGGCACACGGCCGGTGACACGCAGAGTGGAAGCATGTCCACTTCAGAGCTGCTGGTGACGCCGGCCCAACGCGACCGCGCCGTCGAGATCCTGAAAGAAATGTACGCCGACGGTCGGCTGGACCACGCCGACTTCGACGCCCGGCTCGAGCTGGCGCTGAAGGCGCGGACCAGGGCCGAGCTGAACGGTACGTTCAACGGGCTGGTGTCGCGCCCGGTCCCGACGTACGCGCCGGCCGCGTTCACCCGGCCGGCCCCGGTGCAGACCTATCGCGGTGACGGCCGGGGGATGGGGACGATCGCGCACTGGCTCGGGTACCCGACCTTCTTCGTCGGCCCCGCGCTCGTCGTCGCCACGACCGGCCAGAAGAATCCCGCCGTACGCCGGCACGCTGTCGAGGCGCTGAACTTCCAGCTGACCGCCTTCGGGGCGTTCGCGCTGCTCGGGATCATGACCGGGTTCACGCACGGCTTCCTCGGCTTCCTGTTCCCGATCCTCGGCATCCTGTGGTTCCTGCTCACCGGCATCGGCGGCCTCGCGACCGCGGCCGGCGCGAAGTTCCGCTACCCGTTCACGCTGCGCCTGATCAAGTAGGCCCTACGCTGCTGGGATGAGTGAACCGGTCGGCGCACGGTGGGAAGTCGCGGCGTTCCTCGGGTTGACCGCGGCGACCGGGTTGATCGACGCGGTGAGTTATCTGAAGCTCGGACATACCTTCGTCGCGAACATGACCGGGAACGTGGTGTTCCTGGGGTTCGCGGTGGCGCCCGAGTCGGGGTTCAGGCTCGGGCCGCCGGTGGTGGCCGTCGTCGGCTTCGTGCTCGGGTCGCTGGCCGGGGGGCGGACGGCCCGCGCGATGGAGCGCCGGCCGCGACGCTGGCTCGGGACGGCCTTCGGGGTGCAGGCGGGGGTCCTGCTGATCTGCGGGCTGCTCGTCGGCCTCGGCGTCCTCGAGACCACCGGCGGTACGTCGTACCTGCTGATCGTCGCGCTCGCGGCCTGCTTCGGCCTGCAGAACGCGACCGTCCGGCACGCGGCGCCTCGTGACATGACGACCACTGTGCTCACGCTGACCCTGACCGGGCTGGCCGCCGACAACACGCTCGGTAACGGCCGCCCCGCCAAGCCGTACCGTCGGCTCGGCTCGATCGCCGCGATGCTCGCCGGCGCCGCCGTCGGCGCACTCCTGCTCCAGGCCACGACCGCCTGGGTCATCGTCCTCGCCGGCACCCTCGTGGCGCTGGCCGCAGCGATCTTCCGCCTCGCCCCGGCCGGCTGACGGCCGGCTCCGGGAATGTGAGGTGCGGGTGCTCTGTTGGACTTGATAGTGTGGATCTTCCACCGCCCCCCGGGGCCGGTGGGAGTTTGACAACTCAACAGGGGGTGAACGGTTTCGACTTTGGACGTATGTTCCAAGGGAAGCGGGCCGAGGATCCAGGGTTATCTCGTTAACGATCTCTGGAAACCAATAACTGCCAATTCAAACCGCAGTAGCTTCGCTCTCGCCGCCTGACGGCCTGAGCACTTAAAGAAGCGGTCAGCCTGGGGATGCTCTCGCCCCAGTTCCTGGCCTCAGCTAGAGAGCTTGCTTTGCTAGCCCGGTCACGGGGTTAGCACGGGACATTTACAGTGACTGAGCCTGTCAGCGCTATGTCTGTGAAAACGCTGGGGCTGAGAAAAGCGCCAACCAGACTGCGCCCGGAGAAGCCTTGAAGCAACGCCGAAGGACGCGGGTTCGATTCCCGCCACCTCCACCCCTCGAGAAGTGCCTGGTCAGAGCAACATCGACCAGGCACTTCTTCGTTGTACGACCACGGGTGTGTCGGATCCCGCAACTCCTGCTCGTGCTACACGTCCCCAGGTCCGCGCCCACCGGCGGCCGTCACTCGGCGTGAGCAAAGGCGTTCCGGAACGTGAATCTTGCCGTTCTGGGCAGATACCGGGGTGCTGGCGGGTTATGTCAGTGGGGTGTCAGCCGGGTGCCAGCGGATCGGGGGATGGTGGGGCCGTGAAGCAGGGAGGTTGGGGATGAGTGGGGTGCGGTCGGGTGCATGGCGACGGGACCTGGTCGTGGCGGGGGACGACGCCGCGGTTGAAGTTTTGAGTATGGGGGCAGGCCCCGGGGTGGTGGTGATCCCGGGGAACAACCGGCGGGCCCATCACTACGAGGCGCTGGCGCGTGGGTTGGCGGGGGCGCAGACCGTGCACGTGATCGAGCGTCGCGGCCGAGGGGCGAGCACGGCGCAAGGATCGTCGTACGGCGTGGGGACCGAGGTCGACGATGTCGTGGCGGTGATGGAGCACACCGGTTCGCAGGTGGTGTTCGGGCACAGCTACGGCGGGTTGATCGCGTTGCACGTGGGGTTGCGGCGGCCGCTGGACGCGTTGATCGCCTACGAGCCGGGCGTCAGTCTCGACGGCTCGTTCGACGCCAGTTGGCTGGACACCTTCACGCGGCTGGTCGGCGACGGCAAGCAGGTCGCGGCGATGACGACGTTCCTCAAAGGCACGGATCTGCTGCCGTTCCACGCGGCCCCGTTGCTCTGGGCGATTTCCTTGCTGATGCTGCGCGGACCGGGCGGACGTGAGACGCGGGACCTGATGCCGCTGACGCCGGCCGAGATCGGCGAGATCGTCCGTCTCGACTCCGACGGCAGCCGGTACGCCGGGATCGCGTCGCGCACGCTGATGCTCGGGGGCGAGCGGTCTCCGGCGTACCTGACCGGTGTGCTGCCGCGACTGGCCGGGATCATGCCGAACGCGGAGTACGCGATCCTGCCCGGGCTCGATCACAACGCGCCGGACGAGAACGCCGCGGATACGATTGCGCAGCAGATCCGGCAGTACCTGGTGCGTGGTGAACGGCACGGGTACGGCGTCGCGCACGACGTCGGTGTCGCGCGCTCGACTGCCAATCCGTTGCCGACCTAACCGATCAGTTCAGTGCGCCGGCGATCAGCTCGTCGGAGAGGATGCGCAAACGTTCGCGCGCGTCGGCGTCGTACGCCTGCGCATTCGCGCGCGCCTCGCGGAGACCGTTGAAGTAGCGGCCGGTCGGCAGGTTCGGCGCGGTGATCAGCCGCATCGTCGCGTCGGCGCCCTCGGCAACCGTGCTGATCGGGCTGACGCCGCTCTGGTTCACCATCGTGGTGTCCATGAACGTTGCTGGGTGCAACGAATTGACGGTGACGCCGTCGAGTTCGGCGGCGAGATCGATGGTGAACATGATCTGCGCCAGCTTGCTCTGCTGGTACGCCGAGAACGCGTCCCAGCCCCGCTCCATCATCGGATCGTCGAAGTCGATCGCCTGCTGGCCTGCCGACGCGACGTTGACGACCCGGCCGCTGGGCGCGAGCTGCGGGAGCAGGAGCCGGGTCAAGCGGTATCCGGCGAGGTAGTTGACCGCGAATCGCAACTCGACGCCGTCGGCGCTGACCTCCCGCGTCGTACCGGGCCGGCCGCCGCCGATGCCGGCATTGTTGACGATCACGTCGAGCTCGCCCGTGATGCCCTCGGCAAGTTTGTCGACCGCACGCAGGCTCGCCAGGTCGGCGAGCAGGACCTCAGGCGGAGGACCGCCCGCGGCGACGATGTCCGCGCGTACGGTGTCCGCGCGGCGCGCATCGCGCCCGTGGATGAGGACGCGAACTCCCGCCGTACCCAATCGGAGGGCCAGTTCGCGTCCCAGACCGTCCGTCGCACCGGTGATCAGAATCGTCTGCATGTTGTCAGCCTAGGTCGCGAGGAGAAACACGCTCTTTCCGATCAGCCACAGCCCGACGGTGACCGCCACCGCGATCACCACCTGGTCCCGGTGCCCGCCCAACCAGCGGTTCAGGGCGTCGAGCCGCGCCCTTGCGGGTTCCCGCCTCAGGGTCACATAGGTCTGCATGCTGAGGTAGCTCGCCGAGGCGAGCAGGCAGAACAGGGTCAGCGTGACGATGGTCGACGTGTTCGACAGGTCCGCCGAGGCAACCGTTGTGACGCCGGCCGCGACCAGCGGCCACGGCTGGAGCAGGAAGCCGATTCCCATCGCCGCGAAGAAGCCGAGATCGTCGACCTTCGCCATCCAGCGAGGTGGCTGCGTCGGCCGGCCGCGATGCTTCCGCGTTCGCCACGCGACCGCCAGCAGCGCAATGCCGAGCAGGATCTTGATGATCAACACCGCCGTGGACGGTGTCGAGCCTGTCGCGGGCGGCTTGCCACTGGTGAAGACGAGCGTCAGGACCACCAGACCGACCAGGGTGAGCAGCCAGCCCAGGAGGAACCCGAGCCCTTTCCGGGTGCCCTGCTGCGGGCTGAGCAACAAGAGAATGTACCCGCTCATGGGCAGGGGTTCGAGCGTGATCGCGAGCCCGATGAGAATCAGGTCGAACGTCATGACTTCGCCATCCCGCGACGCCACGCCGGGCCGCCCAGGTGCACCCACGGCGGGGACCGCCTGGCGCCTACGGTCCGTCATTCGCCAGGCGGCGGCATCACCCTGAGGGAATGATCAGCGATCTCGGTCAGCGCAGGTCGCGGAACGTTCGTTGCAGGTCGTCGGTCCACTCGGCCGGGAGCTCCCAGGGGATGAAGTGACCGCCGTTCGGGTGCGCTGTGATGTTGACGTGGTTGTACCAGGCGGCCCGGTCGCTCGCGAGAAAGTTCTGCACGCGGTCCTGCGGTGTGCTGACGCCCGGCGGGTTCTCGTACCCGACGAAGGTGATGCCGGTCGGCGCCTCGATCGCGGGCATCCGGTCGTGCGACGGCGTCCACGGGTAGCGGTTGTTGTTCGCGTACGTGCGGATCGAGGTGTCGATCGCATCGCCGGCCCAGTAGATCGTCGCGTGGGTGAGCAGGTCGTCGTCGGAGAACGCCTTGTCACCCTCCGACCATTTCTGCCACCGCTCGAGAATCCACGCGAGCATCCCGGCGGGCGAGTCGGCGAGACCGAAGCCGAGCGTGCTCGGGTCCAGGACATGGGTGGCGAGATGCGACGCGAACCGGCGGTCCATCTCGAGGATCCGGGCGTGGATCTCCGGCGGCAACCCGTCCGGAATTGGGTGCCCGCCGCTGAAGTCCCACCCGCGATCGCCGTTGAAGAACGAGAGCTTCAGCGCCGAACCGATGTGGATCCCGTAGAGCTCATCGGCGTACTTGTGGCCGAGTTGCCCGGTCACCAGCGCGCCGACGTCACACCCCGCGGCGGCGTACCGCGGAAATCCGAGGATGCCCGTCATGAGTTCGTGCCAGATGTCGGCGATCTTCCAGAAGTTCATGTCCGGCCGCGTCGGCGTCGAGAACCCGAAGCCGGGCAGCGACGGCACGATGACGTCGAACGCGTCGGCCGGATCCCCGCCGTACGCCGCGGGGTCGGCGAGCCGGTCGATCACCTTCGACCAGTGCCAGAACGTCCACGGCCAGCCGTGACTCAGGATCAACGGGATCGGGCGCGGGCCGACGCCGGGCTTGCGCAGGAAGTGCACGGGTACGCCGTCGACGTCGACGCGGTAGTGCTCGTACGCGTTGATCGCGCGTTCGGCGGCGCGCCAGTCGAAGCCGTCGGCCCAGTATTCGACGAGCGGTTGCAGCTGGGACCGGCGTACCCCGTAGAAGCCGTCCTCGTTGCCCGCGTCGCGCGGCCACTTGGTCGCGCGCAGGCGCCGACGGAGGTCGTCAAGGACGTCGTCGGGTACGTGGACAGGTGTGGGCGTCGGGGTCATGGCGTCTCCTCGGCGAGCTCGGTGAGGCGATGGAGTACGTCGACGGAGCCCGCGAGGACGGCTCGTTCCTCGGGGGTCAGTTGGTCGACGAGGTGAGTCAGCTTGGCGACGCGATTCGCGTGCCGGGACCGGACGATCTGACGGCCGGACCGCGTCAGCGAGATCAGGCTGGCGCGGCCGTCGGCCGGGTCGGGGCGGCGTTGCAGCAGACCGTCTTGCTCGAGTTTCGCGACCAGGCTGGTCAGCGCGGGCTGTTTGAGCTGCTCGGTCGGCAGCAGGTCGGTGAGCCGCAGTGGGCCGCGGCGATCGAGCGTGTGCAGCACGGACAGCGTGGAGAAGTTGAACTTCCGCACCGAGGGGAGCCGGATGAAGATCGTGTTGAAGTCCTCGATGACGGTGGTCAGCCGATCGACGTCCAGGTCGGTCATGCGGGCGACTATATCAATTTTCGATGTATATCTTTGCGTGAGTTGTCCGGCCCGGTTGCTGCGGCAGGTCAGCTGCTCAGGGTGACGCCGGAAACCGCGAACGTGGTGTTTCCGGACTTGAACGTCAGCGCCGCCGCGGTCGCACTGTCCGGCAGATGGCCCTTGAACGTGATCGAGCCGTGCTCAGTACCGCCGGCGGCGATCTTTCCCGGCCAGGCGCTCCGGCCGCTGTCCGCGCGCAACGCCGTACCGTCGGCCGCCGTGAACGTCGCACCGTCGATCGGGATCGTGAACGGCTCCTTGCCGGCGTTCCGGATCGCGACCTCGACGCGGGTGAAATGGCTGGTGTACGTGACGTTCTCGACGGTGATCGTGATGCCGGAGCCGGTCTTCGCCACGGGTTTGATCAGCCGGTCCGCGCCGGACTCGTTGCCGGTCAGGTAGCCGGCGACGTACTTCGTTCCCGCGGTCACCGCGAACCCGCCGACGCCGACCCCGACGAGTACCACCGCGATCGCGATCAGGATCGACACGTCGAACCGGCCGGGCCGCTCGTCCTTGGGCGCGGCCGCGTCGAGCAGTGCGAGCACCATCCCCACCACGAGCGCGATCCCCGGCGGCACGAGCCACCGCAGCGCGCCACTCGGTCCGTCGGAGAAGAAGGTGACGATCAGATTCACGATCAGCCCGAGCACGATCACACCACCGGCCGCAATCAGCACCCGAGGCAACCGCACCGTCCCAACGGCCTCGTCATCCCCACCAAACTCAGCCACCCGCCGATCCGCGCCGGCCCGCCGCTGGTCGCCGCCGGGTCCACGTTGGTCCGCGCCGTTTTCAGGTTGATCTGCGCCGGTGTCGCGCTGGCTCCAGCCCGTTCCGCGTTGGTTGGGGCCTTGGTGCGGGCCGGGGCCGATGGTTTGGCCTGGGTCTACGCCGTGCGAGAGCTGTCCCGCGGCGTACCCGTACTGGTCTTCGTCGGCGCGCTGGTCTCCGCGGGTACGCCGATCCGCTGACCGCCGATCTCCACCAGGTGAGCGTCGATCCTTTCCAGCGCGCCGATCCGCGCCCCGGCGATCCATTCCGCTCGAGTCGGGCCAGCTGTCCGACTCGTTCCAGTTCGGCTCCGACTGATCGATCCGCCCCGAAACCTCCCAAGGCGACCGCGCCGGCTCCGGATGATCCGCCGACGGATAAGCCGCCCACGTCTCCCCGTCCCGCACATCCTCGAACCCCGGCACAATCCCAGCCGCCCCGTACCCCCGCTCACCCGAGTCGCCCCGCCCAGGCCCAGACTCCCCAACACCCCCGAGGTACCCGTCGTCCCCGACAGACGCATCGTCCCCCGGAAACACCCCATCCCCGTCGTACCCATCCTCCGCCCCATCCCCACCACGCCCGCCGTACGCCGGCTCCCCACCGTCCCCACCACGCGTCGCAAACGACGAGTTCGCGGGCCCCGCGCCGGCGCCAGAGAACTGCGAGTTCGCGGGGTTGGCGTCGGCTCCGGGGTACGGCGTGTTCGCGGCGTTCTCGTCGTGCGTTGCGAACGGCGAGTTGGTGGGGGCTGCGTCGGCGCCAGGGAGGGGTGAGTTCGCGGGGTTGGCGTCGGTTCCGGGGTACGGCGTGTTCGCGGCGTTCTCGTCGCGCGGCGCGAACGGCGAGTTCGCGGGCCCCGCGTCGGCGCCAGGGAACTGCGAGTTCGCGGGGTTGGCGTCGGCTCCGGGGTACGGCGTGTTCGCGGCGTTCTCGTCGCGCGGCGCGAACGGCGAGTTGGCGGGGGCTGCGTCGGCGCCAGGGAAGGGTGAGTTCGCGGGGTTGGCGTCGGCTCCGGGGTACGGCGTGTTCGCGGCGTTCTCGTCGCGCGGCGCGAACGGCGAGTTGGCGGGGGCCGCGTCGGATCCTGGGAACGGTGTGTTTGTGGGGGCCGCGTCGCGGGCGGGGTGCGGTGCGTTTGCCGGGTACTCCGCGTTTTCGCTGTGTGCGTCGGCCGCCTGCGGCGAGTTGTCGGCGTACGTGTTGTTCGCGGGCTGCGCTGAGGTTCTCGGGTCGCCGGCGTATGGCTCGCCTGCGCCTTGGGCGGCGCTTCCGGGGTGATCGCCGGCGTTTGGCCAGGGGTCTTCGAGTGCTTGTGGGTCGGCCCACCGGCCGCCGGCGGGCGGGTATTGGTCGGCGCCAGGTGCGTCGTACCCAGTTGGTCCACTTGCCGCCGGGTTGGGCGCGACGCGGTTGGCGGGAGGGTCGATGCTGAAATTGGCGAACGGGCTGGGCACAGCGGGGTCGCCCGCGCCGGGACCGGACGGTGCGGACGCGCTGCCCGCCGGCCCATTGTCGGTGAACGGGCCGGCTGACGCCGAGCCGCCGGCGAATGCACTGTCTGCGAAGGATCTGGCTTCACCGGGGTCGCCTGCGGCGGGACCGGAGGGTGCGGCTGCTGTGCCTGCGGCTGATGCGGCGTGTGCCGAGCCTGCGGGAGGTGGGGATGCCGGGGATGCGGCAGGTGGGGTGGACTCCGGCGGTGGGGTGGAGGAGTGGTGGGCGTCGGGGGTGATGGATTTGTAGAAGGTCAGGACTGAGCGGCCGATGTGGATTCGGTCGCCGGTGTTCAGGGGAGTGGGGGCCGTGAGGCGGCGGCCGTTGAGGCCGGTGCCGTTGCGGGACTCGTCGTGGAGGGTCCAGGTGCTGGGGTCGTCGCGGGTGAGGCGCGCGTGGATGCGGGAGATCTGGTCGTCGGCCTGTAGCCGGATGTCGGCGTTCGAGGCTCGGCCGATGGTGAACGTGTCGGTTCCGGGCGGGAGCGTCCACTGCTGCTCACCGAGTGACAGCACGAATTCGGTTTCCACTCACACCCCAGCCGGCGTCATCCTGATCGCGATCCGTCGCGCCGTACCAGGGGCGTCGTCGCCCCCGCGGCAGCCAACTCGTCTGCGCGATTCTGCCATCCACACCCGCCCCAGACCACCAGCGGGTCGCTGACTCCGCAACTTCATTTCGGCACCCACCCCCCTCGGATCGTGATGAATCTCAGGATCCGGAAGGGTTTGTCAGCTCTTGGTAGCGATGACAACGCGGTCAGTTGTCATGGGGGTGCCAACGGCACGACAGCGCCTTGTTCGGGTGTGACGCCGGGCATAGTGTCCAGCCCGCGCGATTCATCGGGGACGGATGAAAGGGGGGCTTTCCGCAGCAGAACCGATGGACAGGCCGGAGGTCCCAGGCGGAGTGGTGCACCGTCTGCAGCCCGGCCAAGGCGCAACCCGCCCAGCACCCGATGAACGAGCGAAGCGAGTTCATCATTCAGTACCTCGCGAAGGGACCAATACCAATGGTCTTGTTTCAGCGTTCCCGAAAGCCTGCCGTCGTCCTCGGGGTGACCAGCCTCGCGGCGGCAGCACTCGCCGGACTCGGTACGTCGGCGGCCGGCGCGACCACCGCCGCGCAGGCTGCCCCGCCGCCCCGGCCCTCGCAGGCGCAGTCGAAGACGTTCGCCGCCGACTCCGCGTCCTCGCTGGTCGCCGGCCGGCCGAGCGCCCTGCACGCCTCGAAGGACGACAAGTTCACCGCGAAGCCGGTGATCTCGGAGCAGTCCGGGCTGCAGTACGTCCCGTACGAGCGCTCGTACAAGGGCCTCCCGGTCGTCGGCGGTGACTTCGTCGTCGTCACCGACTCCAAGGGGGCTGTGAAGTACACGTCGGTTGCCCAGAGCACCGCCGTACCCGAGTTGTCGACGGCCGCCAAGGTGACCGCCGGTGCCGCGCAGAAGACCGCCGACAAGCAGCTGAAGCGGGTCGACTCCTCGACCACGCCGACCCTGTCGGTCTACGCCCTGGACGGTACGCCGAAGCTCGCCTGGCAGTCGCGGGTGAGTGGCAGCAACGGACATGACCCGTCGAGCCTGTCGGTGTACGTCGACGCGCAGTCCGGCAAGGTGCTCGGTACCAAGGAACACGTGATGGCCGGCAACGGTACGGCGGCGTACAGCGGCCCGAACCCGGTACACCTGGACACCACGCTGTCCGGCAGCACGTACTCGATGAAGGACCCGAACACCACCAATCAGTCCTGCCAGGACGCGGCCAACAACACCACGTTCTCCGGCCCGGACGACAACTGGGGCAACGGCACCGCCAGCAACAAGGAGACCGGCTGCGTCGATGCGCTCTTCACGGCGCAGACCGAGCGGCACATGCTGACCGACTGGCTCGGCCGGAACGGCTTCGACGGCAACGGCGGCGGCTGGCCGATCCGTGTCGGCCTGGACGACGAGAACGCGTACTACGACGGCACCCAGGTGCAGGTCGGTCACAACACGGCCGGTGGCTGGATCGGCTCGATGGACGTGGTGGGCCACGAGCTCGGCCACGGTATCGACGACCACACCCCGGGCGGCATCTCCGGCAGCGGCACCCAGGAGTTCGTCGCCGACACGTTCGGCGCGGCCACCGAGTTCTACAGCAACCAGGGCTCGGCCTACGACCCGCCGGACTTCTACGTCGGTGAAGAGGTCAACCTGGTCGGCAGCGGCCCGATCCGCAACATGTACAACCCGTCGGCGGTCGGCGACCCGAACTGCTACTCGAGCTCGATCCCCGGCTCCGAGGTGCACGCCGCGGCCGGTCCGGGCGACCACTGGTTCGTACTGCTCTCGCAGGGCAGCGGCGGCAACCCGAACGTGCCGACCTGCAACAGCTCGTCGGTAACCGGTCTGGGCATTCAGAAGGCGATCCGGATCATGTACAACGCGATGCTGATGAAGACCAGCAGCAGCTCGTACCTGAAGTACCGGACCTGGACCCTGACCGCGGCGAAGAACCTGTACCCGGGCAGCTGCACCGAGTTCAACACGGTCAAGGCTGCGTGGGACGCGGTCAGCGTTCCGGCCCAGTCGGGTGACCCGACGTGCAGCACCAGCGGTGGCGTCACGGTCAGCAACCCCGGCAACAAGACCGGCACCGTCGGTACGGCGATCGGCTCGTTCACGCTGACCGCCACCGGTGGAACCGCGCCGTACACCTGGTCCGCGACCGGTCTGCCGGCCGGCGTCACCATCGGCTCGTCCACCGGCACCGTGTCCGGTACCCCGACCGCGAGCGGCACCTTCAACGTCACCGCGACGGCGACCGCGAGTGCCGGCGGCTCGGGCAGCACGTCGTTCACCTTCACGATCAGCGGCGGCACCGGCAGCTGCTCCGGCCAGAAGCTCGGCAACCCGGGCTTCGAGACCGGTACGGCGGCGCCGTGGTCGGCGTCGACCGGGGTGATCGACAACACCGCTTCCCAGCCCGCCCACGGTGGGACCTGGAAGGCGTGGCTCGACGGCTACGGCCAGACCCACACCGACACGCTGAGCCAGTCGGTCACGATCCCGGCCGGATGCTCGGCGACGCTGTCCTTCTACCTGCACATCGATTCCGCGGAGACCACCACGTCGACGCAGTACGACAAGCTCACGGTGAAGGCCGGCTCGACCACGCTGGCGACGTACTCGAACCTGAACAAGGCGAGCGGTTACTCGCTCAAGTCGTTCAACGTCTCGTCGTTCGCCGGCCAGACGGTGTCGATCAGCTTCACCGGCACCGAGGACAGTTCCCTGCAGACCTCGTTCGTCATCGACGACACGGGTCTCAACCTGAGCTGACCAGCTGCTGAAACGAACCGGCCGCCGTACCCCATCCAGGGGTACGGCGGCCGGCTCGCGTGATGAGCCAAAGGTCAGCCGAGCGTCATTCGGGGCTCGCCGTTCACCAGACCGGTGCCCGCGATCGTGCAGGTGCCGCCGCGGTTCTGGGTGTAGGTCTGGCGGACGCAGGAGCGCAGCGCCAGCTGGGCCCAGTAGTTGGGGTGCAGCGACTCCTGGATGAAGTAGTCGGAGCCGGCCGTAGTCACAGTGCGAATCTGGTTGATCCACTCGGTCTTGTCCACGGCGGTCTGTTGCGTCCACGAACTGAGGCCGACCTCCTCGTACAGACCGACGGTCTTCTCGCAGAGCCGACGGCCGTTGAAAGCGGACTGAAGTTCCAGAAGACGGGCGTTGGCCAGACCCGACTGACCGATCGCGTCCCGGACGGTGTTGTTGATGGTGACGAGCGCGGTCGCGTTCGCCCAGTCCGCGTCGGCGTTCCAGAACCCGCAGCCGCCGGTGCTCTGCCGGGTGTAACCGCTCTGTGAGTACCGGAACCCGCTGGCGGACGGGATCGGCGACGGATAGGTCTGGACGACGAGGTTCCAGGACGTGTCGCCGTACCCGGCGTTGCGCATCGCGGTGCGGACGTTCTGGAACGCGGTCGCGATCCTGCCGCGGACCGTGCTGATGTTCGCCGCGGTGAAGTTGGCGACGACCGACGAGTCGTCGCGGCAGTAGTCGGGGTTCCAGGACGGCGACAGCAGGAAGTCCTGCACGCACTGGGTGACGATCGACGCGAAGTTGAAGTCGTTGCCGCCGATCGAGACCATGACCTGCTTCACGTTGTGGCTCGCCGCGAACTGCTGCAGCAGCTTCGCCTGGCCGAGGTTGCCGGCGCCGTCGTCGTAGAAGTCGATGCCGGGCTTGAAGTAGTCGCCGGTGCTGGTCGTGGTGCGCGCGCCGGAGCAGGCGAGGTTCAGCCCGCCGACCCCACCGCCGATGTACGCCTCGGCGGACTGGCTGCGGTGGCAGCGCGGGATCTGCTCGGCGGTATGGCTCGCGTTGTCGTGATACGCGTGCGCACCGAGTGCGTCGGCCGGCGCCTCGGAGTCGTTCGAGCTCCCGGCCCACCGACCGGCCTCGCCCGAGATGTAGGAGTCCCCGACCGTGACGACGTACGGCGTTCCCGAGCCGGGACCGTCGGCCTGGGCCGGGGGAGCGACCAGGCCGAGCCCGGTCAGGGAGAGTAGGAGGATTGCTGCGGACACTCGACGACTTCTCGGAGTTTTCATCACCCGGAAGGCCTCTCTCGCCGGAGTTCGGTGACCGTCAGGACCCCCACCCGATCACCGTCGCGAGCAATGTACTTCCGGGTAACCACTCTCAGATAGACCCAGCGTGCTGACACGTTTGCGCCCTGTCACCGCCGTGTCAGCTCCCGGGAAGGTTGAGCTCCCGGTGCTCCGAATGTGATGGCGTGGGCGTCCGGGGTCGGGCAGCATGGCCGCGTGGCAGTCCAGGGTCCGCAGTTGCCGGTGGGTACTCAGGTGGTGATCCGGGTCGCGGCGCCGGACGACCAAGGCGGTACGGCGCAGCGCGGGGCGACCGGCCGGGTGGCCGGCATCACCGCTGACGGGCGCTACGCGGTCCGGCTCGTCGACGGGCGGGAGACGGTCGCCCAGCGCGATCAGTTGAGCCTGCGGACGGCGTACCAGGACGAAGCGATCGAGTTGGATCAGCCCGATGGCGATCGCCTGGTGCGCGAGCACACGATCTACGCCGCGGTGGTCGGCTCGCGCGCGTTCGGGCTCGACACCGATCAGTCCGACACCGACACACGCGGGGTGTACGTCGCCCCGACCGAGGCGTTCTGGTCGCTCGCGAAGCCGCCGGCCCACGTGGACGGACCGGAGCCCGAATGGTTCTCGTGGGAGGTCGAGCGGTTCTGCGAGCTCGCGCTGAAGTCGAACCCGAACCTGCTCGAGGTTCTGCACTCGCCGCTCGTCGTCCGGCAGACCGCGCTCGGTGAGGAATTGATCGGTCTGCGCCGATCCTTCCTGTCGCAACTCGCGTACCAGACCTACTCCGGCTACGTGCTCAGCCAGTTCAAGAAGCTCGAGACCGACTTCCGCCGTGACGGGTCGCCGAAGTGGAAGCATGTGATGCACCTGATCCGGCTGCTGCTCTCGGCCCGCGAACTGTTGCTCGAAGCAACCCTCGTCGTGGACGTCGGCCTGTATCGGGAACGGCTGCTCGCGGTGAAGCGCGGCGAGCTGCCGTGGGACGACGTGGAGCGCTGGCGACTGAAGCTGCACGAGGAGCTCGACGACGCGTTGCGCCGTACGGTCCTCCCGGCGACCCCGGATGTCGCCAGCGTCGACGCCTGGCTGCGATCGGTGCGGAAGCGGAGTCTCGGTGACGCGTGACATGCGGGAGCTCGACTACGCCGAGCTGCGGACCATCATGGGGGAGCAGCCCTACCCGTTGCTCTTCGCAACGGTTTCCGGCGCGCACCTGTACGGTTTCCCGTCCCGCGACTCCGATGTCGACCTGCGCGGTGTCCACGTGCTGCCGGCCGCCGAGGTCGTCGGCCTGCGGCACGGCCCGGAGACCCTCGACCACACCTGGTTCGAGAACGAGGCCGAGGTCGACCTGGTGACCCACGACCTGGCCAAGTTCATGCGGCTGATGCTCCGCCGCAACGGCTACGTGCTCGAACAGGTGCTCTCACCACTCGTCGTCAGTACGCCGGAACACGCGGAGCTCGTCGAGCTCGCGAAGGGCTGCATCACCAAGTGGCACGCGCATCACTACCGCGGTTTCGCGAAGACCCAATGGGAACTGTTCGGCAAGAAGCACGAGCTGAAGCCGCTGCTCTACACCTTCCGGGTGCTGCTGACCGGGATCAACCTGATGCGAACCGGAGTTGTGCAGGCCGATCTGCGTGAGCTGCTCGACGGGGCGCCGGCGTATCTCCCCGACCTGATGGCCGCGAAAGCCGAAGCCGAACACGCCCCGTTGGAAGGCCCGTCGGGGGAGCAGCTGTCCGAGGATGTCAGTCGCCTGCAGGCCGCCCTCGACGAGGCGGAGGCGACCAGCGTCCTGCCCGACCGGCCGACGGCTGAGCCCGGCCTGCACGACCTGCTCGTCCACGCCCGCCTCGGATAGCGGTTACCTTCCGCTGTGCTGACAACGGCGGACAGTCGTAGGCTATTTACTTAACTTCGTGAAGCATTGACATTGCGGCTGTCGCGGTAAATAGTTCCGTCCTGAAATCAATCAGAAAGCAGAGTGAATCAACAGTGTCGAACATCGAGATTCTGCAGCTCCGGGCCGGTGGGGTCAGCCTGGTGCTGGACTGTTCCGGTCCGGCCCTTCCTTCCGTCCTGCACTGGGGTGCGGACCTGGGCGAGTTGACCGCGAACGCTCTGCTCGAACTGCGGCGCGGCGCCGGCGCGGTGCAGGACGGCAACGGCCTCGACGACAACCGGGCGATCGCGATCGTGCCGGAGTACTCGGCCGGCTGGTTCGGTCTTCCCGGTCTGAGCGGTCACCGCGACGGGCAGGACTTCTCCGCGAGTTTCCGGCTCACCAGCGTCGTGCAGACCGGTAACACCGTGCGGGTCGACGCCGAGGATGCCGACGCGGGTCTCGCGATCCGGCTCACCATCGAGCTGACCGACTCCGGTCTGGTCCGCGCGCGGGCCGACCTGACGAACACGGGTGCGACGGCGTACACCGTCGACGGGCTGCTGCTGGCGCTGCCGGTGCCGACCGAGGCGACCGAGCTGCTCGACATGACCGGCCGCCACATCGGCGAGCGGCACCCGCAGCGGCACGCGTTCACCCAGGGCGCGCACATCCGCGACAACCGCCGCGGCCGCACCGGCGCCGACGCGACCCTGCTGCTGCTCGCCGGTACGCCGGGCTTCGGCTTCCGCACCGGCGAGGTCTGGGGCGTGCACACCGCCTGGAGCGGCAACCACCGCTCGTACGCCGAGCGCGGCATGAGCGGGTACGCCGTGATCGGCGGCGGCGAGCTGTTGCTCCCGGGTGAAGGGCGCCTCGAGCCGGCCGGTACCTACAGCACGCCATGGATCTACGGCTCGTACGGCGTCGGGCTGGATCAGGTCTCGCACCGGTTCCACGACTATCTGCGGGCCCGTCCGAACCACCCGAAGACCGCGCGGCCCGTCGTACTGAACACCTGGGAGGCCGTGTACTTCAACCTCGACCTGGAGAAGCTGAAGGCGCTCGCCGACGCGGCCGCCGAGGTCGGGGCCGAGCGGTTCGTGCTGGACGACGGCTGGTTCCGCGGCCGGCGCGACGACCACGCCGGGCTCGGCGACTGGTACGTCGACGAGGAGATCTGGCCGAAGGGTCTGCATCCGCTCGTCGACCACGTGAAGAGCCTCGGCCTGCAGTTCGGCCTCTGGGTCGAGCCGGAGATGGTGAACCCGGACTCCGACCTCGCCCGCGAGCACCCGGACTGGATCCTCGCCGCCGGCGACCGGCTGCCGCCGACGGCGCGGCACCAGCAGGGCCTGAACCTGGGGATCCCGGCCGCCTACGACTACATCCTCGAGCGGCTGGACAGCATCCTCGGCGAGTACGACATCGCCTACCTGAAGTGGGACCACAACCGCGACTTCGTTGATGGCGGCAACCAACTGACGGGTACGGCGGGAATTCACGAGCAGACCGTGGCGGTGTACCGGCTGATCGACGAGCTGAAGCGCCGGCACCCGGGCCTGGAGATCGAGTCCTGCTCGTCCGGCGGCGCCCGCGTCGACCTCGGGATCCTGGAACGCACCGACCGGATCTGGGGCAGTGACAGCAACGACGCGCTCGAGCGGCAGACCATCCAGCGCTACACCCAGCTGCTGCTCCCGCCGGAGCTGATCGGCTGCCACGTCGGCCCGCCGCGTGCGCACACCACCGGCCGCACGCAGACCCTGTCGTTCCGTGCGATCACCGCGCTGTTCGGTCACTTCGGAATCGAGTGGGACATCGCGTCCGCGAGCCCGGAGGAGCGCGAGGAGCTCAAGGGCTGGGTCGCGCTGCACAAGGAGCTGCGGCCGCTGCTGCACACCGGTCAGGTCGTCCGTGCGGATCGCGGTCCCGAGGACGTGCTCGTCCACGGTGTCGTGTCCCAGGACGGTGCCCGTGGCGTGTTCGGCGTCGTACAGGTCAAGCAGTCGGTGACGTCGGCAGTGGGCCGGGTGCGTCTGCCCGGACTCGACCCGCAGCGGACGTATCGCATCAGCAAGGTCACGACACCCGGCGCCGAGTCGCGGTCCGCGGCCTGGTCGGCGGACGGTGGAAGCGTGGAACTGAACGGCGCCGCCCTCGCCTCCGTCGGTGTGCTGATGCCCGCGCAGTGGCCCGAGAGCGCGATCTTGCTGGACGTGACAGCGGCCGGGTAAGCCCGCCCGGCCGCGCGACAACAGAAGGAGATCCCCCGTGACCGCCATCACCAACGCACCACCCGACACCGACCGAAGTCACGGGGGACAGGCCGCGCCGCCGGGGCGGCGGCGCAGCCTGGGAGACCTCAAGGTCGCGCTGATCTTCCTCGCCCCGGCCACGCTCGGGTTCGTCGTGTTCTACATCTGGCCGACGCTGCGTGGGGCCTACCTGAGCTTCACCGAGTACAGCCTGCTCTCGGCGCCCAAGTTCAACGGGCTGGCCAACTACGAGCGGATGGTGCACGACAGCTTCTTCTGGAACGCGCTCGGCGTGACGGTCGAGTACGTGGTGATCAACATCGGCCTGCAGACCGTGCTGGCGGTCGGGATCGCGATGCTGATGTACCGGCTGACCAAGTCGATCACGGTCCGCGCCGTCATCCTCGCGCCGTACCTGGTCGCGAACGTGGTCGTCGCGCTGGTCTGGTACTGGATGCTGGACGTGCAGGTCGGCGTCGTGAACACGTTCCTCGGCTGGGTCGGGATCGATCCGATCGCGTTCTTCGGGGACTCGCACTGGGCGATCCCGACGGTCGCGGGGATCAACGTCTGGCGGCACATGGGCTACACCGCGCTGCTGGTCTTCGCGGGACTGCAGACAATCCCGTCGTACGTCTACGAGGCCGCCGAGGTGGACGGATCGACCGAGTGGAAGACGTTCTGGCGGATCACGCTGCCGCTGCTGCGGCCCGTTCTGGTGATGGTCCTGGTGGTCACCATGATCGGGTCGTTCCAGATCTTCGACACGGTCGCGGTGACCACACAGGGCGGTCCGATCAACGCGACCCGGGTCATCTACTACTACATCTACGAGCGCGCGTTCACCCGGTTCGACTTCGGGTACGCGTCGGCGATGGCGCTGGTGCTGTTCGCGATCCTCGCGGTCGTGTCACTGCTCCAGTTGCGCCTGCTGCGGGCGAAGGAGAGTGATCTCGCATGAGGCGGCAGGTGAGTGTTGGGCGTACGGTCGCGTGGATCCTGTTGTTCGTCCTGCTGATCGTCACGCTGTTCCCCTTCTACTGGATGCTGCGTACGGCGTTCTCCGACAACACGCAACTCCCCGGCCACCCGAACTCGTTGCTCCCGGTGGAGACCACGCTCGGCGCGTTCAAGCGGGTCCTCGGGTTGGCGTCGATCGAGGAGGCGCAAGCTCAGGGCGGCTCCGGCGCGGCGGTCAACTTCTGGCTGTACCTGCGGAACTCGTTGGTGGTGGCAACGGTCACGACCGGGTGCCAGGTGTTCTTCAGCGCGATGGCGGCGTATGCGTTCGCGCGGTTGCGCTGGCCCGGACGGGACAAGGTGTTCGCGCTGTTCCTGGCCGCGCTGATGGTGCCGCCGATCTTCACCACGCTGCCGAACTTCGTGCTGATCAAGAACCTCGGACTGCTGAACAGCTTCGCCGGCATCATCCTGCCGGGCGCGTTCATGACGCCGTTCGCGATCTTCTTCCTCCGGCAGTTCTTCCTCGGCATCAACCGGGAGCTGGAGGAGGCGGCGATGATCGACGGGGCCGGGCACCGGCGGATCTTCTTCGGGCTGATCATCCCGATGAGCGCGGCGCCGATCGCGACACTGGCGATCCTGACCTACATCAACTCCTGGAACGACTACTTCTGGCCGTTGCTGGTCGGCCAGCAGGACAACGTCCGGGTGCTGACGGTCGCGCTGGGTGTGTTCCGGTCGCAGACACCGCAGGGCGGACCGGACTGGGCCGGCCTGATGGCGGCCACGCTGATCGCGGCGCTGCCGATGATCATCCTGTTCCTGGCCTTCGCCAAGCGGATCACCAACTCCATCGGCTTCTCGGGGATCAAATGATGCTCTCACGAAGGACCCTGCTGAAGGCAGGCTTGGCGAGTCTCGCCGTACCGGCCGTTGCCGCCTGCAACAACGGTGCCACGGCCCGGGGCGACGGCGAGATCATCTACTGGCTGTGGGACTCGGCGCAGCTGCCGATGTACACCGAGTGCGCGAAGCTGTTCGAGCAGCAGAACCCGCAGTACAAGGTGAAGATCGAGCAGTACGGATGGAACGACTACTGGTCGAAGCTGGTGACCGGGTTCATCTCCGACACCGCGCCGGACGTGTTCACCGGGCACTCGTCGAAGTACCCGCTGTTCGCCGCCAAGGGGCAGGTGCTGCCGATCGACGACTTCGTCTCCCGGGACAACGTCGATCTGGGCATCTACCAGAAGGGCCTGGCCGATCGCTGGATCGGTGCCGACGGCAAGCGGTACGGTCTGCCGAAGGACTTCGACACCGAGGTCTACTTCTACAACAGCGCACTCACCGAGGCGGCCGGGATCAGCGCCGAGCAGCTGAACTCGATGACCTGGAACCCCAAGGACGGTGGCACGTTCGAGCAGATCGTCCAGCGGCTGACGGTCGACTCGAAGGGCCGTCGCGGCGATCAGCCCGGGTTCGACAAGGGCAACGTCAAGGTCTACGGGCTCGGGTACGCCGACGCCGGTGGTGGCGACGGGCAGACCAGCTGGAGCTGGTACGCCGCGAGCAACGGGTGGAAGTACTCCGAGGGTGAGCCGTGGGGGACCAAGTTCTTCTACGACGACCCGAAGTTCACCGACACCATCGGGTGGTGGCGGGGCCTGATCACGAAGGGGTACATGCCGACGTACGCGCAGGCGAAGTCCGGCGTGGACGTGACCACCTCGTTCGGCGCCGGGAAGTACGCGATCACGCCGAACGGTTCCTGGATGCTCGGCACGTACGGCGAGCTGAAGCAGGTGAAGACGAAGCTCGCGCGGCTGCCGATCGGGCCGGTCGGGAAGCGGCTGTCGATGATGAACGGACTCGCGGACACCATCTGGGCCGGGACCAAGCGCCGGGACGCGTCGTGGGCCTGGGTGAAGTTCCTCGGTTCACAGGCCGCGCAGGACATCGTCGCCAAGGCCGGCGTGGTGTTCCCGGCGGTCGCGGCGAGCCTGCCGGCCGCGAAGGCGGCGTTCGCGAAGAGCGGGTGGGACGTCACGCCGTTCCTCGAACCGGTCGAGGCGGGCGACGTGTTCCCGTACCCGGCGAACCCGAACGCCGCGGACGTGACCGCGGTGATGACGCCGGCGATGGACGCGGTGATGTCGTTCGAGGCCGAGCCGGCTTCACTGGCCAAGGCGAACGACGACGTGAACCAGATCTTGTCGGTAAACAGCTGAGGCAACAGCTGAGGCAACAGCTGAGGCAACAGCTGAGGGTAAACCCTGGGCCCGACTACGCCCGGGGGAGTACGCCGTACTGCGTCCAGCGGTGCAGCGTGCTCCTCCGGGGGTAGCGCAGGTGTCGCCGCTGAGGCGACGCGGGACAGGGGTGCCGGACGACAACCTTGGTGCCATCGGAGAACCTTCGAGCACCGAGGAGAGTCATGAGCGAGGAGAGGCCGGGCGGATCGATCCGTATCGGCGACAGCGAGCGTGAGGACGCGGTCAGGCGTCTGGGCGAGCACTACGAAGCCGGCCGGCTGAGCGCGGACGAGCACTCCGAGCGTGTCGAGCAGGCATTGAAGGCGAAGACCGCCGCCGACCTGAACGGCCTGTTCGCGGACCTGCCGCGAGAGCAACCGGCCGCCGCGGGAGCCTCGGGACCCTGGAAGCCGCCCTTCGCCGGACGTGGGCCACTCAGTAAGGTCCCGCTGCCGTTGCTCGTCGCGCTGGGCGCCATCGGCGTACTGGCGTCGATCGGGTGTGTGGTGGGTGGTGGGCATCCGCCGATCCTGCCGCTGGCATTGATCGTGGCGGCCGTGTTCGTCGTCCGGAAGCGGCGGATGGAGCGGCGCGCATGAGAAGCGTGTACCGCGTGGTCGGCCTGCTGATCGCGATCGCGGTCGTCCTGCAGATCGCCTCCATCGCGCTCGCCGGGTTCACGATCGCGAAGGACGCCGACGACGGCACCTCGATCGGGGCCGACTACAGCAACTTCGGTCAGAGCTACCACAGCATCGCCGGTACGGCGATCGGGCTGCTCGCGCTGGTGTTCCTGATCGTGTCGTTCCTGACCGACGTCCCGCGCGGCCGGGTGCTCGCCGGGATCGTGGCCGGTCTGGTGGTCCTGCAGTTCCTGCTCGCGGTGGTGTCCTTCGGGGTGCCGGCGCTGGGCATCCTGCACGGGATCAACGGGCTCGCGATCGCTGCTGTGGCGAGTATGGGGGCGCGGCGGGCCGCCGTACCCAACCAGACCGTGACCAGTGGCTGAGGTCAAGAAACGCCGCTGGGGCCGGTTGGTCGCGCTGGGGATCACGTTGGCGGTGCTCGCGCCGCTGGGCTATCTCTGGGCGACCAGCCTGGTCCCGGGCACCTACGACCCGGCCGAGATGGGGTACGCCGACTACGGCGGCGGACCGGCCTCCATGGAGCACATGCACCACGGCGGGATGAGCGTCGCGGACCTGACCGGGCCGCGATCCGGTACGCCGGACGTCGCGGTGACGTTGGTGGCGCGGAAGCAGAAGTACCAACTGAAGTCGGGGGAGAGCGTCGACGGGTACACCGTGAACGGGACGTCCCCGGGTCCGCTGATCCGGGCGCGTGTCGGTGACCTGGTGCAGGTGACGTTCGTGAACGAGTCCGTGCCGGACGGCGCGACGTTGCACTGGCACGGGATCGACGTACCGAATGCCGAGGACGGGGTGGCCGGCGTGACGCAGGACGCCGTACCGGTGGGTGGGAAGCACGTGTACCGGTTCGAGGCGGAGCAGGCGGGGACGTACTGGTACCACTCGCACCAGGTGTCGAGCGACGAGGTGAAGGGCGGCCTGTTCGGGTCGATCGTGATCGCGCCGGCGTCTCCTGGTGAGGTGGTCGCGGTGATCCACACGTACGACGGCAAGCGCACGATCAACGGGCGCACCGGGACCGGGAAGGTGGACCTGCCGGCGGGTACGACGGCGCGCGTGCGGGTGATCAACACGGACAACGCGATCTTGCGGGTCGGTCTCGTCGGTACGCCGTACAAGGTGGTCGCGGTGGACGGGCGTGACGTCCACGGCCCGTCCGCGGTGACGGCTGCCTATCCGTTGGCTGCCGGGGGTCGCGTGGATCTCGAGGCTGTGGTGCCGGCGGACGGGATGCGGTTGGTCGCTGGTACGACAGCCGTTTCACTCGCGATCGGTCCGGCGGACCCCGCCAAGACCGAGTTGCCGAAGGACACCGTCGATCTGCTCAGCTACGGCACGCCCGCGCCGCTCGGGTTCGATCCGGCGAAGGCGAACCGGAAGTTCGAGTACCGGATCGGGCGGCGGCCTGGGTTCCTGGACGGGGTGCCGGGGTTGTGGTGGACGATCAACGGGCACAAGTTCCCCGACGTACCGATGTTCATGGTGGCGGAGGGGGACGTGGTGCGCATGACGATCTCCAACACCAGCGGTCAGGCGCATCCCATGCACCTGCACGGCCATCACGCGGTCGTCCTCTCCCGCAACGGCGTCGCCGCGACCGGTTCACCCTGGTGGGTCGACACGTTGGAGGTAGGCAACAAGGAGACCTACGAGATCGCCTTCGTCGCCGACAACCCCGGCCTCTGGATGGACCACTGCCACAACCTCCCCCACGCCTCGCAAGGACTGATGACCCACCTCATGTACGAAGGCATCACCACCCCCTACCGAGTAGGCGGCCCCTCCCACAACACACCGGAGTGAGGTCAGGAAGCTTCCTGGAGGGCGGCCAGGTGGGTGCAGGCGGCTTCCAGGGCGGCGGGCTGGGTTGCGTACGAGCCGTGCCAGAGGGGGTTGTCCGGCTGCGGGTCGAGTTCGTCGTCGACGTCGGCGTACCACTCGTGCGTCGTCCGGAAGACCCGCGCGTGCAGATGGTTGTCGTTCACCGCATCACTCCTGGAGTGAGAACCGTGTACCACTCCAGGATGTGACGCGGGTACGGCGGAACGCGCCAGCGACACGCGGCGGATCAGGTGACGACGACCGTGATCCGCTGCGCGGAGTTGTTCGCGAAGCCGCCGCGGTTCCAGTCGGCCTCGATCGGCTGCTCGTTTCCGGCCGCGTCGTACGCGCGGACCGTGAGCACGTGCTCGCCGGGAGTCGCCTCCCAGTCGTACGCGAACGCCCGCCAGGCGAAATCGTCGTTGCCGGGGGCATCCAACGTCGCCGGATGCCAGTTCACGCCGGCGTCGGTGCTGACCTCGACCCGTTCGATCGGCGCCCACCCGGACCACGCCCGGCCGAACAACGCAACGGTGCCAGCGGCAACGAACCGGTTGCGGCTCATGAAGTCCGGGAACCCGGGCGGGACCAGCAGCGCCCGCGGTGCGATCCGGGTGATCGCCTTCCCCGGATCGTCCGGCGCGTGCTTGATCCGGTACGCGACCGTGTTCTGGAAACCCTGGAACTCGTGGTCGATCAGCTCGATCGACCGCAGCCACTTCACACTCGCCATCCCGTACCACCCGGGCACGACGAGCCGCAGCGGGTACCCGTGCTGCGGTGGCAACGGATCACCGTTCATCTCCCACGCGACGATCGCGCCGGAGTCGATCGCCTCGGCCAGCGACAACCCACGTTGGTAGTCCTGCTCGACCCCGCGCTCCACGCCGTGGTCCGCACCGGTGAACACCACATCCACGGCGTCTTCGCGGATTCCGGCCAGCCGGAGCAGATCCGCCAGCAGCACTCCGGTCCACTCCGCCGTACCGACTGCTTCCGACAACCAGGGTTGGCTGATCGGGCGCGGCTGCAAGGTGGCGCGGCCGTTGCCGGCGCACTCCAACGTGACCCGGATCGTCCGCCGCCCCATCGCCCGCAACTCGGTCAGCCCGATCGACAGCGGTTCCTCGACGCACCCACCGAGTTCGAGGTACCAGTCGCCCGCGTTGGTCGCCGGGATGTCGTAGTGCACCAGGACGTAGTGCAGTCCCGGCGGCGTCACGTCGTACCGCATCCCCTCGAGCGGCATGCCGTGGTTGCGCGCCGCGAGTTGCAACTCGTCCGGCGTGATCCCCTCACCCGTGTCCGCCAACCGCCCCCGGACACTGAACTGCTCAATCGACATAGATCCCTCCCCTAGGCCAACCCTAGAGGTAGGGACCGGCTACAACCACCCGTTGTCGAGGGCGATCCGGGCGGCTTCGGCGCGGGTCCGGGCGCCGGTCTTGCCGATCGCGGCGGAGAGGTGGTTCCGGACGGTGCCTTCGGACAGGTGCAGCTCCTTGGCGATGTCCGCGACGGTGCCGCCTTCACGCGCGGCCCGGAGCACGTCGGACTCCCGGCCGGTGAGCGGACTGGTCCCGGCCACCAACGTCTCGGCGGCGAGTGACGGATCGACCACACGGAGACCCTGGTGCACGCGGCGGACCGCGTCCGCGAGCTGCGTCGCGGGCGTGTCCTTGACGACGAACCCCGCGGCACCGGCCTCCATCGCGCGCCGCAGGTACCCCGGCCGGCCGAACGTGGTCACCATCAGCACCCTGACCCCGGGTACGGCGGTACGCAACGCGGCTGCCGCCTCGATCCCGTCGAGCCCGGGCATCTCCACGTCCAGCAACGCGACATCGGGCCGGGAGTTCTTCGCGGCGTCGATGACCTCGTCACCGCGACCGACCTCGGCCACCACGTCCAGGTCGGGCTCGAGGTCCAGCAGGGCGGCGAGGGCGCCACGGACGAGCGCCTGGTCGTCGGCGATCAGCAGTCGGATGCTCACGGCACCATCCTCACAGGTCGACCTTCACGGCCAGCCGGAACCCGCCGCCGGGCGCCTGCCCGACCTGCACGCTCGCACCGGCCGCGGTCGACCGCTCGCGCAACCCGACCAGTCCGTGCCCCGATGCGCCGCCCCCGGGCGTCGGGCCCTTCCCGTCGTCGAGGACTTCGATCTGCGTGGCCGACAGCCGGATCGTGCAGCGCTTCGCACCGGAGTGCCGGACGACGTTCGTCACGCCCTCCCGCACCACCCAGGCGAACAGCTCCCGGGTCTGCTCCGGTACTTCGTCGACCGTGGTCGGCAGGTCCGGCTTGATCTCGGCGGCCTGCAGCGCGGCCCGGGCCGCGACCAGCTCGCCGGCCAGACTCAGCTCGCGGTACCCGGCGACCGCGGCCCGGACGTCCGCGAGCGCGGCCCGCGCCAGGCTCTCGACGTCCGCGACCTCGACGGCCGCCCGCTCGGGATTCGCCGCGATCAGCTTGCCGGCCAGCTCCGCCTTGACCGTGATGACGGTCAGCGAGTGGCCGAGGATGTCGTGCAGGTCCCGGGCGAACCGGTTGCGTTCCTCCTGGACCGCCAGCTCGGCCATGTCCTTGCGAGCCGCGTTCAGCTCGATGCTGCGCTGGAGCGCTCGCCGCATCCCGAACGTCGCGAGCGCGCCGAGGAAGATCGCGAACCCGTAGCTGTTGTCGGCGGTCCAGTCCGGCACCAGCCGCATCGACACCTCGGCGCCGACGAGCAGCAGGAGGACGAACGCGACCGCCGTACGGACCTCCAGCAGCATCATCGCGACCGCGGAGATGTAGACGAGCCCGGTGAGCGCTGTCTGGCCGGCGGTCGGGATCATCAGCAGACACAGCGCCAGCATGATGCCGAGGTAACCGATCCGCTGCCAGTGCGGCAGCGTCCCGGCTCTGGCGTTCCGGCGCAGCAGACCGAAGAACCCGAGGTAGCTGGCACCGAACAGGATCACCGTGGCGAACCCGAGCACCTGGACGACGCCGTGCTGGCGCTCGGAGACGCTCTGCAGCGGCTGCGAGAGGTAGAACAGCCAGATCCCGCCGGCGACCCAGGCCCAGCGGCCGGGGCCGCCGCCCATCCGATCGGCCAAGCCGTCCAGCACGCTTGGTGACGTCTTCACGGTGGTCACGGTATTCCTTCTTCGTGGTGAACCGCGCGGGCGGTCCGAGATGATGCAGCTGCTTCAGGCGCGGGCGGTGTCCGCCTGGTACCGGCGCAGGCCGATGAACCCCAGGACGAGCGTCCATCCGAGCACGACCAGCAGCGCCTGGGTGTCCACACCGCTCTGCGTCAACGCGCTCCGGGACGTCAGACCGGTCCAGTACGCCGGGGTGAGCTGCGCGATGTGCTTCATCACCGAGGGCATCTGGTCGACCGGCAACCACAGCCCGCCGAACGCCGCGATCAGCATCGTGCTCAAGCCCGTGATGGGTTGCACGCTGTCCGGCTTGGCGACGTACCCGATGACCAGGCCGATCGCGGCGAACGGCAAGGCGCCGAGCCAGGACACCAGCGCGACCGTCATCCACTGCGTGGCACTCAGGTGCACGTGGCCGAACGTCATCCCGCACAAGAACACCACGAGCAGCGGCGGGACGGCCAGCAGCAGGCTCAGGATCACCTTGTTCACGACGTACGCCTGGGGCTTCAGCGGGGTCAGGCGGAGCGTCCGGTTCCAGCCGCCGTCGCGCTCGGCCGCGATCACGCCGCCGCTGCTCATCGCGGCGGACATCGAGCCGAACATCGCCATGCTCACCATCACGTAGGCGATCGCGGAGATCCCGGCCTCGTTGGCGTCCTGCGGGATGGTCAGCCCGAAGATCAGGAAGAGAACCAGCGGCATCAGGATCGAGAAGATCAGTACCCGCCGGTTCCGCAGGGTGCGGCGGATGTCGAAGATCAGGTAGTTGCGGTTCATGCCAGGGTCTCCTGTGCCTCGTCGCGGTCCTTGGCCTCGTCGCTGATCGCGAGGACGGCGTCCTCGAGGTCGGCCGAGGTCACCTCGATGTCATGTGCCTTGGTGTTGTCCAGCAGGTACCGCAGGGTGTCGTCGGAGTTCGCGCACTGCAGCAGCACGACGTCCCCCCGGGTCTCCACGTTCCGTACGCCGGGTTGCGACGCGAGCGCGGCCAGATCGGCGCCGGGGATCGTGGCGCGGATGGTGCGGCCGGAGACACTCGCCTTGATCTGCGCGGCGGTGCCGTCGGCAACGATCTTGCCGTTCCGCATCAGCACCACGCGGTCGGCGTACGCGTCGGCCTCTTCCAGGTAGTGGGTGGCGAACAGGACGGTGCGGCCGCGGGCGGTCTCGGCGTGCATCGACGCCCAGAAGTCGCGACGGGACTCGACGTCCATCCCGGTCGTGGGCTCGTCCAGGACGATCAGGTCCGGCTGCGGGATGATCGCCATCGCGAACCGCACCCGCTGCTTCTGACCGCCGGACAGGCCCTTCATGGTCCGGCGAGTGAGGTCACCGATCCCGGCCCGCTCGAGCGCTTCCTGGACCGGCATCGGGTCCTTGTGCAGGCCCGCGACCAGGTTCAGCAGCTCGCCGACCTTCGCGTCCTCGATGATGCCGCCGCTCTGCAGCATCACGCCGACCTGGCCCTGGGCGATCGCGTCGGTGGGCGTCCCGGCGTACACCTGGACGGTGCCCTGATCCGGCTTGACCAGACCGAGCAGCATCTCGATCGTGGTCGATTTGCCGGCCCCGTTCGGGCCCAGCAGCGCCACCACCTCACCGGACCGGATCGTCAGGTCCACCCCGGCGACGGCCTGCACGTCCGCGTATTTCTTGGTCACACCCCGCAGGCTGACCGCAGTCGTTGTCGTCATACCGAAAGCTTCCCGAGCAACGGCGCAGGGCACCTGGATCGACCGTCACAACCCACCCATGACATCCGTCAGCCCGCTTCGCGGAAACAAATCGCCGTCCAGCGGCCAAAAACTTCCGATGATCGCCGCTGGCACTCACCAACCCTCTCGGTAACCCAGCAGGAGCCCGTCTGGGGCGCGCGTGGGAGGTCTGGGTGGGCGGATCGGGACTCGGCGTGCGGATTCGAGGTGGCGGCAACTGGTGCGGGGCCGGGGACGTCACACAGTCGACGGATGTTGGGCGTGGGCGGCGTACGAGGGACGGAAGGGACGGGTGGGATGGCGACCTTGACGGTGTGGAAGTTCGAGACCTGGGACGGGGCCAATCAGGCGATCGGGACGCTCGAGAGCCTGGCCAAGCAGAAGTCACTGCGGATGCACGACGCGGCGTCGGTGTCCTGGCAGCCGGAGAAGCGCCGGCCCCGGACCCGGCAGTTGCGGAGCCTGACCGGCCCCGGAGCCGTCGGCGGGATGTTCTGGGGGATGTTGTTCGGGACGATCTTCCTGATGCCCTGGGCCGGTGCGGCGATCGGGGCCGCGGCGGGCGCGGTGGCGGGATCGCTGATCGACGTGGGCATCGACGACGACTTCATCAAGGAGGTCCGAGCGCAGGTGACGCCGGGGACGTCCGCGCTGTTCCTGCTGTCGAGTGACGAGGAGACCGGCGAGGTTCGCGAGACGTTCCGGAAGACGGGGCTGCGCGCAAAGCTCATCCACACCAACCTGAGCGACGACCAGGAAGCCGCCATCCACGAACTCTTCGCCGACTGACCGACCTAGGCCGTGTCTGGCAATTCCCCGCCTACTGCGCGGCACTCGGCACGGCACCTCGCTGCACGTGAGCAAAGGCCACGATGCTCCGCATCGAGACCTTCGCTCCCGCGCACCGAGGCACCGTGCCGAGCACCTGCTCGCTACGGCGCGGAATTGCCAGACACGGCCTAGGCGTCGGGGTGGGCTTGGACGACCGAGAACGAGGACGGGTTCTACCTGTCGCTGCAGCAGAACTGACAACCCGCGGCCGCCCTTCCGACGAAGGGCGGCCGCGGCGTGTTCAGCGACGGACGAAGTCGAGGATCTGCAGCCAGTCCTCTTCGATCAGGTCGTGGCCGCCCGGGCGGACGTGGTAGCCGATGCCGTCCGCGCCGAACGCGGGACGGGCCGCGACCACGGCCAGGTACTCGCCGACCGGGTCGGCCCACGCGTCGTCCTCAGCGCTACAGACGTAGACGCGGCGCGGAGCGATGCTCGCCAGAAGCTGGTGCTGGTCCACTGCGAGCTTGTCCTCGCGACCGGCGTACGCCGTGAACGACGGGACGAACCAGTGCGGGAACCGCGACGTGATCGCGGCGATGTCCTCACCGCCCGGGTGCCGGAAGAGCGAGGCGCCGCAGCAACCCGAGTCGTTGGACACCGTCACCGCGAACCGCTCGTCCTGGACGCCGGCCCAGAGCGCCGCCTTGCCCAGCCTCGAGTGGCCGACGGCGATCGCGGTGACCGGATCGATGCCTTCGATGTGCCCCGCGGCGTCGAGACAGCGGGACAGACCCCACGCCCACGCCGCGACCGCTCCCCAGGGCTCGCCGTCCGTCGTCGGGAAGAGCGCCCGTACGCCGGCCGCCGTGGCTGCCGGGTCGTCGGGTTCGATCTGGCGGTAGTCGACCGTGAGTACGGCGTACCCTGCCCGCGCGATCGCGGCGTACGGCCAGCGACGGGCCTGTTCCCCCTCGAGCGTCTCCTCGATGCCGGTGAAGCTCAGCACCACGAACACGGGCGCAGGGGCGCCACCCGTGGGCAGGTGCGTGAGAAGGTCGAGTTCGAGGTTGCCGAGCGGGCAGGCGATCACCGCGCGGTGCCGGAGACGGTCGGCCGCTCCGTCGAGTACACCGTCCTCGCGGGACTGCAGCACCAGGTCGGTCAACTGTCCGCCAGGTGGGGTGTGGCCGTAGATCGTGTCGGTGAAGGTGCCGATCACGTCGGCGCCGAGGGGTGGGAGGTCGCCTGGCAGTTCGGCGTTCTGCCAAGCGTCGGGGAGCGGTCGTTCCGTCATGGGGAGTCCCGTCGTAGCGCAACTATTTCCGCGGCCGATTCTGCCCGGTGAGCGGCGCGTCAAGCGCAAGTGATTTCACACCTCTAGACTCGGGTCTTCACCGATCGCGCGAGGAGGGGCCATGGCGAAACGGGCCAGCATGAGTGACGTCGCCCGGGTGGCAGGCGTCTCGCTGACCACCGCCTCGCGCGCGCTGAACGGTGTCGGCCGGGTGTCCGCCGAGACGCGGGCGAAGGTGATCGAGACCGCGGAACGCCTGCAGTTCCAGCCGGACATGATCGCCCGGTCGTTCGTCACCGGGCGCAGCTTCATCGTCGGCGTGCTCGCGGAGAACGCGCGCGGACGGTTCAGCATGCCGCTGATCGTCGGCGCCACCAACCACCTCGGCCGGGAGAACATCGCGGCGGTCACGCTCGACGCGCACGGTACGCCGCGGGTGCTGCATGAGTACCTGAAGCGACTGCGGTCCCGCCGGATCGACGGGATCCTCGTCGTCGGCGACGACCCGAACCGCGCGAGTCTCGTGCTCTCCGAGGACTTCGCCGTACCGGTCGTCTTCGCGTCGTCGTCCGCGACACCGGAGACGGACTATGTCGTCGCGCCCGACAACCGGGGCGCGGGGCGGGCGGCGGCCGAGCAGCTGATCCGTCTCGGGCGGCGGCACATCGCGCATGTCACGGCCGCTGTGCACGAGCCGGCGGTCGATGCGCGCGTCGAGGGGTTCAGCCGGGCGATGGCGGCGGCCGGGATGCCGATCGCGATGGGTGGCGTGCCGTTGTACGGCAGCTATCGGCAGCGGTGGGGCCTCGACGCGGCGGAGCGGATCATCGCGAGCGGTCAGCCGGTGGACGCGATCTTCGCCGCCAACGACGAGATCGCGATCGGGTTGTTCGCCAGCTTCCACAGGCACGGGATCCGGGTGCCGGACGACATCGCGATCGTCGGGTACGACAACCGCCTGGCCGGCGTCATGCGGCCCGACCACCCGCTGAGCACGTTCGACCCGGAGCTGACGTCGGTCGGGGCACGAGCCGCGGAACGTCTGCTGTCGGTGATCGCCGGCACCGGCGAGCCGGGCATCGACTACGTGCGACCGCGGTACGTCGAGGGCCGGTCGACCGTCGGTCCGACATTGGAGCCGTACGACATCCTCTGACCGGTACGAAATGGGTTGACCCGTGGTGTGCGGGGTGTGACAGTCGCGCGATGACCGGTGTGCCGAAGCTGCATGACGACGAGGTCGAGATCGACTCCACGCTGGTGGAGCGACTGCTGGCCGAGCAGTTCCCGCGCTGGGCCGGGCTGCCGGTGCGCGTGGTCGAGCGGTCCGGCACCGACAACGTGACGTTCCGGGTGGGGGACGAGCTCGCGGTCCGGTTGCCGCGGACGGCCCGGACCCAGGGGCAGGTGGAGAAGGACATCGCGTGGATGCCGCGACTGGCGCCGTACGTGCCGGTGGCGATCCCGGAGCCGTTGGAGCTCGGTGTGCCCGGCGCCGGCTATCCGTTCACCTGGGGCGTGTACCGGTGGTTGCCGGGGGCGCCGTACGCGCCGGAGAACGCCGACCCGGTGCGGTTCGCGGGGGAGCTCGCGGAGTTCGTGCGCTGTCTGCGGGAGGCCGACGCGACGGGTGCGCCGGTGCCGTCCGACGATCCGTTCGAACGCGGTACGCCGCTGGCGCCGCGGGACGCGATGTTCCGCGAGGCACTCGACGAGCTCCGCGAGTACTTCGACGTCGACCGGGTGCTCGCTTCGTGGGACGAGTCCCTGGCCGCGGACCCGTTCGGCGGCCCCGCGCGCTGGATCCACGGCGACCTGATGTCCGGGAACCTCTTGGTTGCCGATGGCAAGTTGTCGGCGGTCATCGACTTCGGCACGGCACGCTCCGCGGACCCCGCCGGTGACGTGATGCCCGCGTGGTGGCTGTTCGAAGGCGAGTCCCGAAACGCCTACAAACAAGCCCTCGCCATCGACGAGCACACTTGGCTCCGCGCCCGCGGCTGGGCCCTCTCCCTCTGCCTGATCGCCATCCCCTACTACCGCCACCGCAACCCCGATGCCATCCCCAGCGGCCAGCAGTTCATCGCCGACCTCCTCGCCGACTGAGGTTCTCACCAGAGCTTGTCGATGTCACCTGGGTAGAGACCGATCCTGGCGTGGTGAAAGTCGGATTCCGCGACGGCCGGGTCGAAGAAGGCGCCGACCGCGACTTTGTCGAAGCCGGGCTGATCGCTCGGGAACGGGTTGTCCTCGGTCCCGCCGACGAGAACCGTGCCTGGGAGGACCCGGAAGCCGGCGCGACCGTAGAACGGCCCGAGCCCGCGATCACACGTGAAGATCGCCAGGTCCAGCCCGAGCTCGATCATCACAGCCCGAGCCGCTGTCACGAGCCGATGCCCGTGTCCCGCACCGCGACGATCCGCCCGCGTCACCACGGTGCTCAACCCGCCGGCGAGGTAGCTGCTGCCGGCGTGCTGTAGAGGCTTCCGCAGGACGTCCAGCGCCGAAACCACGACGCCCTCATCGGTGAGCAGGACCGAGAGCGGGTCCAGGGCCGGGTCGTGCACCAAGGTATCCACGGGGGTAGAGGTCCCCGGCCAGGCGTCGTCCTGCAGAAGCAGTACCTGCCGCCGGAGGTCGCTCGGTACGTCGGCCTCGGGATAACGCTCGATCCGCACGCCACGAACCTAGCTCGTCGAGGAATGGGACTTGAGGGTGTTGAGGCCTTGCCAGAGGAGGTCTTGGAGGGTGCGGGCGACTTTTTCGGGGGTTGGGGGGTTGGGGGTGCGGGTGCGCCAAATGGCGAGGCGTTCGGTGGCGCCGGAGATGCTTTGGGCGATGATCTGGATCTCGTCGTCGTCGGTGGGGCGGCCGGCGGGGAGGTTCATCCGCACCATCGTCGCGATCAGTTCGATGAAGGCCGCCCGTACCTCGTCGGTCGCCTCGGCGGCCGGGCCGGCGCTGAGCATGCCTTCGTCGACGAGCACCGACCACGCCTGCGGGTGCTCGTCGAGGAACCGGAACCACGCGAGGAACCCGGCGTACAGCGCGTCCTCGGCGTCCGAGGCGGCCAGGACCGCGTCGGACACGGTGTCCAGCAGGTGCCCGCGGAGCCGCGCCAGGCACGCGAGGAACAGCCCGTCCTTCGAGCCGTAGTACTGGTAGATCAGCGGCTTCGAGACCCCGACCTGGGCGGCGATGTCGTCCATCGACGTGCCCTGGTACCCGCGCTCGCCGAAGATCCGCTCGGCCGCCTCGAGGATCTCCCGCTCCCGCGCGGCGCGGTCACGGCGGCGCTTCGGCGGGCCTTGCGGAACGGTGGTCGACGTCACTTGCGCAGTCTAACTGACTCCGAGTAACTTACTACGAGTAAGTTCAGCCGAGCAGGAGGCCAGGATGAGCGAGCAGCACCGGATCGTGGTGATCGGCACCGGATTCGCCGGGATCGGCATGGCCGTCCGCCTGAAGCAGGCCGGGTACGACGACTTCGTGGTCCTCGAACGCGCCGACGACGTCGGTGGCACCTGGCGGGACAACACCTACCCGGGCTGCCGGTGTGACGTCCCCTCGCACCTGTACTCCTTCTCGTTCGCCCCGAACCCGAACTGGTCGTCGACGTTCTCGCCGCAGCCCGAGATCGAGGACTACCTGCGGCTCGTCACCGACGCGTTCGGGGTCCGCCCGCACATCCGCTTCGGCCACGCTGTCGAGTCGGCGAACTGGGAGGACGGCCGGTGGCGGATCCGCACGAGCCAAGGCGAGTTCACGGCGGACATCGTCCTGTCCGGGATGGGTCCGCTGGCCGAGCCGTCGTACCCGAAGCTCCCGGGGATCGACGACTTCGAGGGTGAGGTCTTCCACTCGGCGCGCTGGAACCACGACCTGAACCTCAGTGGCCGCAAGGTCGCCGTGATCGGCACCGGCGCCTCCGCGATCCAGTTCGTGCCGGCGATCCAGCCCGAGGTCGAGGAACTGCACCTGTTCCAGCGGACGCCGCCGTGGGTGATGCCGCGGCCGGATCGCAAGATCACCGCGGTCGAGAAGGCGGTGTACCGGCGTTTCCCGATGGTGCAGAAGGCCGTCCGGGCCGGGATCTACTGGGGTCGCGAGTCGATGGTGCTCGGGTTCACCAAGCTGCCGGCGATCATGAAGCAGGCACAGAAGGTCGCCGAGAAGCACCTCGCGCACCAGGTCCGCGACCCGTTGCTGCGCGCCAAGCTGACGCCGGACTTCACCCTCGGCTGCAAGCGCGTGCTGATCTCCGACGACTACTACCCGGCGGTCGCGCGGCCGAACGTCGAGGTGGTCACCGACGGCATCGCCGAGGTCACCCCGACCGGCATCGTCACCACCGACGGCGTGAAGCACGAGGTCGACACGATCATCTACGGCACCGGCTTCAAGGTCACCGACCTGCCGGTGATGGACATGGTGCACGGCCGCGATGGCGTCTCGCTGCGCGAGGCCTGGACCGACGGCATGGAGGCGCACCTCGGGACGGCGATCGCCGGCTTCCCGAACTTCTTCATGCTGATCGGCCCGAACACCGGTCTCGGGCACAGTTCGATGGTGTTCATGATCGAGTCCCAGATCGCCTACATCATCGACGCCCTGAAGACCATGGACGCCCAGGGCCTGAAGCAGGTCGAGGTACGCCGCGACGTCCAGCGCGCGTTCGTCGACGGCGTCCGGTCGTCGATGCGGAACACGGTCTGGACCCGCGGCGGCTGCACCAGTTGGTACCTCGACTCGCAGGGCCGCAACACCACCCTCTGGCCGTCGTTCACATTCACGTTCCGGCGGCGGACCCGGCGCTTCGATGCCGGCGAGTATCAGACTCTCGCTATGTGACATCGTGCGTGTTACATTCGATCGGTCGGATAGACCGGCTGATCGGAGGATGCCGCGGTGCCGGAGTTGCTGCTGCCGCTGCACGGGATCGGAGGTCGAGGGGACCTGCCGGTGCCGCTGTGGCTGGCGATCTACTCCGCCGGCGCCGCGGTCGCGGTGTCGTTCTTCGCGCTCGCCGCGTTCTGGTCGCGCCCACGGTTCGAACCGGCCGTAGGGCGGCCGCTCGGTGTCCTGACCCGCGTCGTCGATCACCCGGCGACGCGCGGCGTACTGCGGGCGGCCGGGCTGGTGGCGTTCGCGCTGCTGCTGGGGGCCGCGTGGTTCGGTGATCCCGAGCCGTCGCGGAACCCGGCGCCGACCTGGCTGTACGTGTGGATCTGGGTCGGGATCATCCCGCTCTCGCTGCTCTGCGGCCCGATCTGGCGGCTCGCGAATCCGTTCCGCACGATCGCGAGGCTCGCGCGACGGACGACGTACCGACGACTGCCGGAGCGGGTCGCGTACTGGCCGGCGGTTGGCGGGCTGGCCGTGTTCGTCTGGCTCGAGCTGGTCTATCCCGACGGTTCGGAGCCGCGCACGGTCGCGCTCGCCGTGATGGTGTACGCCGTGGCGAATGTTGCCGCGGGCATCGTCTTCGGCCCGAGCTGGTTCGCGCTCGGCGACAGCTTCGAGGTGTACGCCGAAACGCTCGCGCACCTCAGCCCGCTCGGTCGCGAGAACGGCCGGCTGGTCCTGCGGAATCCGCTGGCCGGCCTGGCGAAACTACCGCAGCGGCCCGGCATCGTCGGACTGCTGTGTTTGTTGCTCGGGTCAACGGCCTTCGACGGCATCTCGCGTTGGTCCGTCTGGACGCGACGCACCGGAGAACTCAGTCGCCCGCAGCACCTGATCGTCTACACGCTCGGTCTGATGGTCGCCGTGGCGGTCGTGACCGGGCTCTTCCTACTCGCGGCGCGGACGACCGCGGACGTACGCCCCGGCGCCCTCGGAAACGCCGGACTGCCCGGCGCGTTCGTGCACTCGCTGGTCCCGATCGCGATCGGGTACGCCGTCGCACACTACTTCTCGTTCGCGATGTTCCAGGGGCAGGAGGGCTGGCTGCTCGCGACCGACCCGTTCGGGCGCGGCTGGGACCTGCTCGGGACGGACGGGACGCGGATCGACTATGCGTTCCTCGGGACCGGATTCATCGCGGGGGTCCAGATCGGTGCGATCGTGCTCGGACACGTACTCGGGGTGGTGTCCGCGCACGATCGCGCTGCCGATCTGTTCCGTCGCCGGCAGCTGCGCCGGGCGCAGTACCCGATGCTCGCGGCGATGGTCGCGTTCACGGCCGGCGGGATCGCGTTGGTGACGGCCTCGTGATCGCGCTGCACATGGGTGGCATCCCGGAGACGGCGATGGTTCTCGGTCCGATCTTCCTGATCGTCGCGTTCATCCGGATCGCCCGCCGGAACGAGTCGAACCTTCCCGACGACGGTGACGACTGGGACGCCGACCTCGGGGATCTCCCGGACAGGCCGTCCGATCGGCGCGCGCATCATCAGTAGCCTCAGTGAGGCCCGGCAAACCCCCTGCGGTTCGCCGGGCCTCCTGCCCCGTTGGCTCAGGCAGCCAGCGCCGGCTCGTAGTACCCGCTGACGCGCGAGATGCCAGGCGCGCTGACGAGCTCGGCGAGCCGCGCGCAACCGGCGATCAGAGCGGACTCCAGCGTCGGCCAGTCGTCGACACACCAGTACGGGTCGTCGGGCTGCCGATCGTTGTCGTCGTCGATGTCGGCACACCAACCCCCGCCGCGCGTGTGGTGAACGTGAAGCCGGAGTCTCATGATCGTGGTCTTTCGGTGCGGGCCGTTCTGCCAGCTACACGGTCCCGCGCGCAACCCGGTTCACGCATGCGGAGGATTACCTATCCCACTCCCCACGAATCCCTGACGCCACCTGGGGGAGGTCAGCCGGTTGAGGGGAGGGCTTTGGGGTCGAAGCCGAGTTCTTCGTAGGCGACCTGTTCGATCTCGCGGCCCATTGCCTCGCGGAAGGCCGCGACGAGGGCCTGGCCGGCGAGCGGGATGATGCCTTCCAGGGTGCGCTGGATCTCCGGCCAGCCGTCGGCCGGCATGCCCGCGTTGGTGAACTCGCGCCAGACGGTCGAGCGGAACAGCTCGACGTAGATCTTGGCGACCGCGTCGGCCTGCGCGAACAGCTTCGGGAGCATCTCGAAGATCGCCTGCATCGGGACGCCGAGCTTGATCACCTCGAGACCGGTGCGGAGCAGGTCCGGGTTGTGGATCCGCAGCCGGCCGTCGTCCAGCCGCTCCGCGATCCCGAGCTCGACGATCTGCGCGATCACCGCCGGGTCGTGCGGTACGCCGGCCCGCTCGGCCAACTGGAACTCGTCGAGCTCCTCCGGCTCCGCCGGGGTCCACGGGTTCACCAGCGTCTCGAAGACCCCGAGCGCCATCGCTCCGTCGGGCAGCTCGCCCATCATCCGCTCGACCGCGGCCAGCGTGTAGCCCTTGTCGAGCAGCTCCCGGACCAGGGTCAGCCGGGCGATGTGGTCGTGACCGTAGTACCCGGTCCTGCCGACCAGCCGCGGCGGCGGGATCAGCCCGCGCCCGGCGTAGGCACGCACGTTCCGGACCGTCATGCCCACCTTGGCGGCGAGCTGGTCGACGGTGAGCTCCTCGTCCGCGTTCCGTTCCACCCTTGACAGTCTTGCAGACTCCACGTTACATAGTAGATGTAACATGCTCCATGGCGCATGCCTCATGTCCTGAAGGAGACTGTCCATGGCGATCCCGCTGGCGACCACCGGTACGGCGAGCTTCGACCAGATCGCCATCGTCACCGGCGTCGTGTCGCTGCTGTACCTCTCCCTCGCGGTCCTGCTGTGGCGCGAACGCACCGGCCGCGTCACGCTCGTCGGACGGTTCGCGGCTTTCATCGGGCGACTCGACGGAGTGCCCCGGTGGGCCGCGCTGACGCCGTACCTGCACGCGGTCTCGCTGCTCGCCTGCGCGTTCGGCGTCTGGTGGGACATCGCGGTGCACATCGACCGCGGCCGCGACACCGGCCCGTTCGGGACGCCGGCGCACTACCCGATCTTCTTCGGCATCCTCGGCGTGATCGTGTCCGGCGTCCTGCCGATCGCGCTGGCCGGCAAACCGCTGCCGGCCAGGACGATCAAGCTCACCAAGGGCTGGCGGATCCCGTGCAGTGCGGCGCTCGTGACCGTCTGCGGGACGTTCGCGCTCGTCGGGTTCCCGCTCGACGACGTCTGGCACCGGTTGTTCGGTGAGGACGTCACGCTGTGGGGCCCGACCCACCTGTTGATGATCGGCGGCGTGGTCTTCTCGATCTTCGCCCGGCTGCTCGCGCTGGCCGAGGTGGAGCAGTTGATCGGCATCAACGTCCGCCGCCGGTTCCAGGAGATCGTCTCGGTCGGCGCGCTGCTGATCGCGTGGGACCTGTTCAGCACCGAGTTCAACTACGGCGTACCGCAGTTCCCGTTGATCCTGCAGCCGATCCTGATCGTGTTCGGCGCCGCGATGGCCTTCACCATCCTGCGGGCGCGGCGTGGTCCGGGGTCGACGTTCGCCGCGCTGGCCGTGTACCTGATCATCCGTGGCGGCATCGCGTGGGCCGTCGCCGAGCCGCTCGGCGAAATCGTCGGGCACTTCCCGTTGCTGGTCGTCGAGGCGCTCCTGGTCGAGCTCACCGCGTTTGCCTTGGGCAACAAGTTCCGCTTCCGTCTGGGCGCCGTCTCCGGTCTGCTGATCGGGACCGTCGGCGTCGTCGCGGAGTACGCCTGGAGTCACGTCTGGATGCCGATCGCGTGGCCGTCCTCGACGCTGCCGTCCGCGATCGGGTACGGCGTGGTCGCGGGGATCGGCGCGGGTCTCGCCGGGGCCTGGCTGGCGACCCGGTACGCCGAGGTCGCGGGCGAGGAACGGGCGGTCGGGATCAAGCACATCCGGCCGGTCGCGGTCCGGCGTACCCATCAGCTCGGCGCGGCCGGCCTGGTCGCGGTCGCCGCGACCGTGTTCTTCTGCGTACCGCGGTCCGCGGATCCGGGCGTGTCGGGGGTCGTGACGTTGGAAAGGGCGGCCACGGGGGCCGAGCCGACGGCGTACGTGACGATCACGCTGTCGCCCGCGGACGCGGCCGACGGCGCGCGGTGGTTCGAGGCGATGGCCTGGCAGGGCGGCGGGCTGGTGTACCACCCGATGGAGAAGGTTGCCGACGGCACGTACCGGTCGGCGGACGCGCTGCCGATGTACGGGAAGTGGAAGTCGATGATCCGGCTGCACCAGGGGCAGCGGGACATGGTGGCGACCTGGGTGTACGCGCCGGAGGACCTCGCGATCGCCAAGCCCGCGGTGCAGGTGTCGAACGGGCAGACGGTCGACTTCGTCAACGAGCAGACGGTGCTGCGTCGCGAGGAGCGGACCGACGTGCCACGATGGATGTGGAACGGCGGCTACGCGCTGCTCGGCGTGGTCGGGCTGCTCGAGGTGATCGGGATCGCCTGGCTGGTCGGGCGTGGTGCCCGCGGCGGGCGGCTACGGGCGGCCCACCTGGCCGCCGGCGAACGGGAACGGGAGACCGCGTGACGATCCAGTTGGAGCGATCCGGCATCACGACGCCGGACGGAGTACGGCTGAACGTCGAGGTCACCGGCCGCGCCGACGCCCCCGTGACGGTGCTCCTCGTGCACGGCTGGACCTGCTCCACCCGGTCCTGGCACAACCAGGTCGAGAACCTGCCGGAGATTATGGGGGACGGCGTACGGATCGTCACCTACGACCACCGGGGTCACGGGCGGTCCGACGCCGCGCCCGCGGGGTCGACGCGGCTCGATCAGTTGGCCGACGACCTCGTCACCGTGATGGACACCGTCGTCGGCGACGGGCCGGTGGTGTACGCCGGGCACTCGATGGGCGGAATGACGCTGATGGCGGCCGCGGATCAGTACCCGAAGCTGTTCGGGTCCCGGATCCGGGCGGCGGCCCTGGTCAGCACGACGTCGGGGCATCTCACCGAGGGTGCACTGGGCATCCCCAAACGGTTCGACCCGGCCGCGTCCCGGATCGCACCGCGCGTCCTCAACCTGGTAGGCACCCGAGCAGACCGCCGTGCCGATGCGATCGCCCGCCGTATCGAGGCACGGGCAGACGAGGCGGCCCGCGAGCAGGCGGAAGCGGGTGCGAGGTCTTCGCGGGTTGCGGGTGCTGCTCGGCGGGCGGCCGTGCTCGCGGCGAACCTGCAGCGACCGGCGTTGCGGCAGGTGGTGTTCGGGAAGAAGGCGGACCCCGCCGAGGTCGACCTGTTCCTGCAAGATCTCGCGGTCGTCCCGGGCCTGTCGTACGGCGGGTTCTTCGAGACGATGCTCGAGCACGACCGCGGTCACGCACTGAAGGTCCTCGACCAGCTCCCGGTCGAGATCATGCACGGCACCCGCGACCGCCTGCTACCGCCCCGCCACGCCAACCGGATGGCCGCCCAGCTCCCGACGGCGCGCCTCTGGATCTATCCCGGCGCGGGCCACATGCTCATGCAGGAACGCCCCCGCGACGTCACCCACCGCCTGGCCTCCCTGGTCCGCAAGATCCGCGACTGAGAAGCGCGTCACGGCCGGCGGCGGATTCCTGGCCTAGGCTCGCGGGTGTGCAGAATCTTCTCTCCGATGTGGTCGTCGTCGATCTGACGCGGGCGTTGGCCGGGCCGCATGCGGCGATGATGCTGGGGGATCTCGGCGCGCGGGTGATCAAGGTCGAGACGCCGAACGGTGGCGACGACAGCCGCGGCTGGGGTCCGCCGTTCGTCGACGGCGAGGCGACGTACTACCTGTCGGCGAACCGGAACAAGGAGTCGGTGACCGCCGACCTCAAGTCGGACGAGGGCAAGGAGTTCCTCACCAAGCTCGTCCGCAAGGCCGACCTGCTGATCGAGAACTTCCGGCCGGGCGTGCTCGACCGGCTCGGGTTCTCGACCGAGCGGCTGCACGAGCTGAACCCGGGCCTGGTGATCCTCTCGATCACCGGCTTCGGCCACGACGGCCCCGAGGGCGGCCGCGCCGGGTACGACCAGATCGCGCAGGGCGAAGGCGGTCTGATGAGCATCACCGGCGAGACCGAACCGACCAAGGTCGGCGCCCCGATCGCGGACCTGCTGGCCGGCATGTACGGCGCGTACGGCGCCCTCGCCGCGCTGCACGAACGAGCCGTCACCGGCAAGGGCCGCGTCGTGCGGACCAGCCTGCTCGCCGCGGTCGTCGGCGTGCACGCCTTCCACGGGACGAAGTGGACGGTCGCGCACCAGCTCCCCGAGCGAGTCGGCAATCACCATGCGCAGATCGCGCCGTACGGGCTCTATCGCACGCGGGACGACATCGTGCAGGTGGCGGTCGGGAGCGAAGGCCTCTGGCGGCTGTTCGCGCCGATCGTCGGGCTCGACCCGGACGACGAGCGGTTCGCGGTGAACTCCGAGCGCGTCGCCCGGCGGGACGAGCTGACCGCGGCGATCGAGACCGCGTTCGCGGCCGAGTCGGCGGACGCGTGGCTGGAACGCCTTGCGCAGAAGGGCATCCCGGCCGGGAAGGTCCGCGATTTCCAGCAGGTCTACGAGTGGGAGCAGACGCTCTCGCAGGGTCTGCTGATCGACGTCGACCACCCGACGCTCGGCACCATCCAGCTCCCGGGGCCGCCACTCCGCTTCGACGACAACCCGTACGC
The DNA here is from genome assembly GCF_042873375.1 of Kribbella sp. NPDC004875. Classification (NCBI taxonomy): domain Bacteria; kingdom Bacillati; phylum Actinomycetota; class Actinomycetes; order Propionibacteriales; family Kribbellaceae; genus Kribbella; species Kribbella sp. NPDC004875. The sequence continues at coordinate 348,969 of NZ_JBIALI010000006.1, forward strand.
CGGCGCTCGCGAGACGAACCTCCCGCCGCCCCGCCTCGGCGAGCACAACGTGTCGGTGCGTCGCTGGCTGGACGAGTAGGCGGGTCTGCACCACTCACCAACCACCGAGAAGCCGCCGAGCCCACGCTCAGCCGGGAGCCGAACGCGAGTGTTCGCGGCGCTTGGTGAGTGCTGGCGGTCCGCCCGTCGACGCGCGGATCACCAGCTCCGGGCGGATCAGCGTCTTGCGCGGCCGCTCGCTCGCGTCGCTCTTCAGCCGCTGCATCAGCAGGTCGACAGCGGTCGAGCCGACCTCGGCCGCGGGGAGCCGGACCGTGGTGAGCGGTGTCTGCAGGTAGGCGGCGTACGGGTGGTCGCCGTATCCGGTGATCGCGACGTCTCCGGGGACATCGAGGCCCTGCTCGGCGAGCAGCCGGAGCAGACCGAGGGCGAAGTAGTCGTTCCCGGTGATGATCGCGTCGGGGTGTCCGTCGGCCAGCAGGGTTTGGGCGAAGCGGTACGCCTCCTCCGGCTGCCACGGCAGCGTGAGGGAGTCGTACCGCTTCGTCGGCACCGCGCGCACCTGGTCGTCCGAGACGGGCAGGCCGGCGTCGGCCATCGCCCGCCGGAACCCGATGACCCGGTCCGCCGTGGTCGTGATCGGCAGGTCCTCCTCGAGTACCAGCAACTTGCGTGCACCGCCCGCGATCAGGTGGCTGGTCGCTTCGTACGCGCCGCGCTCGTTGTCGACGCCGACCATGTCGCAGTCGAGTTCGGGCACGTCACGGTTGACGAACACCAGCGGGATGCCGGCGTCCCGGACACGGCGCCAGTGGTCCCACTCGGCCTGGACCGGGACGACCACGGCGCCGTCGACCGCGGAGCGCAGCAACGCCTCGGTGGCGCGCTGCTCGTTCTCCGCGCTCTCGTCGGTGACGAGCAGCAGCAACGAGTACCCCTGGGCGCGGACCCGGAGCTCGATGCTGCTGATCAGTTGTGCGTAGAACGGGTTGGAGGGGTTGGTGATGACGAGGCCCAGCGTCATCGCGGACCCGAGCACCAGCGACCGGGCCAGCGTGTTCGGGACGTACCCGATCCGCGCGGCCTCGGCCTGTACGGCGGCCCGCGTCCGCGCGCTCACACTGTCCTTGTCGCCGAGCGCGCGCGACACGGTGTTCACCGACAGCCCGAGCGCCGACGCGATGTCCCGCAGCGTCGGCCGCCGTGCCTCGCCCATCGTCCTCTCCTATGCCTTCACAGCCAGGTGGATGCGTACCTGGACCGAGCCCTCGACCTTAGCGCGCAGCCGCAGCCAGTGGCCGAACCCGCTGGCCGGCCAGCTGACCAGCTTGCCTGGTTCGACCACGTGCTCGGTGTCGTCCAGATCGCACCAGGTGAGGCCGTCGGGCGACACCTGGGTCACGTACGTCGCCGTACCGTCGCCGCCGACGTGCTGCACGAACCAGCGTGCCTCACTCGCCCAGGCGACCTCGTACGGCTCGGTGGCGAACCGGGTGTCGAAGGTGGTGTCGCGTTCCAGCACCGCCGTCATGGACTGTCGCATGGGCCTACCAATCAACCGAGATGAGGACGGAGTCGAGGAAGAGGAAGTTCCGCACCGAGCTGTGGGTGCGCACCGAGAAGTAGAAGTTCAGCAGGTTCTCGAGCGTCTCGTAGCGTTCCTCGTACGGCGGAACCGGGACGTCGCGCATGTCCATCACGCGGTCGTTGACCTGCAGTTCGACGTTCTGTCGCTTCTCGGTGTCGATCAGCCAGCGCAGGTAGTGCCAGTTCACCTTGGTCGGTACTTCGTTGTAGCAGAGCTCCTGCGGCTCGCCGAACGGCTGCCAGTCCTCCGGGTTCGGCGCGGTGAAGTCGGCGGCGTACTCCAGTTTCACCTTGCCCTCGAAGTGCTCGCGCGGGGTCGGCTCGGGGACGGTCGGCGCCATCCACTGCCGGGTGAAGTGGTTGTCCAGGTCCGTGTTCTGGTAGCGCGCGACAGTGTGGTAGCGCAGCCCGCCGTCGCCGCACAGGTCGGTGGCAACCGTGAACGCGCCGAACTGGGCCTCCGACGGGTGGGTGTTGCCGTCCCACTGCACGTCGCCGAAGTTGTCCAGTTCCGCGCCGCCGCCGAGGGTTGCCTCGGACTTGAACGCGAAGTACGTCTCCAGTTGCACGAGGCCGCGGCCGCTCATCGTGAGCCGGCGGATCGCGACCGCGGTGTGGCCCTTGTACGGGCGGGTCGCGAGCTTCAACGCGTACGTGCCGCTGAGGGCTCCGTGGGTACCGATGTCGAAGAAGTTGCAGGCCGACAGCTGGGGCGGCCGGAAGTCGCGCATGTGGTCGTCGACCGTGCTGAGGTCGCCGCGGCCGTTGTAGTTGCCGAGCAGCTCGGTCCAGCCGTGCGTCCCGCTGTCGAACTCGTCGAACGCCAGGATGCGCGGCAACGGCGAGAACTTGGACAGCTTCGGATCGGCGGACAGTAAGGCGGCCCGGACGTCGGAGGTCGTCATTGGGTGAAGTTAACGTTCACGGGAAATGACCGTCAATCGACTGTTCCGCCCCCTGCAACGGCGGTCTATTGACACGTAAATCACACACTTCTACGGTGCATTAACGCTACCGTTAACGTTCACGGAATCGAGGCAGCATGCAGTCGTTGAGCCGCGCCCTCACCGTGCTCGCCGAGCTGAACCGCGAGGATCGCCCGTACGGCGTCACCGAACTCGCCGGCACCGTCGGTCTGCACAAGAGCACCGTGCATCGCATCCTGGCGACCTTCTGCGCGCACGGCCTGGCCGCGCAGGTCGACGACCACCGCTACACCGCGAAGGACGGTCTGGCCGCGCTGCGGCAGGCAACAGCACGTCAGGCGTCGCCGGAGCACTCGCTGGCAGAGCTCGGCGCCCGCCTCGGTCGCCTGGTCGTACTCGCGAAGCCGCTGCCGAAGAGCGCCGGCCTGGTCCTCCAAGTCGCCGACGTGGCAGGCGGCGGTGCACGTGCGAGTGCCGACTACGCGCTCGACGCGCTACCGCCGCGGGGTGGTGCAGCGGTGAGCGGTTCTGGGCCGGCCGCCAGCAGCGTTGCCGGCCGCTCACCGGTTCAGCCGGGTCATGCGGTCTCGCTGCGGCGCAGCGCGCTCGGTCGCGCCTACCTCTCCGCTCTGCCGGTCGACCAGGTGACGGGAACGCCTGATCTGCTCGACGCCTTGCAGCGGATCCGGGTGTCCGGCTTCGCGCACAACGCGCGACCGGTGGCTTCGCTGCCGCGGATGGTCGCGGTGCCGGTGCGGGCCAACGACGGCTCCTGCGCGGGCGCTCTGGGCGCCGAGCTGATCCAGCCGGGCTCCGTCGACGAACTCCGCCGCGTGGTCTCCGTACTGCGGAGCGGCGTCTGATGGCGGCGTACGTCGTCCGGCGACTGTTCTTCTCGCTGTTCGTCCTGTGGGGCGCCGTCACGATCATCTTCGTCGTACTGCGACTCGTGCCCGGCGACCCGGCGTACATCATGCTCGGGCCCGACGCGGACCAGGCGCAGGTGGCCGCGTTGCGGGCGCAGCTCGGTCTCGACCATTCGCTGATCCAGCAGTACGCGACGTACCTGGCGAACGTCGTGCACCTGGACTTCGGGCAGTCGTTCCGGTTGAACGCGGACTCGATGACGCTGGTGCTGCAACGGGTTCCGGCCACGATCCAGCTGGCGACGACCGCGTTGCTGCTGTCGTTGCTGATCGGTCTGCCGCTCGGGGTGATCGCCGCGCTGCGGGCGCACAGCTGGGTGGATCGGGCGATCTCGGTCTTCTCGCTGATGGGCCAGTCGACGCCGTCGTTCTGGCTCGGCATCGTGTTGATCCTCGTGTTCGCACGCGGTCTCAAGGTGCTGCCGAGCGCCGGATCGGGGACGTGGTCGCACTTGGTGCTGCCGACGATCACGCTGGCGCTGCCGTTCCTGGCGATCCTGGTCCGGCTGACCCGCAGCGGTCTGCTCGAGGTCGTGCACGAGGGCTACGTGCAGACCGCGCGGGCGAAGGGGCTCGGCGAAGGGGTCGTCGTCCTGGTGCACGCGTTGCGGAACGCGCTGATCCCGATCGTGACCGTGGTCGGGCTGCAGTTCGGCGCGCTGCTCGGCGGCACCGTGATCGTCGAGACGGTGTTCGCCTGGCCGGGCGTCGGACGGTTGCTGATCGACTCGATCGGCCGCCGCGACTACGGCGTCGTCCAGGCCTCGATCTTGCTGGTGGCAACCATCTTCGTGGTGATCAATCTGCTCGTTGACCTGCTCTACGGATTCCTGGACCCGCGGGTCCGGCTGGCTGGTGACTGACGTGACTGCAGAACTCTCGATAGCGGCCCCGGCGACCGCGCGCCGCCGTACCAAGGCCGGATCGGTGCGGATCCGCTTCGGGTTCGCGGTGATCGCGGTGTACGTCGTGGCCGCGGTGATCGGACCGTGGCTGATCCACTACAACCCGGTCGCAACCCGTACAGCGGACCGGCTGAAACCGCCGTTCAGCCGGCTGTCCGACGGGTCGTTCGCGATCTTCGGCACCGACCAGGTCGGCCAGGACCTGCTGGCGCAGATGTTGCAGGGGGCAAGGATCTCGATCGCGGTCGGACTCGCGACGCTGCTGCTGGCGGGCACCATCGGGGTGACGATCGGCCTTGCCGCCGGGTACTTCGGCGGCTGGCTGGACGGCGTTCTGATGCGGCTCGCGGACATCCAGCTCGCATTCCCGTCGATCCTGCTGGCGATCTTCATCGCGGCGCTGCTCGGCCCGTCGGTGGTGAACGTCGTGATCGTGCTGGCGGTCGCGAACTGGGTGACCTTCGCGCGGGTCGCCCGCGGTCAGGCGCTGGCGACCCGGCGGCGAGAGTTCGTCGACGCGTCGCGGACGCTCGGCGCCGGCACCTGGCGGTTGATCACCCGCTGCGTGCTACCGGCCTGCGTCGCGCCGGTGCTGGTCGTCGCGACCGTCGAGATCGGGCACGTGATCCTCGCCGAGGCGTCGCTGAGCTTCCTCGGTCTCGGGACGCCGGCTTCGACTCCCAGCTGGGGCGTCACGATCGCGAACGGCCGGAACTATCTCGCCGACGCCTGGTGGATCTCGACGATTCCGGGCATCGCGCTGGCCTTCCTGGTGATCTCCCTCGGCGTGCTCGGCGACGCGCTCCGGGACCGCTACGACCCGCGGCTGAGGAGCATGTGATGGCTTTGCTGAGCGTGCGCGACCTGCGCGTCGAGTTCGCCACATCGGGCGGCGTGGTGACCGCGGTCGACGGTGCGTCGTTCGAGGTCGGCGCCGGTGAAACCGTTGCCCTGCTGGGCGAATCCGGCAGCGGCAAGAGTGTCACCGCGCAGGCCGTGATGGGCATCGTGCCGAAGCCCGCCGGCCGGGTGAGCGGCGGCTCGATCACGTACGACGACCGCGACCTGCTCGCCCCGGGTACGGCGAAGGGCCTGCGCGGCCGCGAGATCGCGATGGTCTTCCAGGACCCGTTGAGCTCGCTGAACCCGGTGTTCCGGGTCGGGGCGCAGATCGGGGAGATGTTCCGCAGACACCGCGGTGCATCGCGGAAGGAGGCCCGGGCGGCCGCGCTGGAGCTGATGCAGCGGGTCGGGATCCCGGCCGCCTCGAAGCGGCTGGACGACTATCCGCATCAGTTCTCCGGCGGGATGCGGCAACGGGTGATGATCGCGATGGCACTCGCGCTGTCGCCCCGGCTGCTGATCGCGGACGAACCGACGACCGCCCTGGACGTCACGGTGCAGGCGCAGATCATGGACCTGCTCACCCGGCTGCAGGCCGAGGAAGGCATGTCGCTGGTCCTCATCACCCACGACCTCGGCGTGGTCGCGGACGTCGCCGACCGGGTGGTGCTGATGTACGCCGGTCGCGTCGTCGAGACCGGCCCGCTGCGTGAGGTCTACGAGCACAGCGGGCACCCGTACACGTCCGGCCTGATGGGTTCCGTCCCCGCCCTCGACGGTCCCCGCGATCGCCTCGTCCCCATCCAGGGATCACCGCCGGACCTGCTGGCGCTCCCGTCCGGCTGCTCGTTCCGTCCCCGCTGCCAGTACGCCGACGCGCTGTGCGCCGAAGCGGAACCCGCCCTGCGGCAGCTCGCCGACCGGCCCGCGACCCACCTCGCCGCCTGTCACCACCCGGAAGGAGCCCTCGCCGATGTCCACTGAGTCTCCGCTGCTGTCGGTACGGGACCTGCACACCTCGTTCCCGATGCGGTCGTCGGTGTTGCGGCGTACGGTCGGTCAGATCCAGGCCGTGGCGGGGGTCTCGTTCGACATCCCGGCCGGCGGGACGCTCGGCCTGGTGGGGGAGTCGGGCTCCGGGAAGTCGACCGTCGCGCGGACCATCATCGGGCTGGAGAAGGCGCGGTCGGGGAGCATCGTCTTCGACGGCGAGGAGCTCACCTCGTTGCCCAAGGCCTCCATGCGGCGGGTCCGCCGGCAGCTGCAGATGATCTTCCAGGACCCCTACGCGTCGCTGAACCCGCGGGCGACCGTCGAGCAGATCATCGCCGAGGCGTGGCTGATCCACACCGACGTCGTACCCCGGAACCGGCATCGCGTCGAGGTCCGGGAACTGCTCGAGCGGGTCGGGCTCAACCCCGACCACGCGCAGCGTTATCCGCACCAGTTCTCCGGTGGGCAGCGGCAGCGGATCGGGATCGCGCGAGCGCTCGCGCTGCGACCGAAGCTGGTGATCTGCGACGAGGCCGTGTCCGCGCTGGATGTATCGGTGCAGGCGCAGGTACTGAACCTGCTCGACGACCTGCGGCGCGACCTCGGGCTCGCGTACCTGTTCATCGCGCACGACCTGTCCGTCGTCCGGCACATCTCGGACCGGGTGGCGGTGATGTACCTCGGGCGCGTGGTGGAGACGGCGTCGCAGGACGAGCTGTTCACGCGCCCGCTGCACCCGTACACGCAGGCGTTGCTGTCGGCGGTGCCGGACCCGAAGCCCTGGGACAAGCCGGCCCGTGAGCAGATCATCATCGGCGGCGACGTCCCGTCTCCGGCGGATCCACCGTCGGGGTGCCGCTTCCGCACGCGGTGCTGGAAGGCGGAAGACCGCTGTGCGCACGACGTTCCCGAGCTGACGACCCGCCTCGAGTCGCACCCCGCCGCGTGCCACTTCGCCACCGAGCTCGCAGGAGCCGCCCGATGACCGAACTCGTCCTCCTCCGGCACGGCGAGTCCGTGTGGAACGCCGAACACCGGTACCAAGGCCAGCAGGGTACGGGCCTCAGCGCTCGTGGACGGCAACAAGCGAAACAGGCGGCGGACTATCTGCGGTCGTACTCGTTCGACGCGATCGTTGCCAGTGATCTCCAGCGCGTGACCGAGACGTTGCAGCCGTACCTCGACACGCTCGACCAGCCGTTGGTCCGCGTCGATCGACGCTGGCGGGAGATCGACGTCGGGACGTGGGGCGGCCGGACCTTCACCGAGGTGTACGCCGACGAGCCGGAGGTCGTCGACGCCTTCGCCCGAGGCGAAGACCTCGCCCGCGGGGGCGGGGAGACGTTCGCACAACTCCGCACCAGGGTGTGGGAGGCGGTAAGTGAGCTTGCCGGGCATGAAACCGGCGCCGGGGGCGGGGTGGATGCGGACGCGGGGGCGAGGGTCGGCCGGAGCGTTCGGCGGGTGCTTGTCGTAACGCACGGCGGGCCGATTCGAGTGGCGGCTGCGGCGGCGCTCGGGCTGCCGGCGGGGGCCGAGATGGCGCTGGATCCGCCGCTGAACTGCTCGCTCACCACGCTGCGCCTCGACGGACTCGCGGCGTACAACGTACCGACCGGGACGGACCGATGACCTTCACCTTTGTCGCGATGACCTACAACCTGTGGGCCGACTTCCACCTCGACCAGCGCCGGGACGCACTCACCAGTCTGTTCACGACGCGGCCGCCTGACCTGCTCGCCGTACAGGAACTCCGGCCCGTCACCCGCAAGCTCCTCGACGACGCCCTTCCCGAGCACGACCGCGTCGACGGGACGGCCGGCTGGGAGACCCAGAGCAACCTCTGGTGGCGGCGCGACCTGTTCGGCTACCTGGAGCACGGCGCCGAGGACGTCGGCATCCTGTCGCCCGACGCCCGGCTCTTCTGGGTCCGGCTCCGCACCCCGGACGGCACCGAACTGCTCTTCAGTACGGCGCACCTCACCTGGCCCGGCCACCCGGACGAGCGGGCCGACCACGTCAACCGCCGGATCGCGCAGGCGCGTGCGATCGGCGAGGCGCTCGAACGCCTGGCCGGCGCGCACGCCTGCCTGTTCACCGTCGACATCAACGACATCGGACCACCGCAGTGGGAGCTCGGCAACGCCGGGTTCCTGGACAGCTTCACCGCCCTCGGCCGGCACTCCCCGGTGACCCACCCGGTCGTGCCGACGGTGGCCACCGGCCCGATCGGCACCCGGTTGTCACCGCTCGCCTCGCCCCCCAAGGCGATCGACTGGATCTTCGGCCGCGGCCCGCTCGCCGCCCGGTCCAGCGAGGTCGTCGACTTCTTCCACGACGGCCGCGCACCCTCCGACCACTACCCGGTCGTCGCCACCTACACCCTGCAGCACCCCTGAGGAGACCCCTGTGTTGAGGAAGCGAATCGTCGCGGCGCTGGCTGTGGCCGCCCTCGCGGCGTTGAGTGCCTGTTCACCGGCGAGTGAGCCGGGCAGTGACGGCGAACAGATCCTGCGGTACGCGCCGGCGATGTTCCCGGTGTCGCTGGACACCCACAAGTACGCGGGTGAGGAGGCGGTGCAGACCGCGATCCAGCAGATCATGGAGCCGCTGGTCCGCGTCGACGGCGGCAAGATCGTCCCGGTACTGGCGACGTCGTGGGAGAACCCGGACCCGAACACGTGGGTCTTCAAACTCCGCTCCGGCGTGAAGTTCTCCGACGGTACGCCGTTCACCGCGAAGGACGTCGTCGCGTCGTACCAGCGGCATCAGAAGCTCGACGGTCCGCTCGTCCCGCTGTACTCGACGGTGACCTCGTTCGCCGCGACCGACGACCAGACGGTGACCGTGAAGACCAGCAAGCCGCTCGGCACGTTGCTGAGTTCGCTGACGCTGCTGTTCATCGGGCCGGCCGACAAAATCAACACCGACGGGTTCTTCAGCAAGCCGATCGGGACCGGACCGTTCACTGTCACGGCGTTCCAGCCCGACGAGAAGCTCGAGCTGGCCGCGAACCCGACGTACTGGGACGGAGCTCCGAAACTGAACAAGCTGGAGTTCGTGAACATCCCGGAGGTGGCGGGCCGGATCACCGGACTGGAGAACGGCGAGGTCGACGTGCTGACCCAGATCCCGCCGGACCAGGTCGGGTCGGTGCAGGGGAGCGACGCGATCACCTACTCCACCACACCGAGCTGGACGTACTACTTCGACTGGTTCAACTCGAACCGCAAGCCGTTCAACGACAAGCGGGTGCGGCAGGCGATGTGGCACGCGCTCAACCTCGACGGCACCGTGAAGGACCTGTTCGGCGATCTGGCGTCGGTGGCGCAGGCGCCGGTGACCCAGGGCGTGATCGGGGCGCCGAAGCTCGCGCCGTACAGCTACGACCCGGCGAAGGCGAAGCAGTTGCTCGCCGAGGCCGGGTACCCGAACGGGTTCACGACGTCGATGCAGTGGCCGCTCGAGGGTGGGCCGAACATCCGCGCGCTGGCGCAGGCGATGATCTCGGACTGGGCGAAGATCGGCGTCACGGTCAAGCCGCTGGAGAAGGAACGTGCCCAGTGGCTGGAGGACTTCGGCAAACTCAACTGGGACATGAACCTGCAGACCAACGTGACCGGCACTGGTGACGCCGACTACACACTGGCCCGCCTGTACGTGTGCTCCGCCAAGCGCAACGGCTACTGCAACCCCGCGCTCGACAAGCTGCTGCTCGACGCCCGCTCGTCGGTCGACCAGGCCGCCCGCCCGAAGCTCTACGAGCAGGCCGGCCAGATCATCTGGGACGACGCCGTCGGGGTGTTCCCCGCCGACCTCGCCTCCAACGCGGCCGTCCGGAACCGGGTCAAGGACTTCGTGATGCCGCCGAGCGGCCGCCCGCTGTTCGCGAAGGTCTCGGTCTCGGGAAGCTAGCGGACCTGCAGCACCCAGTAACCGGCGCCGCGCCCGCGAGTTCACGCTCGCGGCCACGGCGCCGGTGCCGGTCCGGGCAAGTTGGTGAGTGATGCAGGTCCGCGCCTTTCGAGCGACACCTTTCGAGTGACATGGAAAAGCTGCCCCTCCCGCCCGTTCAGCACCGAAGCTTGGTCACGGTTCCGACCGTTGACCTGGTCAGGGGTTGACGGGCCGGAGGGGCGCGGTCTAGCGTCCGGGAAATCGATTGCTCAGCCGAGCGCGGAGGCCGCATGACCGAAGCACCTGCCCTGATCCGGATGGTCGGGATCGGGAAGCGGTACGGCGGTGTCCAGGCGTGTCACGAGGTGGATTTCACCCTCGGCGCGGGCGAGGTACATGCGCTGCTCGGCGAGAACGGCGCGGGCAAGAGCACGCTGATGAAGATCCTGTCCGGCGACGTCACCGAGTTCGACGGCACCATCGCGATCAACGGCGCCCCGGTCCGGTTCAACGGGCCGACCGACGCGCAGGCGGCCGGGATCGCGATGATCCACCAGGAGCTCGACCTGGTCCCCGCGCTGTCCGTCGCCGACAACATCTTCCTCGGTCGCGAACTGCGCAGCCCGCTGCGCACCGTCGACCGCCGCCGGATGGAACGCGCCGCCCGCGAGCTGCTCGATCGCGGTGGCGTCAGGCTCGACCCGCGCCGCCCGGTCGGCGAGCTGCGGGTCGGCGAGCAGCAACTCGTCACGATCGCCAAGGCGATCTCGCTCGACGCGCGGGTGCTGATCATGGACGAGCCGACCTCCGCGCTCACCACCACCGAGGTCGAGCGGCTCTTCGACGTGATCCGTGAGTTGCGCCGCGACGGCGTCGGCATCGTCTACATCTCGCACCGGATGGAGGAGATCGCGCAGGTCGCCGACCGCGCGACCGTGCTCCGCAACGGCCGGATCGTGACCAGCTTCGACCCGCGCGAACTCAGTACCGCCGAGGTCGTCGAGGCGATGGTCGGCCGACCGGTGCAGACGATGTTCACCACGCCGGACACCGCCACCGGCGACGAACTACTCCGTGTCGACAACCTGGCCCTGAAGCCCCGTCGCCCGCGCCCCGGCCGCCGCGACCCGGACGGAATCTCGCTCACCGTCCGCTCCGGCGAGATCGTCGGACTCGCAGGCCTGCTCGGCGCCGGCCGCACCGAGCTCCTCGAGACCCTGTACGGCGTCGCGCCGGGCGGCACCCGAACCGGCCAGATCCTCCTGCAGGGCAAGCCGATCCGCCCGCGGGGTCCGCGGCAGGCGCTTGCCCAAGGCATCGGATTCGTGCCCGAGGACCGGCGCGCGTCCGGCCTGGTGCTCTTCCACTCGATCCTCGCCAACACGGTCGTCTCGAGTCTCCCGGCGTACGGGCGGCTCGGGGTGGTCGCGCGGCGGATGGAGCGGGCCGCGTCGGTGCGGATGGCGGACCGGCTGCGGTTGAAGTTCGGCCGCCTGCAGGACCAGGTCGGCACGCTGTCCGGTGGCAACCAGCAGAAGGTGGTGTTCGGCCGGATGCTGCTCACCGAGCCGCGGCTGCTGCTGCTCGACGAGCCGACCCGCGGCGTGGATGTCGGTGCGAAGGCAGAGATCTACCGCTTGCTCGGCGAGCTCGCGGCGCAAGGACTCGGCGTACTGCTGGCGTCGTCCGAGCTCCCCGAACTGGTCGGTGTCTGCGACCGCGTCGTCGTCCTGCGGGACGGGCGCGACGTGGCGTCGTTCAGTACGGCGGATTCGGGTGAAGGCGATCTGCTGGCGGCGGCGATGGGACAGGGAGCAGTGTTCGACGAGGTCGGAGGAGTGCAGTGACCGACGTACAGGACAAGACCGTCGAGGCCGCGCCGCGGGAGCAGCGCAGCGTCGCGGCGACGCTGTTCCGGTTCCAGAGCGTGTTCGGGCTGATCGCGGTGTTCGTCGCCGCGATCGTGTTCTCACCACGCAAGAACGGCGAGATCCTCTTCATCAGCGCGGACAACCTGGCCAACGTGGTCCGGGCGGTGTCCGAGATCGGGATCATCGCGGTCGGGATGACGTTCGTGATCCTGATCGGGGGCATCGACCTCTCGGTCGGCGCGGTGCTCGGGCTCGCCGCGGTCGGGTCGGCCGTGCTGATGGTCGAGAACAACTGGGGCTTCCTGCCCTCGGTCGTGCTGGTGCTCGTGATCGGCCTGCTCTTCGGTGCGCTGCAAGGCATCGCGACCGCGATGATCGGCATCCAGTCCTTCATCGTCACGCTCGCCGGCCTGCAGATCGCCAGAGGTCTGGCCCGAATCTGGTCCGGCGGCCAAGGCGTCGCGATCGCGTACGGCGACGGGCCGAACGAGGCGCCGGCGTCGTTCGCGCTGCTCGGTGAGCGCACGTTCGGCGGTCTGGTCCCGATCCCGGTGATCATCTTCGCCGTGGTCGCGATCGCCGCGGTGGTGTTCCTCCGGGTCAGCGCGTTCTCCCGGCACCTGTACGCCGTCGGCGGCAACGAGAAGGCCGCGCGGCTGTCCGGCGTACCGGTGGTCCGGGTGAAGATCGCGGTGTTCGCGATCTGCGGGTTGCTCGCCTCGCTGGCCGGCATCGTGCACGCCGTACAGCTCAACCAGGGCAGCCCGAACGACGGCCTCGGCTACGAGCTGGACGCGATCGCCGCGGTGGTGATCGGCGGGACCAGCCTGGCGGGTGGCCGCGGTTCGGTGGCCGGGACCGTGGCGGGGGCGCTGTTGCTCGGCGTACTGAACAACATCCTCGCCCTGAACAACATCGACTCCAACATCCAGCTCCTGATCAAGGGACTGGTGATCGTTGCCGCGGCCGCGCTGCAGCGACTCCGCCCCACTTCGTAAGGAAGGCTCTGTCATGCGCTCACTGAAGTTGCCGATCGCCACCGCCACCGTTGCCACCACCGTTGCTGCCCTCGCGCTGGCCGGCTGCGGTACGACGAACGACCGGACGTCTGGTGCGTCGCCCGGGGCCTCCAAGTCCTGCAAGGGGGCCGACGGCAAGTACACGATCGGGATGAGCCAGGCGAACGTCGCCGAGCCGTACCGGCAGCGGATGGACGACGACATCAAGGCGGCCGCCAAGGACGTGCCACAGTTCGACGTGAAGTTCGCCGACGCGGCGCAGGACAACGCCAAGCAGGTCGCGGACGTGGAGAACTACATCACCCAGCAGATCGACCTGCTGATCATCAGTCCGAACGAGGCCAAGCCGCTGACCGCGGTGGTGAAGAAGGCCTACGACAAGGGCATCCCGGTGATCGTGCTGGACCGCAAGGTCGAAGGTGACGCGTACACCGGGTTCATCGGCGGCGACAACGTGCAGATCGGCCGCGAGGCCGGCAAGTACATCGCCGAGAAGCTGCTCCCGCAGGGTGGCAACGTGGTCGAGCTCAAGGGCCTGGCCGGCGCGACGCCGCAGGCCGAGCGGCACGAGGGGTTCGTCGAGGGGATCAAGGGCAACCCGAAGGTCAAGGTGATCGCGAGCGCGAGCGGTGACTGGCTGCGGGAGAAGGGCCAGTCGCAGATGGACGCGCTGCTGAAGGCGAACCCGAAGATCGACGTCGTGTTCTCGCACAACGACCCGATGGCCGAGGGCGCCTACCTGGCCGCGAAGGCGGTCGGCCGCGAGAAGGAGATGAAGTTCACCGGTATCGACGCGCTGCCGATCCCGTCCGGCGGTATCAAGGCCGTCGAACAGGGCCGGCTGTCCGCCACCTTCACCTACCCGACGAACGGCAAGGAAGCGATCGCCGCGGCCAAGAAGATCCTGGTCGACTGCGGCACCATCGAGAAGACCCAGACGCTCCCGACGCGGCTGATCGACGCCTCCAACGCGGCCAAGATCTACGCTGAAGAAAACCCCACCAGCTAACCACCCACCCACCCCATCCACCCCACCCGCTCACCCCACCGCCCGCCCCGCCGCCCGCCTACCGGCCGCCCGGCCGCCCAGGCATTTGAGGGGTGCACCCGTCACTTGGCCCGTTCACCAGTTGCGTGCAGCGGGTGAACGGGCAACGGGCGAGGTGAACCCCCCCAAGCTGAGGCGGTGGGTGGGTCTGTTCGCCGACAGCAGGGCGTCCGGCGACCGGGGCCGGCTGAGCAGATCGAGGGCCGCGCGGTGCACCCGGACCTCTGTCGTGCACTTTACGTACGTAACCTCCAGGGCTTACCAGTGACATGAGAGGATCACCCGCGTGACTGCCTTGCCGAGTGTTTCGTACTCCATCACCGTTCGCCTCGAGGTGCCCGCGGGTGGCTCGACGGTGAGCAAGCTGACGACCGCGGTCGAGCAGGCCGGCGGCCTGGTCACGGCGCTCGACGTGACCGCGTCCGGGCACGAGCGGCTGCGGATCGACGTCACCTGCGCCGCGGCCGACACCGAGCACGCCGGCCGCCTGGTCGAGGCGATGCGCGCCGTACCCGGCGTCGAGATCGCCCGGGTCTCGGACCGGACGTTCCTGATGCACCTCGGTGGCAAGATCCAGATGGAGTCCAAGCACCCGATCCGCAACCGCGACGACCTCTCGATGGTCTACACGCCGGGCGTCGCGCGGGTCTGCCTGGCGATCGCCAACAACCCCGACGACGCCCGCCGGCTGACCATCAAGCGCAACAGCGTGGCGGTGGTCACCGACGGTTCCGCCGTACTGGGGCTCGGCAACATCGGCCCGAAGGCCGCGCTGCCGGTGATGGAGGGCAAGGCCGCGCTCTTCAAGCGCTTCGCCGGGATCGACGCCTGGCCGCTGTGCCTGGACACCCAGGACCCCGACGAGATCGTCTCGATCGTCAAGGCGATCGCGCCGGGCTTCGCCGGCATCAACCTGGAGGACATCTCCGCGCCACGCTGCTTCGAGATCGAGGCCCGGCTGCGCGAGGAGCTCGACATCCCGGTCTTCCACGACGACCAGCACGGTACGGCGGTCGTCGTGGTCGGCGCGTTGTACAACGCGCTCCGCGTGGTCGGCAAGGACATCACGAACGTGCGGGTGGTGCTGTCCGGCGCCGGCGCGGCCGGTACGGCGATCCTGAAGCTGCTGCTCGCGGCCGGGGTCAAGGACACCTGCGTCGCCGACATCGACGGTGTCATCCACACCGAGCGCGCCGGGCTGTCGCCGGAGCTGCGCTGGATCGCGGAGAACACCAACGCGGCCAAGTACAGCGGCGATCTGAAGGGCGCGGTCGCCGGGGCGGACGTGTTCATCGGCGTCTCCGCGCCGAACATCCTGACCGGTGCCGACATCGCGACGATGAACAAGGACTCGATCGTGTTCGCGCTCGCCAACCCGACCCCCGAGGTGGACCCGGCCGAGGCGGGCGAGCACGCCGCCGTGGTCGCGACCGGCCGCAGCGACTACCCGAACCAGATCAACAACGTACTGGTCTTCCCGGGGGTGTTCCGCGGTCTGCTCGACGCGCAGTCCTCGAAGGTGTCGGTCGAGATGGAGCTGGCCGCCGCCCGGGCGCTGGCCGGCGTGGTGACCGACGAGGAGCTGAACGCGGCGTACATCGTGCCGAGCGTCTTCCACCCCGAGGTGCACACGATGGTGGCGCACGCCGTCCGCGACGCCGCCGGCGGCAAGGCGCCGGCGCACGAGAACTACCCGGACGACGCGCCGGCGTGACCGTGTCCGTGGCGGGGGAGACCAAAGCGAGCCGGCGGACCGTCTGGCTCTGGCGGATCGCGTTCGTCGCGGCCGTCGCGCTGCAGCTGTACGGCGTGTACGCGCCGCGCGAGGCGGGTCCGCACGTCGGGATCCCGCAGATCGACAAGGTCGCGCACTTCTTCCTGTTCGCGGCCGTGGCGTTCACCGGGCTGAAGGTCGGCGTACCCGCTCGCTGGTTGCTGGGGGCACTCGCCGCGAACGCGATCGTCAGCGAACTCGTCCAGCACTGGCTGCTTCCGCAGCGCGACGGCGACCCGCTCGACGCGCTCGCGGACCTGGCCGGGGTCGCGTTCGGCGCCTGGATCGGCTTCCGCGCGAACCGTCGTACGCCATGATGGGGGTATGACGGTCTCGACCCTGACCGGTTCGCTGCTGGTGGCGACCCCGTTGCTCGACGAACCGCCCTTCCGCCGGTCCGTGATCCTGCTGCTGGACCACGACGACGACGGTGCACTCGGGGTGGTGGTCAACCGCGCCGCGGACCTGTCCGTGGACCGCGTACTGCCGGACTGGTCGTCCACGGTCGACGAGCCCGGCGTCCTGTTCATGGGCGGCCCGGTCGGCACCGACAGCGCCCTCGCGGTCGCCGAGGTGATCGAGTCCACCGACCCACCCGGGTGGCGTGGCTGCTTCGGGAGGATCGGGCTGGTCGACCTCGACGTACCGCCGGAGCTGCTCGAGGGCGCCATCGCCCGGATGCGGATCTTCGCCGGGTACGCCGGCTGGTCCAGCGGCCAGCTCGAGGGCGAGATCGCCGAAGGCGCCTGGTACGTCGTCGAGTCCGAACCCGAAGACGTCTTCGGCCACGCCCCCGAAACCCTCTGGCGCCGAGTCCTCCGCCGCCAGAACGACCAAATGGCCTACCTAGCCACCTACCCCGACGACCCCACCCAGAACTGACCCTGACCTGTCGAACGAGCGCCGCCTGAGGCGACCGCGGTGGGTGAGGTGCTCGGTTGGGTGGGCGGCTGTGAGCGGTGGCGGATTATGTGACCGCTAGCGTGTTGCAGCACGCCAGCGACCACATAACCCGCCAGGCGTGCGGCAGCGACGGGAGCCGGCGCGGCCTGACGCAGTGGCGGGCTACTCCTCGCCGCCGTCGTTGCCTTCGTCGCCGGGGTTGAGGGAGTCCCAGATCTCCTTGCACTCGGGGCAGACCGGGAAGCGCTCGGGGTCGCGGCTCGGGACCCAGACCTTGCCGCAGAGGGCGACGACCGGCGTGCCCATCACCATCGCCTCGGTCAGCTTGTCCTTGGGCACGTAGTGCGAGAACCGTTCGTGGTCCCCGTCGTCCAGTGACGGCTTGGTGCGCTCGTCGACGACCGTCTCCGCGCCGGGGGTCAGCTGAGTACTCATACCCCCGAGTGTAGGCCGCGTCACCAGCCGATCCGGAACTTTTCCACAGCCGGACGATTCGCGGGCCAACCCGGGGCAGATCGCGGCATGTTCTCTGACGTGACCGATCGAAGGAGGCAGTATGAGTCTCGTGGAACCCACTCCCGACCCGCCGGACGTCCTGACCCGAGTGGCCGCGCCGATGACCAGAGCCGATCTCGATCGGATGCTCGATGACGGGTACCGGCACGAACTCATCGACGGGGCGCTCCTCGTGACACCGAGCCCGTCGTTCAACCACCAGGATATGGCCGTCAACCTGTTGATCCAGCTGAGGCAGGCGTGCCCGCCGGAGCTCTATGTCATGGCGGCGCCGTTCGATGTGGTGCTGGCGGACGACACGGTGATGATCCCGGACCTCCTGGTCGCTCGCCGTGACGCGTTCACGAAGCGCGACCTGCCCGGGCCGCCGCTGCTTGCGGTCGAAGTGTTGTCGCCGAGCACGCGGCGCTTCGACGTGATGGTCAAGTTCTCGCGACTCGAGGCGGCGGGGTGTCCGGCGTACTGGGTGGTGGATCCCGACACGCCGAGTCTGATCGCCTGGGAGTTGCGGGACGGCGCATATACGCAGGTCGCGAAGGCTACGGGGGAGGAATCGGTGCGGTTGACGAGCCCGTTCGACGTGACGGTGGTGCCGGCGGATCTGATCTCGTAACGGATCTCGGGTAACCTTCCTGCCCGGCTCACTGTCGTCTTTCGGGGGAGTAGCTCTCTGTGGATTCGCATGTGCCGGCCAGCCCCGGTGTGCTCCCCCCGGCGTACCCGGATCGCGCCGCCTGGGGAACCGCGAACAAACTGCGAGCCTGGCAGGCGGAGGCGCTCCAGCTCTATCTCGACAGCAACCCGCGGGACTTCCTCGCGGTCGCGACGCCGGGTGCGGGCAAGACCACCTTCGCACTGACCGTGGCCGCCGAGCTGCTGCATCGGCGGCAGATCGAGCGGATCACCGTGGTGACGCCGACGGAGCACCTCAAGGTCCAGTGGGCCGAGGCCGCCGACCGCGCCGGGATCGCGATCGACCCGTCCTTCGCCGGACGGCGGGGCAAGACCAACAAGGACTTCCAGGGCGTCGCGGTGACGTACGCCGGGATCGCGGTGAACCCGCTGGCGTTCCGGGTCCGGACCGAGCGGTTCAAGACCCTGGTGATCCTCGACGAGGTGCACCACGGCGGTGACGCGCTCAGTTGGGGTGAGGGCGTCCGCGAGGCCTTCGAACCCGCCGCTCGCCGGCTCTGCCTGACCGGTACGCCGTTCCGCAGCGACGACAACCCGATCCCGTTCGTCACCTACGAGACGGGTCACGACGGCGTCGCCCGGAGCAAGGCGGACTACACCTACGGGTACGGGCACGCCCTGCGTGACCACGTCGTCCGCCCGGTGATCTTCATGTCGTACTCCGGCGAGATGCGCTGGCGTACGAAGGCCGGTGACGAGGTCGCCGCACGACTCGGCGAACCGCTGACCAAGGACCTGACCGCGCAGGCGCTGCGTACCGCGCTCGACCCGGCCGGTGAGTGGATGGGTGCAGTGCTCTCGGCGGCCGACAAGCGGCTGACCGAGGTCCGGCGGCACATGCCCGACGCCGGCGCGTTGGTGATCTCGGGTGACCAGAACACGGCCCGTGCGTACGCGAAGACGCTCCGGGAGATCACCGGCGAGTCGCCGACCGTCGTGCTGTCCGACGAGAAGGCGGCGAGCAAGAAGATCGCGAAGTTCTCCGAGGACGAGTCCCGGTGGATGGTCGCCGTACGGATGGTGTCCGAGGGTGTCGACGTGCCGCGGCTGGCGGTCGGCGTGTACGCGACACCGACCTCGACGCCGCTGTTCTTCGCGCAGGCGGTCGGCCGGTTCGTCCGAGCGCGGAAGCGGGGTGAGACGGCGTCGGTGTTCGTGCCGTCGGTGACCCGGCTGCTCGGGTTCGCGGCCGAGATGGAGGTCGAGCGCGACCACGTCCTCGGGCGGAAGAACACCAACGAGGACGGCGACATCTTCGCCCTCGAGGACGACCTGCTGAAGCAGGCCAACCAGGCCGAAGGCGCCAGCGACGAGATCGAGGGCAACTTCGAGGCGCTCGGGTCGGACGCGAGCTTCGACCGCGTGGTGTTCGACGGCGGCGACTACGGGACCGGCGGCGAGAACGCGTCGGACGAGGAGCTCGACTTCCTCGGCCTGCCCGGACTGCTGGAGCCGGATCAGGTGCGGGAGCTGCTGCACAAGCGGCAGCAGAAGTCGCTCGCGGCGCAGAAGAAGTCCCGGCCGGCGGCGGCCGAGCGCGAGGACCCGACCCCGGCCGAGCTCGCCACCCACGAGCAGATCGCACTGCTCCGCCGCGAGCTGAACGGCCTGGTCGCCGCGTGGCATCACCGCACCGGCCAGCCACACGGCGTCATTCACAACGACCTGCGCCGCAAACTCGGCGGTCCCGCGGCCGCGCACGCCTCCTCGATCCAGCTCAAGGAACGCATCGAACTCATCCGGGACTGGGCCGCCCAGCGCCGAGCCTGAGCCCGCCCGCACCAAGCACACCTGACACCCCGTCCTGGGATCCAGGACGGGGTGTTTCCGTGCGTGGCGAAGTGTTGACGTAGTGCTAGTGGTCCTGCAAGCTTCGACTACCAAGCTGCAAGAAGTCGTCAATCTAACGCAATTTCTCAAACAAACCTCCCTACCGCCCCCGATGGAGGACCTCTCGATGCGCCGGAAGATCCTGCTGCGGCTGTTACTCGCCGCCGTCCTGCTCACCCTCGGCTCGAGCCCTGGCCCGGCCGCCGCCAAAGCGACAGCCGCCGCCAAGGCGACAGCCGCCAACCTGGCGAAGACCCTCTCCGCCAGCACGTCACTCCCCGAATACCCCAGCGCGAACGCCGGCGACGGCAACCAGAACACCTACTGGGAGAGCGCCAACAACACCTTTCCGCAGTGGATCCAGGCCGATCTCGGCGCGACGAGGGACGTCGATCAGGTCACGCTGAAGCTGCCCGCCGCCTGGGGCCCGCGGACCCAGACGCTGACGGTCCAGGCCAGCGCGAACGGCTCGGCGTTCACCACAGTCGTCAGCGGTACGGCGTACAGCTTCAGCGGGACGAATGTCGTCACGATCGACTTCAGTGCCACCTCGGCACGCTTTGTGCGGCTGACATTCACCGCGAACACGGGCTGGGCGGCCGCGCAACTCTCGGAGTTCGATGTGGCCGGGCCCAGCGGCGGGCCGGTCGAACCGCCGACCGGCACAGATCTCGCCGCCGGCAAGACGATCGAAGCGTCGACCTCGGTCGCCGGTTTCGTCGCCACCAACGCGAACGACGGCAACGCCGGCACCTACTGGGAGTCCAACGGCTACCCGTCGACGCTCACCGTGAAGCTCGGCGCGAACGCCGATGTCACCTCGGTCGCGGTCCGGCTCGACCCCGACCAGATCTGGGGTGCACGCGCCCAGAGCATCGAGGTCCTCGGCCGCGAACAGTCGGCAACAACCTTCACCTCGGTCGTCGCACGCACCGACTACCAGTTCGACCCGTCGGCCAACCAGAACACGGTCACCATCCCTGTCACTGGCCGGTACGCCGACCTTCGACTGCAGTTCTTCGGCAATTCCGGCGCGCCCGGCGGTCAGGTCGCCGAGTTCCAGGTGTTCGGTACGGCGGCTCCGAATCCCGATCTCGTGGTCACGAACGTCGACTGGTCACCCGCGAACCCGACCGAAACCACCCCGATCACGCTGTCCGCGACCGTCAAGAACGAGGGCTCCGCGGCCGCCCCGGCCAGCAGCCTGAACTTCCTCCTCGGCGGCTCGGTCGCCGGCACCGCGAACGTCCAGGCCCTCGCAGCCGGCGCCTCCAGCACGGTCACCGCCACGACCGGTACACATGCCCAAGGCAACTACACCGTCGCCGCCGTCGCCGATCCGGCCAACTCGGTCGTCGAGCAGAACGACGACAACAACACCCTCCAGGCCCCAACCCAACTGGCCATCGCCCAAGCCGCGGGCCCGGACCTCCAGATCACCGGCGTCACGTCGAACCCGGCCAACCCGGCGCCAGGAAACCAGGTCTCCTTCACCGTCGCCGTCAACAACCGCGGCACCACGGCCGCGGCGACCAGCGTGACCCGTCTCACCATCGGATCCACCACGCTCAACGGCAGCACGCCATCGATCGCTGCCGGATCCACCGCGAACGTAGCGATCAGCGGCACCTGGACGGCCGCGAACGGCGGCGCGACTCTCGTCGGAACGGCCGACGCGACCGATACTGTTGCCGAGACCAACGAAACCAACAACATCTTCACGAAGTCGGTCGTCGTCGGACGCGGTGCGGCGGTCCCGTTCACTTCGTACGAGGCGGAGGCCGGTGACTACACCGGAACCCTGCTGACCGCGGACGCGAAGCGGACCTTCGGGCACACGAACTTCGCGACCGAGTCGTCCGGCCGGCAGTCGGTGCGGCTGAACTCGAGCGGCCAGTACGTCGAGTTCACGTCGACCGTCCCGACCAACTCGATCGTGGTCCGCAACTCGATCCCGGACTCCGCCGACGGACAGGGGCTGCAGGCAACCATCAGCCTGTACGTCGACGGCACGTTCAAGCAGAAGCTCACTCTGTCGAGCCACAACAGCTGGCTCTACGGCAACACCGACCAACCCGAAGGCCTGACCAACACGCCGGGCGGCGACGCCCGCCGGCTCTTCGACGAATCACATGCCCTGCTCAACCAGTCGTACCCGGCGGGCACGAAGTTCAGGTTGCAGCGCGACGCCGGCGACTCCGCGGCGTACTACGTCATCGACCTGGTCGATCTCGAGCAGGTCGCGCCGCCGCTGAGCCAGCCGGCCGGCTGCACGTCGATCACGCAGTACGGCGCCGTGCCCAACGACGGGATCGACGACGCGGACGCGATCCAGCGCGCGGTGACCGACGACCAGAACGGCGTCATCAGCTGCGTGTGGATCCCGGAAGGGCAGTGGCGGCAGGAGCAGAAGATCCTCACCGACGACCCGCAGAACCGCGGCCAGTACAACCAGGTCGGGATCAGCAACGCCACGATCCGCGGCGCGGGCATGTGGTACTCACAGCTGTACTCGACGATCGAGCCGCAGAACGCCGGCGGCATCAACCACCCGCACGAAGGCAACTTCGGGTTCGACATCGACAAGAATGTCCAGCTCAGCGACATCGCGATCTTCGGCTCCGGACGGATCCGCGGCGGTGACGGGAACGCCGAGGGCGGGGTCGGGCTGAACGGCCGGTTCGGGACCGGGACGAAGATCAGCAACGTCTGGATCGAGCATTCGAACGTCGGGGTCTGGGTCGGCCGCGACTACGACAACATCCCCGAGCTGTGGGGACCGGCCGACGGGCTCGAGTTCAGCGGGATGCGGATCCGGGACACCTACGCCGACGGCATCAACTTCTCCAACGGGACCCGGAACTCGAAGGTGTTCAACTCGTCCTTCCGCACCACGGGCGACGACGCGCTCGCGGTCTGGGCGAACAAGTACGTCAAGGACCAGTCGGTCGACATCGGCCACGACAACACGTTCGCCAACAACACCGTCCAGCTGCCGTGGCGGGCGAACGGGATCGCGATCTACGGCGGTTACGGCAACAAGATCGAGAACAACCTGGTCTCCGACACGATGAACTACCCCGGCATCATGCTCGCGACCGACCACGACCCGCTGCCGTTCTCCGGTACGACGACGATCGCGAACAACGCGCTGTACCGCTGTGGTGGAGTGTTCTGGGGCGAGGCGCAGGAGTTCGGCGCGATCACGCTGTTCCCGTCGAACCTTCCGATCCCCGGGGTGACGATCCGCGACACCGACATCTACGACTCGACGTACGACGGGATTCAGTTCAAGACCGGTGGCGGGGAGATGCCGAACGTTGCGGTCAGCAACGTGAAGATCGACAAGTCGAACAACGGCTCCGGGATCCTCGCGATGTCCGGAGCGCGCGGCAGCGCCGGCCTGAGCAATGTCACGATCACGAACTCCCGCGACGGCGACATTCTCAAGGAGCCCGGGTCTGCCTTCACGATCACCGGGCAATAGGTACGCACGCACCGGGCACAGCCCCGCCCGGTGTTCCCCCGAGGCCCAGCACCCCATCACGAGGTCGGGGTGCTGGGCCTCAGCCTTTACGGGCGGTAGACGTGCACGTAGTCGATCTGCACGGAGCCGGACGTGACGGCCGGCGGGATCTTGCCGTAGACGAAGAGGTCGAGGATCAGTGCGTCACTGCTGCCGGCGGTGTACGCGCCCTGGCGGCAGATCTCCTTGCCGTCGAGGTACCAGACCGTCTGGTCCGGTCCGAGCTGTTGCGCGATCGTGTGCCAGTCCGTGGTGAGGTCGGTCGGTGACTGGTACGTGCACCCGCCGCCGGGCGACTGGTGGTTGGTCAGGTACAGCGCCTTGTGGTTGTCGCTGTAGAACTCGTAGGTGTCCTGCTCGTTGGAACCGTTGCCGTTCCAGGTCCAGGTGGACGGCCAGAATCCCTTGTCCGCCGGGAGTTTCAGCCGGGTCTCGATGTAGTCACCGGTCTGCACGGCGAACGGTTTCGACGGCTCGTGCCCGCACGCCTGACCGGTCGTGATCAGCGCGCCGGACCACTCGTACCCGTTCGCCGGGTTGTTCTTCCGCGCCGTCATCGTCAGCTTGCCGTCGGCAACCGACAGTGCGTCCCAGGTGTGCCACTCGAGCTGCTGGTTGCCCTTGTTGCCGAGGCACTGGTCGGCTTCCGCGTTCGAGTGGATGGCCCACCTGCTCCGGTCGATCGCCGTCCCGTCGAACTCGTCGGCGAACACCAGCGTGCCCGGACCCGCCGGCACCGTAGGCTCGCTGCGCTGATCGGCCACCGCCGCGGCCGCCGGGATGACCAGCAGCCCGAGAACCACCGGAATCGTAAGTAACTTACGCATCAAGCAGATCCTTCCGTCGGAATCCAACGGATCAAACAGTCGCTTGATCAGGCGCGGCTTGTCAACTTCTGAATTCCGATCACTTCCAGCAGCTGGATCGCCTGGTCGGACGGCGAGCCGGGCTCGGCGGTGTAGAGGACCACGCGCTGGTCGCGTTCGGGGACGACGAGAACCTCGCAGATCACGTCGATGCGGCCGACCTGCGGGTGGAAGATCGTCTGGCACAACGATTGCTGGCGCCCGACTGCATGCCGCGCCCAGATCTCCGCGAACTCCGCGCTCCCGTTCTGCAGATCGCGGACCAGACGGGCGAGTTCCGGGTCGTCCGGGTAGGTGCTGGTCGCGGCGCGCAGGTCGGCCGCTGCCTCCCGGGCGAACTCGCGGGTGGCGTCCTCGCCGAACAGTTCGGTCTGCCGGTCGGTGAGGAAACGCAGCCGTAGCAGATTGCGGTCGCGGGGCGGGAGTGCGGAGAAATCTGTGATCAGGGCCGCCGCCAGCGGGTTCCAGGCGAGGACGTCGTACTTCGCGTCCAGGACCAGACCCGGTACGTCGAGGCGCGTGAGCATCCGCAGTACGCCGGTGCGCACGTCGGAGGGTGGACCAGGAGGGGGACCGGGCTGTTCGCCGGCCAGCCGGAACAGGTGGGCTCGCTCGTCGTCGGACAGTCGCAGTGCGCGAGCCAGCCCGGTCAGCACCGGACGGGACGGCCGCGGGCCGCGGCCCTGTTCGAGGCGGGTGTAGTAGTCCGTGGACATGGTGGCGAGGGCCGCGACCTCCTCGCGGCGCAGGCCCGGGGTACGGCGGCGCGGTCCGGACGGGATGCCTACGTCGGACGGTCGCAGCGCTTCCCGGCGTACCCGGAGGAACTCGGCCAGTCCGTCGCGATCCACGTCGTCCAGGATCGCAGGCCTGGCCGGACGTATCCAGGGAGCGCCGGTCCCAGGGTCGGCTCGCTCTGCCTCGGGTGATCGGGTGCGGGCAGCGTGGACGGCATGACGAAGATTGCGCTCGTGACGGGCGCCAACAAAGGGATTGGCAAGGAGATCGCGCGGCAGTTGGGGGAGCGTGGGTTCCGCGTGCTGGTCGGGTCGCGGGATCTGCGGCGCGGGGAGGTCGCGGTGCGGGAGTTGGTTGCCGAGGGCCTGGATGTGGTCGGCCTGCAGTTGGACGTGACGGATCCGGTATCGGTGCGGGCGGCGGTCGAGCGGGTGTCGGCGTACGGGCGGCTCGACGTGCTGGTGAACAACGCGGCGATCATTCCCGAGGGGGATGATGCGGTGACGCGGATCGGCGCCGAGGTACTGCGGTCCGCGTTCGAGACGAATGTCGTGGGGTTGGTGGCGGTGACGCAGGCGTTCCTGCCGCTGCTGGAGAAGGCAGGGCAGGCGCGGATCGTGAACCTGTCGACGTCGCTGGCGTCGTTCGCGCAGGTCGGGGATCCGGAATCGCGGATGTCGACGGTGCTGACGCTCGGCTACAACGCGTCGAAGGCGGCGGTGAACATGGTCACGGTGATGCTCGCCAACGAGCTGCGCGGCACCGGCATCCTGGTCAACGCCGCCGACCCCGGCAACTGCGCCACCGACATGGGCGGCTGGACCGCGCAGCGCACCCCCGCCCAGGGCGCAGCAGTCGCGGTCGAGCTCGCAACGCTGAACGCCGCCGGCCCAACCGGCCACGTGTACGCCGCAGCGGGCCGCCTCCCCTGGTGAGGCGCGCAGAGCTGGTCAGACGATGGCGCCGGACCAGGCGAGGGCTTGTTTGAGCAGCTGGCCGCGGCCGCCTTCGAGGTCGTTCAGGAGGCTCGGAGCGAGGGCTTCCTCGGGGGTCAGCCAGGTGAGTTCGAGGGCGTCTTGGCGCGGGTTGCACTCGCCGGTGACGGGGACGACGTACACCAGGGCGACCGCGTGCTGGCGGGGGTCGTGCAGCGGGGTCATGCCGGGGAACGGGAAGTACTCCGCGACCGTGACCGGGACCAGCGTGGCGGGCAGCCGCGGGAACGCGGCCGGGCCGAGGTCCTTCTCGATGTTGCGCTGCAGCGCGTCGCGGATCGACTCGTTGTGGAGCACCCGGCCGGAGACCAGCGTGCGGGTGATCTCGCCGGTCGCGGGAGAGGTCCGGAGCAGGACCCCGATGTGCTCGATCTGGCCGAGCGTGTCGACCCGGGCCGGGACCGCCTCGACGTACAGGATCGGCACCCGCGTGCGGGTCTCGGCGAGCGCGAACTCGGAGAGCCAGCCGGGGTTCGGGTCAGGCGTGCGCAACGACGACGTCATGGGGACATCTTCGCTTACCCCCCGAAACCACGAAGCTACCGGGATGGGCACAGATGGTGAATGTGAGTGGGGGAGGGAGGTGGGTGGCGAACCACGAAGCTACCGGGATGGGCACAGATGGTGAATCTGCGTATGGCTGGGAAGTTAGTGGGGTGGGGGTGTGGTCGGGCGGAAGGTGGCTCGGTAGGTGGTGGGGCTCAGGCCGAAGGTGGTGCGGAAGCGGCGGGTGGCGTGGCTCGGGTCGTGCCAGCCGACCATCGTGCCGATGGTCGCGACCGGGAGTTCGGTCTCGATCAGCAGGCCGGCCGCGCGTTCGGCCCGGACCCGGTTCAGGTAGGCCATCGGCGAGATCCCGGCCGTCCGCCCGAACAGCCGGACCAGATACCCGGGCGCGAGGTTGACGGCCGCCGCGAGCCGTTCGAGCGTCCACGCCTCGGCCAGATCCGCCTCGAGCAGCCGCATCGCGTGCTGTACGGCGGGATGCGCCGGCGGTGCACTGCCCGCGGCCAACGCCCCCGGCACGAGCGCGCCGGACAGCAATGCGAACACGTCCGGACCGAGGTACGCGTTCCGCACCACCAGCCCGTCGCACCCGGTGTACCCGTGCCACTCCCCGGGCCGGATGACCACCAGCGCGTCCGGCCCCAACTCCACCTCGCCCGCCGCGGACACATGCGTCCCACGCCCCGCCAGCACCACGGCGACCTCGAAGAACGCATGACTGTGCGGCGCGACGTCCGCGACGACCTCGATCCGCTCACCCGCGACCGGCAGCCGTGGATCCGGGAAGACCGCACTGCTCAGCACGTTGTGCACCGCCGCCTCCAGGAGGTCAAGATCAGTCAAGTCCTGGTCAACCACCGCCTGTCCCCGGCGAGTAGCCGTCCGCGAACCTGGAACCACCTTCCAGGCCAACGGAATCCGAGGAGTACGCCGATGACCACCACCGAGCCTACGGCACCTGTGACCGTCGATGAGGAGACCATTTCCGCCTACCGCCGCGACGGCGTGGTGCGGATCAAGAACATCATCAGCCGCGACGATGCGGCCCGGTTCGCCGCCGCCGCGACCGAGTGGACCGCGAACGCCGACGACCTGTTCAAGGAGTCGAAGATCTTCAACCAGTACGTCAACGTCTGGCGGCAGAACGACGTACTGCGGGAGCTCACGCTGGACCCGCGGCTCGCGGCGGCCGCCACCGCGCTGGCCGGCGTACCGCTGCGGATCTGGCACGACCAGCTGCTGATCAAGCCGCCGCACAACGGGGCCGCGACCGAGTTCCACCAGGACGCGCCGTACTGGCCGCATGCCGGCTCGCGGGCGTCGCTGTCGGCGTGGGTCGCGCTGGTCGACGTACCGGTGGAGAAGGGCTGTATGACGTTCATCCCCGGCTCGCAGAACCACCAGGACCTGCGCAGCCAGGACCTGTCGGATCGTGACGACATGTTCCGCGCCGCGCCCGATCTGCGCTGGGAGGAGCGGCTGACGATCCCGTTGCAGGCCGGCGACTGCACCTTCCACAACGCCTATCTCGCGCATTCGGCGACGCCGAACCTGACCGACGACCCGCGGATCGCGCACGTGGCGATCTACATCGACGCGGACGCGACGTTCACCGGCGGCGGTCACGTCTGCACCGACGGCCTCGACCTGCCGGTCGGCGAGCCCTTCGAACATGAGATGTTCCCGCGCGTGTGAGCGTTTACACCGTGGCATAAGTTGTCATCGTGCGTCTGCTCACCGACATCCGCCCGCTGCGTGAGTCCGCCGACTTCCGGCGGTTGTGGATCGGGTCCACGGTGTCGCAGCTCGGCCAGCAGATGACGGCCGTCACCGTGTCGATCCAGGTCTACGCGTTGACGCACTCGACGTTCTCGGTCGGACTGGTGGGCCTGTTCTCGCTGGTCCCGCTGATCGTCTTCGGGCTGTACGGCGGGGCGATGGCCGACGCGATCGACCGCCGTACCCTCTCGCTGGTCTCGTCGACGGGGTTGTGGCTGCTGTCGATGGTCCTGGTGCTGCAGGCGCACTTCGGCTGGGGACAGGTCGGGGTCCTGTACGCCGTCGTGGCCTGTCAGTCGGCGTGTTTCGCGGTGAACAACCCGGCCCGGTCGGCGATCATCCCGCGGTTGATCCGGCCCGAACTGCTGCCGGCCGCGAACACGCTCAGCCAGGCCGCGTTCAACCTGGGCTTCACCGCCGGACCGTTGCTCGGTGCGGCGGTGATCGCGTGGCGGGGCTTCGCGGCGGCGTGCCTGGTCGACGTGGTCACGTTCACCGCGGCGCTGTACGCGCTGTTCCGGCTCCCGGCGGTGCCGCCGACCGGAGCGGTCCGGCGGGCCGGTCTGCGGTCGGTACTCGAGGGGTTCGCGTTCCTGCGGGCGGCACCGGCGCTGCTCGCGACGTTCCTCGCGGACATCTTCGCGATGGTGTTCGCGCAGCCGCGGGCGCTGTTCCCGGCGGTCGCGGGCGCGTTCTTCGCGGGCGGCATCCGGACGGTCGGCGTGCTCCAGGCCGCGCCGGCGATCGGGGCTCTGATCGGCGTGATCTTCTCCGGCTGGGTGACCCGGGTACGGCGTCAGGGCGTGGCGATTGTCCTGGCGATCACGGCGTACGCGACCGCGGTCGGGCTGTTCGGGTTGTCCCGCACGATCTGGCTCGGGGTGGCGCTGCTCGCGCTGTCCGGCGCGGCGGACATGGTCAGCTCGGCGTACCGCAACACCGTGCTGCAGTCCGCGGCGCCGGACGCGATGCGCGGCCGGCTGCAGGGCGTGTTCATCGTGGTCGTGGCCGGCGGTCCGCGGCTCGGTGACTTCGTCGCGGGGACGACGGCGTCGCTGACCAGCCCGACCGTCGCGCTGCTCGGTGGGGCCGCGGTCTGCATCACCGGCCTGCTGATCCTGCTGGCCCGCAACCGCCCGTTCCGGCTCTACGACTCGCGAACCCGCAAGCTCAGCTGACTGCTAGCCCCCGGTCGCGAGCTTCCCCAGCACGGTGAACCAGGAGTCCATGTCCGGGTTGATCTCGGTCATCGGCTTGTCGCCGACGGTGACGATCTTCCGGTCGCCGAGCGGCTTCTTCAGCTTGATCGGGGTCACCGAGGCGTTGCTGTCCGGTGGGCAGGGGGTGTCGACGTCGACGTACGCGAGGATCTTGTCCTCCTCCTGCTCGACGCGCAGGTCCCCGGAACAGCTCAGGGTGGTGGCGATCAGCAGGTCCGCCTCGTCGTACTTCGGGGCGTTCTGGATCCATTTCAGGTACTTCGGCTTGTTGCCCTTCACGACCTGGTAGTACTGCACCGGCTGCGGGTTCTTCTCCGAAGTGCTGCCGGTACCGTCGCCGAGGAACGTGCCGAAGATCATGTCGACGCACGGGTCCTTCATGTCCGGGCCGTCGATCGCGCCGAACGCCCGCGCGGCCTTGTAGCAGCCGACCGCCTCGCGGTTGAACGAGATGTTGAAGCCGACCAGGATCAGCGCGCCGATCACCATCGCGATCGCCAGCATCCGGCGCGACTTCAGCTGCTGCGGGCCGAGGATGCCGGCCGCCCGGCGAGCCTCCTCGGGGGTCGCGTCGGCGGGCACCGGCGTGCTCCGGAACAGTGCGGTGATCGAGCTCGTCCACTGCGGATTGATGATGGTCGGGACGGCGTAGACCAGGATCAACACCACGGCCACGAGGACGGCGGGGAGCAGCGACCAGTAATTTCGCACGGCAGCAAGATACGGGCCCATCGGTCCGCGCCCGAATAACGGATACCCTGACAACGTGCCAGCCGAGACCTCGCAGACGCTCGACCGGGGACTCACCGTCCTCGAGTTGCTGGCGGACGCACCGGACGGGCTCTCCATCACCGAGCTCGCCGCGGCGCTGGGAGTCAGTCGGACGGTGGTGTACCGCCTCGTGAACACCCTCGAGCTGCATCGGCTCGTCCGCCGCGACAGCGAGGGCCGGGCCCGCCTCGGTCTCGCCGTCCTGCACTACAGCCGGCGCGTGCAGCCCACGCTCCGTGACGCCGCCCTGCCGGTACTGCGCTCACTCGCGGAGGACACCGGTGCGACCGCGCACCTGACCGTCGCGGACGGTGAGGAAGCGCTGGCGATCGCCGTGATCGAGCCGAGCTGGACCGACTTCCACGTGTCGTACCGGATGGGTTCGCGGCATGCGCTCGACCAGGGTGCGGCGGGTAAGGCGATCCTGGCGGGTCGTCGCAAGCCGGATCCGGCCGGCCGGCCGTTCGTGATCACGTCCGGCGAGCTCCAGGCCGGCGCGCAGGGTGTGTCGTCGCCCGTACTCGGCGTACCGGGTGTCGAGGCCTCGATCGGCGTGGTCGTCCTCGGCAAACTCGACCGCGACTTCGTCGGCCCCCGCGTCGCCCGCGCCGCGGTCGAGGTCGCCAAGCGCCTGGCCTGACCACCGCCGGGGCCGCCAGGCCACCACATCCGCGGTTCCCGCCGCTGTCCCGCGGGGGCGCGAGTCGCGGACGGGATGGTGATGGGGCGGACGTCCACCACTCAACAACCCCGGCCCCGCGCCGAGCCGCCCGCCTGGCGAGCCGGTGGGCCGACCGATCCTGAGCGGTTAGTGAGTGGTGGCGGTCCGGGTTGCGGCCTCGACCAGCGGGAGGACGCGGTGCGGGATCTGCTCGGCGAGGGCGATCACCGTGGAGGCGCGTTGGATGCCCCGGACCTTGACCACCTGGTCGATCACGCGTTGCAGATCGGCGTTGGAGCGGGCGACGATGCGGCACCACAGGTCCTCGGCGCCGGTGATCGTGTGGACCTCCAGGACCTCGGGGATCCGCGCGAGCGCCTCGGCGACCGTGGTGTGTCCGGAGCCCTGCTCGATCTGCAGCGTGCCGAACGCCGTCACCGGATAGCCGATCGCGGTGGTGTCGATGTCCGGACCCCAGCCCCGCACCACGCCGTCGCGCTGCAGCCGGTCCAGCCGCGCCTGCACCGTCCCGCGCGCCACCCCGAGCCGCCGGGACGCCTCGAGGACGCCGACCCGCGGCTCGGCGGCGAACAACTCCAGGATCCGGGCATCCAGCGCATCCACCGACATGGCACCTCCGGGGAGATAGTCAGCCTGACCAAACAGTCCAGCGAAGTCCCCACAATACTGCACAACCTGCCTAGTGAAATAACAAACTGTTGCACAACCTGTCCCCCTCCGACGAGGCTCGGTGCACGTACCCGACCCGGGAGGACCCCGATGACCAGCACCGACCTCACCCCCGCAGAGCTCGACGCCGATCTCGACCTCGACCAGCTGAAGCAGCTCGTCGGCCT
This sequence comes from Kribbella sp. NPDC004875, assembly GCF_042873375.1. Taxonomy (NCBI): domain Bacteria; kingdom Bacillati; phylum Actinomycetota; class Actinomycetes; order Propionibacteriales; family Kribbellaceae; genus Kribbella; species Kribbella sp. NPDC004875. The sequence continues at coordinate 380,620 of NZ_JBIALI010000006.1, forward strand.
GGTGCCGTACGACGAGAGCACCGACCCGTTCCCGGTCACCTCGATGGACGCGCTCGTCTTCGTGGTCGGCAACGCCACCCAGACCGCGAAGTACTACCAGCTCGCGTTCGGCATGGACCTGGTCGCGTACGCCGGCCCGGAGACCGGGCTCAAGGACAGCAAGGCCTACGTCCTGAAGGCCGGCTCCGCGCGCTTCGTCATCACCGGTGGCGTGAGCCCGAAGAGCCCGCTGCACGACCATCACCGCAAGCACGGCGACGGCGTCGCGGACATCGCACTCGAGGTCCCGGACGTGGACAAGTGCATCGCGCACGCCCGCAGCGTCGGCGCGGTCGTCCTCGAGGAGCCGAACGACGTCTCCGACGAGCACGGCACGATCCGGCGGGCCGCCATCGCGGCGTACGGCGACACTCGCCACACCCTGATCGACCGCAGCCGGTACGACGGTCCGTACCTGCCCGGCTTCGTCGTGGCGACCACCAACGTGACGCGGCCCCAGGGACACCCGACGCGGCTGTTCCAGGCGATCGACCACGTGGTCGGCAACGTCGAGCTCGGCAAGATGGACGAGTGGGTTGCCTTCTACAACAAGGTGATGGGCTTCGTGAACATGGCGGAGTTCATCGGTGACGACATCGCCACCGACTACTCGGCGCTGATGAGCAAGGTCGTCGCCAACGGCAACCACCGGGTGAAGTTCCCGCTGAACGAGCCGGCGATCGCGAAGAAGAAGTCGCAGATCGACGAGTTCCTGGAGTTCTACGACGGCGCCGGCGCGCAGCACATCGCACTGGCCACCAACGACATCCTGCGGACCGTCGACATCATGCGGGCGAACGGTGTCGAGTTCCTCAACACCCCGGACTCCTACTACCAGGACCCGGAGCTGCGGGCCCGGATCGGCGAGGTGCGGGTGCCGATCGAGGAGCTGCAGTCGCGCGGCATCCTGGTCGACCGCGACGAGGACGGTTACCTGCTGCAGATCTTCACCGCGCCGCTCGGCGACCGTCCGACCGTGTTCTACGAACTGATCGAGCGGCACGGTTCGCTCGGCTTCGGCAAGGGCAACTTCAAGGCGCTGTTCGAGGCGATCGAACGCGAACAAGAGCGCCGCGGCAACCTCTGACGGCGCCCGTCCGGCGGCTCCTGGGCGAGGTTAATCGGGTAAGCCAGGCGCAGAACCTTGCCCGGAGCAACTGGACACGGCGTGTCGCCGTCCGATTACCGGAATGACTGTCGGGGCAAGCTCCGTTCGCGTAGTGTGCCTTCCTGAGTGGACGTCGGGGCGTGCACTCAGGAAGGGTTTCGTCATGAAGACACTGGGCATTCTGCTCAGCACCGCGGGCCTGGCTGGGGTGGGCGCGATCGCCCTTTCCGCCACACCCGCCGAGGCGGTCACGGCCGCCAGCTGCTCAGGCGCGACATCCATCGCATCGGCGCCGATGCTTCGCAACCACCAACCGCCGAGCTGGGGCACCATCCGGCTCGTCCGCGACAACTGCTCGCAGTACTGGGCCGAGATCACCATGGCGTCGCCCGTGGTGGCGAACGCGAAGGCCAACGCCTTCCTGGTGCAGTACGGCGGCGGCAGCAACGGCCGGGTGCTCAGCTGTGACAGCAGCGGCGGCAACGGTTCGGTGATCGCCGGCCAGCGCACCTGCCGGACGCCGAAGGTGAAGGCGTCCAGCGGGAGCATCACGTTCGTCGCGATCGGCCGCGAGTACCACAACTACGGCGGCGGCTACGAGGAGATCTCGGAGAACGCCACCAGACGCGCCCGTTGACCTGAGACGGTCACCGGAGAAGGGCGCAGTACCGCGCAGTAGACCGTAGGCTCGCTGTATGAGTGAGGTTGTCGACAAGCTGCGTCAGGTGCTGCCGCCCGAGGCGCTGGTGACCGATCCGGACCGGATGGAGAGCTACCGGTACGACCGGGCGATGTTCTGCCCGGCCGGCATGCCGCTCGCTGTCGTGCTGGCCCGGGAGACGTCGCACGTCCAGGCGGCGGTCCGGGTGGCGAACGAGACCGGCGTACCGATCGTGCCGCAGGGCGCGCGGTCCGGCCTGTCCGGCGCGGCGAACGCGCTGGACGGCTGCATCGTGGTCTCGCTGGAGAAGATGGACCGCATCCTGGCCGTCGAACCGGTCGACCGGTACGTCGTCACGCAACCGGGCGTGTACAACGCGGTGCTGTCGCGTGCCGTCGCCGAGCACGGGCTGTTCTACCCGCCGGACCCGTCCAGCTGGGAGTTCTGCTCGATCGGCGGCAACCTGTCCACGAACTCCGGTGGCCTGTGCTGCGTGAAGTACGGCGTGACCACGGACTACGTGCTCGGTCTCGAGGTCGTGCTGGCCGACGGCCGCGTGCTGCGGACCGGCCGCAAGACCGTCAAGGGCGTGGCCGGGTACGACCTGGCCAAGCTGATCGTCGGCAGTGAAGGCACGCTCGGCATCATCACCGAGGCGACGCTGGCGCTGCGTCCGCAGGCGGCCCGGCCGCGGACGATGGCCGCGCTGTTCGGCTCCGGCGTCGAGGCCGGTAACGCGATTCTCGAGATCATCCGCAGTGGCGTCTCGCTCAGCCTGCTGGAGATCATGGACCGGACCACGATCCGCGCGGTCAACAAGTACAAGCGGATGGACCTGCCCGACGAGGCGGGCGCGATGCTGATCGCGCAGTCCGACGCGGGTGGCGAGGCCGGCGCGGCCGACGTCGCGGCGGTCGCCAAGCTGTGCCGCGACCACGGCGCGCTGGAGTGCATCGAGGCCGAGGACGACGCCGAGGGCGAGCTGCTCCTCGAAGGCCGGCGGGCCGCACTGACCGCGCTCGAGCAGCTGGGTACGACGATGATCGACGACGTCGCCGTACCGCGCTCGCGGCTGGCGGAGTTCATCGGCCGGATCGAGGAGCTGTCGGCCGAGCTCGACATCACCATCGGCGTCCTCGGGCATGCCGGCGACGGCAACATGCACCCGACCGTGGTGTTCGACCAGACCGACCAGGCGCAGGCCGAGCGCGCGCAGGAGGCGTTCGACCGGGTGATGGCGATCGGCCTCGAGCTCGGCGGCACGATCACCGGCGAGCACGGGGTCGGCGTACTCAAGCGCACTTGGCTGGCCGAGGAGATCGGGCCGGTCGCGCTCGACGTACACCGCGCGATCAAGACGGCGCTGGACCCGAAGAACCTGCTGAATCCCGGAAAGATCGTGGCCGGCTGACACTGTGACGCAACCGCAATACAACTGTCGAGCCCACTCGATGTCCATGCCCGTCGAATGTGACGTCCGGCCGACACCATGGATGGCAGTGATCTGAACGCGGGGGGACTGGATGCAGGGTAGGAGGCGCCCGATGGGTCAGTGGCGCCGTACTTTGCTGCCTGCTGTCGCGGCCGTGCTCGCGCTGGCCGGCCTGTCCGCCTGTGGGAACGGCAGTGGCCTGCGGGTCGAGGGGCCCGAGACACCGCCGCCGTCGAGCACCGCGCCGACGCCGGCGCTGGGCACCGGTGGCACCTCGCCACGCCCCGAGGAGACCCCGGAAGTGGCCCTCGACCTGTACAAGGTCCGGGCCCGGTTGCTCGCCGATCGGCGCCTGTCGAGCTACTCCCGGACAGTCCTTTCGAATTGCACCGTGATTTCGCGTTGCCTCAGCAGGGGTAAGACCGTTGATGTATTGCACAGCGGTACACCTCAGCAGATCGTCCTGATCCACACCCTGGAGAAGTTCGTCTTCGGTTTCTTCCTGATCGCCGTGGAACCCTCGGGTCCACGACCGATCTGGAGTCTGAACGTCGAGCAACCGACCGTGAACGCCAGCCCGCAAGGGGACCTGGTGGTCGAGTCGAAGATCTTCGCGATCGACGACCCGGTCTGCTGCCCGTCGGGCCGGCGGGTCGAGGTCTACCGTTGGAACGGTCGGCAGATGATCAAGGTGAGCTCGACGGACCAGTAGGGAGACTGAAGTTCGGTGGTACCGGAAGAACCGGCAGCGCGCATTCTCATGGTTGAGGACGACGCGGTGATCCGTGAGGCGACCCAGTTGACCCTCGAGCGGCACGGCTACGACGTGACCACGGCCGAGGACGGCCTGGAGGCGATCGAGCGATTCGAGAAGATCCACCCGGATGTCGTGATGCTCGACATCATGCTCCCCGGGCTGGACGGGATCTCGGTGTGCCGACGGATCCGCGAGACCAGTACGGTCCCGATCGTGATGGTGTCCGCGCGCGGTGACGCGCTCGACGTCGTCCTCGGTCTGGAGGCCGGCGCGGACGACTACGTGACCAAACCCTTCGACACCCAGGTGCTGGTGGCGCGGCTGCGGGCGGTGATGCGGCGCGCGGTCTCGGACCCGGAGCGCCCGGCACCGGCGGCCGGCTCCGGCGTGGAGTCGTTCGGCGATCTCGAGCTGGACCGCGAGGCGTTGGAGGTACGGCGCGGTGGCGCGACCGTGCAGCTCACGCCGACCGAGCTCAAGCTGCTGATCGAGTTCGCCAACAACCCCGGTGTGGTGCTGAGCCGGTCCACGCTGCTGCAGCGGGTCTGGGACTACGAGTGGGGAGGCGACGGCCGGCTGGTCGACGTCCACCTGCAGCGGCTGCGGACCAAGATCGGTGCCGACCGCATCGAAACCGTCCGCGGCTTCGGGTACAAGCTGCGAGCCTAGGGGATGGGCCTCCGAGGCAAGCTCGGTCTCATCTTCCTGCTGGTTTCGGCGCTCGCGATCCTCGTACTCTGCGTCGCGGTCTACACCCAGGCCCAGTCGGCCCGGCTGGACCGGACGCGGAGTTTCGCGGACGAGCGGATCCAGCTCGCGGCGCAGAGCTACGACACCAACGACGTACCGGTGTTCGGGGCGAAGCTCGACGATCCGGATCTGCCGCCGCAGCTGCGGGACGCCGTGCTCGAGGGCAAGCGGGCCACGTTCAAGACCGGGTCGCCGCACGCGAAGATGTGGGCGGCGGTCGCGGTCAAGGACGGCAAGATCCTCTCGATCGAGCAGGACTACCAGAACAGCGACGACTCGATGAAGGCCCTGCAGCAGGCCTTGCTGCTGGGCGGTATCGGCACGGTGGCGCTGGTCGGCCTGGTGAGTGTGATCCTGGCGGGCAGCCTGTCCAAGCGGATCGTCGCCGTCGCCGGCACGGCCCGCCGGATCGCGGCCGGCGACCTGGACGCGTCCGCGTCCGAGGCCGTTGGCAAGGGCAAGGACGAGGTGCAGTCACTCGCGAACGCCCTGGACACGATGGCCAGTTCGTTGCGCGGTCAGCTCGAAGCCGAGCGCCGCTTCACCGCGGACGTTGCCCACGACCTCCGGACGCCGGTCACCGGGCTGACCACCGCGGCCGAGCTGCTGCCACCCGGGCGACCGAGTGAGCTGGTCCGCGATCGCGCCAAGGTACTGCGCCGGCTCGTCGAGGACCTCCTGGAGATCGCCCGCTTCGACTCGGGCGTCGAGCAGGCCGATCTGGAACTGGTCGGGCTCGGTGCGTTCGTCGGGTCTGCGGTCGGCCGGCTGCGGATGCAGCAGGCGCTCGCTCCGGACAGCGTGATCGTGCACCAGGCCGGCCCGGACGAGACCGTGTCCACCGACTCGCGCCGGATCGAGCGGATCCTGGCCAACCTGATCGTCAACGGCCTGCGGCACGGCAAGCCGCCGGTCGAGGTGACGGTCTGCGGCCGGATCGTCGAGGTCGTTGACCACGGCAACGGTTACCCGGAGGAGCTGATTGCCGAGGGCCCGCGCCGGTTCCGGTCCGGGATGGCCGAGCGCGGCGTCGGCCACGGTCTGGGGCTGACGATCGCGGCCGGTCACGCCAAGGTTCTCGGTGCGGAGCTGACCTTCGGCGAATCACCTGGTGGCGGTGCGCTGGCCCGACTGGTGCTCCCGGTCGGACCTGAGACGGAGTCGTAACACAACCTTTCCGCACCCCATCGCGTCTTCCTCTCCGTAACACCAACAAAACGAGGGGAAACCAATCATCATGCGTACTCAGTTCGTTCGTCGTACCGCTGCCACGTTCGCCGGTGTCGCGCTGGCCGCCGCCGGTCTCGGTGTCGCCGGCGCCCTGCAGGCCAACGCCGCCACCACGCAGTTGGCGGCGGTCTCGACGCCGGCCGCGGCGAAGTCGATCACGATCAAGTCGGACAAGGCCACCGCGAAGGCGTGGGCGAAGGTCTCCTTCACCGGCAAGACCTCCGGCATCGCGGCGAACACCGTCGTTCAGGTGCAGCGGCTGCAGAACGGCAAGTGGGTGAACTTCCCGGCCACCACCAAGGTGACCAGCCGGGCGACGTACTCCGTCTGGGTGCAGAGCGGCCGGGTCGGCGTGAACAAGTTCCGCGTCGTCGCGGCGAACACGGCGTCCGCGCCGGTCTCGGTGACCATCACCAAGTAGTCCGGCGCCGGCCATACGCCGGGGGTGGGGACAACTACTGGGGGCCTTGAACAGGCAATAACCTGTTCAAGGCCCCCGGTTGGTGTATCTGGCCCCTGTTAGTGGGTTCCGTAGACGTTGAACTCGGCGGCCGAGCCGAAGACCGCGCCGTTGAGTGAACTGGTGCCGACGAACTTCACGTACCGGCCGGGCTTCGCGGTGAAGTCGACCCGCTGTACGGCGGTGGAGTTCGGGAACTGCCCGCTCGCCACCGGCGTACCCCAGTCCTGACCGTCCGCGCTGACATAGATCTCGTACCCCTTGAACATCCCGTTCGTGCCACTCTGCCGGGGCAGGTAGCTGAAGCCGTTCACCTGGTACGTCGACCCGAGGTCGAGGGTCATGAAGTGCGGGAAACCGGCCGGTGTACTGACCTCGGACCAGGCGGAATGCCAAATGGTGCTGGGGTTTCCGTCGAGTGCCGAGGTCGCGGCACCACCCGTCGCGGTGTCCTCACTGTCCACGGCGGCGACCTTGATCCGGGATTGCGGGACGATGCCCGGCGGTAGAACCGTCGCCTCGCCGGTGATCGTCGCCTGGCCACCCGTTGCCGTCAGCACGTACTTTCCTTCGGGCGTTCCGGCGGGCGGCGTCACGTTCCAGGTGGTCGTGGCGGTCGCGCCCGGGGCCACGGTGGCGTGCGTCACCGGGGTCGTCGCCGCGACAGTCCAGCCTTCCGGTGCCGTCAGACCCAGCGTGATGTTGCTGGCAGCAACCACGTCGTTGTTGGTGAACGTCGTCGTCACGGTGTTCGCCTCACCCGAGACGAGACCGGTCAGACCGGACATCGCGACCGAGGTGCAGTCGGCCGGCTCCGACGTCGTACCGAGGTCGGTGACGGCGAAGTTGTCCATGATGAAGTCGGACTGGTCGCCACCGTCGGTCAGCTTGCGCAACCCGACCCAGTAGTCGCCACCGCAGCCGGCCACGAACTCCTGGTTGTACGTCGCCTTGCTCCGCTGCTCGCCGATCGGAGTGGACTTCACCTCAACCGAATCCGGACGGTCGACGCCCTGGACCCAGGCGTACTGTCCGGCTCGACCGCTCTCGTAGTCGAAACTGACCTTGTACTTGTGGCCCGGCTGGAAGTTCACCGTCCACGGCGCGGTCCGGTAGACGAGACCCTGGTTCTCCTCGTGCGACTTCAACGACCAGTCGCCGTCCAGCACGTCGTCGACCAGCTTCCCGTTCCAGCCGGCCTGCGTGTACGGCGCGTGCTTGCGAGCGAGCACGGTCCTCGGGTCGGTCACCCCGCCGGCATCGCCCTTCACGAACGGGCCCCAGCCTTGATCGACGTTCTCGAAGTCGTCGACGAGTCCCGCCGCGGGCCGTGTGGTCTCGACGACGCGGACGTCGTCCAACCGAACTCGCGCCGTATCCGCTGCTGCTCCGATCGTCAGGTCGGCGCCGGTGCCCTTGGCCTGGAAGACGACGCGGGCGCGTTGGTAGTACGCATCGTGTTTGTCGTCGGCGGCCACCATGTTCTGAGCGGTCGATCGGGTCACCACGTTCTTGACCCCGTCGACGCTGATCGTCGTGGGGCGGGACGTGCCCGGTTCGACCTCGACCCACGCCGACGCACTGTAGGTCCGACCGCTGGTCAGCCCGGTGATGCGCTGGCGAACCGACGAGGCCTTGGTGCCGAGCTGGGCCACGTGCTGCCCGTTCTCGAGCGTTGCGATGGTCGCGCCACCGGTCGCGTTCCAGGCCTCGAGGTCGCCGGCGTTGAAGCCGGGGTCCTTGAGGTGCGAGCTCTCGCCCCAGTTCGCGGGCTTCTGCGGCGGAGCGACGACCGGGTAGAGCACGTACGGCTGGCCCTTGACCGCGTCGAGCGTGATCGTGCCGCCGTGCACCGGGACGCTCGTCACCTTGACGCGGCCGGTGTCGGTCAGCTTGTAGACCGAGAACGTGCCCGCGCCGGCGAGGGCCGCGGGGACCTGCCAGGTGGTGCGGCCGCCCGCCGGGTTGTAGTGGTACAGCTTCTTGTTGTTGTCCCACGGGAGCAGGTACTTGTCGCCGTCGAGCACCTTCGCGTTGCCGACGTACACGGTGCGCTTGCCGTTCTCGACGGCGCCGCGGACGCCGCCGGTGAAGGCGATGTCGTTCGCGTTCCAGTCCACGATCTTCTGCTGCTGGAGGAACTTCGCGGGCAGGTTGCGCTGCCAGATGTTGGCATAGAACGCGTTCCAGTCGGTCTCACCGGTCCAGCCCTCGAACTCGACGATCGCGGACTGGCCCAGGATCGGGTCGTTGTTCCAGACGTCCTTCTCGTGGTTGCGAACGAACCGGATGATCTTGCTGTTCAGGCCCTTGTTGGTCGCGCCGCCGTAGTCGAGGTCGTTGGCCCAGTGCGACCACAGCGACGTGCGCTCGTGCCGGTCGGCCCATTCGGTGGCGATCTGCCAACCCTGGCCGGACAGCTGCCGGGTCAGGCCGTCGGCCAGCCAGCCGGACTGGTAGTACACGTCGATGTACAGCTCCTGCAGATTCTTGTCGGTCTCGTCGCGGAGCTGCTGGAACCGCTTCACGATGTTGCCGGAGGCAAGGTCAGGGCGCTGCTTGATGTAGTAGCTCTGGTTCAGCCAGTTCCAGCCCTTGGAGAACTTGTCGACCAGGTCCTCGCTGAACGCGTTCGCCTCGGGATACGACTCGGTGGCGTTCACGTGCACACCGAACGCGGCGTTCCAGGACTTGCCCTGTTTCAGCAGCGTGTTCAGGTCGGTGAGGCCACCGGCGCGGGTGTTGTAGTTGCCGCCGTAATCCGGGTGGGCGGAGTCGTGGCCCTCGGCGCCGTACCCCTTGAGGATCGCCATCTGGCCGAGCCCGTCGGTGGACAGCGAGATCCGCTTGACGTCGTCGAGCGTCCGCAGGAACGGGTGGGTGGCCTGACTCGCGAAGTTGAACGGGATGTGCGTGACCACCCGGTCCCTGACCTGGTCGCCACCGTTCGGCTCGGTCATGATCGAGCGGAACGCGACCGCGCCGTCCTCCCAGTCGACGGTCTGGTCGTTGTTCGCGTCCGGCGTCACGACGACCTTCGCCCAGGGCAGCGGCTCGGTGTACGGCGACGTGTCGGCGCGGTACGTCCACTGCCCGCTCCACACGCCGACCCGAGTACTGCCGTCCGCGGCCTTGCGCGCCTGGTGCCAGAACCGCGCGCCGTCGTCGACCGACGGACCGGACGGCTTGTCGTACGTCGAGTTCGACTCGATGCCCGCGGCCAGCCCACTCGTGTTGACGAACGCGTACGCCGCCCCGGTCGCGGCCGTCTCGGCCGGCGTACTCGCGGTCACCGGCGTGATCTTGTCCGCCGTCCGGGTCGAGTCGGGATCAAGGGTCGTGAACGCGGTCGTCGCGCCGGCATCCGTACTGGCCACCGACACGAGGTCGTGATTCGGGATGTCGATCGTGTGCACCCGACCCGCCTCGGCATCCCGCACCGCATCGACCGCAAACGTCGTCACCCGCCCCGCGACACTCAAGCTCGCATCCAGCTCGACACCGGGCAACGCGTCGAACCCAAGTTTGTACGACGCCTTCGTCGCGTCGATCGCCGGCGGCTCGACGAGGTGCGCGGTACGGGCGACCCCGTCGATCGTGATGGTCGAGATCGCGTCGGGCTGACCACCGAGAACCTGCCCGGACGCGTTGTCGACGTACGTGATCACCCGCGGAAAGTCCGCTCCGACGGTGACCGTCAGCTCCGGCGACCGCAGCGCCGGAGCGGTATCGGCGAGCTGAGCCTGCGCACCCGACGGCACGCCCAGCACACCAGCAGCCATGGCTACAGCCAGTACTCCACACCCCACTGAACGTTTCATGCCGAAGAAGTTCGCACGTAACCGCTAAGAGGTCAAGAGAAACGAACAGTAATGAACAACATTCGCCTCGCCGCCGGCATCTGCGAAGGAAAACGGAGCGCTTCGGGCGGCAGGGACGGCTGGGCGCCGGGGTGTCGGGTGGCAGAGCGGTCGGATTTGACTGGTTAACCCCGGAAGTTGCCGGTTCGCAGCTCGTATACGGACGGCGAAGGGGCTGATTCAGTGGTTAACCACTGAAATGCGGGGGTGCGGGGGCGGGGGTGATGCGGCCGGTTACCTCGCCTAGGCCGAGGCGGGAGCCGTCGGGTCCCGTTGCCCAGGCTGTGATGGTGACGACATCGCCGTCCTCGAGGAACGTGTGCTCTTTGCCGTCGACGATCAGCGGCTCGCGACCGCCCCAACTGAGCTCGATGAACGAGCCACGCTGGTCCTTGCCGGGGCCGCTGACCGTGCCGGAGGCGTAGAGGTCGCCGGTGCGGATGCTGGCACCGTTGACGGTCATGTGCGCGAGCATCTGGGCGGGGGACCAGTAGATGTCCTTGTACGGCGGCGTGCTGACCAGATGTCCGTTCAGTAAGACCTCGAACGTGATGTCGTAGTTGACGAGGCTCTCGCCCGACAGATACGGGAGAACGGGCGGGTCCTGCGCCGGAAGCGGTACGGCGGAGGCCGCCAGCGCGTCGAGGGACACGACCCACGGGGAGATCGACGTCGCGAACGACTTGCCCAGGAACGGGCCCAGCGGGACGTACTCCCACGCCTGCAGGTCACGCGCGGACCAGTCGTTGACGAGCACGACGCCGTACACGTGGTCCTCGAACTCGTCCACGGACACCGGCCGCCCGAGCGAGGACGGCGTACCGACGACGTACCCGAGCTCGACCTCGATGTCGAGGCGCTGGGACGGGCCATAGGTCGGGGCGGGGGCGTCCGGGGCCTTGCGCTGGCCGGACGGGCGGACGATGTCGGTGCCGCTGGCAACGATCGTGCCGGCCCGGCCGTGGTAGCCGACCGGGAGGTGTTTCCAGTTCGGCAGCAGCGGTTCGGAGTCGGGGCGGAACAGCCGGCCGAGGTTCGAGGCGTGTTCCTCGGAGGCGTAGAAGTCGACGTAGTCGCCGACCTCGAACGGGAGTTGCATGGTGACGGCGGACTGCGGGATCAGGTGCGGCTCGACGGTGTCGCGGTCGTTCTCGTTCCGGACCAGGTCGAGCAGCCAGTTCCGGGTCGCGCGCCAGGCCGGGCGGCCGAGTGCGAGGAACGCGTTCAGTGTCGGCTCGGCGAACAGTTGTGCGCCGTCCAGCATCTGCGCCGACGCGACCGGGGCGAGGTCGATGACCTGGTCGCCGATCGCGGCACCCACCCGCGGTTCCTCGTCGCCGAGCCGGAACACGCCGAGCGGCAGGTTGCCGGGCCCGAACGGCGAGCCCGCCGGGATGTCGATCCAGGTCATTCAGTCCTCCAGCAACCGCAGGGTCGTCAGGTCCGCACGCGGTTCGTCGATACTGCACGACCCGAACGACGTGAACCAGCGGCGCGTGCTCGCCGCCTGGTCGTCGGACAGGTTCCGGGCCCGTTCGGCGAGCGTCTCGCCGTCGCGTTCACCGAGCAGCGCCGCCAGCTCGTCCTGGTTCGCACCGTCGAGTGAGGCTCGGGTGGCGAGCAAGACATTGAGGAAGCCGTGGTGCTCGAAGCCGGTGTCCGCGGCCGTGTGCCGGACGGCGTTGTGCAGCCCCGCCGTGCACTTGAACGCGACCTCGCGATCGAGGCACGCCGTGATGAACGCGGCGACCTGCTGCTCGGTCGGGAACAGCACGGCGTCGAGTCCGCCGGTACGGAGCTTCGCGGCGTACCCGGCGTCGGCGATCACGTCGAGGGCGCGTTCCCACCCACCGTCCAGACCGACCTCGACGTACGCCGACTCCTCGTCGAGGCAGTCGTCGCACGCGCGGACCACGCGCAAGGCGTTCCGGGACAGATCGTCCTCGGCGCGCAGCCGGACCTCGACGGCCGTCACCTCGACGTCCTTCGATCGGTCACCCCAGCGGACCGTGGGCTCGATCCCGCCGGCGCCGCCGGAGATCACCACGGACACCCGCAGCGGGGCCGCGCCGGAGCGCGCGGCCTCGGCGGCGACCTTCATCAGGTCGTCGTCGGTGCAGATGAACGGGCCGACCAGGCCGGCGTACGGCGCCTGCAGGTGCGACTGGTGTGCGGCGACCGCCGCGGGCAGCGGCAGGTTGCCCGGCGGGAACATCGACGCGTCGTCGACCAGGTGCCGGTACAGCGGGGGGACGGTTGACATGGGTCCGAGCCTAACGGATGCTTTCGTTAAGCGGACGCTCGCGTTCGAATATCGTACGGGTGGAGTGGGAGACGATGGCGTTCTACCGGCAGGTCGGGGAAGTTCCGCCGAAGCGGCACACGCAGTTCCGGAAACCGGACGGCGAGCTGTACTACGAAGAACTGATGGGGGAGGAGGGCTTCTCGTCCGACTCGTCGCTGCTGTACCACGCCGGCGTACCGTCCGCGATCGTCGACTCCCAGGTGTGGGACCTGCCGGATCTCGCCACCGTCGCCAACCACCCGCTGACTCCGCGGCACCTGAAACTGCACGACCTGTTCACCGACACCTCGAAGACGAACGCGGTCGAGGACCGCCGCCTGGTGCTCGGCAACGGTGACGTCCGGATCTCGTACGTCGTCGCGGAGCAACCATCGCCGTACTACCGCAACGGGATCGGCGACGAGTGCGTGTACGTCGAGAAGGGCTCGGCGACCGTCGAGACCGTGTTCGGCGTACTGAACGCGGTCCAGGGCGACTACGTGATCATCCCGCGCGCGACCACGCACCGGTGGATCCCGGGGCCGGAGGGCGTGCACGCGTACTGCATCGAGGGCAACTCGCACATCGCGCCGCCGAAGCGCTACCTGTCCCGGTACGGGCAGTTCCTCGAGCACTCGCCGTACTGCGAGCGGGACCTGCACGCCGCGGGTGAGCCGCTGGTCGAGGAAGGCACCGACGTCGAGGTGCTGGTGAAGCACCGGGGGAACGGGCCCGCCGGGATCGTCGGGACGCGGATGACCTACGCGACGCATCCGTTCGACGTGGTCGGGTGGGACGGGTGCCTGTACCCGTACACGTTCAACGTGAGCGACTTCGAGCCGATCACCGGGCGGGTGCACCAGCCGCCGCCCGTGCACCAGGTGTTCGAGGGGTACAACTTCGTGGTCTGCAACTTCGTGCCGCGGAAGGTCGACTACCACCCGTTGTCCGTGCCGGTGCCGTACTACCACTCGAACGTCGACTCCGACGAGGTGATGTTCTACTGCGGCGGCGACTACGAGGCGCGGAAGGGCTCCGGGATCGGGCTCGGGTCGATCTCGCTGCACCCCGGCGGGTACGCGCACGGACCGCAGCCGTCGGCGATCGAGGCCTCGCTCGGTGCGGAGCGGTTCGATGAGCTCGCGGTGATGGTCGACACCTTCCGTCCGCTCGAACTGGGCGAAGCCGGTCAGGCCGTCGACGACGGCGTCTACGCCTGGACCTGGGCGGGGCGCCGCAAGAACTGAGTGTGCGGGCGTGTCCCCGGCCGGCGTGTGGGATTCTTTCCCCGTGAGTGAGGACGGGGACACATCGCAACAGGTTGTCGAGCAGGATCCGGAGCAGGACTCGGACCAGGATTCGGAACAGGTTTCACCGCAGCTGACGTCAGAGGCGCCGCCTGAGGCGGCCGGACCGCCGGAGGTGCAGGTGGAGGTGCCGCCGGGACAACAGCACGACCTGGGCCGGCCGTTCGTGGTCGGGATCGACCGCGACGCGGTGGTGCACCGGCGTGCGGTCGTGCGCACCGTCGAGCGCCGCGGCGCCTGGGTGACGCTGGCGATCGCGGTGATCGGGACCGTCGCGGCCCTCTACGCGCTCGTCGCGTTCCGGGGCGCCGGGATGTGGCCGTTCGCGCTGCTGCTGATCCTCGCCATGGTCCCGCTCGCGCTCAGCACCGTGATGGTGTTCCGCATCCAGGCCGAGCGGCAGGAATGGTACGCCGCCAACGAGCTCCCGCCCGTCGCGATGCGGATCTCGGCGAGAGGACTCGAGCTCGCCTGCGACGGAGCGGCGTACCCGGTCGTGCTGCCGTGGGCGACGGTGCGCGGGTTCCGCCAGCAGAAGCTCCTCGGCCAGTACGTGCTCGACCTGTCGCTGGCGCGCGGCGTGAGCGCGACGACCGCCGGCGTACGGGGCCTCGACCAGCCGTCCGTCCGCACTGTCGTCAAGCCGAACCCGCTGCTCCGCCCGATCGGCCTGTTCCTCGTCACCGCCCTCGACCAGCCCGTCCACATCATCGACGAGGCCATGAAGCACTTCTCCGACGGCAGGGCAGGCATCGACCGATGACCCAGGAGCAGGTCTGGGCGGCCCGCAGGCTGTGGACGGAAGTGATCCGCCTGCGCATCGCCACCGGCTTGCTCGTCGCGACCGGGCTGGTGCTGCTGTTCCTGCTCGACACTCCCCTGCCCGGCCTGCTCGTCGCCTTGAGCGCGTTCTTCGTGTACGGCGCGGCAGCCACTCGTGCCGCCCGCCTCCGCAAGCTGCGGAAGTCACTCCGCGATCAAGCCCGCTGAGTGGTCAGCAGCCGACGCCGACCGCCGCGCAGTACCGCGCTCAGCAGGGGAGCGGTCGGTACGTGTAGCCGAGCTTGGTGAGTTTGGTGAGGGCCTGGTCCAGCGCGGCGACGGTCTGGGAGCGGTTACCGCCGCCGTCGTGCATCAGGATGATCGCGCCGGGCCGCGCACCCGACATGATCGCGTGCTCGATGTGGGCGGTGCCGGGCTTTTCCCAGTCCAACGTGTCGACGTCCCAGAGCACCTGCCGCTGGTGGTACGCCGCCGCGATCGCCTGGATCTTCGCGTTCGTCGCACCGGTCGGCGGACGCAGGCACTTCGACTTCACGCCGGTGCCGATCTCCTGCCGGATCTTCGCGTCCGGGAGCAGCGTCAGCGTCTTGTGGTCGAACGTGTGGTTCCCGACGTGGTGACCGGCGGCGCGCTCGGCCGCGACCAGCTCCGGGTACTGCGCGACCTGGATCCCGAGCACGAAGAACGTGGCCTGCGCGTGGTGCTTGCGCAGTACCTGCAGGACCTTCGGCGTCCACTCGTGCTGCGGTCCGTCGTCGAACGTCAGGTACAGGACCTTGCCGTGCGCGGCCAGGTTCCAGTCGTCGGCCGGCGGTTTGGGAGCCGGCGGCTTCGGCGCCGGAGGCTTCCGGGTCGCGGTCGACGACGGCTCGCCGCGTTTGGAGGTCACCGGAACGCTCAGCAACCCGTGGTTGGGCGTCTGCGCGACGGGTGCGGCGGCAGACGTGACCGGCGGCGAGGAGGGCGTGGCG
Source organism: Kribbella sp. NPDC004875 (assembly GCF_042873375.1). Lineage (NCBI taxonomy): Bacteria > Bacillati > Actinomycetota > Actinomycetes > Propionibacteriales > Kribbellaceae > Kribbella > Kribbella sp. NPDC004875. The sequence continues at coordinate 396,262 of NZ_JBIALI010000006.1, forward strand.
GCTTGGGCGAGGACGGCACCGCAGAGCAGGGCGGCGACCAACGGCAGAACTTTGCCGGGCGGCTTGGTCATGGGGGGAATCTTCTCCTGCGACCCGGGCCATCCGTCCACCGGGTGGGGGTGTGTCGCCCGTATCGTGGGCTCCCGTGCCGGAGATCCCGGCGAAAGGACCAGTGAGGCGGCCGATGACGGACAGCGGTGAGCGTACGACGATGACCAGACGAACCCTGATCGGTGGCGCGACCGCCCTGGCCGCGGCCGGGTTCCAGGCCGTTCCGGCGTACGCCGGAAGTGCACCGGGCGGATCCGGGAAGACCGTCCGGCTGACCGTGATGGGGACCACGGACCTGCACGGCAACGTCTTCAACTGGGACTACTTCAAGAACACCGAGTACGACGACTCCGCGCACAACGACATCGGCCTGGCCAAGGTCTCCACCCTGGTCACCGCGGTCCGCGACCGGATCGCCGAGGATCGGCACGCGCCGCCGCCGCTGCTGCTCGACGCCGGTGACACCATCCAGGGCACGCCGCTGGCGTACTACTTCGCGAAGATCGAGCCCATCACCGGCGGTCACCTGCACCCGATGGCGGCCGCGATGAACCGGATCGGGTACGACGCCGCCGCGCTCGGCAACCACGAGTTCAACTACGGCCTCGACATCCTCCGCAAGTTCCAGCGGCAGTTGCAGTTCCCGCTGCTCGGGGCGAACGCGCAGGACTCGACCACGGGTCTGCCCGCGTTCCCGCCGTACGTGCTGAAGCGGGTGCACGTGCCGGGCGAGAAGCCGATCACGGTCGGCATCCTCGGCCTGACGAACCCGGGTATCGCGATCTGGGACAAGGCGAACGTCGAGAACAAGCTCACGTTCGGCGGCATCGTCGAGCAGGCCAAGGTGTGGGTGCCGCGAGTCCGCAAGGCCGGCGCCGACCTCGTGATCGTCTCCGTGCACTCGGGGATGGACCTGTCCTCGTCGTACGGCGACGCGCTGCCGTTCCCGGAGAACGCGTCGGTGCTGATGGCCGAGACGGTGCCCGGCATCGACGCCGTACTCGTCGGGCACGCGCACCAGGAGATCCCTGAGCGGTTGGTGACGAACAAGACCAGCGGCGAGCAGGTGGTGCTGAGCGAGCCGCTGAAGTGGGGCATGCGGCTGTCGCTGTTCGACCTGGACCTGCAGAAGGTCCGCGGGCAGTGGAAGGTGGTCGGCCGGCACAGCCAGGTACTGAACGCGAACACCGTCGACGCCGATCCTCGTGTGGTGGCCCTGCTGCAGAAGGACCACGACAAGGTCGTCGAGTACGTGAACTCGAAGATCGGCACCTGCACCGAGGCGATGTCCGCGGCCACCGCGCCGTGGGAGGACACCGCCGCGCTCGACTTCGTGAACTTCATCCAGGCCGACGCGGTCTCGAAAGCACTCGCCGGTACGCCGCAGGCGACGCTGCCGGTGCTCGCGATCGCGGCGCCGTTCAACCGGGACGCCGCGATCCCGGCCGGTGACGTGTCGGTCCGCGATGTTGCGGGGCTGTACGTGTTCGACAACACGCTGCTCGCGGTGACGATGACGGGGGCGCAGGTGAAGGAGTACCTGGAGTTCTCCGCGCAGTACTTCAAGCAGGTCACCGGGACGGGCCCGTTCCCGTCCGACCAGGTCACCAACGCGCCGACCTCGACCGCGCCGAGCGGTACGCCGGACTACAACTACGACATCCTCGGCGGGCTGACGAAGCCGTTGACGTACAAGATCGACATCGCCAAGGCCGTCGGCTCTCGCATCACGGACCTCGCGTACGACGGCGTACCCCTGGCCGCCGATCAGCAGTTCGTGGTCGCGGTCAACAACTACCGCCAGTCCGGCGGCGGCAACTTCCCGCACGTCAAGACCGCGCCGGTCGTCTACAACCGCCAGGTCGAGATCCGCCAGCTGATGATCGACTACGTCACCACCACCGGCACCGTAGACCCCAAAACCTTCCACACCACCGACTGGTCCCTGGTCTCCAACGGCACCCCCATCACAGTCACCCCCTGACACCTCGTGGTGTCCAAACGCCGCCCCCGCCGTCGACGCGAGCCGCTCGAACACCCGGGGAGGACCTCGGACAAGCAATAGCTTGTCCGAGGTCCTGAGCGGAGGTCCGCGGTGGGTAAGAGGGCGCTCCGGTCCGCCGCGTGCTCGGGGTGCCGTGGTGGGTTAGCGGGCTTGGGTCGCTAGGTATTCGTCCAGGCCGGGGCCGTTGAGGGGGTAGTAGTCGGAGAGGCGGCCGCCTTCGTCGAGGCGGCGGCGGGCGAATTCTTCGCGGCCTTGGAGCTCGAGGGAGTCGGCCGACAGGGAGACGGCGACCTTCTGCGGTACGGCGACCGCGCCGTCCTCGTCGGCCACGATGATGTCTCCGGGGGTCACCAGCGTCCCGCCGACACCGACCGGCACGTTGAACGCGGCCGGGAAGAGCTCGGTCTGGGACGCGTAGTGCGGTGTCACGCCGGTGCACCACACCGGCACCCCGAGCGCCCGGATCCGGGCCGCGTCGCGGACCCGGCCGTCGACCACGATGCCGGCGCCACCACGCAGCTTGAAGTACCGAACGAGCATGTCGCCGAGGCACCCGGTGAACTGACTCGCGTACGCCGACACCACCAGCACGTCACCCGGCTGAATGGACTCGAGCACGCCCCACAACGCCGTCTTCCGCTCGGCGTACTCCTGGTCCGCGCTGGTGAAGATGTCCTCGCGCTGCGGCAGGAACTGCAGCGTCACCGCACCACCGAACACCTTCACATCGGGCGTCCGGTGCAGCGGCACCGGCCCGTTGATGAAGGTCCGCGTGATGCCCTGCTGGTGCAGCTTGGCGCACGCCGTCGCCGCGCTGACGTCGGTCAGCGCGCCGAGCATCTCGGCGGTCGGCCGGGAGAACGTCGCCGTCTGCACCGGGGACAGCTGTGCGTCGTAGGTCTCCGGATGCGCCGCCGCGCGATCACCGTTCAGGTCCATGTGCTGCCTTTCGCTGCGCCGATGACTTTATCGCCTATCGATGATAGATGTAACTGCCGAGACAGGTTCGCTGTCAACTGGATCTTGACTCCGGACAGCTTCTCCATAAGATCATCTATCGATAGGCGATCATAGGAGGTGAGGCGGATGGCAGTACGTCGTTGGTCGGCGGCACTCGCGGTGTCCCTGCTCGCGTCTCCGGTCGTCGCTCCGGCGCAGGCGGCCGGTCCGACCACCTACTACGTCGCGCCCGCGGGCGACGACTCGGCAGCCGGAACGTCGACGGCGCCTTTCCAGCACATCCAGCGGTGCGCGACGGTGATGGTTGCCGGCGACACCTGTGAGATCAGGTCCGGCACCTACCACGAGACCGTCGTACCTGCGGCTTCCGGTACGTCGTCCGCGCCGATCACGTACCAGGCCGCGGCCGGGGCCACGGTCCGGGTCGACGGCACCGAGCCGGTCACCGGGTTCGCCAAGGTGACCGCGGCGGACCTCGCGTCCCTCGAAGCCTCCGACGCCTACCTCGCCGGCTCGGACTTCGCGACCGCCGTGGGGCAGGGCCAGATCTACCGCGCGAACGTGACGCTCGGCGCCGACCCGCAGATCTTCGTCGACGACCAGATGTACATCCAGGCGCAGTGGCCGTACCCCGGTCTCGACCTGATAAACCCGACCATCGAGCGCACCCAGACCGGCACCACCAACACCACGATCGTGGACGCGAACCAGAGCCGGCCGGCCGGTTACTGGAACGGCGCGACCGTCCTGATGAGCTATTGGTACGCCTCCCAGACCGGCACGGTCGCGAGCTCGTCACCCGGCTCCATCACGCTGAACGCAGCGGCCGGTTGCGCGGGCATCAACGCCGGTGACACCCGCTACGCGCTCTGGGGCAAACTCGGCGAACTCGCGCACCCCGGCGAATGGTTCTACAACGCCGGTGCCCTCTACCTGTACGGCGATCCCGCGGGCCATGCCGTACGGGCGAAGGCGCGCGATCTCGCCTTCAACCTGACGTCGGCCAGTTATACGACGGTCCGCAACCTCGACATCTTCGGCGCCACGCTCAAGACGTCCGGCACGAACAACCTCTTCGACGGTCTCGACGCCCGCTACCTGACGCACTACACCCAGCTCACCGCCCCCGGCACGAGCTGCAACGTCTCGGTCGGCGTGAGTACCGGCCTCCAGCTCCGCGGCTCGAACAACGTGCTGCAGAACAGCACGATCGCCTACAGCGCGGGATCCGGCGTACTGCTGGCCGGAACGAACAACCGGGTCGACAACAACAAGATCAGTTACGTCGACTACATGGGCACGTACGCGTCCGGCATCGCCGTCACCGGCAGCGGAGCGACCGTCACCCGCAACACAGTCACCGACGTCGGCCGAGCAGATGTGTCACTTGTCTGGGGCAACGGATTCAGCCCGTCCACGATCTCGTACAACGACCTGTCCGGCTACGACCACCTCAGCACCGACGGCGCCGCCGTCTATTTGTGCTGCGGTTCCGACATGGCCGGTACGACGGTGCACCACAACTGGCTGCACGACGCGGCCAACCTGCCCGGGATCAACGCCTTCGCCGAAGCCGGAGCGTACGCCGACAACGGGCAGAGCAATCTGGTTTTCCACAACAACGTCGGCTGGGGCAACCTGCACCACACGATCATGCTGCACGGCCTGAACGGCGCCAGCCCGAACAACCTCGTCTACAACAACGACGGCGGGGTCTACCTGCTCGGCATCACGAGCGCGTCCGGCACCCAGATCGTCAACAACCTCGGCGATGTGGCCAACCCGCCCGCGGCCGGTTCCGGGATCACCATCTCGAACAACCTGCCGGCCAGTACCGATCCGCAGTACGTCGATCCGGCGGGTCTCGACTATCGCCTGCGGGCGACGTCACCCGCGCGGAACGCCGCGACGCCGATCGCCGGCGTCACGGACGGATCGACCGACCCGGTGCCGAGCCTCGGCGCCTACCAGTACGGGGGAACGTTCTGGATCCCGGGGGCCACGTGGTGACCAGGTCACCGCTTGCCCTTGACAACGACTAAGCACTGGAGTGTGAGCGACATGAGACAACTGTGGCGTCGTGCCTCAATCGCCGCGGTTGCGGCGACGGCACTGATCGGACTGGCGGCCTGTGGTGGCGGCGAGTCCGGGTCGTCGGGCCAGCCCGGGCCGACCACGCTGCGGGTGATCGTCAACATCACCCCGAACCTCACCGAGGCGTACTGGACCGAGCTGTTCGGCAAGTACGAGCAGGCGCACCCGGACGTCAAGGTGAAGCTGGAGCTGACCGGGACGATCTCCGCGAGCGCCAAGCTGACGCAGGACCTGGCCGCCGGTGACCCGCCGGACATCGCGCAGCAGATCACGCCGACCAAGGACAACGTCAGCCTGCTCGCCGACCTGACCGACCAGGCGTGGGTCAAGGACACTCCGCTGAGCGAGCAGTACGCGATCGACGGCAAGCGGTACGTCGTCGGCGTCGGCGAGCAGATCCAGTCGCTGGTGTTCTACAACAAGGCCGCGTTCGCCAAGGCCGGTCTGGACCCGGCGACGATCAAGACGATGGAGCAGTTCGGTGCCGCGATGGCGAAGCTGAAGGCGGCCGGGTTCACCCCGCTGCAGACGGCGGGCCAGTGGGTGCCGGGCGCGCAGTTCTCGATGATGGCCGACGCCGGCGTACTGACCGCCGACCCGGACTGGACCGTGAAGCGCAACGACAAGCAGGCCACGTTCAAGGACAGCGGGTACCTGCCGTACCTGAAGGCCTACAAGTCCTGGATCGACGCGGGGTACCTCGACAAGAGCGCGCTCGGTCTGACCTACGCCGACGGGCAGACCGCGTTCCTGAACGGGAAGTCCGCGATGTACATCATGGGCTCGTACTTCGTGCCCGCGGTCGACCAGGCGAAGAAGAGTGACCAGATCGGTGTCTTCACGATGCCGACCGACGGCGCCTACCCGTCCGGCCAGTTCGGCAACATCGCCAGCCCGTACGTCGTCGTCAACAACTCCAAGCACAAGACGCAGGCGATCGAGTTCGTGAAGTGGCTGGTCACCGACCCGGCCGCGGTCGAGAGCCAGCTGGCGTCGGACGGCAACCTCCGCAAGGGCTTCACGTACAAGACGTCCAGCCTCGGCACCGGCGTCCAGAAGATCCTCGACGGTGCGCCGTCGGTGCTGGTCAAGTCCGGCACCCACCAGCCGATCGAGGGGTTCTCGGGCGAGCTGAACACGCGGATCCAGTCCCTGTTCACCGGCGCCTCGCCGGAGCAGGTCGCCGACGGTTTGGACAAGTGGTGGAACTCGCAGAGCTGACCCACCGGCGGCAGGTGCGGACCGCGAGGCTCCGGGAGACGGCGATCTCCGTGGGTCTCGCGGGCCCGGCCGTGCTGCTGTACACCGTGATGACCATCGTGCCGGTCGGCGTCGCCGTCTACCTGAGCCTGACGAACTGGAACGGCTTCTCGGACGCCGTGTTCATCGGGCTCGGCAACTACCGGCACCTGTTCGACGACCCGAACTCGACGCGGGCGTGGTACGTGACCGCGATCGTGGCGGTGGCCGGCTCGATCCTGATGCTCGGCGGCGGTCTGTCGTACGCGCTGATCCTGAAGGAGAAGTCGGTCGTCAACTCGTTCTTCCGGGCGCTGGCCTACTACCCGCACGTGATCAGCGCGCTGATCCTCGGCTACCTGTGGGCGGCGATCCTCGGCACGAACGGCGCGGTCAACAACACCTTGCAGAAGTTCGGTGTCGGGCCGGTCGGGTTCCTGTTCGAGGAGAGGCTGGCACTGGTGACGCTGATCGCCGTGATCGCCTGGGCCGGCTTCGGGTTCAACGTCGTGCTGTTCGTGGCCGCGTTGCAGACGGTTCCGGCCGAGCTGCTCGAGGCGGCGCAGATCGACGGGGCGAGCGCTCGCCAGATCAACACCCAGGTGATCGTCCCGATGATCGCACCGGTGGTGACGGTGGCGACCGTCCTGAACCTGATCGGCCTGATCCGTACCTATGACCTGGTGGTCAGCCTGACCGGCGGTGGACCGGCCGGCGCCACACAGACCTACGGCTACCTGATCCTGGCCCGGTCGTTCGAGGGAACGAAGGTCGGCTATGCGACGGCGCAGGCGGTGTTCCTGATGATCGTGTCGGCCGCGCTGGCGCTGCTGGTGACCGCGCTGCGGAACCGCCAGGACCGAGCGGCGACGGGGTAGGAGACGCGATGGCACTCGATCTCGAGACGAAACCAACGATCCAGGCGATCCCACGGCGGGAGCCACCACCGGCGGTACGCCGGTCCGTGGTCCGCCCGATCATGCTCGGACTGTTGTTCGTGCTGATGACGATCCCGGTCTACCTGCTGCTCGTGAACAGCTTCAAGGACCAGCAGGACATCCTCGGCGGACCGTTCTCGATCCCGTTCGGCAAGCTCACCCTGGAGCATCTGCAGGCGGCGATCAGCAGCCCGCAGTTCAACGTGATCCGCGGCTACGGGTTCACGTTGTTCCTGGTGGTGACCGTTGACGTGCTGTGCATCCTGTTCGCCGGACCCGCGGCGTACGTGATCGCGCGGAGCATGAAACGCCGTACGCAGCTGTTGCTGCTGTACTTCCTGGCCGGGACCTTCATCCCGGGCGCGGCGCTGATCATCCCGGTGATCTACGTACTGCGCTCGCTCGGGCTGGCGAACACGGTCGCGGGACTGATCGCGCACGACGTGGCGTCGACGCTGCCGGTGAGCATCTTCTTGTTCGTCGGCTTCATCCGGACCATCCCGGTCGACATCGACCACGCGGCGCAGATCGACGGCGCGGGCCGGTACCGGACGTTCTGGACGATCATCTTCCCGCTGATGCGACCGGGCGTGGTGACGGTGCTGATCCTGAACTCGATCGGGATCTGGAACGACTTCGTCAGTCCGCAGATCCTGCTCAGTCCGGGCTCGGGGCGGTACACGGTGACGACGGCGATCTACGCCGGGATCAGTCAGTACTCGACCGACATGACGAAGGTGTTCCCGAACCTGTTGCTGGCGATCGCGCCGGTCATCGTCTTCTTCATCTACATGCAGCGGCACATCATCAGCGGGCTGACCGTCGGCGCGGTGAAGGGCTGAGAAGGAGGTGCTCCGCGGGGCACCTCCGCTCTCACTTCTTGGTGGCGCGCTTCGCCTTCTTCTTGGCTGTCCGCGCGTCCGGCACCGGTCCGCGACCGCCCGCGTGGTTGGCGAACGCGGCCGCCGCCTCGGTGGCGTCCGACTCGCGCAGCAGCTGGACAAGGCGGCCGTGCTCGTCTGCCATCGCGTCCCAGTCGCCCTCGAACAGCGGATCGCTGATCGCCCGTAGGGCCCGCAGGTTCGGCTCCAGGACCTCCCACATCCGGGTCAGGAACGGGTTGCCGGCCAGCTGGATCACCCGGGTGTGGAAGGCGATGTCGACATCCCGGAACATGCTCAGGTCGCCGGACTTGGCGGCCTTGTGCAGTTGCTCGACGAGGTCGTCGAGCTCGCGGAGGTCCTGCTCGCTCATCCGGGTGGCCGCGAGCTGCGCGGCGAGCCGCTCGAGCGGCTCGCGCACCTGGCGCGCGTACTCGACGTCCTGTTGTGAGATCTCCACGACGAAGTTGCCGCGCCGGGGGATGTGCACCAGCAGCCCCTCGCGGGCCAGTTGCTTGACCGCCTCGCGCACCGGAGCCTGGCTGACCCCGAGCTGGCGGGCGATCTCGGACTCGACGACGCGTTCGTTCGGCCCGAGGTCGCCGTCGACGATGGCCTGCCGGAGCAGCTCGTACGCGCGCTCCGAGATCAGTGTGGCGCGGAACTGGTCCTTGTTGCTCGCCAGCGTGGAGGCGAAGTCACCCTTAGCCATGAAAGCCCCGATTCGTGCGATGTCCCGAAAACCCTTGTCATCATACTTCTCTGATCGCCTAGCAGGTATCGATAACGTTCGTCCCCTCCATCAGGTTCCCGGCCAGACGATAGGCGCGAACCGCGGTGCCGTGCAGGACCTGTGCCCGTTCGTCGCTCGTCAATCTCGCCAACCCACCGCACGCGAGCTCCAGCGAGTCCGCCCGCGACCCCCGCGGCAGGCAGATCGGCCAGTCCGATCCGACCAGACAACGCTCCGGTCCGACCGCGTCCAGCACCCGCTCCACCAGCGCCACAACCTGCCCGAGCGGTACGCCGCTCTGCTGCGTGAGCAACCCGGAGATCTTCAGCAACACGGCTGGCTCCTGTGCCGCCAGCCGCAGTCCACGCTCCCACTCGGAGAGATCACCAGTCCGCAGATTCGGTGGATTGCCGAGATGATTCACGACGACCGTGAGCCCCGGATGCGCCTGCGCCAGCGCGGCGGCCACGCCGAGCGCGTCGGTCAGCAGGTTCAGGTCGAGCGTCACGCCGAGCTCCGCGAGGACCGGCAACAGCCTTGTTTCGTGCGGTTCCGGCCGTCCGGCGCCGCCGAGACGCATGCCGTTCGGGCGGGCCTCGGTCAGCAGTTGGGCGAACGTCGACGGCGCGATTCCCTCGTAGACCTTGAGGTTCCCGACGTATCCGGCGACCAGGTCGGGGCGGGTGAGGCGGAGCTCGCGCAGGGCGAGGGTCTCGCCGCGATCGCCGCGGGACGCCTCCACCAGGATCGATCCGGCCAGCTCCAGGCCGTCGCCGCTGCGCTCCAGATCGCTCACCGTGAAGGTCGTGTCGTGCACGGATCCGGGCGTGATCCAGCCGAAGCCGTGGCCGGCGTGCCACAGGTGCGCGTGACAGTCGATCAGGCGCATCGTCGTACCCCTCTCGCGGTCTTGACACCGTCGCGTCGGATCAGGCTAAATCATCGGGTATCGATCAGCGATAAGGGGTGTGTCTCCTCATGCTCAGCACGGAACCCGTGCACGCGACCCGTCGGCTGACCACGCCACCGGCGTGGGCCACCTTGGAACGGGAGTTGTTCGCCCAGCAGGACCGGGCCTGGCGGGTGTTCGCCGATCGGTACACCGAGGGCGACGGCCGGCTGGTGTTCCGGGATCGGCTCGGGGTCGGGCTGGACGGCCGCGACGGCGTCGACGACTTCTACGAACCGTTCTTCAACTGGCCGACGCTGTACCTGCTCGGTGGTAGCGCCGACCTGCTCGACGCCTCGCTGCGGCACTGGCACGGCGTGACCAACCAACTGTCCGAGATGGGCATGCTGGTGGACGGCTACGAGCGCGGCTACGACTGGTTCCACCAGGGCGAGAGCATGGTGCTGTTCTACGCGCTGTGTCTGGCCCGTCCGGACGACGCCGAGTTGCGTCGGCTGGCCGGCCAGTTCGCCGACCTCTACCTCCCGGGCGGCCCGAACTACGACGCCGGGCACCGGGTGATCCGGGCGCCGCACAACGGTGCCGAGGGTCCGCGCTGGGGGTTCATCGACGGCGAGAAGTACTTCCCGTGGAGCCTCCCGCTGCGCCCGTACGGTCTGCCGCTGGACTGGATCGGCGTTTCGTCCTTCGACGAACTCGTCGACGATCCTTCCAAGGCCCGTGAGTACGGGCGGATCATGTGGGACCGGATGGGCCGCGGCGACACCGTGGCGAACCTCGCCGCGACCGGCCTCGCCACGAACGCCTACCTCTTCCAGGGCGACACGTCGTACGCCGACTGGGTCACCGAGTACGTCGGCACCTGGCAGGACCGCCTCGCCGGGCGGGAGGTGATCCCCGACAACGCCGGCCTGAACGGTGTGGTGGGGGAGCACCTCGACGGTCGATGGTACGGCGGTCACTACGGCTGGGCCTGGCCGCACGGGATCGAGTCCGTCGGCTCGTCGGCGGTCGTTGGCGCGGTCAACGCAACGCTCGTCTCGGGCGATCGCGGGTACCTCGAGCTCGGCCGGAACCCGCTCGATGCGGTGCTGAAGCAGGCGGAGTACCGGACGCTCGCCGACCTGGGGACTTTGACGAAGCGCTGGCTGCGGCACCTCGATCCGGAGCGGCCGACGCTGGCGGTGCCGCAGCGCTACAACGACTCCGGCTGGTTCGACTACAACGTGATGCCGACCCAGCTGCCGATCGCGCTCTGGCACTTCAGCCGGGACCCGGTCGACGCCGAGCGGATCGACCGGCTGCGGGAAGGATCCGACTGGGACTGGACCGCCGTCCACGACCAGCGGAACAAGGACGAGGGCGGTCACGAGGAGCCCTGGTACGAGTTCCTCGCCGCGCGGAACCCGGACTTCCCCGAGCGGATGCTGCGCTCCGCGCTCGCGATCTCCGCCGCCCGTCTGGACCTGATCGAGAACGACGGCATCGACCCGGCGGTCGGTCCGGACGCGCTCGGCATCCACCACTGGCAGAACGTGAACCCGGTCGTCACCGAGGCGCTTCTCCAACTGACCACCGGCTCACCCCAGGTCCTGTACAACGGCGGCCTCACACAACTACATGTCCGGTACTTCGACGCCTCGGCCCAACGACCAGGACTGCCGGACGACGTCGCGGCGCTGGTGTCGGACATTCGCCCCGAGCACACGGTCGTCGAGCTCGTGAACCTCGGCGCCGCGCCGCGCTCACTGCTCGTCCAGGCCGGGTCGTTCGGCGAGCACGTCGTACGGACTGTTGCCGTGGACGACGCCGCCCCGGCGCCTGTCGACGGCCAGTACGTGCGGGTCGAGCTCCCGGCCTCGTCAGAGGTGCGGTTGACCCTCGCGATGACGTTGCACGGCCGGAAGCCGGTGAACCGATCGCCATGGGAGGCGTGATGCTGCCGCGCTTGGGCATCGGTACGGCGCCACTCGGCGGACTGTTCCGCGAGGTGAGCGAGGAGGACGCTGCCGCCACGGTGAAGGCCGCGGCCGAGGCCGGTATCCGCTACTTCGACACCGCACCGCGGTACGGCCACGGGCTCGCCGAGGAACGCCTCGGCCGAACCCTCGGTGCCGTCGAGGAGCCGGTGATCTCGACCAAGACCGGCTGGCGGCTCGAGCCCGATGGCGGCGCTCGTGCCGACTTCAGCGAGCGCGGGATTCGCGAGTCCTTCGAGTCCAGTCTCGAGCGGCTCAACCGTTCCTCGGTCGACATCCTCTACCTGCACGACCCGGACGAGTACGCCGACGACATCCGTCGTACCGGCTATCAGGCCGTGCGGAAGCTGCGCGACGAGGGCCTCGTGCGCGCCATCGGCTTCGGGATGAACCACAGTGCGCCGCTCGCCGCGTTCGTCGACGAGTACGACGTCGACGTGGTGCTGATCGCGGGACGGTTCTCGCTGCTCGACCACGATGCGATGGGTACCCTGCTGCCGTTGTGCCGACGTCGCGGCACGTCGGTCGTCGTCGGGGGAGTGTTCAACACCGGTCTGCTCGCGGATCCCAACCCCGCCGCGATGTTCAACTACCGCCCGGTGGACCCGGGCGCGCTCGCCCGAGCCCAGCGCTGCGGCCAGCTCTGCGCGCGGTACGGCGTACCGCTGCCGGCCGCCGCGATCCAGTTCCCGTACCTGCATCCGGCGGTGACGTCCGTCGTCGTCGGCTGTCGCTCCGCGGCCGAGGTGACCGCGAACGTCGCCGCACTCGAGCAGCCGGTACCTGCCGAGCTCTGGCAGCGGCTGGCGCTCGAAGGCTTCGTCCCGCAGTCGTTGGTCTAGGGCGTGACCCGTTTTCGAGAAAGGGGCTCTTGCGAGTAGTTGTAATCGATAATCGACCAAAGGATGTTCTGCGATGAAGCGATATCTGGCAGCCGTGCTCGCCGCCGGTCTGCTGGCGACCGCAACTCCAGCGGTAGCCGCCACTACCGGCTCCACTACTGGCCCGGGCCCGCGCGCCCTCTACGTCTCGACCACCGGCGACGATCACAACCGGGGAAGTATCGACAAGCCGCTGCGGACCCTGGAAGGCGCCCGCGACGCGATCCGCACGCTCAAGAAGACACACCTGCCCAAGGGAGGTGTGACCGTCTACCTGCGCCAGGGCAGCTACCAGCGCGATGCGACGTTCTCCCTCACCGATCAGGACTCCGGCACCGCGGACTCCCCGATCACCTACAAGTCCTATCCCGGTGAGACCGCGACGCTCACCGGTGGCACCCAGCTCCCGTACGACGGCTTCGCGCCAGTGACCGACGAATCGGTCCTGGACCGCGTGGTCGACAAGTCCGCCCGTCCCAAGATCCTCCAGGTCGACCTCCGCGCGCTCGGCCTCACCGACTACGGCGCGATCAGCCGGCACGGCTACTGGCACGCGAACGATGTCAGCAAGACTCCGCCGATGGAGCTGTACGTCGACGGCGAGGGCCAGACACTCGCCCGCTGGCCCAACAACGGCACCGTGCAGATGAACAAGATCATCGACCCGGGCCCGACCCACAACGACCCGGACCTGCAGGACCGCGGCGGCACCTTCAGCTACTCCTACGACCGCCCGAAGTACTGGACCCAGGCCAAGGACATCTGGCTGGACGGCATCTTCGGGTACAGCTGGGAGTGGTCGTACAACAAGATCCAGTCCATCGACACCACCGCCAAGACGATCACCCTGCGGTACGGCGAGATGTCCGGGCTGATGAAGTCGTGGTTCCCGGACTTCCACTTCGCGCAGAACCTGCTCGAGGAACTGGACGCCCCGGGTGAGTACTACATCGACCGCGACAAGGGCGTGCTCTACCTGGTGCCGAACGCGTCCTTCCTGGCCAAGCGCGGCGCGGTAACGGTGACAACGCTGGACGAGCCGATGATCCGCACCGACAACACGTCGTACGTGACGTTCGACGACCTGGTGATGGAGTACGGGCGGGCGACCGCGGCGGTCGTCCTCGGCGGCAGTCATGTCACGATCTCGCGCAGCGACATCCGCAACTTCACCGACGGCGGTGTCCTGATCAACTCACCCGGCCGCTACACCTACGACGGCATCCCGGTGAACCGCGGCGGGACGGACCACGCGATCGTGTCGACCGAGCTCAGCCACATCGGCGGTGTCCCGGTCGTGCTGCAGGGCGGGAACAAGACCACGCTCGCACCCGGCCGGAACAAGGTGCAGAACTCGCACATCCACGACTTCGCCTACTACCACAAGGCCTACAACGCCGGCGTGATGTTCGACGGGGTCGGCAACATCGCCCGGGGCAACGAGATCCACGACGCGCCACATCCGGGCATCATTGTGCAGGGCAACGACCAGCTGATCGAGGACAACGAGATCTACGACGTCTGCAAGACGTTCCAGGATCTCGGCGCGATCTACATGAACGCCGGGTCGACACCGCAGCAGCGCGGCAACGTGTTCCGGCGGAACTATTTCCACGACATCGGCAAGGGTCGCGCCGGCGTCGAGGGCATCTATGCCGACAACCTGACGATGGGCCTGACCATCGAGCAGAACGTCTTCGCCGACATGGGCAACGACGCGGTGAAGAGCGGGTCCGGTGACTACGTGACCGCGACCAACAACATCTTTGTCGACACGTTGGTGCCGTACGACAACTACGAGATGTGGATGGGCAACCAGGAGGGCAACGTCGTCGACCGGTCGTACCTGCCGGCCTGGAAGAAGCTCTTCGCCGACAACAACAACTTCGAAGGCACGCCGTACCTGCGGAAGTACCCAGAGCTCGGGCACTTCTTCGAGGACAACCACTACTACCCGGCGAACAACACGTTCGCGAAGAACCTGGTCTGGAACCCGACGCTCGCCCGCCAGTCCGACGTGAACGCCAACGGCGCGCGGGACGTGAAGAACCTGCTGAACTACGCCGGCAACTGGGTCGCGACCGATGATCCAGGCTTCGTCGACTGGCAGCAGGGTGACTTCCGGCTGCGCGCGGATGCTCCGGTCTTCGACCACATCCCGGGGTTCACGCCGATCGCGTTCGATCGGATCGGTACCCACGGGCACATCGGGCAGACGCGGACTCCGGAGACGGTCCCGCTGGAGTCGCTGGCGTTCCCGTCCGGCGACCTCTCGATCGATCTCGGTGACCAGGTGCCGTTCGCCGCGTCCGCCGTACCGTGGAACAGCACCAACGCGACGGTCACCTACGCCTCCAGCGATCCGACGATCGCGACGATCGACGCGAACGGACTCGTCACCGCGGTCGCCCCGGGGACCGCGACGCTCACCGTGACGTCCACGGCCGATCCGTCGATCAAGGACGAGACGAATCTCGTGGTGCACGAGGGTGACGGGGTGCTGCACTACACCGACTTCGAGTCGGGCGCGAACGGGTGGCCCGTCGATGCCAACCGCACTGTCGTGGACGACGGCTCGGGCAACCACGTGTACCGGATCGTCAACGGCGCCAACGCGCAGCTCCCGCGGGACTTCACCGAGTACGTCCTCGACTTCACGGTGACGACTCCCGCGGATCTGCCCGACGGCGCGGTGATGCTGGTCTACGACCGGACCGGGACCACCCCGGGTGGTTACATCAGGTATCGCCACTTGGCGTCCGGACCCGTGTGGACGATCTATGACAGCAAGTGGGCGGTCATCCAGCAGGTGACCCTCGGCGCGGACGCGGCCTTCAAGCCGGGCACGACGTACGCGGTCAAGGTCGCCGTCCTGCCGGGCGGGATCACGGTGTCGGTCAACGGGCAGCAGGTGGTCACCGGGGCGAACCCGGCTCCCGCGGCCGCCGGCAAGGTCGGGTTCTACGTGTCCGGAGCGAGCCGGCTGGACTTCGACGACGTCGGCTTCTCGATCGTCTCGACCCAGGTCAGCGGCATCGATCTCGGTACGGCGCAACTCGCGATGGAGACCGGCGAGCGCCGAACCGTCGAGGCCACGGTCTCGCCCGCCGGCGCGTCGGACACGAGACTGACCTGGACCTCCGACACCCCGGCGGTGGCGACGGTCGACAGCACCGGAAAGGTCACCGCGGCCGGGGCCGGGACGGCGACCGTCAAAGCCACTTCGGTGTCCAACCCGGCGGTCTCCGCCACGCTGACCGTCACAGTCCGGGACGGCCAGTACGCCGTCTCCGACCTGACCACGCAGCTCTCGGACCAGGCGAACTGGACGACCTCGCCCAACCTGGACTTCAGCCAGGGCACGGTGCGGGCGACCGGCGAGGGCGTGTTCGGGTACAAGGCGCAGAAATTCGGTGACGGGCTGCTCCGGTTCAAGGCCGAGGTCGGCGCGTTCGCGGGCGGCTGGTACGGCTTCCAGGTGCGATCGCACGAGACCGGCGTACCGGCCTGGCAGAACTCGAACACCGGCTACCTGGTGGTGATCAAGGAGGACACCATCGAGCTGCAGAGCTGGACACCCGGGCAGACCCTGCTCGACGTGATCCCGAACGACGTGATCGCGCCGAACAGCACCCACGAGATCGCGTTCGGCACCAGCGGCGGAAACCGGGTGGTGCTGAAGGTCGACGGCCGAACGGTGTGGAGTCAGGTCGACACCAAGGCCAACAACCCGATCGGTGCCGACGGCTACTTCAACCTCTACAACTACGCCAAGGGCAACCCGATCCGGCTGCTCCCCGCGTAGTCCCCGCGACCCCCGGTCCCTGTCCGCTCCAGGGCAGCGACCGGGGGATCGTTTCGGATCGGCGCGAGGGCTTGACCAGCGGAAAGGCTAAGTGATTTAGTCAGTTTGTGACTTACTCAGCATCTGAGGCGCTGCCCAGTCTGTCCGACCGGTTGACCGAGTCGATCCTCGGCATCATCCGGGACGGCGGGCTCCGGCCAGGGGACGCGATCCCGTCGGCCCGCGAGCTGGCGAAACGGTTCGCGATCACCACGCCGACCGTGCGGGAAGCGCTCCGGAAGCTCGAGGCCACCGGCGCGGTCGAGTTCCGGCACGGCTCCGGGACGTACGTCGGCCCGACGATCAACAACGTCGTACTGGCGAACCCGCATCGACCGCCGATCACCAAGGACTCCGTGCTGCAGTTGATCGGCGCACGCCTGGTGATCGAGCCGGCCGTCGCCGCGCAGTCCGCCGTGGCGCGGCAACCGGAGAACCTGGAGCGCCTGGAGGCAGCGGTCACCAACGCACTGGTTCCGCCCGGCGGTCCGGCGTTCGCGTTGAACTTCCACATTGAGCTCGCGGCCGCGTCCGGCAACCCGTTGCTGCACGAGGTGCTGGCCTCGCTGCTGAAGGTCCGGGTCCGCGAGCAGCAGCAGATCCGCGCGCTGTACGACAATCGTGAACGCGACCACGAGGAGCACCAGGCGATCGTCGACGCGGTCCGCGCGCAGGACGCCGTACGGGCGGAGCGCCTGACCCGCGAGCACCTGGACAACATCCGTCAGGCCGTCGAAGCCGCCCCGGAGTTCTCATGAGACTCGCCGAGATGACGACCGACGAGGCTCTCGAGGCCGTCCGCAGCGCGCCACTCGTGATCATCCCGGTCGGCGCTCAGGAGCAGCACGGCGGCGGGATGGCGATGTCCACCGACACCGTCCGCGCCGTCGGCGTCGCCGAGCGGGTCGCCGAACGGCTGGCCGGCCGCGCGGTGATCGCCCCGGTCGTCCCGTACGGCGTCTCGCCGCACCACATGGCCTTCGCCGGCACGATGACGTTGTCCCCGGCAACATTCCAGCAGGTACTCCGGGACCTCGTCGCCAGCCTGCACGAACACGGCTGGAAGCAGTTCCTGGTGATCACCGGCCACGGCGGCAACAACCCCGCGCTGTCCGTGCTCGCGCAGGAGTACGTCCGCGGCGACGTCACGTTCGCCTGGACCCCGGTCACGTCCGTGGTGTCGGACCTGATCACCGATGTCAGCGCTGTCCACGGTCACGCCGGTGAAGCGGAGACCGCGCAGATGCTGTATCTCGCCCCGGAGCTGGTCCAGGCGGATCGCCTGGAGCCGGGCGCGTTGACGCTCGACGAGCTCACCGTTGCGGCCCGATTGGCCCGCGGGTCGCGCGGCCCGCGGCTGTCCGTCGGGTTCGACGAGTACCACAAGCGTGGCGTGCTGGGTGATCCCCGCCGTGCCACTGCCGCGGACGGCCGTCTCCTGGTGGAGACCGCCGCCGACCGGATAGCCGCCTTCGCCGACGAGTTGCTCTCGGCCTGACGCCGCACCCCCGAACACTGGACCTCCGCTCAGGGAGGCCCAGGCGCGAGCCTGCCCGCCCGCAGGCCGCACGCCCCGAGGAGGGACCCCTGATGAACCTCGCACGCCCCAGAACCTCCAGCCGTGACAGCCGCCCGATCCGTCGCCGGGTCGGCGCACTGCTGGCGGCGGCCGGCCTGGTGACCGCCGCCACCACGTTGCCATCAGCAACCGCCGCCGCCACGGGCAGCGCCGGATGCGGGACGCAGGCGGCTCCGACCGGCGACTACACCCTGGTCTCCGGCGGTATCACCCGCACCTACCGCCTGCACGTGCCGGACGAGTACAAGCCGTCGAAGTCCTACCCGCTGATCGTCGTGTACCACGGCCGCGGCAAGACCGGCGCGCAGACCGAGGCGTTCTCGGGCCTCTCGGGACTCGACGCGGTCGTTGCCTACCCCAACGGTGTGATCGGTGACGAGAACAAGCAGGCATGGCAAGGAGCGCCGTACTCCGCCAAAGGGGTCGACGACGTGAAGTTCACCGGCGACCTGCTCGATGATCTGGAGTCGAAGTACTGCGTCGACACGAACGCCGTCTACGCGACCGGCAAGTCGAACGGTGCCGGCTTCACCGGGATCCTCGCCTGTCGGATGGCGGACCGCTTCGCCGCGATCGCCCCGGTCTCCGGAGCGTTCTACATCGAGGGCACGCACTGCGCTCCGAGCCGCCCGGTCCCGGTGCTCGACATCCACGGCACCGGCGACACGACGATCCCGTACGGCGGTGACGGCGAGCGGGACCTGCCTGATGTCCGGACGTGGGTCCGGGACTGGGCGGTCCGCGACCACTGCAAGCAGGATCCGCGGACCAGTCAGCTCGGTGACGACGTACTGACGTTCACCTACAAGGGCTGCAAGGCCGATGTCGTGCACGTCGCGGTGACCGACGGCGGACACAGCTGGCCCGGCTCCGACTCGTCGTCGGGCCCGGGATACGTCACGCAGACGTTCGAGGCGTCGGAGCTGATCGGTGACTTCTTCGAGGCGCACACGCGATGAGCACCGCGACCGATACGAGGGAGCTGCCGCGCCTGGTGCGCGCGATGGCGGTCATCGAGCGGGTCGGCAACGCGCTGCCGCATCCGTTCTGGCTGTTCTGGATCCTGTCCGCGATCCTGGCCGTGGTCAGCGCGATCCTGGCCGCGTTCGACGTGTCCGTGATCTCGCCGAAGAACGGCAAGGAGGTCGTGGTCCAGAACCTGCTGTCCGGGGACGGCCTGCAGATGGCGGTCTCGACGGCGATCTCGAACTTCGCCGAGTTCCCGCCGATGGCGACGATCGTGGTCGTGATCATGGGCGTCGCGCTGGCCGAGCGCACCGGGTTCCTGCAGACGTTGATGCGGGTCAGCGTGTCCCGGGTGCCGCAGTCGATGGTGGTGTTCGCGGTCGCCTTCGCCGGGACGATGGCGCATGTCGCGTCCGCGGCGGCGTACATCATCCTGGTGCCGCTCGGCGGGCTCGCGTTCCGCGCGGTCGGCCGGTCGCCGATCCTGGGGATCGTGGTCGCGTACACCGCGATCGCCTCCGGGTACGACGCGAGTCCGATCCCGACCCCGAACGACGCGATCTTCGCCGGCATCACCACCGCCGCCGCGAAGACGATCGACCCGAACGCGCACGTGTCGGTGTTGTCGAACTGGTTCTTCAACATCGCCTCGTCGGTCTTGCTCGCACTGGTGATCACGCTGGTGACGCGGCTCGTGCTGAGCAAGCGGACCGACCTCGACGCCGACCCCGACGCGCCCGGAGACGGTCCTGACCAACTCGCGGTGTCGGACGACGAGCGCAGCGGGCTGCGTCGGGCCGGGATCGTCTTCCTGGTCGCGGCCGCCGCGATCGTCGCCGTACTGCTCCCGCACGGCTCGCCGCTGCGGGGCAAGGACGGGAGCATAGTCGACTCCCCGTTCCTGGACGGGATCGCGATGGTGGTCGCCGTACTGTTCGGCCTGGTCGGGATCGCGTACGGCGTGACGGTGCGGAAGATCGAGCGCGCGGCCGACGTACCGAAGCTGATGGGGGAGGGGATCAAGCAGATGGCGCCGGTGCTGGTGCTGTTCTTCGCGATCGCCCAGTTCCTCGCGTACTTCGACTGGAGCAACCTCGGCGACCTGCTGTCGGCCGAGTCGGCCCGGGTCCTCGGTGATCTCGGGGCGCCGAAGGTGGTGATCTTCCTCGGCATCCTCGCGCTGCTCACGATCATCAACGTGCTCGTCACCAGCGGATCGGCGATGTGGGCCCTGACTGCTCCCATCCTGGTCCCGATGATGCTGCTGCTCAGCGTCCCCGCCGAGACCACCCAGGCCCTCTTCCGGATCGCCGACTCGGGCTCCACCGCGATCACCCCGATGAGCCCGTACTTCGTGATGGCGCTCGGCTTCCTCCAGCGCTACCGCAAAGACGCCGGCGTCGGCACGCTGGCGTCGTACACCGTCCCCCTGGCCATCGCGATGACGCTGGCCTGGACCCTCCTCTTCCTGGCCTGGTGGGCCCTAGGCATCCCCCTCGGCCCCGGAGCTCCGGTCAGATAGCCCCGCGCGGCGCCCGGATGTGCTGACCTTGCACCCCGCTTGCGGACCTCGGACAAGCAATAGCCTGTCCGAGGTCCTCGTAGGCTGCGCTCAGTTCTCAGGTGACGGTGATGCCGGCGTGGCGGAGGTCGGTCAGGGCCTGGGCGGTGGTGGTGGGGGCTACGCCGGCGGTGAGGGGGGTGAGGACGGTGGTGCCGAAGCCGGCCTGGCAGGCGTCGAGGGCGGTGGCGCGGACGCAGTAGTCGGTGGCGATGCCGCAGACGTCGACGTCGGTGACGCCCTTGTCGCGGAGCCAGTCCACGAGCGCGTGGCCGCCCTCGTGGGACTTGCCCTCGAAACCGGAGTACGCCGCCGAGTACTCGCCCTTGTCGAAGATCGCGTCGAACGGCTGCGGGTCGAGGTTCGGGTGGAAGCTCACCCCGTCGGTGCCGGCGATGCAATGCGGCGGCCAGGAGTTCACGTAGTCGGGTTCGCGGGAGAAGTGGTCACCCGGGTCGATGTGGTGGTCCCGGGTGGCCACGACGTACGCGTACTGGCGGTCCCGCGGCTCGGCCTCGTGCCAGTGGTGCAGCAGCTCGCCGATCCGGAACGCGACGTCGGCGCCACCGGCGACGGCCAGGCTTCCGCCCTCGCAGAAGTCGTTCTGCACATCAACCACGATCAGTGCCCGAGCCATCGCGACGCTCCTTATGCCGGGGTACTCCCTGAGCCCACCGTACAAGCGTCGGACCCGTCGGCGCCGTATTGCGCGCTCATCCGGGAATCAGATCGCCGCCCGTGACGTGCAGCCGCTGGCCCTGGATCGCCCTGGTCCGCGGCGACGTCAGGAACAAGATCGCGTCGGCCAGTTCGGTCGCGTCCGGCAGGTGCCGCGCGGTGAACCCGGCCGCGATCCGCTCGAGCGCGGGCTTGGGGATGACCCGGTGCTCGCCGTCCTCGAGTGTGATCCCGGGCAGCACGACATTGACCAGTACGCCGTCCGCGCCGAGATCGTGCTGCAGGCTCGCCGCTAGCCCGTGCAGTCCGGCCTTCGCGGCGCCGTACGCCCAGGAACCCTTCATCCCGCGTTCGGCGAGGTCCGTCGAGATCAGCACCAGCCGCCCGTGGCCCGACCGCCGCAGCGCCGGCGCGACCTGCTGGACGAGATGGAAGTTCCCCTCGAGGTTCGCCCGCAGGATTCCGGTCCACCACTCGGGGTTGGAGTCCTCGACCTTCTCCGGCCGCTCGTCGTACCCGAGCGTGCCCCAGCTGACCGCGTTCGCCACCACCGCGTCGAGCCCGCCCCAGTGCTCGACGACCGACGCCACCGCCGTCTTGATCGTCTCCGGCGCCCCCAGATCCAGGGGTACGACGTACGCCGTGCCGCCCGCCGCCTCGATCTCTTCGGCCACCGCCTCGGCCGCATCCTTGCGGGAGTTGTAGGTGATCGCGACCCGCGCACCCTCTCGCCCGTAGGCGATCGCGGTGGCCCGCCCGATCCCCGACGACCCGCCGGTGACCAGTACTGCCGCGTCCTCGAGTCCCAGGTCCATGACCCGTCCTTCCGTATTCTTTAGTCGGCTAATCATGAAACTTAGCCGACTAATAAACCAGGAGCAAGCCGCGGCGGGTTTCCGTGTGCCATGTGCTGACCGTTATCGTTTGACGGCGCATTGTCACCAAAGTCATGGGTCGGCCTCTTCCGCCGGAGCGGGCCCTGGGGGTTCGCTCATGAAGAAGGCTGTTCTGGCTGTTGTCACAGGTGCGGCCGTGGTCGCCGCGGCGTTGGTTCCTTCGGGGCCCGCGGTGCAGGCGGCGACGGAGGACACCGCGGTGCAGAGCGCGCCGCGAGGTTTCGGGTCGGCGTTGTCGTCGGTGCGGGCCAAGTCCTGGCAGACGAACGCGAGCGTGAACGCGCTCGCCGTCGCGGGGAACCTGGTGTTCGCGGGTGGGTTGTTCACCCGGGTCCGGCCGCCGGGGAACGCCCGCGGGGTCGGCGACGCGGCACGGAAGTACTTCGCGGTGTTCAACCGGTCGACCGGTGTACCGACGCGGTTCGCGCCGCAGGTGAACGGACCGGTGTGGAGCGTGGCTACCTCGCCGGACGGTCGCCGCGTCGTCATCGGTGGTGACTTCACCGTCGTCGACGGGGTGCCGCGGTCGAAGGTCGCGATGTTCGATGTTGCCACCGGCAAGCTTGTCGCCAACTGGGACCCGGTGGTGAACTACCGGGTCGCGGCGCTGCGGATCACCGGGACCACGGTGTACCTCGGCGGGTCGTTCGGCGCCGTCGACAAGCAGGCCCGCAGCCGGGTCGCGGCGGTGACGGTCAGCAGCGGCGCGCTGCTGCCCTGGAATCCGGACGCGGACGACGACGTGCACGCCATCGAGGTGTCGACCGACGGGTCGCGGGTCTTCGTGGGCGGTGGGTTCACCCGGATCGGCGGCCGCGACCAGCACGCGCTCGCGATGCTGAACGCCACCACCGGCGCCGCGCTCTCGATGCCCGCCGCGGCCGCGATCCCGCCGAAGTCCGAGGAGTGCGACAGCCGGGTCAAGGACCTGGAAGTCCAAGGAAACAAGGTCTTCGCGTCCAACGCCGGCACCCACAGTGAGCAGTGCTACGACGGTGTGCTCGCCGCGGACACCAAGACCGGCAAGCTGCTCTGGCAGAGCAAGTGCCTGGGCGCGACCGAGGCGATCAAGGCGATCGGCAACTGGTTGTACAAGGGCTCGCACGCGCACGACTGCAGCGCGGACGGCGCGTTCCCGGACAAGACCGGCATGCATCACCTGCTCGTCTACAGCACGATCACCGGCAAGCTGGGCCCGTGGTTCCCGAACACCGATGCGGGCGGTACGACGCTCGTCGGTCCGCTGGCGTTCGCGTCGGGTGGCGACGACCTCTGGGCGGGTGGTGACTTCACCGAGGTGAACGGCGTACCGCAGGAAGGCCTGACGTGGTTCAGCAGCGCGCCGGGTGGTGCCGCACCGGCCCGGCCGGCGGCGCCGAAGGTCGCGAGCGCCCGGCCGAACAAGGTGACGATCGCCTTCGACACCGTGCTCGACCGGGACAACATCGCGCTCACGTACTTCGTCTATCGCGGAAGCACTCGGATCGGCAGTTGGTCGCGGTCGTCGACGTGGTGGACCAAACCGATCGTCACATCGGTCACTGACTCGCGTCTGACCAGCGGCCAGAAGCTGTCGTACCACGTCGAGGTCAGTGACGGCCGCAATGTCCGGAAAGGCCCGTCGGTCTCGGTCCGCGTGCGCTGAATCAACAGCGGCTCCCGCGCGGAGGTACGGCGAGGTCGGCGAGGTACGCGTCGATCTTCGCTCGGGCGCACTCGTTGGACAGGTACAGCGTGTGGCCGGGACCGTCGTGGTAGATCGACCCGCTACCCGGCACCTGGTCGATGACGCGCGCCGCCGTGTCGTACTCGCTCCAGTTGCCGGCCATCAGCAGGGGCGGCAGACCCTTCGGCAGCGCGGCCGGCTCGTTCTGTACCGGGACCGGCCAACCGATGCAGGACAGCATCGAGAGCTGGATGGTCCCCGCCGCCCCCGTGAACGGCGCGGCGGCCTCCATCCGCCGGATCTGCTGCGTGAGCTGCCGTTGAGTGGTCGGGTGCGGCCAATCGGTGCACTCCACAACCCCTGGCGCCGGCAAGACCGGGTACGGCGAGTTCGGCGGCGCGGGCACGAAGCCCGATGCGTCACCACTCGTGGCGGCCTTCCGTAGCGCGGCCAGCAGCTTCGGGTACGACGCCTCGCCGCCGCGCGCCAGACTCAGACCGGTCGCCCGGATCTCGTTCCCGTCGTACGTCGTGCTTCCGGCGGGCAGCGGAGTGTGTTGCGCCCGGGCCACCACGCGCTGCCAGAGCGCAGGAGCCTCGGCGCAGTTTCCTTGCGTACGGCACCAGTTGAAGAAGCGCGTCAGGTACGTCTGCACGTCGCGCGCCAGCCGGGTCAGCTCGCGGTCCCAGTTGTTCGTGCTGTGGTTCCAGGTGCCGTCGAGGACGAGCGAGCGGACGTGCTGCGGGAAGAGCCGCGCATACGTCTGCCCGATGAACCCGCCGTACGACGCCCCGTAGAAGTTCACCGTCGACTCGCCGAGGGCACGGCGGATCGCGTCCACGTCGCGGGCGTGACTGGCGGAGTCCATCGCCGCGAAGAGCTCGGGATCCTTCGCCCGGCACTTGGCCGCGATCGCCCGGTTCGCGGCGGCCAGCGCGTCGAACTCGCCCACGGTCCGGGGTACCCGTGGCTGACGGATGCCGGTCCACTCACAGGGCAGATTGGTGCTCAGACCGGGTGCGTTCGGTCCGCCCCGAAGGTCCCAGGTGACGATGTCCATCGTCTGGCGCAGGCCGGCGAAGGCCTCGCCGCCGCCGTACGAACGCATCAGGTCGATGCTGAAACCGACCGGACCGCCGAGATTGACGATCACCGGTCCTTGCGGTTTCGGCGCGGTCGAGCGCAACCGGCCGAGCGTCAACGTGAGTTGCCGCCCGTCCGGACGGTCCCAGTCGACCGGGACCTTCAGGGTGGCGCATTCGATGCCGACGGTACCTGGTCCGCCAGGGCATTCGCCCCAGGTGAGCGTCGGCGCGGGCGGGGTGAGGGCGCTGGTCGTCAGCAGGCCGCTCGCCGCGAGGGAGAGTAGTTTCAGCATGCCGGCCACGTTTCCGTGAATCGCCCGCCGGCACATCGGACCAGGGGCCGACGGACCTGGGGCCGAGGTGATCGCCCGCCGCGTCGGCTAGTTTCGACGCGTGACCGAGGAGTACGGCCTGAGCCGGCGACAGTTGATCGTCGCGGACTGCATCGTCGCGCTCGGGTACGCCGTCCTCGTCCAGCTCACGATGACGCCGACAGGCGCCGGCGTGCTCGTGGTGATCGGTCTCGCGGGCCCGATCGCCGTACGACGGGTCTGGCCGGTCCACGCCTTCGCTGTCGTCGCCGTAGTGTCCGTGATCGCGATCGCTACCGGTCTGTTGCGCGATCCGCTGCTCGCCGCGGCTTACGTGCTGTACGTCGTGGCGCTCACCCGGGCGTCAGCGCGGCCGTTGTCCAGCCGTCGACTGATCTGGCTGGCGGGGAGCGTCGGGTTCCTCGTACTGGTGCTCGCGATGGTGGCCGGGGCGCCGGCCGGGCGGGCGGACGTCGCACTGGTGCTGACCGGGATCGCTGCGCTGTACGGAGCGTGGATCCTGGGGCGGGTCGTACGGGACCGGCGCGCGGCGGCCGCGCGAGCGGCACGGGTGCTGGCGGAGCAGGCGGTCGCGGAGGAACGGCTGCGGATCGCGCGTGAGCTGCACGACATCGTTGCCCACAGCATGGGACTGATCGCGGTCAAGGCCGGCGTCGCGAATCATGTGCTGGCGGTGCGCCCCGAGGAGGTGTCGGACGCGCTGTCGGTGATCGAGTCGACGAGCCGGGACGCGCTGGTCGAGCTGCGGCACATGCTCGGCCTGCTGCGGACGACGAGCGAACCGGCGGACCTCGCGCCACCGGCCGGGCTGGCTGCCTTGCCCGAGCTGGTGTCCCGGGTGGAATCGACGGGCGTGCAGGTCGAGCTCGCAATCGACGTACCGGACGGGCTGCCGGAGGCCGTCGAGCTGACGGTGCAGCGGATCGTGCAGGAGTGCCTGACGAACGTGACGAAGCATGCGCGGGCGCGACGCTGCCGCGTGGCGATCAGTTCGTCCGCGAACGGCGTACGCGTGGAGGTGACCGATGACGGGGCCGGTGGGGCCGCGGTGGAAGGGCACGGGCTGATCGGGATCCGGGAGCGGGTGAGCATGTACGACGGGACGCATCGGGCCGGCCCGCGCGCGGACGGCGGTTTCGAGGTGGTCGTCGAGCTGCCCCATCGGCGGGTGGCGCGGTGAACGACATCCGGGTGCTGGTCGCGGACGACCAGGCGTTGTTGCGCGGGAGCTTCCGGGTGCTGATCGACACGACGCCCGGTCTGACCACGGTCGGCGAAGCCGCGAACGGAGCCGAGGCAGTCGAGCTCGCGCGCCAGGAGCGGCCGGACGTCGTGCTGATGGACGTCCGGATGCCCCACCTCGACGGCATCGAGGCGACCCGGCAGATCTGTCAGCAGGACGAGGCCGCCCGGGTGCTGATGCTGACGATGTTCGACCTGGACGACTCGGTGTACGCCGCGTTGCGCGCCGGCGCGAGCGGGTTCCTCCTGAAGGACGTGCCGCCCGCCGAGTTGCTGCAGGCGATCCGGGTCGTCGCGGCCGGCGAGGGACTGCTCGCGCCGTCGATCACGCGACGGCTGATCGCGGAGTTCGCCCGTACGGCGGAGCCTGGCCAGACGCCGCTCGCCGGACTCGACGGGGTGACCGACCGCGAGCGCGAGGTGCTGGGGCTGATCGCCCGTGGGCTGTCGAACGAGGAGATCTGCGCGCACCTGAACGTCGGCCGCGGCACGGTGAAAACCCACATCGGACATCTGCTCGCCAAGCTGCACGCGCGCGACCGCGCCCAGTTGGTGATCGCCGCCTACGAATAAAACCTGGTGCAGCCGCGGCGGCGATGACTCACGCCGGGCCGGGGCAGTTTCGGCCGGTGAGATCACACCGGCGAAGGGCCGGACCTCTGGCCGATAATCGACGACAGTGAGCACACAGGTGAGGTACGCGTGACGGGTCTGCAGCAGTTGGCCGTCGTCGGAGCCGGATTCGGCGCGGGCATCCTGACGTCGACCGTCGGCGTCGCGTCGCTGCTCAGCTTCCCGGTGCTGATCGCGATGGGCATCCCGCCGGTGGTCGCGAACGCGTCGAACACGCTCGGTCTGCTGCCCGGCACGATGAGTGGCTCGTTCGGCTACCGGCGCGAACTACGGGAGATCCCGCGCCGGCAGACGGTCGCTGTCGTGGTGATCTGTGCCACCGGGGCGATCGGCGGCGCCGCGCTACTGCTCGCGCTGCCGTCTCGCGTGTTCGCGACGGCGGCGCCGTGGCTGATCCTGTTCACCTGCCTGATCGTCGGCGTGCAGCCGTGGATCTCGCGCTGGGTGCGGTCCCGCTCCCGGCAACCGCACGGCGTCCGCCGGTCGATGTCACCGGCAACCACCGTCTTCACCGCGCTGACCGGCGTGTACGGCGGGTACTTCGGGGCGGGCGCCGGGGTGATGATGATGGCGGTCCTCGGGCTCGGCCTGGACCTGGAGCTACGGGTCGTCAACGGGCTCAAGACGTTGGCACTGTGCGTGGCCAACCTGGTCGCCGGCGTGATCTTCGTGTTCGTCGCGGACCTCGATCTCGCCGCGGCCGGACTGCTGGCGGCCGGTTCGATCGTCGGCGGGTACGTCGGCTCGCACATCGGACGCCGGCTCCCCGCCACACTCTTACGGGGTCTGATCGTCTCGGCGGGCGTGATCGCCGCCGTACTGATGTTGCTCTAGTGTCCCCAGGACACTAGACGTGTTGGAGGATCGCGCCGGCGGCGATCAGCAGGCAGATCCCGCCGTTGATGTACGGGTGGCTGACCAGGATCGCCACGAACTCCCGGATCGTTGCCGTCGGCCAGTAGTACGCCGCGGTCGGTGAGCCGACCACCTGACCGTTGATCTTCGCCTTCCGGGCGGTGAGCGCCGCGCGGAAGGCGTGGAAGTTGTTCGTGACGATCAGGCAGCGGTACTCCGGCCGCAGTTGCACCATCAGGTCGCGGCTGAACGTCAGGTTCTCCCAGGTGGTCGTCGACTTGTCCTCGCGGAGGATCTGGTCGTCGGGCACCCCGCGCTCGACCAGGTACGCCGCCATCGCGTGCGACTCGGGAAGATCCTCGTTCGGCCCCTGCCCACCGGACGTGATGATCCGCGGCGAGCGGCCCTTGCGGAGGGCGCGCTCGTACACCTGCTGCGCGCGGTCGAGGCGGCTGGCCAGCAGCCGCGGGACCCGCGATCCGATCAGGCCCGAACCGAGGACGACGACGAAGTCCACCTTCCGCGAGGAGCGGATCCGGCTGTAGACGAACGCGTACACCAGGAAGCAGAAGAACAGGAACGAGATGTAGGTCAGCACCCCGAGCAGAACCGACCGTACGGCGGCCAGTGGTTCCCAGCCGATGGTCTGGACCAGCACGCTGAAGACGACGAAACCGATGAGGCCCAGGCCGACCAGCAGAGACAGCAGGTTGGACAGCCGGCGGCGTTCGCGGCGGAGCATGGTGACGCCGTTGACGACCAGGAAGATCGCGAGGACGGCGATCGTCACCGGGATCGCGGCCAGGATCGCCACGATCAGCCAGCTGCCGGCGGTCTGGTTGATCTTCGCGACCGTGAAGACCACACCGAGGACGGCGAACATCAGGCTCAGGACCAGGAAGATCCCGTTCTTGAACAGCCGCCGGTCGCGCAGGAAGCTGACGCCGAAGATCAGGAACCAGAAGGCGGCGGCGCCGAAGCAGATGACCATCGGGCGTCATCAAAGCACGCTCGGTCGCCGAGGTGGGGGAGGCTCGGGGGATGGACGGGCGGTCCGTTCCGGGCGCCGGTGTGCGAGGCTGCGGGGGACGGGGCCGGGTGGTCGAGGAGAGGCAGGGGCGTCGTGAGCGCTGTCACGAACTGGGCAGGGAACGTCAGCTTTGCGAGCGAGCTGCAGCGGCCGCGATCGGTCGAGGAACTGCAGGAGCTGGTCGCCGCCGCGCAGAAGGTCCGCGTGCTCGGCACCGGACACTCCTTCAACCGGATCGCCGACAGCTCCGGTGCCCTGGTCAGCGTGCAGGACCTGCCGAAGGTCGTCGAGATCGGCGAGCGTGGCGTGACCGTCTCCGCCGGCCTCCGGTACGGCGAGATCACCGCGGCTCTGCAGGCACAGGGGCTGGCGCTGCACAACCTCGGTTCGCTGCCGCACATCTCGGTGGCCGGCGCGTGCTCGACGGGTACGCACGGGTCGGGCGACGGCAACGGTCCGCTCGCGGACGCGGTCAGCTCGATCACCTTCGTGAACGCTGCCGGCGAACTCGTCACGCTCACCCGGGACGACCCGGACTTCGCGGGGTCGATCGTCTCGCTGGGCGCGCTCGGGGTGACCGTGAGCCTGACGCTCGACGTACAACCGACGTACCAGATCAGCCAGGTGGTGTACGACGGGTTGCCGGTCGAGCGGCTGTCGACGGATCTGGACGCGGTGACGGGCAGCGCGTACAGCGTGAGCGCGTTCACCGACTGGCTCGACCCGGACGTGATGGTCTGGCGGAAGCAGCGCGACCTCACCCCGCCTGACCCCGAGTGGCTGGGCGCGCGCCTCGCCGACGGACCGCGGCACCCCATCAAGGTGATGCCGGCCGACTACGCGACCCAGCAGGGCGGGGTTCCCGGTCCGTGGAACGAGCGGCTGCCGCACTTCCGGCTCGAGTTCACCCCGAGCAACGGGGACGAACTGCAGTCGGAGTACTTCGTGCCGCGCGAGCGGGCCGTGGAGGCGTTCGACGTACTGCGGGCCTTGGGCAAACAGTTCGCGCCGGTGATCCAGGTGTCGGAGGTGCGGACGATCGCGGCCGACGAGCTGTGGCTGAGCCCGAGCCAGGGGCGGGACACGGTCGCGCTGCACTTCACCTGGGTCCAGGACGAGGCAGTCGTCCGGCCGGTCGTCGCGGCGCTGGAGGAACGGCTCGCACCGCTGGACGCGCGGCCGCACTGGGGCAAGGTCTTCGAGGCCGACGCAGCCACGCTCGCCGAGCGCTACCCGAAGCTCCCCGACTTCATCGCGCTAGCAGCCCGGCACGACCCCGCCGGCAAGTTCCGCAACCCGTACCTCGACACGTACCTCCCCCGCCCCTGACCCTCCCACGCCCCTGACCCTCCCACGCCCCTGACCCCTCGTCGGGTTAACCACTCGTATTGCCCGTTCCCCACCTACATACGAGCGGCGAACGGGCAACGCGGGTGGTTAACCCCGCCAGCAGAGCCGCGGTGGCGGGGCGGGGCGGGGGGTTAGAAGGGGTGGTCTTCTAGGGTGGTGGTGATTGTCCAGAGGAGGTTGCGGAGGGTACGGCGGTGCTCGGGGGTGAGGCGGGCCAGGGCGCGGCGGCCCGCACGGTCGTAGACCTCTTGGACTGTGTGGGCGAGTTCGATGCCGCGGTCGGTGAGTTCGATGCCGACCTGGCGAGCGTCGGTCGCGTTGCGAACCCGGCGTACCAGGCCGGCGGCTTCCATGCGTTGGGTGGTCCTGGTCGCCGTGGGTACCTCGACGTCGAGGACCTTCGCGAGCCGCGCCACCGGCAGAGAGCCGTGGTGGAGCAGCTTCGCGAGCACGAGCTCCTGACCGGTGTGCAGCTCCGTCCCGGCGAGTTCCTCGGCGACCGCCTTGCGCGCCGCCCGGTCCGCGAACCGGAGAGCGATCAGCACGTCGGCTTCATCCGCCGGCGCGTCCGCCGACCACTCCTCCCGCCCGGACCCGTCCTCTTCCCGCACAGCGGCCCGCGCGTCCGCGGTGTTTGGTTGCGGCTCCGCGGAGGTCACGTGTGAGTCCGGGAGCGGAAGGGGTTCCGGGCGTCGTAGTCGCCGACGTACTCGGTGGGGATGGCGGGCTCGCCACGGCTGAGCTGGCTCGCGGAGCGCGGGAGCTCGTCACGGACCTTCTCGTGGTGCGCCTGGGACTCGGCCGGGGTGGTCCGGCCGACGACCTTGCCGGCCTCGACCAACGGGCGGAGCAGCACCCGGTCGTCGCCGTCGTCGACCGGCTGCTCGCCGACGCCGATCAGCTCGATCTCCGCGACCCCGGTCGCCGACCGGCGCCGCAGCGCCCACTTCCGGCCACCGATCGAGATCTTGTCCGGGCTCTTCTTCGCGACCGGGACCAGCTCACCGCCGGCGTCCTCCCGGGCGACGAGCTTGTAGACGAAACCGCACGTCGGGTAGCCGGAGCCGGTGACCAGCGACGTCCCCACGCCGTACCCGTCGACGGGGGCCGGGGCCAGCGCGGCGATCTGGAACTCGTCGAGGTCGCTGGTCACGATGATGCGGGTCTTCGCCGCACCGAGTGAGTCGAGCTGCTCACGGACCTGCCCGGCCAGCGACGGGAGGTCGCCGGAGTCCAGCCGGACCGCGCCGAGCTCGGGGCCGGTCAGCTCGATCGCCGTCCGGACCGCCTCGGCGACGTCGTAGGTGTCGACGAGCAGCGTCGTACCCTTGCCGAGCGCGTCGACCTGGGACCGGAAGGCGTCCTGCTCCCGGTCGTGCAGGAGCGTGAACGAGTGTGCCGCGGTGCCGGTGCTCGGGATGCCGAACCGGCGGGCCGCCTCCAGGTTCGAGGTGGCGGTGAAGCCGGCGATGTACGCCGCCAGCGCGGAGGCGACCGCCGCCTCCTCGTGGGTGCGCCGCGAGCCCATCTCGATACACGGGCGGCCGCCGGCCCACCAGGTCATCCGGGAGGCTGCCGACGCGACGGCGGAGTCGTGGTTCAGAATGGAGAGGAAAACGGTTTCCAGGATCACTGCCTCGGCGAAACTGGACTCGACCACGAGCACCGGTGAGCCGGGGAAGAAGATCTCGCCGTCGGCGTAGCCGGAGACATCGCCGGTGAACCGGTAGTCCGCCAGCCAGTCCCGGGTAGCCTGGTCCACGATGCCGCGATCGGCCAGGAAGGCGATCGTCTGCTCGTCGAACCGGAACTGCTCGAGCGCGTCGAGGAGCCGGTTGACGCCGGCCACCACGCCGTACCGGCGGCCGTCCGGGAGGCGGCGGGCGAACAGCTCGAACACCGAGCGGCGCTGGGCCGTGCCGTCGGCCAGGCTGGCCTGCAGCATGGTCAGCTCGTAGTGGTCTGTCAGTAACGCCGTCGAGTGGCTCACGAGAGCAGCCTATTGCGAGACCGGAAGCGATGATGGGGAGAATGGACAGGTGACCACCGCACCAAGCGAGCTCGAGAGCGCCGAGGTCGACGAGGCGATCGAGCTGAGCCCGCCCTGGGTGACCATCGTCTGGAACGATCCGGTCAACCTGATGGACTACGTCACGTTCGTGTTCCAGACGTACTTCGGCTACTCCAAGCAGAAGGCGGAGAAGCTGATGATGCAGGTGCACCAGGAGGGCAAGTCGGCGGTCTCGAACGGCAACCGGGAAGCGATGGAACGCGACGTGGAAGCGATGCACACCTACGGCCTGTGGGCCACCTGCGAGAAGTCGTGACGCGGTTCCGCAAGCGCCGTAAGACCGTCGTCGTCAGTTTCGCCGAACACGAGGCGGACATCCTGGCGAACCTGCTCCGGAACCTGGTCGAGCTGCTGTACGACGGGCTGCCGCCGCGCTCGGCCGAGTCGTCGGACCCGCTCGCCGCGCTGCTGGAGTCGGACGGGCCGACGTCGCCGCCCGAGGACGTCGTACTGCAGCGGTTGTTGCCGGACGCGTACAAGCAGGACGACCTGGCGTCGGCCGAGTTCCGCCGGTTCACCGAGCGCGGGCTGCGGGAGGGGAAGGTCACCGACGCCAAGCGGGTGCTGTCCGCGCTGGAGGAGTCCGGCGCCGACGAGATCGCGCTGGAGCCGGACGAGCAGTTGTCCTGGTTGCGCGCGCTGAACGACCTCCGGCTGGCGATCGGGACCCGCCTGGACATCAAGGACGAGGACGACTACAGCACCTGGGAGAAGCTCCCCGAAGAGGACCCCCGCCGCCTGACGTACGACCTGTACGACTGGCTGGGGTACTTGCAATCCGCGCTGCTGCACAACATGCGGTGAGAAGCAGTTCCGCGCTTCGCGCGGGTGGTGGGGGACGGCTGGGGTACTTGCAGTCCGCGCTGCTGCATAACATGCGGTGAGTGAGCTATCCGAAGGTTGGTACGCCGGACTTCCCGGGCATCGAGCGCGACGTTCTGGACTACTGGGACCGTGACCAGACGTTCCGCGCCTCGCTGAAGGGTGCGGACGAGTTCGTCTTCTACGACGGGCCGCCGTTCGCGAACGGGCTGCCGCACTACGGGCACCTGCTGACCGGGTACGTGAAGGACGTCGTACCGCGGTACCAGACGATGCGCGGGCACCGCGTGGACCGGCGGTTCGGGTGGGACACGCACGGGTTGCCGGCCGAGCTCGAGGCGCAGCGGGTGCTCGGGCTGAAGACGAAGGCGGAGATCCTCGAGCTCGGGATCGAGAAGTTCAACGAGGCGTGCCGCGCGTCGGTGCTGAAGTACACCGACGAATGGCGCAGCTACGTCACCCGGCAGGCGCGCTGGGTCGATTTCGAGAACGACTACAAGACCCTGAACCGCGACTACATGGAGTCGGTGATCTGGGCGTTCAAGACGCTCTACGACAAGGGTCTGGTGTACGAGGGCCTCCGGGTGCTCCCGTACTGCTGGAACGACGAGACCCCGCTGTCCAACCACGAACTCCGGATGGACGACGACGTTTACCAGCCGCGCCAGGACCCGTCGGTGACGGTCGCGGTCGAGCTGGAGACCGGTGAGCGCCTGCTCGCCTGGACCACCACTCCGTGGACGCTCCCGAGCAACCTCGCGATGGCCGTCGGACCGGATGTCGACTACGTCGTGGTGAACGATGCCGAGGGGCGCCCGACGATCCTCGCGGAGGCCCGCCTGGCGGCGTACGGCGACTCCGCCGGTCTCGGGCCGGAGGTGCTGCGCCGGCTGAAGGGTTCCGAGCTGATCGGACGCCGCTACACCCCGCTGTTCGACTTCCTCGCCGACACCCCGAACGCCTTCCAGGTGATCGCGGCGGAGCACGTGACCACCGACGAGGGTACGGGCGTCGTGCACATGGCCCCGGCGTACGGCGAGGAGGACCAGCTCGCGTGTGACGCCGCCGGGATCCCGACGATCCTGACCGTGGACGACGGCGCACTGTTCACGTCGATCGTTCCGCCGTACCAGGGGATGCATGTCTTCGAGGCGAACCGGCCGATCATTCGCGACCTGCGCGCGGCCGGTGCGCTGGTGCGCGAGGACAGCTACGTGCACAGCTACCCGCACTGCTGGCGGTGCCGCCACCCGCTGATCTACAAGGCGGTCTCGAGCTGGTTCGTCGAGGTGACCCGGATCCGGGACCGGATGGTCGAGCTCAACGAGCAGATCACCTGGGTGCCGGAGCACGTGAAGCACGGGCAGTTCGGCAAGTGGTTGTCGAACGCGCGCGACTGGTCGATCAGCCGGAACCGGTTCTGGGGCTCGCCGATCCCGGTCTGGCGGTCCGACGACCCGTCGTACCCACGGATCGACGTGTACGGGTCGGTCGAGGACCTCGAGCGCGACTTCGGCGTGAAGGTCCCCGACCTGCATCGCCCGTACGTCGACCAGCTCACCCGTCCGAACCCGGACGACCCGACCGGCAGGTCGACGATGCGGCGCGTGCCGGATGTGCTCGACGTGTGGTTCGACTCCGGGTCGATGAGTTTCGCGCAGGTGCACTACCCGTTCGAGAACACCGACTGGTTCGAGAGCCACTTCCCGGGCGACTTCATCGTCGAGTACATCGGCCAGACGCGGGGTTGGTTCTACACGCTGCACATTCTCGCGACAGCGCTTTTCGACCGGCCCGCGTTCTCGTCCTGTCTGAGTCACGGGATCGTGCTCGGCAACGACGGCCAGAAGATGAGCAAGTCGCTGCGGAACTACCCGGACGTCACCGAGGTGTTCGACCGCGACGGCGCGGACGCGATGCGCTGGTTCCTGATGTCCAGCCCGATCCTGCGCGGCGGCAACCTGATCGTGACCGAGGACGGCATCCGGGACGGCGTACGGCAGACCCTGATCCCGCTGTGGAACGCGTGGTCGTTCTTCACGCTCTACGCCAACACGGCCGGACTCACCGGGCGCTGGTCGACCGAGTCCAGTGATGTCCTCGATCGCTACCTGCTCGCCCGCCTGCGCGGTCTCGTCGTCGATGTCACCGAACACCTGGACCGGTACGACATCGCGACCGCCTGCGACTCGGTCCAGGGCTTCGTCGACGTCCTCACCAACTGGTACATCCGCCGCTCCCGCGACCGTTTCTGGGCGGGCTCGCAGGACGCGATCAACACCCTGTACACCGCGCTCGAGGTGCTGTGCCGGACGGCGGCGCCGCTGCTCCCGCTGGTGACCGAGGAGATCTGGCGTGGGCTGACCGGGGAGCGGTCGGTACACCTGACCGACTGGCCGTCGGTGGACGAACTGCCGGACGACCCGGAACTGGTCGCGCGGATGGAGAAGGCGCGGGAGGTGTGCTCGGTCGCGTCCTCGATCCGGAAGGCCGCCGGGATCCGCGCACGGCAGCCGCTGCCCACGTTGACGGTCGCGACCTCGGTCGACCTCGCGTCGCTGGTGCCGTTGATCGCCGCCGAGGTGAACGTTCGCGAGGTGGTGCTGACCACCGCGGACGCCGTCGATGCACCGGTGTCACAACGGTTGACCGTGAACGCGCGAGCGGCGGGTCCGCGGCTCGGGCGCGACGTACAGCAGGTGATCAAGGCGTCGAAGAGCGGCGACTGGTCGGTTTCCCCGGACGGCGTGGTGGTTGCCGGTGGCATCGAGCTGGTCGAGGGGGAGTACACCCTGGAGACCACGCTGGCCGAGGGCGGTTCCGCGAGCGGGCTGCTGGCCGGCGGCGGGTTCGTCGTACTCGACACGACGGCGACGCCGGAGCTGGAGGCGGAGGGTGTCGCGAGGGACGTGATCCGGGCGATCCAGCAGGCGCGGCGCGACGCCGGGCTCGACATCGCCGACCGGGTCCGGCTGACGCTGACCGCGGAGCCCGCCGTACTCGCCGCGGTCGAGACCCATCGCACGCTGATCATGGACGAGACGCTGGCCACCGCCCTCGAGGTCGCGGAAGGGCCCGAGCTGTCGGTCGGCGTGACGGCGTAGATCGGCAGCTCGACAGGTAGTGCACCGGCGTGACGCTGTACGCGCGGCGCCGATTGCGCTCAGGTGCACTACCCGACCGGCTGATACCTCCTGTCGAGCTGCCGATTTGGCGCGGCGGTGGGTCGCCTAGGCTGGCGGGTATGGAGACGCGCAGGCTCGGGCGGACCGGGCGGGACGTGGGTGTGGTCGGGCTCGGGGCGTGGCAGCTGGGCGCGGACTGGGGATCGGTCGACGAGAGCGACGCGCTCGCCGTACTGCGGTCCGCGGTCGAGGGCGGCGTGACGTTCATCGACACCGCCGACGTGTACGGCGACGGGCGGAGCGAGCGGCTCGTCGGGCAGGTGCTCGCGGCGTACGACGGGCTGACCGTGGCGACCAAGATGGGGCGCCGGGTCGAGCAGGTACCGGAGAACTACACGCTGGCGAACTTCCGCGCCTGGAACGACCGCTCCCGGCAGAACCTCGGCGTCGACACCATCGACCTGGTCCAGCTGCACTGCCCGCCGACGCCCGTGTACTCGAACGACGAGGTCTTCGACGCGCTCGACACGCTGGTCGACGAGGGCCGGATCGCGGCGTACGGCGTGAGCGTCGAGACCTGCGCGGAGGCGCTGACCGCGATCGCGCGGCCGAACGTCGCGTCCGTGCAGATCATCCTGAACGCGTTCCGCCTGAAGCCGCTCGACGAGGTCCTGCCCGCGGCCCAGGCGGCGGGCGTCGGCATCATCGCGCGCGTCCCGCTCGCGAGTGGTCTGCTCTCCGGCAAGTACGACGAGCACACCACGTTCGCCGCCGACGACCACCGGACCTACAACCGCCACGGCGAGGCCTTCGACGTCGGTGAAACGTTCTCCGGCGTCGACTTCGGTACCGGCCTGGAAGCCGTACGCCGCCTCGCGCCTGCCGTCCCCGCCGGCGTCACGATGCCCCAGTTCGCCCTCCGCTGGATCCTCGACCAGCCCGGCGTCACGGTCGTCATCCCCGGCGCCCGCAACCCCACCCAGGTAGCCGCCAACGCCTCCGCCGCCGCCCTCCCGCCCCTCACCCCCGCCCAGCAATCCACCGTCCGCGAGACCTACAACACCCTCCTCAAGCCCCAGATCCACCACCGCTGGTAACGCACTGTCCGCCATGTGGACCGACTCCGTGGTTGGCGGGGTCGGTCGCGCGGTCGCCGTACCGTGGAGGCGTGTTGGTCATCGAGAGGGATACGTACGACGCGATCGTGGCGCATGCGCGGAAGGATCATCCGGACGAGGCGTGTGGGGTGGTCGCGGGGGCCGAGGGGTCGGATCGGGCCACCCGGTTCATCCCGATGCTCAACGCGGCGATGTCGCCGACGTTCTACGAGTTCGACTCCGGTGATCTGCTGCGGCTGTACAAGGAGCTGGACGAGCGGGACG
Source organism: Kribbella sp. NPDC004875 (assembly GCF_042873375.1). NCBI lineage: Bacteria > Bacillati > Actinomycetota > Actinomycetes > Propionibacteriales > Kribbellaceae > Kribbella > Kribbella sp. NPDC004875. The sequence continues at coordinate 434,050 of NZ_JBIALI010000006.1, forward strand.
AGGAGCCGGTGGTGATCTACCACTCGCACACCGCCACCGAGGCGTACCCGTCGCGGACCGACATCAACCTGGCCCAGGAGCCCGGCGCGCACTACGTGCTGGTGTCGACGAGGGACGGTGCGGACTCCCCGGCGTACGACGGTCCGGTCGAGTTCCGCTCGTACCGGATCATCGACGGCGAGGTCGAGGAAGAAGAAGTACGCGTGGTTGGTTCTTACGAAGAGACAGAAGGAGAGCACTGATATGGCGATCGAGCTGCGCGTGCCGACGATCCTGCGCACTTACACCGGTGGCGCCAAGGCGGTCAACGGCGCCGGCGCGACCCTGGCCGAGTTCATCGACGACGTGAACGGCAACCACCCGGGCCTCAAGGAGCGCATCGTGGAGGGCGAGCCGGAGGAACTGCGCCGGTTCGTGAACGTGTACGTGAACGACGAGGACGTCCGGTTCACCGGCGGCCTGAAGACCGGCGTCAAGGACGGCGACGTCGTCGTCGTGCTGCCCGCGGTCGCCGGCGGCTGATCATGCGCTTCGACAGCCTGCTCGACTCGGTCGGCGGTACGCCGCTGGTCGGACTGCCGCGGTTGTCGCCGTCCGGCGACGTGCGCCTGTGGGCGAAGCTCGAAGACCACAACCCGACCGGTTCGATCAAGGACCGGGCGGCGCTGCGGATGCTGCTGGACGCGGAGAAGGACGGCCGGCTGCGCCCGGGCAACACGATCCTCGAGCCGACTTCCGGCAACACCGGCATCTCGCTGGCGATGGCGGCCAAGCTGCGCGGGTACCGGATGGTCTGTGTGATGCCGGAGAACACCTCCGAGGAGCGCCGCCAGATCCTGCGGATGTGGGGCGTCGAGATCATCTCGTCGCCGGCCGCGGGTGGGTCCAACGAAGCGGTCCGGGTCGCGAAGCAGGTCGCGGAGGAGCACCCCGACTGGGTGATGCTGTACCAGTACGGCAACCCGTCGAACGCCCTCGCGCACTACGACGGCACCGCACGGGAGATGCTCGACGACCTGCCGTCGGTCACGCACTTCGTGGCCGGCCTCGGCACCACCGGCACGCTGATGGGCGCCGGCCGCTTCTTCCGGGAGCACAAGCCGGAGGTGAAGATCGTCGCCGCCGAGCCGCGGTACGGCGAACTCGTCTACGGCCTGCGCAACCTCGACGAGGGCTTCGTCCCGGAGTTGTACGACGAGACGCTGATCGACGCCCGCTTCTCGGTCGGCCCGCGGGACGCCGTCCGCCGGGTTCGGGAACTGCTCGACAACGAGGGCATCTTCGCCGGCATCTCGACCGGCGCGATCCTGCACGCGGCGCTCGGCCAGGCGGCCAAGTGTGTCCGGGACGGCGAGTCCGCGGATATCGCGTTCGTGGTCGCGGACGGCGGCTGGAAGTACCTGTCGACCGGCGCCTACGAGGGCACGATCGACGAGGCCGAGGACCGGCTCGAGGGCCAACTCTGGGCCTGAGCCTCGGCGGCCGGGCCGGCGGGCGGAGGGGCCGGTCCGAGCCGTCGGCGCCTGTTGTTGCCTTAGGCACCTAAAGGATCATCACGTCATGTCCGCCTACGGTTCTTTGAACAGGACTCGGCGACCGAGTCGAGGGTGGACGCCGCGGCCCTTGCAGCTGTTGCAGGGGCGCTGGGCGTAGCTGAAGAGGCTGCCGTGGTGCCGGCCGGCACCTTTGCACCTGTTGCACTTGGCGTTCGGGTGCAGGGACAGCGAGACGACGTAGAAAGCGAACGCCGCCATCAGCACCACGAGCAGCATCCCGGTCGGCCCGATGGCCGTCGCGACGTCTGTCACGGTGCTGTTGTTCGTCTCCGCGGCCTGACTCGCCGTCTGCCCCGCGGCAGTCACGTGGTCGGGCTGTGGAGTTGGTGCGGTGGTAGTCAGCACCACCGCGATGTGGTGCGCCAGGTTCATGGCATCACGAGGGGCGGTCGAACAAACATCGCTCCAGAGTGGCGTGCATCACGCGAAAAGGCAATTCCATAACGTAAAGATGTGGATAACCTCGGCGTGTCGTTCGCGGCGGTTAGGTAAGGCTGCCTTCGGGTCTGCCCGCGAGCGGACCTGTATAAGCTCTGCGGTGTGGCAGATGCACCGGTGGGGATCTTCGACTCAGGCTTCGGGGGACTCACCGTCGCCCGCGCGGTACTCGACCAGTTGCCGCACGAACCGATCTTGTATCTCGGCGACACGGCGCGGCAGCCGTACGGCCCGAAGCCGATCGCCGAGGTCCGCGAGTACGCGCTGGAGTGTCTGGATCATCTGGTCGAGGCCGGTGTGAAGATGCTCGTCATCGCGTGCAACTCGGCGAGCGCCGCGATGCTGCGGGACGCGCGCGAGCGGTACGACGTACCGGTGGTCGAGGTGATCCTGCCGGCGGCGCGCCGTGCTGTCGCCGCCACGCGGAACCAGCGGGTCGGCGTGATCTGCACGCGTGCCACCGCGCAGTCGCTCGCGTACGAGGACGGGTTCGCGGCGGCACCGCAGGTGGAGCTGTTCACGCGTGCCTGCCCGCGGTTCGTCGACTTCGTGGAGTCCGGGGTGACGTCGGGTCCGGAGCTGCTCGAGGCCGCGCACGAGTACCTCGATCCGCTGGTCGAGGCCGGCGTCGACACGCTGATTCTCGGCTGCACGCACTACCCGTTGCTGACCGGCGTCATCTCGTACGTGATGGGTGACAACGTGACGCTCGTGAGCAGTGCGGAGGAGTGCGCGAAGGACGTGTACGGCGTACTCACGAAGACCGGTCTGCTCCGCCCGGACAACCTCCCGGACCCGCAGCACCGTTTCGTCACCACCGGTAGCCCGGACGAGTTCGCCGCGATCGGTTCGCGCTTCCTCGGGCCGGTGCTGTCGGCGGTCGACCAGTTCGCCTGGGTCCGCTGATCGCGACAGTGGGCAGAGCAGCCGTGTGACTTGCATCCCACCGACCCGTTGTCCAAGGCACCGGAAAGCGGCACCTGCTCATGAATGTCGGCGATGCCTGTGTGGTAACCGAATCGACGCGTCCGGTGGTCCTGCGAACCGGCCGACTCGCCGGTAATGTTCCAGGTATGAAGCTCACCGTGATCGGTTGCTCCGGGTCCGTACCCGGGCCGGACTCGGCCGCCTCGAGCTATCTGGTCACGGCTGACGGGTTCCACCTGATCCTCGACCTCGGTAGTGGCGCGCTCGGTGCTCTCCAACGGCACCTGGCCGTTCCGGAAATCGGTGCGATCGGCCTGTCCCACTTGCATCCTGACCACTGCATGGATCTCTGCGGGTTGTACGTCGCGGCGCGGTACGCACCGGGCTCGCCGATCCCGCGGATCCCGGTGTTCGGACCGCCGGGTACGTCGGAGCGGATGGCGCTGGCGTACGACCTGCCGCTCGATCCCGGGATGGAGGAGGAGCTGGAATTCCATGCCTGGAAGGAAGTTCAGCAGGTCGGCCCGTTCACGATCCGGACCGCGCCGATGGTGCACCCGGTGCCGGCGTACGCGATTCGGGTTGAGTACGGCGCCAAGTCGCTGGTCTACACCGGAGACACCGGGCCGAACGATGCGTTGACCGAGCTCGCGCGGGGCGCCGACGTGTTGCTGTCCGAGGCCGCGTTACCCGACAACGATCCGAACAACCCGGTCGACCTGCACCTGACGCCGTCCGATGCGGGCGAGCATGCGAAGAAGGCCGGCGTGAAGCGGCTGATCATCACCCACGTCCCCCCGTGGTACGACCGCGTCACCCAGGCCGAGAACGCTCGGCGTACCTTCTCCGGTCCGGTCGAGATCGCGACGCCGCATGCCGTTTTCGACATCTGACGGCGTCCGTCTGTGGACCGCGACCACCGGTGCGGCGACCGAAGGCGTACCCGCGGTCGTGGTCGTGCACGGCGGGCCGGGGCTCTGGAGTGATCACGCGGCCCTCGCCGAGATGCTCGACGACATCACCGTCGTGCACCGCTACGACCAGCGCGGCTGCGGGCGGTCGGGTCCGTCCGACACCCAGACGATGGCGCGGCACGCCCAGGACATCGACGAGCTCCGCGCGTACTTCGGTCACGAGCGGATCGTGGTCATCGGGCATTCCTTCGGCGCGACGCTGGCGATGAGCTACGCGGCGTCGTACGGCGATCACGTGGCCGGCGTCGTCTACCTCGACGGGGTCGGCATCGGCGACTGGCGTACGCCGTGCCACGCGGAGGAACTGCGACGGATGACCCCGGAGCAGGTGGCGCGGCTCGACGACCTCTCCGGCCGGCCACGCACGCCCGCCGAGGAGACCGAGTTCCGCGTGCTGTCGTGGTTCACCGACCATTTCGATCGTGAGCGGGCGATGGCCTGGGCCCACGAGAGCGCGTCCGTGGACCTGCCGATCAACTTCGCTGTGAATCGCGCGCTGACCTCCGAGGTCGCGACCTGGTCGGACGACGAGATCGCCGCTCGCGCCACGGCGATCACCGCGCCGGTCACCTTCGTCCACGGTGCGGGTGACCCGCGGCCTGCCGCCGCGGTCCGCGATCTCGCCGCGCACACGCCGAACCACACCTTCGAGCTGATCCCCGAGGCCGGTCACGATCCCTGGCTGGAGCAGCCCGATCTGGTCCGGGAGGTGCTGCGAGCAGCGGTCCGGGGGTAGTGGTTTCCTAGGCCACCTGCTCGGTGACGGGCTCGATCAGCGGGTCGCCCGGTTGCAGACCGAAGGCCTCGGCTGCTGAGCCGCCGCGGATGACCAGCTCGGTGAACCCGGCGCCGGAACTGCCGGGCACGATGCCCGGTGCGTTCCGCGGTACGGCGGTCAGGTGCGGGTAGCAGGTCACGTCGACGATCGTGACCGAGCCGTCATCGTTGCGCTGGGCAACGGACAGTGTGTCGCCCGGCGCCAGGTCGAGCGCCCGGTCCAGTTTGCAGTTGCCGAAGTTGTCGACGACGCTCACCACCGGCTCCGCGTCGAGGACCTCCGGTACGGCGGTCTCGGTCGCGGGCACCGCACGCCCGTCCGCGACCCACTTGGCCAGCAACGGGAGATACCACAGGCTGCGGAACTGGGTGCCCGCGATCTTCGCGGTGTCGTTCGCGTCGAAGCCGGCCGCCGCGACGACCTCGCGGATGTCCGTGACCTCGACGCGGTCGATCCCGAGCTCCCGGCGTACCAGGGAGAGGGCACGGGCGTTGAAGGTGCTCGCGATCAGGTGCTTGCCGAACCAGAAGAAGCAGAACGGGACGCCGTTCGGCCAGACGCCGTCGCGGGGCGCGATGTTCAGCAGTGTGATGGTCGGGTGACCGTCCTCGCCGAGCAGCGAGGTGGCGATCAGGCAGTCGAGCAGGGTGAGCGCGGCGAACGACTCCGGATCGGGTCCGTCGGCGGCCACGATCGTCGGCGACTGGCCGAAGAGCGCACCGATCCGGGTGCTGAGTCTGGCACGGGCGTTGGCGTCGTGACAGTCGGTGATGTAGGTGATCGGGTACATGGGTCTGTGGCTCCGGATGCTGGCAGTGGTGGGAAACGAAAGAGGCCCCCGACATCGGGGGCCTCTCGCTGCAAGCACACGTGCCTACGCCGCTAGAGTCCTCCGCATCGAGGGCTCAGCATTCGCATCGCGGCGTACCTGGTCACGTCAAGGATGTTAGCACCCTCACTTTGCCTGGCCGTTGTCGAAATAGCTGACCAGGGCCGGGTCGAGCGCCGGGATGTCCTGCGGTACGCCGTTCGCGCGCAGGGACTCGGTCGCGGCGTAACCGGCGGCGACCGCGGCGCGGGCGGCGACCGGGGAGGTGAGCGTCGCGCCACCGTCGCGGACGAAGTTCACGAACTCCGCGACCAGGTGCGGGTCCGCGCCGCCGTGGTTCTCGTTGTCGCCGCCGATCTCGACGACCTGGTCCGCGTCCTCGCGGTACCCGGAGCGGCGGCTGTTCCAGACCTTCACCACGCCGCCGGGACCGTCACCGAAGTTCTCCAGCCGGCCGTGGGTGCCGATCACGGTGTAGTTGCGCCAGTAGTCCGGCGTGTAGTGGCACTGCTCGTAGGTGAGGAAGACGCCGTTGTCCAGCAGGAGGTTCGCCATCGAGATGTCCTCGACGTCCATCACCGGCGCGAGGCCCTTCTGCTCCAGCGGCGGCCAGTTGTCGTTGGAGACGAACTCCCGGAACCGCTGGTCGCTGCGGTCGAGCCGGTCGGTGATGCCGCCGTACAGGGTCAGTGCGCCCATCGCGTTCACGCGGGTCGTGTAGCCGCCGGCGAGCCAGTGCATCACGTCGATGTCGTGGGCGCCCTTCTGCAGCAGCAGTCCGGTGGTGCGGCTGCGGTCGGCGTGCCAGTCCTTGAAGTAGAAGTCGCCGCCGTGCCCGACGAAGTGCCGGCACCAGATCGCCTTCACGTCGCCGATCGCGCCGTCCTGGATCAGCTGGCGCATGGTGAGGACGACGGGCATGTGGCGCATGTTGTGGCCGACGTACAGCCGGGCGCCGGACTCGTACGCCGCGCGCAGGACCCGGTCGCAGCCCTCGGTCGTGATCGCCAGCGGCTTCTCCACGAACACCGAGACGCCGGCCTCGAGGAAGTCGACCGCCGGTCCCTCGTGCAGGTCGTCCGGGGTGGTCAGGAACACGCCGTCGAGCTTCTGGTCCAGCAGCTCGGTGTGGTTTGCGTGCGCGGTCGCCTGCGGATAGAGCTCGAGGGCGCCGTCCCGCTGCGGTGCGGACGGGTCGGCGACGGCCACGACCTCGGACCCCTCGCCGGGACGGTGCGCGTACTGCGCGATGCGGCTGCGGGCGCCGAGCCCCACCACGCCAAACCGAAGATCAGTCATACCAGGCAACTCCTGCACATAGTTGTTTGTAGCAGCCTAACTCCGAGCAATTCTGCCAATCAATCACCCGTCCTCCAGCTGGAATTGGCTGAGAAGACATCCAGCGAACATCGGGGTCTCGCTCCGTGCGCGGACCATGGCGGAATGTGAACCTCCACTACGTGGCACTGGGGGACTCGACCACCGTAGGCGTCGGGGACCCGATGAACGGCAGCAGTACGACGGATCTGTCCGGTGCCGGTGCGCGCCCGGGCGAGGGGTGGCGGGGCTGGGCCTCGCTGCTCGCCGACTCCCTGGCCAGCACCCACCGTGTGACGTTCTCCAACTTCGCGACCAGCGGCGCGACCGTGCCGGTCGTCGCGACCGAGCAACTGCCCGAGACCGGCGACGGTCCCATCGACCTCGCCTCCCTGATCGTCGGGGTGAACGACACACTGCGCTCGACCTTCGACCCGGGGCGGATCCGCGAGCACCTGTACGAGTGCGCGGAACAGCTCACCAATCGGGGCGCCCTGCTGCTCACGGTCCGGTTCCATGACCACGGCAAGGTGTTCGGCCTGCCACGCTGGCTGCGCAGGCCGTTGTGGCACCGGATCGAACAGGTCAACGTGGCGTTCGACGACCTGCACGCCCGCTACGGCGGGATCCGGCTCGACATGGCCGACTACCCCGAGGTGTACCGGCGGGATTTCTGGAGCATCGACCGGTTGCATCCGGGCGAACTCGGGCACCGCAAGCTCGCCCGGGCGTTCGCCGACGAGCTCGCGGTCCGCGGGATGCGGATCGACGTACGGCCGGAGCTGGACTGTGCGCACCGGTCGCCGAGCCGGTGGGCGGACGCCGTGTGGCTGGTGAAGGAAGGCGTGCCATGGGTAGGACGCCGCGCCAACGACTTGTTGCCGTGGGCCGCCCGGATGGCGGTCACGCAGCTCAGGCCGGGCTCTTCGCCCCTCGCAGCCAATGCGGAGGTCCAGCGCCTGGAGGCATAGGGTCAGGGCATGGCCCGTATCGATGGACGTACTGCTGATCAGCTCCGACCGGTGAAGCTGACCCGGAACTGGCTCGACCACGCCGAGGGCTCCGTGCTGGTCGAGTTCGGGCGCACCCGGGTGCTCTGTGCGGCGAGCGTGACCGAGGGTGTACCGCGCTGGCGGAAAGGCTCCGGCCTGGGCTGGGTCAGCGCGGAGTACGCGATGCTGCCGCGGGCCACCAACACCCGCTCGGACCGCGAGTCGGTGAAGGGCAAGATCGGTGGCCGCACCCACGAGATCTCCCGGCTGATCGGGCGCTCGCTGCGGGCCGTGATCGACTACAAGGCACTCGGCGAGAACACGATCCTGCTCGACTGCGACGTCCTGCAGGCCGACGGCGGGACGCGGACGGCAGCGATCACCGGCGCGTACGTCGCGCTCGCGGACGCGGTCTCGTGGCTGCGCGACCGGAAGCTGCTGAAGAGCGAGCCGCTGACCGGCACGGTGTCCGCGGTGTCGGTCGGGATCATCGACGGGACGCCGATGCTGGACCTCTGCTACGAGGAGGACGTCCGCGCCGAGACCGACATGAACCTGGTGATCACCGGCGACGGCAAGTTCATCGAGGTGCAGGGGACGGCCGAGGGCGCACCGTTCGACCGGGCCGAGCTGGACAACCTGCTGGCACTGGGTACGACGGGATGCGCCGAGCTCGCCAAGATCCAGCAGGAGGCGCTGGCGTGACCAAAGTACTGCTGGCGTCGAACAACAAGAAGAAGCTCGAGGAACTGCGGCGGATCCTGACCCCGATCGTGCCGGGGATCGAGGTGCTCGGGCTCGGCGACGTCCCGCCGTACCCGGAGCCGCCCGAGACCGAGCCGACGTTCGAGGGGAACGCGTTGCTGAAGGCGCATGCCGCGCTGAAGGCGACCGGTCTGCCGTCGATCGCGGACGACAGCGGGATCTGCGTGGATGCGCTGAACGGCATGCCCGGCGTGCTGTCGGCGCGCTGGTCGGGTCCGGCGAAGGACAATCACGCGAACAACGTGCTGCTGCTCGGCCAGTTGGAGGACGTGCCGGACGAGCGCCGCGGGGCGTCGTTCGTCGCGGCCGTCGCATTCGTGCGCCCGGACGGGCCGGACGAGATCGTCCTCGGCGAGATGCGCGGCTCGGTGATCCGGGAGCTCCGCGGCACCGGCGGGTTCGGGTACGACGTACTGTTCCAGGCCGAAGGCTATGACCGGACGACCGCGGAACTGTCGATCGAAGAGAAGGACGCGATCAGCCATCGGGGCAAGGCGCTGCGGACGCTGGCGCCGATCGTGGCCAAGGCGTTGGGGAGTTAGTCATGTTGTTCGCGGGCTCTGATCGAGATGGTGTTGCCGACGGCAAGATCACCGTGGCGTACCGGCGCTGGGCCGAGCCGCGGGTGGTCGAGGGGCGGGTGTACCGCACCAACGCGGGGCGGATCGAGATCGACAGCATCCGTGAGGTGAACCCCGACCTGATCGCGGACACCGACGCCGACCTCACGCTCGCCGACCGCCGGAACGCGAAGGACGTCCGCCGGCGACTGCGTGGCGACGACACCCTGCCGACGTTCCTGATCCGGTTCCACCTCGTGGAGGGGCCGGATCCCCGGGAGGAGCTGGCCGCCCAGTCGGAGCTCTCCGCGGCGGACTTGGCCGATCTGCGCGAGCGGTTGGCCCAGTTCGACGCGCTCAGCCAGCACGGACCCTGGACGATCGAGACACTGCGGTTGATCCAGACCAGGCCGGCGACCCGGGCGGGTGATCTGGCGGCGTCGGTCGGGCGTCAGACGGCACCGTTCAAGCTGGACGTGCGGAAGCTGAAGAACCTTGGGCTGACCTACAGTCTCGAGGTCGGCTACCGGTTGTCGCCGCGCGGTGCGGCGTACCTGGATGCCGAGGGCAACTAACGGTGTAGTCCGAGGGTCGCGAGCAGATCCTCGTGCAGCTCGAACCAGACCCGGTGACACGAATCCACGTCACTGCGATCGACGTACGCCGGCTCTCCCGCGGTCACGCGTTTCAGTGCGGCCGAGAAGCGGGTGTCGTAGTCGCGGAAGCGCGGGAGTACGGCGACCAGCCGGGCGGTGATCGGGCCGAGGGCGCGGTCGAGCACCGCCAGTTCGTGCAGGACGCCGGCGTCCCAGGCGGGATCCGAGTGGTCGTTCGGGGCCAGCGGGTCGGTGGTCGACGGTCGCAGCTGCCAGTCGGTGCAGGCCTGTTGCAGAAGGGCGTTGAGGGGCAGGAAGTCGTCGTACACCTGTCGCACGGGGTTTGCGCCTTCGCCTAGCTCGGTGGTGAGTAGGCGCTCGTTCTCTGTGCGGCCCGTGTCGGTGAGGGACCATCCCGACGTACCGGCGAACGAGCTGTGCGTCACCCAGCCGTGTGCTTCGGCGGTCCGGAGTGCATCTGCGACCTTGGGGTGCGGTAGGTCGAACCGCTGTGCGATCTGCGGTTCGTCCGCGAACCCGAGCAGCCGGACCGCATGCAGGACGAGAAGCATCACGGCGCTGTGTCCTGCCGGGCTGCCAGGCGGTTGAATCGTTGCTGGCAGGCCTGCGGTGAGCTGAAGCCCATCGCGTCCGCCATGTCCGCCCAGGTCAGCCCCTCGCTCCGCGCGAGGAACAGCAGGCCGGACTCCAGTTCGTCGACCTCGGCTCGCGCGGCCGGCAGCAGGGCCAGCGCGTCCAGCAGGTCGTCCTTGGTCAACTCGGCCGCACGCCAGAGCGCGAACTGCACGAAATCCACGGCGGACATCGGGACCGGCGCCGGGCGCCAAGGCCTTTCGGGAAGCTCGCTCGCGCCGCGTTCGAGCAGCCGGTCACGGGCCTCGCGCTGGCGTTGCGCCTGCAGCTGATCCGCCTGGTCCTGGTTGCGTCGCATGGCCACACAGTGGATCATCAACAGAACGTTGTCAACAGAGTGTTGTCAACGTTTCGTTGATAGGAGCGCTGATGCTGGTCCCGCTGACCGCCGCCACACCGGACCGCTGTGGCGCGAAGGCAGCGACTTTGGGGACGCTCCTCCGTGCTGGTCTGCCGGTGCCCGACGGTGTCGTGATCCCGTTCAACAGCAGCTTTGGCGACGGCCTCGGCCGGTGGCTCGAGAGTGTGGGCAACCCGCCGGTGGCCGTGCGCTCGTCGGCGTCGAACGAGGACACCGCGGGTAGGTCCGCGGCGGGGCAGCACGACAGTTTCCTCGGAGTACAAGGGGTTGCGGCTGTCGCCGATGCCGTACGGGCGTGCTTGGCGTCGCTGTGGTCTCCACGTGCGACTGCCTACCGCGGTGCCTCCGACGCTTCGATGGCTGTGATCGTCCAGCTCCACGTCGACGCGGATGTCTCCGGCGTGATGTTCACCGACCCGGCTGGTTCAACTCTGATCGAGTCGTCCTGGGGACTCGGGCCGAGTGTCGCCGAGGGCCGCGTCACGCCCGACAGTTACCGCGTCGCGCCAGACGGCTCTGTCACCAGCACCATCGCCGACAAGCCAACGTCCTTGCACCGCGAAGGTTCCCGCGTGGTGACTCGCGACGTACCCACCATCCAACGCCGCGCCCCGACGCTGTCTGCCGCAGCCGCCACTCACCTGGCCGGCCTGGCCCAGCAGGTCACCACCCTTCTAGGCCCTTCCCAGGACATCGAATGGGCCCTCACCGGCGAAACCCCCTGGCTCCTTCAGTCCCGCCCCATCACTACCAACCCACCAACCCCCGCCGAACCTGTCACGGGTGAGCGGGTTCTGACTGGCACTCCTGGTAGCCGAGGTACGGCGACTGGTCCTGCCCGGGTCGTCCTGGGGCAGGGCGACTTCGCACAGGTCCGCCCGGGTGACATCCTCGTCTGCCGGTTCACCGACCCCGCCTGGACCCCGCTCCTCACGATCGCCGCCGGCGTCGTCACCGAGACCGGCGGCGTCCTCTCCCACGCCGCCATCGTCGCCCGCGAACGCGGCATCCCCGCCGTCCTCGGAGTCCCCCACGCCACCACCCGCCTCCGCAACCACCCCCACCTGACCATCGAAGGCACCACCGGCACCATCCACCTCTGAAGGACATCCGGACTCGCGAGGCGCGATTACTCCCAGTTACTGTGCTCCCTTGGATCCCGAGGGGCTCGGGGACAGGGGGAGGACCGTCACCGCGGCACTGCCGGTCCCGAAGGCCGCGATCTCCGAGGACGGCACCTACCTCGTAGGCACCGACATCAAGCCCGGCACCTACCGCAACGGCAACGAGCCCGACTGCTACTGGGCCCGCCTCAAGACCACGAACGGCGACCTCGACGCCATCATTGCCAACGGCAACGGCGGCAATCAGGTCATCACCATCAAGAAGACCGACAAAGCCTTCGAAACCCGCTACTGCGGCCCCTGGACCAATATCCACTGAACGCACGACGCGGTACGACGTACCTCGGGTGCCGTGCGAGTCGGGCGACCATGGCGCGGTCAGTCGCAGCAGGCTGGGGCTGGCGTCGGTAGGTAGCGGGTCGTGATGAGGGCGACTGCGGCGAGGAGGCAGGCGGATGCCGCGGTGCGGATGAGTGGCGTGTAGCCGAGGGCGGTTGCCATGGCTGCGGCGGCGAGGGGTGCGGTGGCGCCCGCGATGGTCGTCGGGGTGCCGAGGATTCCGGCGTTCGTGGCGTAGCCGTGGTCGCCGTACCGATCGAGGATGATGGCGGGTTTGGCGAGGGAAGCCACGCCGAATCCCAGGCCGAAGACGATCAGGCAGATCGCGGCTCCGGCGACGCTGTGGCCGGCGGTCGGCAGCAAGCCGAGCGCGACACCCTGGAGTCCGATGATGACGGCGCTGATGGATGTCATAGGCAACCATCGGCGCAGGATGGTGACGGTGATGCGGCCGGTGACGGACAGCAGTCCGAGGAGGCCGGCGAGGGCGGCCGCGGTGGTGGGCGTGTGGCCGAGTTCGGTCAGGTAGGTGACCAGGTGTACGCCGATGACGGCCAGTGCGGCGCTGTGGAGCACGAAGGCTACGGCGAGGAGCCAGAATCCGGTGTCGCGCAGTACGCGGCCTGGTCTCATGGCGTGCTGCTGGGTCGTCCGTACGGCGTGGCCGGTCGAGCGCAGCGCGAAGGCGTGCAGCGGGATCGTGAGTACGGCGAGTACGCCCGCAAGGATGAAGAGAGTGTGGCGCCAGCCGTACGCGTGGATGAGCTGGCCCGTGAGCGGGATGAAGATCGAGCTGGCGAACCCGGCGACGAGAGTGACGCTGAGCAGTGCAGTCGTACGACGATCCGGTGCGGTGACCGCGACGATGACCGCGAACGCCGGCGGATAGAGCACCATCGCCGATGCGATGCCCAGTACGACGAACACGGCGTACAGCTCGGCCGGTGTCTGTACGCGCGACCACGCGAGGACCGACAAGGCCGCGACGACCGAGCCGAGAGTCATCAGGCCGCGGCCGCCGTGCCGGTCGAGCCGGCGGCCTACCGGGATGCCGAGGACGGCGCTGATCAGTGAAGCGGTGGTGAGTGCGCCGGTGGCGGTGGTTGCCGAGAGCCCCAGTTCGGTACGCATCGGTTCGAGGAGCGCGCTGAACGCGTAGTACAGAGTGCCGTAGCTGACGGTTGTGGTGATGGCGAGGGCGGCGATCACCTCCCGCCGGATACCTCCGCGACCAGCCGGCCTGCGACCGGTCGCGGAGGTGATGGCGTGCATCAGCCGCAGCAGCCCGACGACTTGGTGTCGTTCTCGATGACGGTCAGGAGGCCGCCGCTGATCCCGGTCGCGAGTCCGCGGCTCGCAGGAGCGCCGATTTCGACAGCCTGCGGCGCGGGTCCGCAGCAGCCGCCGGCCTCGTCCGCCGTGCCGCCGTATGCGAGGTTGGACGAGCAGACGCCGGTCTCGGGGAGATCGAGTTGCACGTCTCGGGCCGCGTCCCAGTCGTCGGCCAGTGCGGCGACGACGGAGCGGGCCTGTTCGTAGCCGGTGGCGAGCAGGAAGGTTGGGGCGCGGCCGTAGGACTTGGCTCCGATGGCGTAGTAGCCGGGTTCGGGGTGCGCGAGCTCGTCGACGCCGTGCGGCGGGACCGTGCCGCAGGAGTGCTGGTTGGGGTCGATGAGCGGGGCGAGGGCGCGGGTCGAACCCATGATCGGGTCGAGGTCCAGACGCAGCTCCGAGACCATCTCGTGGTCGGGGCGGAACCCGGTGGAGTTGACCACGGTGTCGGCGGTGACGGTTCGTTCGCCGGACGTGAGTACGACGCGGCCGTTCGCCGTACCGATGGACTCGATGCGGAACGAGCTGACCAGCTCGACGCGTCCGGACTGCACGAGCTTCTTCAACCGCGAGCCCAGTGCGCCGCGGGCGGGGAGCTCGTCGGCGTCACCGCCGCCGTACGTGCGGGCCTGGTCGGTCCCGCGCACGACCCACACGATCTCGGTACCGGGCTCCTCATCTGCGAGCCGGCCGAGGTCGAGCAGCGTCGTCGCGGCGGAATGGCCGGCACCGACGACCGCGGTACGACGGCCTGCGTACCGCTCTCGGTCCGCGCCGAGTACGTCGGGCAGCGCGTGCGCGACGCCATCGACGTCTCCTTCGCCGCGGGCCGGGATGCCCGAACCCCCGAGCACGTTGGGCTTTCGCCACGTACCCGCAGCGTCGATCACGGCGGAGGCCAGCAGTTCGGCGCCATCAGCGAGCCGGATGAGGAACGGCGCGTTCTCGCGGCCCGCGGTGCGGATGCGGTCGAACCCGACCCTGGTCACGGCGACCACGTGCGCGTTGTAGCGGATGCGGTCGTTCAACTGCGGCGTCTTGGTCAACGGCGTCAAATAGGAGTCGATGAGGTCGCCGCCGGTGGGCAGCGTGCCCAGATCCGGCTCGGTCCACTCGATGCCTTCGAGCAGCCGCCGGGCCGCGCTGTCGATGTCGTAGCGCCACGGGCTGAACAGCTTCACGTGCCGCCATTCCCCGATCGCCGCCGCGACGCCCGGCCCCGATTCGAGTACGGCGAAGTCCAGGCCACGCTCTGCGAGGTGTGCCGCCGCCGCGAGGCCGATCGGGCCCGCGCCGATGACGACGATCGGCGCTGCTGTCTGCTCGCCCACGATCCAGCTCCTGTCTAGAAGATCATCGAAACAACGTCAGCTTGCCTCCTGATTAGACAAGAGTCAAGATAGATCCATGTCGAAACAAGAGATCGCGTTGACTCCGGTCGCTGTCGGTGGTTGCTGTGCGCCGATCTCCGATGTCGCGCTGGACGAGGCGGGCGCCGCGGAGGGCGCGTCCGTCTTCAAGGCGCTGGCCGATCCGATCCGGCTGCGGCTGTTCTCGATCATCACCTCGGCCGGCGGCGAGATCTGTGTGTGCGATCTGACGCCGCGGTTCGACGTGAGCGGCCCGACGATCTCCCATCACCTGAAGGTGCTCCGCGCCGCGGGCCTCGTCGACTGCGAGCGCCGCGGCACCTGGGTCTACTACTGGCCGGTCCCCGAGAAACTGCGGTGGGTCACCGGCCTCCTCGCCGTACCGGACCCCGCGCCTACGCGCTGATTCGGTGGCCCCGGTGCTCGGGGCCGGCGCTTGACGGCGGCAAATAGCTCAACGATCATTGAGTCAATGAACGCTGAGCGATTTACCCTGGCGGACCGAGCCCGGATCTACGCGGCGCTCGGCGACTCCGCGCGGCTCTCGATCGTCGACACCCTCGTCGCAGGTGATGCCGCGCCTGGCGAGCTCGGCGCCGCACTCGACCTGCCGACCAATCTCGTCGCCCATCACCTCAAGGTGCTCGAAGACGCGGGCCTCGTCGTGCGGACCCGATCCGAGGGCGACCGTCGCCGTACCTATGTACGGCTCGAGCCCGAGGCGCTGGCAGCGATCGCTACGCCCGCTCGGCTCGCGGCCGACCGGGTCGTGTTCGTCTGTACGCGGAACTCCGCCCGCTCACAGCTCGCCGCCGCGATCTGGTCCCGGCGCAGCCACGTCCCCGCGGTCTCGGCCGGCACCGAACCCGCCGAACGCGTCCACCCGCGTGCGTTGAAGGTGGCCCGTCGCCACGGTCTCGACCCGTCCGGCTGGCGTACCGCGAACTTGCGCGATGTCGTCGACCGGGATGACCTGCTGATCGCGGTCTGCGACAACGCCCACGAACACCTGCCCGCGGAACAGCGGCCCCGGCTGCACTGGTCCATCCCGGACCCCGCGCCGCTGGACACCGACGCGGCCTTCGAGGCCGCCTACGCCGAGATCACCGAGCGGATCGACCGGTTGGCCCCGGCCCTTACACCTGAAGCGAGCGAGTGATGACCGAACTTGCCCGGCACCCGGGTCCCGGACGAACTCGCCGTACCGGTGAGCCGCGCAGGGACCCGTGGCGCAGAGCCTTGGCCGAAGGACTCGGTACCGGACTGCTCGTGACCGTCGTCATCGGATCCGGAATCGCTGCCGCCCACCTCTCACCCGGCGACGTCGGCCTGCAACTGCTGGAGAACTCGTTCGCGACCGCACTCGGGCTCACCGTCCTCATCCTGATCTTCGGCCCGGTGTCCGGCGCTCACTTCAACCCTGTCGTCTCCCTGGCCGACTGGTGGCTCGGCCGACGCACCGGAAGCGGCCTCACCGCTCAGGACGTCGCCGTCTACATCCCGGCTCAGGTCGTCGGCGGTGCAACCGGGGCGATCCTGGCGAACCTGATGTACGGCGAAGCCCCCGTGACCTGGTCGACGACCCACCGATCCGCCGGACACCTCTACATCGGCGAGATCGTCGCCACGGCCGGCCTCGTGCTGCTCATCTTCACCCTCGCCACGACCGGGCGTGCCCACCTCGCACCGCCGGCCGTCGGGGCCTATATCGGAGCGGCGTACTGGTTCACCTCGTCGACCTCGTTCGCCAACCCGGCCGTCACCGTCGGCCGTGCGTTCAGCGACACGTTCGCCGGTATCGCACCCAGCTCCGTCCCCGGTTTCATCGCCTTCCAGCTTCTCGGCGCGATCGTCGGCGTCGCCCTCGTCAAGGTCCTCTACCCGGGTGCGGGCATTGCCGCCGACCGAGCCGTCATCGAAACCACTGCGGGAGAATCCTCGTGAGTAAACCCAGCGTCTTGTTCGTCTGCGTTCACAACGCCGGCCGTTCCCAGATGGCCGCGGGCTGGCTGCGGGAGTTGGCGGGAGATGCCGTGGAGGTTCGGTCCGCGGGTTCCGAGCCGGCCGATCAGATCAACCCGGTCGCGGTGGAGGTCATGCGCGAGGTCGGGATCGACATCGCGAGCGCCGTACCCCAGATCCTCGAGACCGAGGCTGTGCACGCCAGCGACGTCGTGGTCACGATGGGCTGCGGTGACGCGTGCCCGTACTTCCCCGGCAAACGCTACGAGGACTGGAAACTGACCGATCCGGCCGGCCGGCCGATCGACGTCGTACGCCGGGTTCGCGACGAGATCCGCGACCACGTGGAGAAGCTCGTCGCCGACCTGCGCGACTAGACACGACCTAGTTGTGCCAGAGGCGGGAGTTGAACCCGCACGCCCGGGGGCGCCGGCACCTAAAGCCGGTGTGTCTGCCGTTCCACCACTCTGGCTGAGGAGGCGCGTGCCTCCCCTTGGACAGACATCCTAGGGGAGGCTCCGGCCTCGGGTGGGGTCAGCGGCTCTGCAGGGCGTCGATGAAGACGTTCTTCAGGTCACTGGGGTTGCGGGCGACGTACGCCTGGCCACCGGTCGCCTGGGCCAGGGTGCTGAGCTCGTCCGCGTTCGCCTCGGGGCCCATGCCGAGGGCGATGATGCGGACCGGTCGGGACGGGTCCTGCAGGCCCTGAAGGGTCTGCACGGCCTGCTGCAGCGTCGGGCTGCCCGGGTCGTCGTTCTTGCCGTCGGTGAACAGCAGGATCGTGTTCACGGCGTTCGACTTGTAGTCCTGGCGGACCGTCCGGACCGCGGCGATCGCGGTGTCGTACAGCCCGGTGCCACCGCCCGCGATCGGGTGCTGGGTGCTGAGCTGCCCGATGATCTTGGCGCGCTGGTTCTTCGACAGCGGCGCGATCGGCACCAGCGGTTTGTAGTCGGCCTTGTCGGTCCCGATCGTCGTCGAGAACGTCCACAGGCCGAGCTGGGCGGTGTCCGGGAACAGCTTCAGGCCGCCCGCCGCCGCCTCGACCGTGAGCTGCCAGCGGGTCTTGTTGCCGACCTTCTCGGCCATCGAGCCGGAGACGTCGATGACGGCCAGCGAATGCGTCGACAGCGACAGCCGGGTCCAGTTCTGCAGCGTCGTGTCGATCGCCGCGCTGGTCGGCTTGCTGAGCTGCGTGACGTCACCGACGCCGCGGCCGCCGCTCAGCGGGCTCATCGTGGTGTCCCGGAACCCGGCCTGGTCGCGGGACTGCGCGGCCCCGTCGCTCAGCAGCTCGCCCGCGAGCGCCTTGGCCGCGTCGTCGGCCTGTTCGGTGTCGGACTTCGCGGTCACGACGATCGGATAGTCCAGCGACAGGGTGCCGGTGGCCGGAAGGACCGCCCGGAGCTGCGCGTCGGGATGGTCCTCCTGGTACTTCACGAAGCTCTGCTCCGACGCCGGTACGACGGTCGTGCTGCCGTCCTGGTCCGCGCGACCGAACAGTGCGTTGACATCCGTGTACGGCTTGGCCATCGACCCGAGCCGCTGCGCCAGCGGTACGACGACCTGCGCCACCTGACCGTCCGCCGCGGAAGTCTTCTGCCGCTCCATCTGTACCGCCAGCAGGGCGAGCGCGCCGGGGGAGGTGTTCAGCGGGTCCAGCAGAGCCGGCTCGGAGCCGGCCAGCAGCCGCAGCCAGGACGAGGTGTCGCCGAAGTTGGACCTCCGGCCGACCAGCACCATCGGCGAGGTGGCGATCGAGGCCACCGCGATGCTCGGGACGCTCTCGCCGTCGTCGGCCTGTGCGACCCACAGCGACGAGTCCGGCACCCACAGGTCGGGCCGGGTGTCGGCGCCGTGCGCGACGTCGCGCGCGATCTGGGCCGAGGGGGCGGGGCTGATGGTGAACTGCAGGCACGGGTTGCCGTCCTTGCCGCCCTTGGCCGCCAGCGACTTGGCCGCGGCTTCGAGCGCGGACTGCATCTCCGGCGTGGTCGCGAGCTGGATCTGCGTCGGGTCCTCGCAGGCCTTGCCGCCCGCGAGCAGGCCGTCGGCGCCGCTCGAGGATCCGAAGGACCGCACCACGAAGACCGCGCCCAGCGACAGCACCAAGAGCCCGATCGCGGTGATGTACACCGATCGACGGTTGTTGTTACTTCGCGTCACCGCAGAGGAGTGTTTTCCCATCGCGGCAGGTCCCTCCCTCCCAGAGGCTGACTGCGCGCGCAGATTACCCGGTTTCGCGAGGTCACCGCGAAGGTCTGGAACGGTCGTGACACACCCGTCGCTGAACCGGAACCGGCCGCGGAGTACGGCTCTTTCGCAGGAGGGCTGAAAAACTCACCCTGCGTGCCGACTCCGCTCCGGTCCGCTCAGAAGTTTGTGTGACCCAAATCACAACAAAAGTTTGGTCAAACGACCGTTCTATGGACCATCCCCATGAAACGGTCGAGGGTTTCCCTCCGCGAACCGCGGTGTTGCCATGTCACAGCCCATGTCACAGCCCAAGTCACAATCCAAGTCACAGCCCCAGATCGCGGCGCAGTTTGGCGACGTGCCCGGTGGCCTTCACGTTGTACTGCGCGACCGCGATCTTCCCCTCCGGGTCGACGACGAACGTGGACCGGATCACCCCGGTCACCTTCTTCCCGTACATCGTCTTCTCGCCGAACGCGCCGTACGCCGTCAGTACTTCCTTGTCCGGGTCGCTGAGCAGCGGGAACGTCACGCCGTCGCGCTCGCGGAACTTCGCCAGCTTGGCCGGCTTGTCCGGTGAGATCCCGAGGACGGCGTACCCGGCGGCCTGCAGCGAGTCCAGCGAGTCTCGGAAATCGCAGGCCTGCTTGGTGCATCCAGGTGTCATCGCGGCCGGGTAGAAGTAGACGATCACGTTCTTCCCGCGCAGGTCCGCCAGCGCCACATCGTTGCCGTCGGCATCGGGCAGGGTGAAGTCGGGCGCGGTGTCGCCGACGGACAGACGATCGGACATCAGGTCCTCCACGAGTAGTTCTGGTGTGGCAATGCTACGTGCGCAACGGCACGGCTAGCCTGAGCCCATGCGGGCCATGACAATCACGCCGGGCAAGTCCGACTCGGCGGCAGTCGGTGAGGTCGCGGAGCCTCCGGTCGTCGACGGTTCGATCCTCGTGGAGGGCCTGCTCACGGGCATCTGCGGGACCGACATCGAGATGGTCTCCGGAGCGTTCGGCAGCGGACGTCCCGGTGCGGATCACCTCGTCATCGGTCACGAGTCGCTCGGACGGGTACTGGAGGCACCGGTCGGCTCCGGCTTCGACCCCGGCGATCTGGTGGCCGGCATCGTGCGCCGGCCGGACCCGCTACCCTGTCCGGCGTGCGCGCGCGGCGAGTGGGACTTCTGCCGCAACGGTCTGTACACCGAGCGCGGCATCAAGGAAATGGACGGGTACGGCGCCGAACGCTGGCGGGTCGACCCGTACTTCGCCGCGCCGGTGCCCGCGGTACTCGGGGAGCTCGGCGTACTCGTGGAGCCCGCCAGCATCCTCACCAAAGCATGGGAGCAGGTGGACCAGGTCGGGTCGCGCTCGTGGTTCGGTCCGCGGCAGGTGCTGGTCACAGGTGCCGGTCCGATCGGTCTGCTGGCCGCACTGATCGCCCGGCAGCGCGGGTACGACGTACACGTGCTGGACCGTGTGCAGGACGGGCCGAAGCCGGAGCTGGTACGGGCGCTTGGCGGGACATACATCACCGACCTGGGACAACTGGACGCCGTACCCGATGTGGTTATAGAGGCAACCGGAGTGGGGCAGTTGGTGTTCGACTGCGCGTCGCTGCTCCCGCCGGCCGGGGTGATGTGCCTGGCCGGGATCCACCCCGGTCCGGCGACTGTCGACGTACAACTCGACGCTCTGGTCCGGCAGCTGGTGGTGCGCAACGCCGCGCTGGTTGGGACCGTCAATGCGGCGAAGCGACACTACGTGCAGGCTGTGGAGGTGCTGCTCGCGGCGGATCGGGCCTGGCTGGAGGGGCTGATCACCCGGTCGGTGCCGCTGTCGCGGTGGCCGGACGCGCTGGTGCGTGATCCCGACGACATCAAGGTGGTCGTGGACTTGCGGGGATGACCTGCGAGGATGGTGGTGACGAGGGGCAGATCGGGGCTTCCCCGGGTTGGCCCACCGACGGAAGGGAGCGCCGACAGGTGTCGGACACGAAAGCTAGGACCGCCGAGCAGATCGAGGCGGACATCGCCGCCACCCGGGTGCGGTTGGCCTCGACCGTCGACGAGCTGGTCGACCGGGCGAACCCGAAGAACGTGGCGCTGCGGCAGGTGGAGCAGGCCAAGTCCCAGGTCTTCGACGAGCAGGGTCAGCTGCGGACCCAGAAGATCGCCGCGGTCGCCGGTGCCGTCGTCGGCGTGGTCGGCGTGCTGCTGGTGATCCGCCGGCTGGTGGGTCGCCGGTGACGTCTCGTAAGAAGCTCGACGACGACAAACTGCCGATCCGGATGCTGCACGACCGGGTCCTGGTCTCCCTCGAGCAGGAGGGCGAGCGGAAGTCGTCGGCGGGCATCCTGATCCCGGCCACCGCCCAGATGGGCCGCCGGCTCGCCTGGGCGAAGGTGGTCGCGGTCGGTGCGAACGTGCGCACCGTGGAGGTCGGCGACCGGGTGCTGTTCGACCCGGAGGACCGCGCCGAGGTGGAGGTGCGCGGCGACGACTACATCCTGCTGCGCGAGCGTGACCTGCACGCCGTCGCGGCAGGCCGTCTGGAGGACGGCCAGACCGGTCTCTACCTCTGAAACCGGAAACGGCGCGGTGTGTCCGCGCTGCCGATGACCAGGTCGCGGACCAATGCACCTACCAGCGGTACGAACTTGAAGCCCTGGCCGGAGAAGCCGGCCGCGACCGTGATCGGTCCGGCGCGGTCGATGACGAAGTCGGACGTCGGAGTGTTGTCGTAGAGGCAGCTGATCGCCGTGGAGCGGTTCGGGTCCAGCCCGGGGTACCACTGCTCGACGTACCGCAGTAGCTCGGCGTCCCGCTGCGGCTCGGGGCGGAAGTCGCGGGTGTCCGGATCGACTTCGGGACCCGACGCGTGCAGGCCGACTTTGACGCCGGAGCCGGGCTCGAAGAGGCCGTAGGCGTCCGGACCCCAGTGAACGAAGCTGGGCCACTCCAGGTCCGCGGACCGCGGCGCGAAGAACCGGGGCTGCTCCTGCGTGACGGTGAACGGCGGTAACAGGACCAGGCTGCCCAGCAGCTTCGGGGACCACGGTCCAGCCGTCACCACGACGTGCTGCGCCCGCACCGCACCACCTGGTACGTCGAGTTCCACCAGACCGTTGTGAGTCCGCAGAGCGCGCACTGGGGACTGCACGCGGAACTCGACACCTCGACGCTCAGCCAGGACGTGCAGCGTGTGGACTGTCCTATCGGCGTACAAACGACCGGAGCGGGGCTGGTAGAGCACGGGTGTCTCGAAGCGGAAGCCAGGCCAGCGCTCAGCAGCCTCCGCCGCGCTCAGCACCGTGCCGTTTGCCCCGTGCAACGACCGGAACGCCTCTACCGACGCGTCGTGCAGGCCGTGGTCGATCCCACCGGTCTCCTCGAGCAGCGTCTCGCCTGACTCGGCCTCCAGCTCCCGCCACAGCGGACGCGACCGCTCGGTCAGTGCGGCGACCTCGGCGTCGTCAGCCGCCGGCCGGAACAGCCGTGTCGCGCCGTGCGAGCCGCCCCGCTCGTGCCCGAGCGTGAACTGCTCCAGTACGACGACCTCCCGCCCCGCGGCCGCCAGCGCCCGCGCGGCCGCCGATCCCATCGCCCCGGCTCCCACCACTGCCACGTCGTACGTCATCCGACCCCCTCTGATCGAGACTCGAAAGCCTAGTTGCTTCTCGCAGAGCGGGCGGTCGGAGGCGGGGCCGGTGCGGGACGGGGGAGAATGGACGGGTGATCTTCGAGACCTCCAGCCGGTTGCCCGATTTCCCGTGGGACAAGCTCGCCCCTTACACGCAGAAGGCGGCCGCGCATCCCGACGGCATCGTCGACCTCTCGGTCGGCAGTCCGGTGGACCCGGTGCCGGCGCTGGTCAAGCAGGCGCTGGCCGACGCTGCGGACGCCCCGGCGTACCCGACGACCATCGGTACGTCGGCGGCGCGGCAGGCGGCCGTGGACTGGATGGCCCGCCGGCTCGGCGTGACCGGGGTGGACCCGAAGACCGAGGTGCTCCCGGTGATCGGCACCAAGGAGCTGATCATGATGCTGCCGACGCTGCTCGGCATCGGCGCCGGTGACACGGTCCTGATCCCGGACCTGGCCTACCCGACCTACGAGGCCGGTGCGGCGCTCGCGCGGGCCACCAGCGTGCCGGTCGCGGACCCCACGGCGTACGACGGTCCGGTTCGGGTCGCGTACCTGAACTCGCCGCGCAACCCGTCCGGTGAGATCACCCCGGCGGCCGACCTGCGGCGTGCGGTCGAGTGGGCGCGCGCGAACGACGTACTGCTGGTCAGCGACGAGTGCTACACCGAGTTCGGCTGGGACGAGAAGCCGGTGTCGGTGCTGCACCCGGACGTGTCCGGCGGCAGCTTCGACAACCTGCTCGCGGTGCACTCGCTGTCCAAGCGCTCCAACCTGGCCGGCTACCGCGGTGGCTTCGTCGCGGGCGACCCGACGGTCGTCGCCGAGCTGCTCGCCGTACGGAAGCACGCCGGTCTGATGGTGCCGTCGCCGATCCAGGCCGCGATGGCAGCCGCGTTCGCCGACGACGCGCACGTCGAGGAGCAGCGGGCCCGGTACCTACGTCGCCGAGCGGTACTGCGAGACGCGCTGACCGACGCAGGCTGGGAGATCACCCTGTCCAACGGCGGCCTGTACCTGTGGGCCTCGCACCCGTCGTACGACGCGTACGGCTCCGTCGGCGCACTGGCCGACCGGGGCATCCTGGTCGCCCCCGGGGCGTTCTACGGGACCGCGGGGGAACGGCACGTCCGGGTGGCCCTGACCGGGACCGATGAGCGCATCGACGCCGCGGTGAAGCGACTGCAGGAATAAAGAACTTCCCCGTGTCGTGTGACGTCTCCCTGTTGTCACTGCCTCTAAAAGGGGTAGGTGATGTTCAGGGAGGGTGGGCGGATGCGACGCTTTGCTGGGGTGGCGGTTGCGGTTCTGTTGAGTCTCGGATCGATCGGTGTCGCCTACGCGGACGAGAGTCCGACGCCTGGCGCGACGCCGTCTGTAGCCGAGTCGCCAACTCCGGCGCCAACTCCTTCACCCACGCCAACACCTACGCCATTACCCACGCCGTCACCCACGCCGGAGCCGAAGAGCACGCCGACTCCGGCGGTGGCGACGCCGGCGCCTGCCTGGTCGATCACGCTGAACCAGCCGGCCGCGTCCTGGGAGGACAAGCCGACGGTCTTCACCGGAAAGATCAGCCAGGCGATCACCGGGTCCTACATCACCTTGTGGCAGCGCGTTCCCGGCGCGTGGGTGCTGCGGGCATCCACCCGGACCACGGCGGGCGGCGTCTACAGGTTCAGCTGGGTCTCGCCGTACACCGGGACGTGGGCGTTCCGGACGATGATCGGTGTCAAGGCCGAGACGGCGCTCGCGATCTCGGACTACCGGACCGTGCCGATCCAGGACCGGAAGATCGTGATCAACACCCCGGCCGCCTGGTACGCGACGCTCACCGGTGTGTCGGTCACCGGGAAGATGGTGCCGGCCGAGCCGGGCAAGGAGCTCGCGCTGCAGGAGTACCTCGGCAGCGGCACGTGGCGGCTGCTGAACGTCGCCACCATGGATGCCAAGGGCAACTTCCGGTTACGGGTCCCGGACGACCTGCCGTCCACGCGCACCGTGCGCGTGGTCACGCGGAACGTGAGCCAGACCGCGATGGAGTACTCCGGCCTCGCGAAGATCGTCGTCAAGGCGGCCCTGAACCCCAAGGTGTACGCCGTCTCGGCCGCGATGGTGCCGAACACGTACCGGGCCGGCTGTCCGGTGAAGCCCACGTCGCTGCGGCTGCTGCAGCTGAACTACTGGGGTTTCGACGGGCACGTGCACCGCGGCGAGCTGATCCTCCGGGACGCCGCGGTGGCCAAGATGATCACGGTCTGGACGTCGACGTTCGCCGCCAAGTTCCCGATCCGGCAGATGCGCCGGGTGGACGTGTACGGCGGCAACGACGTCAGGTCGATGGCGGCCGACAACACCTCCATGTTCAACTGCCGCCGGGTCACCGGTGACCCGTACTCGCTGTCGCCGCACTCCTACGGGTGGGCGATCGACATCAACACCGTGGAGAACCCGTACCTGGCGGCGAACGGCGTCTGGTACCCGTCGAACGGGCTGGCGTACCGCAACCGATCGGTGTCCCGTCCTGGCATGCTGTTCGCGAGCAGCACCGCCACGAAGTCCCTGGTCGGCCAGGGCTACTTCTGGGGTGCCGGCTGGGCCAAGCCCGACTACCAGCACTTCGAGCCGAAGTGAGGGCCCTACTAGGCGGGTGCCTGCTGGCTGCGGCGCTGGTCGGATGCAGCTCCAACTCCGTGGCCCAGCAGAGCACGCCGACTCCTACGCCGATCCCCAGTGTGGTTGGTGGAACCGTCCCGGTGCCCACGAACACGCTCAACACCACTGAACCGACAGATGCCGCCGTCCCGCCGGAGGTGCCCGAGCAAGCGACTGCACCGCCGCCCGCTAACGCCGGGCCGCTGTCAGCAAGCAACCTGCCCGCACCGGAGAAGCTGGGGGATGGCTGGAAGACCTACACCGACCCAGGTGGTGCTGAGGCCGGCTTCATCGGCAACAACACGTGGACCCGTCGCCGCGACGCGCACCAGGCGTCCTATGAAGCGCTCCCGTCCGGCTGCGCCGGTGAGCCCGTTGCAGGCTCGCTGCCAGTCCCGGCGTACGCGCTGACGGGCAGCTACCGCACCGGCGACGCACTGCCCGCCACCGCACTGCTCCTACGTTTCAGCGACGCAGGCAAGGCGAAGAGCTACTACGAGGGCTATGCGGCACGTATCAAGGCGTGCGGCTCGGGTGGTGATCTGTCTGTCCAGCAGCTCTGGTCCGAGGAGTCAGCAGCCGCAGCGGTCCGTTCCTACGCCGGTGCAGAGTCGTATGTTGACCTGTCCGTCCTGCACGGATCAACAGTCGCTCTGCTCGCCACCACCTCCGCCCGCCCCGAGCAGCAGGCGGACTGGGCGCGGAGCGTCGTACCTGGTCTGGAGGCCGTGATCGACTAGAGCCGCGTGGCGTCTACTACTGCCTGCGCGAACTCCCGCGGTGCCTCCTGCGGCACGTTGTGGCCGACGGCGAAGGTCCGGTGCTGGTACCGCCCGGTGAAGTGCGCTCGATACGAGTTCCCGTTGCCGTCCGGCGTGAACGGGTCGTACTTGCCGTCGATGGTGATCGTCGGTACGCCGATCTTCGGGGCGTTCTGCAGTTTCGCCTCCAGTTCGGCGTACTCCGGCTCGGCCGGGATCAGGCTCTGCCGCCAGCGGTAGTTTCCGATCACGATCGCCTCGTAGTCCGGGTTGGCGAACGCGGCCGCGGTCCGGTCGTAGGTCGCCGCGCTGAACTTCCACGTCGGTGAGTTGAACTTCCAGATGAACTCGCCGATCTCCCGCTTGTACTGGTGCAGGCCCTGCACGCCGCGCTCGGTGGCGAAGTAGTACTGGTACCACCAGGCGTTCTCCGCCGCGGGCGGCAGCGGCTTCTTGTTCGCCTCCAGGTTGGTGATCAGATAACCGGTCACCGAGACCAGCGCCTTGACCCGCTCCGGCCAGAGCGCCGCGATGATGTCAGCGGTACGCGATCCCCAGTCGTAGCCGGCCAGCACGGCCCGTTCGATGCCGAGGGCATCCATCAGCGCCAGCGTGTCGAGCGCGAAGGCGGCCTGGTCGACGTTGCGCGGAGTGGACGCCGAGCGGAACGTCGTGCTCCCGTGTCCGCGGAAGTACGGCGTGATGACGCGGTACCCACGCTGGGCGAGCAGTGGGGCGACCCGCTCGAAGCTGTGGATGTCGTAGGGGAAGCCGTGCAGGAGGAGTACTGGGGTGCCCTGCGCCGGCCCGAGTTCGACGTACCCGATGTTCAGGACGCCGGCGTCGATCTGCCGGACCGGGCCGAAGGACAGGTTGGGGGTCGCGCCGGCGCCGCCGGTGACGGCCGGGACAACGGCAGCGGTCACCGCGGCGACGCCGGTGGTCCGGAGGAGGGTGCGGCGGCTGAGATTCATGACGGGCCTTTCGGGGAGGGGTTGATGCCTCAACCTTCGCCCGGGCGCCGCGCGGCTCGCGCCAGTGAGACCCCCTGGTCCAGCACCACGGGGGTGCGAAGTTGGCACAGAAGTTGTATTACCTTTCAGTATTTCGTGACCTACACTCCGGTTATGGGTGACTTCGACCGGTATGCCCGCAGCACCACGCACCTGGACGCGCCGTTCGCGGTGATCGACCTCGACGCGTTCCGGCGGAACGCGGACGACCTGGTCCGACGCGCCGCGGGGACGCCGATCCGGATCGCCTCCAAGTCGGTCCGCTGCCGGGCACTGATCTCGGCCGCGCTCGAGCGGCCAGGGTTCCACGGCGTGATGAGCTATGCGCTTCCCGAGGCGCTGTGGCTGGCGCGCAACGGCGTCGACGACATCCTGCTTGGCTACCCGACCACGCACCGGACAGCGCTACGCGAGCTTTCCGGGGATCCCGAGGCGGCCGCCCGGATCACGCTGATGATCGACTCGCCCGAGCACCTGGCCTACATCCAGGCCGCCACGACCGGCACTGCGCGGATCCAGGTCTGCCTCGACGTCGACGCCTCGCTGCGGGTCTTCGGCCAGCACCTCGGCGTACGCCGCTCGCCGCTGCGGAGCCCGGTCGACGTGGCGGCACTGGCCCGGACTGTTGCCGCGGACGACGCGTTCGAGCTGACCGGGGTGATGTTCTACGAGGCCCAGATCGCCGGTCTGCCGGACACGTCACCGGCCGTCCGCTGGGTGAAGCGCCGCTCGGCCGCCGAACTCGCCGACCGCCGCGGCGCGGTCGTCGACGCCGTCAAGCAGATCGCGCCGCTCCGGATCGTGAACAGCGGAGGGACGGGCAGCCTCGAGATCAGCAGCGCCGATCCGGTCGTCACGGAGGTCACCGCCGGCTCCGGTCTCTACGGCCCCACCCTGTTCGACAAGTACGACGTCTTCCAGCCCGCGCCCGCGATGGCCTACGCGCTGGACGTCGTACGCCGTCCCGCGCCGCGGATCGCCACGCTGTTCGGCGGCGGCTACGTGGCCTCGGGGCCGGCGAAGAAGTCCCGGCTGCCGTTGCCTGCCTGGCCGTCCGGTCTGAAGCTGCTCGGGACCGAAGGCGCCGGCGAGGTGCAGACTCCGGTCCAGGGACAATCGGCCGAACGGCTACGTCTTGGAGACAGAGTGTGGATGCGATACGCGAAGGCCGGGGAGATGCTGGAGCGGTTCGATGTTGTCCACGCGATCGACGGTGACGAGGTGACCGAGCTCATGACGTATCGGGGCGAAGGGAAGAACTTCGGATGAGCAGTTGGCGGAACTGGTCCGGCACCGAGTCGGCGACCGGTCTCGAGATCCTGCGTCCGGGCTCGACCGACGAACTGGCGGCCGCGGTCAAGTCCGCCGCCGACCAGGGCAAGAAGCTCAAAGCGGTCGGCTCCGGGCACTCGTTCACGGGGTGCTCGGTGCCGCAACAGGTGATGGTCCAGCTGGACGGACTGTCCTCGATCGTCAACGCAGACAAGGAATCCGGCCTCGTCACGGTCGGCGCGGGCACCGGGCTGCGCAAGCTCAACCCGGGCCTCGCGGCGTTCGATCTCGCGATGGCGAATCTCGGCGACATCGACAAGCAGACCATCTCCGGCGCGATCTCCACCGGCACCCACGGAACCGGTGCGAAGCTCGGTGGCCTCGCCACGCAGGTCGTCGCACTCGATCTGGTGACAGCGGACGGCTCGGTGCTGCACTGCTCCGCGGACGAGAACCCGGACGTCTTCGCCGCGGCGCGGGTCTCGGTCGGCGCGCTCGGCGTGATCAGTTCGGTGACCCTGCAGTGCGTGCCGGCGTTCCTCCTGCGAGCCCAGGAGATGCCGTTGCCGTTGGCCGACGTACTGGACGGGTTCGATGAGTTTGCCGACGGCAACGATCACTTCGAGTTCTACTGGTTCCCGCATACCGGCATCGCGTTGACCAAGCGGAACAACCGGGTCGGCGCCGGCGTCGACGCGTCGCCGGTGGGGCGGGTCCGCGGCTGGGTCGATGACGAACTGCTGTCCAACAAGGTGTTCGAGCTGACCAACCGGCTCTCGGTCCGGCGACCCGCGATGGTGCCGCGGATCAACCGGATCGCCTCGCGGGCGCTGTCCGCGCGCGAGTACGTCGACGCGTCGTACAAGGTGTTCTGTTCCGAGCGCAACGTGGTGTTCCGCGAGTCGGAGTACGCCGTACCGCGGGAGCAGGTGGTGGAGGTGCTGCGCCGGCTGCGGGACTGGATCGATACGTCCGGGTCGCGGATCCCGTTCCCGATCGAGGTGCGGGTGGCTGCGCCGGACGACATCTGGTTGTCCACGGCGTCCGGGCGCGAGACGGCGTACATCGCGATCCATCAGTACCATCGGCTGCCGCACGACGCGTATTTCCAGGCCTTCGAGCAGATCGTCGCCGACTACGACGGGCGGCCGCACTGGGGCAAGCTGCACACACTGACCGCGACCGATCTGCGCGCCCGGTACCCGCACTTCGACGACTTCGTCGCCGTCCGCGACCGGCTGGATCCGCAGCGGACCTTCGAGAACGCCTACACCGCCCAGGTCTTCGGGCGTTAGCCTGCGAGCATGAGCACTGTGGACCGGCTGGAACCGGTGGCCGAGGACTGGCAGACGGCGCTGGCGGTGGTCGCGCACCCGGACGACCTGGAGTTCGGTGCGGCGGCGGCGGTCGCGCGCTGGACCGGTCAGGGCAAGCAGATCGTCTACTGCCTGCTGACGTCCGGCGAGGCCGGGATCGACGGGGTCGACCCGGCCGAGTGCGGCCCGTTGCGGGAGGCCGAGCAGATCGAGTCCTCACGGATCGTCGGCGTCTCCGCGGTCGAGTTCCTCGGCCAGCCCGACGGCACCATCGAGTACGGCGTAGCGCTGCGTCGCGTCATCACGGCGGCGATCCGGCGGCACCAGCCCGAGATCGTGATCACGAACAACTTTCGGGACACCTGGGACGGCGACGTACTGCTGAACCAGGCCGACCACATCAACACCGGCCGCGCGACCCTCGACGCGGTCCGGGACGCCGCGAACCGGTGGATCTTCCCGGACGCGGGGGAGAAGTGGAGCGGTGTCCGGCAGGTGTGGGCGTCCGGCTCGCCGAACTCGAAGCACGGCGTGGACACGACCGACGCGTTCGAGCTCGGCGTCGAGTCACTCAAGGCGCACAAGGCTTATATCGACGGCCTCGGCTGGCCGGATTTCGACCCTGAGGAGTTCCTCGAGGGCACGTCGCGTCCGGCCGGCACCCTGCTCGGAACGAAGTACGCCGCGCGTTTCGAGGTCTTCACTCCTTGAGATAGGCCCGCAGGTGCGGCGGCGTCGGCTTCGGCCGGCGCGGCTCGCGATCCCCAGCGGTGCCGCCCGGGCCCTCGCCCGGGCCGACCCAGGAGCGGACCAGTGTCCGGCCACCCTTGCGAGTCATCCGGTGCAGGTCGATCTGCTGCACGTGAGCCGCTGGGATCCCGAGCTGGGCGAGGCTGCGGTTCGCCATCGCGCAGGCTGCGTCGTGCTTGCGCGGCGACAGCTTCTGCTGCAGGACCACCGCGATCGTCCCGTCGGGGAGATCCTCGACCCGCTGGAACCGCAGGCCCTTGTCCAGCGACCAGGACTTCAGGGCGAGGTCGATGTAGTCGGAGTTGGACAGCCGTCGATCGGTCTTCGCGCGCGCAACCACTTCGTAACGGGCCATGTACCGATCATCACTCGCGGCCGCGGCGATTTCCAGGAATCTGCGCTCAGCGAAGTGCGTCGATCGCCGCCGCCACCTCGGCCGGGCTGGAGATCGGCGTCAGATGGTTCGCGTTCGGGATCAGTGTCGGCGCCGGGGCACCGATCCGCTTCGCGGTCTCGGTCGGGTTGCCACCGTTGGTGTCGAGCGCGCCGAACACCACCGACTTCGGGACCGGCAGATCACGCAGCGTGGCCAGCCGATCGGGAGCGACCGCCGGGATCCCGTGCGCGGTCATCTGCCAGAGCGCGTCCTCGGCACCTGGCTGCCGGAACGGGCGGGTCCACTCGTCGACATCCATCACCGGACAGTTCGGCGAACACACGCTGTTGTAGATCTTCTTCAGAAGCCAGCCCTGGTCGAGCACCAACCGGAACAACGACGTGCGGTACGGCGGGACGATCAGCCAGCGTGGCGGTCCGGCCTGACCGCCCGGCAGCGGTAGCCCGTCGCCGTCCAGGAACATGATCCCGCCGACTCGCTCCGGCGCCTCCAAGGTCGCCTCGGCCGCCACACCCGCGCCGAGCGAGTGCCCCACCAGGATCGGCTTCGGCTGTCCCGCGCCGCCCAGGTGCATAGCGTCCAGGAACCCGAGCAGTTGTCCCGCGAGATGCTCGATCGTGTACGGCGCCTTGCGCTCGGAGTACCCGTATCCGGTGATGTCGTAGGCGTAGACGCGATGGTTCTTCGCGAGCAGCGGGACGAGTCGCGACCACGTGTCGACGGACTCCGCCGCACCGTGGACGAGTACGACGGGCGTTCCCGCCGTACCCCAGGAGTCGTAGCGCGTGGTGACGTCGCCGGCCTCGACGAACTTCAGGCCGGGTGGTGGCGCGGTGGTTCCGTTGGTGGCGAGGTTGTAGCCGAACGACGCGGCGGTGACGACAAGCCACAGCCCGAGGAGTCCCAGAAACCCCCGCCACAGGAACCGTTTCACGGCTCCTAGTGTGCCCGCCGGTTACAACCCGAGGATGCGTTGAGCCTCGGAGAGTACGCCGGGGGACGTGAGCGACTGCCAGCGCGGGATCTGCTCCTGCAGGAACGGGCGGAGCTTCAGCGCGCGCTTCGGGTCGTGGTCGAGGACGTCGAGCTCGTTGACGATCGTCAGGTCGACGAAGTCCCGGAGCGTCTCGGTGCCGAGTTCTTCCGACGTACCAGTGAAGCGATCGGTGACCGTGCGGTGCTCGGCCAGGTCGCGCCAGGTGGTCTCCCGGTCGCAGGCGCCGTACCGGTAAACGATCGCCTCGGCGTCGGTGCCGATCACCGACTGCAGGACCGGGCGTTCGGTCTGCCAGTCGAACAGGTGGGTCGGGAAACCGTCGGTCCCGTACGCGGCGTGGGCGAGGCCGGCCAGCACCAGCGTGTCGCCGGCGCCGAGGGAGCCGAGCCGCTTCGCGACCCGGTGCAGATGGACGTAGAGACTTCCGCCCGCGTGGTCGATCTCGTCGGCGCCGCGCACCAGCAGCAGCGAACCCAAGTCCTCGAAAGTGCTCATCTGACCCCTTCTCACCCCGGAGCGGCCAGGGCCCTCGGACCGGCCCAGGTCACCCACGGTAAGGCCAACCCCGCAGACCCGCCCAGAGTTTCGGCGTGCCGTTTCGGTCACATCCCGTTCATGTCGCGTTCGACTGCGTGGCAGCGGTCAGGACTCCACCTGAGCGGGCCCCGGAGCGGTCCCTGAAACCCGCGTACAGCTGTTCCGCGCCGCCGGTGCACACGCCACGATGAGGACATGAGCAACACCGCAGCCCGTTGGACCTTGGTAGGGGTCCTGGCCAGCACGACGCTCGTCGTCATCCTGGTGACGAGCGCCCTCAGCTCGGCCGCCGAGGAGCCCCCGTCCACGCAAACCACCCAGGTAGCCGGCCGCTAGGTCGTTGCTGACGGCAAAGAGATCGGCTGCAGGGTACGACGGCT
The DNA here is from genome assembly GCF_042873375.1 of Kribbella sp. NPDC004875. Taxonomy (NCBI): domain Bacteria; kingdom Bacillati; phylum Actinomycetota; class Actinomycetes; order Propionibacteriales; family Kribbellaceae; genus Kribbella; species Kribbella sp. NPDC004875. Next base: position 466,838 of record NZ_JBIALI010000006.1, read on the forward strand.
CTCGGTGAGCAGCAGATGCAGCAATGGGTTCACGCTGCGCTGCGGCCAGATAAGCGCGAGACCGTTCGGCTCCGCGTCCACCAGGGGCAACCACGTGACTCCTGCCGACCTGCAGGTTCGCGAAACCCCAGCCGCCGCCGACCACACCGGCGAAGCCAGCCAGCCGAGCGGCCGGGAGGTGCGGATGCGGGGTCCGGGCACAGGCAACGGGGACTGCGGATAGGCAATAACGGGTCTACAGTCCCGATTACCTGTGCCCAGTCCCAGCACCTGCGCGAAGCCCAGCAGCGGGTCTACAGTCCCGACTACCTGTGCCCAGTCCCAGCACCTGAGCGAAGCCGAGCACCTGAGCGAAGCCGAGCACCTGTGCGAAGCCGAGCACCTGTGCGAAGCCGAGCACCTGTGCGAAGCCGAGCACCTGTGCGAAGCCGAGCACCTGCGCGAAGCCCAGCACCTGTGCGAAGCCCAGCGCACCCGCCAGCCCAAGGGCAGCCCGCTGCCGGCCGCAGCGGTTCCAAACAACCACCGACCTGCCCGAGCGTCCCGCCGGAGGTGTGCGGCTAGCCCCGGCGCCGGCCCGCCGCGCCCAGCATTCAGACATTGTGCGCCCGGCCGGCCGATGTCACATGAGGGGTTATCCCTTCTTGTTGTGGGTTCTTCGTTGGTATGACGACGAAGAACCCACAACGCGGGCGGATAACCCCTCGAACGCCGAGGGTGGGGTCAGGCGGTGCGGCGGGTTTGGCGAAGGTGTTGTGCAGAGTGGGTGCGAGGCGGGCGGGGTCGTCGAGGCGCGGCCAGGCGTCGCGCTCTCGATCACGCCGCGAGGCACTCGGTGTCGGCGATTGCGCAGGCGCTGCGCGGTGGCACCGCAGACGGCTGGCGCTGCGCGGTGGCACCGCAGACGGCTGGCGCTGTGCGGTGGCACCACAGACGGCTGGTGCTGCGCGGTGGCACCCGCAGGAGCTGTGCTGGCGCTGCGCGGTGGCACTCGTGGGGAGGCTGGGGCTGCGCGGTGGCACCCGCAGGGGCTGTGCTGGCGTTGAGGCTTCCTGGTGGTGCCGAACGGGCGGGCGTGCAGGGCGGCTGCGCTTGGCGCTCGTGGTCGTCTCGCCGAGCTGCGCACGCTGGTGCTCGCGATCGAGGCGTGCCTGGGCCTGCGCAAAGGTGGCAGCGCGTGGCCGGGGCGCGGGTGCTGGGTGCGGGCGAAGTTAGCGGCGCGTCGCCGGGCGTAGGTGGGCGCAGGCGGCGGCGCGTGGTGGGTGTGGGTGCTCGGTGTGAGCAGGTGGCGGCGCGTGGTGGGTGTGGGTGCTCGGTGTGAGCAGGTGGCGGCGCGTGGTGGGGTGTGGTGCGGAGGTGGGGGTGGAGTGGCGGTGTTCGGGCGGCCCGTGGTGGTGCTGGGGTGCGTTGCCAGGTGGCCCTGGGTGAGGGCTCGGGAGAGGCGCGGCTGCGGCTGCCGGGTGCGGGGTGCCGGAACGCTGGGGTGCGGGGTGCGGGGTGCGGGGTGCCGGAACGGTGGGGTGCGGGGAATGCGCAGAACCCGTCCGCGGCCACCTCACAGGTGCGGACGGGTTCTGGGGTTGGTGCCCGTGGTTGATCAGGGAAGGTGATCGACCACGGGAGCTGGGGGTGGGAGCGGGAGCTCAGTCGAGGTCGGCAAGGGCCTTGCGGGCGGCTTCGAGTTCGGCCTCGAGGGCGGCGACCTTGGCGGCCTGCTGGGCGCGGGCCTCTTCGATGACCTCGTCGATCGGGGTCGAGAGGTCCTCGTGCAGCTCCTTGGCGGCGCGGGAGACCGCGGCGGCGGCGACGGCCAGGTCGCGGGCGAGGTACGTCGTACCTTGCTTGAGCTCGGCCTTCCACTCGCCGTCGGCCGTGCCGGTCACGGTCAGCGTGAGCTCGAGCGTCTTCGTCTTCTTACCGGCGGCCTTCTTGGCCGGCGCCTTCTTCGGCTTCGCGGGCTCGGCCGTCGCGGGCTCGGTGCTCGCGGCCTCGGCCGGCGTCGTGTCGGTGCTGGTGTCGGTGCTGGATTCAGGGGCGGCCGTCGACAGGTTCACCGCGTCGGGAGTGTCGGCGAGGTCGGACGGCGTCTCTACTGCCAGAGTATCTACAGTCATCGTTGCGGCGATCTCCTTCGGAACTGGCGCAGTGCGACTATTAGAACACATGTTCGATTCGCACGCCAACCAGCTTGTCCAGGAAGCGATCGATCTGGTCCGCCAGCGGTGGTAGGTCGGCCTCCGGTTCGTTGATCCGGATCGAGACGGCGCCGTGCACCGCCGCGCGGAGATCGAGTGCCACCGCGGCCGCGTCGTCGATCGGTGCCATGCCCGCGTCCATGCACGCCTGTACGGCGGCGGTCGCGCGCGTCGACAGCTCCTCCTTGAACACCAGATGCATGCGCCGGTTCAGCGTGCTCTCGTGCAGCACCTTGTAGAGGCCGGCGTAGTCGCGGACCCAGCTGCCGAGGAACAGTAGTCGCGCGCGCAGTCGGCGTACCGGGTTGTCGCCGCCGGTCGCTTCGGCCTGCTCGAGGTCGCGGAGGAGGTCGGTCGTGCTCTGTTCGAGCGCGGCGAACACGAGCTCGTCGCGGTCGCTGAAGTGGATGTAGACCGAGGTTGCCGCGATGCCGACCTCGCGGGCGACGGCGCGCAGCGAGAGCGCCTCGTCGTCGCCGAGCTCGTTCAGCATCCGTAGGGCCGCGTCGATGATCTCGCGTCGCAGCAGCTCACCTTGGCCGCGACGGTTCCGGCTCCGCGTCGTTCCAGCGTCCATGAGTCGATTGTATTGCAACGCCCGTTGCCCTACAGTCGTAGCACTACAGCTGTTCACTTAAGGATGATCATGAGCGGACGCATGAAACAGACCGAAGTGCCGCCTGAGGTCGATACGCGGCGGTGGTTGGCGTTGGGAGCGGTGGCGACGGCCCAGTTGATGGTGGGGATCGATCTGACGATCGTGAACATCGCGCTGCCGTCGGTGCAGCGGGAGTTGGGGATGTCTGATCCGACCCGGCCGTGGGTGATTACCCTGTTCGCCCTGGGGTACGGCGGACTTCTGCTGCTCGGTGGACGGATGAGCGACCTGATCGGGCGCCGCCGCGCGCTTCTGATCGGGCTCACCGGTTTCGCCCTGGCCTCAGCACTGGGTGGGGCCGCGAACGGCTCGGCGATGCTGCTCAGCGGACGCGCCCTGCAAGGCGTCTTCGGCGCCCTGCTGACACCGGCGGTGCTGGCAACCCTCGCCGCTTCGTTCCCGTTGCCGGCCGAGCGTGGCAAGGCGTTCGGGATCTACGGCGCCGTCATGGGCAGCGCCTCCGGCCTAGGCGTGCTGGCCGGTGGAGTGCTGACGGAGTACCTCGACTGGCGCTGGTGCATGTACGTGAACCTCCCGATCGCCGCACTGGCCGCAGGAGGAGTCCTGTACGCCGTACGCTCGGTCCCGCCCGTCAGTGGGGTGCGAGTCGATGTAGTAGGTGCACTGCTGGCGACCGCAGGCCTCATGGCCGTGGTGTTCGGGTTCGCGCGAGCGGAGTCGGACGGTTGGAGCGCGCCGGCGACGTACATCCCGCTAGCGGCCGGAGTGGTGTTGCTCGCCGCGTTCCTGGCAGCGCAAGCCCGAGTGAAGTCCCCACTGCTGCCACTGCGAGTTGTCGCCGACAGTCGGCGAGGTGGTTCTTACCTGGCAGTCTTCAGCCTCGCGGTCGGGATGTTCGCCGCCCTGTTCTTCCTGACCTTCTACCTGCAGACCATCCAGCACTACTCACCGGTGAAGGCTGGACTAGCCTTCTTGCCGCTGACAGTGGGTCTGATGGTCGGAGTGCGTGCGGTGAGCAGACTGCTCGCCAAGGCGGCGGTGCGCTCGCTGATCTGTCCCGGCCTACTCACCATCGCAGCGGGGCTCGCATTGCTGGGTTTGCTCAGGGCGGACAGCAGTTACTGGCTGCATGTCATGCCGGTGTTCCTGCTGGTCGGGCTGGGCGCTGGATGGGTGTTGGTCGCGGCCAACAGCACCGCCACCCTGGGCGCCGGCTCCGACAGTGCGGTGGCCGGCGCCATGGTGATGACGTCCCAGCAAATAGGAGCCTCGCTCGGTACGGCGTTGCTCAGTACGGTCGCCGGCGCGGTAGCCGCCCGCTCCGATGCTGTGCACGGTTTCAACGTGGCCAGCCTCGGAGCAGCGGGCTTCCTCTGTGTCGCGGCGCTAGCGGTCTACTGGGTGCTCTCGGAGCGGTCGCCCGACCACTCGAGGTGGAAGCTGCCCTCACGGTCGACCCGCTTGTAGGTGTGCGCACCGAACAGGTCACGCAGCCCCTGGATCAGCGCGGCCGGCAGCCGCTCGGCCCGCAGCCCGTCGTAGTACGACAGCGCCGCCGAGAATCCAGGAGCAGGTACGCCGACGGTCGCCGCGGTCGCCACGACGCGGCGCCACGCCTCCTGGCCGCCGGCGACAGCGTCCCGGAAGTAGTCGTCCACGAGCAGCGACGGCAGGTCCGGGTTCCGGTCGTACGCCTCCTTGATGCGGTCGAGGAAGCGGGCCCGGATGATGCAGCCGCCACGCCAGATGGTCGCCATCGCGCCGAGGTCGATGTCCCAGCCGTACTCGTCGCTCGCGGCCCGGATCGCGTCGAATCCCTGCGCATACGCGACCAGCTTCGACGCGTACAGCGCGTGCCGTACGTCGTCGATGAACGCGGTGCGGTCGACATCCGCCTTCGTGTCCGCGGGGCCAGGCAGTACGCCGGCCGCGGCCTCCCGCCGTACGACGTCACCGGACAGCGACCGCGCGAACACGGCCTCCGCCATACCGCTGACCGGGATGCCGAGGTCGAGCGCCGACTGCACGGTCCAGCGGCCGGTGCCCTTCTGCTCGGCCTGGTCCAGTACGACGTCCACGAACGGGCCGCCCGTGGTCGGGTCGGTCTGGCTGAGCACCTCCGCGGTGATCTCGATCAGGAACGACTCGAGGTCGCCGGTGTTCCACTCGCGGAACACGTCGGCCAGCTCCTCGGGAGACAGTCCGAGCACGTGCCGCAGCAGGTCGTACGCCTCGGCGATCAGCTGCATGTCGGCGTACTCGATGCCGTTGTGCAGCATCTTCACGAAGTGCCCCGCGCCGTCCGGGCCGACGTGCACGCAGCACGGCTCGCCGTTCACGTGCGCGGAGATCTTGGTCAGCATCGGCTCCAGCGCGGCGTAGGACTCCGGCGAGCCGCCCGGCATGATGCTCGGGCCGTTCAGTGCGCCCTCCTCGCCACCGGACACGCCGGAGCCGACGAAGTGCAGGCCCTTCTCCTTCAGCGCGGCCTCGCGGCGCCGGGTGTCCAGGAAGTGCGCGTTGCCGGCGTCGACGACGATGTCGCCCTCGTCGAGCAGCGGCACCAGTTCGTCGATGACGGCGTCGGTCGGGGCGCCGGCCTTGACCATGATGATGATCCGGCGCGGCAGCTCCAGCGACTCGACGAAGCCGGCCAGGTCCGTCGACGGGACGAAGTCACCCTCGGAGCCGAACTCCGCGACCAGCGCGTCGGTGCGCGCCTGGGACCGGTTGTGCAGGGCGACACGGAACCCGTTCCGGGCGAGGTTCCGGGCCAGGTTGCGGCCCATCACCGCTAGGCCGGTGACGCCGATCTGGGCTTTGCCTGAGGTCATCGAATCTCCCGCGGTCTCAAGTTGTGTGCAGGGTCCAGTCTGCTGCCAAAAGCACGGGCGTGGTCCAGCGGGTGCCAAGTCCTGGACAGTAACTGACCGGCCGCGACCCCTTCTCAATCACCGTGCATCGATGGTAGACATCTCAGAAATCGATTTCCCGCCACGGAGAAAGGCCGCCCATGCTCCGTCGTGTCATCGCCCTCGCCGCCTGCGCGCTCCTCGCCCTGCCCGTCAACGGCGCCGCGGCAGCCCCGCCCGGTAACGACAACGGACCTGTCGGTTGGGACGTCTACCGCCACCTCGACCGGCTGCCCGAGCTGCAGACCGGCGTCCGCACCAAGCAGTTCTCCAGCTTCGGTCGCGACGGGACCAACAACGACGGTTTCGACGGCACCTACTCCTGCCTCCGTACGACGGACGCGGGCTGCGTGATCGCCGAGGACTCGGGACCGGGGGAGGTCGCCTCGATCTGGTTCACCCGGGACGAGGGCAACGTGACGAAGACCGGCACGATCACCGTCGAACTCGACGGCAAGCAGGTGCTGAAGGGCTCGTTGCAGGACATCGTCGACGGCAAGCTCGGTGCGCCGTTCAGTTATCCGCTGGTCGCGAACGGCGTACAGACCAGCGGGGGCGTCTACATCCGCGTCCCGATGCCGTACCGCTCCTCGATGCGGATCACCACGCAGGCGAACCCGCTCTTCTACCACGTCGACTACCGCCAGTTCCCGGACGCGAACGGCATCCGCACCTTCGACCCGGCGGACAAGGCCGAGGACGTCCTGGCACTGCTCAACGCTGCCGGTACCAAGGACCCGAAGCCCGCGCAGCCGAACAGCACCACCGCGAAGACCTCGCTGAACCTTGCCCCCGGCAAGCAGGTCACGCTCGCCAACGCCAACGGTCCCGGTGAGCTGAGTGCACTCCGGCTGAAGCTGCCGGACATCGTCGGCCTGGACCTGAAGAACCTCGCCGACGATGGCCGTGCGTTCCTCGGCGGCAGTACGTTCACGCTGAAGATCGATCCGGCGAACACCGGCGTGAAACTGACCCGGCGGATGGACCTGCGGATCGGCAACCAGCGCGCGAAGATCCTCGTCGACGGCGCTCCGGCCGGTGAGTGGGCACCGCTGAAAGCACAAGGCGCGCAGTGGTACGACCAATCCGTCGACCTCCCGGCCGCGCTGACCGCGGGCAAGTCGCGGATCACCGTCACCAACCAGTTCGTGTCGTCCGATCTGGACTTCAACGAGTTCCTCTACACGGCCGACTCGACGGTCGGCGCTCAGGCGAAGCGCACCGACACGCTCGACGTCGGCCCGAATCACATCGCCGATGAGCAGGCCCACGGCTACGCGATCACCAAGCAGAACTGGAGCGGCGAACATGCGATGGCGTACGCCGCCACTGAGGCGGACGCCGCTCGCGTCAAGCCCTCCGACTCGTTGCTGGCCGGCGTCCGCGTCCAGGTGGCAATCGACGGCCAGCAGCGCGTCGACGCCCCGCTCGGCGAGTTCTTCGGCTCCGGCCTGGGCGAGAACCCGGTCCACTCGCTGTTCTTCGCGATGGACCCCGACGGCTGGTACTCGTCCTGGTGGCCGATGCCGTACGTCGCCCGCGCCACGGTCACCCTCGTCAACACCACGACGTACCCGCTGAAGGGTCGGGCGGAAGTCACGTCGGCTCGGGACGCGAGCAAGGCGGTCCAGTTGGCGACCGGGAAGATCGGTTACTTCACCGCGATCTCGAAACGCGGCGAGACCACGCAAGGCAGCGACTGGATGTTCGCGGACGTCGCCGGCCGGGGCAAGTTCGTCGGCGTCTCGCAGACCATGGAAGGACTGCTTGCCGACGGCAACACTCGGGGGTACCTCGAGGGCGACGAGCGGGTGTCGGTCGACGGCGAGCGGACGCCGGCGATCCACGGCACCGGCACCGAGGACTTCTACGAGTCCGGCTGGTACTTCAACGCCGGCACCTACTCCACGCCGTTCCACGGAAACTCGGCGCACGAGGTGCGGGCCGGCTTCTGTACGAATGAGTGCGACGGCGCCTGGCGGCTGCACATCACCGACTCGGTCGCGTTCGAGAACCAGCTCGACTTCGGGATCGAGCACGGCCAGCAGGACGACCATCCGGCGACCTACGGCTCGACGGCCTTCCTCTACACGGCGGCGAAGTTCGGCGCCCGCGAGACCGACCGCATCGACACCGGTTCAGCCACCAGCCGCGACCAGCACGGGTACGCCGACAACGGCACGCAGGCCGACCTGAGCGCCGTGTATGAAGGCGATCACGACGACATCACCCTCGCCGACCAGGTGCGATCCAGCACGCAGCCGATCCGCTTCAGCGTGAAGATCGACCCGGCCAACCGTGGTGTGACGCTGCGCCGGACGAGCGATCAGAACACCGCCGGCCAGTCCGCCCAGGTGATCGTCAACGGCCAGGACGCCGGCACCTGGCTGCAGCCTCTCGGCAACACCCACCAGCGGTGGCTCGACGACAACTACCAGTTGCCCGCCGCATTCACCTTCGGCCGGAATCGCCTCGACATCGAGCTCCGCCCGACCGGACCGGCTTGGACCGCGTCGTCGTACGTCGTCCAGTCCCTGGTGACCCCGTACGCCGACAAGCGGGCTCCCGGCGCGGTGGACGGCGTGACCGCGACGGGGCGGACCGACAACGCGATCAACGTGACCTGGAACGACACCAGCGACGACAGCGGGATCTCGGCGTACCAGGTGTTCGGGACCAAAGCCGGGGGAGCGGAGAAGCTGCTCGGCACCACACCGCTGCCCGGCTTCCTGCATCGCGGTCTCGGACTGCACGAGACCTGGACGTACCGGGTCGCGGCGGTGGACCTCGCCGGTCACGCGGGACCGAAGTCGGCGGCGGCGCAGGCCATCAGCGGGAGCACGCTGCGGATCGAGGGCGAGGCGATGTTGCCCCCGGTGTCGTCGACGGTCGCCGTCGACCCGCAGGGCAACTGTTGTGGCGTCAGTTGGTCGGGTGGTGCGCAGGCGTGGATCCACGGCACGAAGGCGGGTGACAAGACGGTGTTCGGCTTCACCGTCCCAACGGCCGGGTCGTACAACTTGTCGACGGTCCTGACCAAAGCGGGCGACTACGCGACGGTCCAGGTGCAGATCGACGGCAACCCGCCAGTGAGCTTCGACGGCTACCAGGCCTCGGGGGTCGGCACGCAGACGGTTGACCTCGGGTCCGTCCAGCTCGGCGCGGGCACCCATCAGTATGTGGTGACTGTTACCGGCAAGAACCCGGCCGCAACCGGCTACCTGGTCGGGGTCGACTTCCTGGACCTTAAGCTCGCGACGTGAACCCTTTGGATCCCCGTCGTACCGCTCTCGTCCTGATCGATCTGATGCCGCGGATCGTCGCGTTGGAGACCGCGCCGTTGAGTGGGCCGGAGGTGCTGGAACGGTCGGTCGCGCTGGCCGCGGCGACGCGGTCGGCCGGCGGACTGGTCGTGCCTGTGCGGGTCGAGCGGCCCGGCGTCGACGTACAACCGGAGGGGAGTGGTTTCGCACCCGAGGCCGCTCCGCTGCCGGGGGACCTGGAGATCGTGAAGCGTGCGGTGGGTGCCTTCGGGCGCTCACCGCTCGACGCCGAACTCCAGTCGCGTGGCATCGTGAACGTCGTACTGACCGGCATCGCCACCAACTTCGGCGTCGAGTCCACCGGCCGCGAGGCCTCCGACCTCGGGTACGAGACGTTCTTCGTCACCGACGCGATGACCGGCCTGGACGGACACGCCCACGACTTCGCCGTCTCGTACGTCTTCCCTCGCCTCGGCGCGGTCTGCACCGCCGCCGAGTACGAGGCTGCTCTCGGTTAGGCGAACCGGGCCGCGTTCTCCCGGACCCATTGCTCGAGGGTCCGGGCCGGGTGGCCGGTGACCTCCTCGACGGTGTTGTTCACCGTGGTCTCGTCGACCGTGCCGTCGCCGAAGAAGCCCTCGATCGCCTGGGCGTACGGCTCCGGCATCGCGGCGAACAGCGCGTCGTGCGTCTCCTGCCGGCTCATGGGGTACGCCGTGAGCGCCCGCCCGATCCCCGCGCCGAGGATCGCCACCTGCTCGACCGGCGTCAGCGCGACCGGGCCGGTGAGCCGCAGTACGGCGCCGTCGTGTTCGCCCTGCAGCGCCCGGGTCGCAACGTCGCCGATGTCCAGCGGATGGATCGTCGACACCGGTACGTCGGGGAACTGCACCCGCACCTCGTCACCGGCCTTCAGCTGGTCGAGCCAGCGCAGCGTGTTCGACATGAACGAGTTCGGCCGCAGGGACGTCCACTCCAGCCCGGCCGCCCGGACCGCTTCCTCGGTCGCGTGGTGGTACGCCGCGATCGCGTTCGTCACGTCACCGTCGAGCGAACTGCTCGACAGCACCACGACCCTCCGGACCGCCGCGCGCACCGCGTTCGCGAGCAGTTCGTCGAGCCGGTCGTACCCGCTCAGCAGGAAGATGCCGGTGACATCGGCCAACGCGTCGGCGAACGTGTCGGGCTGATTCAGATCGCCGTACACCGCCTCGGCACCGGCAGGCAGTTCGATCGCCGAACGAACCAGCGCCCGAGCCGGAACCCCTTGTGCAGCAAGCGATCGAACCACCGCACCACCGGCATTCCCACTCGCGCCCGTCACCAGAATCGTCACACGATCACCTTGTCACACCAAAAGCCCGCCCCGCAGGGCTTCGCGGAGGCAGATGCCGGGGTCGTCCTGGTGATAGACCCGTTCGCTGGGCTCGATGGTGTCGAGGAACCGCTGGTAAGTCAGCGCGTAGGTCAGCGGCCCGAGCACATTCATCGGAGACAGCGCCCGGAGCGGATCGCACCCCGGGACCTCCCGCCGCCAAGCTGCTGCCCAGACCTCGGTCGCATAGTCGCGTTTCTCCGGCGGCAGGAAGTCCCGCAGGCGTTTGATGTCGAGCCCGGGATGACCGACGACCGTGTCCGCCCAGTCGACGATCACCGCGTGCGTCCCGTCCGACCGCCAGTTCCCGGGATGGAAATCGCCGTGCACCAGCGTGGTCGGCAAGCCCGCGGAGTCCAGTTCGTCGATGATCGCGGGAAGCCGCGCGGCCAGGCGGCACAGGCCGTCGACCTCGTTGCCGGACAGGGCGACGCGCGGTATCAGCTCGTCGAGCCCGGCTGCCAGCGCTTGCGGTGTCACCCGTGGTGCGCTGAAGTCAGGTACCTGCGCCGCGAGCGCGACCTGCACCGCGACCCAGCGGTCCACGACGGTCTCGATGGTCGGCAGGTCGGGATCCCAGCAGTCGACCCCGTCGGCATGGGCGAGCAGCGACCAACGGTCCTCGCGGGAGGCCGCGAGGACCTCCGGCGCGAGAGTCTCGTCGTACCGCCGGACGTGCTCGATGATGTCGGCGTCGAGGCTGCAGAACCTGCTGCTTGCCTTGGCCCATGCACCCGGGAGCCGCATCAGGCAGGACAGGTTCCACGTCTTCACCTGGACGGCGTCGAGCGGGCCGACAACGCTTCGGGCCCAGTCGATCAACCGGCCGGGCCCGTCGATCTCCGCCCAGCCGGCCCGTAGCGGATCGGGCGCGACGATCGAGTCCCACTCTGGGGGCGGCGTCGTGTCGAGTACGCCTGGCGACGGCTCATCCAGCGCCTGGACGTGGTAGACGACGCGTCCACCGCGTCCCCGGGCGGCGTCGTCGGCGTGGACAAGCCGGAGTACCACTGTCGGAACGCCCAGCAGCTCCTCGAGTTGCCGGGTGATCGCTTCGACCTCCGACCACCAGCCGGGTTCGACCTCGAACGTCGGCGCCCGGCCGATATAGCGGGCGCCGACGCTGACCAAGGCCTCGACTGTCTTGGTGTCCATCCGGCTACTGTCGCGTGAATCGGTGCCAAGTGCGAGCGCCCGACTTCAGGACGACGTCGGTGCTGAGGTCGACGGCCGCGGCCGGATCGTCCGTGCGGACGCCGTTGATCGTCACGGCGCCCTGGCGGAGCAGCCGGCGGAGCTCCGAGTTGCTGTCGTTCGGGCGGGCCGCTCGCAGTAGGTCGAGGGCGGTCGCGGCCTCGGTGGTGAGGACGATCCCAGGCATCTCGGCCGGTTCGGCGCGCTCCGAGAACGTGTGCCGGAACGTGTCGAGCTCGGTCTTCGCCACGCCCGCGCCGTGGTACCGGGTCACGACCGCGGCCGCCAGCCGGAGCTTGGCGTCGCGAGCCGCCGGACCACCGGCCGCCGCGGAGTCGCCGAGCGCCGCGACATCGTCCAGTGGGAGCTCGGTGTACACCCGGGCGTACGACTCGACCAGCGAGTCCGGAATGCTCATCAGCTTCCCGAACTTGTCCCGCGGACTGTCGGTCAGCCCGATGTAGTTGTTCAGCGACTTCGACTGCTTCGCCCGGCCGTCGATCCCGGGGGTGATCGTGGTCGTCATCACCACCTGCGGCGGCGCGCCCAGGCGTTGCTGGAAGTGCCGCCCGAGCTGCTCGTTGAACAGTTGGTCCGACCCCACGATCGTCAGGTCACTGCGCATCGCGAAACTGTCGTAGCCCTGCAGCACCGGGTACACCAGTTCGTGGACGGCGATCTCCCGCCCGGCCGCGACCCGCGCGCGGAACATGTCCCGGCTCATCAGCTGCGCCTGCGTGACCTGCGCGAACAGACTCAACAGTTCCGCCACCGGCATCGCGTCGTACCATTCTGAGTTCCGTCGCACCTCGAAGACCTCGGGGTCGGTGCGCAGTACCAGCGAGACCTGCTCGAGGAACGACGCCGCGTTCGCGTCGATCTGCTCCGGCGTGAGCACCGGCCGGGTCTCGGAGCGGCCGGTCGGATCGCCGACGCGGGTGGTCAGGTCCCCGAGCAGGAACACCACGCGGTGCCCGGCGTCCTGCAACTGGCGCATCATCCACAGGTTGACCGCGTGCCCGAGATGCAGATCGGGCGCGGTGCAGTCGACGCCGTACTTGATCCGCAGCGGGCGCCCGGACTCCAGCCGTTCCCGCAGGTCGTCGGCACCGACGACGGTGTCGGTGGTACGGCGTAATCGCTCGATCACAGCGTTCATGGGATTCCTCTCGGCAGCACAGCTCGAGGCACCCCGATCACGATCGCCAGTGCCTCCGGCAACGGAAAGAGGCAGGAACCGGACGGTTCCTGCCTCGGAGGCTCTGGGTGGAGCGACTGCGCGAACTACCGGACGCCGGCTCCTCCCAGAGCCGGTCGATAGGTCACGCGAATCCTGATCACGTCCTCAGGCTAACAGACGGTGGCCTAGGCTCGGAGCGTGATCGAGGAGCGGGTTGTGCTGGTGGACGACGGCGGGCGGGTGCTCGGGACCGAGGCGAAGGCGGCGGTCCATCACACGGCGACGCCGCTGCACCTCGCGTTCTCCAGCTATGTCGTCGACGCGGCCGGGCGGGTGCTGCTCACCCAGCGGGCGTTCGGCAAGCCGACCTGGCCCGGCGTCTGGACGAATAGTTGCTGCGGGCACCCACTTCCGGGTGAGCCGCTCGAGCACGCCGTACGGCGCCGGCTCGCGGACGAGCTCGGGATCGTGGTCGACCCGGCCCAGGCGGTCGACCTGGTGCTGCCCGAGTTCCGGTACCGCGCGGAGATGCCGAACGGCCTGGTCGAGAACGAGATCTGCCCGGTCTACCGAGTGTGGTGGACCGGTGACCCGACGCCGAACCCGGCCGAGGTCGCGGGCTACCGCTGGGCGCACTGGGACGAGCTGCGCGCCGTCCCTGACCTCTCGCCATGGTGCCTGCTGCAACTGGACGAGCTCACCACGCCGCCCACCGACTGGCCGATCGCAGACCCCGCCCGGCTACCACCGGCCGCCCAGATCTAGCTCCAGCAGATCCCCGTGTACGGCGACCGCCGCCGTACTCGCGTGACCCGCGGCCCCGATCGCGAGGAGCGCCGGGCTGGCCGCCGTACCGACCGCGTAGACGCCAGGAACCGTCGTCCGTCCGCCGTCATCGGCAACCACCGCGCCGTCGGTCACCTGGCACCCGAGCCGCTCCGCGAGGTCACTTTGCTGATGCTGGCGCACCACGGCGAACACCCGCGCGGCCTGGAGCTCCGATCCGTCCTTCAGCGCAACCTGTGTCTCGTGCTCACCGGCCGACAGTGCGGCGACGCGCTCAGTGCGCAGGCTCACACCAGCCCGAGCCAACTGGACACGGTGTGCGTCAGTCGGCTCGTCCCCGTCCGTGCACAGTACGACGTCATCGCTCCACCGGCTGAGGAGCAGCGCTCGCGCCACGGACCGATCCGGCGCACCACGCAGGCCCAACTGCACCAACGGCCGGTCCCGTACCTCCCACCCGTGGCAATGCGGACACGCCACCACCGACTGCCCCCAGCCCTCGACCACTCCGGGCACATCCGGCAGTTCGTCCCACAGCCCGGTCGCCAGCACGACAGCCCGGACGGGTTCCCCGTCGACGACGAACCCGTCGTCGTCCACAGCGACTTCCGAGACTCTCGTCTCCCGCAGCGCGACGCCGTACTCCGCCACCTGCCGGCGCCCCACGGCGAGCAACTCGCTCGGCGCGAGATCCTCGGCGCCCAGGAAGTTGTGCACGTGCGACGCCGCGCGGTTCCGCGGCTGTCCGTCGTCGAACAGCACCACGCTCCGCCGCGCGCGTCCGAGCGTCAGCGCCGCCTGCAGGCCCGCCACACTCGCTCCGATCACCGCGATGTCCTTACGCTCCATGCGTTCACTATACGAGAGAGTTCGTCTCATATTCTAAAATCCATTGGCCGCCGAGACGGTCCGGACCGTCTGATGGCCGGATGATCGAGATCCGGCCCGTCGAGACCGACGCGGACTACGAGGCCTGGCGCCAGATTCGGCTCGCCGTACTGCCCGGCGAGCGCGCCCCGAGCGTCGCCGAACTCCGGCGTGCCGAGACGCCCCAGCGGCTGTACCTGCTCGCGGAGCTGGGCGGCGAGGTCGTCGCCCACGGCGCCGCGGACCGCTCGAACGAGGCTGACCGCGCCTTCGTGATGGCGCGGGTGCACCCCGACGCCCGGCGGCAGGGCGTCGGCACCGCGCTGCTGCCGGTGCTGGCCGATCACGCGTACGGACAAGGCTTCCGGATCGCCGGCTGCAGCATCGACGACGAGGGTTCGCTCGCGTTCGCGAAACGCTTCGGGTTCACCGAGTTCCTCCGCCAGGTCGAGCAGGTACGCCGGATCGCCGACGAGCCGTGGCCCGCCAAGCCGGCGGAGTACGACGTGGTCTCGGTCGCGGAGCGTCCCGAGCTGTGGGCCGCGGCGTACGAGCAGGTCGCGATTCCGACGCTCCCGGACCTGGACACCACGTCGCCGATGGACGTGACCGCGGAGGAGTGGGCGACCGAGTGGATCAACGACCCGGCCGCGATGTTCCTGGCCGTGGCCGGCGATGAGGTGATCGGTGTGGCCGGGCTGATGCTCGACACCGACAATCCCGACCGCGCCGAGGTCGCCTACACCGCCGTCCGGCCGGACTGGCGGGGCAAGGCCGTGGCGTCGACGCTCAAGCGGTCGAGCATGGCGTGGGCGGCGGAGCACGGCATCACCGAGATCTACACCTGGACGCAGGAAGGCAACGCGAACATGCGGCGCCTGAACGAGCACCTCGGGTTCAGCTACCAGCAGGTGAGCGTCAACGTCCGCGCGGAGCTACCCCTGAAGGGCGTGCAGGAGCTCGGGTCCTGACCAGACCCGACGGCTGCGCTCGGCCTCACGGATCAGCGCGACGAGCTTACGGTTGACCGGCGCCGGCCGGTCGAGCGACTCCGCGAGCCGCACGACCTCGCCGTTCAGGTAGTCGATCTCGGTGGGGCGACCGGCCTCGAGGTCCTCCCACATCGACGTGCGGGCCAGCGGGTCGATCGCGAGCATCTTCCCGGCCACCCGCCGGAACACGAAGTCGGGCAGCCGGAGGATCGCGGGGAAGCGGCGCATCGGCAACGGCAGCAGCTGCGCCGGCTCGATCCCCGCCGCTGCGAGCAGCCCGAGCGTCTCGCTCTGCGCGGCCGCGAGACAGCGCCGGTACGCCCGTTGCGAGAGCTCGTCCCGCAACGGCAGGTTCGACAGCGCGTTGACCGGGTTGTTCAGGTTCAGCAAGAGCTTCGACCATTGCACCGGCACGATGTCGTCGTGCTGCTTCAGCGGCAGTCCGGCCCGCGCGAAGGCCTCGACGTACGGCGCCAGCGCCTCGTCCCGCTGTACGTCGAGCGCGCCCTCCGTTCCCTGGTGGAACACCCCGCCACCCCGGTTCAGGACATTGAACGGAACCATCCCCGGTACGACGACCTGCGCGCCCAATCGTGAGCGGAGGACCTCGCCGTTCCGGATCCCGTTCTGGAAACTCACCACGACCGCGCCCGGCTTCAGCACGCCCGCCAGTTCGGCCGCGGCACCGTCCGTCGCCGCGGACTTCACGGTCACCAGCACCAGATCGGCCGCGGCGGCTCCGGCGGGTGTCGTCTCGAACCGCACGTCCCCGACCCGCAGGTCGGCGCCGAGGTAGTCGGTAAGCCGCAACCCGGACGCCGCCACCTCGGCAGCCATCCGCTGCCGGCCGACGAACGTCACCGGCGTCCCTGTCGCGGCGAGCCGGCCGCCGACGTAGCAACCGATGCCGCCGGCACCGTAGACCGCGATCCGCACCCCGACAACGTACCGAAGAACGGGTGGTGTGCGGGAGAGACCCGTTCCGGCGGGTCCTCCGGCGCACCCACTGCCCGTTCTTCGGTACCGGCCCCGGGGCCAACCCGACCAAGGAACCCCAGGGAGTCGTTCCTAATGCAGGCGCACCCGCGGATCCAGGACGGCGTACCCGATGTCGACCAGGATGTTCGCCACCACGACCGCCGCGGACGCGAACAGCACGATGCCGATGATCACCGGCAGGTCCTGCTGGTTGATCGCGACGATGGCCGTCTGCCCCAGACCGGGCATGCTGAACACGGTCTCGATGACGACCACACCTCCGATCAGTTGCCCGAGGTCGATACCGAACTGCGTGAGCACCGGTGTCAGCGCGCTGCGCAGACCGTGCCGGTAGACCACCCGGCGCTCGCGGATCCCCTTCGAGCGCGCGGTCCGGATGTAGTCCTCGCCGAGCACGTCCAGCATCGAGCCGCGGGTCAATCGGGTGTATGTGGCCGCCAGCAACAAGGCCAGCGCCACCCAGGGCAGGATCAGGTGCTGGAACCACGGACCGATCCCGCTGGTCAGCGGCGCGTAGCCACCGGCCGGGAACCAGGCGAACCCCGCGACGGTGAGCCGGAAGTACAGGAAGTACAGCAGCAACAGCGCGAGCAGGAACGACGGGAACGAGTAGAAGACCAGCGAGAACAGCGTCAGTCCGCGGTCGGCGAACGTTCGCGGGTGCGTTGCCGAGACCACGCCGTTGAAGACCCCCAGGACCATCCACAGGACGGCGGCGCCGAGGGCCAGCGACAGCGTGATCGGCAGCGCCTGCGCGATGATGTGGGTGACCGGCACCTGGTGGTAGTAGTCGTACCCGAGATTCCCCTTCAACGAGTTGCCGAGGAAGTCCAGGTACTGCCTCCACAGCGGCAGGTCGAGACCGAGGCGATGCCTGATCAGCGAAATCGTCTCGGGTGTCGCCTGCCGGCCGGCGAGGGTCTGGGCGACGTTGTTCGGCGCGATGAAGAACAGTCCGAAGACGGCCACCGTGACCAGCCACAGGACCAGGATCCCGTGACCGATCCGGCGCAGCAGGAACCTACCCATGTCAGGTCCGATCCGCGCGGGGGTCGAAGGCGTCCCGGACCCCGTCACCGAAGAGGTTGAAGGCGAGCGTGGTGATCAGCAGAGCCAGACCGGGGAACAGGATGAACCACCAGGCGGTCGTGTAGTAGTTCTGCGACGTACTGATCATGCCGCCCCAGTCGGCGGTGGGTGGCGGCAGGCCGAGGCCGAGGAACGACAGGGTGGCCTGGACGACGATCACCACCGGGATCAGCAGCGTGGTGTAGACGATCACCGGCGCGAGCACGTTCGGCAGGATGTCGACGAACATGATCCGCCGGTCGCTCGCCCCGAGGGAGCGGGCCGCTTCGACGAACTCACGCTCCCGCAGCGTCAGCACCTGACCGCGGACGATCCGGGCCACTGCCGCCCAGCTGAAGAAGCCGATCACCAGGACCGTGACGGTCAGGCTCGGGCCGGTGATCGCCACCAGCGCGACCGCGACCAGCAGGAACGGTACGCACAGGATGACGTCGATCAGCCGGGCCAGGAGCGTGTCGGTGATCCCCCCGAGGAACCCCGCCGCGAGACCCAGTACGACGCCGATGACGACGGTGATCGCGGTGGCGGCGACGCCGACGAGCAGCGAGATCCGGGCGCCGTACGCGATCCGGACCAGGATGTCCCGGCCGAGGTCGTCGGTGCCGAGCCAGAACGTGCCGTTCGGTCCGCGCGGCAACCCGTCCGGCGTCAGTCCGATGTCGCGGTACTGCTCGTTCGGCGGATGGCCCGTGACGGCCGCGAAGACCGGCGCGAAGATCGCCATCAGCACGATCAGCAGGATCACGACCAGCGAGATCATCGCCACCTTGTCCTTGCGCAACCTCCGCATGGCCAGCGAGAACGGACTACGCCCCTCGATCGCCCGCGGCTCGTCGACCACATCGACGAGTTCGATGGTTGAGGTCATGGGGCCTCCCGGTCTGGACTGAGGAGTGGAGGGAGCGCAGCGACTGGAGCGACGAGGGAAGACCGGGAGCCGAGGCCCCAGGACCACGCCGGTGCCGAAGGCCCGGCAGATAGCTCAGTCATGATGCCTTCAAGTCGGGGACGGCGGTGGACAAGTCTTCGCCCACCGTGAGTGGATGGAAGCAGGCGGTGCGGTGTTCGTCGGTGTCGTCGAGTACGGCAATCAGCGGCGGCTCGCTCTGGACACAGTCGGCCCGGGCCTTCGGGCACCGCGTGTGGAACCGGCACCCCGCCGGCGGGTTCGTCGCGGCCGGGATGTCGCCGCCCAGGATGATCTGTTCGCGGCTGTCCGCGGTGTCCGGGTCCGCCACCGGCAACGCCGACAGCAACGCCCGGGTGTACGGGTGCCGGGTCTGCCCGAACAGTTCGTCGGTCGGTGCGAGCTCGACGATCTTGCCCAGGTACATCACCGCGATCCGGTCACTGACGTGCCTGACCACGGACAGGTCGTGCGTGATGAACACGTACGTCAGGTCGAACTCCTTTTGCAGATCCCCCAGCAGGTTGATGACCTGGGCCTGGATCGACACGTCCAGCGCGGACACCGGCTCGTCGCAGATCATCAGCTTCGGCCGCAGCGCGAGCGCCCGCGCGACCCCGATCCGTTGCCGCTGGCCACCGGAGAACTCGGCCGGGAACCGGTTGTAGTGCTCGGGATTCAGCCCGACCAGCTCCATCAGGTCCTGCACCTTCTTCTTCCGGTCATTGCCCGAGGCAAGCTTGTGGATCGCGAACGGGTCACCGATGATCGAGCCGACCCGACGGCGCGGGTTCAGCGAGCCGTACGGGTCCTGGAAGATCACCTGGATGTCGCGCCGCAGCGGCCGCATCGCCTTGCGGGACAGCGTGGTGATGTCCTGTCCCTCGAACCACACCGTTCCCGATGTCACGTCGTACAGCCGGGCCATGCAGCGGGCGAGCGTGGACTTGCCGCAGCCGGTCTCGCCGACCAGGCCCAGCGTCTCGCCCTTGTGCACGTCCAGAGTCACGTCGGCGACCGCCTGGACCACTTCGCGGGAATGGGTCGGGAACTCCTTGCGGACGTTGTCCACCTTGAGCAGTACGTCGTCGTTCACGATGCGGCCGCCTCGGTCTTGTCGTGCGGGAGCCAGCAGGCCGACTGGTGCCGCGGATCGCGGGCAACATCGGTGAGCGGCGGCACCTCGGTGCGGCACTTGTCGAACACGTGCTCGCAGCGGGGCGCGAACGGGCACCCCTTGCGTTCGCCGATCATGCTCGGTGGCGTCCCCGGGATCGGTGTCAGCCGGTCACCGCTGCGGGACGGGAGCGAGGCCAGCAGACCCTGGGTGTACGGGTGATGGTTGTGGTAGAAGATCTCCCGGCGCGGCGCCCGCTCCATCACCGAGCCGGCGTACATCACCACCACCTCGTCGGCCATCTCGGCGACCACCCCGAGGTCGTGGGTGATCAGGATGATCGCCGTACCGAACTCCTCCTGGAGCCGGCGCATCACGTTCAGCACCTGGGCCTGCACGGTCACGTCGAGCGCCGTGGTCGGCTCGTCCGCGATCAGCAGCGCCGGGTCGAGGGCCATCGCCATCGCGATCATCACCCGCTGCCGCATGCCCCCGGAGAACTGGTGCGGATAGTCGTCGATCCGTTCCTCGGCGCGCGGGATGCCGACCATCGTCAGCAGGTCGGCGGCCCGCTTCCGGGCCGCCTGCTTGCTGATCTCCAGGTCGTGCGCCCGGATCATCTCCACGATCTGCCAGCCGATCCGGTACAGCGGGTGCAGGCTGGACAGCGGATCCTGGAAGATCATCCCGATCTGGGCGCCCCGCAGCCGCCGCAGCGTGGCCTCGTCCGCGGTGATCAGGTCCGTCCCGTCGAAGAACGCCGTACCGGACACCTCCGCGCCACGGGTCAGGCCGGTGATCGTCTGGGTGGCGACGCTCTTGCCGGACCCGGACTCGCCGACGATCGCGAGCGTCTGACCGGCTTCGGCGTCGAACGACACCCCCCGGACGGCACGGACGGTGCCGTCCGGGGTGTCGAACGAGACCTTGAGGTCCCTTACTTCGAGCAGGGCCATGGGGCCTCCCGTCCTGGAGGCGCGGCATTCAGTACAGCCATGAGGTTGTCAGCCGCCCTGCTTGTCCTTGGTGAGCCAGACGTTCGTCGGGTCGAAGCCCTGCAGAGCCGGCACGTAGACGGCGTTCTGCACCTGCGGGGCGTGGTAGTTCGCGTTCTTCGGGTTGGTCAGCGGGTAGAACGGCGCGTCGGCCATCACCTGCGCGTCGGCCTTCGCCCACAGATCCGCCGTCTGCTGGTCGCTCGTCGCCATCGCGGCCTGCTGGATCATGGTGTTCGTCTGCGGGTTGTTGTACAGCCCGAAGTTGCTGCCGATCGGCGGGAACGACGGCTGACCGGAGAACAGCGGGTTGAAGAACGACAGGGCGGCGTTGCCGTACCAGTCAGCGCCCCAGCCGGCCAGCGAGAGGTCCCAGACGCCGCGCTGCGCGACGGTCGGCACCTGCAGGTACTTCACGTAGAAGTCCGCGTTCGGCGACGGGACGCCGGTCACGGTGATCCCCGCCTTGGACAGGTCCTGCTGCACGGTCTGGAAGGTCTTGCTGCTGCCCTCGGACGCGTTGCGGTACAGGAACTTCAGCGTCAGGTGCGGGAAGCCCGCCTCCTGCAGCAGCTGCTTGGCCTTGTCCACGTTGTACGGGTACGGGTCGTTCTGCTTGGAACCGAGGATGTTGTCCGGCAGCACGTGGGTCAGCGGCGGGTTGATCGTCGGTCCGCCGATGACCTGGAGGATGTGGTCGCGGTTGATCGCGTAGCTGATCGCCTGCCGCACCTTCACGTTCGCCAGCGCCTTGTTGTTGTTCGGTGACGCGGTGTTGTAGACGACGTAGGGGTTGCTGGACGCGGTCAGGCCGAGGTTGAGGCCCGGGTCCTTCTTGGCGATCAGAGCCGGCAGCTGGGACGGTGGTGGGCCGATGTCGAACTCGAGGTCCGCGGTCGGCGTCCCGGTCTGCAACTGCTGCTGGATCGAGTCCTGGGCAACCGTCTCGTTGACCAGGATCTTGTCGACGTAAGCCTTACGCACCGGGTCGGACGCCGGGTCCCAGGCCGGGTTGCGCGAGTACGAGATCGACTTGGTCGGCACCCAGCTGTCGACCTTGTACGGGCCGTCGGACGGGTAATGGTTCCCGAGCTCGGTGCTGATCGGCAGGTAGTTGAGCGACTCCACCGGCGCCGGTGAGAACGCCGTCAGCGTCAGCATGCCGACGAAGTACGTCGCCGGGTGCACGAGGTGGAACTCGACCGTGCTCGCATCCTTGGCGACCACGCCCGGCAGCGGCGTCTTGTCGATGTAGTCCTTGATGCCCGCGATCGTCTTCGGTGCCTTGGAGAACCCGTCGAGGAACGACTGGTACCCGACGAGCAGGCTGGCGTAGTCCGGGATGCCGCCGAACGGCTGGACGGGGTTCGCGGTCCGCTTCACGCCGCGCACCATGTCCTCCGCGGTCACCGCCCGGGCCGGGGTGGTGTTCCACTTCGCGCCGGGCCGGATCTTGATCGTGTACGTCTTGCCGTCGGCGCTGATCCCGCCGTTCGCGGTGGTCGGGATCTCCGTGGCGAGGTCGGCCACCGGGTCGGTGTTGTCCTTGCCCGGATCTGCCGGGTAGGTGAACAGCTGGCGGCTCCACATCCGCAGGTTCATGTACCCGACCGAGTAGTAGCTGACGTTCGGGTCCATATAGTCGACGTCACCCGAGCCGAGCAAGTTCAGGGTGCCACCGGTGACCGGAGTACCGGCTGTGCTGGTGCCGGATCCGGACGGTGTGGTGCCACCCCCGCTACAGGCCGCGAGCGCGATGCTCGCGGCGGCGGCAAGAGAAAATGCCGCCAGCCGTCTTCTGGCCATTGGTCCTCCTCCGGGACTCGATAGCGCCGAAGTTAGGACTTCCGGGCGCAGCCGGAACCAGCGAGCACGTAACCGTCAAGAGGATGTCAACCACGCCAGGCGCGAACATGACGGATTCATGACAGCCGTAACCGGTGCGGGGCCCTCCGCATGAGCGACACTGGTCCCGTGGCACACAGCCTGTTGCTGGTTGACGACGAGCCGCGGATCCGGCGGGTGCTGCGGCTTGCCCTGGAGGACGAGGGGTATCTGGTCGCCGAGGCGGCGAACGGGTACGACGCGTTGGCGGCTCTGCGCCGGGAGACACCGGATGTGGTGCTGCTGGACCTGATGTTGCCGGATCGGGACGGATTCGCCGTCTGCCGGGAGATCCGGCGCGCGAGCGACGTACCGGTGATCATGGTGACGGCGCGGACCGACAGTCACGACGTGGTCGCCGGCTTGGAGGCCGGTGCGGACGACTACGTGACGAAACCGCTTGTTGCCAAGGAGTTGTCGGCGCGGATCCGGGCGCTGCTGCGGCGGGTCGAGCCGTCCAACGCGCGGCAGGCGGACCTGCTCGAGATCGGTGACCTGCGGATCGACGTACCGGGGGCCGAGGTGACGCGGGACGGCGAGCCGCTGGCGCTGACGCGGACCGAGTTCAAGCTGCTGGCCGAGCTGGCCGGTGCCGAGGGCAAGGTGCTGAGCCGGGAGCAGTTGCTGTCGAAGGTCTGGGGGTACGGGTACTTCGGGGACAGCCGGATCGTCGACGTGCACGTCCGGCGGCTCCGGCTGAAGATCGAACGCGACCCGGCCAGCCCGAAGCATCTCGTCACCGCCCGCGGTCTGGGCTACCGACTGGTGAGCTGACCTTGCTGGGCCGGTTCAGCCTGCGGAGCCGCGTGATGCTGGCGTACGGCCTGCTCGCGCTCGGCCTGTCGACGGTGCTGGCGATCGTGACCTGGAAAGTCGTCTCGAACTACCTGACCGACCAGCGCGAGTCGTCGGCGGTGACGGTGACCGCCGACAACGCCGCCGCGCTGCGGTACGGGTTGTTCGGTGCACCGGTGCCGTGCAGCCCGGGGCACGAACGGGCCGAGTGCAGCGGCCCGACCCTGCAGCCCGGGGTGTCTGTCATCAATGTCATGAACAGCCTGCCGTCGACCGACGCGGCGGCGTCGATGGTCTACATCGAGGACCATTGGTACGCCTTGACCGGCAAGCCGTCCGACCTGCCGTCGGACCTGATCCAGACCGCGCTCGCCGGTACCGTCGTCCAGCGGCGGATCGAGGTGGGCGGGCGGCCGGTGCTCGCGGTCGGCGTGCCGATGGGACGGCAGGGCGAGGCGTTCTTCGAGTGGCACCCGCTGACCAGCCTGGACAACACGCTGCGCACGCTGAAGTTCACGCTGGTCGCGGCGGCGATCGCGACCGCGCTGATCGGGCTCGCGGTCGGGAGGCTGGCGAGCACCCTCGCGTTGCGGCCGTTGGCAGAGCTCACCCGGGCCGCGGATGCCGTCGCGCGCGGAAAGCTGGACGCGCGGCTGCAGGCGGAGAGCGACAAGGACCTCGGCGGCCTGGCGCGGTTGTTCAACCAGACCACCGCCGATCTGGAGCGGCGGGTCGAGGCGGACGCGCGGTTCGCCGGCGACGTGAGCCACGAGCTGCGGACGCCGTTGATGACGATGCTGAACTCGATGCAGCTGATCCAGAACCACAGTGCGGAGCTGCCGGCCGCCGTACGGGAGCCGGTCGAGCTGCTCGGCGACGACCTGGACCGGTTCCGCCGGCTGGTGATCGACCTGCTGGAGATCTCCCGCGACGACGGTGGCGACCGGGGGAGCCGGGAGATCGTCCGGATCGCCGACCTGGTGCGCGCGGCGGCGGACGCGACGGCCGGTCGCGACGTGACCACGGTCGAGCCGGAGGCCGAAGGGCTGACCCTGCAGGCCGACAAGCGCCGGCTCGAGCGGGTCATCGCCAACCTGGTCGAGAACGCCGAGGACCACGCCGGTGGCTGCAAGGGCGTCGGTGTCCAGGCCGGCGGTCTGGGGGTCGTGATCACGGTCGACGACGCGGGGCCGGGCGTCCCGGTGGAGGACCGGGCGAGCATCTTCGAACGCTTCGGCCGCGGCGGGACCTCCGGTCGTGGGCGCGGCGTCGGCCTGGGCCTGGCGATCGTCGCCCGGCACGTGCAGTGGCATCACGGAAGCATCCAGGTCACCGACCGCCCGGGCGGCGGCGCCCGCTTCGTCGTCGAGCTGCCCGCGAAAATCAGCTGACGGCTGTTGGCCCGCCCGGCTACCGTGGGCATATGGCTACTTGCCTCTGTGTCTAGCTGACGCACCCGCTTCTGCAGGTGAGGTGTGTCCACTAGCTACCACGGAGAGTAACCATCATGATCACCGTTCGCGGTGTAGAACTTCGCGTCGGCGCGCAGCTGCTGCTGGCCGACATCTCGTTCACCGTCGGCATCGGCGACCGCGTCGGGCTCGTCGGCCGCAACGGCGCCGGCAAGACCACGCTGATGAAGACGCTGGCCGGTGAGGAACGTCCGGCGGCGGGCGACATCGCCGTCACCGGGTCCATCGGCTACCTGCCGCAGGACCCGCGGGCGGCCGATCCCGCGATCACCGTCACCGACCGGATCCTGTCGGCACGGAACCTCGACACCGCCGTACGACGGCTGCGCGAGACCGAGGCGGCGATGAGCACCGCCACCGGCGAGGCCCAGGAGAAGGCGATGGCGGCGTACGCGCGGGCCGAGGCCGAATTCCAAGCAGGCGGTGGCTATGCGGCCGAGGCGGAAGCGGCGCGGCTCGCGGCCGGCGTCGGGCTGCCGAATCGCGCGCTGGTGCAGCCGATCGGTGAGTTGTCCGGTGGGCAGCGCCGGCGCGTCGAGCTGGCCCGGATCCTGTTCGCGCAGCACGACACGCTGCTGCTCGACGAGCCGACCAACCACCTGGACGCCGACTCGGTGCTGTGGCTGCGGCAGTTCCTGCAGTCGTACGCCGGTGGCCTGATCGTCATCAGCCACGACCGCGAGTTGCTCAAGGCAACGGTCAACCGGGTGTTCCACCTCGATCCGCAGCGGCGCACGGTCGACCTGCACAACACCGGCTACACGAAGTACGTCGAACAGCTCGGCCTGGACGAGCGGCGGCGGCAGCGCGAGCGCGCGGTCGCCGAGCGCAAGGCCTCGGTGCTGCACGCCCAGGCGGCGAAGATGCAGGCGAGCGCGGGGACGGCGGTCGCGGCCAAGAACATGGCCCGGCGCGCGGACAAACTGCTCGCCGGCCTCGAACCGGTCCGCCGGGCCGGCCGGGTGGCCAAGATCCGGCTCCCGGCCCCGGCGCCGTCCGGCCGGACGCCGCTGTCCGCCGTCGGCCTGAAGAAGGCGTACGGCGGTCTGCAGGTACTGAACGGTGTCGACCTGGCCGTGGACCGGGGCAGCCGGGTCGTCATCCTCGGACTGAACGGCGCGGGCAAGACCACGCTGCTCCGGCTGCTCGCCGGCCGCGAACAGCCGGACGAGGGACGCGTCGTACCCGGTCACGGTCTGCGGCTCGGGTACTTCGCCCAGGAGCACGACACCCTGGATCTGGCCGGGACCGTGCGGCAGAACCTGGCGGCGGTCGCGCCCGGGCTCACCGACGGCGAGGTCCGGAACGTGCTCGGTTCGTTCCTGTTCAGCGGCGACGACGTGGACAAGCCGGCCGGCGTCCTGTCCGGCGGCGAAAAGACCCGGCTCGCGCTGGCCGGTCTGGTGCACTCCAGCGCGAACGTGCTGCTGCTGGACGAGCCGACCAACAACCTCGACCCGGCCTCGCGGGACGAAGTACTGGGTGCGGTGGGCAGCTACCCGGGCGCGATCGTGATGGTCACCCACGACGAGGGGGCCATCGAGGCGCTCCGCCCGGACCGGGTGCTGATCCTCCCGGACGCCACCGAGGACCTCTGGTCGGACGACTACTTGGACCTGGTGTCCTTGGCCTAGTGTCCTGAGTCAACCCTCGGGTTGAGGCCCGGTTCCACCCGGGTCTCACCTCGGGGCTGACGTTCCGGACGCCCGGTGCGAGGAGTGTTGTCACCAACAACAACTCCTCCGAAAGGACCCCAGAAATGTCGGCCGTGATCGGTATCTTGCTTGGCCTGCTGGTGCTGTTCCGGGTCGTCGGCCGGCAGGTGACCGGTTCGCTGGTCACCCAGCGGTCGCTGTTCCTGATGCCCGGGATCCTGCTGTGCGTCGGACTGCTGTCGACGTCGTCCGCGGTGCACACCGCATCCACCGGTGAGATCGCCTTCCTGGCTCTCGACTGCGTCCTGCTGATCGGCTTCGGGTTCGCCCGGGGCGCCAGCATCCGGCTGACGCAGACCGACGAGGGCCTGTTCCAGAAGGGCACCGCGATGACGCTGGTGCTCTGGCTGGTGACCATCGCGCTCCGCGTCGGTACGTCGTTCGCGTCGGCCGCGCTGTGGCCGCACAACAGCTTCAGCCAGGCGACGCTGGCGCTGACGATCGGCGTCACGATCGCCGCCCAGAACGCGGTGATCTACCGCCGCTCGCAGGCGCTGCGCATCCCGTTCGCCGTCGACCGGGCATGATGACGTCATGAGATGGACGCTGGCAGACCGGGCCCCGGATTCGTCCGTGCCCGGTCTGCTGCTGCGTGCGGTCCCGAGCGTGCTGACGATCATCTCGGTCGTGGTCGCCGCCCGGAACCACGACGAGCACCGGTTCCCGTACGCCGTGATCGTCGCCCTCGGCGTGATCGTTGTGGTCAGCAACATCTCGACGCTCTGGCTCCGGTACGGCGAACCCCTCGGCCGCGCCGGCTACGGCCTGCTGGTGTTCGCGATCGCCGGCTCGCTGCTCTGGTACGCACTGCCCGGAAGCGTGATGATCGTGGCCCCGTTCTGGGTCACCCGGTCCGCGGTCAGGTACTACAAGCCCGGCCGGCTGGCCTGGGTGATCGTCGGGATCGGCGTCCTCGGGGCGAGCCTCCCGTTGTACGCCACCAGCCGGTCGTGGACCGTCGCGTTCGGGGCGGCGTTCGGGGTGATCGCACTGACGTTCGCGTCGATCAACCGGCGGACCCGCGAACAGCAGCTCGAGGACCTCGAGGTGTCGCTGGCGCGGAAGCAGGCCGCGATCGAGGAGCACGAGCGGGCCGCGGCGCTGGCCGAGCGGGCCCGGATCGCGCGCGACGTGCACGACGTACTCGCGCACTCGCTGGCCGGGCTGTCGCTGACTCTGCAGGGGGCCCGGTTGATGCTGGTACGGGACGGGGCGTCACCGGAGGCGATCGAGCAGGTCACGCGGGCGCAGGGGCTGGCCGCCGACGGGCTCGCCGAGGCGCGGCGGGCGGTGGCGGCGTTGCGGGAGGACGCGGTTCCCGACGTACGGGCGCTGGCGGATCTGGTGACGGCGTACCGGCTGGAGACGGGTGCGGCAGGGGAGTTCGTGGTGGAGGGGGACGAGCGGGAGCTGTCGGGCGACGTGATGGGCACGTTGTACCGGACGCTGCAGGAGTCGCTGGCCAACACCCGCAAGCACGCGCCGGGCGCCGCGGTGCGGGTGGAGCTGGCGTACGGCGATCCGCTGCGGCTGACCGTGGAGGATCAGCAGGGGAAGCGGCCGGAACGGGCGGCGCCGGGTGGCTACGGTCTGCTCGGGATGCGGGAACGGGCCGACCTGGCCGGTGGATCATTGGAGGCCGGCCCGGTGCCGACGGGCTGGCGCGTCGAGCTGAAGGTGCCGGCATGAGTGTGCGAGTGGTGGTCGCGGACGATCAGACCGTGGTGCGGGACGGGCTGGTGACGCTGCTCAAGCTGCTGCCCGGGATCGACGTGGTCGCGGCGGCGTCGGACGGTCAGGAGGCCGTTCACTTGGTGGCCGAGCACGATCCCGACGTACTGCTGGTGGATCTCCGGATGCCGACGATGGACGGGGTGGAGGCGACGCGGCGGGTGCGGGCCGAGCATCCGCGGACGGAGGTCGTCGTGCTGACGACGTACAGCGACGACGACTCGGTGTTGTCCGCGCTACGGGCCGGGGCGCGCGGGTTCCTCACCAAGGACGCCGACGCCGAGTCGATCGGCCGCGCACTCGAGGCGGCCGCGGCCGGCCAGTCGATCCTCGACGCCGACGTCCAGCGCCGCCTGATCGAAGGCACCGCCGCCTCGTCACGACCGGTGGCAGCCTCCGACTCGGGCCTCACCCCACGCGAACTCGAGGTCCTCCGCCTGATCGCCGAGGGCCTGTCCAACACCGAGATCGCTCGCCACCTGGTCGTCAGCGAGGCCACCGTCAAGACCCACATCAACCACCTCTTCGCCAAAGCCAACCTCCGAGACCGAGCCCAAGCAGTCGCCTACGCCTACCGCCTCGGCCTGGCCTGATCCTTCTGCGACTGGGTTGCATCTGAATCGGGGCAGGCGTTTACTGCGGTTTGTGAGGCGGATGGGTGTTACCGGGCGGGAGTGGGGCTCGGTGGGGGCGATGGCGGCGTTTGTGCTGCTGTTGCATCTGGTGGGGTGGGGAGTGCTGGCGCTGGTGGTGGCGCCGCGTCATTACCTGCTGGGGTCGGCAGGGGTGTTCGGGGTCGGGCTGGGAGTCACGGCGTACACGCTGGGGATGCGGCACGCGTTCGACGCCGACCACATCGCGGCGATCGACAACACCACCCGGAAGTTGATGGCGGACGGGCGGCGGCCGTTGTCGGTCGGGTTCTGGTTCTCGCTCGGGCATTCGACCGTGGTGTTCGTGCTGTGCTTCCTGCTCGGGCTCGGCGTCCGCACGCTGGCCGGCCAGGTCGCCAACGACTCGTCCCGGCTGCAACAGATCACCGGCCTGATCGGTACGGCGGTCTCCGGCGTCTTCCTCTACCTGATCGCCGTCCTCAACCTGGTGGTCCTGGTCGCGGTGCTGAAGGTCTTCCGCCGGATGCGCACCGGCGAGTACGACGAAGCCTCGCTCGAGCACCACCTCGACCGGCGCGGCTTCCTGAACCGCATCCTGTCCGGCGTCACGAAGGCGGTCAGCCGCCCGTGGCAGATGTACCCGATCGGCATCCTGTTCGGCCTCGGTTTCGACACCGCGACCGAGGTCAGCCTGCTGGTGCTGGCCGGCGGCGCCGCCGCGTTCAGCCTGCCCTGGTACGCCGTCCTGACGCTGCCGATCCTGTTCGCGGCGGGGATGAGCCTGCTCGACACGATCGACGGCTGCCTGATGAACTTCGCCTACGGCTGGGCGTTCGCGAAACCGGTCCGCAAGGTCTACTACAACATCACCATCACCGGCCTGTCCGTCGCCGTCGCACTGGTGATCGGCAGCATCGAACTGATCTCGATCCTCACCGACCGGCTGCACATCGACCACGGTCCGCTGGCCGCGATCGCCGCCGTCGACCTGAACTACGTCGGCTACGCGATCGTCGGGCTGTTCGTGGTCACCTGGCTGGTCGCACAGGCGATCTGGAAGTACGGCCGGATCGAAGAGAAGTGGACCACTCGCTGACGGTGATCCTTGCCGGTCGGTGAGCGATGCCTTACCGTGAACATATGAAGAGTTCTGCAGATGTGCAGCTCGACTCCTGCAACGTCCGGCTGGTCGACCCGGAGCGGGTGGCGAGCGTCCATGCCAGGATGCCCGGCGAGGACGACATCGTCGACACCGCCGACGTGTTCGGCCTGCTCGGCGATCCGCGGCGGCTGAAGCTGCTGGTGGCCCTGCTCGACGGAGAGCTGTGTGTCTGCGATCTGGCCGCGATCACGGGACTGAGCGAGTCCGCCACGTCGCATGCCCTGCGACTGCTGCGGGCGCACCGCGTGGTCGCCGTACGGCGGGACGGGCGGAACGCGTTCTACCGCCTGGACGACGCCCACGTGCGGATGCTGCTGGATCTCGCGGTCACGCACACCGAGCACACCGACGCCATCCACCCGGAGAGGGCCGAGTCGTGAGCGCCGGACACGGCCACGGCCACGGGGTGAGCGCGGCGGCGGACAAGAAGCTGCTGAGCGGTGCGCTCGCCCTGATCGTCGGCTTCATGGCCGCCGAGGTCGTGGTGGGTATCGCGGCAGGCTCGCTGGCCCTGGTCACCGACGCCGCGCACATGCTGACCGACGCGATCGCGATCGGCCTCGCACTGCTCGCGATCCGGCTCGCCGCGAAGCCACCGGCCGGCGGGTACACCTACGGCTTCAAGCGGGTCGAGATCCTCTCCGCGCAGGCGAACGGCATCACGCTGCTCCTGCTCGCGGTGTACTTCGTCTACGAGGCCGTCAGCCGGATGATCCACCCACCCGAGGTGAAGGGTGGGCTCGTCCTGATCACCGGCCTGGCCGGCATCGTGGTGAACCTGCTCGCCACCTGGCTGATCAGCAAGGCGAACCGCTCCAGCCTGAACGTCGAGGGCGCGTTCCAGCACATCCTGAACGACCTGTTCGCGTTCATCGCGACCGCGGTCGCCGGTCTGGTCGTCCTGCTCACCGGCTTCGCCCGCGCGGACGCGATCGCCGCGCTGGTGGTCGCCGCGCTGATGCTCAAGGCCGGGATCTCACTCGTCCGGGACTCGGGCCGGATCTTCCTCGAGGCCGCCCCGAGCGCCATCGACCCGCAGGCGCTCGGCGCCGAGCTGTGTGCGATCGAGGGCGTCGTCGAGGTGCACGACCTGCACGTCTGGGAGATCACCTCGGGCGAGCCGGCCGCCTCCGCGCACATCCTGGTTGCCGAGGGCCTCGACTGTCACCAGATCCGGGTCCGGGTCGAGCAGCTGCTTGCCGATCGCCACCACCTGACGCACTCCACGCTCCAGGTCGACCACGCGACCGGCGACGAGCCGTCGGCCCATTGCAGCGACGCGCACGGGACGGTCCACCGGTCGATCACAACCGCTGCGCAAGCACCTGACCCGGCCAGTCCGGCTCATTGATCCGCGGTACGGCGAATGCGACGTCCCGCGTGAACCCTTGCCGCTCGTAGTACCGGACCAGCGCCCCGTCGCCGCCCGCGAAGCAGTCGACCCGCAGGAGGTGTACGCCGTCCTCGCGGGCCAGACCGCGGGCGTGGTCGAGGAGAGTGCCGCCGATGTTCTGCCCGGCGGAGGCGCGGTCCGTGACGAGCAACCGGACGTACAACTCGGGCTCGGTTGCCGGCGGCACGTACTCCATCGCCGCCCCGACCGCGAGCGCCCCGACGACCCGATCATTCGTTTGAGCGACCCACAATCCGTGGTCGTCCGCGAACCCGGTGATCTGCTCGACCCGCCGCGGGCTGGTCGAATGCGGCGCCGTACCCCATTGGTCGATCCGGCCGCGAGCAACCAGCCATTCCGTCGCCCCGTCGAGCAGGGCCAGCACCGCCGGTACGTCGTCCCGCCCGGCCCGGCGGATCATCATCTGCACGGATCCAGAATAAGTTGGCCGGAGATGTCGAAAGACGGCGAACAGTCTCTACTGAGGAGTGTAGAGAGGAGCTCACGATGAGCGAGAAGACCGGGAAGCTGGACAAGACCTTCACCGCGCCGCTGCTGCAGAGCGACGCCAAAGGTGGTTGGACCTATCTGCAGATGCCGGACTCGGCGGAGTACTTCGGGACGCGTGGGCTGGTGAAGGTGCGCGGCACGATGGACGGGCACCCGTTCGAGACCTCGTTCATGGCTCTCGGTGACGGCACCCACAAGCTGCCGGTCAAGGGTGAGCTGCGCAACCTGCTCGGCAAGCAGCCAGGAGACCACGTCACCGTGCATCTGGAGGAACGTCTCGGTTGACAGTGACTTCCGTTTGATCTGAGATCACCGTCACAGCCGGTCATGTTCTGAGTAAGGACTCTGTGAAGAATCGATCCTGACCGGCTGCCGGGGTGGGGATCCTCGCAGGCCGGACCGTACCGTCGATGACGGGTGGTCCGTCGAAGTCAGGAGTGAACGAAGTGCTACGGGGCTCACGGGACGTGCCGTCGGCATGCCCATCAGCGGATCCGGTCGCGCCGTGATCACGCTGAACAAGATTCTCGGTGTCGCCGGGCTGGTACTCCTGCTCGGTGGGGCGCTGCTCGGCTTCCGGTCGGTCTCCGCGAGCGGAACCGACTGCGGTTCGGCGTTCCAGCCGGCCGGTGGCATCACACCGATGTCCTGCGACAACGCGCTGAACGGCGCGAGCACCCTGGTCACGGTCGTGATCAGTGCCGGCGTGCTCTGCCTGATCGCGGCCGTCGCGGTCAAGGTGGTCCGGGACCGCGGCCACGCGAAGGTCGGCGCCTGACCCGGGTCTTCGCAAATCCTTTGCGGAGCCCGATCCGGTGCGCGAAGGTGCCGGAGTGACGATCGAACCCTTCCGGCTGGACGTACCCGACAGCGAGCTGGACGATCTGCGCCGGCGGCTGGAGCTGGTGCGTTGGCCCGACGAGATGCCGGGCTCCGGGTGGACCCGCGGCGTACCGCTCGGCTATCTGCAGGAACTGGTCGCGTACTGGCGGGACGCGTACGACTGGCGCGCGGCCGAGGCACGGTTGAACGAGTGGCCGCAGTACACGACCACGATCGACGGTGCGCGGGTGCATTTCGCCCACATCCCGTCGCCGGACCCGGACGCGATCCCGCTCGTCCTCACCCACGGCTGGCCGGGCTCGATCGTCGAGTTCACCGAGGTCGCTGGCCTGCTCAGGGACTTCCACCTGATCCTCCCGACCATTCCCGGGTTCACGCTGTCCGGCCCGACGCGCGAGCCCGGCTGGGAGTTCAAGCGGGTGGCGCGCGCGTGGACCGAGCTGGTCACCCGGCTCGGCTACCAGCGGTACGGCGTCCAGGGCGGCGACTGGGGTGCGGCGATCTCCCGGGAGGTCGGGCGGATCGATCCGGATCGCGTGATCGGCGTACACCTCAACCTGATCCCGGGTGCTGGGGCGAGCTCCGAGCCGACGCCGGAGGAGCTCGCGCCGCTCGACCCGGCCGAGCGCGAACGGACGTGGGCGTCCTGGCGCCGCCAGCAGGAGTTCGCGACCGAGCAACAGGGGTACGCCGATCTGCAGTCGACGCGACCGCAGACTCTGGCCTACGCGCTGACCGACTCACCGGTCGGGCAGCTGGCGTGGATCGCGGAGAAGTTCGCGACCTGGACCGATCCGGCGAGCCCGGTGGATCGCGACGTACTGCTCACCAACGTGATGCTCTACTGGCTCACCCGGACCGCGGGATCGGCGGGTGCGATCTACTACGAGCGCGCGCACGCGCCGTACTGGGGACAGCCGGCCGAGCCGTCGCGGACGCCGACCGCGCTGCTCGACCTGGCGCACGAGAACTTCGTCCCGCTGCGGCACAAGGTTGCCGACAGCGACAACATCGTCCGCTGGACCAGCCACCCGCACGGCGGCCATTTCGCCGCGCTCGAACAGCCCGCCGTGCTGGCCGCCGACATCCGCTCGTTCTTCAGGGCTTGAGCACGAGCTTCCCGGTGGTCCGGCGGGCGAGCAGGTCCTCGTGCGAGCGGCGCGCCTCGGCGAGCGGGTACTCGGCGCCGACGAGTGGACGGAGCTGCCCGCGGGCGGTCAGGTCGAGGAGCGCGGCGAGCGGTTCGGCGTACTTGCCGGGAAGTTCCATCGCGGGAACCAGCCAGAAGCCGGCGATCGAGAGGTTGCGCTGGGCAAGGGTGCTGGGGTCGACGGCGGGCCGCCCTTCCCGGCCCGCGTTGCCGTAGTTCACCAGCCCGCGTTGCCGTAGTTCACCAGCCCCGGCCGAAGCCTCGTGCGGCCGACGATCTCGACGCCGGGGACGAACGGCAGGGTCACGCCGCCGCGGTAGGAACCGTCGGTGCGGTGGGTGTCGGCGAAGTTCACCCCGGCCGCGCTGACCTCGACGAGCAGCTGGCCGGGGCCGGCGGTCGGTGCGTCGAGTTCGGTCGGGACGAGGACTTCGGGGCCACCGAACTCGGTGACCTGGACGGCGCGCATCTCGGTGTCGGTCCTCCGCGTCGGGCGAACTATCGTTGCCCCATGAGTTTTACCGGGTTTCCGGCTGCGGCGCTGGACTTCTACGACGATCTCGAAATGGACAACACCAAGAGCTTCTGGACCGCGCACAAGCAGGTCTACGAGGAGTCGGTCCGGGCGCCGATGGCGGAGCTGCTGGCAGAGCTCGAGGAGGAGTTCGGTCCGGCGAAGCTGTTCCGTCCGTACCGTGACGTCCGGTTCGCCAAGGACAAGACGCCGTACAAGACCCATCAGGGTGCGTACATCGCGGTCGCGCCGGCCACCGGGTGGTACGTGCAGG
Source organism: Kribbella sp. NPDC004875 (assembly GCF_042873375.1). Lineage (NCBI taxonomy): Bacteria > Bacillati > Actinomycetota > Actinomycetes > Propionibacteriales > Kribbellaceae > Kribbella > Kribbella sp. NPDC004875. The sequence goes on from NZ_JBIALI010000006.1 coordinate 501,385, forward strand.
TGTCCGCGCCCGGTGTCCGGGTCGGGGCCGGCTTCTACGAGGCGAGCACCGAACGGCTCGGCCGGGTCCGCGCGGCGATCGACGAGGACCGCCGCGGCTGGCAGCTGGAGAAGATCCTGGCCGGCCTCCGCAGGGCCGGCTGGGAGGTCGGCGGCGAGAAGCTCAAGACCAGCCCGCGCGGCTACGACGCGGACCACCCGCGGATCGACCTGCTCCGGCACAAGTCGCTGAGCGTCGGCAAGAACTACGGCTTCGAGCCCGTCATCCACACCGCGGACCTGGTCGCCCAGATCCGCAGCGACTGGCGAGCGACCAAACCGCTGATCACCTGGCTGACCGACAACAGCTGACCGGATGGGGGTCAGGCCTCGAAGTCCTTGCGGATGTCGGTGAGGATGTCGCGGGTCTTGTTCGGCGGCGGCGCCGCGACGCAGAGGGCCTCCATGGTGGCCGTGTACTGGTCGAGGTCCTCGAGCTTGTCGAGGTACAGCGCGCTGCTCAGGTGCTCGATGTAGACCATGTCCGGCAGGTCCTGCTCCGGGAACCGCAGGATGCTGTACGCACCACCGGTGGCCGCGTGGCCGCCGACGTGGAACGGCATCACCTGGAGCGTGACGTTCGGCATCTGGGACGCGTCGATCAGGTAGTCCAGCTGGTCGATCATCGTCTTGACGCCACCGATCGGGCGCCGGAGCACCGCCTCGTCGACGACGGCCCAGATCCGCACCGGGTCCGGACGGGTGAGCACGATCTGGCGGTTGGTCCGCAGCGCGACCCGGCGCTCGACCTCCTCGGCCGCGATCATGCCGCGGCCGAGCTGGATCACCGCGCGGATGTAGTCCGCGGTCTGCAGCAGGCCGGGGACGAACTGGAGCTCGTAGACACGGATCAACTGTGCGGCGGCCTCGAGGTCCAGATAGGAGTGGAACCAGCTCGGCAGCACGTCGCCGTAGCGGTGCCACCAGCCCGGGTTGTTCGCCTCACGGGTGAGCGCGAGCAGCCGCTCCCGCTCTTCCGCGTCGTCGACGCCGTACAGCGTGAGCAGGTCACGGACGTCGCGCTCCTTGAGGCCGACCCGGCCCAGCTCCATCCGGCTGACCTTGGACTCCGACGACCGGATCTCCCAGCCCGCGTCCGATCGGCTGATCCCTGCTGCCACCCGCATCCGGCGAAGGTGCCCGCCGAGAATGATGCGCAGCGCGGTCGGTCCGCTCTGCGCGCCCGACTCGGTCACACCCACCTCCCAGCGGCCCCAGCGATCGTCATCAGCGGAAATCTCACCCGCGAGTGCACATCATCGCACGGCAGGTAGCCGATCTGCCGAAGTTCTTACCCAACACCGTCGACTCCGCACCTGCGATCACGGAGCGTAAGAGTAGTCGACGCGAGATCGAGCTTATTTGTCAGTACATAGTAGACGGTCCATGGGGTGTCGAACACCGTTCGTCCGGGTCCGGACACCCCCGATCCAGGCGGAAACAGCGGCGAAGTGGTCTCGAAATGGAAAACGTGCGGATGCACGTGCATCGGGCGCTTGCATTCGCCGCGTGCCGACGCCATGATTGATTCATGCACAGAAGGTGAGCTGGATCTCGCGAAAAGTGACATCGCGTGAACCGGCAGGCCGGTCCTACAGAGCGCCGACGGCCCCCCGTTGGCATGACTGGTTGGGGAACCCGAGTCGATGAACGACGACGACAGTGAACGTGTGGAGCAGACCGCCACCCTGTCCGGCGGCCGCGCGCCCGAGGAGCTGACGGAGCGGGAGATCCAGGATCTGGTCGCGCGTTGCCCCGAGCAACAGCGCTGGGCCTTCGAGGGCTGGTTGCGCGGTGTCCGTCAGCTCGACGGCGACCCGATCGTGAGTCTGGCCCCATGACGACTGAGACCTCAGGAGGAGGACGGAAAATGGTGCGGATCTGGCTGGGTGATCACCTGATCGCCGAGTACGCCGCCGAGCCGGACCGCGCCTCGCGGTACCAGCGGGTGATGACCCCGAAGTTCACCGGATTGCGAATCACCGTTGACAATTCGGTCACCGGGAAGGCGTCCGAGCTGCCGAGCGAACAGCTCTGGCCGCTCACCGTCCAGTAGCGCTGTCAGCATCTCCTGACCTGCCCCTCAGGCACGCCGGGACCGACTCTCGCCGGAGAGTTGGTCCCGGCGTTTCCATGTTGTCGGTGGGCTCGCCGGCGGCGTCTCGGCGTACCTGAGGCGCTGCCCGTCCCAAGGCATACAGAAGGGCCCCTTCGTCACTCGCCTGGCGAAGGGGCCCTTGCTCTGTGATGCGTGTTTGTTACTCGCTACTGCTTGGTACCGCGGTTATTGGTGCTCAGGCGAGGTAGTCGAACTCGCCGTCGTGAACGCCGCCGAGGAACGCCTCGATCTCGGCCTTCGTGAACACCAGGGCCGGGCCGTCGGTGAAGCGCGAGTTGCGCACCGCCACACCACCGTCCGGCAGCTTCGCGACCTCGACACAGTTTCCGTTGGGGCCGCTTCGCTGGCTCTTCTTCCAGATCAGCGCACTGTTCGAGTCGCCGGGCATGCCGTTGTAGATCGCAGTCATCAGCTGCACCTTCCATACGTCCTTGGCATATGCACGTGCATTTGGCCTTGCATTTGCATCGTACACGGTTTGGGGGCGTGTGTCCGCACCCTTACTTCCTGTGATGGTGTCGCGCTCAAACGCCCGCTTGACGGGCGCTCCCGATCGCCATCGGTGACGGTTCGGACCGATCTTCGGATCGGACGCATGAGATCCGGACTGGTGGGTACGACTTCTCTTGGAGGCATGACCGTGGTTCAGCTAAGTGCCACGCCGTGACAACAGTCGCGAGGTCATACCAATGGTTACGAGCACGATGGAGCGGGCTTCGGCCCGCAGCGGCGCCCCGACGGACCGGGCCGCACGCGAAGCAGCCACCCGGGAGCTGATGGAACGCCGGGCTGCCAGTACCTCGGAAAGCGAGCGGCAGGAACTTCTCGAGCAGGTCGTCGAACTGAACCTGGAGATGGCCCAGGGCATCGCGCGCCGCTTCCGCGGTCGGGGAGCCGAGGCCGACGACTTGGAACAGGTCGCTTACCTGGGGCTGGTGAAAGCAGCCCACCACTACAAACTGGAGGCGGAGACCCCGTTCATCGGGTTCGCCATCCCGACCATCCGGGGCGAGGTCAAGCGGTACTTCCGGGACTGTGCCTGGACGGTACGGATCCCGCGCCGCCTGCAGGAGATGCAAGGCACGATCGCGACCAAGCTGCCGGCGCTGGAGCAGGAGCTGAACCGCGAGCCGACGCCGGCCGAACTGGCCGCACACCTCGAGGTCGACGTGGCCGAGGTCGAGCAGGCGCTGGCGGCCAAAGGCTGTTTCAACGTGTTGTCGCTGGACCGCCCGGCCGAGGCGGATGCCGAACTCACCCTGGCGGATGTCGTCGCCGATGACGACGACGCCACGATCGACCAGCTGGAGACCGTCGAGATGCTGGAGCCGGTACTCGCCGGTCTCGGTGAACGCGACCGCCGGATCCTGCAGTTGCGGTTCGTCGAGGGCTGGACCCAGTCGGAGATCGGCAACGACATCGGCGTCAGCCAGATGCAGGTCTCACGGGTCCTTCGCCGGATCCTCGACGACCTGCGGGAGAAGCTGGCCCCGGTGCAAGCGGCCGCGTAGGTCTCGCCGCCGGTTCGTCGCCAGATCGGTCTGGCGACGAACCGGCGTACTGGCGCAGTGGCGTAGTGGCCGCAGTACCGCCTCGACGCGCCATCCCGACTCGATCGCCGCCGGACCTCGCGACTCGCTGGCCGGTGAATCTCACTCAGGGTGCTGGGGTCCATGCACAATGGGGAGGAAGAGGGGATGAGTCGTTGCTCTTGGCGCTGCGGATGTTCAGGACCGTGCCCGCGGACGCGGTCGCGATCCTGCGCGCCTACCCACCGATGGTGGTGTGCTTCGCCGCGGCGCTGACCGGAACCGCGCTGGTCTTCGACGTCTTCTATCTCGTCGCCAGCCCCGGCCTGACGCTGGCGCTTGTCTACACGGTGCCGGTGCTGGCGGGTCTGATCGCCGGATTGGTTGCCGCGGCCGACGACGTCGACCTGCGGCGCGGGGTGCTGCTCCGTACCGTTGGCCTGGCCGTTGCTCTCGGCATCACGAACTCGATCGTGGTGGCGATGATCGCCGCGATGGTCCGCACCAACCCGTCGAACTGGTCGTCGGGCGGTCAGTCGGTGTTGTTCGCGGCCTGCACGGTGTTCGCTGTCGCCCTCACGATCGTTGCTGGTAGCAAGCTGATCGATGCGCTCGGCATCGAGATGCAGACCAAGCTGCCGCACCGCCGGGCGCACCACCGGGAGCCGATCGCCGCTCCGGCGGTCGCCGCGCCGCGGCCGCAGGTGAGTAAGGAGTCGGCGGCCCGCGCCGCCGCGCCACCGCCACCTCCTCCGGTCGTCGTCGCGGACGACGAGGAGACTGTCCCGGTCTTCGTCCCGCCACCCCCGAAGGTGGTCGACCCCGACGAGCCGCGGCCGGTGACCGCGTCGGGCTCTGTCGGTTCCCATACGCCCCGCGCGCGCCGGACGAGTGCCCGGCGTACCAACAAGCCTGGGCGCCGTCCGGGTACCTGACGATCCCGAGTCCCGGCGTTCGCAGGCGGCTGCGAGACTGAGCGGGACCACGGGAGGCGGATGTGTGGGATGTGGTGATCACCGGGGCCGGGCCGGCGGGATCGGCGACGGCTCTGGGGGCGTTGGCGGCGGATCCGAGTCTCTCGGTCCTGCTGCTCGACCGGCACGACTTCCCGCGGGACAAGGCCTGCGGCGACGGGATCGCGCCGCACGTGCTCGACCTGCTCGCCGGCGTGGGCGTGACGGGCATCCTCGACGACTGGACCCCGGCACGCCGCTTCGTGCTGCATCGTGGTCAGGCAGGCGTCGACCGGGAGATGGCGCGACCGACCTGGGTGGTTCCGCGCACGGTGTTCGACCAGCGACTCGTCGAGGCGGCGCAAGCGGCCGGTGCGCAGTTCGTCCGCCGGCGCGTCCGCGAGGTCGAGCTGCGGCGGGACTCCGCTGTCGTCGACGGTGACCTGCACGGCCGGTTCCTGGTCGGCGCGGACGGCGCCCACTCCGTCGTACGGCGGGAGCTCGGGATCAAAGCCGGTCCGGTCGCGCTCGCGATCCGTGGGTACGCACCGACCCCGGCGGCGCGCGCGGCGAGCCAGGTGATCGCGTACGGTCCCGGCAGGCAACCGTCGTACGCGTGGTCCTTCGACCGCGGCGACGGCTGGTCCAACGTCGGGTACGGCGAACTGCTGACCAGCGCCCGGCCGCGCCCGACCCGCACCGACCTGCTCGCCAACCTCGAGGCGCTGCTCCCGGGATCGACCGACGGCGGCGAGTCCTGGTGGGGACATCACCTCCCGCTCGCCGGCTGGGGCTGGCGCCCCGCACGCGGTCCGGTGCTGCTCGCCGGTGACGCGGCCGGCCTGATCAACCCGATGACCGGCGAAGGCATCTATTACGCGGTCGCCACCGGACTACTCGCGGGCCGGTCGATCGCGGACGCCATTCGAGCAGGCAGCACCGACGCGGGTACGCCGTACCGCCGCCGGACCTCACGTCTGCTCTCCAGACATTTGCGGCACACCGCGCTGGTCGCGCAGCTGAGTCGCTCCGAGCGGATCCTCGACGCCGGGATCCGGGCGGCCGCCGCCGATCAGCACATCTTCGACGACCTCGTCGAGCTAGGCCTCGCCGACGGCATCCTGACTCGCCGCCTGCTGCGCAAGCTCCTGCCCTGAGGTCTTGATCGCGTAAGCCAGCGTGTCCTCGACCCGCTCGACCGGCCAGCTCAGCGCGGCGGCGACCTCGTCCGCGGCGAGCCGCCGGTCCGCCTGCCAGACCACGGCGAGGACCGAAAAGCAGTCCTGGAAGCCCGCGCCGCCAGACATGTCCTCGCTGAGCCGTTCGAAGAACTCCGCCATCTGGGTCAACCGCTCGCCCGCTGGTGTGTCCCGGCCGACCAGCTCGACGCCCTCGGCGGCGGTCTCGGCCCAGTTGTGGTTCGTCCGCGCGCTCACCTCCCAGGCCTTCAGCCAGACGTCCTCGGCGATCACGTAATGCTGCAGGCGGCGTACGGGATCGGGCTCGCGGTGGACCATCCCGACCCGTTCGAGATAGCCGATCGCCTTCGAGATCGACGCCGGGCTGACCCGCAGCTCGCGGACGAGATCGGCCGCGGTGAGGGTGCGCGAGTCGGAGGTATACAGCAGTGCGAGCACGCGGGAGGCCATCCGGGGGAGTCCGCCGTCGACCATCATCGTGGCGAACCGTTCGACGTACTCCTGCCGTGGATCGGTGGTACGCCGGCCCGTCAGGGGCGAGACCGGTCGGCGGCGCCGGGCGCGGGCGGCGGTCGCATAGTGCGCGTGGTCGGCCCGGTATCCGCTCGCACCACCGTTGCGGGCGATCTCGCGGCTGACCGTCGAGGTGGGACGTTGCAGTTGCCGCGCGATCTCGGCGTATCCGAGTCCGTCGGCCAGGCCGGCTGCGATGTCGAGCCGGTCCTGGTGACTCAGTCTGCCTCCGGGCATCGGTCACCTCCGCGCGTTTACTGCCAGGGTCATTGCAACGAATTGCGTTCCGTCGCAGTCTCATTGCACAGATTGCCATGTTTTAAAGAGTTTCGCGATTCCATGAGGCTACCGATTGATTGCCGACAGAGTGAACGCAACATAGCGTCGCAGCATGGTTCTGACAGTGGACGGTCTGCGCATGCGGTACGGCGAGACCGAGGTCCTGCACGATGTGTCGTTCAGCGCACGACCCGGTGAGGTGCTCGCGCTACTCGGTCCGAACGGTGCCGGGAAGAGCACCACGATCGAAATCCTCGAAGGCTTCCGGCTACGGTCGGCGGGCCATGTCGAGGTGCTCGGAGTCGACCCGGCCGTTGGCGACGAGCGCTGGCGTTCGCGGATCGGGATCGTGTTGCAGTCCTGGCGCGACCACGGCAACTGGCGGGTGCGGGAGCTCCTGCACCACCTCGGTAGCTACTACGCGCCGTACGCGACACCGGCGGCCCCGCGTCCGTGGCCGACCGGCGAGCTGCTCGAGGCCGTCGGCCTGACCGCGGCCGCTGCGCAGAAAGTCAGGACGCTCTCCGGCGGCCAGCGCCGCCGGCTCGACGTCGCGATCGGGATCGTTGGTCGCCCCGACGTTCTGTTCCTCGACGAGCCGACCGCGGGCTTCGACCCGGAGGCGCGGTCCGAGTTCCACGACCTGGTCCGCCGGCTCGCGACCGAGCAGGGTACGACGATCCTGCTCACCACCCACGACCTGGACGAGGCGAGCAAACTCGCGCACCGCATCCTCGTCCTCGGTGCGGGCCGGATCATCGCCGCGGGCACGACGGCCGAGCTCACCGCGCTGATCGCGGGCGCGGACGAGGTCCGCTGGTCGGTCGACGGTCTGCCGTACCGCAAGTCGACGACCGAGTCGACTGCCTTCGTCCGCGAGCTGTTCACGACGTACGGCGACGCGCTCGGCGACCTCGAGGTACGCCGGGCCTCGCTCGAGGACACCTATCTGAGACTCGTCCGGGAGCAACGATGACGATCCGACTGGGCTGGCGGCGTGGACTGATCGAGCTCCGCCAGTCGTTCACCAACGGGCCTGAACTGTTCAGCCACTTCCTCTGGCCGGTGCTGATGCTGGTCGCGCTGTTCTTCCTCCGGCACCACGGCTTCGGCTCCACCGGCCTGCTGCTCGGTGCGCTCGCGTTGCCGAGCATCCTCGGGATGAACGCCGCGATGGGCATGGTCAGCATGAGCCAGCAACTCACCGCGGATCGCGAGGACGGCACGTTGCTGCGCGCCAAGGCCGTCCCGAACGGCATGACCGGGTACGTCGTCGGCAAGGTCGTCGCGGTCGCCGGCGGACTACTCGTCGATCTCGCGATCCTGCTGATCCCCGGCCTGTTCCTGGTCGACGGGATCGCGCTCGGCTCGGCGCACTGGTTCACCCTGCTCTGGGTACTGCTGCTCGGCCTGGTCGCGACGCTGCCGATCGGCGCGATCCTCGGCTCGGTCTTCACCACGGCCCGCTCGCAGGGCCTCATCCAGCTGCCGATGCTCGGTCTGATCGCGATCTCCGGCATCTTCTATCCGCTCACCGCCCTGCCTGGATGGGTCGGCTGGATCGGCCAGCTGACCCCGATCTACTGGATGGGTCTCGGGATGCGGTCCGCCCTGCTGCCGCCCGAAGCGGTCGTGGTGGAGGTCGGCGAGTCGTGGCGGCATCTCGAGACGGCCGCGGTCCTCGGACTCTGGGCCGTCGCGGGACTGCTGTTCGCTCCCGTCGTACTGCGGCGGATGGCCCGCCGGGAGTCGGGGTCGAAGGTCGCCGAGCGTCGGGAGCGCGCGCTGCGCCGCGTCGCATGATGGAGATATGACTGACCAGATGCAGGCGTGGGCAGTGGACCGTCCAGGACCCATCGACAGCGGTCCACTCCGGCGGGTACGTCGTCCCGTCCCGGAACCTGCCCCGGGCGAGGTGCTCGTGAAGGTCGAGGCCTGCGGGATCTGCCGCACCGACCTGCACCTGGCTGAGGGTGATCTGTCACCGAAGCGGCCCGGTGTCGTCCCCGGGCACCAAGCCGTCGGCTCGGTCGTCCGCCGCGGGTCGTCGGCCGACCGGTTCGCTGTCGGGGATCGCGTCGGCATCGCCTGGCTGCGGAGCACGTGTGGCGTCTGCGAGTTCTGCCGCAAAGGATCCGAGAACCTGTGCCCGCGGTCGACGTACACGGGCTGGGACGCGGACGGCGGCTTCGCGGAGTACGCCGTCGTACCCGAGGACTACGCCTACGCGTTGCCGGCCGATCGGCCGGCGGTGGAGCTCGCGCCGTTCCTGTGTGCCGGGATCATCGGCTACCGGTCGCTGCTCCGCGCGAACCTGCCACCGGGCGGCCGGCTCGGGATCTACGGGTTCGGTTCCAGCGCGCACCTCACCGCGCAGATCGCGACCGCCCAGGGGGGCGAGCTGTTCGTGATGACGCGTGGCGCGGGGAACCGGGAGCTGGCCCGCGAACTTGGTGCGACGTTCGTGGGGGAGACGGCCGATCCGCCGCCGGTGCCGCTGGACTCGGCGATCGTGTTCGCGCCGGCCGGTGACGTGGTCCCGTACGCGCTGGCAGCCCTCAAGCCCGGTGGAACTGTCGCGGTCGCCGGCATCTACCTGTCCGACGTGCCGGTGCTGAACTACGAGCGGCACCTGTTCCACGAGCGGGACCTGCGCAGCGTCACCTCCAACACCCGTCGCGACGGTGAGGAACTGTTCCGTCTGGTCGCGCGCTTGCCGGTCGCCGCGCACACCACGGTCGTGCCGTTCGAGGCCGTCGACCGGGCGCTCGCCGACCTCGCTCACGGCCGCGCCAGTGGCTCATTGATTGCTGCTGTGAATACCGGCATGAATAACTGAACCGGACGGACCCGATGTGCGTTAGAACTGGGTGAAGATTCCACCGCTGGGCCGTGCGGAACTTCAGGGCGGCCTGCTAGCTGCGTTAGATTTGATCAAATCTTACCGCGCTACCAGGGAGTGTGACCGTGCGTATGCAGGATCGGGCCAAGCGACTACGGTCGGTCCTGGTTGACGTGCGTGCGACGGCGCGAGAGGACGGCCGGTGCTGAACAAGGTCCTCGGCGCCGTGGGTCTGGTCCTGCTGATCGTCGGGGTGGTACTCGCCGTGCGTCCGGTGCACGCGGGTGGCGACTCCTGCGGCTCGGTCTTCCAGCCGGACAAGGGCATCACGCCGATGCAGTGCGACGCCCGGCTGAGCAGCCGGGGCAACCTCGTCACCGGCTTCGGCGCGGGCGGTGTCGCGCTGATCGTCACCGCCGTCGCGATCGCCGCGATCCGCGATCGCCGCACCCGCGTCGCCTCCTGACCCACCTCTTTGGGCCTCCACCTACCGTTTCGCGCACCAGAAAATGGTTGGTGGGGGCACAAAGCCGGTCGTGGAGTGGTACGGCTTGACCTTGACACTGTGTCAAGGCGGAGGGTGGCTGCATGTTCACCATCGGAGACTTCGCCGCGTTCGGTCAGGTGTCGGCGCGGATGCTGCGGCACTACGACGCGCTCGGGCTGCTCCGGCCGGCCGTCGTCGACGAGCTGACCGGCTACCGGTTCTACTCGGCCGACCAGTTCAGCCGGCTGAACCGGATCATGGCGCTCAAGGATCTCGGGTTCAGCCTGCAGCAGGTCGGTGAGATCGTCGACGCCAAGCTGTCCGCGGAGGAACTGCGCGGCATGCTGCGGCTGCGGCAGGCCCAGCTCGAGGACGACCTGGCCCGCAGCACGGCCCGGCTGGCCGGCGTCGAGGCGAGGCTCCGGCTCATCGAGAGGGAAGGTCACATGCCCACCGACGACGTCGTCCTGAAACACATCGCCGCCACAAGAGTCGCGGAGCTGTCCGCGATCTCGCCGAGCTACGACGGCGAGGACATCGGCCCCGTGCTGCAGCCCTTGTTCGGCCAGCTCTTCGAGCGCCTCGGCGCCGCCGGGGTCGCCCCGTCCGGTTCGCCGGTCGCGTACTACGAGGACGCGGACAACGACACGATCCGCGTCCATGCCGCCGTACCCGTCGGTGCCGGGGAGGCGATCGATCTCGAGTTCCTGGAACTTCCCGCGCTCGCCCAGGCCGCGACCATCGTGCACAAGGGCGACATGATGGAAGCCGACCGCAGTATGCAGACGCTGGCCCGCTGGATCGAGGACAACGGCTATCGCAGCCAGGGCTACGCGCGGGAGGTGACACTCCAGTTCGACAGGGACACCCCGGCGAACTGGGTGCACGAGTTCCAGATCCCGATCAGTAAGCGGAACTGACCGTCGCGAACGAGTGGGGCGGCAACGTCACCCGGAAACCGCGGGGCTCCGGTTCCACCTCGAGCTGGACCGGAGCCACCGCGCCCGGCTCCGCGACCGTGTTGAAGGCCTGCGGTTTCGATGCCGTCAGCAACCGTCCGGCCGGGTCGCGGACCGCGCCGCCGCGCAGGTCCAGGACGACGTCCAGCGCCGCGACCGGATCGAGATTGCTCACCGAGACCAGCACCCGCCCGTCCTTCACCGACGCGGACGCCGACATCAGCTCCGTCGGCTTCCCGTCCAGCTGGTACGGCGCGGGTCCCTCGACCACATGCGTCGGTACGGCGACCGCGTCGTGATGCCCCTTGTTCATCTCGAAGACGTGGTACGTCGGGGTCTTCACCAGCCCGCCCCCGGTGTCACTGTCATCGGTGAGCAGCATGGCCTGCAGCACGTTCACTGTCTGCGCGATGTTCGCCATCACCAGCCGGTCCGCGTGCCGGTGGAAGATGTCGAAGTGCAGGCCGGCGACCAGCGCGTCCCGCATCGCGTTCTGCTGGTAGAGGAAGCCCGGGTTGGTCCCCGGCTCGACGTCCCACCAGGTACCCCACTCGTCCAGCACCAGGCCGATCTTCCGGTCCGGGTCGTAGGCGTCCATCAGCGAGGAGTGCGCGCGGATCACCCGGTCGATGTCCTGCGCCTTGCTGATCGTCCGGTAGTACGACTCGAGGTCGAACTCGGTCGCGCTGCCCTTGTTCTCCCAGCTGCCGGCGACCGTGTAGTAGTGGAACGAGATCGCCTGGAAGATGTTCTTCGGGCCGCGATCACAGCCGAGGCAGCTGACCGCCTTCAGCAGCGCCTCGGTCCAGGCGAGGTCGTCGTCGGCCGCGCCGGCCGCGATCCGGTACAGCTTGTTGTCGCCGTGGTCCTTGAGGAACGTCGCGTACTGCCGCGCCTGGTCGGCGTACGCCTCCGCGCGCTGGTTGCCGCCGCAGCCCCAGGCCTCGTTGCCGATACCCCAGAACGGGACCTTCCAGGGCTCGTCGCGCCCGTTCGCCTTCCGCTGCCGCACCATCGGGCTGTCGCCGTCGCGGGTCAGGTACTCGACCCACTCGCTCATCTCGCGGACGGTTCCGCTGCCGACGTTCCCGTTCACGTACGGCGCGGCGCCGAGCAGCTCGCACAACGCCATGAACTCGTGGGTGCCGAAGTGGTTGTTCTCCTCGACGTTGCCCCAGTGCGTGTTCACCATCGACGGCCGGTCCGCCTTCGGCCCGATGCCGTCCTTCCAGTGGTACTCGTCCGCGAAGCACCCGCCCGGCCAGCGCAGGTTCGGGATGTCCAGCGCGCGTAACGCGTCGACGACGTCCCGCCGGATCCCGCCTTCGTTCGGAATGGGGGAGTCCGCACCGACGTAGAAGCCGCCGTAGATGCACCGTCCGAGGTGTTCGGCGAAGTGTCCGTACAGGTGCCGGCTGATCGTCGGCCCGGGGACGTCGAGGTCGATCACGACCCGGGAAGTCGTCGCTTCAGGCATAGGGCCCTCCTGTGTCCTTACAGTGGTCGGCATGAAGAAAACCTCGAGCGTGGTGACGATGGCCGACGTCGCCCGGTTCGCCGGGGTGTCGACGATGACGGTGTCGAACGTGATCAACGGCCGTCCACGGGTCGGTCCCGACACGCGCCAACGGGTGCTCGCGGCGATCGGGGAGCTCGGTTACCAGGTCAATCTGGCCGCCCGCCATCTGCGCGCCGGCCGGACGGGCGTGGTCGGCCTCGCCGTACCGGAGCTGGAGCGGCCGTACTTCGCGCAGCTCGCCGGGCGGCTCGCCGATCGGTTCGAGGCGCACGACCTGCGGATCGTGACGGAGCGCACCGGCGCCAGCCGTGAGGGCGAGCTGGACGCGGTCGCGTTCTCCCGCCTGCGGATGTACGACGGCCTGATCCTCAGCGTGGTCGACATCGACCCGGCCGAGCTGAGCCAGCTCCGCACCGACGCGCCGGTGGTGATGATCGGCGAGCGCGCGCTGCCGTCGCGGTTCGACCACGTGATGATGGACAACGTCGACGGCGCCCGGCAGGCGGTCGCGCACCTGCTCGCCACCGGCGCCCGCCGGATCGCGATGATCGGCGGCGACCCGGCCGGCACCGCGACGATGCCCGCGCTCCGCGCCGAGGGATACGCGCTCGCGCACCGCGAGGCCGGCGTACCGGTCGACCCGGAGCTGAACATCCGCTGCCCGTTCCGGCTGCAGGACGGGTACGACGCGATTCGGGGGCTGCGCGATCGCGGGATCGGTTTCGACGCGGTGTTCGGACTCACCGACGTCGTGGCGATGGGGGCGATCCGCGCGCTGGCCGACGGCGGGCTGCGGGTGCCGGACGACGTCCAGGTGACCGGGTTCGACGACATCGACGAAGCGGCGTACCTGGTGCCGGCGCTGTCCACGGTCAATCCCGGGCACGACGCGATGGCCGAGGCGATCACGTCGTTGCTGATAGCGCAGATCAACGGGAGCCCGCGGAAGGAACCACAGGAGCTCGTCGTCCCCGCTCAGCTGATGATCCGGGGCACGACGAAACCATTGGCGTGAGTCCGTCGGCGGGCCCGGCATGGACCTAGATATATCGATAAACCAGCACGCCGGGCAAGAGCTCGGCGGCCCGGATCATTCGCTCAGGAGCTTCGCGATCTCGGTCATCTGGTCGTCCCGCAACGCTCCGTGGGCCATCGCGCCGGCGTTCTGCTCGGCCTGCGCCACGGTCCGGAATCCGGGAATCGGCACGGTCCGCGGGCTCCGCGCCCACAGCCAGGCGAGTGCACCTTGCGCCAGCGTCCGCCCCTCGCTCTCCAGCACGTCGCGGATCGCTGCCACCTTGTCCCACCACTGCGGTGCGGGTACACCGCCCTCGGCGAAGTACCGCAGCCAGGAGGGCGGAAGGGTGCGGATGTCGGCGCCGGTAGCCGGCCGGCTCGCGTCGCGGCGGCCGAGGATGCCCATCCCGAGTGGTGTCCGGTTGATGCTCGCCAGATCCTCCCGCTCGCAGAGCGCGAAGAAGTCCGGGGCGTCGTGCAGGACGCTCGCCTCGTGCTGCACCGCTGCACAGTGCTCGCCCCGCGCGAAGAGCTCCGCGCTGTGTACGGTGTCGGTGCTCCAGGCGTAGCTGCGGATCAGTCCTTCGCGGACCAGTTCCTCGCAGGCCTCGCGGAGCGGTAGCGCGATCTCGTCGGTCGTGTCGAAGTGCAGCTGGTAGAGATCCAGGTAGTCCGTGCCGAGCCGGTCGAGTGATGCGCGGACCGCCTTGTGCACGTACTCCGGTGTCGTGTCCTGGTGGTGCATGACCCGCGTCGACTCGTCGAAGGTGTTGCCCCACTTGGTGGCGATCACCACCTGGTCGCGGATCCCGCTGATCGCCTGCCCGAGCACGCGTTCGCTGTGCCCGGCGCCGTACACGTCCGCGGTGTCGAAGAACGTCACGCCGAGCTCGATCGCGCGCCGGATCGCCCGCACCGACTCGTCGTCGTCGACGACACCCCACCCCAACGGTTCACCGGCCGGGTTGCTGAACGGTCCACCGATCGCCCAGCACCCGAACCCGACCGGGCTGACCTCGATTCCTGCACGACCCAAGCTGCGCATGTCCATGGGCCCGACTCAACCAGCTCGCCAATCATCCGTCCAATGAATCTTTTGTCATGAGTTCATGCGCTGCACGTATATGACGAAAATCAGCCCTTTACCTACCAGTGCACTGTTAGGTAACCTTCCTAACAATTCAACTCCGCGCCCCCGGAGGTATCCCATGAAACTGCGCCTGCTCGCGCTGGTGCTCCCCGTCGGTTTGCTGGCCGCGCTCGGTGGTTCGGCCGCCGACGCCCGGACCACCGCCGACGCCCTGCTGTCGCAGGGCAGACCGGTCGTTGCTTCCAGCATCGAAGGCGATTCCCTGGCCGCCACGAAAGCGGTCGACGGCGACCCGTCGACCCGCTGGGCCAGCGCCGAAGGAACCGATCCACAGTGGATCCGGGTCGACCTCGGCCAGGCGGCCACCGTCGGCCGGGTCACGCTGACCTGGGAAGCCGCGTACGCGAAGGCGTACCGGATCGAGGTCTCCGACGACGGCACGAACTTCAGCACCGTCAAGGAGGTTGCGAACGGCAACGGAGCGACCGACGACCTGACCGGCCTGCAAGGGCACGGCCGGTACCTGCGACTGGTCGGCACCCAGCGCGCGACGTCGTACGGCTATTCGCTCTTCGAGATCGAGGTGTACGGCACGACCGACTCGACCGGTGACACCCAGGCCCCGACCGTCCCGACCGGCCTGAAGAGCACCGGCACCACGGCGACATCCGTCGCGCTCGGCTGGTCCGCCGCAACCGACAACGTCGGAGTGAGCGGGTACGACGTCCTTCGCGACGGGAAGGTCGTCGCATCCACGCCGAACACGCAGTACAACGACACTGGGCTGACCGCGAACACGGCGTACCGCTACACAATTCGTGCGCGCGACCTGGCCGGAAACGTGTCCGGTGAGACCGCGGCGCTGACCGTGACGACCGGCGCCGGCGGGACCGGTGGGTTCGTCCTCGCGGCGGCCGGCGACATCGCGGACCGCTGCACCGCGTCCGACTCGAGCTGTGTGCATCCGAAGACCGCCAAGCTGGTCGAGGCGATGAACCCGGCCGCGGTGATCACGATGGGCGACAACCAGTACGACGACGCGCACTACGCGGACTTCCAGAACTACTACGCGAAGACGTGGGGGAAGTTCAAGAGCATCACGCACCCGATTCCCGGCAACCACGAGACGTACGACGACACGCCGTACGAGGGGTACCACAAGTACTTCGGCTCGATCGCGACGCCGGCCGGGAAGAACTACTACAGCTGGGAGATGGGGAACTGGCACTTCATCGCGCTGGACTCCAACGACTTCGTGAAGGAGGACCTGCGCGAGCCGGCGCAACTGACCTGGCTGAAGCAGGACCTGGCGAAGAACACCAAGGGCTGTATCGCGGCGTACTACCATCACCCGCGGTTCTCGTCGGGGGATCACGGTGACAACCCGGACGCCGATCCGCTGTGGCAGACGCTGGTGTCGGCCAAGACCGATCTGATCCTGAATGGTCACGACCACCACTACGAACGGTTCCTGCCCCAGAACGCGGACGGTGAGCGCGACCCGAACGGCCCGACGCAAATCATCGGCGGCATGGGCGGCGCGCCGCTCTACCCGGTGCACGCCGCGCATCCGGCGACCGCCAAGATCATCTCGGACTTCGGGGTGCTGAAGCTGTCGCTGACCGACACGACGTTCGCCAGTCAGCTGATCGGTCTGGACGGCAAGGTCCTGGACAGCAGCCCGACGTACACCTGCCACTGATGTACCTCGCATCCGTCGGCCCGCTGCGGACTCCGCTGCGGCGGGTCCCGGGGAATGTGGTTGCCCTCGGCCTCGTGAGTCTGGTGACCGACGTGTCGGCCGAGATGGTGACCGCGATCCTGCCGCTGTACCTGGTCTTCGGCCTCGGGCTGAACCCCTTGCAGTTCGGCCTCCTCGACGGCCTGTACGCCGGAGCGACCGCCGTACTGCGGCTGGTCGGCGGACACGTGGCCGACCGCTGGCGACGGCTGAAGACCGTCGCCGGCATCGGCTACGCGCTCTCGGCGGTCTCGAAGCTCGGCTTCCTGGCCGCCGGGTCCGCGGTGCCGGCGATCGGCGCGGTCCTGGCCGTCGACCGGGCCGGGAAAGGCATCCGGACGGCACCGCGGGACGCGCTGATCTCCTTGAGCAGTGCGCCGGAGACGCTGGGACGCTCGTTCGGCGTGCATCGCGCGCTCGACACGGTCGGCGCGTTCCTCGGTCCGCTGGTGGCGACGGCCGTGCTGTGGGCCAGCCTCGGCGACTACGACTCGGTCTTCGTCACCAGCTTCTCCCTAGCCGTCTGCGCCGTCCTCCTTCTCACCACCTTCGTCCGCGACCACGCCGCACCCCAACTCCCGTCAGCGCCTCCATCCGCCCGCCTCGCGCCGTCCCGGTTGCCGGTTCTCGGCCTGCTCCGGGACTCCGCCTTTCGCCGGTCCTGCCTCTGGGCGGCCGCTCTTGGGCTGTTCGCCATCACCGACTCGTTCGTCTATCTCGCCGTTCAACGCCGGTGGGACATCGGGACCAGCCTCTTTCCTCTGCTCCCACTGGGCACCGCCGGCACCTTCCTCCTGCTCGCCATCCCGCTCGGCCGCCTAGGCGACCGCATCGGACGCTGGAAGGTCTTTCTCGGCGGCCACCTCGCCCTCGTCCTCGCCCTGCTCGCCGTCTGCGGACCCGTCGGCACCTGGTGGCTCGTCCTCGTCCTCCACGGCACCTTCTACGCGGCCACCGACGGTGTGCTCCCTGCCGCAGTCGGCCCGCTCCTCCCCGAACACCTCCGCGCGAGCGGTCTCGCCGTACTCCAAACCGGCCAAGCGCTCGCCCGCATGGCCGCGGCCGTCACCGTCGGCCTGCTTTGGACGCTCTGGGACCTCCGTCCGGCGATCCTCGCGATCACCGTTGCACTGCTCGCGGTCACCATCGCCGCCGCCATCCTCAAACCCCTGGAGGTACGCCGATGACCCGCCGGCTCCTCGCCACCGCGATCGGCCTTCTCGCGCTCGTCGGCGGTGCGATCACGTACGTCGTCCAGGCCCGCGACGGCGGTGCCACCGAGAACGCCGTACCAGTCGTCACCGGTCAACCCATGGCGCTCGACGGCAAGACCCTGTTCTTCCGCAACCTCGCCCCGGGCCCCGAGGCCGGCAAACTGGCCGCCGTACCCATCGGCGATCCAGCCGCGGCCCGGCGAGTCGGCGACCTGCACTGCGACCGCTTCGCCGCAGCCCACGGCACAGCGATCTGCCTGCGCCTCAAGCCCGGGTCCCTACCCCCGCTGACCGAACTGATCGTCCTCGACGCGAACCTCCACGAACGCCACCGCGACACCCTCCCCGGAACCCCGAGCCGGGCCCGCGTCTCACCCGACGGCCGCTTCGTGAACTGGACCCTCTTCGTCACCGGCGACTCGTACGCCGCCACCGGCTTCTCCACCCGCACCGGTCTCTACGAAGTCGACACCGGCCGACTGGTGAAAACCGTCGAGGAACTGGCCGTCTTCGTCGGCGGCAAACGATACTTCGCCTCGGACGTGAACTACTGGGGCATCACCTTCGGTGCCGACGGCGACCGTTTCTACGTCACGATGGCGAGCAAGGGGAAGACGTACCTGATCGAGGCCGGCTTCCGCGCCTACCGCGGCACCGCGATCGCCGAGAACGTCGAATGCCCCTCGGTCTCCCCGGACGGTCGCCGAATCGCCTACAAGCAGAAGGTTGCCAACGGCACCTGGCGCCTGGCCGTACTCGATCTCACCACGCGCCGGATCACCCACCCACCCGAACCCAACTCCGTCGACGACCAGCCGGTCTGGGCAGGAAACACCACTCTCCTCTACCCACGCGACAACAACATCTGGTCAGTAGGCCTCACCACACCCCCCAAACTTCTCATCGCCCAAGCCGCCACCCCCTCCCTCTCCTGACGGCACCCTCTCGCTGCAGCTCGACAGGTAGTGCACCCGCTGTACGCCGTACACGCGAGTCCGCCCAGGCTCCCTGCACTACCCCGCCAGATGACACCTCCTGTCGAACTGCAGACCCACGACAACCGCCCGCACCAACGCCCGGCCGACGCACCCGTCCCGCGCGTAGGACGAGAGGCGGGGTCCGGGCAGGGGATCTGGGGTCCGGGCAGGGGAGTGGGGTCTGGGCAGGGGACTGGGGCCCGTGGAGGGGGATTGGTTGCCGCGGACAGGTAATACCTGGTCCTCACCCCCCGCAACATGTGCAAGCTCCCGATGCCCGGCTCTGGTGTCCGCGAGCGCGACTGCGGTTGCGGCTTTAATCACTGCCATCGTTTGTCAGGGTTTGCTGGCAGCGTTGCCGTCGTGACCTCGAGACCCCGTCTGCTGCTGCCCGCAGCGTTCATCACGTCCCTCGGCAACAACATCCAGCTCCTCGGCGCCGCGCTGCTGCTCGTCCGCGCGCAGGGCTCGATGCTCGACGTCGGGTGGCTGTTCATCGCCGTCGCCGTACCGCAGGCTCTCCTCTCCCCGTACTTCGGCCGGCTCGCGGACCGCTTCGACCGGCGCCGGCTGTGGGTGGTCTGCGACCTGGTGAGCGCGACAGCCGCGCTCGCCTTGCCGGTCGGGCTCGCGCTGGGCGTGGGTCAGCAGCCGCTCGTGTATGCGACCAACTTCGCGCTGGCGGTCATCGCCGCGCAGTTCACGCCGGCCAGTGCGGCGCTGATCCGTGAGCGCGTCGCCTCCGGGCAACTCCGGCGCTTCAACGCGCACTACGAGATCGCTCTGCAGTCCGGCATGCTGCTGTCCGCGTCGGTCGGCGGCCTGGCCCTCCAGTACTTCGGTCCGCGGCCGCTCTTCACCTTCAACGCGCTGACGTTCTTGGTGTCCGCCGTGCTCGTCTACTTGGTCGGGACCGGTCGTCCGTCTCCGGAGCCGGTTGCCGGCCAGGCGGCGGTACCGCGTCGAGTGGGCATCGTCCCGCTGGGCGGGCTCGTCGTCTTGTTCGGGCAGGGGCTTGTCGTCGTGACGGTCTTCAATGCGTTGCTGCCGGTTCTGCTGATCGGGGAGTGGCATCGCGGCCCGGCGGCTCTCGGTGTGGTCGACGCGTTGGGTGGCGTGGGCTTCCTGCTCGCCGCGGCGACCTATCGGCGGTCGGCCGCGCGGCTCGGTGATCTGAAGTTGGCCGTCGGCGGCTTCTTGTTCTGCAGCGCATTGTTCGCGCTGCAGCCGCTGTTCGGCGTACCTGCGTTGATGTCTCTTGTTCTGGTCGGTGCGTTCCTCTTCGGGCAGGCGCGGATCGCGACGCGGTCCTTGCTGATGACGTCGGTGGAGGAATCCCGGGTCGGGCACGCCTTCGGGATGGCGAACGGGTATGGCCTTGCCGCGACCGTCGTCGTCATGCTGATGGCCTCGGTCGTCACCGGGCGCTTCGACACCCGGTACGGCTTCGCGGTCGTCGCCCTGATCAGCGTGCTGACGGCAGGCGCGGCGGCGCTCCGCATCCGAGCAACCATTTCGGCCCGTGCCGCATCCAACCACCATGAGGCGCGACCAATCGTTCGATCACCTGGCGGAGCGGTATGACCGCCTCGGCGAGCTGACCACCGACGCGGTCGCCGACTGGCTGCCGACCGTCCTCCCGTCCCGCCGGCGCCGCGCCATCGACCTCGGCTGCGGCGCCGGCCGGCACGCCGTGGTACTGGCCGAGTACTTCGATCAGGTGGACGCGATCGACCTCTCCGGGCCGATGATCCGGCTCGCCCGGCGCAAGCGTCCGCGAGCGAACGTGACGTATCTCGAGTCCGGCATCCTCGACGTGTCCGGTCAGTACGACTTCGTCACCAGTTCCGCGACCCTGCATCACGTGGCCGACCTTCCCGCCGTACTGCGGCACATCCGTTCGCTCGTCGCTGTCGGCGGCTGCGCGGCCCTCGCCGACACGGTGTCGCCGCGCCCCGCGAATCCACGCTGGTGGCTGTACGGCGGTGAGGTGCGCAAGCTCGCCCGCAACCTGATCCACCGGAACGCCGCGGATGCCTGGGAGATCTTCCGGCTCGGGACCGGCGACTGGCTCGACCACCGGGTCAGCGACCGCTACCTGAGCCGGCCCGCCTTCGAGCAGGTGTACGGCGCCGTCTTCCCGGGCGCGTGGTTCGTTCGGGTGGGTGGACAGCACGCGGTGGTCTGGCGGCGGGCTGAATCGACAGTGCTTATATAAGTACTGTTATGATTTTGGGATGGACGATCCCACCGCGCAGAGTCAGTGGCGGCCGCTGCATGAGTTGCTGGCCAGGATGGACAACGAGATCGGGCGGATCTACACCGACCGGGAGATCAAGGGACTGAAGCCGAGCTACGTCCGCGAGCTGATCCAGCTGCACCTGAAAGGCCCGCTGACGATCACCGAGCTGGCGGACACCGTCGGCCGGACGCACTCGGCGCTGAGCCAGAAGGTGTCCGCGATGCGCACCGCCGGCCTGGTCCGGACCGTGCCGGGAGCGGACGCGCGGAGCAAGAAGGTCACGCTCACGGCCAAGTCGAAGAAGCTTGTCGAGCTGCTGACCGCGGAGTGGCAGGCGACCGAGGCGGCGATCGCCGAGCTGGAGGCCGAGTTGCCGTACCCGATGACCCAGGTCGTCCGCGACATCGAGGCGGCGTTGAGCCGGAAGAGCTTCCACGACCGCATCACCGACAAGCTCGCGGACGTGGCGGAGTGAAGCGCGCCTTCATCGACCTCGGACCGCTCCGCGTTCTGACGTACCGCCGGTTGTGGATCGGTCAGGTGCTGTCCGGGATCGGTGGGCAGTTGACGTTCGTCGCGGTGATGTTCCAGGTGTGGGACCAGACGTCGAGCCCGGCGTGGACCGGTGCGGTCGGGCTGGCGCAGGCATTGCCGCTGATCGTCCTCGGCCTCTTCGCGGGCACGCTCGCCGACCGGCTCGAGCGGCGCCGGATCTACCTGGTCACCACCATCGGGCAATGGCTCGTCGCGACGGTGATGGCGAGTCAGTTGCTGTTCGGCCCCGTCCCGGTTGGGGTGCTGCTGGCGCTGATCGCCGTCCAGGCGGCGTTCGGGGCGACGGCCGGGCCGGTGGCGCGGACCGTGCTGCCGCAGTTGCTGTCGCGCGATCAACTCGCCGCCGGGATCGCGTTGAACCGGATCGGGTTCCAGGGCGCGATGCTGCTCGGGCCGGCGCTGGGTGGTCTGATCATCGGTGCCTGGGGCGTCGGTGTCTGCTACCTCATCGACGCACTCAGTTTCCTGGCGGCGCTGTACGGCGTACTCGGGCTGCCGCGGATGCGGATCGGGACGACCGCCAAGCCGGGGCTGCGTGGCGTGTGGGACGGGTTGACGTTCGTGGCGTCGACGCCGGTGATCCGGGGTGCGCTGATCACCGACCTCGCCGCGACCGTGCTGTCGATGCCGATCAGCCTGTTCCCGGTCGTCAACGCCGAGCGGTTCGGCAACAACCCGCGGACCCTCGGGCTGTTCCTGACCGCGATCGCCGTGGGTGGCGTGGCTGCGTCGTTGTTCTCCGGATCGTTCACCCGGCTGCCGCGGCACGGCGTGGTGATGCTCTGCGGCTCGGCGGGGTGGGGGATCGCGTTGCTGCTGTTCGCGTTCTCGCCGGTGCCTTGGCTGGCGCTGGCCTGTCTCGCCGTCGCCGGTGCGGCGGACACGGTCGCTGTCGTCTCGCGGAGCACGATCGTTCAGCTGCACACGCCGACCGAGCTGCTCGGCCGCGTCAGCGCCGCCGAGCAGATCGTCGGTCAGGCCGGCCCTGACCTCGGCAACCTGCGTGGCGGTGTGGTCGCGCAGCTCACCTCACCGGTCGCGTCCCTCGCCTCCGGTGCGTTGCTGTGCGCCGCGGCGGTGGCGGCGGTCGCCGTCAGCACGCCGGGACTGCGGCAGCCCGCCGTCACTCAGGACGCGTGAGACCGACCGTACGGAAGCCGGCGTTGCCCATCGAGGACTCGGGGGTGTTCGACGAGCGGGCCGCGTTGCGGTAGCGGTTGCAGTACGAGTCGTGGCACAGGTACGACCCGCCGCGCATCACCCGCGCGGCGCCGAGCGACGGGCCGGCCGGGTTCTCGGCGGGGGAGAACTTGTAGTAGCGCGGACCGAACCAGTCCTCGCACCACTCCCAGACGTTGCCGACCGTCTGCCACAACCCGAAGCCGTTCGGGCGGAAGGTGTGCACCGGGGCGGTGGTGAGGAAGCCGTCCTCCTCGGTGTTCGCCCGCGGGAACTCGCCCTGCCAGATGTTGCACCGCCACTCGCCGTCGTCGCCGATCAGCTCGTCGCCCCACGGGTACCGCTTACCCTCGAGACCACCGCGGGACGCGTACTCCCATTCCGCTTCGGTCGGCAGCCGACGGCCGGCCCACTTGCAGTACGCCGTGGCGTCGTTCCAGCTGACATGGACGACGGGATGCTCGTCGAGCCCGTCGAGATCGGACCGGGAGCCACCCGGGTGCCGCCAGTCGGCGCCGCGGACGCCGGCCCACCACGGCGTACCGGAGGCCGGGCCCATCACCTCGTCCGGCTCGGCGGCGAGGGCGAGATGGAACACCGCGGAGTACCCGAAGATCTCGGCCTCGGTGCGGTAGCCGGTCGCGTCGGTGAAGCGCGCGAAGTCGGCGTTCGTCACGCTGGTCGCGTCGATGCTGAACGGCGCGAGCTCGACCTGGTGGACCGGGGTCTCGCCGTCACCGGCATTCTCGTCGCCGTTGGGGTTACCCATCGCGAACACGCCGCCACTGAGCTCGACCTGTTCGATCCGGTGCTCGCCGCGCTCGGCCGGGGCCGGCGGAGGCGCGGACGCCTCGCCGCGGGACGGCGCGCAGCAGGAGGGAAGGTCGTCACTCATGCGTGCAAGCTTAAATCGGTGGTCCGAGCGGTCAGCCGAGGGTCGGCGGGCCTTGCTCGATCCGGCGCAGTACCGGGTCCAGGCGGTAGAAGTCGGTGCCGCCGAGCAGCTGCCGCTCGTCCCACCAGGTGGCGCCCGCCGCGGCGAGCGGCTCGACCAGCGCCCGCGCGCCGGCCGCGTCTCCCGGGCTGATCCCGCCAACGATCACGTCGTACGGCGTACTCCGGTCCGTGCGCTGCTCGTCGAGGAAGCCGATCAGCTCCCGCAGCTCCTCGACCGCAGGTGCCTGACCGTGGTTCGCGCTGGTGAACAGCGGTACGGCGCCGTCCCAGCGCGCGGCGCGGCGCATCGGCGCCTTGCGCGGCCAGTAGCCCGCGATCCAGACCGGCGGGCGGGGCTGCTGAACCGTTGCCGGCAGCAATTCCACGTCGACGGCGCGGTAGTGCTTGCCGTCGTGATTCACCCGAGCGCCGGACCAGTACTCCGCCATCAGATCGAGGCCCTCGTCCAGTTTCTCGGCGAGCACCTTCGGATCCGTCTCGTCCCCGAAGCTGCCGAACTCGTCATCGATCGGGCCGCCGAGACCGGCGCCGAAGATCACCCGGCCGCCGCTCAGCGCGTCCAGGGTCGCGACCTGCCGCGCGAGCTGCTCGGGCCGGCGCCGCGCGACCGGAGTCACCAGCGGACCGAGCTTGATCCGGGACGTCGCGAGCGCGGCCGCCGTCATCAGCATCCACGGATCGCCGAACGCCTGCCCGCGGCGCCGCTCCTTGCTGTGCACCACGTGGTCCCAGACGAACAGGCCGTCCCACCCGGCCTCCTCGGCGGCTGTCGCCACCCGGGCGACCGTGTGGGCGTCGGCGAAGTCGCCGAAGTTCGGGATGTTGACACTGAAGCGCATGGTCACTCGCCCAACCGTAGTTCGACAAAGGGAATCGTGTCGCCCGGCAGCAGGTAGGTCTCCACCTCGGCGAAGCCGTGCGACTTCGCGAAGCGCAGGCCGTCCGTGTTGCTGCTGAGGATATGGGTCTCGATGCCGGCGGCGAGCTCACGTCCGCGCCGCAGGCAGTGTGCGTAGATCGCGGCGCCGAATCCCCGGCGCCGGTACTCCGGCAGTACCCGCGCGATCACCACGGCGGCCGCGGTGTCCTCGTCCGGCGGCCGGACTGTCGAGCATCCGACCAGGACGTCGCCGTCGTACGCCACCTCGAGCACGTTCCGGGTCCGGCGCTCCCGGATGTCGTCGAGGGACAGCGGGGCCGTCGGGATGATCTCGTTGTGCACCCGCTGCCAGTCCTGCAGCGTGACGTCGTCCGCGACCGGGACGATCCGAAGCCCACTCATCCCGCCAGCCAACAGCCCGGGGCCTCGGCTGGTCAAACCCATTCCGGCCGGTCCAGTAGTACCGTCCAACTCGTGCGGATTCTCTTCGTGGGCAACAGCTTCACCTCGCGGAACAACCTGCCGGGGCTGATCAAGGGCCTGGCCGGTGCGCGTGGGATCTCGATCGAGCACAAGCTGATCTCGGCGGGTGGTGCGTCGCTGCGGCAGCATCTCAACGCCGGTAAGGCGCTGCACGAGATCGCGAGCGGCGGCTTCGACACCGTCGTACTGCAGGAGCAGAGCACGCTGCCGATCAAGAGCCCGGCCCGCTTCCGGGAGAGCGCGCGCGACTTCGGCGAGGCGATCACCGCGGCCGGCGCCCGTACGGCGTTCTACCTGACGTGGGCGCGGCGCAACGCACCGGAGACCCAGCGGGCCCTCACCGACGCGTACGGCGCGGCCGCAGCGGAGCTCGGCGCGACGCTCATCCCGGTCGGGATGGTCTGGGAGCACTTCCTGAAGCATCACGACGCACCAGCCCTGCACGACGAGGACAGCAGCCACCCGGCCCTCGCGGGTAGTTATCTCGCGGCGTGCGTGTTCCTCATCGCGTTGCTCGACGAAGACCCGGTCGGAGTCGACACACCGGTGAAGGGTCTGGAGCAGGACACGGCAGCCCTTCTTCAAGAGGCAGCGTGGGACATCTGCTCAGACCTGAGCGCAGCCGAATGACCTCCCCGACCTGGCGGTTCAGGCCGGGGCAGTAACGCTCGCATCAGACGGCGGATCAGAATCGCCGGGCGGATCGGAGTCAGGCGGATCGGAGTCAGGCGGAGGCGTGCGATAGCGCCGACCGTTAGGACTGGTCCAGGTCGTTGTTCCGTCGGCATCGGAAGCGACTGCCCATCCGCCCTCGTGCTTCAGTCGATGGTGATGTCGGCAAAGACAGTGAAGATTATCGGTGTTGCTCCGGCCACCGGCCGCGAAGGCGACCCGATGGTCGATGTCCGCGAACTCAGCAGGCTGGTTGCACCCAGGGAACTGACAGGTGCGATCGCGCAACCGAACGAAGCGATCAGTCGCCGCGTTCGGCGTGTACCTCTCTGGGGTCCCAGCCGGCGGTTCGTCAATGAGCCGAAGAGCAAGCCGCGATCGACTCGGACTCCCGGCGTCACCGAGGAGGCTCCGCGTCAGAACCCGCGTGAGGTGCTTACGCAACGACTCCTGAGGGATCGGACCATGGTGCTCGGCCACACCACCGGTGTCGCTCGCACCGTTGACCAACGCCCGGATCTCAGCGCCGGTTGCATGGATCACAACCGCTGCCTCGGCACCCACAGACGCCTCACCGACGTCCTCCGGAGCACCACCAGCCTTGTTCCGAGGCAGAAGCCGACTCAACGCGATGTCAGCCCGCAGTTGATCCATAGTCCGCGGATCACCATTCCGGCGACACCGGTTCGCAGCACGCGTCAGGCTGTTCATCACCGCGGCCGCATCCAAAGCATCCTGAGTATGGATCAGCTCCGCAGTACCGTCGCTGGTCGGGAAGATCCGCACCGACCGTTCGTCCATCGCCCGCGCGTGAGCCTTGCTCCGCGCGGTCGAGGACCGCCGCGCGGCCTCACGCTGAGCCTCCTGCTTGATCCTCTGCAGCGGGTGCTCGCTGGCCCACTCCAACACCGCGGCCTCGGCCGCCGCCATCTCAGCCGGGTCATCGAGAACCGACAGTTCCCGCACGATCGTGAACGCCGCCCGCTCGGTCAGCTCCCCTTCCGCCAACGCTCGCAACGTCGCAGGAAAGTTGTGCACCAACTCACACGATGTATGAATCCGCGCGGTCGCGGCACCCTTGTGCAGCTGCCAGGCCAGCGCAAGCTCATCAGCAGTCGACCGCAGATCCCCAGCCACCCATCGACGCTCACCCGGCTCCGCGTCCCGATCCCCAGGCTCGGGGTGGCGATGTCCAAGGTCAGCGGACACGCCACGCAGGGAGGCCTCGTACCCCGCCACAGCGGACGCCTTCAGGGCGGCCAGCCGCGCCTCCGTCCGGCCGATCATCTCCACCCGATCCAGCCACCCGGAGTCGTTCAGCTCCGACGTGTCCTGAAACGCGATCGCCTCGAACAACCCGACACCACGATCAGGATCATCCGGTACGTCGTCACGCGCCAACAACCCGAACCGCGCCGCCACCCGCGCCTCGTCGCGCAACCGATCCCGCAGCGCCGAGAACTCAGCGCCACCAGGCACGACCGACAACGACGCTCGCCCGGCCGACGGCCGCGAGCCCGCCGACTCAACCGGACACTCACTCATGCCCTCGATCATACGTTCGAATAAACGCGAACCCAAATCTCACTGAGCATCATGAAAAACCAGCCCCAGCGTGTGCCGCCTCCCCGACCGAACCACCGAAACCCCGTGCCGCACGGGCGAAGCCGACCACCCCCGCGCCGACCGCACCGGCCGATCGCGAGTCGTGAAGACCAACCCGTGCCCCTGCGGAATCAGCGTTGACGTGCCCCGGGACTGGGCGCGTGGGCGTTGCTCGACCAGCAGGAACTCGCCGCCGGTGTGGTCCACGCCAGGCGAGTTCAGGTTGATCACGACCTGGAGCGGGAACACCTTGTCGCCGTACAGATCCCGGTGCAGCGCGTTCCAGTCGCCCTCGCCGTATCGCAGCAGGATCGGCGTCGGCCGGTTCTGCCCGGCCCGGTGGCAGATTTCGAGCCACTCGTCGAGCGTGTCCGGCCACTCCGCCTCGCGACCGAGCTTGGCATACCAGTCGCGCGCGATCGGCAGCAACCGCGGGTACAGCGCCTGCCGCAACGCGTCCACGGCCTCCGGGAACGGCCGATCGAAGTACCGGTACTGCCCCTCGCCGAACCGGTGCCGACACATGTCGATCGTCGCCCGGAACCGTCGTACGTCGTCGTACAGCCCGGCGATCCCCGCGGCCTCGGCAGGCGTCAGCAACTGTGGGAGCAGCGCACACCCGAGGTCGTTCGCCGAGGCCGCAACACTGTCCCAATCGGCTTTGGCTACTCGTCGCTCGTACTTGTCCATACCTGTGGAACGGCCGGCACCACAGGTATGTGAGGGCTACTCCGGGTAGTACACGCCGCCCGCACCCCACGCGGACGGCAGCACGAGCAAGCTGCCGTAGTGATGCATCGCGATCCCGGCGAAGGACGGCTGGCCCGCCTCCGCGGCGTACACCTTGTCCAACTCGGACTCCATGTACGTGCGTCCCTCCTCGTAGAAGGTCACCGACTCCGGATCGCCGGTCCCGGACAGGTCTTTCGACTCCACTCCGATCACGACCGACAGCGGCTTCCCGTAGGCGATCTCGTGCGAGGCGCGGGAGATGATCCCGGGCGCGGTGTCCGTGTAGTCCATCAGCGCGACGTAGTCGGTGAGGTCCTGCACGTGGTCGCTCAGCGGAGCGGTCTTCCCGTGCCACGTGATCGCCGTACAACAGTCCGAGCTGTCGAACCAGAACGGGATCGCCGGCCCCACGAGCGACTGCTGGCCGGACGCGTCCCGCAACTGCATGAATTCGGCGAGCGAGTCGAGCCACTGCGTGGGCAGCGTCGTCCCCGGCTCCTTCCACTGCGGCAGGAGGTACGGCTCGATGTCCACGTTCACCCCGTCGAAGCGTGCATCCGCCCCGACCGCGAGGTTGTAGTCGAGTACCTTGGTGAACTCCGCGACCGCCCGATCCTGGTACTGCGGCAACGCACCCAGGTACGGCGGCACGGTGCCGCCCGAGATCACCGCCTGTACGTGATAGCCACGCCCACGCGCCCACCGGACGAACGCCGCCACCTGACTCCGCGAGTCACGCAGCATGTCCTTCCCGCCGTACGCCGCGACGCCCACGTACACGGTCCGCACCGGATCGGATCCGAAGGTCGACGTGTCGTCCATGACCCGGCCGAGCTTGTCGCGAGCTGCCTGGTCGAACACCGCCGGGTACGAGTTCTGCTCCCACAACCACATCGCGCGATCCTGGTTGTACAGCTGCTGCGTCGGCTTCACGGCTCCGCCCACCGACATGTAAGTGCTGGCCGACGTCCCGACCCGCCCGGCCATGTCGACCGCGCGCGCCTCCACACCGGCGAACCCCTTGCCCGCGTCGAGCCGCACCCGATAGCGATCACCCGGCCCAGGCACGTGGACGGCGGTCCGCCACGCCCCACCGTTGATCCGCGCCTCGACCCGCCGCAGCGGGCGGGCGGCTCCACTGACCTGGACCGTCGCCTCGAAAGCTCCGCCGACCGTGGCGCCCATCGCCGGCGAAACGACCGCGACCACCGGCTTCGCCGCGCCCGGGTTGTGCACCGGCACCGAGATGAACTGTGACCACTGGTTGTACAGCGTCTGCAGATTCTTGCCGTAGGCCGCCAGCCCGACCGTCCCGTCCGCGTCGCTCACGTCGACAGTCGCGCTCCACGTCCCGGTAGCGGCGTCCATCGTCACCGGCACGGTCCGCTGCGCGTCCACCACCAACTGGATGTCCGACACCTGGCTGTAGTGCCCATGGACGGTCAACGCCCGGGCGCCGTCGACCGGCGAGTCGATCGTGACCGTCGGCGTACCGCTGTCGGCGACAGCAGGCGTCACACAGCCAACGGCAAGCAGCAGCGCGAGCGGCAGGACGAGACGCTTCACACCTGCTCCAGCACCGTGATCGGAGCCAGCATCGTCGCGTCGTCAAGCGGTGGGCGCCCGCTCTCCAGCATCTCCAGAAACACCTTCAGACCAGGTACGACGTAGTCCGCCCCGAGCGTCAGGTCGCGGCTCGCCAGCCCCGTCCGTCCGACGACCTCGGCGTGGAACGGGACCCGCCCGTCGTCCGTAGGCTTCACCAACTGCAACGTGACCAGTACGCCGTTGCTCCGGTACCGCACGACCACCGTCGACCCGACCCGCTCGACCTCGACCGGGCCTGGTTCGCCGGGCGCCAGTCGTTGCGCGAGGTCGGCCGCATGAATGCCGTAGAAGAAGATCCCGCTGTACTCGCTGTCCGGATCCGCCGGCCCGGTCACCGTCACGGTCTGGATCTCGCCGACGTCGGCCGAGGCCACCGCGTCGGCGTCCGCGACCCACCGCACCGCCGAGTACGACGTCACCGCGGTGCCGCTGCGCTGTGCCGCTTCGAGAATCGCGCGCGCATCCGCCGTACCGGCGGCCAGGGGTTTGTCGACCCAGACCGGGATCCCGGCGTCGAGGAACGGTACGGCGTGCTCGCGGTGCTGGGCGCCGTCGCGGTTGGTGACGATCAGGGCGTCGACACTGCCGATCAGTTCGGCCGACGTCGGCACGAGTTGGGTGATGCCACCGGTGGCGGCGAGCTTGCGGTTGCGTTCGTCGTCGGCGCCGACCAGCGCCACGATGCGTGCGGTGTCGGCGACCGGGTCGACGTTCAGGTGCTCGATGATGTGGTCGGCGTGGCTGTTCTCGGTGCCGACCAGGGCGACGCGCAGCGGCATGGGTCAGTCCTCTTCCAGTTCGACAGGACGCCCTTCCCGGGCGGATTCGTAGACGGCGAGCACGGTGGCGAGCGACCGGCGGCCGGCTTCCAGCGTCACCGCGGGCTCGCGGCCGTCGCGGACGGCGGCGACGAAGTCGCGGTACTGCGCGAGGTGCGCGAGCTCGGTCGGTCCCCAGCCGTCCGGCCCGTCCACCACGGGTGCGTCAGGTCGGGCGCCTTCTGCGGACGCGAAGTACGCGAGTTGGTCGTCGTCGAGGACCGCCGTTCCCTGGTCGCCGTGGACCGTCAATCGCACCGGCCGGCCCGGGTAGGCCGCCGTACTCGCGAGCATCAGCCCGATCGCGCCGCTCTCGAAGCGGATCGAGGCGCCGGCGAGGTCCTCGACCTCGATGCCTTCGTGCGCGAGCCGGCCGGTCTGCGCACTCACCTGGACCGGGCGGCCCAGCATCCACACGAGGAGGTCGAGCGCGTGAATGCCTTGGTTCATCAGTGCGCCGCCGCCGTCGACCGCGAGCGTGCCGCGCCAGTCGTCGCCGTCGTAGTACGACTGCGGGCGGAAGAACGCCGACTCGGCGATCCCGGAGGTGACCCGGCCGAGGGCGCCGTTGTCGATCGCGGTCCGGATCTGGGTGACCGGTGGCTGGAAGCGGCGCTGGCTGATCACCGCGACTGTCCGGCCCGTCTCGCGCTGAGCCGCGATCAGACGGTCCGCGGCGGCGAGTGTGATGTCGACCGGCTTCTCGACGATCACCTGTTTCCCGGCGTGCAGAGCTTCGATCGCGTTGTCCGCGTGCAGCGCGCTGGGCAGGCAGATCGCGACCGCGTCGATCTCCTCCGCGGCGTACGCCTCGGCCGCGGTGGCGTACGCGTGCCCGCCGTACTCCGAGACGATCTTGCCGGCGCGATCCGGGCTCTGGTCCACGACGGCGACCAGAGTGGCATCGTCGCCGAGAGTGTCGATGAGGCGAGCGTGCACGGCGCCGATCACGCCGGCACCGATCAGGGCGAAACGCATAGGACCTCTCTCAGGTTGTCGTCCAGGCAAGGGGTACGCCGCCGCTCTCGGCGGACTGCTGCGCGAGCAGCGCGATCCGCGTGGCCAGCAGGCCGCCAGCGGTGGTGATGTCCGGTTCGTTGCCCGCGGCAAGCGCCTGCAGTGGCAGCTCCGCGGGGCGGAATCCATCCGGCAGCGGTACGTCGTGCGGCGCCAGCTCGCCTGTGGTCAGGACGAGCCGCCCGCGGGCCCACAGCAGGTCGGCCGTGCCCTTGGTGCCGATGAGTTTCATCCGGTAATCACCGTGCACCGGCGACCCCGCCGGGTTCATCCAGTCCACCGCGGCCGAGATGACCGTCCTGGCGCCGGTCAGACTCGCGACGCCGTACGAGTTGTCCGCGATCGCGCCGCTCACCCGGCCGCTCGTCAGTCCGGTGAAGAGCAGCGCGGCGTCGATGTCGTGGACGGCCAGGTCGTTCAGCAGGCCGCCGTACCGCGCGCGGTCGAAGAACCAGTCGGGCCGAGTCGGGCGGTTGAGCTTGTGCGGGCCGGAGGACGTCACGCCGTGGATCGTCCCGAGCAGGCCCGAGCGCACGATCTCCAGCGCGGCGAGCGTGACGGGGTAGTACCGCTTCTCGAGCAGCAGCGTGACGTGCCGGCCGGTACGCCGGGCGGCGTTGGCGATCGCGTCGAGGTCCTCCAGCGACGTACACAGCGGCTTGTCGGCGATCACGTGGCAGCCCGCCTCCAAGGCGTCGACGACGACCCGGCCGCGGTCGCCGTAGATCCCGGCCACCATCACGACGTCAGGCGCGACCTCGCGCAACATCTCCTGGTGATCGGTGAACACCTGGGCCTCGTACGGCGTCGCCGAGCGCTCGGCGGTCGCCCGGTCCGGGTCCGCCACCCCGACGAGCTGGTACTCCGCGACCGCATCGACCTCGGCGGTCGCGTAGGCCACGTGCGGATGGGCGGCGCCGGCGATGGCGATGCGAGTCATGGATTTGATTCCAGCATGCAACCGGTTGCACGTCAACGCTCTGGGCGTGCCTGGGCGGTGGTCGCGCGGGTCACCAGATGGGTGCCGATCGTCACGCGCTCGGCGTCCGGTTCGCTGGTCTCCAGGAGCTGGACGAGAAGTTTCGCGGCCGCCGTACCCGCGGTCGCGGCGCCGGCCGAGACGCTGGTCAGGGCTGGTGTCGTCAGCGCGGCGAGCGTGTCGTCGCAGCCGACCAGGCTGAAGTCCGACGGCACCGAGATCCCACGCAGCTCGAGCCCGGCCAGGACACCCTGCGACACCACGTCGTCGAACGCGATCGCCGCGGTCGCGCCGGACCGGACGACCGCCGACACCGAGTCCCGCCCGGCCGCGTAACTCGGCCGGCCGACCTCGATGACCTCGACCGTCAGGCCGGCCTTCTCGGACGTCTGGGTCAAGGTGGCCCGCCGCTGCTGGTCCGACCACGAGTCCCGCGGGCCGGCCAGGTACGCCAGCCGCTCATGACCGAGTTTCTTCAACAGCAGCACGGCCTCGGTCATCCCGCCCGACGAGTCGATCAGCACGCGGGGAATGCCTTCCAGGTCCCGGTTCACCAGGACGACCGGACGGGTCGCGGCGAGCTCGCGGATCAGCTCGCCGGACAGTCGCGGGGATGCGAGCACGAAGCCCTCGACCTGCGGCGCCAGTCGCGCGATCAACGTGGCCTCGCGGTCGGCGGACTCGTCGGAGTCCCCGAGGAAGACGGCGAGGTCAGCGGTCTCCGCGGCAAGTTGCAGGCTCCGGACCAGTGGCGGGAAGAACGGGTTCGCGATATCCGGGACGACGACCGCGATGTTCCCGAACCGTCCCGTCGACAGCGCGCGGGCGGCCTGGTTGCCGACGTACCCGAGCCGGGCCGCGACCGCGCGGACGTGGTCGACGGTCTCCGGACTGAGCAGCTGCGGGCGGGTGAACGCGCGCGACACCGTCGACCGGGACACCTGGGCGGCGGCCG
Source organism: Kribbella sp. NPDC004875 (assembly GCF_042873375.1). NCBI lineage: Bacteria > Bacillati > Actinomycetota > Actinomycetes > Propionibacteriales > Kribbellaceae > Kribbella > Kribbella sp. NPDC004875. The sequence goes on from NZ_JBIALI010000006.1 coordinate 534,543, forward strand.
CGATGTCGCCGATGGTGACCCCCGGCGGCCGGCCCGAACGTGACGACATGCGACCACCATAAGGCCTGCCTGCAACCGGTTGCAGACTTCGGCTTGTCCAGGTCGTGAGATTTAGAAAAGTAAGTCGATCGAATTAGTACCTTTTGACGACGGACCGTCACCCCCGAGAGAAGGACGAGATGACCGAACCCAGCTGGTCGTTCGAGACCAGGCAGATCCACGCCGGCCAGACCTCCGACCTGACCACCAAGGCCAGGGCACTGCCGATCTACCAGACCACGTCGTACACCTTCGACAGCACCGACCACGCCGCGAGCCTGTTCGGCCTGCAGGAGTTCGGCAACATCTACACCCGGATCCAGAACCCGACCCAGGACGCGGTCGAGCAGCGGATCGCCAGTCTCGAGGGCGGGACGGCCGCGCTGCTGCTCGCGTCCGGGCAGTCCGCCGAGACGCTCGCGCTGCTGAACCTCGCCGAGGCCGGTGACCACATCGTCAGCAGCCCGAGCCTGTACGGCGGGACGTACAACCTGTTCCACTACACGTTCCCGAAGCTCGGCATCGAGGTCTCGTTCGTCGAGGACCCGAACGACCTGGAGTCCTGGCGTGCCGCGGTCCGGCCGAACACCAAGGCGTTCTTCGCCGAGACGATCGCGAACCCGAAGAGCGAGATCCTCGACATCGCCGGCGTCGCGGACGTCGCGCACGCCGCGGGCGTGCCGCTGATCGTCGACAACACCGTCGCCACGCCGTACCTGATCCGGCCGATCGAGCACGGCGCGGACGTCGTCGTGCACTCGGCGACGAAGTACCTCGGCGGCCACGGTACGGCGATCGCGGGCGTGATCGTGGACTCGGGCAGGTTCGACTACGCGGCCGACCCCGAGCGGTTCCCGGGCTTCAACAACCCGGACCCGAGCTATCACGGGCTCACCTACGCGCGGGATCTCGGCGTCGGCTCGGACCTGGGCAACCTGGCGTACATCCTGAAGGCGCGCGTGCAGTGGCTGCGGGACCTCGGACCGGCGGCGTCGCCGTTCAACGCGTTCCTGATCGCACAGGGCCTGGAGACGCTGTCGCTGCGGATCGAGCGGCACGTCGACAACGCGCTGAAGGTCGCGCAGTGGCTGGAGCAGCGCGACGAGGTGGACTCCGTCGCGTACGCGAGCCTGCCGTCGTCGCCGTGGCACGAGCTCGCGCAGAAGTACGCGCCGCGGGGTGCGGGGGCGGTGGTCGCGTTCGAGATCAAGGGGGGTGTCGACGCGGGCAAGCGGTTCGTCGACGCGCTCCGGTTGCACAGTCACGTCGCGAACATCGGCGACGTACGGTCGCTGGTCATCCACCCGGCCTCGACGACGCACAGTCAGCTGTCGGCGGCGGATCAGCTCGCGTCCGGCGTGACGCCCGGGCTCGTCCGGCTGGCGGTCGGCATCGAGCACATCGACGACATCCTGGCCGATCTCGAGGTCGGGTTCGCGGCGGCCAAGGCCTGATCGTGAAGCAGTTCGCCGAGGTCGGGGACCTGTCGCTGGACAGCCGTACATCGCTTCCCGGTGTCCGCATCGCCTACGAGACCTGGGGCCGGCTGAACGCTGCCCGGGACAACGCCGTACTGATCTGCCACGCGCTCACCGGTGATGCGCACGTGGTCGGTCCGGCCGGTCCCGGGCAGCCGACAGCGGGTTGGTGGGACGGGCTGACCGGCTACCTCGACCCGGCGGACTGGTACGTCGTCGCCGCCAACGTGCTCGGTGGTTGCCAGGGAACCACTGGTCCGGCCACGACGGCCCCGGACGGGCGAGCCTGGGGGAGTCGCTTCCCCGCGCTCACCGTTCGGGACCAGGTCGCCGCCGAGGCCGCGCTCACCGACGCGTTGGAGATCGACCGTTGGGCCGCCGTGATCGGCGGCTCGATGGGCGGGATGCGCGCACTGGAATGGCCGCTGATGTACCCGGACCGCGTCGGTACCTCGGTCGTGCTCGCCTCCACTGGCGCCGCCTCGGCCGAGCAGATCGCCTGGTGCGCACCGCAGCTCGCGGCGATCACGTCCGATCCCGACTGGCAGGGCGGCGACTACTACGACACTGGGCGTACGCCGACCGCGGGCCTCGGCATCGCCCGCCGGATCGCGCACATCACCTACCGCTCGGAGTACGAACTCGCTGCCCGCTTCGGCCGCGATCCGCAGCCCGGCGAGGACCCCGCCACCGGCGGCCGCTACGCGGTGGAGTCCTACCTGGACCACCACGCCGCCAAGCTCACCCACCGCTTCGACCCCGGCTCGTACGTCGTCCTGACCCGGGCCATGAATTCCCACGACATCACCCGCGATCGGGGCGACCTGACCACCACGCTCGGCCGGCTGACGTCACGCTTGGTCGTGGCCGCCGTCGACTCGGACCGCCTCTACCCGCCCGCGCAGTCCGAAGCCCTGGCCGTCGCCGCGGGCGTTCCGCTGCACACCATCACGTCCCCTTACGGCCACGACGGCTTCCTGATCGAACTCGACCAGGTCGGCAGCCTGATCAGTTCAGTACTTCGAAGCGGAAGTTCAACCCTTCGGCGGTAAGGACCTTCAGCCTCGTCGGCTGCACGCCAGGACTGTCGTAGAAGCGGATGCCTTCGCCCAGCAACACCGGAGTGATGTGCAGGACGATCTCGTCGACGAGCCCCGCTTCCAGCGCCAGCCGCGGTACGGCGCCGCCGGTCACCACGAGATTCTTGCCACCGGCGTCCGCAAGCCCACCGGCCACGACGTCGCGGATGTCGCCGGAGACGTAGGTGAACTCGGGGATCGGGTTGGTCGCCGGGTCTTTGCGCGTGTAGATCAGGATCGGTCCGGTCCACGCCCCGCCGTACGGGCGGTTCTCGCCGACCGTCTCGACGCGTTTGCCACCGCACAGGAACGCGCCGGTGGTCGCGATCACCTCGGCGCCGAGTCCGGACGGCCCGCCGTCCGCGAGGAACATCCAGTCGACGGCGCCGTCCCGGTCCGCGATGAAGCCGTCGAGGGACATCGTCATGTGCCAGATCACTCTGCCGGTCATGCGTCCACCGTGCCTGCCGCAGAATCCATGCGTCCAATGCCAATCCGGCCGCGAACACATCGATAACATCGATACATGCTCGATCTCGTCCGGTTGCGGGTGCTGGCCGCGGTCGCCGCGCACGGTTCGGTCACCGCGGCGGCCGCGGCACTGCACTACACCCAGCCGACCGTCAGCCATCACCTTGCTCGCCTCGAAGCGGCGACCGGCGCCAAGCTGTTGCAGAAGGTCGGTCGCGGCGTCCGTCTCACGCCCGAAGGTGAGGTGCTCGCCCGCCGCGCCACGGAGATCATCGGCCGGGTCGACGCGGCCGATGCCGAGCTCGCCGAACTGGTCGGCCTGCGCTCCGGCCGGGTCCGGGTCGGCGCCTTCAGCTCGGCCCTGAGCGTGCTCGTCCCACCGGCCGCCGCCGAGCTCCGCCGCGCGCACCCGAACCTCGAGCTGGAGCTCACCGACGTCCACCCCCGGATCGCCACCCACCAGCTGCGCGCCGGCGACCTCGATCTCGCGATCGTGTTCCGGTACGACGACGCGCTGCCCGAGGACGGTCTGCGCTACACCCACCTTCGCGACGACCCGGTGCACCTGCTCAGCCGGCGTACCGGTGAGACTCTCGCCGACCACCGGGACTCGGACTGGATCGCAGGCTGTGTGAACTGCCGGCGTGAGCTCCTCGACCACTGCGCGGACGCGGGATTCACCCCGCGGATCGCGTTCACCAGCGACGACATCATCGTCAAGCAGGCCTTCGTCGCGGCTGGTCTCGGCGTCACCACGATGCCCGCGCTGGCGCTCCGGTCGCATCTCGCCGAAGGGGTCCGGACCAGTGTGTTGCCGATCGTCCGCCGGATCCACCTCGCGACGTACGGCGAACCTCCCGAACCACCGGCCACGGCAGCCTTCATTGCAGCCCTGAAACGAGTCACACTGGGGTAGCGGGGCCGCTGCGACTCCGGTTGGAGGTCCCTGCGATGGGGCACTTGGTGAGCATGGTGGACGTCGAGCTGCGGTATGTGCGGATCTGGCGAGCGGCCGTGGGCGTGCTGGTGGCGATCGGCGTGATCACCTCGCTGGTGTTCGTCGCACCGGCGACCAATCTGGCGGCCTTCCTGGTCGCCGGACTGACGGTCGGGGCCGTTTGCCTGAGTCTCGGGCTCGGTCGTGACCTACCGTCCGGGGACCTGGTCCAGATGGTTCCGCGCTGGGCCGTGCTCGGCGGGCTCGGCGTGCTCGCGATCTGCGGGTACGCCGCCGCGGTCGGCGCGCGCACCCTCGCCCTGCTGCTCCTGGTGGGCGGTGTCTCCCCACCTGTCGTCGGCTGGCTGCGCTCGGGCCGCGCCGACCGGCCGCCGCGGCGGCTGCGCCGGCGCCCGCCGATCAAGTTGCCCAAGGCATCGAGTCGGAGGCTGGCCGCCGTCCGGGCCGACAGCCGTCCCGGGACCGAGTGGCCGATGCCGAAGTACCTGGCGGCCGTGGTGCGGAGCGTCGGCGAGCTGAGCGACGAGGAGCTCTGCCTGGCGTGGCGCCGCAGTTTCACCCAGCTCCAGCGGGCCTTGGCTCCCGACCGGCGGCAGGCCATGGTCGACGTACGGCGGGCGTACCTGGACGAACTCGAGCGCCGGCATCCCGACTCGTTCGCGAGCTGGCTCGCCTCCAACCCGCGTGCCGCCGGCGACCCGGCGCGGTTCTTCACCCACCGCGCCGACCACTGAAGGCGCGCAGGTCGGCCCCGATCAGCTCCACCGCGTGCCGCCCGGCCGACAGGGCGGCGGGGAAGTTGAGGAACGCGTGCATGGTGTCGGCGTACTCGACCAGCCGCGTCGGTACGCCGTCCCGCGCGAGGCGATCCGCGTACGCCAGTGCATCGTCGCGCAACGAGTCCCGACCGGCCGCGAGTACCAGGGCCGGCGGCAGACCGGCGAGCGTGCTCGCGCGCAGCGGTACGGCGGTCGGCGGCGCATCGTCCGTCGGGAAATACCACTCGTGCCAGTCCGCGTCCGGATGCAGATCGAGCGTCGGATAGCAGAGGATCTGCCGGTCGGGGAGCGGGGTGCCCTCGTCGCGCGCGAGCAGGCAGGCACCGGCGGCCAGCGCGGCACCTGCGCTCTGCCCGCCCACCACGATCCGTCCGTCGCCATTCAGCTCGTGAACGTGCTCGCGGATCCAAGCGAGCGTGTCGTGGACGTCGTGGAGCCCCGCCGGATAGGGGTCCTCGGGGGCCAGCCGATAGTTCAATGAGAGCACGGTGACATCACCGGCGACGGCGATCCCGGAGGCCGCATACTCGATGTCGCGCAGGTGCCCGCCGATGAATCCCCCGCCGTGCAGCCACAGCACGATCGGCCGGGGGCCTGCCGACATCCGGTAGCTGCGAGCCGCCAGGGACCGGCCCGGCAGCTCGATGGTGAGGTCCTCGACAGTTGCCCGCGGATCAACCAGGCCCGCGACCTCCGGGTCGGGGAGGTCCTCGCGGTCCAGAAGGAGTGCCTGGTAGGCGTCCAGGGTCGGGTCTGCCGGTTGGTTGGCGAGGTGCTTCAGCAGCGCGTCGGTCTCCGGACCGTACGTCGGGCTGTCGACGAGCTCGGCCCTCACGCGGCCACCGGCTGCAGGTGGCGGGCGGCGTGCGCGAAGAGGAACCCGTCCGGCGTCGTACACACGTACTCGGCCAAGGCGCCGATCCCGCCGTCGAACCCGGCCCCGGTCGACGGGTCTGCCCAGGTCTGCTCGTCGTACTGCTCGATCTCGGCCACCAATGCGGCGCCGACGCTGCGGAACCGGTGCAGCACAAGCTCGGACGGGATCCGCCGTCCGGCCTCGACCCCGCCGAGGTTGAGTGCACGGCCGATCTCGGCGGTCTCCCAGCGCGGATCGAGGCTCCAGTGCAGACGTCCCGCCCGGGCGTCGCGGAGTACAGCGAGATTGATCTCGTCCCACATCAGGACGTGCGCGACGAGATCGTGGAGGGAGTCGCAGAAGTCGCCGAGCGGTCCGGCGCTGACGTCGTACGGCGCTCGCAGCTGGTCCTCACGCTGTCCTTCGACCCGGTTCAGCAACAGTCGCTGGTCGCGCCGGATCAGCTCGGCAGCCTGCGCCGGCATGGTTGTCGGTGTTCGCATACCGACAACCAATCAGGCCCACAGACCCGGCCCAGCTGGATTGCGCAAAGTCCGCAATCCATCGCGCCTGACCCGAGCTTGGGGAGGATCATCCGCCCGTATCGGGCACCGATCCTCCCCAAGCCCGCACGTCAGCCCGGCGTACGTCGGCCACGGGCGGGTGGCGGTGCGCATGGGTCAGTCCTCGGCGAGGGTTTGGAGGAGGGTGATCAGGGTCTGTTGTTCGGCCTCGGTCAGGCGGGACAGTTGGCTGACCATCACGTCGCGGCGTTTCGCGCGCAGGGTTGCGAGGATCTGGCGGCCGTCGGGGGTGAGGTCCACGAGGGTTGCGCGGCGGTCGTGCGGGTCCGGTTGACGGGCCACCAGACCGGCTGACTCGAGGTCGTCGACGACCGAGGTCGCCGAGCGGGGCACGATGCCCAGCCGGGCCGCGAGTTCGCTCAGGCGCAGCGTCTGTTCGGCGTTGTCCAAGGTCCGTAGGACGCGGAACTGCCCGTGCGTGACGCTGTCGCCGAAGCCTTCCCGGGACGCCCGCCGCTGCCGCCGGACGATCCGGTCCAGCAACCCGGCAATCTGCTCGGCGGCGTCGTCAGGCGCAGTCATGTGCAGAGCTTAGGGCGTGTCTCCCAATCCCCCGCCTACTGCGCGGCACTCGGTGTGGCACCTCGGCGCGGGGGAACAAACGGGCATGTTGTGAGGTTGACTCATAGTGAGTTAAGCTCAGTAATGTCCGACTGCCCAACGGAAGGATCCGCATGTCACAGCTGTCCGGACTTCCGGGTGGGGGAGGCGGCGGCGGGCGGGCGATGCGCTCGCTCCTGAAGGACTCCTCCGTCCGGCACCACAAACTCTCCGCGGGTACCCTGCGCCGCATCCTCGGCTTCGCCCGCCCGTACCGCGGCTTCCTGGCCGCGTTCCTCGTCCTGGTCGCGCTCGACGCCGGCACCGGAGCGGTCACGCCGCTGCTGTTCCGCGCGATCATCGACAAGGGCATCGTCCCGGGCCATGCCCAGGTCGTCGTCTGGCTCGCCCTCGTCGTCGCCGCGCTCGCCCTCGCGAACGGCGCGATCACCCTGGCCGAGCGGTGGTTCTCGGCGCGGATCGGTGAAGGTCTCGTGTACGACCTGCGCACCGCCGTCTTCGACCACGTCCAGCAACTCCCGGTCGCGTTCTTCAGCCGTACCCAGACCGGTGCCCTCATCCAGCGGCTGAACGGCGACGTCCTCGGCGCCCAGCAGGCGTTCACCTCGACGCTGTCGAACGTCGTGAGCAACCTGCTCAGCGTCGCTCTCGTGCTCGGCGCGATGTTCGTGATGTCCTGGCAGATCACGCTGCTCGCGCTCGTCGTCCTCCCACTCTTCGTGATCCCGGCCCGGTTGCTCGCCGGAAAGTTGCGCGAGGCGACGGCCGAGACCTACAAGCTGAACGCCACGATGGCGCAGACCATGACCGAGCGCTTCAACGTCGCCGGGGCGGTGCTCGCCAAGGTGTTCGGCCGTACCCAGGACTCCTCGAAGGACTTCGCCGGCAAGGCCGCCCGGGTCCGCGACATCGGCGTCACCACCGCGATGTACGCCAGCGTCTTCCGCGTCTCGCTCACGTTGGTCGCCGCGCTCGCGGTCGCCCTGGTGTACGGCGTCGGCGGTGTGTTCGCCGTCGAGGGAGCGCTCGGCATCGGTACGGTCGTCGCGCTCACGGCGTACCTGAACCGGCTCTACGGGCCGTTGACCGCGTTGTCCAACATCCAGGTCGACGTGATGACCACGCTGGTCAGCTTCGAGCGGGTGCTCGAGGTGCTCGACCTCCCGCCGATGGTTGCCGACCGCAAGGATGCCGTGAAGCTCCCGGCGACTGCCGAGCCGTCGATCGAGTTCGACCACGTGTCGTTCCACTACCCGTCCGCCGCGGACGTCTCGCTCGCCTCGCTGGAGTCGGTCGCGACGCTGTCGGCCGAGACCGGGGAAGAGGTTCTCGAGGACGTCACGTTCACCGTCGAGCCCGGCCAGATGGTCGCGGTCGTGGGTCCGTCCGGTGCCGGCAAGTCGACGCTGTCGTCGCTGGTTTCCCGGATGTACGACGCCACGGGCGGAGCCGTCCTGGTCGGCGGTCACGATGTCCGGGAAGTCACCCAGAGCTCGCTGCGCGCGGCGATCGGTGTGGTCACCCAGGACTCGCACATGTATCACGACACGATCCGATCGAACCTGCTCCTCGCGCGTCCCGACGCCACCGACGACGACCTGCACGGGGCCCTGGAAGCGGCGCAGATCGCGGCGCTCGTCAACAGCCTGCCCGACGGTCTCGACACCGTGGTCGGCGATCGCGGGTACCGACTGTCCGGAGGCGAGCGGCAGCGTCTCGCGATCGCCCGGTTGCTGCTCAAGTCGCCGTCGATCGTGATCCTCGACGAGGCCACGGCACACCTGGACTCCGAGTCCGAGGCCGCCGTCCAGACGGCGCTCGCGAATGCGCTCGTCGGCCGTACGTCGCTGGTGATCGCGCACCGCCTGTCCACGATCCGCAACGCCGACGTCATCCTGGTCCTCGACGAGGGCCGCATCCAGGAACGCGGTACCCACGAGCAGCTCCTCGCGCGGGGCGGCCTGTACGCCGACCTCTACGCGACCCAGTTCGCCAAGGCCGCCTGACCGAGAGCTGGACCCCCGGTCGCGCCGCGGGCGTCCGGCGGGGGAGGATCCTCCCATGAGAGATCGGATGACTGCGGCCGCCACCGAGCTGACGTACGACGCTCCCGCGGCGGACTGGCTCGAGGCGTTGCCGGTGGGGAACGGACGGATCGGGGCGATGTGCTTCGGCGGGCCCGTGCGGGACCGGATCGCCCTGAACGACGAGACCTGCTGGTCAGGCGGCCCGGAGACCACGCGCCGGCTCGCCACGCCACTCGGCGAGTTCGGGTCCGCGGCGGTCGATCGGGTGCGGGCAGCCGTGGCCGCGGGCGACGTACGGAAGGCTGAGGAGCTCGCGCACGGGTTCCACAGTGGGTATTCGCAGGCGTACCTGCCGCTCGGTGACCTGGTGCTCGACTTCCAGCTCGACGGCGAGGTCACGCAGTACCGTCGGCGCCTCGATCTGGACTCGGCGGTGGCTCGTGCCGAGTACGAGGTGGGCGGGGTCGCGGTGTGGCAGGAAGTGTTCGTGAGCGCACCGGCGCAGGCATTGATCCTACGTCTGGGTTCCTCGCAACCACTCACCGTCACGCTCCGCCTCACCTCGCAACTCCGGGCCGGGACCGAAGCCGTCGGCGACAACGGACTCGCGCTGCTCGCTGTCTGCCCGTCGTCGGTCGCGCCTCCGCACGGCGATGTCGACGAACCGATCCAGTACTCCGACGGCGACGACCGCGGCATGAGCGCAGCGGCTGTCCTGCGCGCGCAGACCGACGGCGCACTCCAGCCGACCGACGAAGCGCTGACGATCGCCAACGCCACCGATCTCACCGTCGCGCTGTCCACCGCCACCGGCTATGTAGACCCGCACACCGCCCCGGCCAAGACGCCGGCCGAGTGCCGTGACGCGGCCGACGCAGTCGTTCTCAGCGCGCTGGCGAAAGCCCCGGAAGCCCTGAAGCAGGAGCACGTCGACGACTACCAGGCGCTGTTCCGGCGCTCGGTCCTCACGCTGCCGTCGACCGTCGAGCTGAGCACCGACCGTCGCCTCACGCAGGCAGGCGACGACCCCGGTCTCGCCGCACTGATCTACAACTTCGGCCGCTACCTGATGATCGCCGGCTCCCGTCCCGGTGGCCTGCCCACCAACCTGCAGGGGATCTGGAACGAGCACCTCCGGCCGCCGTGGAGCTCCAACTACACGGTCAACATCAACACCGAGATGAACTACTGGCCCGCCGAGACCACGTCGCTCCCGGAGTGCCACGAGCCGCTCCTGCGGTACGTCGGCGATCTCGCCCGCGCGGGCCGTCGTACCGCGGAGGTCCTGTACGGCGCCAACGGATGGACCGCCCATCACAACGCGGACGCCTGGTGCTGGACCGCTCCGGTCGACGGCAACCCGAAGTGGTCGAACTGGCCGATGGCCGGCGTCTGGTTGTGCCGTCACCTCTGGGACCACTACGCGTTCACCGGCGACCGCGACTACCTTGCCGACGCCTGGCCGGTACTGCGGGGCGCCGCCGAGTTCTGCCTCGACTGGCTGATCGAACTCCCCGACGGCTCGCTCGGCACCGCGCCGTCGACCTCGCCCGAGAACGAGTACATCGCCGCCGACGGCCGCCCGGCGTCGGTCACCACCTCGGCGACGATGGACCTCTCCCTGATCGCCGACCTCTTCGACCGCTGCGCCCAGACCGCGGCCGAGCTCGGCCTGGCCGACCCGCTGATCGACGACCTGGCCGCGGCGCGCAAGCGGATCCCGGACCCGAAGGTCGGCAGTCGCGGTCAGCTTCAGGAATGGCTCGAGGACCTTCCCGAAGCCGAGCCGCTGCACCGCCACACGTCGCACCTGGTCGGGTTGTACCCCGGTGACCAGATCACCCCGGACGGTACGCCGGAACTCGCGGCCGCCGCCGCCCGCACGCTCGAGTTGCGTGGTGAGAAGAGCACCGGCTGGTCGCTCGCCTGGCGGATCTCACTCTGGGCGCGGCTCCGCGACGGCGCCGCCGCGCACCGGCTGGTCCGCGAGCTGCTCACCCCGGCCGGGGACTCCGGTACGGATTACGTCGGCGACGGTTCGGGCCTGTATCCGAACCTGTTCTGCGCGCACCCGCCGTTCCAGATCGACGGCAACTTCGGCGCCACCGCCGGGATCGCGGAGATGCTGCTGCAGAGCCACGCCGGCGAGCTCGAGATCTTCCCCGCGCTGCCCGCGGCCTGGCCAGAGGGTGCGATCACCGGGCTGCGGGCGCGTGGCGGTGTCGCGGTCGACCTGACGTGGTCCAGCGAGGCCGCGAACGCCGTACTCACGGCTGATCGGGACACCACGGTCGTGCTCCGGCACGGGGATCGCCGCGAGGAGGTGTCTCTGACCGCCGGGGTTCCGCACACCTGGACAATGACCGGATGAGCTTCGTCATCGGGGTCGACATCGGAACCGGCAGTACGAAGGCTGTGTTGAGCACGCTGGACGGGGAGGTCGTGGCGGTCGCTCGCCGCGACCACGCCCCGAGCCTGCCGCAGCCGGGCTGGGCCGAAATGGATCCCGAGCGCGACTGGTGGGGCGACGTCGCCGAGGTCCTCACTGAACTGACCGCTACACCGAGAGATGTCGCCGCGGTGTGCGTCTCCGGCCTCGGTCCCTGCGTCGTCCAGACCGACGACGACCTGCGCCCGCGGCGGCCGGCCATCCTGTACGGCGTCGACACCCGATCGACCCGGGAGATCGCCGAGATCACCGAGCAGCTCGGCGCGGACGCGATCCTGGAACGCTGCGGCAAGGACCTGTCCAGCCAGGCGATCGGCCCGAAACTCGCGTGGTTGCGTCGCGAGGCCGGCGCGGCCTGGCGCCCCCAGGACCGCTGGTTCAGCGCGCACTCCTACGTCGTCGCGCGGCTGACCGGCGAGTGGATTCTCGATCACCACACCGCCAGCCAATGCGATCCGTTCTACGACATCCACCGCCAGGACTGGGCGACCGATTGGGTCGAGGCGGTGCTGCCCGGTCTCGCGTTGCCGCGGCTGGTGTGGCCGTCCGAACAGGTCGGTGTGGTGCGCGGAGCGGCCGCCGCGGCCACGGGCCTCCCCATCGGTACGCCGGTCGTCGCGGGGACCGTCGACGCCTGGGCCGAGGCGTTCAGCGTCGGCGTACGACGTCCTGGCGATCTGATGGTGATGTACGGCTCGACGATGTTCTTCGTCCAGGTGCTCGATGCACCGACCAGCGTGCACGGCCTGTGGACGACATCAGGTGTCGAGCCCGGATCACATACCCTGGCCGCCGGTATGGCGACCTCCGGGACGGTCACCACCTGGCTGCAGGAGCTCACTGGCGGTGCGCCCTTCGACACGCTGCTGCAGGAGGCGGCTGCAGTCCCTGCAGGCAGTGAGGGTCTGGTCATGTTGCCGTACTTCAGCGGCGAACGAACGCCGGTCTACGACCCGCTGGCCCGCGGTGTGATCGCGGGCCTGACGCTGCGCCACGGTCGCGGTCACCTGCTGCGCGCGGCGTACGAGGGAATCGCCTGCGGCGTGCGGCAGATCCTCGACATCTTCGGTCCGGCCGACCGGATCGTTGCCGTCGGCGGCGGAACGCAGGGCGGCCTCTGGACCCAGATCGTCAGCGACGTGGCCGGTATCTCCCAGACCGTGCCCGAGCAGACGATCGGCGCCGCGTACGGCGACGCGCTGCTGGCCGCGATCGGAATCGGGGCCGTTGCGCCCGACACGGACTGGACCAGACCACATCACGTTGTCACCCCCGATCCTTCGACCGCGACGCCGTACGCCGAGCTGTTCCAGACGTACGGCGAGCTCTACCCGGCGACCAGGGATCAGGTGCACCGATTGGCCAGGTCGGTGCAGTAGGCATCAGGTCAGATCGCGGACGTGCAAGACCGACCCGTTGTCGAGGTCGCGGTCCAGGAGTGACCAGATGGCGCGGGCCACGGTCTCGGGTTTGGCGAGCTTGCCGTCGGCCGCCATCTCGCGGAAGCGGGTCGACACCGGCACCTGCTCCGGACTGGACGCCCGTAGTTCGGCCTGCATATCGGTGTCGACCGAACCGGGGGACACCGACACGACCTGGCAGCCCGGGCTGCGGCGTCGCTGCTCCAGCCCGACCGTGCGCACCCATTGGTCGATCGCTGCTTTGCCGGCGCAGTAGCTCGATTCGCCTTCGTGCGGTCGTTTCGCCGCGCCGGACGACACCATGATCAGGTGCTTCTCGAAGTCCCCTTCGGCGACCGCGTTCAGAAACGAGTGTCCGAGCACCTGGGCGGCCGCTGAATTCAGCAGCACGTTCCGGGTGTATTGCTCGGTGTCCACCCGGTCCGCGGGACCCAGTGGCGTGAGCGTCCCGGCGTTGTGGATGAAGACGACCAGATCCGGATCACCCGCCTCGATCCGTTGCCTGAAGTCCTTTTCGACGGTCGTCCACGCGTCCGGTGACGCAAGATCCACCGCGACGTGCAAGGCACCGGGCGCCCCGCCACGGCGCGAGATGTCGACCAGTTCCGCGCTCTCGAACGGGACGGTCGCAGCCAGTGCCGCACCCAGGCCCGCCGAAGCCCCCGAGATCCAGATCAGTACGCGGCGCAACGGACTCATGTCATGCCCTCCCCCGAGTGCAGGCATAAATCCAGCGTCATGCAGTTCCCCCCTGCCGACCCAACCCCATCCCCTGGGAGCAGAGCTTACGGCCTGTTTCCCCGTTGGCGAAGACCTCTCAGCGTTTTCACCAACAGCAAGCGGCCGGACACCAGGAAACGTCCAGCAGACTCCCAGCCAAGTTGTTGCCCGGAGCACCTACTCGGTGACCGCGCGCACGCGGTGGTGACTGAGAGCGTACTCAGGAAGCTGAGAGAAAGCTGATCAGAGGCCACCGGAGGGCGGCCGCGGAGTGATCCGCGGCCGCTCGGGTGTGCCGGTTCAGGACAGCGTTCAGGACCCGTCGCCCTGGTCGTCCCCGCCCAGGTTGTCCAGCTGGTCCCGCGCGAAGTCCTTGCCCTGGTCGATCTGGTCGCCGTGCTCGCCACCGGTCTTCTCGTTGGCGAACTCGCCGGCCTTGTCCAGGCCTTCGTCCACCTGGTCGCTGTGCTCCTGCGCCAGGTCGCCGGCCTTGTCCTTCATGTTGTCGAACATACCCATCGTTTCTTCCCCGTTCCGTCGATGGTTGCCTTGCCCTACCTAGTCGCCATTACCCGAAAGTCCGGATCCCACACGGGTCGCGCGCGGATTTATCCGGCAAACGGATTCCGGTCCGCTCGCAGCGCTGGAAGGACGCTGCCGGCGAAGGTTCCGTACAGGTGCCGCTGGAACATCGGCCCGAAGCTGATCCGGGCCACGCCGCGCGCCGAGTAGTCGGCGAGCGAGTTGGTTCCCTGCCCGTAGCCGACGTTCACCGGACCGTCGGTTTCCTTCACCAGCGTGCCGATCAGGTCGAGATCGCCGACACCGATCGGGTACACACAGTCAGCGCCGGCGGCGAGGTACCGGGTCGCACGATCGAGTGCGGTCCGTAACTGTTCCTCCGCCGTACCGGCCTTGCGGACGAAGGCATCGATCCGGGCGTTGATCACCAGCGCGTCGCCCGCGGCGGCGCGAACCGCGGCCAGGAAGTCGGCCTGTTCGGACGGGTCGACCAGCTCGCCGGTCGACGGTTCGGAGTCCTCGAGGTTGAGACCGACGGCGCCGGTGGCGAGGAAGCGTTCGACCAGTTCGGCCGGCGCCAGGCGGTAACCGCGTTCGAAGTCGACAGTGACCGGCACGGCGACCGAGCGTGCGATCTGCGTCGCGGCGGTGAGCACCTCACCAACGGGAGCGTACTCGCCGTCGTCGTACCCGAGAACGGCCGCGGTGGCGTTGCTGCTGGTCGCGACGGCGGGGAATCCGGCGGCTTCGATCAGCCGGGCCGAGGCCGCGTCCCAGGCGTTCGGGACCACGAGTGGTGTGCCGGGGACGTGCAGCCCCCGCAGGGTAGTTGCCAAAGACATCAAGATCTCCGATGGATCAACGGCAGCCCGAAGGCTGGGAACAACGAAGGTTGGTGGAACGCGAGCACCGCCGAGATCCCGGCCCCGGCCAAGGTGAGGACCTTGATCGAGTGCGCGTGGTACGCGTCGTCGGTGCCGCGGATGTAGAGCGCGAAGGCGGGCTGACCGTTCGCCGACGTCTCGACCAGCACCCGTCGGTCCGGCCCGGACCGCAGCTTCGAGTCCAGCAGCCGCAGTACGTCGGTGCGCCCGCTGAACCAGGTCGGGATCGGCGGCATCTCCCACCGCGCGTCCTTGGTGAACAACCCCTCGAGGACGACGAGATCCTTGCTCTCCATCGCTGCCTGGAACTGGTCGAGCAACGCCCGGCGTAACGGCTCGTGCGGCTCGCTCAGCTCGTCCTCCCGCGGTTGCCGCCGGGCCAGCTCGGCGCGGGCCCGCTGCAGCGAGCTGTTCACCGCGGCGGTCGTCGTGTCGAGCAACGAGGCGACCTCCGCGGCCGGCCAGGTGAGCACCTCGCGGAGGATCAGTACGGCGCGTTGCCGCGGCGGAAGGTGTTGCATCGCGGCGACCATCGCCAGTCGCAGGCTCTCCCGGTCGCCGACCACCGTGGCCGGGTCGGCTCCGAGCAACTGGTCCGGGAAGGGCTCCAGCCAAGGGACCTCCAGGGCCTGGGCATGCAACTCGTCCGGATCGTTGCCTGGGGCACCCAGCGCCGACGGGACCACCCGCCGGCTGCTGTGCTGCAAGAGGTTCAGGCACACGTTGGTGGCGATCCGGTACAGCCAGGTCCGGACCGTCGAACGGTGCTCGAAGTCCGCGTGGCCCCGCCAGGCGCGCAGGTACGTCTCCTGGACCGCGTCCTCGGCGTCGTGCAGCGAGCCGAGCATCCGGTAGCAGTGCGCGACCAGTTCGCCCCGGTGCTGCGCGAACTCCTCCTCGAGATTCATCCGGCTCCTTCCACCACCTTCACGGCGCCCGACTCGACCGGCTCGACGGGACCCTTCGGCCGCCGCCGCGCGGCGATCGCGAGGCCCGAGACCGCCCCGAGCAACGACAGTACGCCGCCACCCGCCAGCGCCCGGCTGAATCCGTCCCCGGTGTAGCCGCCGGCCGCGGTGAACACCGACCCGAGCACCGCGACCCCGGCGGCCCCGCCGAGCTGGCGGTTCATGCTGTACAGACCGGACGCGATACCGACCGCCTCCCGCGGCAGCGCTGCCATCGCGGCGCTCTGAGCCGCGGGCATCGCGAGCGAGATCCCGCAGCCGGTGATCACCAGCGGCACGATCAGTTCCCAGTAGTGATCAGCACCGCGACTCACCCAGAACATGCCGCCGGTCTGCAACGCCATACCGATGACGACCAGCGGACGCTCTCCGATGCGGTCGACCAACCGGCCCGCGACCGGCCCGACGATGAACAGCGTCGCCGTCCACGGCAGCAGTTGCAGACCGGCTTCGAACGGGCCCGATCCGAGTACGGCCTGCATGTACTGCGAGAGGAAGAAGACCGCGCTGATCAGCGCCGCGCTCAGGAAGAAGCCGGCCGAGTTCGCCGCGGTGAACGTCCGGTTCCGGAAGAACCCGAGCGGCACCATCGCGTGGTCCGTCCGTCGCTCCCAGAAACCGAACGCCGCCAGCATCACCACTCCGACAGCGAACGCGCCGAGTACTTCGGCACTCGTCCAGCCCGCCGACTCGCCCCGCACGGTGCCCCACACCAGCCCGAGTACGGCGAGACTGATCAGCACCGCACCGACCAGATCGAGCCGCCGCGCCGGGCCGGTGCTCTCCGGGACCTTCGCCAGCACCAGCGCGATCGCGACCACGCCGATCGGAACGTTGATCCAGAAAATCCACTGCCAGGACAATCCCTCGGTCACCGCACCGCCGATCAGTGGCCCACCGAGGACGGCGATACCGGTCACGCCGCTGAACACGCCGATCGCCTGACCGCGCCGCTCCGGCGGGAACGCCGCACCGAGCAGGCCCATCGCCAGTGGCATCACCATCGCCGCCCCCACACCCTGCACGGCCCGCGCCGCGATCAGGAACGGCAGCGACGTCGCCAGTGCGCAAGCGATCGACGACGCGGTGAACAGAGCCAGCCCGGCCGCATAGGTACGCCGTCGGCCCAGGCGGTCGCCGATCGCGGCGGCCGTCATCAGAAGCATCGCGAAACTCAGGCCGTAGGCGTTGACCGTCCACTCCAGCTGCTCGGCGGAAGCGCCGAGATCGCTGCGGATCGTGGTCAGCGCCGCGGCCACCACCAGGGTGTCCAGCGCCACCATGACCGATCCGAGGGAGGTCAGCCCCAGAACCCATCGTTGTTGACTCGTCGTTCGTCCAGAGGATTGCTTCACACCCCTACAGACCAGCGGGAGGTGCCGAACTCATCGGTGCGATGAGGAAGATTTTCGCGTCAGGCCAACGAGATCATCGCGGCTGCCGGGAGTGTCGGCTTGGCGGATCCGCCGTCGGGTTCGACGGTGACGCCGAAGGCAGCCATGCCGGTGGTCGAACCGTCGATCACCGTGGTCAGATCGCCCGTGGCCAGTCCGACCGAGTGGGCGGTCTTCCCGGAGTCGATCATCCACAACTGCCAGATCCGGTCGTGCGGGAGCTTCGGGAGATCCTTCAGGACGACGACCGACTTGTTCGCGGCCGCCGACACCACGACCGTGGCCTGACCGCCACCTTCGACGCCGCCGTGGACCGTCCGGGCATCGGGCTGGGTGAGGACCGCCGCGATCTGCTGGTTGGCCTGTTCCGCAGTGGTCCGGTCCCGGTACTGGTCGATCGCGACGCCGCCGGCGGCCGCCACCACCACAGCTGCCGCTGCCAGCGCGAGCACCGAGCGCCGGCCGACTCTCCGGTCCTTCGACGTGGAGCGTTCGCCGGGGACCTGAGGCGGCAGTTGCCGGACGTTCTCGACCGCGGCCAGTACATTCGCCTTCACCGCGGGCGGCGGCGGTGTCGATACCTGGGTGGCGAGTTTGACCGCGGCCTCACGGAGTTCGGCGACCTCGGTCGTGCAGAAGGCGCACTCGCTCAGGTGTGCCTCGAAGCGGGCCCGCTCGTCGTCCGGCAGCGCGTCGAGAACGTACGGGCCGGTCAGGGTGTGCACATCGGGTTCCGTCATGACGTGTGCCCCTTCGTGGTACCGAGGCAGTCGCGGAGCCGGATCAGGCCGTCGCGCATTCTCGCTTTGATCGTCGGAAGCTTCGCACCGAGCTGCTGGGCCACCTCCGGGTAGGTGTAGCCGTTGTAGTAGGCGAGCTCGATGGACTCGCGCTGCAACTCGGTGAGGGTGCCGAGGCAGCGCCGTACCTGCTCTGCCTCGAGGCGGGTGGAGACCGTGTCGGCGACCTGGTCGAACTCGACCTCGACGGACCTGGCGCCCGCGAGTTCGGTCCGGTCGGCGGCGGCTTGTTCGGAGCGGACCCGGTCCACCGCGCGGCGGTGCGCGATGGTCAGGATCCACGAGTGCGCCGAGCCACGGCCGGCGTCGTACCTGGTCGCCGTCCGCCAGACGTCGAGCATGACCTCCTGGGTGACCTCCTCGGACTGGGCCGGGTTGCGGAGGATCCGGCGGACCAGACCGAACACCCAGGGGGAGACGCGGTCGTAAAGCGCGCTGAACGCGGCGGTGTCACCCGTCGCGGTCAGCGTCAGTAGGTCGGCGTCCGAGGCCCCGCCGGATCGCAGTGGCGATCCGGCGGGCCAAGGCAGCGCGGTGGGTTCGGTCACGATCAGCTGGCCGGCGGCATCAGTACGGAGTCGATGAGGTACACGGTAGCGTTCGCGGTCTTCACGCCGCCGCAGATCACGTTGGCGCCGTTGACCTTGAGCGCGTCGCCCGAGCCGGTCACCGTGAGGTCCTGCTTCTCGACGGTCGGGTGCTTGCCGACGACGGCCATCGGGTCGAGCTGGCCGGCCACCACGTGGTAGGTGAGGATCTTGGTGAGCAGCGCGTCGTTGGTCTTCAGCGTGTTCACGGTGGCCGCGGGGACCTTCGCGAACGCGGCGTCGACCGGCGCGAAGACGGTGAACTCGCCGCCGTTCAGCGTCGACACCAGGTTGACCTTCGGGTTCAGCTTGCCGGACACCGCCGCGACGAGAGTCTTGAGCAAGGGGTTGCCGGACGCGGCGGTCGCGACCGGAGCGGCGGCCATCCCGTCGATCGAGCCGGCGCCGCTCGGGTTCGCCTTGGCGTAGTCGGCGCAGCCCGGGCCGACCATGTCGGCGGCACCGCTCATCGACGGCGACGCGCTCGCCGACGTGGAGTCGCTCATCGACGGCGAACTGGCGGCGCTGCTGGAGGATCCGCTGGAGTTGTTGTCGTCACTGCCCCCACAAGCGGATGCGGTCAGTGCGAGGGCCAGCGCGGTGGCGGCGAGTCCGGCGCGGGTGAGGTGCTTGGACATGAGGTGATCACTTTCCTGAGGACGTTGCTGACATCGGTACTTCGGAGCTGCTCGCGGACCGGATGGGTCCGAATCACTCGACCATCACGACGGTGTTGTGCAGCCCGCTCGAACCGTTCGGTCGCGGGGGCGCCTGGCGGTCGGTCTGAACGGTGCCGGTGGCATCGATCGCGCGCACGGTGAGCTTGTGCGTGCCGGGCGTCGCGTTCCAGCGGAACGTCCACTGCCGCCAGGTGTCGATCCCGGCGACCGGAGCCAGCCGGGCCTCCTGCCACGGACCGTCGTCCACCCGAACCTCGACCTTCGCGATCCCGCGGTGCTGCGCCCACGCGACCCCGGCGGCCACCGCCGGCCCGGCCTTCAGGTTCGCGAACCCCGTGGGTACGTCGATCCGCGCGGACGTCTTGATCGGTGCCTCCACCGACCACCCGCGATCCGTCCAGTACGCGCTGAAGTCCCGGAACCGGGTGACTTCGAAGTCCATGATCCACTTGGTCGCGGACACGTAGCCGTAGAGGCCGGGCACCACCATCCGGACCGGGAAGCCGTGCGCGAACGGGAGTGGTTCGCCGTTCATCGCCACCGCGAAGATCGCGTCCCGCCCGTCGGTGAGCGCCGCGAGCGGCGTACCGATGGTCAGACCGTCGACGCTGGTCGACTTCACCGCGTCCGCATCTTGTCGGACGCCGGCCTCGCGGAGGATGTCCGCGATCGGTACGCCGATCCAGCGCGCGTTGCCGACGTACGGGCCACCGACCTCGTTGGAGACGCAGGTCAGGGTGATGTCGCGTTCGATCAACCGGCGCCGGACGAGGTCGTCGAAGGAGAGCCGGAGCTCTTTGTCGACAAGGCCGTGGATGCGCAGCTCCCAGTCCCGCGGGTCGATCTTCGGGACCTGGAGCAGCGTGTCCACCCTGTAGAACTTGGCGTTCGGAGTGGTGAACGGGCTGATCCCGGGAACGTTCAGGCTGGGCTGGAGCGGGCCGGCGGAGCTCTGCGGTGCAGGCACGCGGATGCGGGCGCGCAACTCGTCGCCGGAGGTCCCGACGAGGCGGGTCGCGCCGGCGGATCCGGCGCCGGCCACGGCCAGCGCGCCGACCGTGAGCAGGAACTGGCGCCGGTCGAAACCTTCCGGTTGCTCAGCGGTTCGGTGGCGGGGTTGCCGGACCACCAGCGCCATCGCGAGTACGGCGACGATCAGCGTGATGATTGCTGGGAGCAAACGGTCGGACGTACTGCCCGCGGCCGAACGGCTCGTGATCGCGAACACCAGGCCGACGAGACCCAGCCCGCCGGCGATCCCGACCGCGAACCGGCGGTGGCCGCGGGCGCCGAGGATCCCGGCGATCGCGGCGACGATCACGAGCGCCGTACAGATCCCGACCCGGAGCAGCGGCCGGTCGGCCGTGCCGAGCGTGCGGACCGCCCAGTCCTTCACCGATCCGGGCGCCCAGTCGATGACCTGGACCCCGACCGCGTCGACCGGCCACGGCCCGCCGGTGAGGTCCGCGACGAGATAACCGACCGCGAGTGCTGCTCCGGCCGCGACCACACCACCGAGTGCCCCGAGTGCCCTGTTCATGGCAGGTGTTCGGGGCCGCCGGTGGCGCGGATGGTTCGAGTGTCGTCGAAGTGAACGCTTGTGCACCCCGCGCGGCGTACAGTCGCGTGCCGTTCGAGACCGTCACGCGAGAGGGTGGGACCACATGCTTCGCAAGCTGATCACCGGAGCCGTCGCGGCCGGAGTCGCCGGTACGACGGCACTCCTGGCGCCAATGGCCTACGCGGCACCGGCCGGCACCGGGCAAGACATCGGCACCGTGCAGGACAGGGGAGTGCACGTGCCGGTCGGCAGCCGGGTGCCGTCCTTCGACGGGCTGACCGAGTTGATGATCCAGCGGATCCTGATCGGTGACGACGTGGCGGCCTCGAAGTACTTCAGTGGGAAGCCGGTCGACGACCCGGTGCGTGAGCAGCAGATCCTGGACTCGGTGCGGCAGTCCGCCGTACAGCTCGGGATCGATCCCGAGTCGACGGCGCAGTTCTTCCAGGCGCAGATCGACGCCAGCAAGGTCGTCCAGCGCGGCCTGCTCGCCTACTGGGCGGCTCACCCGGACAAGGCGCCGGCCACCGGCCCGGACCTCAACGTGATCCGCGAGAAGCTCGACGCGCTCACCACGCAGCTGCTCGCTGAGCTGGTCCGTGTCGACCACCTCCGCCGGACAGGCCCGCGGTGCGCGATCGCCTTGTTCGTGTCGACCACGTCGGCGGAGATCCGGCACCACCTCGACCAGCTGCACCGCCAAGCCGTCCGTACGGCGTCGGCGACCGTCTGCTGATCACCCCATGCGGGCGAGCGCGGCCTCCGTCAGCTCGTGTTCGAGCGGGCGTCCGGCCGCGTAGTGCTCGATCTCGCCGGCGGTGATGGTGCCCATCTCCAGGTAGCACTCGACGGTCGCGGCCGCCTGGTGCGGCGTCAGCAGGACGTTCGGCAGTGAGCGGAACGGGCTGTCGGCCGGCAACGGCTCCTCGTCGAAGACGTCCAGCGCGGCGTCCAGCCGGCCGGACTTCAGCTCGGTCAGCAGGGCAGCGGTGTCGACGAGCCAGGAGCGGGCGGTGTTGACGAGCGAGGTGCCGTCAGCCATCAGCGCGAGCTCCCGGGCACCGATGAGGTGGTGGGTCTCCGGGAGGGTGGGCGCGTGCAGCGCGACCACCCGGCTGGTGCGGAGCAGGTCGTCCAGCGGGAGTCGGCGGACGCCGAGTTCGGCGGCGCGCCCGTCGGTGAGATACGGGTCGTGGACGACGACCTCCGCACCCAGGGCGACCAGCATCTTGAGGTACTCGAGTCCGGTCCGGGACGCGCCGACGACCCCGATCCGCGAGGCCGGGAGGCCGTGCTGCGGCGGCTCGTCTTCGCGCCAGGCGCCACGGTGCATCGCGTGGTCGAACCGGTGGATGCGGTGCAGCATGCTCAGCGTGAACGCCAGGGACACCTCGGCCACCGGTCGTGCCATCGCCTGACCCGCCTGCGTGATCCGGATGTCCCGGCGGAACACGTCGTCGGTCACGAAGTGCTTCACCGACGACGCGCTGTGGGCGATCAGCCGCAGCCGGTCCGCGTGATCCAGCACCGCGGCCGTCAGCGGTGTCGCACCCCACGACGTGATCAGTACGTCGGTCCCGGGCAGCGCCGCCGTCAACGCCTCAGCGTCGGCGGGATCGTCCAGTACGACGACCTCCCCGAGCGCCTCCAGGCGCGCCACACTGGCCGGGGCGAACACCATCTCCCGGAACACCGGCGTCGCGGCCAGCACGATCCGCAGTTTTTCGGTCATGACCGAATTATAGGCTCCGCGCTGCGCGAGGCGCGGACGACGAGTAGGTGCAGGCCGACCGTGACCGCCAGGATCGTGGCCGAGACGCCGAGCAGTCCGTTCGCCGACGAGCCGGCGGTCAGGGCGACACCGCCGAGACCGCTGCCGAGCGCCGATCCGAGCGAGATCGCGCTGCCGTTCAGGGCCATCACGATCGCCGCCGAGTCCGGTGCGAGTGCTGCCAGCCGGGCCTGTTGCGGTACGGCGGCGCCGCCGTTCCCGACCCCGGCGCCGAAGAACCAGATCAGGCCCCACACGGCAGCCACGACAGCCGGGGCGAGCATCAACGCGATCATGCCGAGCACCGCGTTCAGCAGGAGCCCGATCAGGACGATCGTCAGCACGCGGATCGCACTGAACTTGTCGACCAGCCGTCCGGTCACCGCATTGCCGGCCATACTCGCGACGCCGTACCCGAACATGATCACGATGATTGCCCAGCCGGCGTGGAAGTGCGGCCCGAGGATCAGCGTCGCGTAGGTGAAGCAGGCGTAGCTGCTGCACAGGATGCCGGTGGTGACGAGCAGTCCGGCGACGAGCCGCGGCCGGCCGAGTGGCCGGAGGCGTTCGACGAGCGTTCCGCCGGCCAGGTGCAGCCGGGGCAGGCCGAGCAGGATGCCGATCAGCGCGATCGTGCCGACCACCGCGACCAGGATCATCGGGAACCGCCAGCTCGACTGCCCGAGCAGCAGACCGACCGGTACGCCGAGTGCGGTCGCCGTCATCCAGCCACCGAGGACGAACGACAGCGCCTTCCCGTGGTGCTCGACCGGTGTCAGCGCGATCACGTACCCGGTGACGGCCGCGTTCAGCAGGCTGCCGCCGAGCGCGGCGATGACCCGGCCGCTGAGCGCGATCGGGTAGTTCGTGGCGATCCCGACCACCAGGTTGCCGAGCACGAACACGCCCAGTGCCAAGGCGATCGTCGTCCGGCGTTCCCAGCGGGAGGTGAGGGTGCCGAGCACCGGGCCGGCCAGCGCCGCGGTGAACGCGAAGACCGACATCAGCTGCCCGGCGGCGGCCGCGGTGACGTCGAGGTCGCCGGCGATCTGGGGAAGCAGTCCGGCCAGCACGTAGCCGTCGATCCCCATCGAGAACGTCGCGACCGCCAGCCAGATCAACGGGCGATAGGAGAAACTCCCGCCCTCCACCGCCCCGGCGGCGCGCGTCTGCGTCATTCGCCCATCTCACCCCGAGCGGAACGCTCCCGGCAAGGGCAAATTGATCAAATATGCCTAAAGTGACGAATCCCGGTGCAGCTCCGATCACACTTGAGCGCCCCGTCAACGCCGTAGATCGGCGCTAGGGAGGCTGGATTCCATAGTCGTGGATCTTGCGGTAGATGGTCGCGCGGGACATCCCGAGGGACTTGGCGGCGCGGCCCTTGTGACCGTCGTTGGCGACCAGGCTGCGGATGATCGCGTCCCGTTCGAGCGCCTCGAGCTGGCTCAGGCTGCGCCGGCTGGTCGCCTGCGCCCGGGCCGGCAGGTCCGCGGGCGTGATCACGCCGGTCCGCCGACGGCGTACGACGACCTGCTTGAGGACCTGGCACAGCTCGGCGGTGTTCCCCGGCCACGCCGAGCGGAGCAACTGCTGCATGGCGTCCGGCGAACAGGTCAGCTCGCCGTGACTCAGCTGGTTCAGGAAGTGCGGTACCAGTTCACGCACGTCCTCGATGTGGTGCCGTAGCGGTGGCACCTCGATCGTCAGCGGGAAGAGCGACAACAGTTCACCGAGATCGGGTGGTTCGGTGTCCTCGGTGGTGAGCGTGACCGCGATCCACGGCGGGTCGGCGGGGCGGTGCTCGAGGACGTCGTACAAGGCCTCGAGCGTGGCCATGACGCCGCCCTTGTCGAGGCACTCGACGTGCCGGATCACCAGCGCCTGCACGGAGTCGTCGGCCAGTTCGGCCTCGAGTTCGGCGGCGAAACCGGCGCCGAGTCGTGCGGCGTCGACGATATGGAACAGTCCGGCCGGGGTGTTCTGCTGGTGCGCGGCACGCGCGAGCGCGACCTTGCCGACACCGTGCTCGCCGGTCAGCACGACCCATTGGCCGGTCCGGCAGGCGTTGTCGACCTCGCGGCTGCTGACCAGCCACGGCGCGCTCCGGCCGACCAGACCCGGCAGCACCGGGCGCGGCGGCGGGCGGTGGCCCGAGGCCGGCGTACTGAGGCCGGAGCCGGACGAGTGCGGGCTGATCTGGATCACGCCGGCGCCTGGCCCACCGCTGACCGGCCGGCACGTGATCCGGACCCGCGCGCCGGTCGGCAGCTCGGCCGTGACGGACTCCGTCGTACCCCTGGCCAGGATCTCGGCCGCATGCCCGAGCACCGCGCGCTGGTCAGCGGCGTCCAGCGACTGCCGCGCCTGCGCGTTCATCAGCAGCAGGTCGTCGTCGACCGCGAGCACCATGTCACCGAGCCGGCGCGAACTCTGCAGGTACGCCTCCAGCAGCGAGAGCTCGCGCGCGGAGCTGTCCTTCAGCAACGCGGCGCGGATGTTCGCGGCCGTGGTCTTCGCCAGCGCCATCAGCAACGAGCCCGCGTCCTTGCGCCAGCAGGTCAGGTCGATCGCGCCCACCGTCTTGCCGTTCACCGGATGCTTGATCGGTACGCCGGCACACGCGAGGTCCTCGAGATCCTCGGCGTAGTGCTCGTGACCGAACACGTGCATCGGCCCGCCACCCTCGAGCGCGGTCCCGATCCCGTTGGTGCCGGCGAACTGCTCGGCATAGCTGAACCCTGGGGCCAGGAAGACCTTGTCGAGGTGCCTGGCCAGCTCGGCGTCCGCCGTGAGCCGCTGCAGCACCAGGCCCGTGCGGTCGGTCAGGATCACGCTGATCGGCTGACCGTCGAGGTTCTCGTGCAGCTGCCGCAACACCCCGCTCGCACTGCGGGTCAGCGGGACGTCCAGATCCGGGTCCGCGACGTACGGCAGTGTGATCCGGTCGGCCGGCAGGTTCCAGCGCCGCGATCGCACCCAGGAGGCGAGGATCGGCGGCCGGACGTCGCGGGGCGTGACCGGATCGAGCGTGAGGAAGTTCAGCCGAGCCGTGGCGGCCCGCCGGTTGTCTTCCATCGACGGTGCGAGTTCGTCCATGGGGCCTCCCCGAGCGCCGAGTGGGTACGGCGGAATCGCGGGGCCCCACCCGGTCCTCTTCGAGGGTAGTCCAGTCCGCCGCGCAAGCAGCGTCTCAGAATGAGACAACCATCCGGACCTGGCGGGCTTGTGATGCCAGGAGGATGCCAGAGGAGGTTTCGATGACTGATTCGCAGCCCGCGGAGTCGTACAACCCCTGGACGGTCGTCAATGTCGTCTTCGAGCACCTGGCCGACGTCGGCCTGCATCCGGTCCTCGGTGTGACCGGGCACCCGGGCGAGCCGGCCGCGGAACTCCTGCGCTGCTTGGGTATCCGGCCCGATCCGCAGGGTGACCAACGACTGGCCGAAGAGACCGAGACCCGCCTCGCGGAGCTCCGGCAGGCGTACCTCGAGGAGCCCTGACACCCATCTCAATTTGAGACCTCGGCGCACTCCGGACGGCGATGTACTGCAAGAACGAAGCCGGCCACATGAGCGGGAGGAGTGCCATGAGTCGCCAGAGCGTGGCGAAGGCCCACCAGAAGATCCAGGAATTGTCATGGGAACCGGCGTACCACGAGCCGGTCTCCCAGTACGGAACGGACTACACGTTCCGCAAGGCGCAGAAGAAGGACCCCCTCAAGCAGGTCCTGCGGTCGTACTTCCCGATGCAGGAGGAGAAGGACCACCGGGTGTACGGCGCCTCCGACGGCGCGATCCGCGGCAACATGTTCCGCCAGGTGCAGGAACGCTGGCTGGAGTGGCAGAAGCTGTTCCTGAGCATCATTCCGCTGCCGGAGATCTCGGCGGCGCGGGCGATGCCGCTGCTGTTCCGGACCGTGCCGAACCCGGAACTGCACAACGGGCAGGCCATCCAGATGATCGACGAGGTCAGGCACTCGACGATCCAGCAGAACCTCAAACGCCTGTACATGAACAACTACATCGACCCGGCGGGCTTCAACTCCAGCCTGCGGGACTTCCAGAGCGACTACTGCGGCACCATCGGCCGGCAGTTCGCCGAGGGGTTCATCACCGGTGACGCGATCACCGCGGCCAGCATCTACCTGACGATCGTGGCCGAGACCGCGTTCACCAACACGCTGTTCGTCGCGATGCCCGCCGAGGCCGCCGCGAACGGCGACTACCTGCTGCCGACGGTCTTCCACTCGGTGCAGTCCGACGAGTCCCGGCACATCAGCAACGGGTACGCCACGCTGCTGATGGCGCTGTCCGACGAGGACAACCACCAGCTGCTCGCCCGCGACCTGCGGTACGCCTGGTGGAACAACCACCGCGTCGTCGACGCCGCGATCGGCACCTTCATCGAGTACGGCACGAAGGATCGCCGCAAGGACCGCGAGTCGTACGCGGAGATGTGGCGCCGCTGGATCTACGACGACTACTACCGCAGCTACCTGGTGCCGCTGGAGAAGTACGGACTCGAGATCCCGCACGACCTGATCGAGGAGGCGTGGAACCAGATCTGGAACAAGGGCTACGTGCACGAGGTCGCGCAGTTCTTCGCCACCGGCTGGCTCGCCAACTACTGGCGGATCGACCCGATGACCGACAAGGACTTCGAGTGGTTCGAGTACAAGTACCCGGGCTGGTACGACAAGTACGGCAAGTGGTGGGAGAACTACAACCGGCTGTCGCGGCCGAACGGGCACAAGCCGATCGTCTTCGAGGACGTGGACTACGAGTACCCGCACCGCTGCTGGACATGCATGGTGCCCTGCCTGGTCCGCGAGGACATGGTGATGGCGAAGGTCGACGGCCAGTGGCGGACGTACTGCCACGAGATGTGCAAGTGGACCGACGAGACCGCGTTCCGCCCGACGTACATGGGCCGGAACACGCCGAACATGGGCAAGCTGATCGGCCACCGCGAGTGGGAGACCTTGTACCACGGCTGGAACTGGGCCGACGTGGTGTCGGACATGGGCTTCGTCCGCGACGACGGCAAGACCATGGTCGCGCAGCCGCACCTCGACCTGGACCCGAGCAAGATGTGGACCCTCGACCACCTGCGCAAGTGCCCGCCGCTGGCGAGCCCGAACGTACTGCTGAACGAGATGTCCGACGACGAGCGGACCGCGTTCGCGGCACGCTACGTCAAGGGTGGCCCGGCCGGACGCTTCGCTCCTGCCGACGCCTGATCCCATGGGAGACAAGCACGTCGTGAGGTTCGAGCCCGTCGGCATCGAGATCGAGGTCGACGAGGACCAGACGATTCTCCGCGCCGCGGCCGAGCAGGGCGTGATGCTGATGCACGGCTGCAAGGAGGGCCAGTGCGCGTCCTGCAAGTCGTTCGTCCTCGACGGTGAGGACATCGACCTGGACCGGTACTCGACCTTCGCGCTGCCGGAGTACGAACTGGACGAGGGCTACACCCTGCTCTGCCGGGCGCACGCCTTCGAGGACCTCACGATCGAGCTGCTCAACTACGACGAGGAGATGATCCGCTCCGGGCTGCCGATCCAGGAACGCACCGCGGAGGTCGTCGCGATCACCCCGGTGACGCACGACCTCCGGCACCTGGTGCTGAAGCTCACCGAGCCCGGCGAGCTGAAGTTCTTCCCCGGCCAGTACGTCGACATCACCGTCCCGGGCGCCGGCACCGGCGAGGCCGCCAGCCGGTCGTTCTCGATGGCGAACACCTCCAGCCGGGAGAGTGGGCAGCTGGAATTCGTGATCAAGGTGTACCCGGGCGGCCTGTTCTCGGAATTCCTGGACCGACGGCTCCAGGTCGGCGACCGCCTGGACCTGACCGGGCCGTTCGGGGTGTTCACCCTCCGGGACAACCCGGACGCCCGGCTGGTCTTCGTCGGGGGTGGCGCCGGGATGGCGCCGATCCTGGCGCTGCTGCGCTCGATGGCCGAGCGCGGGATCGACCGGCCGACGACGTTCTACTACGGATCCCGGACGGAGCCCGACCTGTGTTTCGAGGACGAGTTGCACGAGCTGGAGCAGCGGCTGCCGCGGTTCCGGTACGTGCCCGCGCTGTCCGAGTCGTCGGGGGCGGAGTGGGACGGCGAGAGCGGGCTGATCACGGACGTGGTCCGCCGGCTCGAGCCGGACCTGACCGGAGCCGACGCGTACGTGTGCGGTCCACCACCGATGGTCGAGGCGGCGATCCCGCTGCTCGAACGCCTCGGGGTCGCGACGAAGCACATCTACTACGACAAGTTCACCACGACCGGCGACGCCGGTGACTCGAAGGTGCTGGAGGCAGAGAGCCGATGACGACCACAGAAGACCACCCGAGCAAGGTCGAACGCAGCGTTCCGAAGCCGGTCTTCACCGACGCCGAGGCGGGCGCCCGTGAGTTCCCCGACTCGAACGAGCGGCGCTACAACTACTACAAGCCGCAGAAGCGCAAGCAGAGCCACTACGAGGACGTCACGGTCGACGTCCAGCCGGATCCGCGGCACTACCTCACGCAGGGCTGGCTGTACGGCTTCTCCGACGGCCGCGGCGGGTACCCGCTCGACTGGACCGCGCTGAAGGCCTGGGGTTCGGACCAGCCCGAACCGCAGCGGGGCCCGGGAACCGGCGGGCTGGTCGTGAAGGAATGGCCGGCGACCGGCTGGCACGAGTTCCGGGACCCGAACGAGGAGTGGGAGCTCACGCTCTACCGCTACAACTCCAACGTCGTCCGGCAGGTCACCCAGAACGTCGAGGCGGCCCGGCAGTCCAAGGCCTTCGACCAGTGGAACCCGAACTGGGTCCGGTTCGTCGAGCAGCACGTCGGCGCCTGGATGCACGTCGACCACGGTCTCGGCCTCTACCTGTTCGCGAACGCCAACCGGCGCGCACCGACCAACATGCACAACAACGCGATCTCGGTGAACAGCATGCACCGGATCCGCGCCGCCCAGGACCTCGCGCTCTACAACCTTACGCTCTCGGAGGAGATCGACGGGTTCAACGGCAGCGCGCACCTGGAGACGTGGAACTCCGACCCCGCCTGGCAGGGCGTCCGCGAGCTCGCCGAGTCGCTGACCGCGATCGACGACTGGTGCGAGGCGATCTTCGCCGCGAACGTCGTCTTCGAACCGCTCGTCGGCGAGCTCTTCCGCAGCCAGCTCGTGCAGCAGGCGGCGCCGCGCAACGGTGACTTCGTCACCCCGACGGTGGTCGGCGCGGCGGAGTACGACTTCGCCGAGCGCGACCTGCGCTACACCACCGCCATGTTCGAGCTGCTCACCAACGACCGCGAGTTCGCCGACCACAACAAGGCGATCCTGACGGACTGGATGGGGTCCTGGACCCAAAAGGCGCTCGCCGCGGCCCGGACGCTGCAGCCGATCTGGTCGCAGCCGGACGCGAAACCGCCGCGGTTCGAGGACGGCCTCGACCGCGCGAAGAGCCGGTTCAGCGGCATCGTCGTCTCGCTGGGCCTCGAGGAACCGAAGGAGTTGGCACAGTGACCACGCTCAAGGCAGTCGTCGAGAGCCCGTTCAAGGCGGACAGCACGGCGTCCAACAAGTGCGGCTTCACGCTGATGAACAACCAGGTCGGCGTAGTCGTCGCGGACGTGATGAAGGCCTACGACAACGTCACGGTGACGCCGCTGCCGTCGATGATCCGGGTCGACGCGGTCGGCAAGATGGAGGTCATCTACGACGACGTGTCCGAGGCGCTCGGCGAGGAGCCCGGCTACTTCGACCAGGCCGAGTTCGAGGAGAACATGTCCACCCACTACGGGCGGATGGTGCACCTCGACGACCGGACCATCCTGTTCGCCAACCCCGAGGACGCCGCCGAGTACATCGGGTTCGATCTGACCGCATCCAGCTGACCTACATCCAGCTGAAACAAGGGGGTTCTCGTGTACGAGAAGAACGGTGAGAAGTACTTCGTGGTCGACAGCCACATGCACTTCTGGAACGCGGCACCCGACAACTGGGTGCCGGGGCAGGAGCAGTACGCGAAGGGATGGATCGAATGCTTCCACGCGTACATGAGTCTGGCGCCGCAGAACACCCACTGGCCGATCGAGAAGTTCATGCGCTACTCCGAGGACGACCTGATGAAGGACGTCTTCGAGGACGGCTACGTGGACGTCGCGATCTTCCAGCCGACGTACCTGAAGGAGTGGTACAAGGAGGGCTTCAACACCACCGAGCAGAACGCGGCCCTGGGTGAGAAACACCCCGGGAAGTTCGTGCTCAACACGCGCTTCGACCCGCGCGACGGTGACGCGGGGCTGGAGGAGCTCGCGCACAACGTCGAACGGTACGGCTCGAAGGGCGTCAAGCTCTACACCGCCGAGTGGAACGCCGGGTCCAGGGGCTACAAGCTCACCGACACCGCGGCGTACCGCTACCTGGAGAAGGCCCAGGAGCTCGGGATCAAGAACATCCACGTCCACAAGGGCCCGACGATCTGGCCGCTGGACAAGGACGCGTTCGACGTCTCCGACATCGACCACGCCGCGACCGACTTCCCGGAGCTCAACTTCATCGTCGAGCACGTCGGCCTGCCGCGGATCGAGGACTTCTGCTTCATGGCCACCCAGGAACCGAACGTGTACGCCGGTCTGTCGGTCGTGATCGGCGGTCTGATGCACGCCCGGCCGCAGTTCTTCGCGAAGGTGATGGGGGAACTGCTGTTCTGGGTCGGCGAGGACAAGATGACGTTCGGCAGCGACTACGGCATCTGGGAGCCGAAGTGGCAGGTCGAGGGCTTCGTCGACTGGGAGATGCCCGACCAGCCGGAGTTCGCGGACTACCCGCGGCTCGGCGTCGAGGGCAAGAAGAAGATCCTCGGGCTGAACGCCGCCAAGCTCTACGACCTGAAGGTGCCGGAAGAGCTGCAACTGAAGGAGGCGACGCCGGCCGCGCAGGACGACTCGAAGCTGGTCGCGTCCTGATGACGGCGGTAGTCACTGAACGGGACCGGGTCCTGGACGCGCTCAGCGCCGTCCGGGACCCGGAGCTCGACGAACCGATCACGACGCTGGGCTTCGTGTCCACGTGTGTGGTGTCGGCCGCCGGCGACGTGGTCGTCCGGCTTCGGCTGCCGACGTACTTCTGCGCGCCGAACTTCGCGTTCCTGATGGTCGCCGACGCGTACGACGTGGTGTCCGCGCTCCCGTCCGTGCGCAGCGCGGACGTCGCGCTGGAGGATCATTTCGCGGCCGCGCAGATCAATGCCGGAGTCGCGGCGCGGGCGGGTTTCGTCGCCTCGTTCGACGGCGAGGCGGCGGCGGAGCTCGACGAGCTGCGCCGGACCTTCGTCGCGAAGGCGGTACTGGCCGGGACCGATCAGGTCTGCCGGCCTTTTGTTGCTTCTGGCATGGATCCGGAAGACGTCGCGCGGCTGACGATCGCCGACGTCGCGCCGTCGGCCGAGCTGGACCGGCTGCTGCGGCGGCGGGCCGAGATCGGGCTGCCGGCCGGGCCGGACGCGGCGTTGCTCGTCGATGTCGGGACCGGCGAGCCGGTCGCCGGGACGGCCGCGGCGCGGCACCTCGGCCTGGCCCGGCTGACCCGGACCGGGATCGAGGCCAACACCGGTATCTGCAGAGGAATGCTGAAGCACCGGTACACCGAGTCCGGTGCGGGCGAGGAGGAGCAGGGATGAAGGCCGTTCGACTGCATGGGTACCACCAGCAACCAGTGGTCGACGACGTACCGGAGCCGGTCGTCAAGGGCCCGTTGGACGTCGTCGTCAAGATCGGCGGCGCCGGCGTGTGCCGCACCGATCTGCACATCATCGAGGGCCAGTGGGAGTCGGCGATGCACCCGCCGCTGCCCTACACGATCGGCCACGAGAACGCCGGCTGGGTGCACGAGGTCGGCTCCGCGGTCACCAACGTGCAGGTCGGCGACACGGTGATCCTGCACCCGACCCCGACCTGCGGGCTGTGCCGCGCCTGTCGCGCCGGCAACGACATGCACTGCGAGAACAGCACGTTCCCGGGGCTGGACAGTGACGGGGGCATGGCGGAGTACCTCCTCACCTCTGCGCGCGCCTGCGTGAAACTGGACCCGAGTACGAGACCGCAGGACGTGGCCGCGCTGGCCGACGCGGGAATCACGGCGTACCACGCGGTGCGCAAGGCGATCCCGTTGCTGCCACCGGGGACGACCTGCGTGGTGATCGGCGCGGGCGGGCTCGGGCACATCGGCGTCCAGTGTCTGGCCGCGCTGACCGCGGCCCGGATCATCGTCGTCGACCGCAACCCGGACGCACTCAAGCTGGCCGAGCAGCTCGGTGCGGACCAGACGGTTGTTGCTGACGGCAAACAGGTGGAGAAGGTGCTGGAGCTGACCGGCGGCGCCGGCGCGCACGTCGTACTGGACTTCGTCGCCGAGCAGGGCGCGGAGAACGACGGCTTCGCGATGACCGCGGCCGGCGGGTCGTACTTCGTCATCGGGTACGGCGGCCAGCTGCAGATCCCGACGCTCGACATCATCTCGACCGAGCGGAACATCGTCGGCAACATCGTCGGCACGTTCAACGAGCTGGCCGAGCTGATGGCGCTCGCGCAGGCCGGCAAGGTCACGCTGCACACCCGGACCTACCCACTCGACGCGGCCGTCGGAGCGGTCGCCGATCTCGACGCCGGCCGGGTCCGCGGCCGCGCGATCCTCGTGCCGTAAGGACCACTTCCGGAGGGAAAAGATGGCCAAGGAACTGCGATTCGGTGAGAGTGCCCGCGACCTGCTACTGGCCGGAGTGGATCAGCTCGCGGACGCGGTGAAGTCGACGCTCGGCCCGAAGGGCCGCAATGTGATCCTGGAGAAGATCACCGGGTCGCCGGTCGTCACCAACGACGGCGTGACGATCGCCCGGGAGATCCATCTGAAGAACCAGTTCGAGAACATGGGCGCCCAGCTGGTCAAGGAAGCCGCGATCAAGACCAACGACATCGTCGGCGACGGTACGACGACCGCGACCGTGCTGGCCCAGGCGATCATCCGCGAGGGGATGGCCGCGATCGCCGCCGGCGGCAACCCGGTGCTGGTGAAACGCGGGATCGACCTCGCCGTCGGGAAGCTGGTCGACCGGCTGCGGGAGGTCGCGCACCCGGTGATCACCGAGCAGGACTACGCGCGGGTCGCGGCGATCTCCGCGAACGACGACGACGTGGTCGGCGCGGTGATCGCGAAGGCGCTGCACACCGTCGGCGACGGCGGGATCGTGACCGTCGAGGAGTCGTCGAGCAACGGGATGGGGGTCGACTTCGTCGAGGGGTTCGAGTTCGACAACGGCTACCTGTCGCCGTACATGGTGACGGATCCGGGCAGTCTGCAGGCCGTGCTGGACGACCCGTACATCCTGTTGTGCAGCGAGAAGATCACCAAGGTCCAGGAAGTGATGCCGCTGCTGGACAAGATCATGCGCGAGCCGCGGCCGCTGGTGATCATCGCCGAGAGCCTCGAGGGTACGGCGCTCAGCATGCTGGTGCACAACCACGTCAACGGCCTGTTCCAGTGCGTCGCGGTGAAGGCGCCCGGCTTCGGCGACCGGCGGTTGCACAAGCTGGAGGACATCGCGGCGATCACCGGGGGAGCCGTGTACAGCCGGCACTCGGGCTTCAGCCTCGAGACGATGACGCTCGAGCAGCTGGGCCGGGCGGAACAGGTCCGGGTCAACGCGGATCGGACCGCGATCGTGGCCGGCACGGGTCATGACAAGGACGTCGCGTTCCGGATCGCGCAGCTGCGCGCGGAACTCGAGCGCGCGACCTTCGGGGTGGACGAGGACGTGCTCACCGAGCGGATCGGCGCGTTGTCGGGCAAGGTCGCGGTCATTCACGTCGGCGCACCGACCCCGGCCGAGCTCAAGGAACTGCAGCACCGGGTCGAGGACGCGTTGTCGGCGACCAGGGCTGCGATGGCGGAGGGGATCGTCGCGGGTGGCGGCATGGCCCTCCTGCACGCCGCCACCGCGCTCGACGGTCTGGATGTCCAGGGCGACTACCGGGCCGGTGTCGAGATCGTCCGGCGGTCGCTGCGCGAACCGGCGTACCTGATCGCGGCCAAC
Organism: Kribbella sp. NPDC004875; assembly: GCF_042873375.1. NCBI lineage: Bacteria > Bacillati > Actinomycetota > Actinomycetes > Propionibacteriales > Kribbellaceae > Kribbella > Kribbella sp. NPDC004875. The sequence continues at coordinate 569,215 of NZ_JBIALI010000006.1, forward strand.
GCGGGGTACTCCGGTGCGGAGGTGCTGGAGCGGACGTCGCAGATGGACGTCGACGACGGCTTCGACGCGCTTGCCGGCCAGTACGGCAACATGCTTGCCATGGGCATCATCGACCCGCTCCGGGTCGCCCGCTCGGCGCTGCAGAACGGCGCGTCCGTGGCCGGCCTGCTGCTCACCACCAACACCCTGATCGCCGAGGAACAGACCCCGTGGGGCGGCAGCCCGTCCTTGATGACCGAGTACGGCGCCTTGGACGAAGGACTGCACCAGCCGTCCCCGGACTCGAGCACCCCGCAATCCCTGGGCCTCGGCCCGTCGGTCGGCTGACCGATCGCGCGGAGGGCCACCGGCGTGTCCCTCCGCGCCTCGTTCAGGACGGCCAGCGGTACTCGCGGCACTCGGGTCGGATAGGTGTCTTCGGGGTCGCGCTCAGGTCGCCGTTCGGCAGTGTGACCATCACCCTTTCGCACGTGATCGGCGCGGCCGTCGGGTCGATGCCATGATCGGTCGTCAGCAGTGTGCCGTTGGCGTCGTACCCGCGGACGACGAAGTCGTTGAAGCCTGGGTCGCCGGAGTCGTACGGGCCCCAGCCGGTGCGCCCGAGCGTGGGCGCGAACCAGAACCCGTCGATCAGCAGGGCGTCCGTCACCGGCTCGCCCTTGGCCTGGACCGTGATCCGGGCGATCGACTTGGTGTAGACACCGGCGTTGCGAGCGATCCGCATCATCGGGCTGCCGGACAACCGGGCACCCGGACTGAACCGGATGCTCGACTCACTGATGACGCCGCCCGCGGTGCGGCTGCACAGCCAGTACCCCGGGTGGCTCTGGTCCGGGACGCCCTTCGGCACGGACGGGTACCGCTGGATGCCGGAACCGATCAGCCACGTCGTCACCACCCTCGGGTCCTTCACATCGGTGAACTCGAAGGCCTTCGTCACCTTGTAGTCGGTGAACGGATGTGGCAACGACTTGCTGGTGATCCGGTTGGCCTCGGCGAGGCACTGTCCGCGCAGCGTCTGGGTCTCCGCGGGCGTGAGCGCCCTGATCGTAGGCTTCACCGGATCGCCGGCGGCCGCCGGCCGGGCGTCGTCCTGCAGCGCGCGGACACCGATCGCCAGGCCGGCGACCACCGCGAGGACGGACGCGGCCGCGAGCGCCGGTGCCAGGACGCGACGGGGCGAGCGGGCCGGCTCGGACTCGATGGCCGACAGCAGTTCGGCGCGCAGCCGCTCGTGCGTCCCGGGCGGCAGCGGCCGGTCGGGTCGGCGGGTGAGCAGTTCGTTCATGACAGGTTCTCCACGGAATCGGGCCGGATCTGATCCGGTACGGCGATGCTGAGATCGCGAAGGCGCCTACGGGCCCGAGCCAGCCGGGACTTCACGGTGCCGAGTGGTACGTCGAGTGCGACGGCGGCGGACTGTGCGTCGAGTCCGGACCAGAAACACAGCTCGACGATCTCCTGCTCGTGCCGCGGCAACTGCCGCAGCAGGCCGCGCAGCCGGTTCGCCTCGCGTTCGTCGTCGATCCGGGCGGCCACCCGGTCGGCGTGATCCGGCTCGTCCGTGACCGGCGCCTGCCGGGCGAGGTTCAGCCAGCGGAACCGCTGCCGGCGCCGCTCGTTGCGGACCACGAAGTCCGCCGTACGCAACAGCCAGGGCAGCGCGGAGTCGTGCACCAGCACCACGTCACCGCGCCGGCGCCACGCATGCAGGAACACCAGCGAGGTGAGGTCCTCCGCGTCGCTCCAGGACCCGATCCGCCGGAACACGAAGTTGTACACCGCCTTGGCGTGCCGGTCGAACAGGACACCGAACAGCTCCGGCTCCCCGCCCACGGCCCGTCGCCACAACTCCCCGTCGCCCACCGCCACCTCCCGATCGTCCCGCACTCACCCCTTCTGTGTCCTGACCCCGCGATCAGGGTTCCGGCGTCCGTCCCGGTCGGTGAGATGACGGCGGGAATGTGTAGTAGGTCAGTAGACTTTTGGTCGTGACCCCGTCCGTACCCGGCGGGGTCGCACCACGAGCAGGACCGCGTCCCTCGCGGCACGGTTGTCATCGGCCCCGTTCACCAGGCGGGACCGCGGGCGTACGGTGCCGGCGAGGGCGTGGTCCTGTTCCTGACCAGGAGGTGCGATGGCGGCGGTTGATTCCTATCGGTTGCGGTACGGGGTGGGTGGCGCTTTCGAGCCGCCGGCGGTGTGGAGTGAGGTGCTGGCGCAGCAGCTCGCGCACCGGTCGGTGCGGTCGTACCGGCCGGATCCGGTGCCGGACGACACGTTGACGGCTCTGATCGCGGCAGCTCAGTCGGCGCCGACCTCGGGCAACCTGCAGTTGTGGAGCGTCGTCGCGGTTCGCGACGCGGGGCGCCGTACCCGGTTGGCGAAGCTGGCCGGCGAGCAGGACTTCATCGCGCAGGCGCCGCTGTTCCTGGTCTGGCTGGCCGACCTCGCCCGGGCGCGGCACATCACCACCGAGCTCGGGTCCGGCACCGCCGAGGCCGCCGACTTCGTCGAGGCAGCCCTGCTGGCCTTCGTCGACGTCGCCCTGGCGGCGCAGAACGCGTCCCTGGCCGCTGAATCATTCGGTCTGGGCACGGTCTTCGTCGGTGCGATCCGGAACCATCCGCTGGACGTCGCCGCGGAGCTTCAACTGCCGCCCAACGTGTTCCCCGTCTTCGGGCTGACCGTGGGGCAGCCCGATCAGCTCGGCGAGACCTCGGTGAAACCGCGGCTCCCGCAGGAGGCGGTTCTGCACCACGAGCGGTACGAGCTGCCTCCACAGGAGCCGCATCTGCGGACGTACGAGGAAACGCTCGACGCCTTCTACGCCGAAGCCGGGCTGCCGTCGGGCTGGACTGCGCGAGTGGCGACTCGCTTCGGCACCATCGCTGGTCTGAAAGGCCGTGAGCACCTCCGCGAAGCGCTCCGCGTCTCGGGCTTCGAGTTGCGGTGAGCCTCAGCTGCTGAACGTGATCGTGGTTCGGCCGGTGGGGGTGCGGAGCGATGGGTGCGCGGAGAGGACCAGGCGGGTGACCTGGTCGCCCCAGATCGTGCTCAGCTTGGGATCGTCGAGGGGAAGGGGCTCGGCGGTCAGCGATACCTGGTTGGCGTCGTAGGAGATCGTCAAGGCGCCGGCACGGGCGATGCCGTCCTCGAGGGTGACCGGGCCGTTGACGATGAGGTGCCAGAGCAACGAGTTCGGCGCTTCCTGCAGGTCCCAGGTGTCGGTCAGTTCGATCAGCTCGTCGGGGCGGTTCAGCACGAGGTCCCGGCGCCAGGAGCGGATGCCTGCCTCAGCCGGGTACGCGCCGGCGAGTTCGACCTGGGAGCGGGCGCGGGCATCGTTGAGCTCGACCGACATGCCGGCTGCGCGGAACTCGCGACCGGGTGGCTGCGAGAACCCGTTGATCCGCGGCAGGTTGTGATAGTCGCTCCGCATCGTGAAGATCTGGTAGCGATCCTTTGAGAACGTCTTCCGGGTGTAGGTGCCGACGCCGAGATCGATGACCCGCGGCACACCGTCGACGGCGATGATCAGCGACCCGACGTCGTTGTGGTTGTGCGACTCGGCGTTGTGCCCGCCCTTGAGCGCGACGAGCAGGTGTTTCGAGCGCGCCACGAGTACTTCGGTGTCCGGCAGCCAGGTGTCCCGCGTCGGCTCCACGCCCTCCTCGTCGGCGCGTAGACCTTCGTCGAGCAGCGTCCCGATCACCCGCGCCATCGAGGGGATCCGCGCCACGAGCGGGTCGTCACGCCGCTTGACCGCTCGGGCGTGCCGACGAGCGGCCGGCTCGTCGGTGTGTACGCCGAGCCGGTACAGCGGGTAGGCGACCGACGGATCGGACAGCTGCGCGGGGCAGTCCGCGAAGTTGACGTACCACCGGTCCTGGATGTGCATCGCCGGCAGGTACGACGTGATCGGCCGCAGCTTGGGGTGACCGAAACCGTCCAGCTGTCCCGCGGTCGCGTCGTACAGCAGGACCAGACTGTCCGCGACCGCACCGCCGGCGCGGGTCCAGTACGACGCGCCCTCGTCGCAGCCACCGTCGGCGGGGTACGAATCGAGGAAGCGGTCCAGGCCGTCGACGACGAGCGACACGACCGCGGCCCGGCGTACCGGATCGCGCTCGAGCAGCAGTGCGCAGATCGTCAGGTTCGAGTGGATCCACGGGTTCCAGTTGTTCGTGAACTCGGTCAGCCAGGGCCAGTCGCGGACCTCGAGGAACGGAGTGAGTACCCGACGGTCGACCTCGGTGCCGATCCGGGTCCGGGTGGATTCGTCGAGGGCCGGACCGAGCAGATGATCCACCCAGGCGAGCAGTCCGCCGGTCTCGGCGCAGAACAGATCGAGGTCGCGATCGGTCGGTTGCGGCAGAGCTTCGCCGCGGCTGAGCCCCGACCGCGCGTGGGCCGGCACCGTCCAGGTGGCCTCGTCGCAGACCAGCCAGACGCCGTCCACCACGTCGGCGACCCATCGCGACTCGCCGGTCAGCAGCGCCGCCAGCGTGCTGGTCACGATCCGGCGGCGCCGCTCGAAGTACGGCGTCTCGTACCGCTCCCGATCGCCCTCGCGCTGGAACCGGGCGTAGTCACTGGCCAACACCACCGGCCACGCCCTGGCGAGCTGCTCCTCGGCATCCGCGAGCAGCGCCGTACGGTCGTGAGTCGGGACCGCCTCCCAAGCCTGTCGATCGCCGATATCCGGCGATACTCCCGCCAGATCGAGCGTGGCGAGCGCTTGGGAGAGCAGGGATTCGGGCAGCAGATCACGCACTGTGTGAGCCATCGGATTCCACCCTATCGACGGCCTCGCGGCGGGTTGTGCGTGTTCGTATGACGGAATACCAGTCGGTTCAGGGGGAGTTCGCCGTGATGCCCTCGGTGCTGATGAGTACGGCGCTTGTTGATGCGGGTAGCTGGAGATCGGCAGCTTGGAGGCCGGCCAGGGCGGCTGCTCCGCAGGGACCCGCGAGGATGCCTTGGCCGTGCAGGACATGGAGGGCCTCGCTTGCCTCGGCGTCGGTTACTCCGATGGCGGCGTCCAGGCCGTGGTGGATGGCGGGCCACGCGGCCGACGAGATTGTGCCGCAGTTGAGGCCGGCCATGGTGGTTGGGATTGATGCGTCGACGGTGGTCGGCCTGCCGGTTTGGAGGGACGCGGTGACGCAGGCCGCCGTCACGGGTTCGACGGCGAGGATCGTCGTACGGCGGGTTCGGGCCGGCGAGCGGTAGTGGTGGATGGCGGACTGCAGTAGCGAGCCGACGCCGGTTGGGACGACGACGAGGTCGGGTTCGCCGGGATGTTGTTCGTCGAGCTCGGAGAAGAGCGTGGTGTAGCCCGCGACGATCGAGCGCAGGACCTCCTCGTACCCGGGCCATGCGGTGTCCTGGATCAGTAGCTCGCCGTCCCGTGGGCTCGCGGCGGCGATCCGCACGGTCTCGTCGTAGTCGCGACCGGTGCCGAGCACCGACGCGCCTTCGTCGCGGATCGCTTGCACCGTGCTGTCCGGCAAACCGGCGGGCACGTACACGCGGCACCGGAGACCGAGGAGCCGAGCCATGTGTGCGAGAGCCCGGCCGTGGTTGCCGTCGGTCGCGGTGACCAGCGTCAGGTTGCTGCCCGCGACCCGCTCGGTCAGTTCCGGGAAAGTCCGCGTACCGATCGCCCGGCTCACCGCCCAGGACGCGCCGAGCACCTTGAACGCCGGTAACCCGAACCGGTGCGACTCGTCCTTCACCCACACCCTGCCGATGCCCAACCCCTCGGCGAGTAGAGGCAGCTCGACCAGCGGCGTCGGCGCGTACCCGGGCATGCTCCGATGGAACGCGGCCGCATCCTGCTGATCTGCCGGAGCAACCCATGAACCCACGTCAGGGTTCGTCGCCCACGGCCGGTTCATCGGGACCCGATGCTCGTCATGCGCTCAAAGATAGGCGCGAGCCGGAGTACGTTGGGCGGATGATCGCACGCATGTGGCGGGGCTGGGTGCCGACCGAGAAGGCCGTGGAGTACGCCGACATCGTCGAGCGGACCGGGATGGCGGGCTACCGCCGCACGCCCGGGAACCACGGTGCGCAGCTGCTCACGCGCGACCTCGGGGATGGGCGGACCGAGATCGTGACGCTGAGCTGGTGGACCGATCTCGAGCACATCCGCGCCTTCGCGGGTGCGGACATCGAGAAGGCGAAGTACTACCCGGAAGACGACGCCTACCTCCTCGACCGCGAGGAGACGGTCACGCACTACGAGGTCGCTCCCGTGCCAGATGCGCAGGGTGCCGCCGGTAACGCGGTGACCTGACGGCTACTTCAACAAACCGTCGTTGGCGCCGGACTGGGGAGGATTGCTAGCCGATTCGGGAGGGAAATCCTCCCCAAACCGGTCAGGACGAGAGGACGGGGCATCCACGCCGAGTCAGCTCCCTCTGCAGCGGCAGGTTCAGGAGTTGAGCCAGGTGCGGGCGGCGACGGTGAGGGCCTCGACGCCGGTGCTGAGGGTTGGTTCGATGGCGGGGGCGAAGTAGGGGGAGTGGTTGCTGGGGAGGTCGTCCTCGCGGCCTTCCTGGAAGGCGGGTACGGCGATCGCGGGGTCGAGGCCGCCCCAGAACCAGAAGACCGTGGGGGCGTTCAGCACGTCGCCGAAGACCCCGACGTCCTCGCTGGCATTCACGACCGGGATCGGCTGGATGCGGTGCGGGCCGAAATGCTCGGTGATCGCGGCCATCGTGGTCCTGGTGGCTTCGGGGTCGCTGATCAGGATCGGCGCGCTGGCGAACCAGTCGATAGCGGGTTCGCGCGGCGCGGCGCTGGCTTGGCTCTCGGCGCGGACGATGCGTTCGACCGCCGCGCGGACGAGGTCGCGGCTCTCCGCCGAGTACGTGCGGATGTTGATCCCGAGCTCGGCCGTCTCCGGGATGATGTTGTCCTTGGTGCCGGCCTGCAGACGGCCGACGGTCACCACGGCCGGCTGCGCCGGCGGGACCTCGCGGGCGACGATGCTCTGCAGCCGGGTCACGACGTGCGCGGCCATCAGCACCGGGTCGATCGCGGCCTCGGGGCGGGACCCGTGCGAACCACGCCCGTACAGCGTGACGTTGACCGAGTCCGCCGCCGCCATCACCGGGCCGGTGCCGTAGCCGATCATCCCGGCCGGCAGTGGCCCGACGTGCTGCCCGAGCACGATCTCCGGCTTCGGGAACCGCTCGAACAGGCCGTCCGCGACCATGTTCCGGGCCCCCACCGCGAGCTCCTCGGCAGGCTGGAAGACCACCAGCACCGTCCCGTGCCACGACTCCCGCGACCGGGCCAGCAAAGTCGCGGCGCCGATCAGGCAGGCGGCATGCATGTCATGACCACAGGCGTGCATCACCGGTACGTCGTTCCCGTCACGATCCACCCCTCGGGCGGAACTCGCGTACGGCAGCCCGGTCTTCTCGAGCACCGGCAACGCGTCGAAGTCCGCCCGCAGCATCACGACGGGGCCGTCGCCGTTGGAGATCACGCCGACCACGCCGGTGCCGCCGACCTGCTCGACCACCTCGTCGACGCCGGCGTCCCGGAGCCGCTGCGCGAGCAGCCCGGCGCTCTGCGTCTCCTGCAAGGAGAGCTCCGGGGTGCGGTGCAGTTCCTTGTACAACTCGATGAGTTCGTCGCGGATCGTGGCCAGGCCGTCGGTCAACCCATCGGTTGTCATCTTCACAGGGTGTTCCTCCAGGCACCGATCGTGCAACCCTGTTGGCAGTAGTCGCCGTGCAGTTGCCGTGTAGTTGCCGTGTAGTTGCCGTGTAGTTGCCTTGGCCAACTGTTGTGTGCGGTGCGCGACCGGGCCTCGACGCGGATGCGTCACGCACGTAGTCTGCGAGAGGGCGAGTAGGAGACTGCGATGAACCAAGGTTTGCTGAACTCGTTGACGGACACCGAGCGGCTCCTGGTGGCCGAGACCGAGCGGGACGCGCTCAAAGATCTGGACGAGGACGAGCTGCTGGCGCTGCACGACCGGGTCCGGCGGGCGCGGACGAAGTACCTGAAGAACTATCGGCGGGCGGCGAGCGCCGCCGTCGGAGCGGCGGGCGGGCGCGGGCGGTCGTTCCCGGAGAACCAGCGGTCCCGGGACAAGGCGGAGCTGTTCGAGCTGGCGCTGGCGAAGGTGAGCCGGGAGGTCGCGGCGGCCGCCAGGCGGTCGTCGATGGAGCTGCGCAGCGAGCGGATCGAGGCGGCCCGGCAGGCCAAGGCCGCCGGACCCGAGATGCGGGTGGCCGAACCGCAGTCGGCCGCGACGGAGACGACCACGCGCGGCACCAGGCCGCGGACGGTCAAGACGACCGGTGGGCTGAAGAAGGACGCGTCCACGCGGGCGATGGGCGCGCGCCGCCAGACCAAACGCGACACTCGCCGAGCCGGCGCCAAGTAACCTCACCTGATTCGGGGGATCACAAGCGCCCCGAGGTGGGATTTGGTGTTCCGGCGGCGGCCGGGAGGTGTGCAGATGGGGGACACGGGCAACAGGGCCGCTCGGCCGTGGCGCCGGGCGACACTCGGCCGCGCGCTGGCACTCGGCGCGGCCCTCGTGGCGGTGGGCCTCGGGTACTCCGCTCTGGTGCCGCGCGGCGCCGCGGGTGCGGACGGCCCGAACTCGGACCAGATCGAGCAGGGCAGACTGCTGTTCGCGGTTGGTTGCGCGAGCTGTCACGGCATGTTCGCCGAGGGTGGCACCAACGGTGCCGGCCGGTTCGCCGGCCCCTCGCTGATCGGTGTCGGCGCGGCCGCGGTCGACTTCCAGGTCAGCACCGGGCGGATGCCCGCGACGCAGCCCGGGGCCCAGATCCCGCAGAAGCCGCCGGTGTACACGAACGAGGAGATCGCGGCGCTCGCGGCGTACGTCGCCTCGCTCGGACCCGGACCGGCGATCCCGGCCCCGGACGAGTACGACGTCAGCAAGGTCGACCAGGCGGGGATCGCCCGGGGCGGTGAGCTGTTCCGCACCAACTGCACGGCCTGTCACAACTTCGCCGGCCGCGGCGGCGCCCTCCCGAACGGGAAGTACGCGCCCTCGCTGATGCACACCACGCCGAAGAACATGTACCAGGCGATGCTGACCGGTCCCCAGCAGATGCCGGTCTTCTCGGACCCGGTCCTGACACCCGTCGACAAGCGGGACATCATCGCGTACATCGTCTCGCTGCAGCAGCAGAAGGACCCGGGCGGACTCGGGCTCGGCCGGCTCGGCCCGGTCTCCGAGGGCCTGTGGGGCTGGTTCATCGGCATCGGTCTACTGGTCGTGGTCGCCGTCTGGATCGGGGCGAAGGTGCCCCGGGTGCACCGGGCGCGCGATTCGAAGGACTCCGGCACCGGTCGTCCGGGCGAGTCACCCTAATCGGAGGAAGCCGGTACCCGGTCCGGTTGATGGGATGAGGCGTCCAGCGCGGCGTACAGGACCGCGCCCTGCCTCGAGGAGTTCGACATGACCCATCTGGTGGTGCTCGGTGTGGACAGCCGTGAGGACGCCGAGCGCGTCCTCCAGGTCACCGAAGATCTGGCGAAACAGCAGCTCTTGCAACGCGACGACGCGGCGTACGCGTACAAGGACGACAAGGGCAAGGTGCGGATTCACCAGACGATGAACATGACCGCCGCCGGTGCGGCCGGGGGTGCCCTGTGGGGGACCCTGATCGGTCTGATCTTCCTCAACCCGCTCGCCGGTCTGGCGGTCGGCGCGGCCACCGGCGCGGTCGCCGGCAAGCTCACCGACGTCGGTATCAACGACGACATGATCAAGCAGGTGGGCCGCGAGCTGCAGATCGGCCACGCCGCGGTGTTCCTGCTGGCGCGCTCGGCCACGGTGGACCGCGTCATCGACGCGCTGAAGCCGTTCAACCCGACCGTCATCCAGACGAACCTCACGAAGGAACGCGAGGAAGAACTGGTCGAGGCCCTGCAGAGCTGAACCCCGACTCAGGACACTATTGGGCGGCCAACGTCAGCTTGGTCGTGTTCGAGGCGCCGTTCCGGACGTAAGTGAGTTCGAGGGTGTCTCCGGCCTCGCGGGTGAGGGTCGCGACCACGATCTGCTCGCTACTGGTGGCCGCTTGGCCGTCGATCTTCGTGATCACGTCGCCCGTCCGGAGTCCGGCCTGGGCTCCGGGCCCGGTGGCGGCGAGGACGAAGAGCCCGGCCGGAGCGCCCGACGCCTTCGCCACCGCGGGCGGGATCTCCTGGACCTGGAGACCGGTGGTCGGGTGGCCGGGCTTGCCGGTACGGATGAGTTCGTCGGCGATCGGTCCGGCGAGATCGACCGGGATCGCGAAGCCCAGACCCACGCTGCCGCCGCCACCGACCCCGGCGGAGTTCGGCACGGTCGCGATCGCGGCGTTGATCCCGACCAGCTTGCCGGCGCAGTCGACCAGCGCGCCACCGCTGTTGCCGGGGTTGATCGCCGCGTCGGTCTGGATGGCGCCGATCAGGTGGTGCGTGACGCCCTCGCCCGGGACCGGCACGTAGCGGTCGAGAGCGCTGACGATGCCGGAGGTGACGGTGCTGGACAGCCCGAGCGGCGCGCCCAGCGCGACCACCGGCTGGCCGACCTGCAGCTCGGCCGACGAGCCGACGCCGATCACCGGGTAGTCCTTCGCGCTGTCGGACGCCTTGAGTACGGCGAGATCGGTGCCCGGGTCGCGTCCCACAATGGTCGCGTCCACGCTGTGACCGTCGCTGTAGCGAACGAACACCTTGCCGCCGGACGCCGCCGGCGAGATCACGTGGTCGTTGGTGAGGATGTAGCCGCCGTCCCGGAAGATCTGGCCCGAGCCGGTGCCGGCCTGGGCACCGCTGCTCGCCGAGATCGTGACGATCGACGGCAGCACCTGCTGCGCGACCGGGATCGCCGCGCACATCGCCGTACCGGCGTCTGTGCTGCCCGAACCCGACGCCGCGGACGCCGGGCTGCGGCTGTTGCGGACGGCGACGACGATCAGCGCGATGACGAGCGCGGCGACGATCACCCCTTCCGCGATGGCAACGACCAGGAGCCGGCTCGGGCCGGACCTGACCGGGGCCTCGTGCGGTCCGTCGTCGGTGTGGGACATCGCGACCTCCCGCCGCGAGCCTAGTGTCCTGAGCCGGACCGGCTGATCACCCACATCGGGTGATCCCGGAGCGCGACCATGGACGGCTCGTTGTGCATTGATGCGCGAATCTGCATCATTGACGCCATCATCACGCAGCCCGGCGAGGGAAGGAGTGGTCCTCCGTGACCGCGACATGGGAGTTCGTTCTGTGCGACGCGCTGGTCAAGGTGCACCCGGTCCGGGATCCGCGGCCGGTGTCCGGACAGACCCGGTTCCAGGCGTTCCTCGGTGAGCCGGCGTCCTTCCAGCTCGCGTACCGCCCGCCGCTCGACCCGAAGTTCCGGGACCCGCGCCCGCTCCGCGCGACCGTCGAGGGTACGGCGGCCGACCTGGTCACCGTGTCGAGCGTGGACCTCGTGCCGTGCGCCTTCCTCGCGCTGCCGGGTCATGACGACGGCTACGAGTTCGACGAGCCGGGACTGTACCCGGACCTGCTGCGCCCGGTGCCGGACGGCGAGGCGCGAGTGCGGTTCGGCAGTTGGGCAGCGCTGTGGTTCGACGTCACGACGGCTGACCCCGCGCGGGCCGGCGTCCACGAGCTCACGGTCGTGATCAGCTCTCCCGACGGCGAGGAGCTGTACCGCGAACCGGTCAGCGTCGAGATCTCGGGAATCGAGCTGCCGCCGCTCGACATCGTGTCGAGTCACTGGATGCACCTGGACGCGCTCGCGGATCACTACGGCGTCGAGGTGTTCAGCGAGGAGCACTGGACGATCGTCGAGCGCTTCATGGCGTCGGCGGCCGAAATGGGGGCGACCTCGTTGCTCGCGCCGGTGTGGACGCCGCCGCTGGACACCGCGGTCGGTTCGTACCGCACGGTTGTGCAGCTCGTCGACATCACGGCCACCGCTGAGGGATACCGGTTCGGGTTCGACAAGCTGCGGCGCTGGCTCGAACTGTGCCGTCGTACCGGGATCACTGGTGTGGAGGTCGCGCATCTGTTCACCCAGTGGGGTGCGCGGGCGACGCCCGGCATCGTGGTGAACGAGGAACGGGCCTTCGGGTGGGACGTGCCGGCGACCGATGCGCGGTACCGCGCCCTGATGGAAGCGTTGCTGCCCGCGCTGCAGGCGGTGCTCGACGAGGAGTGGGATCGCGAGCACGTGGTCTTCCACATCTCCGACGAGCCGTCGGGGGAGGAGGGGCTGGCGAGCTATCTCGCCGCCAAGGCGGTCGTCACCGATCTGCTGAAGGGCTGGACGGTCGTCGACGCCCTCAGCGAGCACTCGTTCTACACCTCAGGCGCCGTACCCGTGCCCGTCGTCGCGACCGATCACGTCGAACCGTTCCTCGCGGAGCGGCCGGAGCGCCTCTGGGTGTACTACTGCGTCAGCCAGGACCGCGATGTGGCGAACCGTTTCATCGGGATGCCGTCGGCGCGCAACCGGGCGATCGGGCACCAGCTCTTCGCCTCGGGCGTCGACGGATTCCTGCACTGGGGGTTCAACTTCTGGTACACGTGGCACGCGATCCGGCGGGTGGACCCGTTCACCGACACCTCCGCCGGCGGCGCGTTCCCGGCCGGCGACCCGTTCGCCGTCTACCCCGGCCCGGACGGTACGCCGTGGCCGTCGATCCGGCACCGCGTCTTCGCGCAGGCGATGTGGGATCACCGGGCGTTGCAGGCCGTCCGCGCCACCCTCGGGAACGCCGCGGCGCTGGACATCGTCGATCCCGGCCGGACCGTGCGTTTCGACCGGCCGGTGCTCGAGCCGGAGCACTACTACACGGCCCGCCGGCGCATGACCGAGGCACTGACCAAGGCACTGTCGGCAGGCGCCGGCTGACCGCGTGGTGCCGTGCGGCTGACACCGCACGGCACCTGCGGTGGAAGCGTGCGCCCCTGTACGCGACTCTCCACCGCGAGGAGCCGAGCCCGCGGCCGCCCCCGGCGGCGGGTCCGGCAATCACCCCTCGATCCGACCACTGCGCGTGATCCCACGCATCATCCCTCGAGGGTGAGTCGGCCGGATGCGCGGCGTTCTAGGGTCCTGAGTCGAATGCGACACATTAGGGGGAAGCAATGAGCCAGGACACCGAGCGGACGCAAGAGCCCGTCTCCGGCTGGGCGATCGGTGGTATGACCTTCGCCGCGACGATGCTGCTGATCATCGGTATCTTCCACGTCATCACCGGTCTGGTGGCGGTCATCAACGACGAGTTCTTCGTGGTCGTCCGCGGCTACACGTTCAATCTCGACACCACGGCCTGGGGCTGGATCCACCTGATCCTGGGCGTGCTGCTGATCCTGGTCGGGGTCGGGGTGTTCCGGCGCGCCACCTGGGCCGGGATCGCGGCCCTGTTCCTGGTGGTGCTGAGCGCGGTGGAGAACTTCTTCTTCATCCCGTACTACCCGTTCTGGTCGCTGGTCCTGATCGCGCTCGACATCTGGGTGATCTGGGCGCTGACCCGGCCGGGCGCGATCCGCACCTGAGCAGGCCGGCAACGTCCCTTCCGAGGAAGCAACCCTTCCCAGGGAAATCTCAGACGGTCTAGTCTCGATTGACAGTGGGAGGCGCCGCAGGCCGTCCGCGTGACGGCGCCTCCTCATGGGAGGGCACACGGGCGATGACCCCGCAGCCTGGGGAGAGACCTGACGGGGCGGTAGGCACCGGGCTCGGACAGAGCCCGCGGCCACCGCTCAGTCTCGTGACGCGCCGGCGGCTGCACATCGCCCTCGACCGCGGCTCGCGGTTGCCGCTGACGATGCTGGTCGCGCCGGCCGGCACCGGCAAGACCGTCCTGCTGGCCGACTGGGCGGCGCACCAGGAGCGGTCCGTGGCCTGGGTGACCGGCCACGACACCGGCAACCTGGCCGCATTGCTCGGGACGGCACCTCCGCGGAGCCGTCCCGATCTCGTGATCATCGACGACGCGCATTTGTTGCCACCGGCAGCGGTCGGGCGGTTGGCGGAGCTGCTGTTCACCACGCCGTACGACGTCCGGCTGGTGATCGCCAGCCGATACGACCTCCCGCTCCCGATCTCCGAGCTCGAATTGCGTGGCCTCGGGTCGATCCTGCGGTCCCGCGACCTCAGGTTCACCGACGACGAGGCCGCGGCGCTGGTGCACGCGCACGCCGACGGTGTCAGCGACGAGGACATCCAACTGCTGCAGGAGACCACCTCGGGCTGGGCGGCCGCGCTCGTTCTGGCGGCGCGGGCCTTCACGATCTCCGGAGACAGTCCGCCGCCGGCGCTGACCGAGCGGCCGGTGCTGGACCTGCTGCTGGGTGAAACGTTCGACACACTCGACGAACGTGTTCAAGGGGTGCTGCTCAGCACGTTCGAGCAGCGCGAGATGACCGCCCAGCTCGCGGCGGCGCTCAGCGGGGATCCGAACGCGGGCGCGATTCTCGCCGATCTCTCGGTCCAGGGTCTGCTGGTCACCGCGTACTCCGACGGGCACGGGAGCGAGTCGACGTACGACTATCACCCGTTGCTCGTCGAGCTGCTCCGGCGGCGGGCGGTCGGCAACGATCACGACGGTCAGCGTGTCGTCGCGGCGCGCCGGCGGGCGGCGGCGTACTACGCGCATCACGGCGACGCCACGGCCGCGCTGACCAATGCGCTGGGTGCGAGCGATCCCGGGTTGGTCGCCGAGTTGCTGCTGGTGCACGGTCCCACGTTGCTTGCCGCCGGCGACATTGCGTTGGTCGCGTCCGGGTTCGACGTACTCCCGGACGACTACGTCGAGACGCACCTGCACCTGGCGGGTGTCCGTGGCCTGTTACGCCGCTTCACCGGTGACCTCACGGGCGCTGTCATGGATGCGGCGGCCGCCGCCGAGATGACGGACGAATCGGGCCCGAGCAGCGATGCGCTCGAAGCCGATGTCGCCGTACTGCGCCTGTGGGAGTCCCGCTACGGCTGGTACGACGTCGACGACGCGATCCGGCGAGCGACCGTGCTCGTCGAGCGCGCCGCGAGTGCCGGCGAACACCGCGCGATCCTCGGCCTGGAACGCCTGGCCTGGGTGCTGTTGGAGCTCGCCGCGGCGGAGACCACCGCCGATCGACTCGATGACGCTGCCTGCCATCTCGACGAAGTCGCGGTGACCGCGCGGATGGCTTGCCACCGGCAACTGCTGGCGGCAGGGCAGGCGCATCGGGCGGTCGTGCAACTCGTGCGCGGTCAGGTCCAGAGCGCGGCTCGCTCGGCCGAGGCGGCGCTCGACAGCGCGGCGAAGTACGGTCTCGCCGAGGAGCACGTCGTACGTGCGCAGGTGGTCCTCGGACTCGCGGCGCTCAGCAGACTCGACCTCGACGATGCCCGGGACTGGAGCCGGACCGTCACGGAGGCCGACGTCCCGGGTTCCGACCCGGTCGTCACGGCGTTGCGGGAGATGATGCGGACGGTCAATGTCATCGAGG
The DNA here is from genome assembly GCF_042873375.1 of Kribbella sp. NPDC004875. NCBI lineage: Bacteria > Bacillati > Actinomycetota > Actinomycetes > Propionibacteriales > Kribbellaceae > Kribbella > Kribbella sp. NPDC004875. The sequence goes on from NZ_JBIALI010000006.1 coordinate 584,713, forward strand.
ACGGCCGTCTCGACGAGGCGCGTCTCGCCTTGGCCTCCGATCCACCGGCGGCTGGGCAGTTGCCGTCCTTCCTGGTGCGTGATCTGGCGCTGCTGCGGCTGTGGGTCGCGCTGCTGGTCGACGACCGCCCCTCGGCCGAGTCGCAGGTCGGCATCCTCGAAGAGTCCGGCAACGTCGCCGAGGCAGCACTGCTGCGCGCGGTCGGCTCCTGGGTGGTGGACAACCCGCGAGCCACGCTGGATGCCGTCGACACCGCGCTCGCGGATCCGAGTCTGTACCCCACGCTGGCCGCGTCGGCCAAGGCGTTCCGGGTCATCCTGCTCGTCCGCCTCGGTGACACGGCGGGGGCCGAACAAGCTTTGAGCGTTCTGCTGACGGACATCGCGCCGCAGCATCTGCTGCAACCGCTGGCGATGGCGGGACTCGAACCGACGTTCATGGATCTGCTGCGCCGCTGCGCCGAGAGTCCGCGGGCGCATCCGTTCGCGTCGGTTGCCCTGGACAAGTTGTCGCGGCACCGGGCGACCTGGAACACCGGCGGCATCGCGTTGCTGGCCCGCCCCACGGACCAGGTCGCGGAAGCACCGCCTCGGCGACTTGAAGCGGTGATCAACGGCGCGACCATCCACCTGACCGCGCGCGAGGCCGACGTACTCGATCAGCTGGCGCTCGGGAGTTCGTACACCGAGATCGCCCAGGCGCTCTACATCACCGAGAACACCGTGAAGACGCACCTGATGTCCCTCTACCGCAAGCTCTGCGTCGAGAAGCGCTCGGTCGCCCTGCGTGTCGCCCGCACCGTCGGCCTGCTCTAGGCCGAGTCTGGACGGTGCCGAGCCGGTTCATCCCTGGTGGGTGAATCAGGCGGCGCGCCCACGGCCAACACTGTGGCGAAAGGTCACCGGACCCGGAGGATCTCGATGGCGCGCTCGGCCGACGCTCGCCCTGGGCTCCCGCGCGGGCTCGTCGTGCTCGGCACCTTCGCCGCGGCTGTGGTGGTGATCGGCGGCCTCCGGATCGCGGCCGGCTTCGTCGGTCCGATCTTCCTCGCGCTGGTGCTGACCATCGTCGTCCATCCGGTACGCCGCCGGCTCCAGCGACTGCACCTCCCGAGTTGGGCCGCATCGACGGTCTGCGTCGTCGCGGTCTACGGGCTGTTGCTGGGTCTGAGTCTCGCGCTCGTGATCGCGACCGCACGGTTCGCGACGCTGTTGCCGACGTACGCCGACGAGTTCGACGACCGCGTCGCCGGGATCGCGGGGAAGCTGGCGGATGCCGGGATCGGCTCCGGGCAGGTGCACGACCTGCTCGGCGCCCTCGACTTCGGGAAGGTCGCCGACCTGATGCAGACGGTGCTCGGCACGGTCCTCGACACCGTGTCGAGCCTGGCGTTCATCCTCACGCTGGTGCTGTTCCTGACGATGGACGCCGGCACGTTCCCGGCGTTGCTGTCCCGGGTCCGTGCCTCGAAGCCGACGCTCGTCGACGGGCTGCTCTCGTTCGCCCACGGGACCCGCCGGTATCTCGTGGTGTCGACGATCTTCGGACTGATCGTCGCGGTCGTCGACACCATCGCGTTGTGGCTGCTGGGCATTCCGGTGCCGCTGCTGTGGGGACTCCTCGCGTTCATCACGAACTACATCCCGAACATCGGCTTCGTCATCGGGCTGATCCCACCGGCGGTGCTCGGGCTGCTCTCCGGCGGCTGGTCGCTGGCACTCGCGGTGATCGTGGTCTATTGCCTGGCCAACCTGATCATCCAGACGATCCTGCAGCCGAAGTTCGTCGGTGACGCGGTCGGTCTCTCGACCACGCTCACGTTCCTGTCGCTGGTCTTCTGGGCCTGGGTCCTCGGCGCGCTCGGTGCGCTGCTGGCGATCCCGCTCAGCTTGCTGGTCAGGTCCCTGCTCGTCGATGTCGATCCCCGTGCGGACTGGATCGGCCCACTGCTGTCCAACCGGCCGGACAAGCCGCCACCGGCCGAACTCTCGACCGGCGATTCCGTTTCCGGTTGAACGTGCACCTTTCTCACCCCTGACGGGTGATCCTCAGCCGTGTGCCCGTCGCGACAGTTGTCACAGACGCTCGGGGAGGAGCCGGACATGGCGGCAGCGACCAAGCCCACCACCCAGGCCTGGGTCGCCGTACCGGGCGGCACGTTCACGTTGGGGTCCGAGCAGCACTACCCCGAGGAGCGTCCGGTACGGCGGGTCGACGTCGCACCGTTCTGGATCGCCGCCTACGCGGTGACGAATCGTCAGTACGCCGACTTCGTCGCGGACACCAGGTACGTCACGGTCGCCGAGCGACCACTCAACCCGGCCGACTTCCCGGGAGCTCCGAAGGAGAACCTGAAACCGGGCTCCCTGGTCTTCACGCGAACTCCCGGACCGGTCGACCTGCGCCATCTGAGTCAGTGGTGGACGTGGACGCCGGGAGCCTGTTGGCGGCATCCGGAAGGACCCGGATCGGGCATCGCCGACCGCTCCGACCATCCCGTCGTACACATCGCGTACGACGACGCGCTCGCGTACTGCGACTGGGCCGGCGCCGAGCTCCCGACCGAGGCGCAATGGGAGGCCGCGGCGCGGGGCGGGCTCGACGGGGCGACGTACGTGTGGGGCAACGTGCCCGAACGGCCCGGGCAGCGGCTCGCGAACTTCTGGCACGGCGACTTCCCCTGGCGATCGGACCCGGGCTACGGGCACACCGCGCGGGTCGGGTCGTTCCCGGCCAACGGGTACGGCCTGTTCGACATGGCCGGCAACGTCTGGGAGTGGACCCGCGACTGGTACGAGTCCGAACCGCAGAACGGGCCGTCGTGTTGTTCGCCGGACGGGCCGATGGGCAGTCCGGACGCCGCGCAGCCGCAGTTCCGGATCCCGCGCCGGGTGCTCAAAGGCGGCTCGTTCCTCTGTGCGGACAGCTACTGCCGGCGCTACCGGCCGGCGGCCAGGCGTCCGCAGATGGTCGACACGGGCATGAGTCACATCGGCTTCCGCTGCGTCCGAACCGAGCCCCCGGACTGACGTGCCTGTTTTAGGTGGCGTCGTCGTCCGCACCGGTCGACGCCGCCGCGTTCCGGGCCTCGTCGCGCCGGGCGAGCGCCGCGCCGAGCTCCGCCCCGACCACGGCCGAGGCGACGATCAGCAATGCGAGCACCACCAGCCAGGAGATGAGTGCGATCGCGACGCCGATGACGCCGTACCGCTCGGCGTTCTGGTCGATCAGGCGCGGCACGTAGTACGAGCCGGCCTGGCCGACCAGCGTCTGTCCGAGCGCGCTCGCGATGGCACCCGGTAGCAGCAGTCGCCAGGTGATCCGTCTGCTCAGCATCAGCCAGCTGGCCAGCCACCAACCGGGGAACGCGACACAGGTCTCCGCGACCAGACTGACGACCACGCCTCCCGGCAGCTTGTCGGCCAGGCTGGCGAGGTACGCGACCGCGGACAGCAGGACCAGGACGAGAATGGCGCCCTGGATACCGTGCAAGGTTCCGCGCAGGCCGCGCGCGGGAAGTCGCCACGCCGCCTCGTAGGTCCGCTGCAACGACCGCGCGAAGCTGCTGGCCGACACCAGCACCGTCAGCACGCTGAGAATCGTCAGGCCGCCGGATGCCGACGGAGGCCGGCCGAACAGCGCCTGTACGGCGTCGGCCGACGCGCCGGTGAGCCTGAACTTGCTGATCATCCAGTCGGCCAGCGCGAGCGCGCCGGACCCGCTGAGCAGCGTCGCCAGCACGATGAGCAACGGCACCAGCGCGACGAACGCCTTCCCGGCCAGCGTCAGCGCCCGGTCGTACAGCCGGATCTCGAGCGCGGCCATGACGGTCCGGCCGATCACGTTCTGCCGGGCCCATCGCACCACCCGCCGTACCTGGGGGTGCTCGGCCCATTGGCGCATCATCCGCCACCCTCCGCCGCTGCCGGGCCGGATCCGGCGTTTCGACGGTAGGCGGGCGGACGGCGGACGGACTCATCCGGGCGGGGTGAGGGACCGCCGGTGGCTCGGCCCCGATGCTGGAACCGTGGTTACGGTCAGGGCGGTCAGGGCGGTCGGGGCGTGACCGGCACGTCGAGTGACTGGCGCCGGCCGGTGATCAGCTTCGGCGGATTGCTGGTCGCGTACTACGCGATACCGACCGACCGCTCCGCGGACAATCCGTTCATCCTCGGTCTGGTCGTCACCGTCCTTGCGGTGACCGTGCTGGGCTGGGCCATCGCGGGACAGATCCGCCGTCAGCTCCGGGGCGACCAAGACGTCCGGCTGCAGACGTTGCTGATCCTGATCGAGTTGTCCGCCGTGGTGTTCGCGCTCGGCTTCTTCTGGCTCGAGCGGACCCGGCCCGGCGAGATCGCGGGCCTGCAGACGAAGACGGACTCGCTGTACTTCACCGTGACCACGATGGCCACCGTCGGGTACGGCGACGTCCACGCGGCCGGTCAGATCGCCAGGGTGCTGGTCCTCGTCCAGATCGCCTTCAACGTCGTGTTCGTCGGCGCGCTGGTCCGGATCCTGTCCGGGCAGGCCAGGAAGCGCGCGGAACAGCGACGGCGGTGACACCCCGAGTCAGTGCACCACCACCTCGAGGACGACGATCGCGACGCCGCAGGCAGCGTTCAGGGCGCCCGCCGACGCCGCGACCGGCCAGCTCCACCGTTGCCGCCGCGCGAAGGCGAGCCCCCAGGCGAACAGCTGCGCGACGCCGATCCACAGCGCCACCCGGACCGAGCGCTCCAGGTCGAGGTCGCCGATCGCCGCGATGACGAGCACCACCAGGCACGGCACCGGTCCGGTCAGCAACGGCCACTCCTCGGCCATCGCGGCCCGGACGGCCTTCCACTCCAGCCGTCGCGCCCCGCGCAGGTGGTGCGCCAGCGCGTCGGCGTACACGTGGGCCAGCCAGAACACGGCGAGGGTCGCGACGGTGACCACGAGCAGGCGATCGGCGGAGAGCTGTTTCGCGCCACCGGCGATGACGGCCATCGCGGCGATCGTGCCGTAGATCGCGCCGGCCGTGTCCGAGGCGCGAACCGGCGGCCCGGATGCCTGCTGATCCGCCGTTCCGGCCATCGGCCCTCCTCCGGCTGAGTCGGCCAGGCTGTTACCGCCACTCCGTATTCTCGCCTCGCCGGCCGGCAGCTCGCTCCCCCGGGAAGGGTGATGCCCGACGGGTGTCCGGGCAGCAAAGTCGAAGCTGTCGAGCGGGAAGGACAGTCGCATGGCTCATTACATGATCCGGGTGAAGGGCGATCTCTCGCCCGAACTGACCGACGCTTTCCCGTCACTGTCCGCCGATCCCGAACCCGCCCAGACGGTTCTGCACGGCGAGCTCGACGATCAGGCCGCGCTTGCCGGCGTACTCAACCACTTGGACACCCTCGGCATCACGATCGTCGAGGTCGTCCAGGTGCCGCCGGCGCGACGGTGACAACTTCACCCGATCCGGGTGACCCGGCGGTCAGCGTGGTTGCGGTGCCGGTGTGATCCGGCCGTCGCGCTGGGCACGCCAGTCGTAGACGACCCGGGTCCGCAGCAGCATGTCCTGCAACGAGCGATGGTGCCGCATCACACACAGCACCAGGCCGATCGGGAACAGCGTGTAGAGAATCGCCCGCACCAGCGCCACCCAAGCCCGCACGGGCCCGCCCGCGGCACTCACGACGCGCAGCCCCATCACCTGGCAGCCGAAGGTCTTGCCGGTGATGGTCCAGGCCGCGGCGAGATACCCCGCGAAGACGACGAGACTCGCCGTACGGCTGAACACGGCCGACACCGCGAGCAGGTGAAAGTGCCTCGGGTTGATCACGAACAGCAGTGCGTTGAGGGCCAGGTAGCCGCCGGTCAGCAGTGCGAGTACGACGAAGAAGTCGACGACGGCCGCCGCGGTCCGCGTGACGAGTCCGGCGGGCCGGCCCTGGTGCGGCCAGACTTCCTGCGGGATCGGATCAAGGCTCACGAGTCGGCCGACGAGCCCGGTCCGCCTGACGAGCCCGTCGTGCCCGGCGTGCCCGCCTGTGCCGCGGGCTTCCTGCTGAAGCGCAGGCGGATCTTGCCGACCGCTTCGTCGATGACGTCGTCCCCGGAGATGCCCTGCATCCGCACCCCGCGGGCCGTTTCGGAGCTCAGCGAACCCGTCGACTGCCGGATGATCTCGGACAGGTCCACCTCGGCGATCACGCCCTCGGCGAGACCGGCCAGATCGAGGCTGGTGATCACCTCCTGCAGGTCGACCTGCTTGACCAGGCTGTTCACGTCGACGTACCTCCGGACCGTCTCGTTCAGGTCGATCCGGCTCAGGATCGCGTCGACGACCGCCTGCACCACCTCGTCACTGGCCGTCGACAGGCGCGACTTCAGCTCGTCCTCCTGCTGCTCGCCCCGGTGGGCCAGGTTCTGCAGCAGACCACCGGACCGGGCCTGCTGCGGGAGCCCGAGCACCACGACGGCGGCCCGCTTCGCGCCGCGCGCGGCCGCGACCGTGGTCGCCAGGGCCAGACTCGACAGCCCGACCGCGACGTCGAACACCAGCACCGGACCGAACCGCGGCCCCTCGGGCTCCAGCCCAGCCTGCTCAGTCGTCTCCACGGCCCCATGATCAACACTCCGCGCCACCCCGACCTCACCCTCCACGGGCGATTTCCCCACCCCCACCCACGAAACCCGCCAGGACTCCCGGTCAGAACTTATTGCCGCAGACTCCGCCTGGTTCGTCCGGTGGAAGGGGTGAGTGGTTCGAGGTCGGCGGCGCGGCACGACTCTTTGGGGTGCACTGCGATGTCGAGCAGTTGGTCGAGGCGCCGGCCGGCTTCCTGGAGCGCGGCGACCTCGTCGGCGATGCGGGTGCGTTCCTGGGCCAGGCGTTCCAGGAGAGCGGGATCGAGGTGCCGTGCGTCGATGCCCGCCAACAGTCGCTCGATCAGGCGGCTGCTCAGACCGGCGGCGTAGAACTGCTGGATCAGCCGGACCCGGTCGACGGCCGAGTCGGGATAGATCCGCTGCCCGCTGCCGGTCCGTTCCGGGCGCAGCAGGCCGTGTTCCTCGTAGTACCGCAGGGCGCGGGTGCTGACCCCGGCCTTGCCGCCGAGCTCCCCGATGCGCATGCGCCGCTCCTCTCCGGACTTGCCCCTGACGTCGACGTCAAGTTTTACCGTGGGCCGCAAGTCCGCCGGCGATGGGTGCCGCGGATCGTTCTCATCGATTCTCCTGGAGACAGATATGTCAGATGTAGTGGTGGTCACCGGCGCGACCGGACAGCAGGGCGGCAGCGTCGCGCGCCGGCTGCTGGCGGACGGCGTACCGGTCCGGGCGCTGGTACGGCGGCCCGACGCGGACGCGGCTCGGGCGATCGAGGCGGCGGGTGCCGAGCTGGTCGTGGGTGACCTGACCGACCGTGGTTCGCTCCCCCCCGGCGCTCGAGGGCGCCCGGGCGGTGTTCTCCGTACAGACGCCTGACCTGAGCGATCTCGGCTCGGACGTCGAGCGGATCAACGGGCTGAACCTCGTCGACGCGGCGCGCGAGGCCGGTGTCGAACAGTTCGTGCACTCGTCGGTCGCGGGGCTCCGCGAGTTCCTCGACAGGGCAGCATCAGGTCGGGCACCCGCGTGGGGCAACCCGCACTACTGGAACAGCAAGGCGGCGGTCGGCCTGGCCCTCCCGCACGCCGGGTTCCGCTACTGGACAGAGCTGCGCCCGGCCTTCTTCATGTCGAACCTGATCCGGCCGTCGATCTGGTTCGAGGACCTGACCGGCGAGACGATCGTCACCGCCGTCGACGCTGACAAGCCGCTGGCGGTCGTCGCGACGCAGGACATCGGCGCTGCGGCGGCCGCCGCGTTCGCCGATCCGGTCCGCTTCCACGAGCAGGCGGTCGACCTCGCGGGCGACGTACTCTCGCTCGCGGAGATGGCAGCGGCGCTGACCGCGGCGGGTGATCCGGCGCGGGTGGAAACAGTCACCGTCGAGCAGGGCGTGGCGCGTGGCATGCTGCCGCTACTGCTGGAGAACCAGGTCGGTATGAATGCCACCGGGATCTCCGCCGACCCAGCTGTCGCGACAAGCTTCGGCATCCCGCTCACCTCGTTCGCGACGTGGGCGGCGCAGCAGTCCGGCTGACCGTCGCGACCGTCTGGTGACACGTGGTCTCGGTGCGACTCCAATGTCTATACGTTTGCTGGACATTAGGTGGAGGGTGGAGCAGCTGACTTTCGGCGCAGTCGAGACCACGCATCGCGCCGCGGAGCAGGCGTTCGGAACGCGCACAGGAGGTAGCCGAGTTGCTGCGGCAGGCGATTGCCCGCGTCCGCTTACCAGGCGTCGAAGTGGAGGACCTCGTCCAGCGGCTTGCGCGGGGCGGGCTTGAAGCCGGTGCCGATCGAGTACGCGGTGGGGATGAGCACGGCCTGACGGAGGTGCTCGGGAAGGCCGAGGAGCTCGCTGATCTCGCGTTCGTACCTGAGGTGCAACGTCGTCCACGCCGTCCCCAGACCGCGCGACCTCGCGGCGAGCATGTAACTCCACGCGGCCGGCAGGATCGAACCCCAGAGCCCGGCCTGGTTGCCGGCGGGCAGTTCGGTGGCTTCGATGCAGGGGATCACCAGCGTCGGTACGTCGCCCATGTGATCGCCGAGGTACGCCGAGCTGCTCCGGACCCGCTCCTGCACCGCCGCCCGCGCCGGGTCGTCGTCCGGCGTCTCCGCGGCATCCTTCGCAGCGAAGTACTTCTGGAGCGAACGACGGTAGTACTCACCGATTGTCTTCCGCTTGTCCTGGTCCGTGATCACCAGCCAGTGCCACGTCTGCCCGTTGCTTCCCGACGGCGCCTGGACGGCGATGTCGATCAGCTCGCGGATCAGCTCGCGCGGAACCGGCTTGTCCAGATCGAGTCGTTTGCGAACGGCTCTGGTTGTCGTGAGCAACTGATCGGGCGACAGATCGAGTGTGGACATTTCGCGAGTATGGCACCGACCGGACCGCCGGTGGGCGTTGTCTCAAACGGTGTGGGCTCGGGACCTGTGGGCGTCGATTTCGGGCATGTGGGTCTCGGCCCACGCTCGGAGGGCGGCGAGTGGCTCGTCGAGACTGCGACCGAGTGGCGTGAGCGAGTAGTGGACGGCCGGCGGGACGCTCGGCTCGACCCGACGGGCCACCAGCTGATCGTCCTCGAGCCCGCGCAGCGTCTGGGTGAGCATCTTCGCCGAGACCCCGGGGGTCCGGCGTTTCAGCTCGGCGTACCGCAGTTCGCCGGTCTCGGCCAGGGTCTTCACGATCATCGCGACCCACTTGCTGCCGACGCGGTCGAGCAGCTGGCGGGTGGGGCAGTCCGGGCTGAAGAGGTCGCCGCGCCGGGAGGGCACCTCGGAGTGACCAGGTGTCCCGAAAGTGCGATCTTCCATCCCCGCCTCCGTGGTTCCTACAGTCGACCAGGTAACCAACGGTAACTTTGGAGGTTCTCTTGATCGACAGCGGCCGCGGACCTGCCGTCGTCCTGCTGCACGGGTTTCCGCACACGGAGCGGTTGTGGGAGCTCGTCGTACCGCGGCTGTCCGCGACCTGGCGGCTGATCGCTCCCGATCTCGTCCGGGGTGGGTCGGCGCTGGAACTCGCGGACCGGACCGAGCAGCTCCTCGACGGCCTGCGGATCAACCGTGCGACGGTGGTCGCCATCGACGCCGGCGTGCCTGCCGCTGTGGGATTCGCGGTCACGCGCCCGGAACGCACGGACCGGCTGGTGGTGATGGAGGCGATCCTGCCCGGTGTCGCCGGCGCGGAGAGCCTGCTCGAGCGTGGGCAACCGTGGTGGTTCGGTTTCCACCAGGTTCCCGGGCTCGCGGAACGCGTGCTGGCCGGTCATGAACGCGAGTACGTCGAGTGGTTCCTGAACGTGGGCACCGCTGACGGCACGGGTATCGGTCCCGAGCTCACGGCTGCCTTCGCGTCGGCGTACACCGGAACTGTCGCTCTGGCCGGAGCCTTCGCGCACTATCGCGCGATGCCGCGCAACGCCCAGGAACTCGCGCCGCTGCTCACCGAGAAGTCGCTGGACCTGCCGGTCCTGGCCATCGGGTCCCAACCCGTGGGTCCAGCGCTCGCCGCTCAACTCCGTACCGCGGCGCCCGACCTCACGTCCGTCCAGCTCGACAACTGTGGACACTTGATCCCGCTGGACGCCCCGGACCGCCTACTCGCCGAGTTGCTCCCGTGGCTGGAGCGTGACTCGACTCCCGGATGACCAGCTCGTACGGGCCGGTGCAGACCGCGGCGGATCAGTCAGGGTCGGCTGCAGGGTCGGCTGCAGGCTCGCCGCCGCGAGCCTGCAGCCGACGTCTTCACCTCAGACGGTGCCGAACCAGCCGAGGGAGTCGACCTGGAAGTGGGCGCCCCAGGTCGAGTAGTCGCCGCCGACCGCGTGCATGGTCACCTCCACGTGGTCGATCGATGCGCGACCCGCCCAGTTCGACACGTCGAGGCCGATCTCGTTCCACCGGTCCGGCGAGTACGGCTGGGTGATCGTCTGGACGGACGTGCCCGACCGGAGCGTGAACGTGACCTCGTAACCGGTCGAGTTGGGCGCTCCGCCGTACGAGTTCACCCACACCACGACCCGCTTCGCCGCGGACAGGTCGAGAGGCGTGGACGGGTCGACGTACAGCGTCTTGGGCTGCAGCGACGACGCGACGGTCGAGGCGCCGTCCAGCGCGTACGAACCGGCCTGCGGTACGCCGGGCCCGTTCGCGAGGCTCGACACCGCGGACACCGACGCCATGCCCGCGCCTGCCTGCCAGCCCTGCACCGTACCGTCGTCGAAGTCGAACACCGGCTTCGCGACCGGGACCGGCTTCGGCGGGACGGTCACTGCGACGCGGTAGTCGAATCCGGCCAGCCGGAAGCACAGGCTCGGATGGTACGGATCCGCCGGCGCCGACTTCGCGACAGTGGCGTCGAGGGTCGCGGTCGCTCCGGGCGCGATCCCGGTGGCGGGCAGTGCCGCCGGGGTGAGCGTCACCCCGTCACACACCTTCACCTCGGCCGGATCGCTGACCGGCCGCAGGTCGTCGTTGCGGATCGTCACGTGCACGGGCTTCCCGGCGCCGATGCCTTCCGGCGCGTCGGCCGAGAACGTCAGGTTGCCCGTCCGCTCCGCCCCGGCGAGAGCGCCGGCCAGCTGTACGTCGTCCAGGTCGAAGTGCCCGCTCCACGTGGCCTGCGTGCTGCCGCGGACCCACACCTTGATCCGGCTGATCTTCCCGCGCCATCCCGAGAGATCGATGGTCGCGCGCTGCCAGTCACCACCATCGTCGAGCCGGGTCGCGCCCTCGATCACGCGGCCGTCATCGCCGTACGCCTTGATCTTGACGTACCGCGTACCGACGGTGGCATCCGCGGGGATCCTGATCTTGACGCTCAGTCCCTGTGCGCCGCCGGTGTCGATCGGAGCCGGCAGTACGACGTCCGTGCCCCGCCACAGTTGCCCGAGCTGCCCGGCGTACCCGGACTCCCAGGTGAAGTTGGTTCGCAGTACGCCGTCCGTCGCGGTCACGGCGTCCGCGGCATCGGACACCCGCCAGCCCTGCGTGCCGTTGGTGAAGTCCATCAACGTCCTGACCTGGCGCGGCATCGCCGTCCGGCTCGCCCCGACCGTGGTCGGGTTCGCGCGCACCGCCAGTTTCGACGGGTCCCAGTTCTGGACGAGCTCGGACCAGTCCTTGATGCCGATCACGTCGAGGGCGAACTTCGAGACCTCCAAGGACTTGCTGGTGTCGATGGTGCGGAAGACGTCGTACACCAGCTTCTTGGACTTCGGTGCGGCCGGAGCGTTGACGGTGTCGTCCCACCACCACAGGCCGAGCCGCAGTCCGCCCTCGCCCTGGTGGTCGACGTGCCGGTGCAGGATGAACGAGTCGATTCCTGGGTTGAACGCGACCTTGTAGTACGCCAGCGCGTAGCAGGCGGCCTGGTTACGCTCTGCCTCGGCGGTCGTGTTCGGGGTGTTGCAGCCTTGTTCGGACAGGATGATCCGGCGCTGCTGACCGTCGTACGTCTGCTCGGGCCGCTGCAGGTACTGCGGTAGCACCTCGATGTTGCGCAAGGTGATCTCGGGACTGGTGTCCGGATCGTTCGTGGTGTTGGGGTCGTTCCAGAACCTGGGGTCGGTCAGGTCGTGCGGATAGGGGTGGTAGGCAACGTTCCACGGGTAGTCGCCGTGGGACTTGGTGAGCGCGTTCAGGTGGTCGACGACGTCCTTGGCCGGGTAGTACTGGCTCGGGTTGTTCGCGACCGCCTGCTTCCACGAGTGCGTCAGCGAGACGTACGTGCGGGCTTCGCTGTACGCCGCTCGCGTGGCCAGGAACGTGATCCGGAGCGCGCGTTCGTAGTACTTCAGGAACTCGTCGATCGGCTTGTTGCCCATGTTCTGCCAGATCCACGGGGCGTCGACCTCGTTACCGACGATGAAGCCGGTCGCGCGGCCGTAGCGCTCGTCGGTCCGGGTGTAGCGCTGCGCGAGGAACTCGACCGCGGCGGTGTAGTAGGCGATGCCCTCAGCGGTCTTGGTGTTGAACGCGAACACCGGCCCGCCGCTCAGGTCGGCGTCCGGGTGCTTCAGCACGGACCAACTCGAGTTCGCCCGATCGTCCCGGTAGAGCAGCAGGATCAGGTTGACCACGGTCTCGTTGTCCGACAGCGGTTTGATCTGCCGGTCCAGCCCGCTGACGGTCGCCGCGTCGAAGTAGAACGTCCGGCCCTGCGAGACGAACGGGACGGATTTGCCGGCGCCCGCGTCGGAGACCTGCATCAGGGTGTTGAACGGAACGTTGATCGCCGCATGGCCGACGCCCAGCTCCTCGGCGTCCGCGGTCATCTGGACCTGCAAGCCCTTCTTCGTGGGGCTGGTCGGATACGGGTAGGTGTTGGTCGGCGTCATCTGCAGGTCGTCGACCTGACGGTCGGTGCCGACGATCGCGCCGTTCGCCACGGCGACGTACTTGTCGTAGTACCCGTCGCGTGGAGCGGAGGCCGTGAACGCGCCGGCGGCGTCGGACTTGACGGTCGCCACCGGGGTGCTGCTGGACCAGGCGGAGTCCTCCTGCTCCAGGCCGAGCGCGTACACGGACACGTCGGTGCTCGGGTCGGCCGTGCCCTCGACCTGGATCGCCTGGTCGGTGGCCCGCACTGTCGTGATGCCGGACGGCGGCGCCGCGGCAGCCGTCGTCACCAGGCCCCCGGCGGCCAGGGCGGTCAGGACCACCCCGGCCAGCAGGCTCCTGAGGGAGCCGATCGATCTGATCATCGCTTCTCCTCGAACTCGGTGAATGCCGTCACTTCGCCCAGCTCTCCGTCCAGCCGGCGTCCTTCGCAGCCTCCTTGGCTGCGGTCGTCCAGTTCTCCTTCAGCCTTCGCAGCGTCTCGTCCTCGCTCTTGGTGCCGAGCAGATAACCGTCGTACGACGGCTTTCCGGCCAGCGCCTTCGGCTGCAGATCGAGGCCGGTGGCCCGCGGCGGGTGCTTGAACCACTCGCCACTCATCAGGCCCTGCAGCCCCGGCGCGGCCTTACCGTCCTTGGTCGCGGGGATGCCCCCTGACTTGTCCAGCCACGCCTGACCGCCTTGCGTGCTGCTCGCGAACTGCAGGAACTTCACCGCCGCGTCCAGCTGCTTCCCGCTGGTCGTCGACGGGATCATGTACGACGTACCGCCGGTGTCCGCGCCGAACCTCGCCGGAGTACCGTCGGCGAGTTCGCTGTCCGTCGGTGTGATCGTCGGGAACGGCATCGTGCCGTGTTTCCACGACACCTTGTCCAGGCCGGCGTCGGCGAAGTTCGTCCCCCAGGCCATCGCCGCTTTGCCGCCGACGAAGTCGTCACCGCCGACGAACGACGCGCCACCGGAGATCCCGGACCAGTTCGGCGTCGCGCAGGCGTCGAACATCGCCTTGATCAATCGGAGCCCCTCGGCCACCTCGGGTGTCTTCGTCGGGTCCAGCTCGCCGGTCAGGACGGCCTTGGCGACCGACTTCGCGGTCAGCTGCGCCGCCTTGCCCGGCTTGCCGTCGGCGTCGAACTGGTTCCAGCGGTCGAAGTACTTGTCCGCCAGCATCCCCATCACCACGGTGTAGGTCCAGCCCTGGCCGAGCCACCCGTTGTCCATCGCGAGCGGCGCGTACCCGGCCGCCTTGAGCTTCGGGCAGGCCGCGACGAAGTCGCCGTACGTCGTCAGCGGCGCCTGGACGCCGGCCTTCGCGAACGCGTCCTGGTTGTAGTAGAGGCCGATCGTCACCAGGTTGAACGGCACCCACTCGTAATGCCCGGCGGCGTTGCGCACCTTGCCGGACTTCGGCCCGAACTGGTCGGCGTTGAAGATGTCGATCCAGTGCTGGTTGCCGGGAACGTACGGGTTCGGCTTGTCCAGGTACTCGTCCAGCGGCAGCACCTGATCGGGCTGGTGCGGCGCCTGGTTGAAGACGAGCTCAGGCGCCGTACCGGCGGTGAGCTGGGTGGACAACGTCTGGATGAACCCCGGGATCGGCAGCACGGTCGTCTCGACCCTGATGTTCGGTTCGGCGGCCTCGAACCGCGTGACCAGGTCGTCCCAGGCCGGGCCGAAGCTCTTCGGGTCGGAGTTCCACTGGTTCGGGCCGGCGATCGTGATGGTGACCTTGTCACCGCCACCGTCACCGCCACCGGCCCCCGATCCGTTGCAGGCTGCGCTGAGTGTCAGCACAGCGGCCACCACGGCACCGGACAGCGCGCGGGCGACGTGCAGTCTCGCCATCGGTCGTTCCCTTCTGGTGATTGAGGTGTTCCTAGTGACTGCCGGGCAAGCCGCCCTGGACACCGGCCAGGAAGTGCTTGGAGAGCAGGACGAAACCGACGAGCAACGGCAAGCTCGCCAGCGTGTACCCCGCGAACATCGGGCCGTAGTCCGTGCCGGACTGGCCGTGGAAGAAGAGCAGACCGACCGACACCGTGCGGTACTGGTCCTTGGTGATCGTCAGCAGCGGCCAGAAGAAGTCGTTCCAGACCCCGTTGACGGTGACGAGCGCGATCGTGCCGATCACCGGCATCGACAGCGGCAGCATGATCGACGTGAACATCCGGACCCCGCCGGCCCCGTCGGTGCGGGCCGCGTCGAACATCGACTGCGGGATGCCCTCGACGAACGTCTTCATCAGGATCGTGCCGAGCACCACCCCGCCCGCGACGTGCGGGATGATCAGGACGGCGTACGTGTTCAGCAGGCCGAAGTCGCGCATCATCACGAACAGCGGGATCAGGCTCGAGATGCTCGGCACCATCATCAGCGCCGCGATCATCGCGAACAGGAACCGGCGCCCGGGGAAGCTGTAGCGGGCGAGGACGAAGCCGGCCACCGCGGAGAGCGCCAGGATGCCGACGATCGCCGCGGCCGCGACGATCAGCGACGTCAGCAGGTAGGGGCTGATCTGCTTCCACGCGGTCGCGTAGTTCCCGAGGTGCAGCGGCCAGGTGGGTAGCCAGTAGCTCGTCGCGAACTGCAGGTTGTCCTTGACCGACGTACCGAGCATGAAGACGTACGGTCCGAGGCTCAGCAGGACCAGCACCGTCAGACCGGCCACCACACCGACCTGACCACGTCGGCGTTGGCGTTTCGGCGTACGGCGATGTGCCCGGATCCGGCTGTTGCGGGTGTCGAACATGATCACATCCCCTTCGCGTCGGCGAGGCTGTTCTTGCGGCGGACGAAGACGACGACGCACGACAGCGCCAGGGTGATCACGAACAACGTGGTCGACAGCGCTGCCGCGTATCCCCAGTCGCCGCCCTGGTACGCGACGTCGAGCATCCGCAGTACCGGAACCGAGGTCGCGCCGTCCGGACCGCCGGCCGTCACGATGTAGGCCAGGAAGCCGTACTGCAGGGTGGCGACGACGGCCAGGAAGAACAGCAGCTTGATCTGCGCGGCGAGCAGCGGCAGGTCGATCGTCCAGACCCGCCGGAGGCGACCGACGCCGTCGATCTCGGCGGCCTCGAAGATCTCCGCCGGGATATTGCTCAAGCTCGAGTAGATGATCAGGAACGGCAACCCGGCGACGAACGGGAACCCGATGAACAGCAGGCTGAGCAGCGCCAGGTCCGGATCACCGACCCAGTTCTGCCGCAGCTCCGAGAGTCCGATCGCGCTCAGTCCCTGGTTGATGATGCCCTGGTTCGGGTGGTACATGAACGACCAGACCAGCGCGGTCACCACGCCCGGGAAGGCCATCGGCACGATCAGCAGGGTGCGGAAGACGAACTGCAGCCGGCGATTGCGTAGCGAGATCAGCAGCTCCGCGGCCAGCAGCGGGATCGTCCACATCACGACGCCGAAGACGAAGATCGCTCCGAGGTTGCGGAACGAGGTCCACCACAGGTCGTCGCCGAGCATCGTCCGGTAGTTGGCCAAGCCAACGAATTTCGAGTGGCCGACCGGCTTCCAGTCGAAGAACGAGTGCCAGATGCCACTGATCGCCGGGTAGTACTGGAACACCGTCAGCGTCGCCAGCACCGGCGCGAGCGTCAGGTACACCGCGAACCGCCACCGTCGCGGTCGCCGCGGGGTCCCGGTCGCCGTCGTGGAGGTCGCCGTCGTGGAGGACACCGTCGTCGAGGACACCGTCATGGCACGCTCCCTGCGCTGGACCGAAACGTTTCAGCGAACTGTTGCGGAGCCGTTTGAGCGTGTCAAGAGCGAATGCGCGCAGTGTCCGGGATCGGACTACGCGGAGAAATTTGCCATCGTTTCAGTGCCGGCGCGAGCTGGTGCGGACGATCAGCTCCGGCTGGATCTCGACATGCCGGGCCGGGCCCGGCGTCTGCGCGCCGGCGAGCTCGCGGACGAAGTCGACGGCCACCCGGCCGAACACGTCCCGGGGACGGCGCACCGTCGACAGCGGCACGATCGTGGACGATGCGAAATCGATGTCGTCGTACCCGACCAGCGCGAGCTGCTGCGGCACTTGCCAGCCGGCCGAGATCACGAGCGCGTCCACCAGGCCGATGGCGATCAGGTCGTTGATCGCGAAGATCCCGTCCGGCCGTCGGCGGGTGGGGCGCTGCGCCAGTTCCTGACCGGCGGCCCGGCCGGCTTCCACCGTGCGCTCCTTGGTGGGCACGATCTCCAGGCTCACCCCGCGGTGACCGGCGGCCGCCTGCTGCGCGCCGCGAACACGTTCCTCTATCTGTGGCAGCACGGCTTCACCGCCGACCACCGCGATCCGCTTGCAGCCTTGCGCGATCAGGTGCTCGACGGCTCGCCGCCCACCGGTGACGTCGTCGATCGCGACCGACGCGAACCCGTCGCGATCGGCGTGCCCGTCCATCAGTACGGTCGGCACCCGCTGCCGGGCGAGCAGGTCGAGTACGTCGGGAGTCGCGCTGCCGGACGCCAGGATCATCCCGTACACCTGCTTCTGCACCGCGAGGTCGACGTACTGCCGGTCCCGCTCGACGTCCCCGTGGCCGTACAGCAGCATCATGAACAGCCCGAAGTCGGCGGCCCGCCTCTCGATCACCTCGGCCACCGCGCCGAAGAACGGGTTCTGCAGTTCCATGCTCAGCATCGCCAGCATCCGGCTCTGCCCGGCGCGCAACTGCCGGGCGGTCTCGTTCCGCACGTAACCGAGCTCGTCGATCGCCTTGCGGATCCGCTTGGCCGTGTGCGGAGCGACGCGGTCCGGATTGTTGAGGTACGTCGACGCCGTACCGAGCGAGACGCCGGCTTCGCGCGCGACGTCCCGGATGCTGACGGGCACTGCCGACCTCCTCGGAGCCAACCTGCGGAAGGTGACATCGTACGATCCGGCCTTCCGGCACCGGCGCCGAACGTCGGTGGCGCCCCGAGCGTCTCAGGCGTCTCAGGCGTGTCCGGGCGCGACGATCGACGGCGGTGCTGCGGCGAGCAGCGATGGGAGCTCGTCGACGTGGAGGTCGACGACAGCGGTGCACGTTTCTTGTGCGCACTCGCAATCGAAGGCGTGGACCGTACGGCGCCTGGTGTTCTCGGCGAGGTAGCCGTTGCTGACGCGGAGTAACGCTCGCCGTTCGCCGGTCGTGCGTGCGGCTGGACCGGATTCGAAGGTCGCGCCGAACGCCCGTTCGACCGCCGTGATCGTCTCCTCGACGCTCTGACCGTCGACCACCACGACGTTCGCGCCGGTACCCTCGAGTTGGCCGTGCACCAGATTCCATCCCCAGATCAGGCCTGAATGATCAGCGCCTGGATTCCGGTGCTCCACCCGCGCGACCTGTTCCTTCTGGGACGGCATCAGCCACACCGCGTTCTCGCCGGTCCCAGCCATCGCCGGCGTGACGAACGCACCCTCGACAATCACCGACGTCTCCACAGGTAGCGACTCGATGTCCTCGATGATCATCGGCCGCCGATCGAGCGCTCCCGGATCGGTGCCTGGGACGTAAGATCCGGCCGCGACAGCGCGCTTCTCGTGAGCGAAGGACCGCGCGTCCACGCTGTACCAGAGGAAACCGTGCTTTCGCGCGAGCAGCCGACTCACCGTCGACTTACCCGCGGCCGCCGGACCGCCCACCCAGAAGACATTCGCCGGTTCTGTCCGCATCCGCCGAACTGTAGCCGAGCGCCGGCTGATGGAATGGGGGAATGACAACGACAGACCCGCGTCCGACGCTGCGGTTCGAGAACCCGGAAAGCCAGGCACTGTTCGGCACGACGTACGAGGCGGCGCTCGAGAACCTGCTGACGACCAACACCGTCCCGTACGGCGATGACTATGCCCGGAGTGGTCTGATGGATCCAGCGGCCGGGATGGTTCGGGCCGGTGGGGGATATGAGCAGCCGTGGACCCGGGACGCGACCATCAACAGCTGGAAC
The DNA here is from genome assembly GCF_042873375.1 of Kribbella sp. NPDC004875. Lineage (NCBI taxonomy): Bacteria > Bacillati > Actinomycetota > Actinomycetes > Propionibacteriales > Kribbellaceae > Kribbella > Kribbella sp. NPDC004875. Next base: position 603,574 of record NZ_JBIALI010000006.1, read on the forward strand.
GCGACGAGCCTGCTCGCGCCGACGCTGGCCGCGAACACTCTGTGGGCGGTTGTCGAGAAGGATGCCGCGGGCAAGCTCGTGGTGCAGCAGGACAGTCAGCAGTGGGACCAGGTGGTGTGGACGGTCGGCGCGTGGCACCACTATCTGGTGACTGGCGATCTGGACTTTCTGCGGAACGCTTATCAGGCCGTCGTGACGACGCTCGCCGTTCGCGAGCAGGCAGCGGTCTTCGGGTACAACGCGCAGTACGGCCTGTTCACCGGTCCGTCGTTCTTCAACGACGGTGTGTCCGGGTTCCCGGCGCCGACGGCTGGAGACGGCGAGTCGAAGGGGAGCGAGAGTACGTCGTACCCGGATGTCGTCGCGTCGATGTACTTGAGCACGAACGCCCTGTACTACGCCGCGTACGCCGGTGCGGCGGAGATGGCGGCGGCGCTGGGTCTGCCGGCCGACGGGCACCGCGACAACGCGGCGGCGATGAAGCAGGCCGTCAACGAGCACTTCTGGAATGCGCAGGCGGGGAGTTACAACTACGAGCTGCGGGCCGACGGTACGCCGGGGATTTACCAGGAAGGCACCGGGCTGGCGTTCACGCTGCTCTTCGGGATCGCCGACGACGCACAGGCGAAGGCCGTGATCGCGAACGCGCACGGGATGCCGTGGGGCATGCCCGACACGTATCCGCACTGGGACAGGTACTCCAGCGCGGAGCCGGGGCGGCACAACGCGATCATCTGGCCGCTCGTGCAGGGGTTGTGGGCGAAGGCGCTGGCCAAGCACGGGGACCAGGCCGGGTTCGTGCGGGAGACCACGCTGCTCGCGAAGCTGGTCAGGGACAGCGGCGGCTTCTGGGAGATCTACAACGGTGAGACAGGCGCTGTCGACGGCGGGTATCAGGCGGGCTTCGGCGTCAAGAAGCACCACTGGGACTCGCAACCCGACCAGACGTGGTCAGCGACCGCGTTCATCGACATGATCCACACCGGCCTCTTCGGAATGTCCTTCGACGCCAACGGCCTGACCTTCACCCCGACCCTCCCCGAAGGCTGGGGCAACGTCGCCCTGGCCAACCTCCCCTACCGCGCCGCCGTCCTGACCGTGAACCTCCACGGCACAGGCCACAACATCAACTCCTTCGAACTCGACGGCACCGCGATCCACGCCGTACCTACATCTCTCGAGGGCCACCACACGATCGACATCGTGCTGGACTGACGGCGCCGGTTAAGGGTCGGGGTCTTCGCGGTCTCGTTGCCGGTCCAGTTGGCGTAGGCGTTCCCGGATGGCCGCCGCGGTCTTGTTCAGGAGCCGGTTCGCGGCTGCGAAGACTGCTTGGGCCTGTGCTGCCGCCTGGGCGTCGACCGGCGCCTCCAGGGCAGACCGGCGGGCCGCTTCCTCGGCGACACCGGGCAGCGCGGCGTACAGCGAGGCGTAGTAGATGAGTTTCGTGTCCACGGCCGCCTTCTGCACCAGATCCGCACCGGTCTCGAGGTAGTGCTCGGCCACGAAGGGCGCGAGCGCCTGCGCGGTCGAGCCCGCTGCTCGCTCTGGTTCTTGCCCCATGATGATCCTCCGTACGGCGTCGATCCGCCCCCGCGGGTCGGCGTACCGGGATGTGGACGAGGATGGACCGCGGTGCTTACAAGGGGTGCCCGCCGATGACTTCCTCGGCGACTTGGCGCAGTTTGATGTTGCGGTCCTGCGAATAGCGGCGCAGGACGCTGAACGCCTGCTGGGGATCGAGGCTGTAGCGCTCCATCAGGATTCCCTGTGCCTGCCCGATGACGGTGCGGCTGTCCACCGCGAGCGCGAGATTCGCTTCCCGCTTCGCGTGCGCCAGCGCCACGCTGACATGGTCCGCGAGGAACTGTGCCACCGCGACATCCTCGTCACCGAACTGTTCCGGCGCTGCTCCGAAAAGATTCAAAGCCCCGAGGTCGGCCGTGGCAGTACCCAGCTGTACCCCGATCACGCTACGGATACCCAGCGGGACGACCAGTGACGACCAGGTCGGCCATCGGGTATCGGTGAGGGTGTCGGCGATCCGATAGCTGCGATCCGTGACGAATGCCGACAGGCACGGACCCTCGGCGACCTCCAACTGGAGTTGGTCCACCTTCTCGATGACCGGAGCCGTGGCTGCGACCGACTCGATCCGGCTGCCCGAATGGACCAGCAGGACGCCGGCGTCATCCGCACCGACCGCGGCAACCGCGTAATCGAGTGCCGCTGCCAGGGTCTGCTCCAGATCTGGCTCCGCTTGCAAGCGCTGGGCCATTTCCGCGAGCAGAGCCACCGCCGGTTGTGACGCATCCGGTGTCATCGCAGAGCTCCAGCCGTGAGGGATCGCTGTCAGGCTACTCGCCGCCTACTGATCCCATCAGGGTTCATCCGTCGCGGGGGATCTGTTCGTCCGGGTCCTCCTCCGGCTGCGGCTCGGGGTCCGGGTACGGCGAGGTGTCCGGATCGTCTCCGGGATCGGTCCGCCCGGGGAACGCGCGATCCGGGTCTGTCGGATCGGGGAGCGGCGGGACGGGCGGGACTGGGGTTGTGCTCATCTCAGCCTCCTCAGCTGTGCTCGTCGGCCTCGGTGCCCAGAACCGTGGCGCGCAGTCGCCGCACCTCGTGTTCAAGACGCGACGTTTCGCGGTCGGCTCCTGGGGTACCGGGCGTCCGTCGTCCAACAGTGGGCGCGAGAGCAGCCCATTGACCGGAGGCAGCCCGTGATCACTGTCGGTGGTACGGACACTTATTTCGACTACGACGAGCGACAGTGGAAGTTCCGCCGTCTCGGTGGCGGCCCGATCCGTCCCGGCGCGCCGTGTCCTGGCAAGCGTCGTGACGACCTCGTCGCGCCTGCGCAGACGCCCGCGGCCGAGGTCCCTCTCGAGGACACGGCCGCGGAGACCACCCGCTGAATTCCGTGGGTCTTACGCGGTCAGAGCCAGCTGGAGCCGGCCCATGATGCTGCGGAGCAGGCGGGAGACCTGCATCTGGCTGATCCCCACCTCGGCACCGATCTGGGCCTGGCTGTGATGGTCGACGAAGCGTCGGCGGAACACCAGGCGGTCGCGGTCGGTCAGGCTCTCGACCACGGGTAGCAGGGATTCGACCTGGTCCACGAGCGCGAAGGTGTCGTTGGGGTCGGCAACCAGTTGCAGCCAGTTCAGGTCCGGGCGGTCGCCGGTGATCGGGGCATCGAGCGACAGTGGCCGGAAGCAGCCGCGGGCCTGTTCGGCCTCGGAGACCTCGGCGACATCGACGCCGATCTCCTGCGCGACCTCGGCATGGCTCGGCCAGTGCCCCAGATCGACGGCGAGGCCGGACTCGACCTGATTGACCCGGGCCTGGGTCTCCTGCAGCCGGCGCGGAAGCTTGACCGCCCAGGCGTTGTCCCGGAAGTGGTGCCGGAGCCCGCCACGGATCGTTGGTACGGCGTACGAACGGAAGTCGGATCCGTCGGTCGGCCGGTAGTTCTGAACGGCCCTGATCAGGAATTCGAACGCGACCTGCTCGAGGTCGTCGTCATCGACGCCGCGACCGCGAAAACGTCGGGCCAACGTGCGGGCCAGCGGCACGCCGGCCACCACGGCCGCATCGAGTAGTTCGTCGCGTTGCTCGCCGTCGGCGGCGTCGGCCGCCCGGAGCAGTTGTTCGGTGTGCGCGGCCTGAGCCGCCCGGCTCTTCGCGTGTGTGTCCAACGACAGCGCGGGGTCTGGGCTACTGATCGACATGTTAGAGGTCCCAGTCGTACGTTCCCGGTGCGTACGGCACGCTGTTCGACCACCACCGGGACCCTGTCCGAGTACCCACCCCACGCGGTCCGAATCCCCCAGGCGGGGTACGTCGGCTCAACGGCCGACGTGACGCCTGCGGAGCTCGGGCAGTACTTCGGTGCGGTAGAGGTTCATCATGTCGACACTGTGCGGGCCGATGTTCGCGACGTACACCTCGTCGAATCCCGCGTCGACGTACGGCGTGAACGCCTCGACGTGGTCGTCGGCCTTCGGACCGCAAGTCACGGAGTTCGCGGTGGACTCCTTGGTCACCAGCTGACTGGCCTGCTCGAAATGCCGCGGGGAGGGGAGCACCTGCGCCAGCTCGCCGGGCAGACCGGAGTTGGCCCAGATCCGGTGCGCCTGCTCGATGCCTTCCTCCTCGGTCGGGGCGTAGCTGACCTTGAAGCCGGCCTGCGCGGGCTTGCTGCCGCCGCCGTGGTCACGGAACCGGCGCAGCAGGTCAGGGTCCGCTGAGGTGGTCAGGTATCCGTCCGCGATCCGGGCCGCGACATCGGTTGCCTCCGGCCCGAACCCGGACATGTAGATCGGCAGGGGTTCCTGCGGGCGGGTGTAGATCCGGGCCGTGTCGACCGTGTAATGCCGGCCGTGATGGCTGACGAACCCGTCTTCGGTCCACAACCGCCGCATGATCTCGACGGCTTCCTCGAGCATCTCCAGCCGGACGTCGACGGTCGGCCACCCGGACCCGAGGACGTGCTCGTTCAATGCCTCACCCGTCCCGACGCCGAGCCGGAACCGCCCGTTCAGCAGTACGGCGCTGGTCGCCGCCGCCTGCGCGATCACGGCCGGGTGGATCCGCACGGTCGGGCACGTCACCGCGGTGGTCACCGGCAGTTCACAGACCTGGGAGATCGCCCCGATCGTCGACCAGACGAACGCGCTCTGCCCCTGTTCGTCGTTCCACGGATGGAAATGGTCGCTGATCCACAACCCGTCGAACCCGGCCTCCTCGGCCATCCGTGCCTGCTCGATCAGCTCGGCGGGCGTGTATTCCTCGCTGGACAGGAAGTATCCGATCTTCACGGTCGCCTCCGATTCGTCGCCTCGTCCATCGGGTGCCCGTTCCGGCGGTCGCCAATCGTCCGCGGACGAGCGCCGGGACGGCCGGATTTCGAAGCCTCGCCGGTTCCGGAACCGTCGCCCGGAAACTTCTGGGGACAATGGGGAATCGATGTCTCCGAAGCGGGTACTGCCGAGTCAGAACCACCCGGCCGCCCGGGGGGTTCGGATGGTTCGAGGCCCGGATCGTTCAGCCGAGAGCGGTCCGGGCCGCCCCCTCAGTGGGGACGTCCCGACCCGGTGTGTTCGTGGCCTACGGGGCGGCGGGTAGTGCAGGATGAGCGCTGTACGGCTCCGACAGTGTGGGCAGTCATGGTGCTGACCTATGCCTGGAGGCCAGGATGCAGCCTGGTGAGCTCGCCGCCGCCGAGATGTTCGCGCTGTTGGCGACCGAGTTGCGCGCCGCCGGAAGTATGGGCGGCACGGTCGACGAGATCATCCGCTTCGCCCTGCACGCGGTGCACTGCACTGCCGCCGGCATGGTCCTGGTGAACCAGGGCTCCCTCGAGATCGCCGCGACCACGGACCCCAGCATCGAGGCGCTGTACAAGGTACAGGTCGACGGAGCCGAAGGCCCCCTTCTCGAGGCGATCCGGAGCGGCCGCATGATCGCGGTCGTCGACGCCCGGACCGAAGATCGCTGGGATTCCGCCTGGTCGGCGCAGATGGCGGTCTCCGGGTTCCGCAGCGTCGTACATCTGCCGTTGCCCAGAGAGTTGCGGGCCTTGGCCGTCCTCAGCTTGTACGGCGCGGAGGCCGGCCAGTTCGGCGCGGACGACCTGGCCGTCGCCGACGTGCTGGCGGAGCACGCCACCGCGGCTCTGGCTGCGGTTCGCGCTGAGGAGTCGCTGCGGATCGCGGTCGACGCCCGCGATCTGATCGGACAGGCCAAGGGCATCCTGATGGAGCGCTTCGGCCTCGACGCCGACCAGGCCTTCGCGGTCCTGCGGCGCTACTCCCAGTCGACGAACACCAAGCTCCGCGCCGTCGCCCAGCAACTCATCGACACCCGCAACCTCCCGTCCTGATGCCCGCCGGCGCCGGCGGGGGTGATGCATGACCGGGTACGGCGCGGGCACCGGGGACGGGGTCGAACACCGAGCCCGTGAAGGGAGAGACCGATGAGTGTGCCGAAGAAAGCCAAGAACGCCGCCGAGGCGGCCAAGGGCAAGGCCAAGGAAATGACGGGCGACGCGACTGACAATCGCGACCTGCAGGCCGAAGGCCAGGCGGAGAAGACCAAGGCCAACCTGAAACAAGCCGGCCAGAAGGCCAAGGACGCGTTCAAGCACTGACCAGCGGCGAGGTGCGCGGACGCTTCCGCGACAAGCCCAGGACGCCCACTTGTCCTGGGCTTCGTCATGCGCGGCGTTCCCGAATTCGATTGTTTGAAATGATCGTTGGAATGAACCGGCGCGTATTGCGACGATCGATGTGCGGAGCGCAGGAATTTCGAATTTCGTTTTGCCGGTGATTGTCCGGGTACCGCCTCTCCACCATTTCCGGCACGGGGAGAGTTGGGGAGCGACCATGGCTGAAGAGCGTCCGTCGGCGCAGCCCAGAGAGCTGCTGTTGGAGACCTTGCTCGACAAGGTGGCGCAGGACCGTTTTCCGTCGACGTCGATGCTCGATCTCATCGAGACCCTGCTGCGCCCGGACGAGGTGCAGACGTACGTCGCCGTACTGCTCGACAAAGTGCGCGCCGAGACGTATCCGAGTTTCCCGGTGCTGCGTCGGCTCGCCGCCCTCACCGAGTAGCGGGGCCGGGATCCGCATTTCGTTGCCCGAAGCCGATCGGTGCTCTACCGAGATCGGCATCTGTAGCTGTGAGGAGAATTCATGAATACCACCGGAAAGGTGGCGGCTGCCGTCGCGAGCGGTTACTTGCTCGGCCGCACCAAGAAGCTGAAGCTGGCGATCACGGTCGGCAGTCTGCTGGCCGGCAAGCGCATCGCGACCGACCCGCGGGCCATCGTGCAGCAACTGGCCACCATGGTCGAGCAGAACCCGGAGCTGGCCAAGTTGTCCGACCAGGTCCGAGGCAAGCTCGTCACAGCCGGCCGGGAGGCGGCGGTCGCGGCCGCGAGCAACCGGCTGAACCGGGTGAGTGACTCGATCCGTGATCGGACCGACCGGATGCTGTCCCTCGGCGGCAGCGACGAGAGCGACGAGAACGGCGAGAACGGCGACGAGGAGCCGGCCGAGGACGAGGAACGGCCGCGGCGGCGCCGCGGACTGCGTGCGGTCCGTCGGCGCGGTGACGATGACACGGATCGGGACCGGTCGTCCGACGACGAGAGCCCGGACGAGGCGGATGCGGACGAGGGTGCAGACGATGTAGGCGCCGACGAGTCCGACGATCGTCCGTCCCGCCGGCGCTCGGGGAACGGTCGCTCCGGAAGCGGACGCCCGGACGACGGGCGCTCCGACAGCGGGCGCTCGGGGAACGGTCGCTCGGAGAGTGGGCGCTCGGGAAGCGGGCGTACGGGGAAACGCGTGGCGGCCAAGGCGTCCGGTGGCTCGAGCACCAGCGCTCGGCGCGGTACGGCGAAGAAGGCCTCGGGGCCGGCCGGCCAGGGCGGTTCCGCGGCGAAGAAGGCTCCGGCGAAGAAGGCCGCGGCCAAGAAGGCTCCGGCGAAGAAGGCTCCCGCCAAGAAAGCCGCGGCGAAGAAGGCCTCGCCGCCGCGGAAGACCGCCGCGCGGAAGACAGCGGCGAAGAAGACGGCCTCGAAGGCGACGAGTAGGTCGGGCGGCTCCTCGGCCCGGAAGCGTGGGTGACGACGATGGCGGAACGATCGCGTGATCAGGAGCCGGGTGGCGTTCTGATGTCGATCCTCGACGAGCTGCCGGTCGACCGGTTGAAGGGCGAACTCCAGGAAGCGCTGTCGGTCGCGGCCGAGCGGACGGCGGAAGTTGCTTCCGGCAAGATCTCCGATCTCACCGAGCGGCTCACCGACGTCGCCGGCAACGGCGGCGTGACGGGGAAGGCGCTGGCCGAAGGTGGGAAGGCGGCCGCGACCGGCGGTTCGCCGTTGATGGGTGCGCTGAAGGGCGGGCTGATGGGGGCCAAGGACAAAGCCGTGGAGGCGCTCGGCGGAGGGTCCGGCTCGGGCGGCGGTACGAACCCGCTCAAGGCGACGACCATCATCGAGTCGATCGACGTCGGCGTACCGATCGACGTCGTCTACAACCAGTGGACCCAGTTCCAGGACTTCCCGGGATTCATGAAGAAGGTCGAGAAGGTCGAGCAGAAGGAGGACGAGAAGCTCGACTTCAAGGCGAAGATCATGTGGTCGCACCGGACCTGGGAGGCGAGCATTCTCGAGCAGGTCCCGGAGGACAGGATCGTCTGGCGTTCCAAGGGCCAGAAGGGACACGTCGACGGTTCGGTGACCTTCCACGAGCTCGCGCCGAACCTCACCCGCGTCATCGTCGTCCTCGAGTACTACCCGCAGGGTCTGTTCGAGCGCGTCGGCAACATCTGGCGCGCCCAGGGCCGGCGGGCACGTGTCGAACTCAAGCACTTCCAGCGGCACGTGATGACGCGGGTCATCCTCAAGCCCGACGAGGTCGAGGGCTGGCACGGTGAGATCCACGAGGGCCGCGTCCAGAGCGACGGCGAAGCAGGCTCCGACGACGAGTCCGACGAGTACGGGGACGACGAGTACGAGGGCGACGAGTACGACGAGGGCGACGAAGGCGACGAGGAGCCGGAGGACGAGTACGAGGACGACGGCGAGGAAGAGCCGGAGGACGAGTACGGCGACGAGGACGAGTACGACGAGGGCGACGAGGACGAAGACGAAGCTGAGGCCGGCGACGACGACGAGTACGAAGACGACGAGTACGAGGACGAAGGCGACGAGGAGCCGGAGGACGAGTACGACGACGAGGCCGGCGACGAGGGCGAGTACGAGGACGCCGACGAGTACGAAGACGAAGACGAAGCCGACGACGAGGACGAGGACGAATACGAGGACGACGAGGAACCCGAGGACGAGTACGAGGACGAGGACGACGAGACCGACACACGCCGGCACCGGCGTGCGAGCTGAGACCCGACCGGGAGGAGCACCATGACCGTCGCCACCACTGGCCCGCGCCGATCCGGCGGAGGCTACCTGGAAAGGCCGGCACCGAGCGGTCTCGCCGACGTGATCGACAGCATTCTGGACAAGGGCCTGGTGATCGATGCCTATATCCGGGTCTCGCTGGTCGGGATCGAGCTGCTCACCATCGACGCGCGGATCGTGATCGCGAGCGTGGACACGTACCTGCGTTTCGCCGAGGCCACGAACCGTCTCGACCTGTACGAGAAGGGCAAGGACCTGCCCGAGGTCATCGACGAGATGACCGAGAGCGGGGCGCACGGGAAGTCCCGCGGGCTGCTCTCCGGCGCGAAGGAGGCACTCCTCGGTAGTGACGAGGACGACCAGGACGGCGAAGACGACGAAGCGCGTGAGTACGAGGAGTCCCGTCCGCGACGGCGTCCGGCGAAGAAGGCGGCCGCTCGGCGGCGAAGGAGTGACGGATGACCCTGACCACGCCGAACGACGTCGACCTCGGGTGCTACCTGTACGGCATCGCCGGGCCGGAGCTCGTGGTGCCGGCGGATCTCGAAGGCGTCGGCGGACAGATCGTGACAGTGGTGCCGCATCGCGACGTCGCCGCGGTGATCAGCCTGGCCGATCGGGATCGGTCCGTCGCCGGACGGGATGATCTGCTGGCCCACGGCCGGGTGCTGGACACCGTCGCCGCCGCTGGGCCGGTGATCCCGGTTCGCTTCGGCGCCGTGCTGCTGGACCGTGAGGCCTTGGAGCGCGATGTTCTGAAGCCAGGGCACGACCGGTACCGCGCACTGCTGGCGGAGCTGTCCGGGCACTCGCAGTTCACGGTCCGGGCACGCTACGACGAGCGGCAGGTGCTCACCGAGGTCGTCGCCGAGAACCCGGCCATCGCGCAGCTGCGTGCGGCGACGCGAGACCGGCCCGACGTCTCGTCGTACGCCGATCGGGTTCGTCTCGGTGAACTGGTCGCCGGAGCGCTCGAAGCGAAGAGTGCGCAGGACGGGCACCGGCTGTTGACGGCGCTCGAACCGCACGCGACCGCGGTCAACGTCCGCGACAGCGCGGGGCTGGATCGCCTGCTTGACGTCGCGGTCCTGGTCAAGGACGCCGGCCGGGCTGCGTTCGAGCGGACGGTCGAGGGGCTGGCCAACGAATTCGCCGGCCGGGCCCGGCTGAAGTTGATCGGGCCGACCGCGCCGTACGACTTCGTGACGACGGAGGACTGATGGGTTTGATGACGAGTCTGCTCACTCTGCCGTTGGCGCCGGTGCGTGCGACGGTGGCGCTGGCGGAGCAGATCCGGCGGCAGGCCGAGCGGGAGTACTACGACCCGGCGGCCATCCGGAACCAGATCGAACAGATCGAGGATCTGCGCGAGAGCGGGAAGATCGACCCGGACGAGGCGACCGTCCTCGAGGACGAGCTGCTGGCGCGGTTGTTCGAGGCCGATGAACGGCAACGGTTGGAGAGCTGATCATCATGGCGACGCCACGAAAGTCCACCAGATCCTCGAGTACGGGGCCCGCCCGGAGCGGCGGCACCGGCCGCCGCGAGCCGACTGCTCGTGGCGCGCACAACGGGCAGTCCGGAACGGCGCGCTCGGGACGGTTGCCGATGCGCGCCGTCGCGGTGAACGCCGCCCGCGAGCTGGCAGATCTGATCGGCCGGACGGCGGAGTCGATCATCGGCGTGGAGAAGCAGGACAGCGGCTGGAGTGTCCAGGTCCAGGTGGTCGAGTCGGAGCGGATCCCCGCGACGACCGACATCCTGGCCGTCTACGAGGTCGAGGTCGACGACGACGGCGCAGTGCTCGGTTACCGGCGGACCGGGCGCTACGTGCGCGGCCGGATCCAGGAATGAGTGAGTACTGATGACCGAACCGTCCATCGCGCGGCGCCCGGAGACGGTGGCCCGGTACGGCGCCTCGTCCGCGGCCCCGCGTCCGGACAACCTGGCCGACATTCTGGAGAGAGTGCTCGACAAGGGCATCGTCATCGCCGGCGACATCAGGGTGAATCTGCTCGACATCGAGCTGCTCACCATCAAGATCCGGCTGGTCGTCGTCTCCGTCGACAAGGCGATGGAGATGGGCATCGACTGGTGGACCAGCGACCCGATGCTGTCCGCGGACGCGAACGCCGACGCGCAGAAGCTGACCGACGAGAACCGCAAGCTCCGCGAGCGGGTGGAAGAGTTGGAGCGAGGCAGTGCCTGAGACCGAGCCTGAGACCGGGCCTGAGACCGGGACTGAGACCGGTACGTACGTCTACGCGGTCGGAGTACATCTGGACGAGCAGTCCGTAGACGGCCTCACCGGCGTCGACGAGCCGGCGGTCCGCCTGATCTCCTGGCGCGGTCTGCAGGTCGTGGTGAGCAGCGTGGACCTCGCGGAGTTCGGGGAGGCCGCGTTGCGGCGGAACCTCGAGAACCTGGACTGGGTGGAGCGGACGGCCCGCAGACACGACGAGGTGGTACGACGGGCCGCCGCCAACACGACCGCGCTGGCGCCGTTCCGCCTGATCACGATCTATCGGTCGGACGACGCCGTCCGCGACCGGATCGACGAGCTGTACGAGAAGCTGGTCGACGCGCTCGACCGGCTCGACCGGCGCAGCGAGTGGAGCGTCAAGGCCTTCGGCCGCGAGCAGTCGGCGAAGCCCGCGCCGGCGGCGGCCGATACCCCGGAGTCGGGTGCCGCGTATCTCGAACGGCGACGTGCGGAGATCCGTGGCCGGGAGGAGACGGCCGAAGCTCAGCGAATGCGGGGCGACCAGCTGTTCTGGGACCTGGCTCCCGCGACCGCGGCGACCCGACGGCTGATGATCCAGGACCGGCGCCTCACCGACCGGCCGGAGCCGATGCTGCTGAATGCCAGTTTCCTCGTCGACGACGATCGCAGCTCCGAGTTCTTCCAGGTCGTCGACCGGCTGCGGGACATCTATCCGTCGCTGTGCATCGAGGTCGACGGACCGTGGCCGCCGTACTCCTTCGCCGTACTGGACGACGGATGACCGTTCCGGAACGTGCGACCGCGCAGCCGAGCCTCGTCGACCTGCTGGACCGGCTGCTGGGCAAGGGTGTCGTCATCTCGGGCGATGTCGTCATCTCGCTTGCCGAGGTCGACCTCGTCCACATCCAGCTGTCGGCCGTCATCCATTCGGTACGGAACGAGGTGAACCGCCGATGACCGAACCGCTGCTGCCGTTGACCGAGCGGATCGAGGCCAATGCCGACACGGTGGAGCGCGAGCTGTTCAAGCTGGTGCTCACCATCGTCGAACTGGTCAGGCAGCTGATGGAAAGACAGGCGATCCGGAGGATCGATCAGGGCGGTCTCAGCCCGTCGCAGGTCGAGGAGCTCGGCCTCGGGCTGATGCGGCTCGAGGCGGCCATGACCGAGCTGCGGGAGCGGTTCGGGCTGAGCGCGTCCGACCTGAACATCGATCTCGGACCGCTCGGATCGCTGCTTGCGGAATAGGTCCGCACGGAGAAAGTGGAAGGAGTGGTGGCCATGACGTCGTACGACAGCATTGGCACCAAGCTCGGCGACCGGCTGGAGGAGAAGGTCACCGATGCCTACGAGCAGGTGAAGTCCGGTGTGCAGGACCTGTCCGCGAACGCCCGCGGGCACAGGTCCGGCGAGACCAAGGCCGAGCTGTACGCGGCAGCGCAACGGCTCGGGATCAGGGGCCGGTCCAAGATGACCAAGGCCGAGCTCAGCCGCGCGGTCCACAAGGCCCGCTCGTAACCGGACTCGTCACCGGAGAGGACAACGCAGAATCCAGACGACGGCGCGCCTGTTTGCCCGCGAGCGGCCCGGGTACCTCGACCTGCAGGAGGATTGACATGAGCACGACTGTTGGCGACTACGTACTCCAGCGCCTCCGCGAGTGGGGCGTCGACCACGTCTTCGGGTACGCCGGTGACGGTATCAACGGGCTGCTGGCGTCCTGGGAGAAGGCGAACGACCAGCCGCGGTTCGTGCAGGCCCGGCACGAGGAGATGGCGGCGTTCGAAGCGGTCGGGTACGCCAAGTTCACCGGACGGGTCGGGGTCTGCGCGGCGACCAGTGGGCCGGGTGCTATCCACCTGCTGAACGGCTTGTACGACGCGAAGCTCGATCACGTCCCGGTGGTGGCGATCGTCGGTCAGACCGCTCGCAGTGCGATGGGCGGCAGCTACCAGCAGGAGGTCGACCTGCACACGTTGTACAAGGACGTCGCGTCGGACTACTGCGAGACGGTCATGGTCCCGCAGCAGCTGCCGAACGTGCTCGACCGGGCGCTGCGGATCGCCGAGTCCCGGCGTACCGTGACCGCGCTGATCATCCCGGCGGACGTGCAGGAGCTCGAGTACACACCGCCGTCGCACGCGTTCAAGATGGTGCCGTCGAGCACTGACCTGAGCTGGTCGGCGCCGGTGCCGGAGCCGGACCAGCTCGACCGCGCGGCGGAGATCCTGAACGCGGGCGAGAAGGTCGCGATCCTCGTCGGGCAGGGTGCGCGGCGCGCGGTCGACGAGGTGACCGAACTGGCCGACATCACGGGTGCCGGTGTCGCGAAGGCCCTGCTGGGCAAGGACGTGCTGCCCGACGACCTGCCGTGGGTGACGGGATCGATCGGGTTGCTGGGGACGCGGCCGTCGTACGAGCTGATGACGGACTGCGACACGTTGCTGGTCGTGGGGTCGAACTTCCCGTACAGCCAGTTCCTGCCGGAGTTCGGTCAGGCGCGGGCGATCCAGATCGACATCGATCCGACGCTGATCGGGATGCGGTACCCGTTCGAGGTGAATCTCGTGGGTGACGCGGCGCCGACGCTGCGGGCGCTGATCCCGTTGCTGCACCGCAAGGACGACCGGTCCTGGCGCGCGGACATCGAGTCGAAGGTGTCGCGCTGGTGGGAGGTGATGGAGCGGCGCGCGTACACGTCGGCCGATCCGATCAACCCCGAACTGGTCTTCCACGAGCTGTCGCCGAGACTGCCCTCGAACGCGATCCTCGCCGCGGACTCCGGCTCGGCGGCGAACTGGTACGCGCGGCACATCCGGATCCGCGGGGAGATGCGGGGCTCGCTGTCCGGGACCTTGGCGACGATGGGGCCCGGCGTGCCGTACGTGATCGGGGCAAAGTTCGGGTTGCCCGACCGGCCGGCGTACGCGCTGGTCGGGGACGGCGCGATGCAGATGAACGGGATCAACGAGCTGATCACGATCGCGAAGTACTGGCAGGAGTGGGCGGACCCGCGGCTGGTGGTCGCGGTGCTGCACAACAACGACCTGAACCAGGTGACGTGGGAGTTGCGGGCGATGGGCGGCTCGCCACAGTTCCTGCCCTCACAGGAGCTGCCCGAGTTCCCGTATGCCGGGTTCGCGAAGCTGATCGGTCTCCACGGGGTGGTGGCAGACAAGCCCGAGGACGTCGTACCGGCCTGGGAGGAGGCGCTGCGCGCGGACCGTCCGTGTGTGGTGGAGTTCCGGACCGATCCCGCCGTACCGCCGATCCCGCCGCACGCGACCTGGGACCAGCTGGAGAAGGCGCTGGAGTCGATCGTGCGCGGGGACAGTGACCGGGTGAGCGTGGTGAAGGAAGGCGTCAAGTCGAAGGTCCAGGAGTTCCTCCCGGGCGGCAAGACGTCGTGAGTCCCACTTGGCGGTGATCGACTCCGTCCGCGCGTCGGCGTACACGATTCCCACCGACGCGCCGGAGGCCGTCGACGCGAACGGCTGGTACTCGGTCGGCCAGGCGTGCCGGGTCGCGTCGCGCTCGGCGACGTACGACGTGACGTGGTTCGAGGAGCCGGTGTCCTCGGATGATCTCGCCGGTCTTCGTACTGTGCGCGGCAGACTGGTACCGACGTGACGCGGGGGGAGTACGGGTACGACCTATCCGCATCGAGTCGATGCTCTTCGACGGCCTCCCCGATCCATCCGGCGGCGAGGTGTCGGCGGCTGACGACACCCCGGGCCACGGTCTCACCTGGATCGCCCTACCCGCCGCGACGTACCGCGTCGCCTGACGGGTGTTTGTGCCAAGAACGTCCGGGCACCGGAAATCGATGGTGAGAAAACTGATGCGAGCCGCGATCGCGACGGCGGCGCTGTGCCTCCTACTCCTCGCCTCGGCCTCCGTTCCCGCGCAGGCGAAGGCCGGGACGCCTCAGGAGCCGGCCGCCACGCCGACACCGACGCTGGGTTCCACAGCGTCGCCGAAGGCTGATCCGCCGGGTGCGGGTGACCCCGACGCGAACGACTTCAACAAAGCGCCGCTGGTTGTCATCGCCGTCCTGGTCGTCGCGGCCGTGGTTGCCGGCGGCACCTTCTATCTCGTGCGCAGCCGCCGCATCGACCTGAGCCAACTGAGCGAACCCGACGACGCCTCGGCGCATCGCGACGACGGGAAGTAGACCGTTGGCCGATCTCCATCACAGCTCGGTACCCGGCGACTGGGTTGAACAACCTTTGCACAAGTTCGGGCACTGACGTGTTCGGTCGCGGGTTGTGGGTACCGAGTTGCTGTCGGGTGATCTGATCCCGGGTGCGGCGTCCGGCGGTGGTTGAGTCGCGAGTGAAGGGGAGCAGGACAGCCATGGCGGCAGAGCCGACTCATGGCGGAGGTTTTACAGCAGAGAGCGACTGGCCCTACTCCCTACCGTCCGTCGGACGAACACCTCTCGGGCCGCGGCTGACGGCGTACGAGACGACCGAACGCAGGAACTCTTTGGAGGTAACAGGCATGGGCACGATCACGCAGTCGATCGACGTCGACGTTCCGGTGACGACGGCGTACAACCAGTGGACGCAGTTCGAGTCCTTTCCGCAGTTCATGGAGGGCGTGGAAGAGATCCGGCAGCTCGACGCGACGCACAACCACTGGGTGGTGAAAGTCGGTGGCGCGACCCGGGAGTTCGACGCGACCGTGACCGAGCAGCATCCCGACGAGCGCGTGGCCTGGAAGTCGGATTCCGGTCCGCAGCATGCCGGTGTGGTGACGTTCCACAAGTTGTCCGACACGAGCAGCCGGGTGACCGCGCAGATGGACCTCGATCCCGAGGGCTTCCTGGAGAAGGTCGCCGACAAGGCCGGCGTCGTCGAGGGCCGGGTGAAGGGCGATCTGCAACGCTTCAAGGCTTTCATCGAGAGCCGCGACACCGCCACCGGCAGCTGGCGCGGCGACGTACCGCGGTAGCCGGAAGGAGCGACCCATGACCAACAGGAACGGTGCGCTGCCGGTTCCGGACTTCGATCTCCTGCCGGCAGGCTCCTTGCCGTCGCGGATCCGGCAGCTCGACATCGAGCAGGTCGAGCAACTCATCGGGTACGAGCGCAACCACGGCGAGCGTCCGCGGGTTCTGGACCTTCTCGAACATCGGCGGGATCAGATCCGTACGACCGAGGACCGGTCCGTGGACGTCGACGTCCACGATGCCTGACAGTGCCCTCTCGCGCGCCCGAGTACCTGGGTGATGTCAGCCGGGGTTGGTGTCCAGGCGGAGTACTCGGGCGGAGGGCTCGGGGGTGTTGGCGGTGACGGTGAGTACGTCGTCGCTCCACGTGTAGGTCCAGTCGGTGTCGTCGGTGGGGAAATGCGGTGCGATCGAGGACCGGTGGATGGGGAGGTTGACGGTGGCGGGGCCGGCGGCGCGGTGCCACAAGGTCAGGTAGGTGGTGCGAGGCCCGTTGAGAGCGAGGGCGATCCAGTCGTCCGTCCACCCGGGCAGACCGAGCGGCCAGCTGGGGACGAGCGTGTCGAGGTCCCCGAGGATCTCGCGGTGCGCGGCGAGCGCCGAGCGGACCAGATCGAGCTCGGACAGCGTCATGCGGTTGAGGTGACCGGAGAGGTACAAGCGGCCCGGGATGCCGTTGACGAGGGCGAAGGTGAACTGTTCGCGGGTCGTCCCGGTGATCGGGTAGGCCCAGTGGCCGGCCTGTTCGGGGAGCAGAGCGGCCGGGGCAGCTGCCGTGATCGGTGCATAGAGCAACGGATCTTCCTGGTCCGACGTCGACTGCAGGTGCAGGCGGGACAGCATGGCGTAGTCCATCCGCATCGCGCCCGACGCACAGTTCTCGATCAGCAGATCCGGATGGCGGGTCTGCAGGTCGTCGAGCCAGTCGAGGAGGGCGCGGTTGTGTTCCAGGAGCCCGTGGCCGAGCGACGTACCGCCCTTGTCGGTACCGGGCCCGGTCATCGTGTTGTTGTCGAACTTGAAGAAGCCGACGCCGAAGTCCTCGACCAGCCGGTCGACGGTGTCGTCGAGATGTTTGCGGGCGACCGCGTTGCGCAGGTCGAGCAGGTACCGCCCGGATTCGGCGACCCGGATACCGCGGCGGGTGAGGAACGCCTCGTCGGGCAGTTCGTGGGCGACCGGGGACCGGACGCCGATGACCTCGGGTTCGAGCCAGAGGCCGGGCACCATGCCGCGTGAATGGATCCGGTCGACGACTTCGGCGAGCCCGTTCGGGAAGCGGGTGGTCGAGGGTTGCCAGGCGCCGACGGTGTTCCACCAGTCGCCTTCGGCGTACCAGCCGGCGTCGATGCAGAAGTAGTCCGCGCCGGCCTCGGCGGCGGCGTCGATCAGCGGCAGGAGCTTCTCCGTGGTCGGATCGCCCACCAGGGTGTTCATGTAGTCGTTGAAGACCACCGGCATCCGGTCGTCGACAGGGCGTCGCCGGCGTACGGCGCGACGCTGGCGGGTGAGCGCGGCGAACGTACTGTCGCGGTCGGTCCCGGCAACGAGTGACACCGGCACCGACGTGAACGGCTCGTCCTCGGTGAGTGCCACGCTCCACTGGTGTTCCTGATCGGTCGGGCCACTCAGCACCAGATAACCGCCGGATCGGGCCTCGCCGATCTCGTAGTGCCACGGCCCGTTGTGCTCGATCTGCCAGCCCAACGCGTACGCCGTACCTCGGGCGACCAGTACGCCGATCGGCAGCCGTTCACCGGTGGACCACGAACCGAAGTTGGTGACCGCGTGCCGCGTCCGGGCCACGTGACGATGACCCTCGCTGACGATGTCGGCAAGCGCTCCCGCCCGCAGCGACGTCACGGACCATCGGCTCTCGGTCATCCAACTGTTCCTGGCTGAATGGAGATCTGCGTCGACGGACTCGAGGCCGACGGCGAGCGACGACAGGAACGTCAACTCGAGGGACCCCGGACCGGTAAGGGATGCCTCGGACCAGGCGCGGACGCCGGCTCCCGCTTCGAACACACTGGTGACACGCAACCCGGAGTCCGGGTCCTCCTGCAGGATGCGCAACGTGCGGTCGGTCTCTTCGTGCCGGACGTACCGCAGCGCTTGACCGAGCACGGTCTCCACGTGCCGATTGCTGCTGGGCGAGCGACCGAACCCGAGGGCAGTCACTTCGACCATGGCCTGGCTCGGCTCCTGCCCAGGGCGCTCCGGTGCAGATCGCTCGCGAACGGCGATCAGCCGCACCGGGCCGTCGTCGAGGGCGAAGGTCAGGGTCAGGTCAGCCGTACTCCAGCGCAGCAACGTCACATGTCCTCATCTACGACGCTTTGTTCGAGGAGGTAGTCCTCGACGGTGAACAGGTGGGCGGACATCCGGGTGCGGGCCCGGTCCGGGTCGTGCGCGGTCAGCGCGGCGAGAATCGACAGGTGCTCCCGATGGGCGGTCTCGTCGGCGCCGGGCTGGGTGATCGATCGGCGCAGCCGGTCCCGCATCGTGCGGCCGCCCAGGGCGTCGATCAATGCGGTCAGCACCGGGTTGCCCGCCGCTTCCGCGATGATGCGGTGGAACGCGATGTCGTTCTCGATGACCGTCTCGTGGTTCGGTTCGCCGAGCGCCAGTTCGGTCGCGTTGTGCCGGAGCAGTTCCGCGGCCGCCTCGAGGTCCGCGCTGCCGATCCGCTGCGCCGCCGATGCCGCGGCCTCGGTCTCGAGAATCCGCCGTACCGAATGCACATGGGTGGTTCCGCTGCCGTGCTGCAGGTCGACCACGAAGCCGATCGGAGCCAGGAGCATCGATGGTTCGAGCCCGGTGACGTAGGTGCCGTCGCCCTGCCGCGTCTCGAGGACGCCCATCATCGACAGCGCGCGAACTCCCTCGCGCAACGGGTTCCGGGACACGCCGAGCGCGGCCGCAAGATCCTTCTCGACCGGGAGCCGGTCGCCCGGCCGGAGGCGGCCGTCGATGATCAGCCGCCGGATGCCCTCGACCACCACATCGGTCTGCGAGACGCCAGGGGTGCGGGGCTGTTCGGCGACCTTGTCCGGGGTCACGGCAGTGCCTCGGTGGCGTCCGTCGACGTGCGTGCCGCCCAGTAGGAACCGTCCGGGAAGCGGTAGGTGCCGAGTGCTTCGGTGTGCATCTCGGCACTGTAGCCGGGCGCAGCGGGCAGCACGTACGAGCCGTTCCGGACCACGCACGGTTCCACGAAGTGCTCGTGCAGGTGGTCGACGTACTCCGTCACCCGGCCGTCGAGACTGCCCGAGACGGCGACGTAGTCGAAGATCGACAGGTGCTGAACCAGCTCGCACAGACCGACACCGCCGGCATGCGGACACACCGGTACGCCGAAGGACGCGGCGAGCAGGTACACCGCGAGTACCTCGTTGATGCTGCCCAGCCGGGCCGCGTCGAGCTGGCAGTAGTCGAGGGCGCCGGCCTGGAACATCTGCTTGAACAGCACGCGGTTCATGCCGTGCTCACCGCTGGCGACCCCGATCGGCGCCACGGCCTTGCGGATCGCGGCGTGCCCGAGGATGTCGTCGGGGCTGGTGGGTTCCTCGATCCACAGCGGGTCGAACCCGGCCAGCGCCTGCACCCACTCGATCGCCTCCGGCACGTCCCACACCTGGTTCGCGTCGATCATCAGGTGACCGTCCGGCCCGAGGACCTCGCGGGCGATGGCACAGCGCCGGACGTCGTCGGCCAGGTTCGCGCCGACCTTGAGCTTCACGTGTTTGTAGCCTGAGGCAACGGCCTCCTCGCAGAGCCTGCGCAGCTTGGCATCGGAGTACCCGAGCCAGCCGGCCGAGGTGGTGTAGCACGGATAGCCGGTGGCCTCGAGCTCCGCGATGCGTTCCTTGCGACCCGGTTCCTGGTGGGCGAGCAGGGCGACCGCCTGGTCCGCCGTGAGGACGTCGGAAAGGTACCGCAGGTCGGCGGCCGCGACGAGATCCTCGGGCGACATGTCCGACAACAGTCGCCACAGCGGTACGCCGGCTCTCCGGGCGGCCAGGTCCCAGACCGCGTTCATCACCGCCGCGAGCGCGAGGTGGATGACGCCCTTGTCCGGGCCGAGCCAGCGCAACTGGCTGTCCGACTGCAGTTCCCGGTAGATCCCGCCCAGATCGGCGCACAGTTCGTCGACGTCGCGGCCGATCAGCGGCTCGGCGCGCTGCCGGGCGGCGGCGGCACACAGGTCGTTGCCGCGCCCGATGGTGAAGGTGAGGCCGTACCCGGCGAGGTCAGGGTCGTCGGTGTGCAGGACGACGTACGCCGCCGAGTAGTCACCGTCCTTGTTCATCGCGTCGGATCCGTCGCTGGTCAGCGAGGTCGGAAAGCGGACGTCGACGACCTCCACCGAGGTGATGCAGCGCATGGCGGGCCCCTTGCAGAGAGCGATAGATGGGATCTTTCTCCATCTTTGATGCCGTTCAGTATGGACCAGCGGCAGCGCCAGCGCTACGATCCCGGAAATTCATGGGATTAATACCCTCGTCGTCTCGACGGAGGACTGATGGCATGAGCAACTTGGTGACCACTGACCGCGAGCCACCGCTGGCGAGGTATATCGAAAAACCTGCTGAACCACGGCGCCGGCGACGGCGGCGCGAACGCCCCGGGGTCAAGGGCCTGCGCCGCAGCCTTCGGCGGCACTGGACCCTGTACTTGTTGATGGTCGTGCCGCTGATCTGGTTCGCCGTCTTCAAGTACATCCCGATGTCGAACGCGGTGCTGGCGTTCAAGAGCTACAACGTGATCAAGGGCATCTGGGGCAGTCCTTGGATCGGGTGGCAGAACTTCGATCTGTTCTTCCACAACCCGGTGTTCTGGACCCTGGTGAAGAACACCTTCGTGTTGTCGGTCTACACGGTGGGGGCGAGTTTCCCGCTCGCGATCGTGCTGGCACTGGCGTTGAACGAGGCCCGTAACGGCCTGTTCAAGCGGACGGTGCAGCTGGTGACGTACGCGCCGTACTTCATCTCGACGGTGGTGGTGGTGTCGATGACGATCCTGGTGTTGTCGCCGCGGCTCGGGATCGTGAACGAGGGGCTGGGGTTCTTCGGTGTGCCGGCCGTCGATTTCCTCGGGAACCCGGATTATTTCCGGCATATCTATGTGTGGTCGGATGTGTGGCAGACCACGGGGTACTCCGCGGTGATCTATCTGGCCGCGCTGGCGGGGATCGATCCGGCGTTGCACGAGGCGGCGAAGGTGGACGGCGCGGGCCGGTTGCGGCGGATCCTGCATGTCGATTTGCCGGGGATCATGCCGACCGCGGTGATCATCCTGGTTCTTGCGGTCGGCAACATTATGGCGATCGGTTTCGAGAAGGCGTTCCTGCTGCAGAATCCGCTGAACCTGAGCCAGTCGGAGATCATCGCGACGTATGTGTACAAGACGGGTCTGCTGAACGCGGACTTCAGCATGGCGACGGCGGTGGGGCTGTTCAACTCGGTGATCAATCTGGTGCTGCTGCTGGTCGTGAACGTGATCGCGAAGCGGGTCACCGGGAACGGACTGTGGTCATGACGACTCTTACCGAACAACGGCCGGCGCCGAGCAAGCGCGTGGAGCGGCGGGCGGCGCGGGCGCGGCGGATCCGCGAGCCGCGGACCGACCGGATCTTCTTGGTGTGTGTGTACCTGTTGCTGGCGGTGTTCCTTGCCGTCGTGCTGCTGCCGTTGCTGTATGTCGTGGCGAGTTCGTTCAGTAGTCCGGAGGCGGTGTCGTCGGGGCGGGTGTTGTTCTGGCCGGTGGACTTCTCGTTGCGTGGGTATCACGCGGTGTTCGACAACCCGCAGATCATCCAGGGCTATCTGAACTCGTTGTTCTACACCGTTGTCGGCACGATCGTGAGCGTGACGATGACGATCGCGGTCGCCTATCCGTTGTCGCGCCGTACGCTGGTCGGCCGGAATGTCGTGATGACGCTGATTCTGTTCACGATGCTGTTCACCGGCGGGTTGATCCCGACGTACCTGGTGGTGCAGTCGGTCGGTCTGCTGGACACCCGGTGGGCGTTGATCGTGCCGCAGGCGATCGGGGTCTGGCAGGTGATCATCGCCCGGACCTATTTCCGGACCGCGATCCCGGACGAGCTGGTCGAGGCGTCGCAGTTGGACGGTTGTGGTGATCTGCGGTTCTTGTGGTCGGTGGTGATCCCGTTGGCCAAGCCGATGATCGCGGTGGTCGCGTTGATGTACGCGATCATGCAGTGGAACTCGTACTTCGACGCGTTGATCTATCTGAAGAACCCGGATCTGTTCCCGCTGCAGTTGGTGCTGCGGAACATCTTGATCCTGAACACCCAGGGCGGCGGTGCGGTCGACGCCTCGGTCGTCATCCAGCGTCAGCAGCTGGCGGACCTGCTCAAGTACTCGCTGATCGTGGTCGCGAGCGTTCCGGTGTTGCTGATCTATCCGTTCGTCGCCCGCTATTTCACCAAGGGAATCCTGATCGGCGCCGTCAAGGGCTGATCCCCGATACCGCTCTGCTTGTCTCGAACCCCTGTGAGGAACCCATGTCTGTAAAGCTCAGTAGGCGGAGGCGTGCCGCGATCGCCGGCATCAGTCTCCTGGC
Source organism: Kribbella sp. NPDC004875 (assembly GCF_042873375.1). Taxonomy (NCBI): domain Bacteria; kingdom Bacillati; phylum Actinomycetota; class Actinomycetes; order Propionibacteriales; family Kribbellaceae; genus Kribbella; species Kribbella sp. NPDC004875. The sequence continues at coordinate 626,274 of NZ_JBIALI010000006.1, forward strand.
ACTCGGCCTCGCGGCCTGCTCCGGAGGCGGCGGCAGCACGGACGCCGCGCAGGGCAAACCACTGCCGACGGTCACCGGGAACCCGGCCGTCACGCTGAACGTGTTCGCGCCGCAGTCGGCCGACACGAACCTGGCCACCAACGACTTCACCAAGCTGATCCAGCAGAAGTTCAACATCACGATCAAGTGGCAGACCACGACGTACGACGGTGGCCCGGCCAAGGAGAAGCGGCAGATCTCGCTGGCCAGTGGTGACTACCCCGACCTGTATCTGCTGATCCCGTGGGTCGACCAGTTCAGCCAGACGGACCTGCAGAAGCTGTCGACCCAGGGCGTGGTCGTACCGCTGAATCAGTTGATCGACCAGTACGCGCCGAACATCAAGAAGGCCCTGGACTCCACGCCGGAGTGGAAGGCGATGGCCACCGCGCCGGACGGCAAGATCTACGGCCTGCCGCAATGGGTGGACTGCTTCCACTGCTCGTACCAGGACAAGCTCTGGATGAACTCGGCCTGGCTGAAGAAACTCGGACTGCAGCAGCCGAAGACCACCGAGGACATGCGCAAGGTCCTGCAGGCCTTCAAGACCCAGGATCCGAACGGCAACGGCAAGGCCGACGAGATCCCGCTCAGCGCCGACGTGCGGGACTTCCTGATCCCGTACTTCATGAACGCGTTCATCTACGACCCGCAGGGCTCGAGCGGGTACAACAACTCGGCCCTGGTGCTGAACAACGGCAAGGTCGACATCCAGGCGAACAAGGACGGCTGGAAAGCGGGCCTGAAGTACATCAACTCGCTCTACAAGGAAGGCTTGATCGACAAGGGCGCCTTCACCCAGAACGCGGACGCGCTCTCGCAGCAGGGCAACCACGCCGGCTCGGTGATCCTCGGTTCCTCGACCGTGCTGCACCCCGGCATCTTCGTCAACACCGGCTCGGCCGACGGACGGGACAAGCAGTACGACGCCGTGCCGCCACTGACCGGTCCGGACGGCGCCAACTTCACGGGCTACAACTTCCCGAGCGCGCCGGGTGCGACGTTCGTGCTGACGTCCAAGGCGACGCCGGAAAAGCAGATCCAGGCGATCAAGATGCTCGACTACATCTTCACCGACCCGGGCCAGATCAACGGCCAGTTCGGGCTGGAGGGCAAGGGCTGGTCCCAGCCGACCGCCGGTGACGTCGCGCTCGACAAGTCGCTGAAGCCGATCTTCAAGCAGATCCCGCAGAAGCCCGGCTCGACCCCGCGGAACTCGGGCTGGGGCGCGATGGCGCAGTACAACAACACCGCGCGCTTCCGGAACTCCGAGGCGATCGGCACCGACATCTACTCGCAGGCGGGCTACGAGCGTAAGTTGTTCGAGGCCACCAAGTTGTACGCCGGCCACGAGGACAAGGCCCAGATCTACCCGTTCTGGAAGGTCTGGATCGACCCGGCGCAGGCCAGCGAGCTCGCGACGCTGCAGACGAACATCGACAGCTACGTCCAGCAGAACGCGCTGCAGTTCGTCACCGGCTCGAAGAACATCGACACCGACTGGGACGCCTACGTCAAGGGCCTCGACAGCCTCGGTCTCAAGCGCTACCTGGAGATCCAGCAGACCGCGTACGACAAGGTCCCCAACAAGTAGTCCATCTCTCTGAAACATCTTCCCGACGAGGAGCGACCAGTGCCGTTTGACGCAACGTTCGAATCCCTGTCCGGTTTCGAGTGCCCAGAGTGGTTCCGGGACGCGAAACTCGGCATCTGGTCGCACTGGGGACCGCAGTCCGTGCCACGGTACGGCGACTGGTACGCGCGCAACATGTACCGCGAAGGCAGCGATCAGTACCGCTACCACCTGCGGACGTACGGACACCCGTCGCAGTTCGGCTACAAGGACGTCGTACCGCTGTGGAAGGCGGAGCGGTTCGATCCGGAAGAGCTGATGGATCGGTTCGTGGCGGCGGGGGCGCGGTACTTCGTGGCGCAGGCCGTGCACCACGACAACTTCTTCAACTACGAGTCCGTCGTGAATCCCTGGAACTCGGTGAAGGTCGGCCCGGGCAAGGACATCGTCGGTCTGTGGAAGGCCGCTGCGGCCGAGCGCGGGCTGCCGTTCGGGCTCACGGAACATCTCGGTGCGGCGTTCAGCTGGTTCGCCGCCGCGAAGGGCCACGACCGGCACGGTCCGTACGCCGGTGTGCCGTACGACGGCGGCGATCCGGCGTACCGGGATCTTTACCTCGACAACGGCGCCTACCTGACCGGCCCGGAGGTCGTCGTACAGGACCCGTGGTACGCCACCGAACCGGCGTGGCACCGGCACTGGCTCGACGCGGTGACCGAGATGATCGACAAGTACCAGCCGGAGCTGCTGTACTCCGACGGACCGCTGCCGTTCGGGGAGGTGGACTACACGCCCGGTCTGCGCGCGGTCGCCCACCTGTACAACACCAACCCGCGCGCCGTGTACCAGCAGAAGGACCGGAACCCAGCCGTGAGCGCCGTCGGCATCATGGACATCGAGCGCAGCCAGACGCCGGAGATCCATCCCGCTCCCTGGCAGACCGACACGTCGGTCGGCGACTGGTTCTACAACGTCCGCGACGTGTACAAGACCGCCGGCCATGTGATCGAGATGCTGGTCGACATCGTGTCGAAGAACGGCAATCTCTTGCTGAACGTCCCCCAGCTACCGGACGGCACGATCGACATCGAGTGCACGCAGCTCCTGGAGGACCTGGGCGCCTGGACGCGGATCTGCGGCGAAGGCATCTACGGCACCAGGCCGTTCCGCGTGTTCGGCGAGGGCCCGTCGACCGTCGTCATCAAGGGCTTCACCGAAGACCGGGTTGCCTGGACGAGCGCCGACTACCGCTTCACCCGGCGGGACAACACCCTTTACGCCTTCCAGCTGGCCTGGCCGGAGGACCGTCGCGCGGTGATCCGCAGCCTGGCCGACCACGAAACCGTCACCGGCGTCCGCCTCCTCGGCCACGGCCCGGTCCCGTACGAACAAGCCGAAGGCATCCTGGTAGTCCGCCTCCCCGACACCCCACCCCTCACCACCGCCAACTGCCTCGCCATCGACCTCGGCTAGCTGTCCGCCGACCGACCAGAAAGACGACTCGATCTGATGGACCCCCGCGGGGAAACAGGACGGCACGTGGGCTACCTCTACGCGCATTTCAAGCGTGAATCTGCCGATGGTGAGCAGATCTACTTCGCCTTGAGTGACGGCAACGACCCGCTGCACTTCAACGACCTCAACGGCGGCAAGCCGGTCTTGTACTCCGCCTTGGGGGAGCGGGGTGTCCGCGACCCGCACATCGTCCGTTCGCCGCGCGGTGACCGGTTCTTCCTGGTCGCGACCGACTTGCGTCTGGCTGCCAGCCTCGACTGGGACCGGCACCAGCGCCACGGCAGCCGCTCGATCATGGTGTGGGAGTCGAACGATCTGGTGCACTGGGGAGAGGGGCGACTCGTCGAGGTCGCACCGCCCGAGGCCGGGAACGCCTGGGCACCGGAGGCGATCTGGGACCCCGAACAGGACGCCTACCTCGTGCACTGGTCCTCGACGTTGTACGACAACGCCGCACACGCGGGGGAGAGCTACAACAGGATCATGTGCGCGACCACCCGCGACTTCCGCGAGTTCTCGGAGCCACGTGTGTGGATCGACCGGGGCTGGCAGACGATCGACACCACGGTGATCCGGCACGAGGCTGTCTACTACCGCTTCCTGAAGGACGAACGCAGCCGCGCCGGCGACTCGCCGTACGGCAAGTCGATCTTCTCCGAGACCTCGACCTCACTCACGACCGCCGACTGGAAGCCGCTGACCGAAGGCATCGGTCTCGGCGCGATCAGCCAGGGCGAGGGTCCGTTGGTGTACAAGTCGAACACTGAGAACAGGTGGTATCTGTGGATCGACGAATTCACCGCTGAACGCCGCTACGTCCCGTTCGAGACCACCGACCTCGCCGGCGGTGAATGGGTGGCCTGTGCGGATCACCGTCTGCCGGACGATCCCTGTCACGGCGTCGTACTACCGCTGACCTCCGGAGAGTACGAGCGGCTCAGTACCGCTTGGGCGTGAGGCGCTGTGTCCTCTGAAAGGCTGTGTCCTCTGAAAGGAAGGCCGGTTGATGAAGGTGCGTCTGGCGTACGGCGAGACCGGACTGGTCGTCGAGGCGGACTCCGCACGGACGACCGTAGTGGAGCCGGTGCATCACCGCGCTGCCTCCGATCCGGCCGCAACCCTGCGCCGTGCGCTGCGCGAGCCCGTGGCAGGACCGCCGTTGCGCGAGCGGGTTCGCCGTGGCCAGACCGTGGCGATCTCCGCTTGCGACGGTACCCGGCCACAGCCGCGGCAGCAGATGATTCCGGCCGTCCTGGCCGAGCTCGATGGTGTGGTGGACCTCGACGATGTGGTGGTGCTGGTGGCGACCGGTACGCATCGCGGCAACAGTGACGCCGAACTTCGGCAGATGTTCGGGGATGTGGTCGTCGATTCCGTACGGATCGTCAATCACGACGGCCGCGACCAGGATCAGTTGGCCTGGCTGGGGGTCCATGGCGACGGCGTACCGGTCTGGCTGAACCGTAGATGGGTCGATGCGGATGTGCGGATCACCACCGGCTTCGTCGAGCCGCACTTCTTCGCCGGATTCTCCGGAGGGCCGAAACTCGTCGCGCCCGGCCTGGCGGGTCTCGACACGGTCCTCGTACTGCATGACGCCGCCCGGATCGGCAACCCGAGCGCGACCTGGGGAGTGACGCAGGGAAACCCGGTGCACGACGACGTCCGGGCGATCGCCGACGCGACGGGGGTCACCTTCGCCCTGGACGTCGTGCTCAATCGGGACAAGGACATCGTGGCGGCCTTCGGCGGTGACCTGCTGCCAATGCACGCGGCCGCCTGCGCCGCGGCCAAGCGAATCGCCATGCAGCCGGTGAGCGCGCCGTTCGACGTCGTGGTCACCACCAACTCGGGTTTTCCCCTCGATCAGAACCTCTACCAGTCCGTCAAGGGCATGTCGGCCGCCCACCAGATCGTCCGCCCCGGCGGGACGATCATCTGCGCGGCGGAGTGCCGTGACGGCTTCCCGGATCACGGGTCCTACCGCTCGGTCCTCTCCTCGGCCGGCTCCCCTGAGGAGCTGCTCGCTCAGATCGGCGCCAGGCCCGAGACCGCGCCCGACCAATGGCAGGTGCAGATCCAGGCCCGCGTCCAGGCGACCAGCCGGGTCGTCATGCACACCAGCTTCCTCACCGACTCCGAACTGCACGAAGCCCACTTGGAGCAAACCACCGACATCACCGCAACCATCGCGGACACCCTCGCCGCAGCCGGCCCGAACGCCCGCCTCTGCATCCTCCCCGAAGGCCCCCAGACGATCCCCTACCTCGCCGCCCCCTGACCGAGTTCCTCCGCAGCCTCGTAGGGCGACCAGGTGGGGTCGCGGAGGGTGGGGCAGTGTTCGGGGGTTGGGTGATGAGCGATGTCGATCATGCGGTCCAGTGCGTCGCGCGCGGCGGCGAGGTCCGTCATGGCGGCGGTGATGCGGTCGCGTTCGGCTGCCATCAGGTCGAAGGCCTCGGGTGATGCGTGTCCGGACTCGATGCACGGCATCAGTCGCACGATGGTCTTGCTGGGCAGGCCGGCGGTGAAGAGCTGCTGGATCAGCCGGACACGCTCCACCGCCGTCTCTGGATAGATCCGCTGGCCGCTGAGGGTGCGATCCGAGGTGAGGAGTCCCTGCTCCTCGTAGTACCGCAGTGCTCTGGTGCTGACGCCGGCTCGGCGTGCGAGTTCGCCGATTCGCATGTGTCCTCCACTTGACCTTGACGTCAACGTGAGGTTTTAGCGTAGCTGGTGCCGGGCGCGGCCCGGCGTACCGAGACCCTCCACAGGAAGCAAGGCATCGATGAACGTCACCGACCGGATCGCCCTCGTCACCGGAGCCAACCGCGGCATCGGCCGGCACTTCGTCCTCGAGCTGCTCGACCGCGGGGCGAGCAAGGTATATGCGACCGCTCGTCGCCCCGAGACGCTCGCCTTCGACGACACCCGGGTCGTGCCGCTGCGGCTCGACCTGCTCGACCACGAGTCCGTCACCGCGGCAGCGGCCGCCGCGGGCGAGGTCAGCCTGCTCGTCAACAACGCCGGCATCACGACCGGCGCCGAGCTCGTCACCGGCGACCTCGCCGAGATCCGTCGGGAGATGGACACGCACTTCTGGGGCACGCTCGACGTGATCCGTGCGTTCAGCCCGGTCCTCGCCGGCAACGGCGGAGGTGCCATCGTGAACGTTCTGTCGGCCCTGTCGTGGTTCGCCTCCCCGGGCGCCGGGGGCGTACGCCGCCGCCAAGGCCGCAGAGTGGAACATGACGAACGGCGTACGACTCGAGCTCGCCGCTCAGGGCACGCTCGTTCAAGGAGTACTCCTCGGCGCCGCCGACACTGACATGATGGCCGGGTACGACGGACCGAAGATCGATCCGCGCGAGGTACCGCGTCGCTCGCTCGACGGCTTGGCGGCGGGTGCGATCGAGGTGGTCGTCGACGACTGGACGGCGATGGTGAAGACCGCGCTCGCCGGCGACCCGGCCCAGTTCTACGCACAGATCACCGAGCTGCTCGCGGCCGCTGGTTCCCGGTAGCCGGCACCTGCTCAGATCTGGTTCGCGCCGCCGTCGACGTAGAAGTTCGCGCCGACGACGTAGCTGCTCTGCTCCGAGGCCAGGAAGGTCACGACTGCGGCGGCCTCTTCAGGCTGCCCCATGCGGCCCCTGGCCACGGTCGCGGCGACATTCTCCTTGACCGTTCGGGCGGTCTCGTCATCGCCGAAAGCGGCGGTGCCCCCGGGAGTCTCGATCCAGGCCGGCGAGACGACGTTGACCCGGATGCCGCGGTGCCTGAGTTCGTTCGACCACGTCCGCGCGAAGGACCGGACGGCCGCCTTCGACGCGGCGTACGCGCCGAAGGCTTCGACTCCGCGATCGGCGGCGGTCGAACCGATCAGGACGATCGAGGCTCCGTCGTTCAGCAGCGGCAACGCCTTCTGCACAGTGAACAGAGTGCCTCGGACGTTGATCGCGAAGGTCTGGTCGAAGTGCTCCGCGGTGGTCTGTTCCAGCGTCACGAACGCGCCGACCGCCGCATTCGCCACGAGCACGTCCAATCCGTTGCCCCGGGCCCGGACCGCAGCGTAGAGCCGGTCCAGGTCCTCCAACGTCGAAATGTCGCCGGCGACCGCGGTGGCCCGATCTGTTCCGATGGCCTTGACGGCGGCCTCCAGTTCGGCCTCACGCCGTCCGGTGACGAACACGTAAGAGCCCTCGTCCGCCAGCCGTACGGCGGTGGCCAGCCCGATGCCGCTGCTCCCTCCGGTGACCACCGCCGTCTTGCCGTCCAGCTGTCCCATAGGTGTTGCTCCATCCTTCTCGATGTCGATCGTTCGACATCGATCCTGCTGGAGTCGCGCAGTACGATCCATAACGAAGAGTCCAGGCTTCTTTATGTATCGTCCAGGAGGGCGTCAGTGTTCGGCTTTGGGGATCCAGTGGCTGACGCGATCGGTCTGCTCCGGCCGCGAACGGTGGTCGGGCCGAGCCTCCGGGCCGTCGGTGAGTGGGCGTTGCGCTTCGACGCGTTCTTGCACGTGCGGATCGGCGGCCTCGTCCGCGGCGCGTGCTGGTTGATCCTCGAAGGGCACGAGCCGGTGCTCCTGCGGGAGGGCGACACCTTCATGCTGGGGAACCCTCCGCCGTACGTGCTGGCCAGCTCGCCCGACGCGAGCCCCAGCCCTGCGGCGCCGGTGCTGGCGGGTGCCGAGGCGGGGTTCGTCCGGATCGGCCCCGAGTCCGAGGACGACCTCTACCTGTGCGTCGGGCACATCGCGTTCGACGACAGCAATGCGGCCCTTCTCACCGATCTGCTACCGCCGCTCGTGATCGTCCGCGAGGCCGACCCGCACGGCAGGCGGCTCGCGCAGCTGGTCGATCTCCTGGCCACCGAGGTCGGGGTCACCGCCGCCGGCGGCCCGCTGGTCCAGAACCACCTCGCACAAATCCTGCTCGTCCACATGCTGCGTGCGCACGCCGGCCAGACCGACCGGCCGACCGGCTGGCTGGGCGCCTTGAACCAAGACGGCATCGGTACGGCGTTGCGCGCCGTGCACGCGGACATCGCGCACTCCTGGAGCCTGAAGGAGCTCGCCCAGATCAGCCACATGTCGCGTTCCGCGTTCGCCCAGGCATTCAAGCGCCATGTCGGCGTCGCTCCGTTGGAGTACCTGATCCACTGGCGCATGAGCCTCGCGCGCGACGCCCTTGCCCGCGACACCCTGTCGATCTCCGAGATCGCACGGGCCACGGGCTACCTGTCCGAGAGCGCGTTCAGCACCGCCTTCCGCCGCGTGGTCGGCACACCTCCCACCCAGTTCCGGAACCAGTCCCGTCGGCCCCCGGCCCGGCCCGGCGACGGGGAAGTGGCATGAACCGCGGCCAGGATCCCACCAAGTAGGCCTAGCGATTGGTGCGCGTACGGCGGGGTACCGAGCGGCTGTGAGGGATGCAGACGAGGGACTTGTTGCCGGCCGCTACCGGCTTCATGAGCTCCTTGGCCGTGGGGGCATGGGGACGGTGTACCGGGCCACGGACGAGGTACTGGTTCGTCCGGTGGCGGTGAAGCTGATGACGCCACTCGCGGAGCCGGAGTCACTCGCGCGGCCGGAACGCTTCCTGCGGGAAGCACGGGTCTCCGCGCGGATCCAGAGCCCGCATGTCGTCGCCACGTACGACTTCGGTCGTGACCATGACCGCTACTTCATCGCGATGGAACTCGTGAAGGGTTCGTCCGTCGCCGACGAGCTGCGACGTACGGGGCCGTTCCCGGCCGACGCCGCGCTCAGGATCGTGCGGCAGGCCGCGGCCGGGCTGGCCGCTGCGCATCAGCTCGGGATCGTGCATCGCGACGTGAAGACCGCGAACCTGGTGCTGGATGACGACGGAGCCGTCAAGCTCGCCGATTTCGGCATCGCCAGGATCCTGGACGACGCAACGACGACGATGACGTCGAACGGTCAGATCATGGGCACCACCCACTATCTCGCGCCAGAACGTGCGCTGGGCCACCCGGCCGAACCGCCGGCCGACGTGTATGCGCTCGGATGTGTGCTGTACCAGCTGGTGACCGGCCATCCGCCGTTCATGGCGGAGTCGCCGGCATCGATCATGTACCAGCACGTGGAGGTCGCGCCCTCGCTGCCGAGCGATCTTCGGCCGGACCTCGCCGGTGAGGTCGAGGCCCTGATCCTCTGGATGCTCGACAAGGATCCAGGCCGGCGACCGACCGCGAGTCAGATCGCCCATGGTGTACAGCCGATGATCGGCGCCGACGCGACGACCACGGAGTACGGGCCGGTACGCCGTCGACGAACCAAGGCGATGCTCGCCGGCGTCGGCGCGGTCTTCGCGCTCGTGGTCGCGGCAACTGTGGGGATCGTGCTGGAGACGCGAGGCAGCGAGCTGCCGGCAACGAACGACTTTGCGCCCGCTGAACCCGCCAGGCCGCCGACGCTCGCAGTCGTGCCGCAGCGCACGACGCCCACGCCCGTACGGACGAGTTCGCCGACGACCACCACCGAGCGCAGTGCCCACACCAAAGTTCCGGTGACTGCCCGGCCCCGCGCAAAACCCCAGACCCACGCCAAGGAACCCTCCAAGCCCAAGAAAGCGAAACCGCCGAAGCCCAAGAAACCGAAGCACTGAGGGACCAGCCGCGGCCGTAGACTCGCTGGTTTTCTGCTGCACCGGCTGGGTACCGATGCGAACACCGAGACAGCGGAGGTCACGATGCCCGGTAAGTCGGCGAACGTGAAGAACGAGAAGCAGTACGAGGCGTTGAAGGACAAGGGGATGTCCAAGGAGCGCGCCGCGAAGATCGCCAATGCTCCGAAGTCGAGCGAGCACGGCGGTCAGCGCAGCGGTAAGGGCGGCAGCAGCAAGCAGGGCGGAACGACCGCTCAGAAGAAGAAGGCGGGCCGCAAGGGCGGTAAGGCGGCTTCCAAGAGCTGAGGCACGAGCGGCCGCGACCGGCTCACCATCGGGTTCCTTGTCGCCCGTGATGCACCTTGAGCCAGGTGTACGGCGGGATCGGGCGGGGAACGGGGAGGTCATGCGCCTCACGGAGACGGCTGATGTCTGGTGGAAGAACGCGGTGATCTACTGCCTCGATGTCGAGACCTTCTTCGACACCAACGGCGACGGGTCGGGCGACTTGCGTGGGGTCGGCCAACGGATCGATCATCTGGCCGAGTTGGGCGTGACCTGCCTGTGGCTGATGCCGTTCTACCCGACACCGGATCGCGACGACGGCTACGACATCACCGACTTCTACGGCGTCGACCCGCGGCTGGGCACTCACGGTGACCTGGTCGAGCTGATCACCCTCGCCCACGATCGCGGGATCCGGGTGATCGCCGACCTGGTGGTCAATCACACCTCGAACGCGCATCCTTGGTTCCGCAGCGCCCGCGCCTCGCGAGATTCGCCGTACCGCGGCTGGTATGTGTGGCGCGACGAGCCGCCGGCGAATCAGCACGAGGGCATTGTCTTTCCTGACCAGGAGACCAGCCTGTGGCAGTACGACGAGGAGGCGGGCCAGTACTACCTGCACCGCTTCTACAAGCACCAGCCGGATCTCGATATCGCGAACGCCGAGGTCCGCGAAGAGATCCAGCGGGTGATCGGGTTCTGGTCGCAGCTCGGCGTGTCCGGGTTCCGCGTGGACGCCGTACCGTTCCTGCTCGACACCTCGGGTGCGGAGGACGCGGGCAACCTGCCGGATCCGCACGACTACCTGCGGGACCTGAGGGCGTTCGTGGACCGTCGCCGAGCACAGTCGATTCTCCTCGGCGAGGTCAACCTGCCGTACCCGGAGGTACGCCGCTTCTTCGGCGACGAGGACGGCGACGAGCTGACGATGTGTTTCGACTTCGTCGGTATGCAGCGGCTGTACCTGTCACTGGCGCGCGAGGATCCGTCCGAGCTGGTCGACGCGCTGCGCCGGCGTCCGCCCTGTGCCGAGGACGGCCAGTGGGGGACCTTCGTGCGTAATCACGACGAGCTGACCCTGGACAAGCTCACTGACCGCGAGCGGCAGGAGGTGTTCGAGGCGTTCGGGCCGGACCAGGACATGCAGCTCTACGGCCGCGGGCTGCGCCGTCGCCTGCCGCCGATGCTCGACAACGACCAGGCCCGGCTCAAGATGGTCTACAGCCTGCTGTTCTCGCTGCCGGGCACGCCTGTGCTCTTCTACGGCGAGGAGATCGGGATGGGCGAGAACCTCGCAGTAGAAGGCCGACGGGCCGTCCGTACCCCGATGCAGTGGACGGCAGGCCTGAACGGCGGCTTCTCGACGGCTGACCCGTCGCGGCTCGTGGCACCTGTCACCGAAGGGGAGTTCGGGCCCGAGAACGTCAACGTGGCCGCGCAACGTCGCGATCCGGACTCGTTGCTCAACTGGATCAAGTTGCTCATCCGGCGCTATCGGGAGTGTCCGGAGTTCTCGTGGGGAGAGTGCACGATCCTGCAGCCCGGAGTGCCGGCCGTGTTCGCGCATCGATCGGAGTACGAGGGCGGCGTCGTCGTTGCCGCGCACAACTTCGGCGCCGAGTCCGTCGAGGTCGCGCTCGGGGTCTCCGGCACGGGCGTCGGACTCCGTGCGGTCGACCTGCTTCGGGACGGATCCGCCGACGTCGCCCCGGACGGCACGTTGCCGCTCACCCTCGAGCCGTACGCGACGCGCTGGCTCCGTGTCGTCGGTCCCGAAGACCGCTACATCATCTGACCTGACGCGCTGCCTCGGCGGGAGGAGACAAGCGTGACGATGCCGAAGGTCAGGACGGCGAGAGCCAGTACGCCGATGACCGCGGCCGCGATCACGAACCCTCTCAGCATCGCGCTGAACGCCTCGCTGTCGCCGCCGCCTCCGAGGAGGAACAGGCCGAAGGGGAGGATCAGGACGACCAGTGCGACCCCCAGCAGGATTATCCCCGCGACGACGCCCGCGACGCCGGGTCGTCGGCGGGCACCGGATGCTCCTGGTTGTTGCCTCGGGCCAACATTCCACGCAGTCATGGAGCACCACACTAGCGACACCTACGGGTTCAAACAGTACGGGCGAAGTACGGGCAGCGAAGTGCCGATGAGGCCGACTACCCTCCCCGCCGAAAGGCCGTCCGAGGGCATATCCAGTTGCCGCCGCCGCAGTTGTCACAGCGGCCGGCCTGTCCGCAAGCATGCCCTCGTCGACGGTTGTGTGGGGAGCCGATCGACGAGGGCCGCTGACAATGCGGTGCCCAGGGTGTGACGCTTCGTAAACGGTGTATGCCCGGATCTGTGCGCAGTTTGTTCGTCGGGTCGCTGGTGAGGCCGTTGCGCTCGATCAGCATCTCCGTCGCCCGGCCGGCGGGAGTCGACGGTGATGTCAGGTGGGGTGGCGTAGCCGGTTGGTGGTGGTGGTGATGTCGGCGGCTTGTTCGGCGAGTGTGGGGTGGGTGTGTTGGAGTTTGTGTCCGGCGTCGGCCAGGGGGGTCAGGAGTGTTGCGGTGTCGTTGTTGCCGAGGGCGTGCAGGACGCGGTCGACGGCTTTTTGGGTGGTTGGGTCGAGGTTGTCGAGGGCGGTGATTTGGGCGGCGAGCCGGCGTAGCCGGGGGGCGTTGTCGCGGGCCCATTGGTTGGCGGCGCGGTCGCCGGCGCGGCGGTCGCGGGCGGCTTTGACGCGTTCTTCGCCGGTCATGCCGGCGGGGTTGGTGGTGTGGGGGTTGAGTCGCAGGTAGCGGCGTTCGGCGGCTTGGCGGCTGGCGAGGCCGAGTGCGGGGGCGATCGCGGCCCAGCTGGCTCCGCGGGCGCGGGCGGCGCCGATGAGCAGTGGTTCCCAGGTGGCGAGCCGGTCTTGGACGGCGCGCAGGCCGGCCAGCGCGGTCAGTACGTCGTCCGGGCCGGCGGCGTCTGGGCCGGTGGCGTCCGGGTTGGTGTCTGGGCTGTTGGTGTCCGGGTTGGTGGGGTCTGGGCTGGTGGTGTCTGGCTGCCCGGGCGTCGGGGTGTCTTGGTGGTGTGCGACCTGGTGGACGGTTTCCTCGACGGCCGCGATCGCGGCCGCCGCCGACCCCGACGCCGGTGCCCCCGGTGCAGCCCGTACCGCGGGTGCCGCGGGTGCCGCGGGTGCTGCGCCGGGTGTGTCGGTGGGGGTTTCGCCGGGTGTGTCGCCGGGTGTGTCGGTGGGTGTCATGGTCACCTCCTTGCCTCGCATTGTGTCAGCGGTTCGCTGACTTTTGCTGCTTGTCATCGTTTCGATGACATGTTATAAGGAAAGTGCGTGTTGACACCACTGGTCGAAACTTTCAGGAGGTGTAGGACGATGTTGATGCGCACCGACCCGTTCCGAGAGCTGGACCGGTTCGCCCAGCAGTTCTTCGGCAGTCAGGCGCCGGGCACGTGGTCGCGGCCGAGCCCGATGCCGATGGACGCCTACCGTGACGGCGACCGGTACGTCGTTTCGTTCGATCTGCCCGGGATCTCGCCGGAGGCGATCGATCTCGACGTGGAGCGCAACGTGCTCACGGTGAAGGCCGAACGCCGCCCGCTCGAGCTCGGCGACGGCGTGGAGATGCAGGTCGCGGAACGTCCGCTCGGGGTGTTCTCCCGGCAGTTGTTCCTCGGCGACACCCTGGACGCCGACCGGATCGAGGCGAGCTACGAGGCCGGCGTACTGACGCTGAAGATCCCGATCGCGGAGAAGGCCAAGCCGCGCAAGATCGCGATCAGCGCGGCCGACAGCGACGACCGCAAACAGCTCGACGCCTGACCCACACCACACCAAGCCACACCAAGCCACACCACGCCACGCCACGTCACGTCACTGGCATCGGTCCCGGTCCCGGTCTCGGTCCCCGGTGCCAGTGACGTGGGAGGAGTTGTCGATGAGGTGGGATCGATGACCGCGACCGACCGGCAGCAAACCATCGCCGAGGCCTTCACAGACCTCGTCCTCGACGACGACGACCTGCTGCGCGCCGAGTTCGACGCACTGATTGCCGCCAGTTGGGAATCACCGTCCGAGCCCCCACACCGCAACCCGTCACCACCCCACGGCGGATGGGCCGGCCGGCCACCACACCAGCCGCCGCCACCACAACGATCACCCCTGACCCGCAGCACCCCGGCACGCAAGCCCCAAAGCCGGCAACGCAGCCCTCCGGGACGACCGAAACCACTCTCCGAGACGACCGAAACCACTGGATAACAAGGCAAAGAGAGAAGGTGAGCGACATGACCCTCGGCTCCGTCCGGCAGTCGCCTGCCGTGCGGTGGCTGCCGGACGAGCCGTTCGCCCACCCCGATGATCTGTATGGGTACCTGCCATGACCGCGCCGCCGCCCGACCCGTACGCGATCCTCGGCGTCACCGTCGAGGCCTCCGACGACGACCTCGATCACGCCTTCCGCGGACTCGTCCGCGGCCTCCATCCCGACACCCGCACATCCGGTTCCGATGACGCAGATGACGCCGACCGGCGCCTGCAGGACCTCCTCAATGCCTATGCCACCCTGCGCGACCCGATCCGCCGCGCCGCCTACGACCGGGCCCAGGCGGCCGCGCTCAGTGCGTCCTCAGCCGCACGTTCGCCGCGGCCGCGGCGCTCCGGGGCTGGTGCGTCTGATGCTGTGCCGATCCGTGTCGGCCCCGTGCACTGGGAACCGCCACCTCCAGGAGGGAAACACGATGGCCCCCGTTGACGACATCGAGACCTACTGCGACAACGGCATCTGGAAGACGCGCTGGCGCAGCAGCCCGAAACCCTTCGCCGCCGGCGGCGGCCGGGAGCGCCAAGTCTTTCAGGGCGCCACCGTTGCACAGTGGTACGGCGTCGACCACATCATCATCAACCCCGACGGCACCACCGCCGAACACAACTCCTACCGCTACCGCAAGGAGGCCCACGCCCCCTTGGATGTCGCCCCGAGACCACCCCGCAACTCCCCACTGACAGCCGCCGCCCGCGCAAGCTGAGCGCACTCGTCGAGACCGAGCTGCACTGGCACGTCGTTCGTCCCGGTCTTTATGTACCTTGACGGTTACGTACGCCAGTGGTTACATTCGTGGTGTGGAAGAGGTTCTGCGGGCGTTGGCTGATGACGGGCGGCGGACTCTGGTGGAGGCGCTGGCTGCTGGGCCGGCTACTGCGGGGGAGTTGGCGGAGCTGCTGCCGATCGCGCGGCCCGGGGTGTCGCGGCATCTGCGGGTGTTGCGGGAGGCCGGAATGGTCGACGTACGGCAGGAGGCGCAGCGGCGGGTGTACAGCTTGCGGCCCGAGCCGTTCGCCGAGCTCGACGACTGGCTCGGCCGTTACCGCGGACTCTGGCAGCAGCGACTGGATGCCCTCCACACCGAGATCGCGCGAGGCAAGCGGAGGGATTAGATCCATGACGAGCAAGATCCTGGGGCGACTGGGCGTGACCGACGGCCGAGGCGTCGTACGCATCGAGGACCGCTACGACACCGGCATCGACGACCTTTGGTCGGCCATGACCGACCCGGAGCGCTTGGCCAGGTGGTACGGGAAGGTTCAGGGCGATCTACGCCCTGGCGGCACCTTCACGGAGTACATCGAATCCGCCGAGGTGGAAGCAGTCGGCCGGATCGAGATCTGCGAACCGCCGCATCGCCTGCGCGTCACCAGCCGCGAATCCGACGACTCCGCTGCCCGCGGCACTGGCCCGGCACCCGCCGACCACCTCATTGAAGCCACCCTCACCCCCGACGGTACCCAGACGGTCCTGACCATCGAGGTCCACGGGCTTCCCGTCGACAAACTCGAGTACTACGGCGCCGGCTGGCAGGTCCACGCCGAGACCCTCGCCGCCTACCTCGCCAACCGCGCCCCCGCCGACCCCGAGACCCGCTGGTCAGTCCTCGTCCCCGCCTACCAAGAACAGGCCGCAGTACTCCGCTGATCTCTGCCAGTCTGGTGTGCCGGAGCTCGGACACGGCGTCGCGTCGCCGTGTCCGCGGCCTTCGGATGCGAGCGCGTCCGCGTCAGGAGGTGTGGACGGCGAGGACGCCGGGAACGGAGCCGGCGATCGACTCGGCACGTTCGCGGTCGAGCGCGGTGATCGGGCCGTGGATGCGGACGACGCCGTCGTCGACGTCGACCTGCCAGTCGAGGTCCCGCTCACGGAGCAGGTCGAGGATGTTGTTGAGGATCCGTGCGTCGCGACCGGCGAGGTGATGGATGACGTCGCTGCGACTGATCACACCGACCACCTCTTGGTTGTGGTCGACGACCGGGAGGCTCTTCACCATCGTCTCCCGGAGCAGGTCGATCGCCGAGTCGACATCCTCGTCGGCACGAACGCTCATCACCAGGTGCGCCATGAGTTCGACAGCCCGGCGCGGGCGTACGCCGGCGGACAGCCTGATCGGGTACGACGGCACGCGATCCTCGACAAGCAGCATGTCCGGGATCAGGTCCGCCTCGCTGACCACGCCGACGAGCCGGCCGTGGCGATCGACGACCGGTACCGCAGTGATCTGGTTCCGGTCCAGCAGATGGAGTACCTCAGTCACCGGCGTCTCGCCGAGCACGGTGATCGCAGGCGTGGTCATCAGTTCACTGACCCGCATCGTCACCACTCCCTTTCTCCACCAGTACAGACCGATGGCCGCAGCGCAGTCAGGGCCGAAGGTCCCGACCATGCCCGCCGAATCGGAGCCGGCGATCAGCACGGCTCTCTCTGATGCATCCGCCACTCTCGTCGTGTCGGGGCCTCGGTGAGCCCACGGCGAGAGGAACCCACCGCCGCCCCCGGGAGCGGCCGTGTTGGCACGCGGTACGCGGGGTGGGGGCCCGCCGCTTCGCGCCCAGCCCGGCTCCCCTCGCCTATGGTCAGTTCATCACCGATCAGTGGCACGCTCCAGTGCCGAAAGTCGCTGATCGGCGAGGACCGGCGGCCATCTCTGCGCACCGGGGGACCGCCGCTGCAGACTCGACAGTGCGGCCGCTGAACGTCCCGGCCAGTCGAGGACTGTCGCCTCTGCCGGGGCCTGGTCGTCCGGACGAGGGTTGCCAGTGGGGAGGACGATCATGCAGAAGCGTGCGGCGTTGAACGAGCTCGGACTGAGTGTGGGAAAGAAGACGCGGTTGCGGCGGATCTTGTTCGACCACGGCCTGCAGAACGGTACGGCGTTGTTCCTGCCGTACGACCAAGGACTGGAGCACGGGCCGCGGGACTTCTTCGCGAACCCGGCCGCCTCGGACCCGGCGTACATCATGAAGCTCGCCCTGGCCGGGGAGTTCAACGGGGTCGTCATGCAGATCGGGCTGGCGGAGAAGTTCTTCTGGGACTACGCCGGTGAGATCCCGTTGATCCTGAAGCTGAACGGCAAGACCGACATCCCCTCGGACGCGGCCGCGTTGTCGCCGGTGCACGCGAGCGTCGAGGACGCCGTACGGCTCGGTGCCGACGCGGTCGGCTACACGTTGTACGTCGGATCGCCCGCCCAGGAGGCGGACTTCGCGCAGTACCGGACGGTCCGGGCCGACGCCGAACGATTCGGGATGCCGCTGGTCGTGTGGGCGTACCCGCGCGGCGAGGCGATCGAGGCGAAGGGCGGCAAGGACTCGTTCTACGCGGTCGACTATGCGGCTCGGGTGGCGAGTGAGCTCGGCGCGGACGTGGTGAAGGTGAACTTCCCGCGTCCCGACAAGCGGGACGACGTGAAGCCGCCGTACGAGGAGATCTTCTCGCCCCAGCAGGCGATCGACGGCGTGGTCCGGTCCGCGAACCGGACGCTGGTGCTGGTGTCGGGTGGTGAGCGGGCTGGTGACGAGGCGATGTACCGCAAGGCCGAGCAGGCGATGGACGCGGGCGGTCTGGGGCTGATCTTCGGCCGCAACGTGTGGCAGCGCGGGTACGACGAGTCGCTGGCCTTCGTCGACGGCCTGAAGGAAATCCTCGTCCAGCACCCGAGCGACTGAGTAGGACCAGCGATGATGAAGGACTACATCCTCGTCGGTGTGGACGGCTCACCTGAGAGCCGGAACGCCCTGCGCTGGGCCGTGCACGTGGCGGAGCAGCGGCAACTCGCGATCCGGGTGGTGCTGGCCTACCAAGACGATCTGGACCGATGGCCGGCGCTCGGGATGGCCGGGTACGTGCCACCGCCGATGGTTCTGGACAAGTTCCAGGAGGACCTGGATGACGCGCTCCAGGTCGCGCGGAGCGGACTCGGGGACGACCGCGTGTCCGGAGTGCTGGTCGACATGGATCCGGCCCACGCCATCCTGCGAGAGGCCGGCGGAGCCGAGCTGGTCGTGGTCGGGACCAGGTCGCCGAACAAGATGTCGGCGGCGCTGCTCGGATCGGTCGCCACTGCGGTCACGGCCAAGGCGCCGTGCCCGGTGGCGGTGGTGCGCGGTGAACTGCGGACCGGCCCGATTGTGGTCGGGACCGACGGGTCGCCCGACTCCGAGGACGCTGTGGGCTTCGCGTTCGAGCAGGCTGCACGGACCGGGGATCCGCTCGAGGTCGTGTACTGCTGGCAGCCGCGGACGGAGTACGCGGCTTCGGTCGCCGACACCGAGCAGTTGCTGAAGGACTGGCTGGCCGAGAGCATCGCGCCGTACCGCGACAAGTACCCGACGGTGCAGGTGCGTTCCGCGATCCTGGAGGGACGGGCGCGCGCGCAACTGATCGACCTCTCGCGAACCGCCTCACTGACGGTCGTCGGGTCGCGTGGGCGCGGCGGGGTCAAGGGCTTGCTGCTGGGCTCGGTAAGCCAGAGCCTGCTGCACCACGCGGACTCGCCGGTAGTGATCGTCTGCCGGCACAAGGAGTTGTGATGCGCCGCTTCCTGGTGGTTTCCGACGTGATGACGAAGGACGTCGTCACGGTCACCGAGGACACGCCGTTCAAGGCCGTCGCCGCAGTACTCGCCGAGCACCACATCAGCGCGGTGCCGGTCCGGGCCGCGACCGGCCGGATCACCGGCGTGGTGTCCGAGACGGATCTGCTGTACAAGGAGGAGAAACGGCGGCCGAATGTGCTGCACCCGAAGGCGCGGGCGAAGGCGGACGCCGTGACAGCAGGACAGCTGATGACGAGCCCGGCGGTCACGATCGAAGGTGGCCGCACGCTGGACGAGGCCGCCCGGCTGATGGCGGCCCGCGGTATCACCCGCCTCGTCGTGATGGACGGTGACGCACTTGCCGGCATCGTCACGCGCTCGGATCTGCTCAGCGCGTTCCTGGCCTCCGATCAGGAAATCCTCAGCTGTATCCACAGCGATGTCGTCGAGCGCCATCTGTGGGACGAACCGCAGGCGGTGAAGGTGGAGGTGCAGGACGGTGTGGTGACCCTGACCGGCCACGTGGAGCGGCGCAGCGCGGTCGAACTCGTCACGCTTCTTGTCGAGGACGTGGACGGTGTAGTGGCCGTCCGCAACAAGCTGACCTGGCGGACCGACGACACCAACCGCTCGCGGGGAGGGATCTTCTACTAACGGGTGGTTGCCTGGACGTACTCATCCCGCGGTGGAGATGTCCCGGCCGTCCACGGCTGCCCGGCGTGTGACGGTTGTCGGGCAGGCGTGAGTGAAGGCAATGGGCTGGACGATCTCGATCCGCGTCCCGAGGTGATCGCAGCTCGGGAGGTCGTGGTAGATCTCCCAGCTGTCGCCGGTCGGCGTGGCGCCCTCGGCTGCCAGCCACTCGTCGACGACCTGGTAGCTCTCGGCGATCTTCCGGTCCGGGGCGTTGTGCCAGACGGCGAGCACCGGCCCGGCGGGCAGCGTGGACGGCCCGACGAGACCGCTGTCGGCGATCGGCGCGGCGACCGGGAAACCGGCCTCGACTTCGACGACGCCGTCCAGCAGCGGGTGGCATCGGGCGAACGGGAAACCGTTCGGCGCGATGCCGTGGTGCCGTAGGTGCTCGGCGACCACGGCGCAGGCGGCCGGAACCCAGTCCTGGAGTTGCCCGGGGAAGAGCACCGCCCGCCGTACGGCGGTCGCTTCTTCGTAATGGAACCTGGACTGAGCCATCGTGATCAATGGACGACCGCGATCGGGCAACGGGTGTGGTGCAGGACGCTCTGGCCCACCGATCCGAGGAGCAGGCCGGTGAATCCGCCGTGGCCGCGGGTCCCGACCACCACCAGGTCCGCGGACCCGGAACGTCGTGTCAGGGCCCGCCCCGCCGACCCCTCCGAGAGCTCGACCGTCCACCGTACGTCGGGGTGCTCGGCGGCGGCACCGGCCACGGACTCAGCGACCAGCAGCCCGGACTCCTCACGGACCTTGTCCTCGTCGAACTCCAGCATCGACTCGCCGTCGTGGTACGTGAGGTAGGGACTCGTCCACGCGTGCACGGCGACCACTCGGCCGTGCAGCGATTCGGCCTGGTCGAAGGCGAAGTCGATGGCCCGCGCCGAGTACTTGGAGCCATCGACGCCGACGACCACCGTCGGCTGCTGCCCCGTACGCGGCTGGAAGTCGTGCGGGATCACGACGACCGGGCAGTCGGCGTGCGTGGTCACCTGCACGGCGACCGAGCCGACCAGGAGCCCGCTCCAGCCACCGTGCCCACGTGATCCGAGGACGACGAGCCGGGCGTCCCGGGCCGCGTCGACCAGGGTCTTCGCGGCGGCTCCGCCCATCAGACTGGTCTCTACGTGGTGCACGCCAGGATGCTCCAGACGGAGCTTCGCCACGACCTCCTCGAGCTGCTCCTGGCGTGCGGTTCGCACAGCCTCGAGCGGTACGACGTGTCCGGGCGCTGGGCGAGCGGTAATGACGATCTCGAAGGCCTCCACGATCCGCAGCGGTGCCATCGTGCGCTCGGCCGCGGCGGCGGCCCATTCCAGTGCGGACACGCTGCCCGGCGAGCCGTCGTACCCGACCACTATCGGTGCGAGGTTTGTCGTCATGGTGCGACCTCCTGTGGGTTCAGCCGTGTCCGTCGGCACAGCTTCAGCTTCGGCGCTGACGGCATTGCGCGGACACGGACATACGGCCCGCTCCGGAAGGGTCGTTCGGCTCCTCCGATGGGGCGAGAAGGGCTCTGCCCATCGTTGCCGGGAGACCTCAGGCTCGAGGTGTCGGATCGACTGGGAAGGACGGCATCATGACCACAACGCCGCATCGACGGCAGCAGCACCTTCCGGCTCCCGTGATGGAACCGGACGGTGATCGGCGACAGTTCGTCACCCCCGCGGCCGGGCGCGCGCTCGCCGTACTGCGGATCGCCTACGGGCTCACGTTCTTGTGGGCGTTCATCGACAAGCTGTTCGGCTTCGGCTACTCGACCAAGTCGGGTAGGGCCTGGATCGACGGCAAAGACGTCACCGCCGGCTTCCTCAAAGGTTCGACCGGACCGATGAAGGGCTTCTACCACTCACTGGCCGGCGACTGGTGGGTCACACCGCTGTTCATGATCGCGCTGGCGGGCATCGGGCTGGCACTGACACTCGGCATCGGATTGCGGATCGCGGCCGTCAGCGGAGCACTGCTGTACCTGCTGATGTGGTCCGTCAACCTGCCACCGACGACGAACCCGGTGCTGGACGACCACATCCTCGGCGCCATCACTCTCGTCGTGCTCGCGCTCGTTGCTGCCGGCAACGTGTGGGGCCTCGGCAGGTGGTGGGGCAGCCTGGACCCCGTCCGCAAGTACCCGTGGTTGCGGTGAGCTCTGCGTTATCCCGACGCCGCTACTGCTTGAGGCGCTGTTCGAAGAACGCCAGTACGCGGTCCACGGCTTCCTGCTGACGGTGTTCGGTCAGGGTGGCGTGCCCGCGACCTGGGAAATCTACGGCGATGAACCTGTCGCCGAGCTCGCGACGCAGGGTGTCGAAGCGTGTGCCGACAGCAGGGTCGCTCGCATAGCGCAGACCGAGTACTGGGCAGCCGGCGGCGACCTTGTCCTTGACTGCGTCGAGATCGGTGGCGCTCAGTCCGAGGTCGGCCTTCCGCGCCTTGCCCACCGGCGCCGGTGAGGCCGGTTGTGCGAGCACAGGCGCGATGACGGGCGCATCGACCAGCATCGCGAGCGCGAAACCGCCGGTCAGGCACATGCCCACGGCTCCCACACCAGGTCCTCCGAGTTCGGCCTGAAGGTCACGAGCCAGGGACCGCAACCAGGTGGCGATCGCGCTCGTCCGGCCGAGGGCGAACAGACTGAACTCCCGGCTGACACACACCTGGGCGATGCTGCGCACAGACTCACGGACGGTGGCCGCGGCCTCCGGCCGCCCGAACAGTGACGGCATCACTACCGTGAAGCCCCGCGCAATCACCTCCTCCGCGAAGGCGATCACTGCCGGCGTGATCCCCGGGATCTCGTGGATGACGATCACCGCCGGACCGGATCCCTTGCGGAAGGTCGGATGTGTCACGCCGCCGGCGGTATGACTCCCCGCTGTCCAGGAGTCGAGTAGGCCCATGCCCTCAGAGACTACGGCTGAACTCTCGGAGTCGGCAGAGACTCGGCGGCCTCCGAGGGGAAGGCGTTCTGCTGGCGTGAACTGGCAAAGGGGGTTCTGTTGCCGGCGGGGTAGCGGGGTGTGCTCACCCCGCTGGGGGGATGTTCGGCCGGAGCCGAGGTGCTGATGATGGCAGGTCAGCAGGTGGGGCGCGGCAAAGGAGTCGTCGTGGGTGAGACCGAGCGGTCGTACGAGAAGAGCGCCGAGTTGTTCGGCAGCAGTTTTGTGGTCCGGGAGGTGCCGACGCGTGAGTTTCCGTCGTCGGGACTGACTGCTGTCGACGCGATGCGGCTGGTGGCCGAGGACCTGGCGCTCGAGGGGCTGCCGGTGCGGAATCTCGCCACGTTCGTGACGACCTGGATGGAGCCGGAGGCGCAGAAGCTGATCGCGCTCAACCTGCACCGGAACTTCATCGATCACGCTGAGTACCCGCGGACCGCCGAGCTCGAGCAGCGCTGTATCCGGATGCTGGCCGATCTCTTCCACGCACCCGGCGAGACGACCGGCGCGCGGACGCAGGGTTCGTCCGAGGCGATCATGCTCGGCGCGCTGTCGCTGAAGTGGAACTGGCGCCGGCGCCGCCGCGACGCGGGTCTGCCGACCGGCAACCCGAACCTCGTCTTCGGTGGTGACGTGCACGTTGTCTGGGAGAAGTTCTGCCGGTACTTCGACGTCGAACCGCGGATCGTGCCGCTCCAGCCCGGCAAGTACACGATCGGCCCCGAGGACGTCGAGCCGCACATCGACGAGAACACGATCGGCGTCGCGGCCGTCCTCGGTACGACATTCACCGGCCACAAGGACGACATCAGTGGCATCAACGATCTCCTGGTCCGGATCAAGAAGGAGCGGCACCTCGACGTACCGCTGCACGTGGACGGCGCCAGCGGCGGGTTCGTCTGGCCGTTCCTGTATCCGGACTCCGAGTGGGACTTCCGGCTCGAGCAGGTGCGGTCGATCAACGCGTCCGGTCACAAGTTCGGCCTCGTGTACCCGGGCGTCGGCTGGCTGATCTTCCGGACCAAGGACGACCTCAACCCCGACCTGGTGTTCAAGGAGAACTACCTCGGCAAGACCGACTCGACGTTCACGCTGAATTTCTCGACCGGGTCGGCGATGGTGGTCGCGCAGTACTACAACTTCGTCCGCTACGGCCGCCCCGGCTACACCTACATCATGGAGAACATGCAGCGGAACGCGGAGGTGCTCGCCGACAAACTCGAGAAGACCGGCGACTTCGGTGTGATCGGGCGCGAGCACGAGCAGCTTCCGCTGGTCGCGTTCAGGCTGACCGAGGGGCATCCGTACGACGAGTTCGACGTCGCCTGGCAGTTGTCCGCCGAACGCGGGTGGATGGTCCCGGCGTACACGATGCCGCCGAACGCGCAGGACGTGACGATCATGCGGGCGCTGGTCAAGCAGACGCTGAGCCGCGAGCAGGTCGACACCCTGGCGCGGGACATCGAAGACGCGTGCCGCACGCTCGAGAAGAAGGGCGGGGCGCACGAGTCGGAGCGCAAGAAGATGGTGGTCGGCTCCGGCCACTGACCAGGCAGATCGTGACGAGGTCGACCGTGACCAGGCTGCCGGTCGACGTGCCGGCGGACGCGACCGACCTGGTGGTCGAAGGCCCGCGCCCGTTCGTCACCCGCGTGCAGTACCGGCGTGCCGACGGTCGCGTGGTGCAGTGGGAGGCACGGTCACGCCGGAAGGCGGCCGGCGCGCGTGGATTCGGTACGACGTGGTGGGCGGGACTGTTGTTCGCCATCGGATCGGCGTGTTTCGTCGTGGGACCGATCCCGGCGTACGCGCACGCGGTGGGTGGGCACGTCGACGCGCTCACGTACTTCGTCGGCTCGCTGTTCTTCACGTCTGGCGCATACCTGTCCTACGTGCAGGTGGTGCGGCAGGTCGGCCATCGCTGGTTCGCCTGGGCGCCGCGCAGTCCGGGGTTCTGGGCGTGTTCGATCCAGCTGGTCGGCACGCTCTACTTCAACGTGACCACGTTCGCCGGGCTGTTCGACGTACCGTCCGATCTGGAGAACCGGATCGTGTGGCGGCCGGACGCGATCGGATCGGTGTGCTTCCTGGTCTCGTCGGCGATCGCGTTCGCGGAGGCTGGGCACCGCTGGTGGTCGTGGCGGCCCGGCCAACGCGACTGGCACATCACCGCGCTCAACCTGTGGGGCTCGGTCTTCTTCGGCCTGTCCGCGATCGGCGCCCATTTCACCTCCGTCGGCGAGCTGTCCAACGTCCAGCTCGCCAACGGCGGCACCTTCCTCGGCGCCGTCTGCTTCCTCATCGCCTCCCTGCTGATGATGCCCGAGGGCCGCGCGGCGGCGTCATCCGCTGCAGACGATGCTGTTCGTGATCGCGAGCGTTGAGAAGACTCTTGATCCCCCCGCCCGGCCGCAGTGCGACGATGGACAGATGGAGGAAGCTCGCGACCTGCTGGAGGCGCAACGGCGACAAGCACTGCAACGGCTGGCGAGCCTGACGGGCGACTTCGATGAGGTGGTCGCTGCCTCACGAGACTCGAACGCCGATGACGAGCACGACCCCGAGGGCGCGACGATCGCTTTCGAGAGATCTCAGGTCACGTCGCTCGTACAACAGGTCCAGAAGCAGTTGACGGAGATCGAGGCAGCATTCGACCGGCTGTCGGCCGGCACCTACGGCTCGTGCGAACTCTGCGGACAACCCATCGCCCCAGCCCGCCTCCGAGCCAGACCCGCAGCCCGCACCTGCATCACCTGTGCCGAACTCAGGCCCACGTGAACAGCGGCGGGATTCGGTGCATTGAGTGATTCTCTCGGTGAGCTCGCTTCGAGTGGAGGATAGATAGTCTCACCTCACGGTCAGAGCGCTTGCCGCGACGCGGGCGAGAGGGCCAGCGATTCGAAGTACTCCTGGACCTCACGATGGCGAAACTGTGTGCTCGCTCCGGAAAGGCGAAGTAGGCCGGCGTGATAGGCCCAGTCGAGAAACTCGGGCAGCTTGTAGGGGAGCGCCCCGGCCCTGGCCTGCGTCAGCACGTGAAGTTTGTACTGGATGTACCACGACTCCGCGCCAGAGGCGACAATGCCGAGCGGCAAGCCGACCATCATGCCGCCGATCACCTCAAGGAGCGGACCGGTCTGGATGACCCCGACCGAGACGGTGATCGTGGCGATTGTCGAGAAGGCCGCGGTCACGGCCTGCCGGTGCGGCTCGCTCGGCGTGCTCGCGGATTCGCGAATGACCGTGATCCCGCTGAGCAACCCTGTGAACAGTCCGGCCACCAATCCGAGCAACAGGCCGGCCGCTGCGCCGACCGCCGTGGTTTTCAGGACGAGCTGGAGGAGGTCCTGGGCGCCGGCCGGTACACGTGCCTGGAATACGACGAAGGCGTAGGCCGCGATCACTCCCCACTGTGGACCGAGCTTCAGCCCGGACCAGATGCTGCGGACAACCCCGCGACGTGTACGGCGCGATCCCGCACGGCGCAGGTCGACTCGCAGCAAACGTGGCGTTCCGGGTGCGATCGCGCCGTACAGGATTCGAGCGACGAGGGCGAGCCAACATGCGATAACAGCGATGTCGATCGACCAGGGGCTGGTCCCCGCCAGGGCCATCCAGGCAACTATCGACGGGCCGACGAGGATGACCGCCAGAACAGCCAGAGCCTGGCGTTGAGCCCGACGGCGGGCCGGATCGCCCACGGTGCGCCAGATGTAACTGAGGCTGAAGTCCGTAGCTGGTCCCTGGTCCTGGCCGAACCTGACAAGAGACATCGCCAACGTTCCGAGCCAGCGCTCGACATCCGTGGCCACGTATCGCGGGCCGTTCGGTCGCGGGTACTGATCGGTCAGCGCCGGAACGAGCTGTGCGTAGAGATGGTCGTCGAGTTCACGGGCTTGAAGCTCGCAGAGGTTGCTCGGGTCTACGTTCGGCTGTGCGTACACCGTCAGCGCAAGATAGAGCCTCAGCGGGGACGAGAGGCACCTGGCCAGTGGCCCGCCAGGACGCGAGCGTAGCTCCGAGATGACAGGCGTCCACCGTCTCCGGGCCTCAGGGTTCGGCAGCCTGTGCTCGAGCCATGCCACGGCCTGCGAGGACTGGAGCGGCTGCAAGGTGATCGCCGTTGCATCCGCCAGCGCGTTTCCGGATCTACCCCCTGCAGAGATCTCCAGGTAAGTCCCAATGCGGCAGGTCAAGACCACGGGCGCCGGCCTCGGACCCACTGGAAGGTTGAGGGCAGCCAAGACTTTTCGCGCCCTGTCGGGAGCAGCGCCTGCCGGGTCCAGCTCGTCCAGACCGTCGAGGATCGGGAGCAGCCAGCCATGGGCCACGAGGGCGTCCGCGACGGTCGGGTGGACGTTGTAGCTCACGGCCAGGTGGCGGGCAATCCACCGATCGAGCTCATCACGCAGTTCGCTGGGGGAGTCGCTCGCCGCCACGAACCCCGGCAGGCTCAGCCGTACGGGAATCCTGAGGTTGGAGCCGTCCGAGGCAGCGCTGCGTGTGGCGGCCAGATCGAGAAGGAGGCGCAGGGCCAGAACCGTCTTCCCGGAGCCTGCTTCTCCGAGTACGACGAGGCGCCCGAGCTGAAGGCTGTCGTAGTACTGGCTGATGGTCGACAGCGACCCGGTACGGTCTCCGCCGTCGCTGCGCCAGGTGACGAGAGTTGCGTCAGTGTGCGCGAATCCGACATCCGCGGGCCTGGCCTCGCCGGTGTCACCGAGCAGTTGCACGAGGGCGCGAGCCTCAGCCGTGGCAATCGCCTCGGTCAACACCCGGGCCTGTTCCTCCAAGGAGGCGGAGTCTGTGGCCATTGGGCGGGATCTCAGGCCGAGGAAGGCTGCAATCGTGCCGGCGACGCCGACGGGCAGTGCCAGTACGTTCGCGACGGCGGCGCCGTCTGACGGGTTCGTTCGGTTCAGCAGGGACCAGGTGACGACCACTGTGACCGCGAAGCCGCCGATGCTGACCAGCACAGCCGACCGATACGTCCACCGGCGCCTGCCCATCGTTTTCCCCTGCCCGCTTGTCCGATCGGTCTGTGTCGTCGACCTTCACGAGTGTGTGATCGTCGGTAATTTCTATCGCGTACGTCGGCAGCTCGGTCCCGCAGGCGTGTCGGACGACCGGGTTCGAACTGTTCTCGGACGCCATGCGAGGTCACCATGGGTGTGCTGCACCCACGCGTCCGGCGCCGGCCCGCATTACTGTCGTGAACGTGGACAGTGAGAACAAGCTCGGTGACTACCTGCGTGCCCGGCGGGCTCTGGTCCGGGTTCAGGACGTCGGTCTGCCCGACGTCGGCCCGCGGCGGGTCCCGGGGCTTCGTCGCGACGAAGTGGCGTTGCTCGCTGGGGTGAGTACGGATTACTACATGCGGCTGGAGCAGGGCAGGGAACGGCATCCGTCCGACCAGGTGCTGCGGTCGATCGCCAGTGCACTACGGCTGGACGACGCTGCAGCGGCGCACCTGTTCCGGCTCGGGCTGCCGGTGTTCGGGGCGGGTGCGGCGGCGCCGCTGACCGTCGCTCCGGAGCTGGTGCGGCTGATGGACAGCATGCCGGAAGTGCCCGCGTTCCTGGTCGGTGCGGCGCAGGACATCCTGGGTGCGAACGCGATGGCCCGGGAGCTCTACCGCGGCTTCGCCCGGTACGACAACCTGCTGCGGATGATCTTCCTGGACCCGCACGCCAGGTCCTTCTACGGCGACTGGGACGCTGCGTCGCGGCTCGCGGTCAGCAACCTGCGGGCCTCGTCCTCGCAGTTCCCGGCGGACGAGCACATCGAGCGGATCGTCGGTGAACTGACCTTGCGCAGTCCGGCATTCGTGAACCTGTGGGCCCGCTACGAGGTGCGTCCGCGCACGAGCGAACTGAAGCACTTCGTCCACCCGAAGGTGGGAGAACTGCGGCTGCACTTCGAGACGCTGGCTGTCGCCAGTGCCCCCGGGCAGCACCTGTCCGTCTACAGTGCCGAGCCCGGCAGCGCCAGCCACGACGGTCTGGTCCTCCTGCGCCGGCTGGCCGAGCAGTCAGTCGCCGAGTCCGAGAACCAGGGCCAGGAGTCCGCTCTGGACAAGGGCGACCCTCGCTCTTGACCGAGGTCCAGCTTCAGCTCAGCGAAGCGGAGCCGGCGGAGCTCGTCGCGGCGGCGTAGTCGGCCTCCGCCCAACGACAAAGGAAGATCGACAACAATGACATCTGCCCGGACCTGGTTGGGCGTGGGCACCCTGCTCGGCGGCACCCTGCTGCCGCCGCTGGATTTCTTCATCGTCAACCTCGCCATCCCGTCGATCCAGGACGACCTCGGTGGGGGTGACATCCTCGGCCAGCAGGTGGTCGCCAGCTACGCAGCCACCTATGCCGTGATGCTCACCCTCGGCGGACGCCTCGGCGATCTGTACGGACGACGGCGGGTTTTCGTCGTCGGACTCGTCGGATTCGCCCTCGCCTCGCTGCTGTGTGGGGCAGCCGGCGAACCCTGGCTGCTCCTCATCGGTCGCGTGGTGCAGGGCCTCAGCGCAGCGCTGATGGCACCGCAGTCCCTGGCACTGATCCGCGCAGGTCTCGACGGCCGCGACCAGACCATCGCGCTCGGCTTCCACGGTGCGACCTTCGGGCTGGCCGCGGTCATCGGCCAGTCCCTTGGTGGGCTCCTCGTCACCGCCGACCTCTGGGGTCTGGGTTGGCGGGCGATCTTCCTGATCAACCTGCCCGTCGCCGCGCTCGCCCTACTGGGCAGCCTGTTCCTGCCCGACCCACGAACCCGGGGCGAGGCGAAACTCGACTGGCGCGGCGCGATCCTGCTCTTCGCCGGCCTCGCCGGGGTCGTCGTACCGCTGGTCGAGGGGCGCGCCCTCGGCCGGCCCTGGTGGTGTTTCGGCGTCCTGATTGTCGCGGCAGGCTTGTTGTACGGGTTCTGGCGCTACGAGACGGCGCTCGACGGCCGACCGCGGCGCGACCGCGTGATGCCTCTGGTACCACCTGGCGCACTCACCGCGCCTGGAGTTCGGATCGCGCTCTCGGCGGTTGCCCTGTTCTACTCGATCGCCGCGTTCTTCCTCGTCTTCTCCGAACACGAGCAGGCTGTCGGGCGTACGCCGCTGCAGGCGAGCATGGACATCCTGGCGCTGGGGGTGGGGTTCCTGATCGGCCCGCTGACCGTGCCGCACCTCGTACGGATACTGCCGCGCCGGATCGCCGCGATCGGCCTGGGGCTGGAAACCGTCGGCTTCCTGGTTTTCGCGGGACTCGTCGCAGGGTTCGGCCAAACGCACTGGAGCGCCGTACCACTGGCCCTGATCGGATTCGGCCAAGGCCTCGCACTGCCTTCACTGATCCGCATCGCGGTTACCCATATCCCGCAGGCATTCGCGGGCCTGGCCAGCGGTTTGGTCAACGCGACCCTGCAGATCAGCGCCGCATTGTCGGTCGCGGTCATCGGCGGCGTCTACTACACCGTCGCCGGCGCGTACGGTTCGGCTCACGCCATCACCGCGGTGTCGGTTCTGATCGCCACGCTGCTGCTCGGCTCCGCCGTGCTGTCCCTGCGAGCCGAACGCGTCCCGCCGTTGGAGATGGACGAGACGCCCGACCTTCACATGCACGAGAGCCGCCAACCGGTGCCTCACTGACTGGGTTGACCGCTGAACGTCCGGTCCTGACGCTTCAAGGTCTGCCCGGTCCTCACTTGTGTGGTCGTGTGCGAGGTGGATTGATCGGGCCCGTACTGCCACGGACGATGAACTCGACCGGTGGAAGCTCTGGTGTCGGCGGTTGCCTTCCTTCGACGAGAGCGACCAGGGTCTGTGCGGCGGCCGTTCCCCAGGCGATGACATTCTGCCGGACGGTGGTCAGAGGCGGGACGGCGTACGGCGCGAGTGGTATGTCGTCGAACCCGACCACGGACAGGTCGTCCGGGACGCGGAGACCACGGTCGGCCGCGACGGAGATGCCGGCGATGGCCATCAGGTCGTTGCCGTAGACGATCGCGGTCGGTGGCTGGGGGAGATCGAGGAGTTCGTGTGTCGCACGCGCGCCGGAGGCGCCGGTGAAGTCGGCGGTGACGACGGTTCCGATCGGCAGGCCGAGCTCTTCGAGGGCACTCTGCCAGGCGCGGCGCCGCGCCTCGGTGTGCACATAGCCGGCGGTGCCCATGACGTGCGCGATGTGCTGGTGCCCGAGCGAGTGCAGATGGTGTACGGCGCGCCGTACGCCGGCGTCGTCGTTCATCCCGATCGTGGTGCCGTCGTCCGGATCCGTCCCTTCCGGGGCAACGATGACGGTGGTCAGTCCGAGGTCGCGGAGTTCGTCGGGCCGGGCGTCGTGAATGCGAAGGTCGGTGAGGAACACGCCATCGGCCCGGGCCTCGCGGACGAACCGCTGATAGGCGGCGCGCTCGGACTGCTCGTCGCCGACCACCTGCAGGACCAGCGAGTACTCATGCGCCGCGAGCCCGATTTCGATGCCTGCCAGGAACTGGGGGAAGAACGGGTCGGTGCTGAGGAGCTCCGGGTCGCGGCGAATGACCAGCCCGACGGCTTGGGCGCGGTTGCGAGACAGCGCGCGGGCCCGTGCGCTCGGCTGCCAACCGAGCGCCGCGGCTGCGCGGAGGACTCGGTCCCGTGAGGTCGCGCTGGGGCCGGGACGTCCGTTGACGACGAAGGACACCGTGCTCTTGGAGACTCCGGCCCTTGCCGCCACGTCGCCGATCGTCGCCCGCTTGGACGGGCTGGACTCGGCTCCTGCGCCGGACGAGGGGGACGGCTCCGCTGTGCTCACCTCAGAAGGATAGCGGCTGTAAACCGGTTTGATGATGGTATTCGGTCTTCGGTCGGCCTGCTGTGGCGGCTGCGGATGGGGCGAGACTGTCACAAATATCAGTAATCAAAGGAGATCTGGAGCGCGAACCCGTCGACACTCCTGCTGACTCGATGATCCCACGACGACCTCTTGACGCCCTTTACTCAAACCGGTTTAATCCCGTGTCGAACGGGGTGGCGGCGCCGAGGGCGCGTAGTGACGAGCGGGCCGCAGTGGCCCAGGCGAGGAGATGGGCGCGATGAGGCGTAAGGCGCGAGTGGCGGCTGCTGTGCTGGCGGCGATGGCGGTCCTGCCGCTGGCCGCATGCGGTTCCGGCGGGTCCGGCGGCTCAGGCGGGGCGGCGGCGACCGCGCTCAGCAGCGGGCCGATCGACATCTGGTACTCCACGAACAAGCAGGAGATTGCCTGGGGCGACAAGGTCGTGAAGGCCTGGAACGATCAGCACCCGGACCAGCAGGTCAAGGCACAGGCCATCCCGGCCGGCAAGTCGTCGGAGGACGTCATCGCGGCGTCGATCACGGCGGGCAATGCGCCGTGCCTGGTCTTCAACACCGCGCCGGCGGCCGTTCCGGCGTTCCAGAAGCAGGGCGGACTGGTCAATCTCACGACCACGTTCGACGACGCCGACAAGTACATCACCGCGCGCTCCGGCGCCGCGGCCGAAGGCTTCCGCAGCGGCGATCACGGCCTGTACCAGGTCCCGTGGAAGACGAACCCGTTCATGCTCTATTACAACAAGGACGTCTTCAAGAAGGCCGGGCTCGATCCGGAGCATCCCAAGCTGGCGACGTACGACGACGTCCTTGCCGCCGCGAAAGCGATCAAGGACTCCGGCGCCGCGGACGTCGCGATCTACCCGCCGGCGACCGCGGACTACACCAACGTCAACTTCGACTTCTACCCGTTCTATCTGGCCAACTCCGACGGAACCCAGCTGATCAAGGACGGGAAGGCCACGTTCACCGGAGACCGTGGAATGGAGACACTCCGGTTCTGGCAAGCCCTGTACGCGAAGGGCTATGCCTCCGCCGAGGCGTACAGCGGTGACATGTGGGCGGGTCCGTTCGCCGACGGCACCGCGGCGATGGGAGTCGCGGGGCCGTGGGGCAAGGCGCAGTTCGACGGCAAGGTGAAGTACGGCGTCGTGCCGATCCCGACCGCCGCGGGCAAGGCGGCGGACGCGACGTCGACGTTCGCCGATTCCAAGAACATCGGCCTGTTCACCGCGTGCAAGCACAAGTCGACCGCGTGGGACTTCGTGAAGTTCGCGACGAACGCCCAGAACGACCTCGCACTCCTCGAGACCACCGGACAGTTCCCGACCCGCGCCGACGTGACGAAGCTCGCGGCCGGATTCCTCGGCCGGAACACGTTCTTCGAGCCGTTCGCGGCCGCTGTGCCACGCGCTGTCGACGTGCCGAACGTGCCGGCCCTGACCGAGCGGATGCAGGCGTTCCGCGATGCGTGGGCGAGCGCCGTCCAGTCCGGCAAAGGCGATCTGAACGGAACGTTCGGCGACGCGGCGACCACGATCGACGGACTGTAGTGCCGGTCCGGAGCGGATGAGGAAGGACTCATGACCACCGTCAGCGAAACGAGGCCGGAACGCAGTGACATCCGGCGCACCGTGCGGGCACCTGCTCCCAGAAGTTCCGCCCGGCGTCTTCAGCGTCTGCTGGGAGAACATCCGCTCGGCCTGATCCTGAGCACTCCGTACGCGGCGTTCGTGGTAGCGGTCTTCCTGGTCCCGTTCGGGTTCGGTGTCTGGATGGCGTTTCACGACTTCTTCTTCACCGCTCCGGGCGTGCAGGTGCCGCATCCGTACGTCGGGCTCGGCAACTTCCGGCAGGTGCTCGGCGACCGGGCTGTCCATCAGGCCTTCGGCAACCTGGTGACGTTCCTCGTCATCAACGTCCCGCTGACCGTCGTGCTGGCGCTGCTGCTGGCCACCGGGCTGAACGCGGTTGCACGCTGGAAGGTCTTCCTCCGGGTCTCCTACTACGTCCCTTATGTGACAGCGTCCGTCGCGACCCTCGCCGTATGGATCTTCATGTTCAAAGGGTCCGGTTTGCTGGCGAGCCGAAGCTTGGTCATGCCGCTGATCGCGGTCTACGTGACCTGGAAGAACCTCGGGTTCTACGTGCTGCTCTACCTCGCGGCACTGCAGAACGTCCCGGCGGAGCTGCACGAGGCGGCCGAGATGGACGGTGCGGGCCGATGGGCCCGTTTCCGCGCCGTGACGTTGCCCGGGGTCCGGCCGGTGACGTCGCTGGTCGTCCTGCTGACGATCATCACCACCGGGCAGATCTTCACCGAGCCCTATCTGCTCACCGGCGGCGGACCGAACGGTGCGTCGATGACCCCGGCACTGCTGATGTACCAGAAGGGCATCCAGCAAGGACAACCGGACATCGCGGCGGCGATCGGAATGCTCCTGGTCCTCGGCGTGATGGTCCTCTCGCTGATCTCCCGCCGCCTGACCGAGGGGAAGCACTGAGATGGCAACCGATCGCCAGCACAGCGGGATCCTGGCCGTACTGCGAGGCGCCGCGCTGCTCGCCGGCGCGTTCGTCGCGCTGGTGCCGTTCTACTACATGGTCATCGGCGCGCTGCAGAAGGGCCGCGATACCAGCCTCCGCGGGCTGCTTCCGTTGCCGGGCAACCTGAGCCTGGACAACTTCGCCGGGGTCAACGACTCGATCGACCTGCTCCGGTCGTTGCTGAACTCGTTGATCATGACAGCCGGAGTCGTCGGCCTCACGCTCGTCTTCGGCCTGCTCGCCGGCTATGCGCTCGCCGTACTGTCCTTCCGCGGTCAAGGGCTGGTCTTTGCGCTCGTGCTGCTGGTCCAGGCGATTCCTTTCCAGTTGCTGATGATCCCGTTGTACGTCATGGTCGTCCGCTACTTCGGCCTCGCCGACACCTACTTCGGCATGATCCTGCCGTTCGCCGTCAACTCGGTCGCGGTGCTGATCTTCCGGCAGTACTTCCGCCAGATCCCGCCCGACGTCTTCGACGCCGCCCGCATCGACGGTGCGAGCGAGGTACGGATCCTGATCTCGGTCGCGGTTCCCTTGGTCCGGCCGGCGATCCTGACCGCGATGCTGGTGACGTTCATCGGTCCCTGGAACGAGTTCCTCTGGCCGTTCCTCGTCACCAAGGACACCTCCTTGCAGCCGCTCGCGGTGACCCTGGCCAACTTCTCGCAGGCGAACTCGACGTTCCAGGCCAACCCGATGGGCGCCGTCCTCGCCGGGGCCTGCGTGCTGGCGATTCCGGCCGTCGTGCTGTTCATCCTGTTCCAGCGGCACTTCACGTCCGCGAACCTCGGCTCGGCTGTCAAGGGCTGATCCGAGTCGCCCGCCCGTACGAACCCCGACCCTGAAAGCCAGGTAATGACGCAGATCTCCGGTGTAACGACCGTTCCGTACCAGTTGCGAAGGATCGGCACCATCATGAGCCCCGAGCCGGGCGACCCGCTCGAGGCCGAGGGCGTGCTCAACCCCGGGACGGCCTGGGGGAGCGATGGTCAGCTCTACCTGTATCCCCGTCTCGTCGCGGAGGGCAACGTGTCGCGCATCGGCCGTGCGCGGGTGGTGATCGCCGATGGCGAGCCGGTGGGGGCCGAGCGGCTCGGCGTCGTTCTGGCCCCCGACCAAGGCTGGGAACGCAGCCGGCAGAATGCCGGCGTCGAGGACCCCCGGATCACCTTCGTCGAGCCGCTCGGGATCCACGTCATGACCTATGTGGCGTACGGTCCGCTCGGCCCGCGGCCGGCGATCGCGGTGTCCCGGGACACGGTCGGCTGGCAGCGCCTCGGCCCGATCCGGTTCGGCTACCAGCCCGAACTGGACACCGACCTGAACCTGTTCGCGAACAAGGACATCACGTTCTTCCCCGAGGCTGTTCCGGGCCCCGACGGCAAACCCTCGCTCGCTCTGCTGCATCGCCCGATGTGGGACCTCGACTGGCTGCGTCCGGGCGCGGGCGCTCCGACGCCGGCCGGGATCGTGGACGCCAGGCCGTCGATCTGGATCGGGTACGTCGACCTCGAGCAGGCGACGCGTGACCTCAGCACGCTGACCTCGGTGTACGGGTCGGAGCTGATCGCGGCGCCCGAGATGCCCTTCGAGGAGTCGAAGATCGGCGCCGGGCCGCCGCCGCTGCGGGTACCCGAGGGGTGGCTCGTCCTGCACCACGGCGTGACCGGAGCGAATGTCAAGGGCTTCGAGCTCGCGCACGGCGCGCGGTACACAGCCGGTGGAATTCTGCTCGACCCGGCCGACCCGCGGCGAGTTCTCGCCCGGACACCCGAACCGCTCCTCGTCCCGGAGACCGCGGAGGAGCTGCAGGGCACGCTGGGCAACGTCGTCTTCCCGACAGCGGTCGAGAAGATCGGCGACCGGTACTTCGTCTTCTACGGCATGGCCGACTCCCGGATCGGCGTCGCCGAACTCACGCACCGTCAGAAAGGGAGCTGGACATGAGACGCATCAGATTCCTGATCGCCGCGATGCTGAGCATCGTGATCACCGGCAGCGGCCTGATCGCGGTGCCTTCGGCATCAGCCGATCCCGGGAAGAAGGATGTCGAGACGATCGTCACGCGCCTGCGGCAGTACTACCTGGACCAGGGCGACGAGATCAAGATCGCCAACGGGATCTACCTCGGCCGGATGTCCGAGGCCGTGCAGTACGCCGATTCCCTGTCGGCGGACGGTTCGTGGTCCGATGTCGACTACACCGACACGACGAGCTCGGCGAACGGAGCGGTCTGGTCGGCGTACATCGCTTTGTACCGGATGCTCGCCATGGCCCAGGCCTACCGCGATCCCACCGCGAGCGGGTACCAGAACCCCGCGGTCCTCAGTGGGCTCGAGAAGGCCCTGAAATACTGGGACTCGGCGGACCCGACGAACAAGAACTGGTGGGAGACGGAGATCGGCGAGTCCATCGCCATGGGCAGGATCTCGATCTTTGTCGGTGACGTGCTCAGCCAGGACGCGCTGGACGTCGCCCTGCGGCACAACACCGGCAAGCTGGACCCTGTCGGCGCCAACGGGGCCTGGCGAACCACCAACTACTTGTTCGAGGCCCTTGCCACCAACAACGCCGCGAACATCAAAGCCGGCTTCGACACGATGGTCCAAACGGTCGTCGTCGACAACTCCGGTGCGACCAACGAGGCAGTTCAGCCCGACGCGAGCTTCTGGGCGCACGGCGCGCAGCTGTACAGCGAGGGCTACGGGATGATCCTGTTCGTCAACGTCGCGCTGTGGGCCGACGCCGCCCGCGGCACCGGCTTCGCCTTCAGCCGGGACAACCTGGACACGATCGCCAACTACATCGTCAACGGCACCCGGTGGATGATTCGCGGAGAGATCGGGATGCTCTACCTGGGCTACCGGCCGCCGAAGACCATCGACGGAGTGACGAGCCAGAGCTCTGAGTTCATCGAGCCGTTGACCAAGATGATCCGCACCGACCCGCTGTACGCGAGCGCGTACCGCGGTCTGCTGGACAGCATCTACGGAAAGACCCGGTCGAACGGACTGGTGGGGGACAAGTACTTCTGGCGCTCGGAGTTCTCGTCCCACCTCCGCGACGGCTACGGGATCTTCACCCGGCTGAACTCCAGCCGGACCGTCGGCAGCGAGTACCGGTCCACCTTCCGTCCCGAGGTCGGGAACGAGATCGTCTGGAACAGTGCCGGTGCGACGGCGATCCAGGTCAACAACCACGAATACTCCGACCTCGGGCCGGCCTTCGACTGGTTCCACTATCCCGGCGTGACCGCGCCGTACGTCAAGGAGCAGACCCGGGGCTCGACGGGGAACGGCGGGGCTTTCACCGGCGGTATCTCCGACGGCACCTACGGCGCGAGTGTGTACAGCCTCGATCGTGCGGCCACGAAGGGAAACAAGAGCTATTACTACTTCGACGACGAGATGGTCGCCCTCGGCTCCGGTATCACCTCCACGTCCGATGCGGCCATCCACACGACGGTGAATCAGGCGGCAGCGAAGCCGAACGCCTCGGTGGACGGCAAGCCGGTGCCGGCCGGGTCGGACTCGGTGGCTGTCGACCATCCGTCGTGGGCCTACAACGACGAGGTCGGGTACGTCTTCCCGACCGGGCAACCGGTGCGCGTCTCGAACAAGACCCAAAGCGGTAACTGGCTCGACCAGGACCCGGTCAGCCGGGACGCGTTCACCCTGTACGTCGATCACGGTGTCAAGCCGCACGACGCCGGCTACGAGTACGTCGTACTGCCGGGGAAGAAGCCGGACCAGGTCAAGGCCTACGCCGCCGCTCCGGCGATCAAGGTGCTGCGCAACGACACCGACGTCCAGGCCGTCCAGCACCCGGGCCTGCACCGGACCATGGCGACCTTCTACCGGCCCGGGCGGCTCGACCTGGGGCAAGGACGAACCCTGGAGGTGAGTCGGCCGAGCATCGTGATCCTCGACGAGTCCGGCGCCACGCCGGTGGTCAGCGTGGCGAACCCGAGCCAGCCGGGTCTCGTCGTACGCGTAACCCTGAACGACGGGGCCACCTCTGCCGATGGCAGCTTCGCTCTCGGCTCCGGCCCGAACCTCGGCCGAACCGTGACCGCAGCACTGGTGCGGCGCACGCCGGGCGAGAACTCCGACTACACCGCGAGCACCGCGGCCGCGGATGGGCGGGCCGCGTTCGCCGGCGACCAGGACGAGACGACCGCCTGGCATTCGGCGGGTGACGGGTCGGCCTGGCTGCGCAAGGAACTCGCAACCGGGTCGTTCCTCACCGGCGTAACGATTGCGTGGGGCAATGACGCCGCGCGGCGCTACCTGCTGCAGACCTCGTCGGACGGTACGACGTGGACCGATCAGCGGTTCGTCGCCGACGGAGCCGGTGGACGCGTCGACCTGCAGTTCGCGCCGACGCCCGCGAACTACGTCCGGCTGCTGATGATCGACAGCACCACCGGCCGGGGATACTCCGTCAAGGAGTTCGGGACGCAGACGAGCATCAACCGTGCCCTGGGCATGCCTGTCACCGCGTCCGGCTCGTCCGGCGGGGCTGCGGCGAACGTCACCGACGGAAGCATGGACACCCGGTGGAGCGCGAACTCCTCCGACACCGCGTGGATCCAGGCCGATCTCGGCTCGGCGCAACCGATCCGCACCGTCAGGCTGTGGTGGGAGGCGTCGTACGCCAAGCAGTACACGATCCAGGTGTCCGACGACGGCCGGACCTGGCGCGACGCCTTCGCCACGAGCGGCGCGGGCTCCGACGGCGGGACGGATCTGGTCAGGGTCGACGAGACCGCGCGGTACGTCCGGGTGCAGTCGCGGCAGCGCAGTACCAGCCAATACGGGATCTCGCTGTGGGAACTCGAGGTGTTCGACGACGGCCGGATCACGGACGCGGCACCCCAATCCGGCGGACGTGAGAATCTCGCCCTGCACCGGCCGGTCACCGCAGACTCGACGTACAACGCCACCTTGGCCGCGGCGAACGCAAACGACGGAAACGCGACCACACGCTGGGCGTCGCAACGGCAGGCGGCTCCCTACACCACCGAGCGATGGCTCCAGGTCGATCTCGAAAGGGCACAGCCGGTCAACCAGGCCGTCGTCACCTGGGAGGCGGCGACCTCGAACGACTTCCGTATCGAGGGCTCGGTCGACGGTCAGAACTGGAACGTGCTGTCCCACGTACAGAAGACCTCGAGTGAGCTGCGGAACGTCGTCGACTTCGGCCAGTCGGTGGTCCGTTATGTGCGCGTGGCCGGACTGCCGGCCACGCAGTACGGAGTGTCGATCTTCGAGTTCGAGGTGTACGGCGGCTACACCCTGCGCTGCGGTGCGACGCCGTACAGGGTCGACCCGAACCGAAAGGCCGTTGTCACGGCCACCCTCTCGCCCCGCGATCCCGACGACGAGGTCGCTGTCGCCACGCTGGACAAGAACGTGGTCTCGATCTCCGGCGCCCCGCGAGTTGATGCCGACGGCCGAATCGACGTCGACCTCAGCACGGGAAGCTCGGGATCGACCTCGCTCCTCTTCACGCACGCCAAGGGTGACGAGTACACCCTGTGCCCGGTGACGTTCACGGTTGCGACGACGAAGCTCGAGCAGCTGGTCAAGCGTGCAAACACGTTGGACAGCGAGCGCTACACGCCGTCCAGCTGGCAGCCGCTACTCCCGGCACTGGAGGCAGCCAAGGCCGCACTGCGGTCGCCCGACCTGACACAGCCGAAGGCTGACAGCGCCGCTGAGTTGCTCTCCCGCGCCATTGCCGGCCTCGTCCAACGGCACGCTAGCTAACTACCGAGGGTGGAGCCGTGCCACGCACGGCTCCACCCTCAGCAGTTGCCGACGGCTACGATTATGCAAGGTCGCCTCTCGGCGCGCTCCGGACCTCGCAGGCGATCAAGCGCGGATGCCGTCGAGCAGGATCTGCAGAGTCGTTCGCCATTGGGCCGGCTCAGCGGTCATTCCGAGCGTCCGCGTCTGCGGCACAACGCCCGCCAATGCAAAGGCGACGTCGCGGTAGCTGAGGCCTTCTCGGAGCGCGCCGGTGGTCTGCAATCGCCGTACGAGCGCGCCGAACTCCTGGCGGAGTTCACCGACGCGATCGGCCAGGGCCAGCCCGCCCGTTCCGGCCAGCGCCTCATTCAGACCGCAACTCGTCGCCCGCAGGCGTACGTAGTCCTCCGCGAAGCTGCAGAAGGCGGGCCACGGGTCACCGGCGGCACCTCCATCACCTGATCGAGGCGGCCGGCCGCGCCACCGATCTCCTTCGGACTTGAAAGTTCTGCACCCCGGACCGCCTTCCCGCTCGCCGCGGTCAGCAGGTCAGATCGCGGTCTTGCGTCAACACGTTTGACGGAGTCAAGGTTCCTTCGACAGCTAACAGCAATCGTTTGACGGACGGTCGAGATGGTGACTTTGCGGGACATCGCCGAGCAGGCGGGCGTGTCGGTGTCCTCGGTGTCGTTGGTGCTCAACGACCGGGATCGGGGACGGATCCGAGCCGATGTCGCCGAGCGTATCCGGGAGCTCGCGGCGGAGCTCGGCTACGTTCCGAACCTGCTGGCGCGCGGACTCAAGACCAAGCAGTCGCTGACCATCGGCCTGGTTTCGGACGGGGTGGCCTCGATCCCGTTCGCAACGGAGATGCTGGCCGGCGCGCAACTCGCGGCGGCCGACGACGGCTTCCTGCTGATGTTGATCGACACCGTCGGACACCCTGAGGTGGAGGGTCCGGCGACCCGGGCACTGTTGCAGCGGAACATCGAGGCGTTGATCGTTGCTGCTGAGTTCCATCGGGACGTGGATGTGCCACTGGTGCCGAACTCGCTGCCTGCCGTCGTACTCGACGGGCGCCCGAAGGATCCTGGTTCTCGCGCGGACTGGGTCGTTCCGGACGAGGTCGGTGGGGCGCGGGCCGCAACCGAGCGGCTGATCGCAGCCGGGCACCGGCGGGTGGCATTTTGTAACGTTGCCGACCCTATGTTCGTCGCCCGAGTGCTTCGACGAACCGGATACGAGAAGGCGATGCGGGCAGCGGGCCTCGCTGTGGACGAGGCGCTGATCGTGGAGGCGGCAGATCCGAGTGCGGCGGCCGGCCGGTCTGCGGCACTGAAGCTGCTACGCCGACCGGATCGGCCGACGGCGGTCTTCTGCTTCTCGGACCAGATCGCCATGGGTTTCTATCAGGTCGCTCAGCAACTGGGTCTGGAGATCCCACGAGATCTGTCGATCGTCGGCTTCGACAACCACCAGTTCGTTGCTGAGAGCATGCTTCCCGGACTGACCACAGTCCAGCTTCCGCACCGCGCCATGGGGAAATGGGCAGCCCAGCAGGCCATCGCCCGTAGCCGGGGTGCGACTGACTCGGCACCGACCCACCGGTTGATGCCATGCCCGGTGATCGAACGTTCCTCTGTCGCGCCGCCCGGCACCGGGAGCGACTGACCCCAACCACTGAGCACCACCACCTGCGACCTGGCATGGCCGCGGGGCGATCCGTCACGCCTACCTACAGTTCAAGGAGCCTGTTATGCGATCACTCTCGCGCAGAGCCTGCGTCGTCGCGGCCGTCGCGGCCCTCATCAGCATGAGCCTCGGTGCCTGCGGTGGCGGTACGGCGGCGGAGTCGGGCAAGACGTTCAAGATCCTGCAGTACGAGAACCCTTCGACGCCGCAAGGTCAGGGCTGGCAGAAGGCGCTGGAGATCTTCAAGGCCAAGCATCCGGACGTGAAGGTCGAGTTCCAGCAGACCAGCTTCGACGCGTTCCGGCAGAACGCGAAGATCACGCTGTCCGGCAACGACGTACCGGACGTGGTCGAGTTCAACAAGGGCAACGCCGACGGCGGCCAGCTCGCCGCGCAGGGTCTGCTCGAGCCGCTCACCGAGCAGGTGACGAAGAACGGCTGGGACAAGAAGGTCACCGGGTCGATGGCGGCGTTCGCGAAGTACGACGAGAACGGGCACGCCGGCTCCGGCGACTGGTACGGCGTACCGAACATCGGCGAGTACGTGATGTTCTACTACGACAAGGCGAAATTCCGGCAAGCCGGTATCGCGAAGCCGCCGGCCACGCTCGCGGAGTTCGAGGCCGCGATGGACAAGTTGAAGGCGGCCGGCCAGATCCCGATCTCCAGCTCGGCGAACAGCAGCCAGGGCTTCAACCAGATGTGGATCTGGTACTCGCTGGTCTCGGCGCTGGCGACGCGCAAGCAGATCGACGACTTCATGTTCGTCAAGGCGCCGATCGACTTCAAGAGCGGTCCGTGGAAAGACGGTGCCGACAAGTTCCAGCAGTGGATCGACAAGGGGTACGTCGGGGACAAGCTCGGTGGGCTGTCGTTCGAGCAGGCCACGGTGAACTTCCTCAGCGGCAAGGCGGCGATGCTGATCTGGAACAACGGCGAGTTCGCCCGGATCCGCAAGGACGCGAAGTTCGACTGGGGCTACTTCACCCTTCCCGGGGCGCGGCTGTCGTTGGGGTCGTCCGGGCACCTGTGGGGCGTGCCGGCGAAGGCGAAGGACAAGGATCTGGCCTACGACTGGATCAACACCACGCTGAGCCCCGAGGTGCAGAACGTGATCGGCCGGCAGGGCGGGCTGCCGCTGGCCGGTGACACCGCGACGATCAGCGACCCGGTCACCCGCCAGTTCACCGAGCGCTTCGACCAACTGGTGAAGGCCGACACGCTGTCGTTCTACCCGGACTATCCGGTCCCGGGCTTTCTGGACTTCATCCAGACGCACATGCAGGCGATGTCGAACAAGAACGAGACTGCCGCGCAGTACCTCGACGCCCTGCAGAAGTTCTACGACGACGGCACGAAACGATGAGACCACGACAAGCCGGCTACTGGTGGTACCTGTTGCCGATCGGGATCGGGTTCACCGCGGTGGTCGCCGTACCGTTCGCGGCGAACGTGGTGCTCAGCTTCTTCCGGTGGAAGGGCGGGATCGCGCCGCTGCACTGGAACGGCCTGGGGAACTACAGCGACCTGCTGCACGACGCGAACTTCTGGCTGTCGTTCCGGAACTCGGTGTTCATGATCATCGCGATCGTGGTGATTCCGACGGGTCTCGGGATCCTGCTCGCGGCGACGCTGGTCGACTACCTGGGCAGGCGCTTCGGCGCCCGGGCGGCGAGCTTCCTGCGAGCCACGTACTACCTGCCGCAGATCCTGCCGATCGCCGTGGCCGGGTTCATCTGGAGCTGGATCCTCGATCCCGGCAGCGGGTCGATCAACACGTTCCTGCGCTCAGTGGGGGTAAGCGATCCGCCGGACTGGCTGGGCAGCCCGGACCTCGCGCTGTACTCGGTGATGCTGATGCTGGTCTGGCTGCAGCTCGGGTACCCGCTGGTGATCTTCATGGCCGCGCTGTCCCGGGTCGATCCCGAGCTCTACGAGGCGGCCGCGATCGACGGGGCCGGCTGGTGGCGGCAGTTCGCGGCGATCACGCTGCCGACGGTACGGCCGGAGATCTTCATCGTGGTGCTGACCGCGACGGTCGCCGCGCTGAAGGTGTTCGCGCCGATCCTGATCCTCACCGGCGGCGGTCCCGAGGGCTCGACGCTGGTGCCGTCGTACTACGCCTACCGGAACTTCTTCGAGCTGTCGCAGGTCGGGTACGGCTCGACGATCGCGACCGTGATGGCGATCGTCATCTTCGCGGTCGCCGCCGTACTCCTCGGCTGGCAGCGACGCGCGGAACGGAGGGGCTGACATGACCGACTCACTGGTCTCGCGCCGAGCGGGAGTCGCGGTACAGGTCGAGGGCCGGCCCAGGCGCCGCTCGCCGTTGACGTGGTTCGTGCTGGTGATCGCCGGGTTCCTCGCCTTGGCGATGTCGTCGCCGTTCCTGCTGATGGTGCTGAACGCCTTCAAGACCGGCGAGGACTACTCCAGCCACGGCCCGATCGCGTGGCCGCGGAGCTTCAGTCTCGATGCATTCACCAACTACCTGTCGCTGGTGGACTTCCCGGTCGCGCTGTGGAACTCCATCCTGATCTCGACAGCGGTGGCCTTCGGAGGGGTCGCGCTGGGTCTGCTCAGTGCCTACCCGATCGGGGTCGGCAGGATCCGGGGGAGCGGGGTGATCCTCGCCGCACTGCTGCTGTCCACGATGCTGCCGCACGAGGCGCTGATCTACCCGCTGTTCTACGGCGCCCAGGCCACCCACACCTTCAATACGGTCTGGTCGGTCGTGATCGTGTTCGTCGTACTGCAAGGAGCCTTCGGCACCTACCTTCTCGCCAGCGTGAT
The DNA here is from genome assembly GCF_042873375.1 of Kribbella sp. NPDC004875. Lineage (NCBI taxonomy): Bacteria > Bacillati > Actinomycetota > Actinomycetes > Propionibacteriales > Kribbellaceae > Kribbella > Kribbella sp. NPDC004875. The sequence continues at coordinate 670,409 of NZ_JBIALI010000006.1, forward strand.
GGGGACGATGCCGAAGGAGATCCTCGAGGCGGCCGCCATGGACGGCGCGAGCCGATGGCAGATCCTCTGGCGGATCGTGCTGCCGATCCTGCGGCCGACGTTGTCGGTGCTGCTGGTGTTCTTCTTCATCTGGACCTGGAACGAGTTCTACATCCCGGTCGTCCTGCTCGCCGACCAGTCGGCCCAAACCGTGCCGATCGCGTTGTCGACGCTGCGCGGACAGCACTCGATCGACATCACCGTTCTCAACGCGGGATCGCTGCTCTCGTTGCTCCCGACGCTGGTCTTCTTCCTGATCTTTCAGCGCACGCTGAACCGCGGCGTCACCGCGGGTGCCGTCAAATAGCCGTCCCGAGAGGAACCTCTTGTTCTCCACCTTCGATGTCCCCGTCCTGCCCGACGGTGTGACCAGTCGGTCGATCAACGCCGAGAACCCGAGTGGTGCTCCCGGAGCGGCCGCGCGTGCAGCGTCGGCGCTCGGTCCGTCCCGGAAGGGGTCGGCGTACCTGCCGTTGCCGGCCGGGGAGACGCTCACGCTCGCCGAGATCGAGGGGCCGGGGGTGATCCGGCACATCTGGCTGACCGTTGCCGACCGCACCGAACAGGGTCCCTTCGTACTGCGGGATCTGGTGCTGCGGGCGTACTGGGACGGCTCGGACCTGCCGTCGGTCGAGGTCCCGCTCGGCGACTTCTTCTGCAACGGATTCGGCACCCGCGCGCTCGTCAACTCGGCACCGATCGTCGTCGCCCCGACCGGGGGCATGAACTGCTATTTCCCGATGCCGTTCCGTAGCGGTGCCCGGCTGACGCTGGAGAGCCAGCACCCCGGCGACCTGCCTGCGGTGTTCTTCCAGATCGACTACACACTCGGCGACGACGTCGCCCCGGGTACGCCGTACTTCCACGCGCAGTGGCGACACTCCGACGGTACGGCGGCGCTGGGCACCGACCACGTGATCCTCGACGGCGTCGTCGGCCGCGGTACGTACGTCGGCACCTACCTGGCGCTGACGTCGCTGCACCGTTACTGGTGGGGCGAGGGCGAGGTCAAGTTCTTCGTCGACGGCGACGACGAGTTCCCGACCTTGTGCAGCACGGGGCTGGAGGACTACGCGGGTGGAGCATGGGCGTTCCAGGACGAGTTGCGCGCCGATCCGGAGCCGGAGATCGTCACCTTCAACGCGCCGTACTGCGGATATCCGTTCCACTCGGTCCGCGATCGGACGAAGGCGTCACCGTTCTCGACCGAGGCCCCGCCGATGCACGGCCTCTACCGCTGGCATCTGCCGGACCCGATCCATTTCACCGAACGGCTCGCGGTCACGGTGCAACAGATCGGCGCCTGGGACCACGGCCTGTTCGAGCGGCAGGACGACATCGCCACCACGGCGTACTGGTACCAGATCGCCCCGCAGACACCGTTCCCGCAACTTCCCGCCCCAGAATTACGTTGGCCACGATAACGAATCGCTAGACCCGGCTCTGCCCCCACGCCACGTGATCGCCGCCTTTGTTCGCCGCTCTGACCGCGGCGCACAAGGCGGACGTGGCCGCAGAAGTTCGACGTGTAGCTCGCACGGGGGACAAGGGCCGTTTGACCGTCAATTGGCTTCGGGATAGAAGTAGTTCATGACGTTCACCCAGGCGGATCTGGTGCGGAGCATGAACGCGTTCGTGGCGGCGTACGGGATCGAGGGTGACTTCCGGACCGACCTTGGGAACGCAACGCCCCTGCACTTCTGGGAGGCGGCGTTCATCCGCGAGACGCTGGTCGACGCGTCCCGGCTGACCGGGCTGTGGAGGGACGAGATCGGCGAGACGTACTACCGGTACGAGAACACGCACGCAGTCGACCGGTTCGGCAATCCGAAGTGCTGGATCGCGAACGACACGGACTGGAACGACGACTACTCGTGGGCCGTGCAGTTCGCGCTGGCGGCGTACGCGGTGACCGGTGACCGGCACCTGCTCGACCAGGCCAAGTGGCACACGGACTTCTTCTACCGCGACTTCTACGACGATGCGTACGGCGGTGGGTTCTGGCGCGAGCGGGGGACGAAGGACCAGAAGGACGTGCCGTCGAACGGGTTCGCCATCGCCGCGGCGGGGCTGGCGCGGTACTACCCGACCGAGAAGGTGCACAACAATCCGCTGGGGACCGACAAGACATACCTGCAGATCGGCCAGGACACCTACGACTGGCTGAAGGCGAGCTTCCTGCGTCCCGACGGCAGGTTGGAGAACTCGTTCTCGGGGCGCGAGTGGGACGCCAACCTCTACACCTACAACGCCGGCGTGTTCCTCGAGCTGGCCGCGAATCTGTACGACCTGACGAAGGATCGGTCGTACCTCGTCGAGGGGGTGCGGGTGGCGGACTTCGCGAAGACGCACTTCACGACCGGGCCGGAGCAGCTCATCGTGTACGAGGACGACGTCAACGGATCCGGCCGGTACCGACCGGACCCGGTGGAGAGCTACGAGATTGTCTTCAAGGGGATCTTCCTGCGGGGGCTGTCGCGGTTCATCACGATGGGCGGACAGACGCAGTACGTCGATTGGCTCTACGACAACGCGCAGGCGAGCTACGACCATCGGACCAACGACCTGCCGTCAGCTGTCTTCGACCAAACCCTGACCAACGCCCGCGGCACCGGCGTCGCGACAGGACTCGCGGCGATGACCTACGCGCTCTCGTCCCCGCCACCCAACTGAACACGCACTGTCGCCCCGACACCCGCTCCCTCGAGCGGTCGGGGGAGCGGGTGTGGTGTTCACGGGGTCAGGCGATGGGGAGTTCGCCACCGTCGACGACGAGGTTCGTTCCCGTGACCCACTGGGCGCGGTCGGAGGCGAGGTAGGCGACCGCTTCGGCGATGTCGCGTGGGTCTCCCGGTCGGCCGAGGGGGATGGCTGACGTCGTGGCGTCCAGAGGGACGCCCTGTGCGTCGGCGAGGGTCTGACGGATGGCGTCGGCGCCCGGCGTGAGAACGTTGCCCGGTGTGACGGTGGCAACGCGGATGCCGGCCGGGGCGAGCTCGGAGGCGAGCGCCTTGCTGTAGGCGTTGAGGGCCGCCTTCGCGGCGCCGTAGTGGGCCAGCGGTGCCGCGAGCTCGACGGCCATCCCGGAGGAGATGTTGACGACGACGCTGCCGGCACCTGATTCGCGCAGAGCGGGCAGGAAAGCACCCGTGACCCGCACGGCGGACAGGTAGTTCAGGGCAAGGGCGTCGACCCACTCCTCGTCGGGGATCGAGCCGATACCGCCGAGGTGCGTACGCGCGGCGCCGGCGTTGTTGACGACGATGTCGACACCGCCGAGTACCTCGAGGGCGGCAGTGGCCAAGGTCCGCACGCCTTCCGGCGTACTGACGTCGCCCGGGATGAAGGTCGCAGCCTGCGGCGTCTCGTCAGTCGCCTTCCGCGCGGAGGCGACAACGATCGCACCGCCGTCGAGGAACCGCTGGACGATCGCCGCTCCGATGCCACGGGAGCCGCCGGTGACGACAACCCGCCGGCCGGCGAACTCCGCGGGGTCGGACTGTGGAAGAGTTTTGAACATGCGGTCCAGAATACAAGTTCTGGACCGATTGTCCAGAACGACGTAGGCTTGCTGCATGGCCAGGCCGCGGAAGTTCGACGAAGCCGAAGTACTGGATGCTGCGCGGCAACAGTTCACCGAGACCGGTTATCACGGCACCTCCGTCGACGACCTGTCGCGCGCGACCGGGCTGAGCAAGGGCAGCCTGTACGGAGCGTTCGGTGACAAGGAGACGCTCTTCCAGCGAGTGTTCGACGACTACTGCGCAGGATCGGACGCGATGGCTGCCGCCCTGATCGACGGACCTGAGGACGAAGCGCTCATCCGGCTCCAGGCATGGCTGCACGCACCGGAGACGACCGACCGGTTCGGCTGTCTGCTCGCGAAGGGCACCGCGGAGCTCGCGTCCGAGAACGAGGCAGTCGCCGCGCGCTCGCTGGCGGCGTACGAGACCCTGCTGAACACCTGTCGCCAGCTCGTCGAGCAGGCCCAGCGTTCCGGCCTCGTCGACGCAGAGGCGGACGCCGAGGCGCTCGGCGGCTTGGTCGTCGCCACCCATCGCGGCCTGGAGGCACTCGCAAAGGCCGGCGTCGACCCGACGACGCGCAACCGCATCGCCGACGCGGCGATCACCAGCATCTCCCAGAAGACCGCGTCGGTGTCAACGCTGTAAGCGGGAGCCGACGTCGCTGATGAGCTCCGGCAGGTGACGCCTGGGCACGCCATCAAGTCCGGCCACCACGTTCGTGGGCACAAGCCGAAGACTGTTGCCGCAGGCCCCTACGGACTCTCGTTCCGTCCCGTCATGCCTTCGGCCCGGGGTGAAGAACGTGGTTTGTGCTTGGGTACTGGTATGGCCATGGAGATCATCGGAGTCATCGTCGCCGGCATCATCATCGGTCTGCTCGGTAAGTTCGTCGCTCCGGGTGACAAGGACAACATTCCGATCTGGCTCACGATCTTGTGCGGGATCGGGGGAGTGGTCATCGGCTGGTTCGTCTACACGGCGTTCGGCGGGAACGGCAGCCCCGGCATCGACTGGGTCCGCTGGATCGTGGCTATTGTGATCTCGGCCGTCCTGGTTGTCATCGCGTCCACGGTGACCAGCAGGAACACGTCCCGACGATGACCCCCTAGCAGGCTCCCCGGTCGGGTCCGCGTCAGCGGCTCGAACGGGTTTCTCCAGGAGTGGACCATGGGTTCAGCAGTGGATGCGGGCACCTCGCCGCCGGATGACTTCCAAGCCGTCGGCGGAACCCTCGAGCGTGCGCTCATCTGGGTCTTCATCGTCGTGCCGACGCTCGCCCTCGTCCCGGGAATCTTCTTCGCCTGGGGCGGTCTGATCGGCTGGCACGACATCGTCCTGCTGGTCGTCTTCTACGTGATCACCACCACGGGCATCGGCGTCGGGTACCACCGAGCCTTCACTCATGGCGCCCTGAAGAGCAGGCGGGGTCTGAAGATCGCGCTCGCGATCGCCGGCAGCATGGCGCTCGAGGGGCCGGTGATCCGCTGGGTGGCGGACCATCGTAAACATCACAAGTTCTCTGATCGGGATGGCGATCCGCACTCGCCCTGGCGGTACGGCACCAGTGGATGGGCGGTGACAAAGGGCTTCGTCTTCGCGCACGCGGGATGGGTTCTGTGGGGAGAAGACCGTGCCGATCCGAGGCAGTACGCGCCCGATCTCCTGAACGACCGCGACATGGCAGCGATTTCGAGGCACTTCCGCGAACTGGCGGCGTTCTCACTCCTGGCGCCTGCCGTCATCGGCGGACTGTGGGACATGTCGTGGCGCGGCGCCGCGACTGGCTTCTTCTGGGCAACTTTGGTCCGTGTCGCCCTGATGCATCACGTCACGTTCTCGATCAACTCGATCTGTCATGTCACAGGCGACAAACCCTTCACAGCTCGCGATCGCTCCGGAAACGTCTGGTGGCTGGCCATCCTGAGTCAGGGCGAGTCGTGGCACAACCTCCACCACGCCGATCCGACCTGTGCACGTCACGGCGTACTCAAAGGACAGCTGGACATCAACGCCGGCTTCATCAAGCTGTTCGAGCGGCTCGGATGGGCGTACAACGTCAAATGGCCCGACCAGCTACGCCTGCAGAGGAAGCGTGCCGAGGGAATGACGTCATCTTGACCAGGTAAGGCGGCTGTCGGCTAGAAGCCTTGCAGGAAAAGACAGATCAGGTGGCCGTGGGGGTCGCGAATGACTCGTACGCCGTCGGGCTGGGGCTGGTGGCCTTCGACGGTCGCGCCGAGGCGCACGGCGCGGGCAGTCTCGGCTTCGAGGTCATCGACCTGTACGTCGAGGTGCGCCTGCATCTGCTGGCTTCCGGGATGCTGCGGCCAGACCGGCCTGGTGTGGTCTCGTTCCAGCTGGAAGCTCAGACCGGGACGGTCGTCATCGGGGTGCCGGAGGCGAGCCCACTGCGGCTCGCTGCTGGTGATCTCCCAGCCGAGCAGGTCGCGGTAGAACGCGGCCAGCGCGGGCGGGTCCGGCGTACCGAGAACGGTGGCGACGAGTCTGCCGGGCACGTCACGCCTCCGGGCCGGCCGCGTCGTACTTCGTCCCGGTGCGGGTCGGTGCACCGGAGCACTTGTCTTCGCGCTTGTGGTTCAGCAGCTTGGCGCTCATGTCCTCATCCCTAGAAGTTCTTGGCGGATCCACCGCATCCAGTACGCCGATCGTCATTCCTCGTCGGTACCCCAGCCGTGCCGAAATACGCCGCCTGCGAGATCGTGGCGCTGCCTTAGCCTTGGGGTACCCCGAAACGGACGGAGCAGACGGGCACACCATGGCTGACGATCTGGCGAGGATTGCATCGGAACTGGCAGGGCGGATTGGCGAAGGGGCGATGGCGAGAGAGCTGCGGGTGGCGGTCGCGGAGTCGTTGACGAGCGGTGCGATCGCGACGCGGCTGGGGGCGGCGTCGAACTCGAGCGTCTGGTTCGCGGGCGCGGTTGTTGCCTACGCGGCGGAAACGAAGTTCCGTGTTCTGAAAGTTGATCGCGGGCCGGTGGCGAACGCGCGCTGCGCCGTACAGATGGCGAAGGGATGCGCGGAGCTGCTTGGAGCGGACCTCGCAGTCGCGGTGACTGGGGTTGGTGGCCCGGATCCGGAAGAGGGGCACCCGCCGGGAACTGTCTACGTGGCTGTGAGTAGTGGGGCGGGGGAGGTCGTGGATCAGCACCTGTTCGAGGGAGGACCGTCGGAGGTTGTTGCCCACGCAACCATTGCCGCACTCGAGAAGCTTCTCGCCGGGCTCTGACGGCCCACAGTCTCCGCGGTGGCGTACCCGCCCGGTCAGGTCATTTCAGCTCGCCGGTGTGGGGGATGCCGTGGGACGAGTCCTGGTCAGGTGCTGTTCCTGACTACGAGGGTGTGGGGAATGACGATCTGGCGGGGGGCCTGGGGTTCGCCGGCCATCCGGTCGAGGAGAAGGTCCAGAGCGGTGCGCGCGATGGTGGGCTTGTCGGGAGCGACGGTGCTGAGGGTCGGCGTGCTGTAGCGGCCGTCGTCGATGTCGTCCATGCCGATGACGGCGACGTCCTCGGGCACCCGGAGGCCGCGTTCGTGGAGGGTGTGGATGGCACCGAGGGCTAGCAGGTCGTTGTAGGCGAAGATCGCGTCGACGTCGACTCCCCGGTCGAGAAGCTCAGCCGTCGCGACCGCGCCGTCGCGCCGGTGGTACTTCTTGGTGTGAACGACGAGTGCGGCGTCGTACGGAATCCGCGCTCTGTCCAGCGCCTGCCGATAGCCCTCGGTCCGTTGCGGCGCCGTACCGCCGCCGCGTGGGTCCTGGTGGCCGATCGCAGCGATCCGGCGGTGCCCCTGCTGGATGAGATAGCCGGTCGCGTCAGCGACTGCCGCGACGTTGTCGATGGCAACGTGATCGAGGCCGGCCCCGGTGATCCGCTCGCCGAGCAGCACCAGGGGCGTCGTGTCGCGACGGGTCTCGAACTCGGCACGCTGGATGCCCAGGGGGCTGAAGATGATGCCGTCCACCATGCCTGGGTTCATACCGCTCAGGACGAAGCGTTCCGCCTCGAGGCGACCGTTCGTCTGATCGACGAGGACGGTGTAGCCGCGTTCGCGGGCGTCCTGGACGACGTGGCCGATCAGCTCGGCAAAATACGGCACGTCGATCTCAGGCACAGCGACCGCGATGAGTCCGCCCTGGCGGAGCCGGAGATTGCGAGCGGAGAGGTTCGGCCGGTACCCGAGCTGCTCGATCGCCCACTCGACGCGCTCCCGGGTGGCCGAGCTCACCGGGCGGTTCCCGGACAGCACGTTCGACACCGTCGTCGGTGACACCCGTGCCAGCGCGGCCACGTCACGGATGCCGACGGTGGGGCGCGGCGGTCCTGCACTCAGCATGCACGCATTCTCGCAGCATCGCGCAACCATCTCGGCGGCAGCGTGTGTAACGTTGTACATGGTGATCTGGATTCCTGAGAAATACCACCAATCTAGGCGGGTTCCGGGCACTTCGCGGCAGGTTACAACGTCAAAATGAACTATTGCGCACTTCGGTCGGCATCGCTACTGTCCGGGGCATGTCGACCCCAGCCAGCACATCGCGCCGGAAGCTCACCGTCGCCTTGGTCGCCGTCGTGGCTCTGCTGTCCCCATCGGCTCCCGCCCTCGCGGCCGATCCGCACCCCAACGCGTCGCCGGCAGCCGCCGGTGCTGCGGCGGACGTTCGCGGACGGGTCGTGGATGCGCACAGCGGCGCGCCGATCGCGAACGCCAGCATTCATGCCTCCCGAACCAGCCTGTTCGCCAACTCCGCCCAGGACGGCACGTTCGTCCTGACCGGCGTACCTGAGAGCAGCGCTCTGGTGATCGCTGCGAAGGAGGGGTACGCCTTCGCCTCGGCGGCCGTTGCGTCGTCGGTCACTCTGAGGCTGCAACGCGACACCGCGCCGGCGCGGGCAGAGTACCCACGCCCGGACGCGGATCGGCGTCCGTTCACGGGCAACAAGTGGATGACGCTGAACGGGACCTGGTCGTTCGATTTCGACCCCGGCAACGACGGCGAGAACGAGCGGTGGTTCGATCCGGCCCACTCGTTCGGCAAAGCGATCCGGGTGCCGTTCGGCTACCAGTCACTGGCCGCCTGGGGTGAGGAGGATCTGGCGACCAAGGAGGTCTTCCGCAGCGCGTTCTCCAGCTACCGTGGCACGGTTTGGTATCGGCGTACCTTCACCGTCCCGAAGAACTTCGGTCATCAGCAGACACGGCTTCGCATCGGAGCGGCCGATTGGGGTGCGGCGGCGTGGCTCGACGGCAAGCCTGTCCTCCCGTACACCGGTGACGGGTACACCGAGATCACCGCAGGTCTCGGCGCACTGGTCCCGGGATCGACGCACACGCTGACGATCCGGGTGGTCGCGCCGCCGACGACCGCGGACTCGCCGTACCCGATGGGCAAGCAGACCGGCGTTCCGGACGGCGAGAACACCGGCTGGTTCACGGATATCGGGGGCATCTGGCAGTCCGTGTGGATCGAGCCGTACGCCGATGCGCGGCTCACCCAGACCCACGTGACCCCTGAGCTTTCGTTCGAGGGGACAGGGCGCACGCCGTCGACGGCAGCCGCGAAAGTCGACGTGACGGCGATCGGAGCTACGTCGGCGACCGTCACGATCAGGGATCCGCACGGACGACCTGCCGGCACGGCCGTCGTACCCCTCACCAACGGGCAGGGTACGGCGCGGATACCGATCACGCGCCCGAGGTTGTGGGAGCCGGCCGATCCTGCGCTGTACACCGCCGACTTCCAGGTGGGGCACGCCGACGGCCTCCGGACGACGTTCGGGATGCGCAAGGTCGAACGCAAATGGGCGCCCGGACACACCGACGAGTATCAGTACATCTACCTGAACAATCGGCCGATCTATGTCCGCGGCGTACTCGACCAGGCTTACAACCCATGGGGTGTGTACACCTACACCGGTGTCACCGCCGGCCCGGACCTGCACACCGGGTCCGAGGCGCAGCCGGGCCGCGGATCCATGCTCCTCGATCTGAAGAACGCCAAGCAGCTCGGCTTCAACGTCGTCCGCACCCACGTCAAGATCAACGAGCCGGCCTACTACCACTTGGCCGACAAGCTCGGTCTGATGATCTGGCAGGACCTGCCCAACGCCGGCTGGAACTCCTTGGGTGACCGGGCCGAGGAACTCTACGAGGGTCTGCTGCGGACGACCTTCCAGCGCGACCACAACCACCCGTCGATCGTCATCTGGACGACCTTCAACGAGTCCTGGGGTATCAACGATCAGCCGTGGCAGCAGCCGATCCCGGCCGCTTCCTTCCCGTACGTACGACGTATGGTCACGCTGGCCCACGACCTCGACCCGTCGAGACTGGTCGTCGACAACTCCGCTTGTTGCCAGAACGGCCATCTCGACACTGATCTCAACGACTTCCACTACTACCTGTCGACGTACGACGAGTGGAAGAAGCTGCTCGACGGCTTCGACGCGCAGGTCGCGCCCGGATCCGCCTGGAACTTCAACGACGGAGTGCAGAGCGGACAGCCATGGCTGAACTCCGAGTTCGCCATCAAGTCCGGTCAGTTCCCCCACACGGCAAGCCTGTTCCGGGCCTATCCCAAGCTCGACGGGTACGTCGGCGTACAGCTGGCCGAGACCGAGCAGGAGGTCAACAGCCCCTTCACCTTCGACCGCCAGCCCAACCAGCCGGAGTTCGTCGACCACCTCGGAGCGGCGCGCGGCATCGATCTCTTCCAGGGCGACGACGCAGTCTCCTTGATGGGTACGACGGGACGCACCGTCAACCGCGGCTACACGATCGACGTACCGGTCAAGATCAGCCACTTCAGCGACCTCGACCTCTCTCGGGCCGTGCTGCACTGGAAGATCGGCGGGTACGACGACCAGGGCCGCTGGATCGCCGACGCCGGGCAAGGATCCCGGCCCGTGAGCCCGAGCCGGTACGGCGTCAGCGACGCCGGCACAGTATCGGCCGCGGCACCCGCGCAGGTGCGCGTCGGCTACGTGTGGATCTGGATCGAGGCGCAGGGAAAGACCACTGCCGAGAACTACTTGACGTTCGACACCCCGGGCCCGGTCGGTGGAGCCGGCTTCTCGCCTGGCAACGTGGTCTCGCAAGGTTGGACGGGTGGTGCTCAAGCGCGGACAACAGGCGGGTCCGATTGGGTCACCGGATACGGTCGGGGGTACTTCGAGTATAAGGTCGACGTACCGAACGACGTACGCGACGGTGCCACGCTTGTCGCCGAGGTCGCGTCCGCCCAGGCGCCTGGGTGGTACGACGCGAACAACGTGACGACCGCCCGTCGGTATCCGACCAATCTCACGGTCTCGGTGAACGGCAAGACGTTGCCGGCGGTCGTACTTCCCGATGACCCGAACGGCCCGCGCGCCCTCGCCGGCCGCTCGCGTGGCTCCATCGGCGGCGACTATGGAAACCGGTACGGCTATCGCATCGCTGTTCCGATCACAGCCGATCAGCTCGGCGACGCGGACACCGCCACGCTCCGGTTCGCGTCCGACGGCGGCGGGCTGTCGATCATCGGTGCTCGCTCCGGTCGCCACGGCACACCGCCGGCTCTGGTCAGCGGCACCGTCAAGGTGCCGGACGAGCGGCCTTCGGTTCGGGCCGTCGACACCAGGCTGTCGGTGTACCAGGCTCCCGCAGTGATAGCTCCGGCGACCGGAACCGGCACCGTCATCGTCTCGGTTGTCAACGACAGCGGCCGGGCAGCGGACAACGTCCGCGTCAGGCTGAGCGGTCCCGACGGCTGGACGTCGGTCGGCGCTGAGCCAAGTCTCGTCCGCAGGCTCGAACCGGGGCAGGCGAAACACATAGCTTTCGCCGTCCGTTCCGGCTCACCCGTGCGGACCGGGCAAACCGTTGCCTTCACCGCCACGGCCGGCTGGGGCGAGCACGCGATCCAGGTAGTTGGCAGGTCGACCGTGAGTTTCGACCCGGACGCGTACTCCGAGGTCGGCGTCGATGACACCTTCGATGCTGACTCGAGCGCCGACTACACGGTCTACAAGGCGTCGGCGAACGAAGCTCTGCCGCAGCTGACCTTCGGCGGCGGGAGTCTGCGGGCCTACGCGCCCGGTGCGTACTACGGCCTGGTCGCTCACAAGTCCGGACCGAAGAGCGCCCGCGCGGTCGTCGTCGTCGACCACGACCAGTGGGCCGGGACCGGGAAGGGACAGGACGCGCACTTCAACGGACTCGTCAAGGATGCCGACAACTACGTCTTGGCGTGGACCGGTATCAAGGGCCAGCACGGCGTCGACATCAAGATCGACGGCAAGCTCACCACCTCCTGTTGTTCGAGCGCGCCGCTCCAATCCGGCGACCGCTGGGCGTTCATCCTGGACGGTAACGCCATCGGCGTCTGGGTCGACCACGGCCACGGCTGGGGCTGGTCCCAGATCATGACGACCACCACCCAGGGCCGGATCGACTTCACCCAACCCGGGGCACTCGACGGCTGGCACTACGCCACCGGTCTGCGCAGCAATGCCGGTACGCAGATCATCAGCCGCTTCGAGGGCCGCAGCGAGGCGAGCTGATGGACCGGTCCTCGTCAGCGCTCCGGGCCGCCGCAGTCACTCCGCTGAGCCAGCTCCGTGGCGTCCGTCCTCGGGTCTCGAGGGCGCCTGTGGACGTCGAGGGCGCACGACGAACTGCTCCGGGAAGGTCCAGTCGAAGCGGACGGCGGCCAGGCGCACGAGCGTGGTCACCGTGACGCAGACGACTCCCGCGATCGGGATGGGCGTGCCGAGCTCGGCGAGCAGGGCTAGCGATGCGGTGCCGGCACCCGCGGCGACGGCGTACAGGGTACCCACGTGCAGGAACGAGAATGACAAGCTGAGCATGACATCGCGCAGCATCCCGCCCCCGATGGCGCCGATGACGCCGACCACTACTGCCCCGGCCACGCCTACTCCGAGGGAGAGCGCTTTCGAGGCTCCGATCGCTCCGAACAGCCCCATCACGACGGCGTCGAGCACGGTGATCAGCCATTCCGCTCGTGACAAGAGGGGTTGCAGCACCATGCCGAGGATCGCCGAGGCGCCGGCCACGGTCAGGTACCAGTTGCTCCAGACAACGACCGGCGGCTGATTGAGTACGGTGTCGCGAAGCAGGCTTCCTCCGAGAGCGACGGCGAGTCCGATCACGATGACGCCGAGCACGTCGATGCGGCGAGACCTGACGCCGGCGGCGAAGAGCGCCCCTTGAAGGCCGCCGAGTCCAGCGGCCAGGAGCTCGATCCAGAGCGTCACCTGGAACGGGGTGATCACTAGGTGATCCTTCCGGAGAACTGGGGCCGGCGCGCGCGATTGGCGCGGCCGGCCCCCTGGGTCGACAACGGATCAGCGGCTCACCGGCCGGCGTTGCAAGCGCCCTTCGCGGCGGCATCGATGGTGTCGGAGACGACGCCGGCCTGCGTGATGAACAGGGCGTGGCTGGCGGATACGTTGGTGATCTTCGCACCGCTCCGCGTCGCCATGTGCTGCAGCATGGCCTGATCGAACGCCTTGTCCTCCGTGGCGATGACGGCCCAGCTGGGCTTGTCGCGCCAGGCGGCGTTCTTCAGCGGCGTGTCGAAGACCGACATGTTGATCGGGATCTGCGTGTCACGCAAGAAGGCGGCGTCCGCGTCGGTGGCGTCGTGGGCGAACCCGGCCTTGAACTTGTCGTGGTTGAGGAAGCCGTACCCGTCGTCCGCGACATCGATGACGAAGTCCGGCGTCGCCGCGAATCCGGCGTACTGCTCGGCCGTGGTCTCGCCGGCATCGGGTGCAAGAGCGGAGACGTAGACCAGACCGGCCACGTTCGGATGGACACCGGCCTCGGTGATGACCGTGCCGCCCCAGGAGTGGCCCACGAGGATCGTCGGGCCGTCCTGCTGGTTCAGCACCCGTGTGGTCGCTGCGACGTCGTCCTCGAGTGAGGTGAGCGGGTTCTGCACGATCGTCACCTGGTAGCCGCGCGCCGTCAGGTTGTCGTACACGCCACGCCATCCCGAGCCATCAGCGAACGCGCCGTGCACCAGTACGACGTTCTTGATCTCCTGGTCGGTGCTCATGAACGGGTCCCCCTCTTCCCGCCGGGAATGCCCGAGCGGATCGATGATGAGCTCGACGGATTCGGCTCTGATATGCAATATATCGCCACCTGTACATCCTCACAAGCCACGCTTGGGGTTAGGAGATGGCGGGATGTGTGTGCAATATGTTGCTGTGCCGATCCCTGCGAACACCCCTGCCGTAGACCGCACTCTCCTGCGCGACGATGTCTACCGCCGCCTCCGCGACGCCATCGTCGATGGAACCTTCAGGCCGGGAGAGCAACTCAAGGACGGCGACCTTGCTGCCTGGCTGGGGGTCAGCCGGACCCCGGTGCGCGAAGCGCTGCTGCGCCTCGCGGCGAGTGGATTGGTGGTGGCGCTGCCGGGTCGATCCACGACGGTCAGCGCCATCGACATTCAGGTGGTGCGGGACGCGAGAGATGTCGTCGCCGCGATGCATGAGTTGGCCGTGCGAGAAGTGACGGGCCGGCTCACTGAGCAGGACGTGGACCGGATGCGGGACGCGAACCGCCGGTTCGCTGGTGCCGTGGCATCAGGCGACGTCAAAGCCGCCCTGGAAGCAGACGAGGAACTGCACAGGATCCCGGTCGCCGCGCTCGGCAATCAGGCCCTCGAAGCGGTGATCGAGCGCTTCGACCCCCTGATCCGCCGCGCGGAGCGGATGCGCTTCGGTGTCGATGGCCACGCCTCCGTCAACCGGCACGAGCAGCTGATCAATCTCATCGAGGCGAGGGACGCGAAAGGCGCCGCATCGGTGGCATTCGACACTTGGCACAGCCTCTCGGTCTCCGACGACGCCGAAGCCGCCGGGGAGTTGCGGCCGTGACCAAGGGGTTCACCGGCCGGTGAACCCCTTGCCGTTGTTCACGATCTCCTCCGGTACGCCGTATGTCGGCATCGCCAACGCGAGCCCCTCGCAGACCCGCTGGGCCGTGCGCTCCGCGCCGCCGCGCCCCGGCTCGATCAGCGACAACCGGACCACCCATGCACTTCCGAGCTGTCAAACGTTGGCCTCACCATTTTTCTGCATTCAGCACCCGATCCTGTTGAAGGTGCGGAGCAGCTACCGTGTCCATGGGTCGGTCGGACAAGTGGCCGGCGAGCAGGTCGCGCCATGGTGCGACGTCGGCGAAGACGGCGGCCATGATGTTCAGCGCTGCCTGGTGCTGATCCTCCGGTGCCGAGCAGCAGTCGGATGCGACGAGGATCTCGAAGTCGCGCTGCTGCCCGGAGCGGACTGTGGACTCGACGCAGACGCTGGTGACGACGCCGGTCACCAGCAGCCGAGTGATCCCCATCGCGCGCAGCACCGTCTCCAGGTCGGTGTAGAGAAAGGCGTCGAACCGGCTCTTGTCGATGATTTTGTCGCCGGCCTCGGGCGCCAGCTCGTCGACCACGTCGGCGTCCCAGGTGCCGCGGACCAGCGGCAGCGGGTCCATCGGAAGCACCGCGGCGATTCGCGGCGGCAGCTCGACGAAGTCAGGTCGGTACACGTGTCGGGTGTAGACGACCGGGAGACCGAGCGAGCGGGCATGCGCGATCAGGGCCGCGTTCTCGGCGATGACCTCGGGGCTCCGCGGCAGGCCCATCCCGTTGGTGGGCAGCGATCCCTTGGGGTGGACGAACCCGTTCTGCATGTCGATGACCAGTACGGCGGTGCTCATGTGCTGTTCCTCTGCTCTCAGGCTGCCAGCGCCGGGACGGCGCGGTGCCACGTGGTGTCGAGCTGGTAGGCGTGCGCCGCGCGCAGCACCGTCGCCTCGTCGAACGGACGCCCGGCGAGCTGCAGGCCGAGCGGCAGGCCGACGTCGGTGAAGCCGATCGGGACGGTGATCACGGGGTTGCCGGTGACGTCCCAGTACGGCGTGTTCACGGCCCGGAACCAGGCGGTGGTGTCGCCCTGCAGTTCTTCGAACGACAGCGCCCCCTGGAACGCCGACGGGGTCAGTATCAGGTCGACGGCGTCGGCGAACATCCGGGCGAGCTCCTGAGTGACGACCCGGCGTACCCGCTGGGACTGGACGTAGTCAGCACCGCTGAAGAAGGTTCCGCCGGCCAGTCCGGTGCGGATCGAGGCCGAGTAATCGGCGAGCCGGGTCCGGGCATCGGGCAGGTGGTAGGCGCCGCTCTCGCCGGCGTTGATCGGCCAGAGGCAGGCGACGGTCTGCTCGAAGGACGGCAGCGTGACGTCGACGACCTCAGCGCCGCGCGCGACGAGGACTGCGATCGCGTCGTCGAGCAGCGGATCCAGCCGCGGGTCGACGTACGGCGCCATCGCCCGGCCACTGGTCCGATCGACGCCGATCCGCAGCCCGGTCAGGTCACCGGTCAGCGCGGCCCTGTGGTCCGGTACGGGTGCGTCGATCGAGCAGCGGTCGCCGGCGTCGTACCCGGCCAATACGTCCAGCAGCAACGCGCAGTCCTCGGCCGACCGGGCCAGCGGGCCGATGTGGTCGAGGCTGTACCCGAGCGGGACGCAGCCGGACTTCGGCACCCGCCCGAAGGTGGGCATCAACCCGGTGACCCCGCAGAAGGCGGCGGGGATCCGGATGCTGCCACCGGTGTCCGTGCCCAGGCCGGCGCGGAAGACGCCGGCCGAGACACCGCTCCCGGTGCCCGAGCTGGAACCGCCCGCCCAGTGGTCGAGGTTCCAGGGGTTCCGCGGAATCGGGAACGGCTTGTCCGGATCCGGTGCACCCATCGCGAACTCCATCGTGGTGAGCTTGCCGGTGACCAGACCTCCGGCGTCGCGAAGCCGCTGCACCACGACCGCGTCACCCTGCCCCCAGGCGCGGTCGAGTACCAGGCTCTGTGCCGTGGTCTCGCCCTCACGAGTGGTGATGATGTCCTTGATGCCCAGCGGGATGCCGTGCAGCGGACCGACTTCGTCGCCGGCCGCGAGCGCGGCATCGGCGTCCGCTGCGGCGGCGAGCAGGGACTCGTCGTACCGGCTGATGTAGATGCCGACCCGCTGGTCGAGCCGGTTCGCGAGCGAGATCGACTCCTGCGCCAGTTGCATGCTGGTGACCGAGCCGAACCGCAGCGCTGCCGCTGCCTCGGTGACGGTGAGCAGGTCGGTGCTCGGGAGGGCCTCGACGCTCATGCCGCCACCTCCTCGGCGTCCGGTGCCGCCGGCACTTGCAAGTGGTGGTCGGTGACCTGCTGGAAGGCGTCGCCCGCGCGCAGCACCAGCCCCTCCTCGAACGGGCGGCCGGCGACCTGGAGGCCGAGCGGGAGACCGGCGGCGGTGAAGCCCATGGGGACGCTCAGCACCGGGTTGCCGGTGGTGTCCCAGTAGCCCGTGTAGATCGGCGTCATGATGTTGGCGATGCCGCCGGCCAGGTCCTCGAACGAGATCGCGCCCACTCCTGAGGTCGGCGTGACGATCAGATCGACGTCGGCGTAGAGGGCGGTCAAGGCCTGGGTCCCGACCGTCCGCGCTCGCTGGGCCTGCACGAAGTCCATTGCGGAGTAGAAGATCGCGGTGCCCAGGATCTCCCGGGTCGCGGCACCGTAGTCGAGCCACCGCTTCTGCAGATCCGGTCGGTGGTAGGCGAACGCCTCGCTGACCAGGATCACCATGTCCGCGGTCGACATCTCGGCGTAGAACGGCAGCTCGACCTCGACGACCGTCGCGCCCCGGCTCTCCAGCGCGGCCAGAGCGGCGGCGAAGGCCTCGGCGACGGCCGGGTCCTCCTTGTCGCCGGCGATCCGGGCGAGCCGATCGGCGCCGATCCGGACGCCGGTGAGGTCACCGGTCAGGGCACCGCTGTACTCGTCGACCGGGACGTCGATCGCGCACAGGTCGCTCGCGTCGTACCCGGCCAGCACGTCGAGCATCAGGGCGCAGTCGGCGGCGGAGCGGGCCATCGGGCCGATGTGGTCGAGGCTGTAGCCGAGCGGGATGCAGCCGGACTTCGGCACCCGGCCGAACGTCGGCATCAGGCCTGAGATCCCGCAGAACGCGGCCGGGATGCGGATGCTGCCGCCGGTGTCGGTGCCCAGCGCGCCGAGTACCGCGCCCGAGGACACCGCGCTGCCCGACCCCGAGCTCGACCCGCCGGCCCAGTGCTCCAGGCTCCACGGGTTCCGCGGGACCGGGAACGGCTTGGTGTCGTCGGGGGCGCCGATCGCGAACTCCATCGTGGTCAGCTTGCCGAGTACGAGACCGCCGGCCGACCGGAGCCGGTCCACCACGACGGCGTCGCCGCTCATCGCGGTCCGGTCGTGGACCAGGCTCTGTCCGGTCGTCGGACCCTCGCGGGTGGTGATGATGTCCTTGATCCCGAGCGGGATCCCGTGCAGCGGGCCGACGTCCTTGCCGGCCGCGAGGTCGGCGTCGGCCTCAGCCGCCGCCTGCAGGGCGGACTCGGTGTAGCGGGCCAGGAACATCCCGACCTCGCCGTCGTACGCGTCGGCGGTCGCGTAGCACTGCTCGACCAGGTCGACGCTGGTGGTGGTACCGGCCCGAAGCGCGGTGGCGGCTTCGGTGATCGTCAAGGCTGTCTCAGTCGTGGTCATCAGCGTCCTCAGATCCGGGGGTCGAAGGTGACTGCGGGCTCGGCGTAGCGGACGCCGGGCATCGTGTAGAGGGACTCGACGCCCATCCGGCTGACCGGGTACGCCGCGACCAGTTGTTCGATTTCCTCGGGGGTCGGCGAGATGCCGTTCATCGCGAGCAGGGCGTCGACGATCTCGGCGTCGGTGGGGGTGTTGTCGGTCATCGGGTGTTCCTTTCGGGACGAGGTAAGTCAGCCGACGGACACGGTGGTCAGGTCGACGAACCAGGACTTGGGCTCAACGAAGCCCTTGACGCCCGGCGCCAGGGCGCGCGGGTTGCGGTCGTTGACCACGTCGAGCCACGGCGCGTCGGCGTCGACGAGCTTGGTGATCCGGCTGTAGATCGCGTACCGCTTGGTGTGGTCGAGCTCGTGCTGGGCCTGGGCCAGGAGCGCGTCGACCTTCGGGTTGGAGTAGTGGCCCACGTTCACGGCGCCGCCGGTGCCGAACGCGAGCCCCCAGAACGACTCCTGGATGAACGTCAGCGAGATGTTCACCGCGTCGGCGCCGTCCGGGATCTTGCCGCCGCCGAAGTCGGTGAGCATCGCGGCCCACTCGATCGGCTTCAGCTCGACCTTGACCCCGATCTTGGCCAGGTCGCTCTGCAGTTCCTGGTTCATCGGGCCGGGCTGCATGTTCCCCGAGCCCGACGTCGGGTAGGAGACCGTCATCGTGAAGCCGTTCGGCACGCCCGCCTCGGCGAGCAGCTTCCTGGCCTCGGCCGGGTTGTCGCGGAAGGTGTCGTTGGCCGCGTCGTACGCCGCGCTGGCCTTCGGCGCCGTCTGGTACGCGGGGTCGGCGGTTCCTTGCAGCAGCGTCTTCGTCATCGTCTCGCGGTCGATCGCCAGGTTCAGCGCCCGCCGTACCCGCGGGTCGTTCAGCGGCTTCTTGGTGAGGTCGAAGATCCACGGCCAGATGTGGTCGTAGGAGTTCGTCAGCACCTGGTACCCGCCCGACTCCAGACCTTTGAGGTCGTCGGGGTTCGGCGCCTCGATCCAGTTGACCTCACCCGAGCGGAGTGCGGCCAGGCGGGCGGAGACGTCCGGCATCGCCTTGAGTACCAGCTGGTCGATCTTCGGGGCGCCGTTCCAGTAGTCCTTGTTCGCGGTGAACGTGACCTGTTGGCCGCGGGTCAGCGACTTGAAGACGAACGGTCCGGTCCCGGACGGGTGCTGGTTGTAGTCCTTGCCGTACTTGGTGACCGCGGTCGGGCTGGCCATGTAGAGGAACTCGATGTCCTCCAGCAGGTGCGACCAGACCCCGTTGGTGTCGATCTCGACGGTGCCGGCGCCGATCTTCTTGTACGACTTGATGCCGGCGCCGAGCAGGCCTGCCTGCGCGGCCACCGTGGCGTCGTACTGGGGGGATTTCGGATTCTTGTAGCGGTCGAGGTTGAAGATCACCGCGTCCGCGTCGAACGGCGTACCGTCCGAGAACTTCACGCCCTCGCGCAGGTGGAAGGTCCATCTGGTCTTGGTCGCGTCGACGTTCCAGGAAGTGGCCAGGCCGGGGATGATCTTCGGGGTCTGGTCACCCTGCTTCAGGTCCCACTTGGTCAGTGAGTCGTAGAGCTGGTTGCCGACGAACCGGTACCCCTCGTAGCCCTGGCCGCCGGCCAGGACGGTGTCCAGGTTTGGGATGTCGGCGGCGGTCATGCCGATGGTCAGTACGCCAGGTGTGCCGCTGGAGGCGGCCCCGGCGCTGCCGCTGCAGGCGGTGATCAGAGTCAGCAGGGCGAGGACGAGTGTGGCGAGCAGGCCGCGGTTCCTGCGGTGCGGTGGTCGACGTACGGGGTCGTGGGGCTTCATCGTGTCCAGTCCCTTCGGGCAGGGGCGATCGCACGACCGCAAAGGCGCGGCCGAGGTCGGTCCGGGTGGGATCTGCGGGTGCGGCGGCGCTGCCGCCCGGGTACCGCGCTAGGCGGCCGGCTCCGATCCGGTCGGAGCACGACCCGGGATGTCCAGGAGCGTCACCGGGTCTTCGTGTACGCAGGACGCGTGATGCTGCTTCGTGCGCACGGTGAGCAGTGGCCACTCGGTGGCGCACCGCTCGTCCGCGACCGGACAGCGGCTCCGGAATCCGCAGCCGCTCGGGGGATTCGCAGGGTTGGGCAGGTCGCCGGAGAGCACGATCCGGCGCTGCCCCAGACCGGGCGCCGAGGAGAGCAGCGTCGCGGTGTAGGGGTGCCGGGGGTTGTCCCAGAGTTCCCGGGCCGGACCTTCCTCGACCACGCGGCCGAGGTACATCACGGCGACCCGGTCGGAGATGTGTTCCACAACGGCGAGGTCGTGGCTGATGAAGACGTAGGCCAGGCCGAGGTTGGCTTGCAGCTCGGCGAGCAGGTTGAGTACCTGGGCCTGGACGCTCTTGTCGAGCGCACTGACCGCCTCGTCGCAGACGACGACCTCGGGCTCGGTGGCCAGTGCCCGGGCGATCGCGGCGCGCTGCAGCTGACCGCCGGACAACTGGTGCGGGTAGCGACCGGCGTACGACGGGTCGAGGCCGACGCGGTCGAGCATTTCGGGGATGCGCGCGGCGCGCTGCTTGGCGCCGTAGCCGTGCACCCTCATGTTGAAGGCGATCGAGTCACCGACCGACAGCCGTGGGTTGAGGCTGGTCTGCGGGTTCTGCGGCACCACCTGCAACCGGCGGCGCAGCTTCTTGAGCTTCGCGCCGCGCAGCCGGGAGATGTCCTCGCCGTCGAAGAAGACGCGGCCCTCGTCAGGTGCCAGCAGGCGCAGCATGATCTTCGCGGTGGTCGACTTGCCGCAGCCCGACTCCCCGACGATGCCGAGCGTCTCGCCCGCGTTCACGGTCAGGTTGACGTTGGACACCGCACGGACGCCGTTCTTGAAGGTTATGCCGATCCCGTTGACCTCCATCAGCGGGCGCGAGCCGGTCGTGGTGGGGTCGAGGGCTGCCGCCAGGGCGTTCACGCGCTCAACCTTTCGCTCGGATTCACCACCGGGCAGGCGGCCTGCCGTCCGGTGGCGACGTCGACCAGTACCGGGACGGCGGACCCGCAGGAGTCCTGCGCCAGCGGGCACCGGGCCGCGAAGGCACAGCCGTCGGAGACCTCGCCGGTCAGCGGCGGCCGTCCAGGGATCGCCGGCAGCTTGCCGCGCTCGACGCCTGGCACCGGGAGAGACGCGAGCAGGCCTTGGGTGTAGGGGTGCTTCGGGTCGGCCAGCACGTCGCCGACCGGCCCCGTCTCCAGCAGCCTGCCGGCGTACATCACGCCGACCTGTCCGCCGAGCTCCTCGGCCACGCCGACGTCGTGGGTCACCATCAGCAGGGACATCCCGAGGTCGCGCTGCAACTCGGTGAACAGCTCGATCACTGCGGCCTGGACGGTGACGTCGAGCGCCGTGGTGGGCTCGTCCGCGATGAGTACCTCGGGCCGGCACGCGATCGAGATCGCGATCACCGCACGCTGGCGCATACCACCGGAGAGCTGATGTGGGCGCGCGCCGATCACCCGGGCCGGATCGGCGATGCCGACCCGCTCGAGCAGGTCGACCGCCCGCGCCCTTGCGGTCCGCCGGTCCTGGACGAGCCCGTGCGCCCGGAGTACCTCAATGATCTGCGCGCCGATGCTGCGCAGCGGGTCGAGTGCACCGGTGGGGTCCTGCGGGACCATGGCGATACGGGCTCCGCGAACCGCGCGCATCGACCGCTCCGGCATCGCGGTCAGCTCGTCGTCGCCGAGCAGCACGCTCCCCGCGATGGTGGCGGAGGCGTCGTAAAGACGCAGGATCGAGCGAGCGGTGACGGACTTGCCGCTGCCGCTCTCGCCCAGCAGCACGAACGTACCGCCGGGTGCGAGGTCGAAGTCGACGCCACGGACGGCCCGGACATCACGCTCGCCGGAGCCGAACGTCGTACGGAGGTCGCGCACCTTCAGCTGGGTGCTCATCAGCGTCCCTTCCGCCGTACGTCGAGGAGGTCGCGGAGCGCGTCGCCCAGCTGGTTGAAGACCAGCGAGGCGCCGAAGATCACCAACGCCGGCACGAGCGCGGTCATCGGTGCGGTGTACATGTTCTGGCGCTGCTCGTTGATCATCTGGCCCCACTCCGGGTGCGGCGGCGCGACGCCGAGGCCCAGGAAGGACATACCGCCGGCGAACACGAGGGCCAGCCCGACGAGGCTGGTGGCGTAGACGAGCAGCGTCGGCAGGACATTGGCCAGCACCTGCCGGTAAGCGATCGCGAGGATGCCGGCGCCGCTGGCCGCCGCGCTCTCCATGAAGTCCAGCCCCTTGAGCCGCATCGTCTCGGTCTCCGCGATCCGGGCGATCGGCGGGACCAGCACGACCGACAGCGACACCACGGTCGTCGTCGTCCCGGGCCCCATGGCGGCCGCGATCGCGATCGCGAGCAGCACCGCCGGGAAGGCGTACAAGACATCAAGGGTGCGCATCACCAGCGAGTGCACCCAGCCGGGCGCCATCGCGGCGAGGATGCCGATCGCGCTGCCGAGTGCGGTGCTGATCAGGACCGGCAGGATGCCCGAGACCATGCTCGGGCGGGCACCGGCGACAAGGCGGGCCAGTACGTCACGACCCTGACCGTCGGTGCCGAGCAGATGACCGGCCGATCCGGGCGGCAGCAGCCGCTGGGACAACACGTTGGTGGTGACGTCGCCGACGAGCCACGGACCGACCACACCGAGCAGGACCAGGAGGCCGGCGATGCTGCCGTAGATCCAGACAGCGAGCGGGATGTCGCGGGACCGGCGCGTGGTCCGGCGTACGGGGACAGCGGCCGCGTCGGCCGCCAGGGTAGTGGTCGTCATGCGTTCCTCACTCGGGAGTCGATGAGCGCGTGAGCGGTGTCAACGACGATGTTGACTCCGACGAAGACGGCCGCGCTGACGAGGACGCCGGCCTGGGTCACCGGCAGGTCGCGGGTGGAGATCGAGGTGAACAGCAGCTGCCCGAGGCCGGGCCAGCTGAAGATCGTCTCGACGAAGACCACCCCGCCGAGCAGGTAGCCGACCTGCAGGCCGGCCATGGTCAGCAGCGACGGCAGGGTGTTGTGCACCGCGTGCAGCAGCACCGTCCGGCGTGGCAGCCCGCGGGCGCGCAGCGCCTCCACGAAGTCCTGCCGCAGGACGTCCATCAGCGAGGCGCGGAAGACGCGGCCGATCATGCCCGCCGGGACCAGCGCGGAGGTCAGCGCAGGCAGGAAACCGTGCCACAGCAGGTCGCCGGGGCCACCGCCGGTCGCGCCGTGCATGCCGGAGACCGGGAAGGCGCCGGTCCCCAGCGACACGTAGACGATGAACAGGAGAGCGACCGAGTACTGGGGCGCCGAGACGGAGATCGAGCTGATCGCCGAGCAGATCCGTCCGAGCACGGTGCCGGGCCGCAGCGCCGACACCCCGCCGAGGATCACCCCGAGGACCAGAGCGAGGATCAGCGCGTACGCCGCGAGCACGAGTGTGTTGCCGAAGGCGGAAACCACGAGCTCGCGGGCCGGGCGGTGCTGGGCGATGCTGGTGCCGAGGTCTCCGTGCAGCGCCTTCGTGAGCCAGCGCCAGAACTGGACGAACAGGTTCTGGTCGAGACCGAGGCTGTGCCGCAGCGCGTCCTTGGTCTGCTCCGATGCACCGGTGCCGGCCAGCAGGGCCACCGGGTCGCCCGGGACGAGCTTGACGGTCAGGAAGACAACCAGAGCGACGCCGAGCAGCACGGGGACGCCGTAGCCCAGCCGCCGGAGCACGAAGCCGGTCATCGGGCCTCCTCCTGCCGGACGCCGACGTGCGGGCTGACCGCGTTGGACATCAGCGATATGCGGTCGCCGCGGCTGCGCAGGATCGCATAGTCGTAGGCCTCGCCCTGCTGGTCCCTGATC
The DNA here is from genome assembly GCF_042873375.1 of Kribbella sp. NPDC004875. Taxonomy (NCBI): domain Bacteria; kingdom Bacillati; phylum Actinomycetota; class Actinomycetes; order Propionibacteriales; family Kribbellaceae; genus Kribbella; species Kribbella sp. NPDC004875. Next base: position 694,480 of record NZ_JBIALI010000006.1, read on the forward strand.
ACCTGCTCGAACGCGAGCACCGGGCGCCCCGGCTCGAGGTCGAGGACCTGGGCCAGCAGTTCGTCGGACGGGAGCACCTCGATGAGGAAGTCCGTCTCGCCGATGGTGAGGCCGGCGGCGCCGAGCATCGTGTACCAGTCGCTCTCGAACGGCGCGGCCAGCACCGCCTCGGCCTCCGGGAATCGGATGTAGTTGGTGTAGACGCCGAGGATCTGGCCGTAGAGGTAGCCGATGTACTCGATCAGCAGGCAGTCCGCACCGGCCGGTACGCCGAGCCGTCGGGCGGCGACCCGCGGCATCGGCACCACCTCGTGGGCGAGGATCCGGTTCGACAGGCCCGGGATCGCGACCTGACCGTCCTCGAGGAAGCCGTGTATCTCGACCAGCTTGGCCGCGCGCGGCGGTGCGACGGCGAGCGTCCCGGTGCCCTGGATACGCTCGACCAGGCCTTCGCCCCGGAGCAGGTCGAGGGCTGCGCGGACGGCGGCGCGCGGGGCGCCGTACGTCATCATCAGCTGTGCCTCGCTCGGCAGCAGCCCGCCGCTGAAGCCACCGCTCATCAGCTCCGAGCGCAGGGCGTCGCGTAGCCAGCGGGCCGGGTGGCGCCGGTGGTTTCGGTTGCTGGTCGGTGCCGTGCTTGTCATGGAGCCCATTGGCGGGTCCCGAGGTTTCAGCGCGGGACTCGCGCAATTACGCCGGTGTTTCGCCGTCCCGGGGACCGGTTTCCCCGCGTGGAGTGGGCCGCTCCGCCGTCATAACGCCGGGTTCGCGCCGTTCACCGCCAGGCTCCGCCGGGATTCCGGCCCGGCTGAACAAGGTCGTCCTGCTCGCGCAGGTGCGGCAGAAGGCGACGTCGACCGGGGTGTCGTTGTCGTCGTAGATGATCTGCTCGAACACCAGCATCGGCGCACCTGGATCGACATCGAACAGCTCCGTGTCGTGCTCGTCCGCCTGCCCGGTGTCGATCCGGAACGTGCTGCGGGCGACCGCAATGCCACCGAGGCGGAGCATCTCGTAGAAGTCGACACGTAGCATCGACCGCTCCAGATTCCCGGCCTCGGGAAAGCGGACGTAGTTGGTGGCGCCGCCGATCGCCGCGCCGTCGAGCACGGCGACGTAGTCGATCCGCAGCACCGGATCGCCGGCGACGCGTCCGAGCAGTCGGGCCACCGGCGGGCTCAGGGGTACCTCGGACCAGTCGAGCACCTGAGTACGCATCCGCCCGTGCCAGATGCTGTCGTCGGTCGGTTGCACGATGCCGTGCATCTCCCGCAACGAGGTCCAAACCCGGCCGCTGGCGACGAACGTCCCGCGGCCACGAACCCGGACGATCAATCCCTCGTGCTCCAGGAGCGTGAGCGCTTCCCGGACGCAGGCACGCGGTGCGTCGAACTCGGCCCGCAGCTCCTCCTCCGAGGGCAGCGACCCGTACCCGAACTCCTCGGCGATGATGCTCGCCCGAAGCAGGTCGTGGATCCTGCGGGTCTGGTCGGCAACACGCCGAGGAGCACGAAACACCATGAACCGATGATGACCCGCACCTGTGACGACCATGTTTCAACGTGCAGTGACATCCACCGGTCCTGGCTGTCTTCGGTGACGTCAGATCTCACTGCTGCTTGCCTGCTCACGTCGTCGCGACGCTGCGATTGGTTGTGATGTGACGCACAGTCACAAGCAGACGGGCGCCTTCGGCAGGAACAGGTGGGGCGAGTGCCAGCGGATCAGTCCGGTGCGGCATCCGGGAAAGCGGTGCGTTCGTGGTGCACGACCGACAAGCAGAAACCCAGGCCACTCGCGTGACCTGGGCTGTTGTGCGCCGCCAGGGACTCGAACCCCGAGCCCGCTGATTTCCGGCTGAGCGTGATCACCGTTGCTCAATGATGCGCGGAATCCCTTACAGATAACGGATTCCGCGACTGCTCGTTGCGCATACGTTCTCATCGGCAACCAATCTCTCGCGCTGATTGAGGTGCGTAAAGAAGCGCGTCGCGGGTTGGTCGACCCGTTGGCGGACCTGTCGAGGAAGGGTGTCCTGGCGGTCAGTGGGGTGACTCGTTACTCAGGTCGACCGGGCGTTCTCTGGATCCCAGTACTTGCCGCGAGCATCGCCTCTGACGAGTGGGTCTGCGAAGGCGTGATCACGGCGACCGTGACCGCGAGGCTGGTGGGGTAGCCGGTGGCGGCTGGGCCTTGACGTCGTAGCTATGCGGCGTAGGTGGGCTGTCGTTGGTGGGGGAGATCGGTGATGCTCGAGCTGAGTGGTCGCAAGGTGATTCGTTGATGCGCTGCGATGGCGTCGAGTGCGGTGGACAGTTTCTCTGCGATGACGGTGGCGAGTGGATGCCCGAGGATGGTGAAGGTCCCGGCGTCCAGTAGCAGGACCTCCCGATCAAACTTCGTTCGTGCCTCAGCCATGACCATCACCTTCCAAGGCGATGTCCACGCGGTACGAGGGGAGACCCAATGGGTACCTCGTGGAGGCTGCCGACCACAGCACCGCCCCCCGATCCATCCCGGGCTTGACCGGTCGCACTCATCAGCGCTCCCTTCACTCGCTGACGACAACGCCCAGCGGGTCAGACCGCGTCCAAGACCTCTTCCGCGCTCTGTAATACCCAGCGGGTAACAGCTCCAGCCCGGTCGGCCCAGTAGCTCGAGCGTCGCCGAACGGCCCGGAGCGGGTTGCTCCGGGCCGTTCGGCGGGCGTCAGCGCAGGCCGACTGCGTGGATGATGGTTTGGTCGATTGCGTTGCCTGCGGAGTCGGTGGCGGTCAGGTGGAGGGAGGCGAACTTGGCTCCTCGGGGGGCGTCGAGGCGGTAGTGGCCGGCTCTGTCCGGGGTCAGTTGCTTCCAGGTGGTGCCGTCGTTGTAGGAGACCGCTACCTGGGGGCGGCCAGGGTGGCCTGCGCCCGTGACCGTGACGTTCGTCAGGCCGACCGCGACCGGGGCACGGTGCGAAGCGGTTACGTCGAAGGCAGCGTTCCGTGACGTGGTTCCGCCGTCGTCGGTCGGCAGGTCGATTCCGAGCTGGAGCAACGGCAGCAGGTCACGCCGGCCCGGGACGTCCGGTGCGGCCGAGGTGAACTTCCACTCGGTGGTGACCGAGGTCGAGTACGGGCTGTACGACGTGTCGTGCTGGTCCGTGACGACGAGGCGGTACTGCCGGGCGGCCGCGTCGGGAAGCACCGGGCTCATGACGAGTCCGTTGCCGGTCGAGGCCAGTCGGGTGTTGCCCTGGTAGAGGGTGACGTCCTGGCTCCCAGCGCTGCCGTAGTCGTTGGTCGACCCGACATGATCGGCCGTGCCGTACCCGGGTACGTCGATGCGCAGCTGGTTGTCCGTGCGCGTGGGGCCGAGGTAGTTGTTGTTGAGCAGCGCGTGCTGGACGGGCTTGAACCACTCGTCGTCCACCACCGTGCCGGGCTGGTAGGTGCGGTGGACGCCCCACTCGTAGTGCGTCCCGTCCGTTGCCTCGCTGGCCCACCGGTTGGCGCCGTCCGTACTCACCCAGTCCGTTCGGCGGCTGTTGATCGTCAGCGGCTTGTCCGGACCGATACCCCACTCCGAGTAGACGGGGTAGTCGTACCGCCACTCCTGCGCATAGGGGGAGGGGCTGGGGCTCGCGAAGTTCTCGTTGATCCGGACGAGGTTCTTCTTCGACGCCTGCAAGACCATGTTCTTCGGCAGTTCGTTGCGCCACGTGTGCATGAGGTCGTACACGTACGACGTCACCGGGTGGGACTCTGCCCGCAGCACGACGTGTCCGCTTCTCGCCTGCGCGATGAGCTTGTCGCCCTCGTCAGGCGAGAGCAGACCCACGTCGATCGTGGCCGGGTGCTGCGAGTCCGTGCCGTACGAGAGCTGCTGGCGACCGGCCTCGTTGTTCGCGACCAGGAGGAGCGCCGCTCCGGCGTCGGCCGCTGCCTTCGCCTGCTCGCCCGGCGATGCCTCGGTGCTGCGGCGTACGGCGACTGCCTTGCCGCGCACGTTGACACGGGCGTAGTCGGCGGCCGTGCCGTCGTTCGCGAAGACGAGCGGCAACGACCGCGTTCCTGCCGGCAGGGGAGTGACGTCGGACTGCCGGAGTACGTCGGTGTAGTCGACGCCACCAGCCGACACCCGGAGGGCGGGCTGCTCCTTGCGCCACCGCGCGCCGAGGTAGAACTCGCCGTGCGTCACCTTGCCCTGAGCCTGAACCCACAGGCTGTCGTACGCCGTGTCGCCGAGCGCGAAGTCCTGGAACCCCGACTTGCCGAGGGTCCGGAAGTACTCGAGCCGTAGGTAGCTGGAGTCGCCCGGCTGCGGGATCGTCTCGTCGACCCGCCGGATGCGGCCGGCGTCGAGGGTGACGGTGCGGTCCGCGCGGAAGTCGATGTCCGGGTCGCCGACCAGGGCCAGGCCGTTCGACCGTGGGCCGTGCGCGCCGGGTACGACCATGTAGGCGAGCGCGGAGTAGGTGTCGTCCGGTGTGTAGAAGGTCAGGCTGCCGGAGACGCCGATCAGTTGTGGGTCGGTGTCGCCGGCTCGCAGCAGCACCACGAGGGCGTCACCGGGTTTGCCCGCCGCGTCCTTCACGGTGATGGTCATCTTGTGCGTGATGGCGCCGAGCGAGACTGCCGTGTGCCCGACGACGCCTTCGGATGTCGCGGCCAGGACCTGCCCGCTGAAGCTGCCTGACGAGCCTGCGGCGGCGCTGGGATCGATGGTGAGGGTGGCGCCGGCAGTGCCGTGGGCGGGGACGGTGATGCTGGTGGCCGAGAGCTTGAAGAGACCCGCGGGCGCACCGGGCGCCGACACAGACAGGGCGAGCGTGACGGCGTTGTCACCGAGGTTGGTGTACGTCACCGGTCGCTGGACCGAACCGGACTGCGCTGCGCCCGCGAAGGCCGTGCCGGCGGCGAAGACGCCTGCCTTGGCCGCGGCGGCCGCGTCCACCCGACCGCTGCCGGCCTGGAAAGCGGTGTACGCCGGAGTCTGTTTGGAAGTGCTGGTCAGGAGGTCCTTGATCTGGGCCCCGGAGAGCTCCGGGTGCGCGGCCGCGACCAGCGCCGCGGCGCCGGCCACGTGCGGCGTGGCCATCGACGTTCCGCTGAGTGTCTGGTACGAGCCCTCGCCCTCCGGCGCGTACTGCGAACGCGCGGCCAGGATGTCGACCCCTGGGCCCGTGATCTCGGGCTTGAGCGCACCGTCCCCGACCCGGGGACCCTGACTCGAGAAGTAGGCGAGGTCGTCAGCGCTGTCCACCGCACCGACGGTGAGCGCGGCGTCGGCCGCTCCGGGCGAGGCGACGCTGCTGGACGTGCCGCTGTTGCCGGCGGCAATGACGAACAGTGCACCGGTCTCGGTGCTGAGCTGGTCGACAGCCTGTGACAGCGGGTCCGTGCCGTCGGACGGGTCGAGGCTGCCGAGGCTCATGTTGATCACCTTGGCGTGCTGGTCGACCGCGGCCCACTCCATCCCGGCGAGGATGTCCGAGTCGCTGCCCTGACCCGCGTTCGACAGCACCTTGCCGATGTGGAGCCGGGCGCCGGGAGCAACCCCGCGCTCGGCGCCGCCCGAGGCGGCTCCGGAGCCGGCGATGGTCGACGCGACGTGGGTCCCGTGGCCGTTGTGGTCTTCGACGTCCTCTCCCGCGACGAAGCTGCGCGTCTCGACGACCTGGCTCGCCAGATCAGGGTGAGCGGTGTCCACACCGGTGTCCAGGACGGCGACGTCGACGCCTTGACCGGTGTCACCGGCCGCCCAGGCGTGCGGTGCGCCGATCTGAGCGGTCGACTCGGCCAGATCGGCGTACACCTTGCCGTCGAGCCAGATGTGCTGGATCCCGTTCCGGAACGACGGCGTTGCGGACGGGACCGCGGACCGTGCGGACGAACCGCCGCCGCTCACCGCCGCCCAGAAGTCCTTCGCCCGGGAGTGGTCGGCGGTGACGGCGGCGCCAGCGACACTCGCGAGCGTTCGGACCATCGACGTACCGGCCGGCGCCGGGGCGGCCCGGAACCCTGCGGCCTGCCGGCCGTAGGAAATGATCAGCGGGAGGTTGTCGCGATGGGCGTCGTCGTACCCGTCGGCGATGAGGTCCGTGACGTCGAAGAGCCGACGATCGAGCATGCCGTCGGCGACGTACGGCATCGCCGCGTCCGGGAAGACGTACAGGTCGCCGGACGCCTCGACGACCCTTGCGTTGGCGGGCGCACCGTCCGGTCCCTTGACGGACACCGTGCCGCCCGCCGCGTCGGCGGTGGCTTTCGGGCGCACCGTGACCACGTCACCGGTGATCAGCGTGACCGTGTGGTCAGTCGTACCACCGGTCGCGGTCCCGGTCGCGACGGACCGGTCCGGAGCCGCGCCGTACGCCGCGGGCGGACCGGAAACGACCAAGGGCGCAAGGAGGGTCGCCAGGGACGTGGCCGCGGCCAGCTCGCGGATCCAGCGTCTGCGGGGAGATCTCAAGGGAAGATCCTTCGGTTCGTGGGGAGCGGGCGGGGCGCCACACTGGAGCTGCCCGACAGTCGCACTGCACCGGTAGCCGACACAAGGCGTATCTTGGCTGGTTACTGCCACTTGGCAGCAAGTCGACACCTGGAGTGGTCACTTCCATGGAGCTGGCGGTTCTCGGCCTGACGGCCGACGAGGAGCGGGTCTATGAGGCGCTGGTGGGGCAGCCCGGGGCGACCGCCGCCGCGCTCGCGGACCAACTGGAGAGCGATGTGGGTCCGCTGCGGCGAGTGCTGACCTCGCTGGTCGAGAAGCACCTGGTGACGCGCAGCGGCCGACCGGGCCGGTACGCGACGGCTCCGCCGGACATCGCCATCAACCGGCTCGTCCAGGCCCGTGAGTGGGAGCTGAGCGCCGCCCGCGCGAAGGCGTACGCGCTGTCCGAGATCCACCGCAACGCGAACCGCGTCAGTCCCGACCTCGCCATCGAGCAGTTGACCGATCGCGAGACCATCGCCGCGGCGGTGGCTCGCCTCGAGTCCGACGCCCAGCACCAGATCCGCGTCTTCGACACGCCGCCGTACTACCAGGAGCCCGGAGGCGAAGGAGCCGCCCGGAACACCGCCGTCCAGATCGCGCGCCACCAGCGCGACGGCGTGGTCCATCGCGTGATCTACAGCCAGGAGGCCCTGACCTGGCCCAGGAAGCTGGACACGGACATCCTCCCCGCGGTGCGTGGCGGTGAGCTCGCACGGATGCGGCGGAGCCTCCCGCTGAAGATGATCATCCGGGACGACCAGGATGCCCTCATCCCGTTCGATCTCAGTCGAAGCGGCCTCCAGGTGGCCTACCTCGTCCGACGCTCACCCCTGTTCACGGCCCTGGAAGCCCTGTTCGAGGGCGAATGGGCCCAGGCTGTCCCGCTCGACGCCAATGCCGCGAGCCCGACCGCCATCGACGATCCGGCCAGGCCCGACGACGAGACCCTCTCCCTGCTGGCCATGATGATGGCCGGCCTGACCGACACAGCAATCGCCCACGCCAAGGGATGGAGCACCCGCACCACCTACCGCCGCCTGCAGAGCCTCATGACCGAGCTCGGCGCCTCCACCCGCTTCCAAGCCGGCTGCATCGCCGGACGCCGCGGCTGGCTCTGACCGAGAGCCATCCGATGGCCCGGTGCTCGACCTGTATCGGGTGGGGGGCGGTGACCGCGCCGAGCTGCTGGACCTCGCGACGGAGACCGCTGAGGGGAGCCAGGCAGACGCGCTCGCGTGGATCATGTCGCACTCGTTCCGGAAGACGAGGCGACCATCCTGGACGACGCCGGACAGAGTGCTCGGCACATCGCGGACCAACTCGGGCACGCCCGGCCGTCGCTGACCCAGGACGTCTACATGGCGCGGCGAGCAAAGAACCCGGACGCGGAGGCCGCCTTCAAGACAGCCCTCAACCGGTCACCCGACGTCGCCGATCGACTCGGGCACGGTGACGCGGCTGACGTGACAGGCACCTACGGGTGAGTGTGCGGTAGGACACAAAACCATGGGCTCCACATAAGCGAAAGCCCCGGTCACCTTCGTGACCAGGGCTTTTGTGCGCCGCCAGGGACTCGAACCCCGAACCCGCTGATTAAGAGTCAGCTGCTCTGCCAATTGAGCTAGCGGCGCTTGGTGTTGCCTTCGAACGAAGAGGATCGTAGCAGGGGGATCGGGGAGATGCGAAATCGGTTAGCGGGTGAGGATGGTCATCGCGGCGTTGTGGCCGCCGAGGCCGGAGACGGCGCCGCCGCGGCGGGCGCCGGAGCCGCAGATCAGGAGGTTCGGGACGTCGGTCTCGGTGCCCCAGCGGCCGGCGTCGGCGGGGTCGGTGGCCCAGGGCCACTGGAGGTCGCCGTGGAAGATGTGACCGCCGGGCATGCCGACGGATTCCTCGATGTCGTACGGCGTCTTCGCCTCGACGCACAGGTTGCCGTCGGCGTCGCGGGCGATGCAGTCCTCGAGCGGTTCGGCGAGGTACGACTCCAGGCCGGCGAGCACCCGGCGGGTCGCCTCGGCGCGCGCCGAATCGTTGTCAGAGGCAAACAATCGGGCGGGGAAGTGGACGCCGAAGACGGTCAGCGTGTGGTGGCCGGAGGCAACCAGGTCGGGGGAGAGGATCGACGGGTCGGTCAGCGAGTGGCAGTACACCTCGGACGGCGGTACGGCGGGCAGCTCGCCACCCGCGGCGGAACGGTACGCCGACTCGAGTTGGCTGTAGTCCTCGTCGATATGGAACGTGCCCGCGAAGGCCTTCCTCGGGTCGTCTCCGGACTTCAGTGCGGGCAGATGGCGCAGCAGTAGGTTGATCTTCAGCTGCGACCCCTCTGGCTTCTCCACACCACTCTGACCACGCAGTGCAGCCAGAGTGGACGGGGCGACGTTCGAGAGCACCCAGGTGCAGTCGACGGACCTCTCACCGTCTCCACCGAGCCACGTGACTGATCCGCGCTTCCCGTCGACCTCGACCGAGGTGACTGCCGCGTTGGTGACCAGTGCGGCGCCGGCACGACGTGCAGCCGCTGCCAGCGCGTCGGTGACCGCACCCATGCCTCCGACGGGTACGCGCCACTCACCGTTGCCGTTGCCGATCAGGTGGTACAGGAAGCACCTGTTCTGGATCAGCGACTCGTCATGCAGACCTGCGAACGTCCCGATGACAGAGTCCGTGGCGACCACGCCACGCACGGTGTCGTCGGCGAACCGGCGCTCGATGCTCTCTCCGAGCGGTCGCTCGACCAGCTCGTCCCACAGTGCGCTGTCGAGCCGCGAACGCAGCTCAGCGGCCGGCTGCAGCGGTTCGAGCAGCGTCGGCGCGACAACGGCGGCCAAGGACCCGACGGACCCGTAGAAGTCGGTCCAGGCGTTGTACTCCGTTTCGCCGCCGGTCAGCGTTCGGAACGACTCCCTGGTGCCGGCGCCTTCCGGCCGCTCGACCATCAGGCCGACGTCCCGCCCACCACGGCGTACGGGCGTGTACGACGCCACTGCGCGGGAGCGGAGGTCCAGACGGAGACTGAGGTCGGTGACGATCTTGTCGGGTAGCAGGCTCACCAGGTACGAGTACCGGGAGAGGCGGGCGTCGACGCCCGGGAAGACCCGCTCGCTGACTGCTGCGCCGCCGGGGTGCGCCTGCTGCTCGACTATGAGCGTCGACAGGCCGGACTGAGCCAGGTACGTGGCAGCGACGAGGCCGTTGTGCCCACCCCCGACGATGACGACGTCGTAGAAGTCCTTCATCCCACCGGCCAATCGAGCTTGTGGTACGCGGCGTCCCAGAACATCCATTCGTAGCGGCACGTCGTAGCGAAGTGCTGGTGACAACGTTCCCGCTCCGCGGCGCCCACGTCCAGCTTGTCTGTCACCGCGAGCACCGACTCGACCACTGCGTCGAACTCCTCCGAGCCGTACGTCTCGATCCACTTCCGGTACAGCGGGTCCGGTGAGGACCGCTTGAGCAGCTCCCGGCCGACGTCCCGGTAGATCCAGTAGCAGGGCAGTACGGCGGCCACCGCCTCGGCGTATGTCCCCGTCGAGCACACGGCGGTCAGATAGGACATGTACGCCGTTGTGGTCGGACCGGACCCCGCCGCGTCGACGTCCTCGGACGTGAGCCCCAGTGACGCCAGCAGCGAGGTGTGCAGCTCCCGCTCGACGGCGATCGCGTTGGCGGCGTGCAGTGCGAACATGCTGACCGCGTCCTCGTCGGTGGCGCGGCCGGCGACCAGCGCGAGCGCTCTGGAGTACGCGCGGAGGTAGTGGCTGTCCTGGACGATGAAGTACCGGAACGCGTCGTGGTCGAGGGTGCCGTCGGTCAGCCCGGTGATGAACGGGTGCCGGACGATCTCGCCGTACACGGAGGCTGCTCCGCGGTCCCACAGCTCGCTGGAAAACGTCATCCCCACTCCTCGTCGTCGACTGGGACCGACCTTATCCACAGGTCGTCGCCGGAACACGAGACGAACGTCACGCTTCGGCTCTACCCTGGCGCCATGACCATCCAGGGGGCCGGCCAGGGGGAGCAGCCGGACGCGCGCGCCGGGATGCCGGCGGACACGCCGCTGCTACGGAGGATCCGGGCGTCGGTGATCGGTGACGACCAGGTGATGCCTGGGCCGTACGGTCCGCGCCGGGTGACGTACGCCGACTACACAGCGTCCGGTCGCGCGCTGACCTTCCTGGAGGACTTCATCCGCGAGGAGGTGCTCCCGCGGTACGCGAACACCCACACCGAGTCGAGTGGCACCGGCCTGCAGACCACCCGCCTGCGGGAGGACGCCCGCCGGATCATCCACACCAGCGTCGGCGGTGACGCCGAGACCGCGGTGATCTTCTGCGGGTCGGGCGCGACCGGGGCGATCGACAAGCTGATCGGGATCATGGGCCTGCGGATCCCCGCGGAGCTCGACGACACCTATCACCTGATCGACCAGATCCCGCCGGAGCAGCGGCCGGTCGTCTTCATCGGGCCGTACGAGCATCACTCGAACGAGTTGCCCTGGCGTGAGTCGATCGCCGACGTGGTCGTGATCGGGCAGGACGCGGACGGGCACATCGACATCGACCAGCTCGAAGCGAGGCTGCGCGAGTACGCCGAGCGGCCGCTGAAGATCGGCTCGTTCTCGGCCGCCAGCAACGTCACGGGCATCGTCAGCAACACGCATCGGGTGTCGGCGCTGCTGCATCGGCACGGTGCGCTGTCGTTCTGGGACTTCGCCGCGGCGGCGCCGTACGTCGAGATCGACATGTACGGCGGCCGCGACCTCGATCCGCTGTCGTACAAGGACGCGATCTTTCTCAGTCCGCACAAGTTGATCGGTGGGCCGGGGACTCCTGGCGTACTCGTCGCCCGGCGCGAACTGCTGCGGAACCGAGTGCCCGACGTACCAGGTGGGGGCACGGTCGCGTACGTGAACCCGCTGGAGCATCGGTACCTCGACGATCCGGTGCACCGGGAGGAGGGCGGGACGCCGGCGATCATCGGGTCGATCCGGGCCGGGCTGGCGTTCCAGCTGAAGCAGGCGGTCGGGATCGACGTGATCCGGGCGCACGAGGACGCGTACCTGCGGCGCGCGGTCGAGGCCTGGACCGCGGAACCGAACCTGCAGATCCTCGGCAACCTCGACTCCGAGCGGCTGTCGATCGTGTCGTTCGTGGTCAAGGCGCCCTCGGGCCGGTACCTGCACCACAACTTCGTGGTCGCGCTGCTGAACGACCTGTTCGGTATCCAGTCCCGCGGCGGCTGCTCGTGCGCCGGTCCCTACGGTCACACGCTGCTCGGGATCGACCTGGATCGCTCGCACGAGTTCGAGGAGGAGATCCTGCACGGCTGCGAGGGGATCAAGCCGGGCTGGGTGCGGGTTAACTTCAACTACTTCATCTCGGAGGCCGTCTTCGGGTACGTCGTGGAGGCCGTCAAGCTCGTCGCTCGGGACGGTTGGCGGCTGCTCGGCGACTACCGCTTCGACCCGGCGAACGGTCTGTGGCGGCATCACCGCGGACCGGTCGAGCCGCCGATGCGGCTTTCGCAGGTCGGGTACGACGCCGACGGCCGGCTCCGGTATCCGCGGCACGATCACACTGCGCCTGAGTCGGCGCTGGACGAGTATCTGGCCGAGGCTCGGGACCTGCTGTCGACGTGTCAGCAGGAACAGAGTGAGACCGAGGGGCAGGTCAATACCGACTTCGATCATCTGCGGTGGTTCGAGTTGCCTTCTCGCTGCCTCACGCATGAGTGAGCGCGTGCTCGGCGTCGATGCCTGCCGGAAGGGCTGGGTCGGGATCACGGGGGATCTGCGGGCGTACTTCGGGGTGACGATCGCGGAGTTGGTGGCGGCGGCTGAGCAGGATGGGGAGCTGCGGGTGGTGGGGATCGATATCCCGATCGGTCTGCCGTCGGTCGGGTCGCGGCAGGCGGATGTGCTTGCGCGCACGGTGGTCGGGAAGCGCTGGCCGTCGGTGTTCATCACGCCGACCCGGGCTGCGTTGAGCGCGCCTGCGTACGACGCGGCGAACACGCTCAGCAAGTCGACGACGGGGCACGGGATCAGTCGGCAGGCGTATGGGCTCGCGGCGAAGATTCTGGACGTCGACGGCTGGGTGCCGAAGGCGCCGTGTCCGGTGCTCGAGGTGCATCCCGAGGTGTGCTTCGCGACCATGGCGGGCCGTCCGTTGGCGCATGCGAAGTCCACGTGGGCCGGTGGAGAGGAGCGTCGCAGGCTGCTCGCGGACTCGGGGATGCCGATCGGTGGCGACATCGGCCTGGCCGGGGCGCTGGCCGCCGCGGACGACATCCTGGACGCGGCCGCGGTGGCCTGGTCGGCCCAGCGGTACGCCGAAGGTCGCGCCCACTCGTACCCGGACCCACCGGAGATCCTCGACGACGGCACCACTGCCGCGATCTGGGCGTAGCGCACCTGCCTCTCTCGTTTCCGGTCCCACCTGAGACGCTTGGTGACGGCGAGCTGAGGCTAGTGGGCCCCCGCTGTTCGCAGGATGTTTTCGATCTGGGTGTAGCCGCTGGACTTGGCGTGTTGGAGGGGGGTTACGCCTTCGGCGTCGGGAAGGTTGGGGTTAGCTCCGGCGGCGACGAGGATCTGGACGATGTCCTGCCACGGCTTGGTGCCCTTGCCGAGGATGATCGCCTCGAGCAGTGCGGTCCAGCCGAGGTTGTTCACATGGTTGACGTTGATGTCGGTCCGCACGACGCGCCGGACGTAGTCCACGTGACCGCGCTCGCTCGCCGGGATCACCGAGATGCCGTCGAAGCGGTTCCGCAGGGTCAGGTCCGGGTTCGCGGGCAGGAGGGTCTCCAGCATCGCGACGCTCCCGGTCACGCCGGTCACAAGCCAGGCGGAGTCCTGCCGGTCGTCCTGGGCGTCCGGGTCGGCGCCGAGTTCGACGAGCAGCCGTGCGACGTCGACGCGATCGTTGAGCGAGGCGAGCAGCAGCGCGGTACGGCGGTGGTCGTCGCGTGACTCGATCGGGGCACCGGCCGCAAGCGCCGCCGCGACAGCGTCCGCGTCGCCGGAGGAGGCGGCTGCGAGCAACGCCGAGGTCGGCGAGGACGGGCGTTCGGTCGTGAGCGCAGTGCTGACGCCGGACTGGCTGCGGTCCTTGGCCGCCTGCACCGGGGTCGCGCCGTCACGCTTGGCCGGCTTGGTGACGTCGGCACCCGCGGCGATCAGCAGCCGGACAGTGTCGACGTACTCCGGGGTGCCCTTGCCGAGCAGCACCGCCTCGTGCAGGGCGGTCCAGCCGAGGTTGTTCACGTGGTCGACCGCTACGCCGGCCTGGATCAACCGTCCGACCACGGCGGCGTGACCACGCTCGGCCGCGCGAATCAGCGCCGTACCGTGGTAGCTGTCGAGGCTGCGGATATCGGCGCCGTGAGCCAGCGTCAGGTCGAGGAGTTCGAGGTAGCCCTCGCTCGCGGCGATCAAGAAGGCGCTCTGGACGGTGTCGTCGACGGCGTTGACGTTCGCGCCGGCGGTGATCAGCCGCTTCGCCTCGGGGACGTCGTTCTTCCACGCGGCGGCGATCAGCTGACTGTCGAGTGTGGACGGCACAGAGGCGCTCCTAGACGGTGACGATGACGGTGATGCTGACGGGGACGATGATGCGGACGATGATGCGGACGCCCGTGGTGCAGGGGCCGGAGTACTGGTCTCAGTTGAACACGCGGTGGCCACCGCCATCAGCACGGTGGCGGTCACGGCGATCGGACGGCGCTTCATCGGCGCGGCGGGGTGAGCGCGATGACCTGGTACGGCGGGACCGCGGTCGCCTCGTCGAACTTGCTGTCCACCACCAGCAGTCGGCCCTGCGCGAGCTTGGCCGTCGTCAGCACTCGATCGGCGGCCGTCGGCGTGGCGGACACGAGCCGTGCCGAGCTGCCGTCGGCTGACAGCTGAAGCGTGCTCAGCACTCGGGAGAAATTCTGCACGACCCACAGTGACGCGCCTTGCTGGACCAGGCCATCGGCGTTCACCAGGTCGGCGCCGCCGGTGTCGACCGCGGTCGCCCGCGCGGTCCGTAGGTCGAACCGCCAGAGCCTGCCCACGTTGCCCTGGGCCACGACCAGCGCCCGGCGGTCCGGTGACAGCGCGATCCCGCCGAGGTTGAAGCCGGTGCTGGTCTCGATCGTCCCCTTCGCGTCGGCCCAGGTCGTGACGGTCCACTGCCCGTGCCTCTCGGCGACGCGGAAGATCTGCGGGGCGTTCGAGTTCGTGAAGTACGCCGCTCCGTCCGGCCCGATCACCAAGTCGTTCAGGAACGCGTTCGGTACGCCGGTGCGGAGCGCAGCGAGCAGTTTGCCGTCGGGGGAGTACACCCACAGGTCTGGCGCGCCCGGGTGGTCGATCCCGTTCGGGCCGCCGGCGACATATACCCGGCCCTGCGAGTCGACGTTCACGCCGCGGGCCGTCCAGCGGCCGTCGGTGCCGTCGCCCTTCAGCCACTCGACGGCGTTGGCGGAGCGGAGTTGGCCGCGGTGGATCTCGCCGCCGGTCGTCTCCGAGACGTAGTAGCGCTGCGTGCGGGCGTCGAAACCGATCCCCTCGAA
Source organism: Kribbella sp. NPDC004875 (assembly GCF_042873375.1). Lineage (NCBI taxonomy): Bacteria > Bacillati > Actinomycetota > Actinomycetes > Propionibacteriales > Kribbellaceae > Kribbella > Kribbella sp. NPDC004875. Next base: position 709,522 of record NZ_JBIALI010000006.1, read on the forward strand.
CTTGGAGCCGCCGGGGTCGCCAGACAGGTCGTAGGTGCTCGGCCGGGCGGCGAACGCCGTGGAGGCGCCGGCGCCGAGCAGGGTTGCGGACAGCGCGAGGGTGGCGGACACCGTGCGGACAGACATGCGGACAGACATGCGGACCTCTCAAGCGGATCGGTGGATTTCGAACTGCCTCCAGCTTCTGCGGTCCAGGCCGCCGGTACGACGGGTGTTCGGCCACCAACGGATAGCCGAACGGATGATTCGGAAGCCGGTCCGCCGGGCCTACGATCGGTTGGACATGGTCACTGCACACACCCCGGCTGTTCTCAGCCACGCGACCAGACTGGCGACCGCACTGCACGCGGCGCTGGTCGTGCTGGTGCTGGCCTCCGCGGTGCGGTACCTGACCGGTCACGGCTTCAGTGACCGGGCGCCCTGGGTGCTGGTCGGAGCGGTGCTCCTGCTGGCGACGTACGCCGCCTATCGGGTGCTGCCCGGGCAGGTCTGGCTGGCTCTACTGGTGCTGGAGTGGTGCGGCCTGGTGCTGGTGGCGCCGTCGTTCGCCTGGTGCGCCGTGCCGCTGTCGTTCGTCGCTCTGCGGATCCTGTCGTTCCGGCCGGCCTGCCTGGTCGTTGCGGGCATGGTGGTCGTCACCGTGGTGCAGTGGTCCCGCATGGCCGACCGCCTGGACCCGACCATCGTTCTGGGCCCGGTCTGCATCGCAGTGCTTGCCGTGGGCGCCTATCGGGCGCTGGAGCGGGATGCACTGGCCAGACAGGCGCTGCTCGACGACCTGCACGCGGCGCAAGGCGATCTGGCCGACGCGCAGCACCAAGCCGGCGTCATTGCCGAGCGGGCCAGGCTGTCGCGCGAGATCCACGACAGCGTCGCGCAGGGCCTGTCGAGCATCAACCTGCTCCTGCAGGCGGCAGAACGCGAGTGGGACGACAAACCGGCCGCTGCACGCGAACACGCCGCCCAAGCGGCCGCCACAGCACGCGACGGACTGGACGAAGCCCGCAGAGTGGTCCGCGACCTGGCGCCGGCAGAGCTGACCGCCGGACTGCCGGCAGCACTGCGCAGGACGTGTGCGCGCCTGTCAGCGCACAGCTCCCTACAGGTCCGCGTGCTGGTGCACGGTACGCCGATAGCGCTCGACTCGGAGGTGGAGACAGCAATCCTGCGCACCGCCCGCGGAGCACTGGCCAATGTGCTCGAGCATGCGGCCGCGACAACCGCTGTCGTGACCCTGACGTATCAACCAGATGCGGTCGTTCTCGACGTTGTGGATGACGGCCGCGGCCTTCCCGGAATTTCAGTCAAGATGGATTCCGATCGCGGCCACGGCCTGGCCGGGATCCGTGAACGGCTGAGACAACTGGGAGGAACGCTCGTGCTGGAAAGCGAACCGGGAGAGGGCACGGCCCTCGCCGTCTCGATTCCGCTGCGACCCGAAACGCGACCGAAACCGGAGCCGCGCGCATGATCCGGGTCGCGTTGGTCGACGACCATCCCGTGGTGCGCGCCGGCGTACGCGCGCTCGTCGAGGGGCAGGAGGACCTGACCGTGGTCGGCGAGGCTTCGGACGCGCGCAGCGCCGAGCAGCTCGTCACAGCCGTCCATCCGGATGTCGTGCTGATGGACCTCAACCTCGGTGCCGGGGCGGGTGGTGCCGAGGTGACGGCCCGCCTCCGCGCCCTTCCCGAGCCGCCTCAGGTGCTGGTGCTGACGACGTACGACACCGAGGCGGACATCATGAGTGCGATCGACGCCGGCGCGGCCGGTTACCTGTTGAAGGACGCGCCGCCAGAGGATCTGTTCCGCGCGATCCGCGGCACCGCACGTGGTGAGACGGTGCTCGCCCCGGCCGTCGCCGCCCGGCTGGTGCGGCGCTCCGGCCCGACGCTCACCGACCGCGAGGTCGAGATCCTCAACCTGCTCGCCACCGGCCTGTCGAACCGCAAACTGGCCCGCCGGTTGTTCGTCAGCGAGGCGACGGTCAAGTCCCACCTCGCGCACATCTACACCAAGCTCGAGGTCGACACCCGGGCCGCGGCCGTCGCCCGGGCGATTGACCAACGGATCATCCGTCCGTCCGGCTAGGGTTCGACTGTGAGCAGCTCCGACGAAGCAGACGGCGGCGAGAGCCTGCTGACCGTCCTGGTCGCGCTCGCGGCGAACCTGTTGATCGCGGTCGCCAAGACGGTGGTCGCGGTGATCACCGGATCGGCGTCGATGGCGGCCGAATCGGCGCACTCCTGGGCCGACACCGGCAACGAGATCTTCCTGCTGGTCGGCGAGCGGCGGGCGCGTAAACCCGCCGACCGGACGCACCCGCTCGGGTACGGCAGGGTCGGTTACATCTGGTCGATGTTCGCAGCGTTCGGTCTGTTCACGGTGGGCGCCGCGGTCTCGGTCTGGCACGGTATCCAGTCGCTGGAGCACGGTGAGGCGGAGAGCACGTCGTACGGCTGGGCGTACGCCGTGCTGGGCGTCTCGTTCGTGCTCGAGGGGATCTCGTTCACGCAGGCGCTGCGGCAGACCAAGGCCGGCGCGCTCGAGCGGATGCTGAGGCCGTGGCGCTACGTGCGACTGACGTCGAACCCGGTGCTCCGGGCGGTGTTCGTGGAGGACCTGTCCGCACTGATCGGCATCCTGATCGCAGGCGTCGCGATCCTGCTCCACCAGCTGACCGGCAACGCGGCCTGGGACGCGGTCGGGTCGATCGTCGTCGGCATCCTGCTCGGCGTGGTCGCCCTGTTCCTGATCAGCCGCAACATGGACTTCCTCACCGGCGAGGCCGTGACACCGCTGGCGCGGAACCGCGTCCTGCGCGCGCTGCTCGACCACAAGGACATCGAGCGGGTCACCTTCCTGCACATGGAGTGGGTCGGCGCGGACCGGATCTTCCTGGTCGCCGCGGTCGACGTCATCGGCAACGACGTGGAGTCCGAGGTCGCGGCCCGGCTGTACGCCATCGAGGACGCCCTGAACGCGCGGCGGGAGATCCAGCAGGCGATCCTCACGCTCTCCCGCCCCGGCGACCCCACCAGCCTCGAGCCCGCCCAACTACCCCGCTGGTACGTCGAGCCGCCGGTCTAGAACCCATCGGCTGGAAGGACAGTCGCTGGTGTCCTGAATCGAAAGCGCCGCCGTACTTCCGACTCGGGACACTAGGGCACGTTCGCGAGGAAGCGTTCGCGGTCCACCAGGACACGTTCGAGTTCGCCGTCCGCGACGACCTGGCCGGCCGAGTTCGTGGCGCGTACCTGGAAACGCAGATGCCGGCCGTCGACCTCGGGCTCCGCCGCGACGATGTCCACGGTGTCGCCGACCCGGGTCGGTAGCCGGTGGCGGAGGCGCACCGCCGTACCGACCGAGGTCTGGCCGGGGCGGAGGTGGCGCTGGGCGAGTCCGGTGGTGGCGTGCTCCAGCCAGGTGATCAGGCGCGGCGTGGCGAGGACTTCGACGTCGCCGCTGCCCACTGCGAGCGCGGTGTCGGCGGCAGTGACCTCGTGGCGCACGGCAGGTTCCTCGCTGGTCCTTCTCTGGGCCGTGTACGCTTCCCGTCCGTGGAGCCCGTACACGTTGCGGTTTCGGCCTTGGCTGCATTGTTGCCGATCATGAATCCGATCGGTGCGCTGGCTACCTTCGCGGGTCTGACGCAAGGCGTCGGCCGGTCCGCCATCCGTCGGCAAGCGGTACTGACAGGTGTCTACGTCTTCGGCATCCTGACGGTGTTCGCGCTGCTCGGGACGCTCGTGCTGGAAGGCCTGGGGATCGGCCTGCCCGCGCTGCAGATCGCCGGCGGCCTCGTGGTCGCGCACTCCGGTTTCGGGATGATCGTGGCCCGCCAGACGCTGACCGACGACGAGAAGACGCACGGCGTGGCGAAGCCGGACGTGTCGTTCTCGCCGATGGCGCTGCCGCTGATCGCCGGTCCGGGCGCGATCGGCGTGGTGATCGCCTTGACCGCCCGGCACCCCGGGATCGAGAACCGGGCGAGTGTGATCGTCGCGGCGCTCGCGATGGCCGCCCTGGTCGTGGTGCTGCTCCGCTTCGGTACGCCGCTGGTCGACAAGCTCGGTCCGACGGGACTCGGCGCGCTCAGCCGCATCATCGGGTTCCTCACCCTGGCGATCGGGGTCGAGCTGGTCACCCACGGCGTGCTCGCGGTGAAGTAACACGCCCGCTGATCGGAATACCTGGGACACGCGCAACGTGCTCACCCAGATCCTGCTCCCGGGCGGCGAAGCCCCGAGGCGGCGAGGGGCTGAGTCTGGGCACTTACACCTCCTCAGCCGGTCTCGCCGCCTCGGTGACCCTCACCGACACCCCCACTGGTTACGTCGTCGCGGACGCTGTCCGCTCCGTCCGTCGGTGAGCTACTTGCCGGCTTTGGCCGACGGCAGCTTCCAGGCGGTGCTCTTCGCGAGGGTGGTGAGGTCGGCGACGGAAAGGATGGGCGTGGGGCGAGTGTGCTGCTTGCCCTTCTCCGCCGGGCCGTTGTAGCTGGTGAGGTTGATGTTGCGGCCGTCGTGGCGGTACAGGACGACGAGGTTGCTGACGACGCTGTACTGCTTCTGGCGGCTGTCGGAGTACTCCGGGGACTCCTTGGAGGTGAACAGGACCGAGCCGTCGGGCAGGGTCTTGCAGCCCGTGCGGGCGGGGACGCACGGGTTCTGTTCGCCGCCGCCGGAGATCATCACGTCGACGCGGGCGGCACCGTGGCCGTCGTCGACGACGTACGCCGCCCCGGCGTAGTCGCCGCCACCCCAGGTCTCGGGAGCCGAGAGGGTCCGGCCGGGAGCCTCGAGCAGGGACCTGAGCGTCGCCAGGGTCTGCTTGGGAGTCACCCCGACCGGTTTGGTGGCGGGTGTCGGCTTGACGGACGGCTTGGTCGACGGCTTGGTGAGCGGAACCGGTGAGCCGGCGACCGCGGCGTCCGCGGGGGAGCCGAGCACGTGGATGCCGCCCGCGATCAGCCCGGCGGTGGCCAGTACTGCACCGGCGCCGCTCGCGGTGAGCAGCGCCGTACGCCGGCGGCGCAGCCGGAGCCCCTGGGTGACGCTGCGTTCGAGCAGGTCGGGTGTGACCGGCTCGAGGTTCTCGGTGGCCTTCTGCATCAGGTCGGTGAGCTGGGTGTTCATGGGTTCTCCTCGGTTCAGTGCGCGATCAGCTGGGCGGCACCCTCACCGAGGACCGCACGCAGGCGGTCCAGGGCGCGGGCGGTGCGAGTGGTGATCGCACTGGTGTTCTTGCCGAGATCGAGCGCGACTTGCTCGACGCTGCGATCTTCGAAGAACCGCAGCACCAGCACAGCCCGATCCAGCGGCGCCAGCTCGCTCAGAGCGCTCTGCAACGCCAGCCGCAGCTCCGGATCTCCGGCCCGCTCCACCACCTCGGGCAACGATTCGGTCGGCCGCTCGGACCAACTCTTCCGCCGCCGCTGCGAGATGTACGTCCGCACCATCGCGGTCCGCGCATAGGCCCCCGGGTTCTCGACCCGGTGCCAGACCTTCAGCAGGTTCGCGAGCGTGTCCTGCACCAGATCCTCAGCGTGGTGCCGATCCCCCACCAGCAACCAAGCAGTCCGATACAGCCTCCCCACAGAAGCCCGCGCAAACTCCTCGAATTCCTCGGTAGACCTCATCAACACCCTCTCGTCGATGCCTCTGCCCCCAAAGACGCATCGACAGGCCCGTCAGATCACACCCACCTCAGAAAACCTTCGACAACACCCAAACCCCGAACGCCAAGAACCCCACCACAAACGTGACCAGCAGAACCACGCCGTACCCGAACCACATACTCCCAGAGGCCTTCACCCGGGCATCCTCCCATGCAGACAACCGCAGCCAGCGCCAACAGCCGACCACAAGCCCCAGCCGGAAAGCCGAAAGACACCCCAGCCCCAGCCGGAAGGCCACAGACAACCGCAGCCCCAGCCGGAAGGCCGCAAGACAACCGCAGCCCCAGCCGGAAGGCCGCAAGACAACCGCAGCCCCAGCCGGAAGGCCGCAAGACAACCCCAGCCCCAGCCGGAAGGCCGCAAGACAACCTCAGCCCCAGCCGGAAGGCCGCAAGACAACCCCAGCCCCAGCCGGAAAGCCGAAAGACAACCCCAGCCAGGGAGCCGAGCGAAGCGAAGGCGCAAGGGGGTGCGGGTGGCGGAGCCCCCGCCGGCGGCAAGCGAAGCGCAGCCGCACAAAATGCCGAAGGCGACGAGGCTCGCGCTTTCCGCGAGCACACGTCGCCCTCGACTTCGGGTGAGTGACGGGACTCGAACCCGCGACCACCTGGACCACAACCAGGTGCTCTACCAGCTGAGCTACACCCACCATTGCCGTCCGAACCGCGACGGCTGAGCAATCATAGCGATGAACTGTCGGGACCTGAAATCGAGGGTGGATCCGCAGGTCAGGAGCCTGTTGGGGTGTCCTCGACCGCGGTCGTGAAGAGGCTCGCGGCGGCCCGGGCGGTGGGGGAGTCGGGTCCGGGCTGGGGCACGAACACGGTCTCCCGGTAGTACCGCAGCTCGTCGATGCTCTCGGTGATGTCGGCGAGCGCGCGGTGGTTGCCGTTCTTGGCGGGGGTCGCGTAGTAGACCCGCGGATACCACCGGCGGACGAGCTCCTTGATGGAGCTGACGTCGACGTTGCGGTAGTGGAGGTGGGACTCGACGCGCGGCATGTCCCGGGCCAGGAAGGTCCGGTCGGTGCCGACGGAGTTGCCGGCGAGCGCGGCCTTGCGGGGCTCCTTCACGTACGACGTGATGAAGTCGAGGACCTGTTGCTCGGCGTCGGCGAGCGGGATGCCGGTCGGGAGCTCTTCGAGCAGCCCGGACGTGGTGTGCATGTCGCGAACGAAGTCACCCATCTGTTCGAGCGCGGCCGGGGGCGGCGCGATCACCAGGTCGATCCCGTCACCGAGCACGTTCAGTTCGTAGTCGGTGACCAGCACCGCGACCTCGATCAAGGCATCGTTCACCAGATCGAGGCCGGTCATCTCGCAGTCGATCCACACCAGCCGGTCGTTCATGGGCACCCACCTTACGGCGAGCCTCCGACAGTCCAGCGACGGCGTGCCCGTCAGCGTGGCGCGTTCCCCAGGTGGACGCTCCGTACGGACAGTATGGCGAGGTCTACCCGCCGTCCAAGGAAATGCGGCCCTTGCGGGTCCAGCAATTGCCGCCAGGTGTCCACATCCTCCGGGCTCAGCCACTCCTCATCGGGCACAACCATGTGCCCGTGCCCGTGACCATGCCCGTGTCCCGCCCCGGTCAGCCGCTCGATCCGCGTCTGGAATTGCCGTACGACGTCATCCAGCCGCTGCGGCGACAGCGGCGCCGGTGTCTCGCTCAGCACGCTCTGTGTGGTCACGTCGGTCAGCCCAGCCCGCGTGAGCGCCTCGGTCCACCCGTACGGCAACGGCACCGACCCAGGCAGTGACTCCCGCATCACTTTGAACCACCGGTCCTGCGCGAGATCCAGCCGCAGCTCCAGTCCGGGCTCACCAATCCCCAGGTCCCACGGCAGGTGCCGAGCCGGCAGTCCGCCCTCAGCGAGCGCCAGCCGCCCACCTGGGGCGAGCAGCGACGCCAGCGCGTCCACAGCGGCCTGCTGGTCGGCAGCGTGGTGCACCGACGCGGACGCCCACACCAGGTCGGCCGGCGCGTCGATTGCCCGGCGCAACGGCTCAGCGCCCTCGTCCATCGACGCCAGCTCGCACCGAACGAGTCCCGCGGTGTGCTCCCGCGCCTGCTCCAGTACGTCGGGATCCGCGTCGATCGCCACCACGGTCGCACCAGGCAGCGCCTCGGCGAGCGCCTTGGCCATCCCACCGCCACCGCACCCGATGTCCGCCACGACCTTGTCGCCGTCCCGCACGAGACGGCTCGCCACCGCGGCGTTCCAGTCGGCCTCACCAGCTGCGGACGCGCGCAGCCGCCCGGCCTCTTCGCCCCAATCGATCTCGATCATGACGACAAGTCTGGTCCTGTTGACAGGCCCAGCCCACCTCGTGTTGCCGGACCGGCAAACAGCACTACCGTGGCCCGGTGATCGCGACAGACCGTCTGACTATGCTCCCGCTCCAGGTCGAGTACGCCGCTGCGATGGCCAAGGTGCTGTCCGACCCCGGCCTCTACACGTTCACCGGCGGCGAGCCGCCGAGTGCCGACGTACTGGAGGCGCGGTACCGGCGGCAGCTGGCCGGGCCAAGCCGTCCGGACGAGCGGTGGCTGAACTGGGTGCTCGACTACAACGGTGAGCTGATCGGGTACGTCCAGGCAACCATCACTGGAAGTACCGCGGAAATCGCGTGGGTCATCGGCACCGCCTGGCAGGGCCAGGGCTTCGCGAAAGAGGCAACGCAGGGACTGGTCACCTGGCTGCGGACACAAAAAATCGTCCGGATCATCGCACATGTCCATCCGGATCACACCGCGTCGGCTGCTGTCGCAGCCGCATCAGGACTTCACCGCACCGACGTGCTGGAAGACGGCGAGTACCTGTGGGTGGCAGGCCCGGAGTGACCCGGGCCTGCCGTCAGCTCACCTCAGACGGGGCGAACGTTCTCCGCCTGCAGGCCCTTCGGGCCCTGGGCGATCTCGAACTCGACCCGCTGGTTCTCGTCCAGGGAGCGGAAGCCCTGGGTCTGGATCGCCGAGTAGTGCACGAACACGTCGGCACCGCCGTCCTCCTGGGAGATGAAGCCGAAGCCCTTCTCGCCGTTGAACCACTTCACTGTTCCCAAAGCCATGTCTACTCCTGAAATGCCGAAACGCCCGCGGATCACAAATCCGCGGGCGCTTCGAAAACGAACGTGGAACTGCAAAACTGCATCGGTCGGAGACTTTAGCACGCGGAATGCGCCACCAGCCACCCGTTCCGACGCTGAATCTCGTACGTGTCCGGCGTGCCCGACCAGGTCACTGCGCAGCCGGACGTCCCGCACTCACACGCGAACGGGTACGGCGGCAGCTCGGCCAGCCCGATGTCCGCCTGCCACAACCGTCCCTGCCGGCAGGCCGCCTCGTTCTCGTACCGTCGCTGCCAACTCAGCTCGGCACCCGCCGGTAGTCGAGGCAGCGCCCCCAGTGCGTCCTCGACGGCCCGACAGACACGGGCCCACTCCGGCTCAGCCGCGACCTCTACGACCAACCGCCCACACTCTGCGGCTTCCCGCCGTATCAGCTCGGCGAGTACGGCGTCCCGCGCCAGCAGCCCCTCCAAGCGCGAGCGGCCCGCGGGATCCTCCGCCCGAGCCAGCCGCTCTTCCCGCGTCCTCCGGGTCTGCTCGGCGTCCGGAACCAACCACACTGCCGCCCACACTGCCGCGTCGACCCCGTCCGCCATCGACGGGAAGAGCTGCGGACCCTCCACCAGTGCAGGTACGTCGCCCAGCGCGCGCTCCCGGACATCCTCGGCCACCAGTTCGAGTCGCAATCGCGAGCTGCGGACGAACGCGTCAGCGGCGTACTCCGGTCCCTCGGCCAGGTCCTCCGCCAGCGACCGCAGCGGTGGCAACCGGTCCAGGTGCGCGTAGGTCCACAGATCGATCGGGTGCAGCGGGAGGTCACACCGCCGCGCGAGCGCCCGGGCGATCGTCGACTTGCCTGCGCCCGGGGCTCCACCGATCCACACCATCGCCGGCCAGGTCACCGACCCATGGTGCCTCAGGGCCGCACGTAGGTGGCCAGCGACGCGGCGCCAGTCTGGACCACTGAGGCGAGCTTCAGGTGTACCGGCTTGTCCGACGACACGAACAGCTTCTCACCGGCGCCGACGACCGACGGGAGTGTCATCAGCCGGTACTCGTCGACGAGGTCGGCGGCCTGCAGGGCGTGGATCACGCTCAGGCTGCCGGTGACCGCGATGGTCCGCGGCTCCGACCGCACGTAGTCGGTCAGCGTGCCTTCCATCAGTGTCGAGTTCGGGAAGACCGAGACGTCGGTCAGCGAGTGCGACGCGACGACCTTGGCCATCTTGTTCATCCGGGTGGAGAACTCGTCGGTGCGGTTCGGCCAGAGCTTGCTGAACAGCTGCCACGTGTCCTTGCCGAGCAGCAGCACCCCGCTGTCCATCAGCTCGCCGAGGCGGAACTTGTCCCCGCCGTGGGTCTCCGGCCCGTGCCGGAAGGCCCAGCCGCCGAACGGCGTGCCGCCGGAGCCGTCCGGGTCGGTGACGACGCCGTCCATGCTGACGAACGAGATGACGATGACGTGGCCCATGGTTCCTGCTCCTTCTCGAGTGCTTTCGAGTGCTTTCGCAGGTACATACCGGCGGGCCGGCCCCGATTCATCGGTGCGTCCGGAACTTTTTCTGGCGAGCGCTTACCGCCTGATGTGACCTTGACCGCATTCTGCCTCCAGCCTACTGTATTCCGTATACCAAGCCACCCGGGAAGGCAGGGACCCCTATGAGAGTTGCGGTTCTCGGCGCCGGCGCGATCGGTGCGTACGTCGGCGCGGCACTGCACCGTGGTGGCACCGAGGTCCACCTCGTGGCCCGTGGCGCGCACCTGGAAGCGATCCGCTCCGGCGGGGTCGTCGTCCGCAGCCCGCGCGGCGACTTCACGGCCCGGACGCCGGCCACCGACGACCCGGCCGAGATCGGTCCGGTCGACTACGTCTTCCTCGGCCTCAAGGCGAACTCGTACGCGACCGCCGGTCCGTTGCTCGCCCCGCTGCTGCACGACCGCACGGCCGTGGTCGCGGCCCAGAACGGCATCCCCTGGTGGTACTTCCACGGTCTGAAAGGCCCGTACGAGGGCCGCCGGATCGAATCTGTCGACCCGGGTGGCGCCGTCACTCGAGTACTCGACCTCGACCGCGCGATCGGCTGCGTCGTCTACTGCTCGACCGAGCTCGCGGGTCCAGGCGTCGTACAGCACCTGGAAGGCACCCGGTTCTCGATCGGCGAGCCCGCGGGCGGACTGTCGCCGCGGTGTGCGGAGTTCAGTACGGCGATGATCGCCGGCGGACTGAAGTGTCCGGTCGAGGCGGACATCCGCAACGACATCTGGATCAAGCTGCTCGGCAACGCGGCGTTCAACCCGATCAGTGCGCTCGCCCGAGCGACGATGGTGGAGATCGCGACACACCAGGGCACCCGCCAGATGGTCCGGATGATGATGGAGGAGTCCCTGGAGATCGCGGCCGCGCTCGGCTGCCATCCGGACATCTCGGTCGACAAGCGGCTGGACGGTGCCGAACGCGTCGGCGGGCACAAGACGTCGATGCTCCAGGACCTGGAGAACGACAAGCCGCTCGAACTCGACGTGATTCTCGCCGCCGTCGTCGAGCTCGCCGATCTCACCGGCACCCGGGCTCCGACGCTGCGCGCCGTGCACGCGGTCGCCGACCTGCTCGCCACCAAGGTCGGCGTCTGAGCCCAGGTGGGCCCGGCCACAGCGACGCCGGGCCCACCTGTTCCATCTCTCCCGGCTCGCCGAATGGCGGTGTGTTGACGCAAACATGTCTAGACTGCGAAACACACGGGAGGTGGCAGGAGTGCCAGTCAGCGGGAGTGTGGAGGGAACTGTAGGCAGGCGGCGCCGAGGTCCGTCGATGGCCGACGTCGCGCGGCTGGCCGGGGTATCGGGGCAGACCGTGTCCCGGGTGGCGAACGGCCGGCAGAACGTGGACGCGGCCACCCGCGCCCGCGTCCAGGACGCGATGCGCCAGCTCGGTTACCGCCCGAACGGCGCCGCCCGAGCGCTACGCAGCGGCGAGTTCCGCAGCATCGGCGTGATCGTCTTCGAACTGTCCACCTTCGGTACGACGCGCACGCTCGACGCGATCGCCGCGGCGGCGACCGCGCGGGGGTACTCGGTGAACCTGCGCCCGGTGCTCGAGGTCGGTCAGCGGGCGGTGACCGATGCGTTCGACCGGCTGAGTGAGCAGGCGGTCGACGGTGTCGTCGTACTGAACGAGGCGCATGTGCTGGACGACGTACAGCTGCCGACGGGACTGCCGGTCGTGGTGGTGGATGCGAGCGTGCACTACGGCTACCCGATGGTCGACGCGGATCAGAACCAGGGCGCGCGGCTGGCGACCGAGCACCTGCTCGCGTTGGGGCACGAGACGGTGTGGCATCTCGGGGGACCGTGGCGGTCGTTCGCCGCGGAACGCCGGCAGCAGTCCTGGGAACAGACGCTGATCGAGCACGGTCGGCCCGTTCCGCCGGTGCTGCACGGGGACTGGTCGTCGACGTCCGGCTACGAGGTCGGGTGTCAGCTCGCGGCCAATGCGGACGTCACCGCGGTGTTCGTGGCGAACGACCAGATGGCTCTCGGTCTGTTGCGAGCTATGCATGAGTGCGGCCGCGCTGTGCCGGACGACGTGAGCGTGGTCGGTTTCGACGACATGGAGGAGTCGGCGCACTTCTGGCCGCCGCTCACCACCGTCCGGCAGACGTTCGCGGAGATCGGCCGGCGCAGCGTCGACACGCTGATCGCGGAGCTCAGGACCGACGAGCCGCCACCCGCGTCGATCGCCGTACCCACCGAGCTCGTCCTCCGCCTCAGCACGGCCCCACCGCGTCAGCGCAGGGATTGACCTTCCACGGGTACGAGCGTTGCTCGGAGGAGGGTCGCGGTCTCGGTGGGGGTCTTGCCGACGCGGACCCCGGCCGCTTCCAGGGCCTCCTGCTTCGCGGCCGCCGTACCGGACGAGCCGGACACGATCGCGCCCGCGTGACCCATCGTCTTGCCCTCCGGTGCGGTGAAGCCCGCGACGTACCCGACGACCGGCTTGGTCACGTTCTCCTTGATGAACGCGGCCGCCCGCTCCTCGGCGTCACCACCGATCTCACCGATCATCACGATCGCGTCGGTGTCCGGGTCGTCCTGGAACGCCTGCAACGCGTCGATGTGCGTGGTCCCGATGATCGGGTCACCACCGATACCGATCGCGGTCGAGAACCCGAAGTCCCGCAGCTCGTACATCATCTGGTAGGTCAGCGTGCCGGACTTCGACACCAGACCGATCCGGCCCTGGCCGGCGATGTCGGCCGGGATGATGCCCGCGTTCGACTGCCCCGGCGTGATGATTCCGGGACAGTTCGGCCCGATCACCCGGGTGCCGTTGGCCTGGGCATGGGCGAAGAAGGCGGCGGTGTCGTGCACCGGCACGCCCTCGGTGATCACCACGACCAGCGGAATCCCGGCGTCGACGGCCTCGATCACCGCCTCGCGGGTGAACCGCGGCGGCACGAACACCACCGAGACGTCGGCGCCGGTCGCGTCGACCGCGTCGGCGCACGATCCGTACACCGGGATCGACCTTTTCGCGAAGTCGACCGACTGACCGCTCTTACCCGGTGTCACGCCGCCGACCACAGTGGTGCCGGCGGCAAGCATCCGGCTGGTGTGCTTCTGTCCCTCGGACCCGGTCATCCCCTGGACGACGATCCGGCTCTTCTCGGTCAGGAAGATCGCCATTCCTACGCTCCCTTCGCCGCGGCCAGCGCGGCCGCGTCGTCCATCGTGTCGGCCACGGTCACCAGCGGATGGTTGGCCTTGGCAAGGATCTTGCGGCCCGCGTCGACGTTGTTGCCGTCCAGCCGGACGACGAGCGGTTTGCCGGCCTGGTCGCCGAGCAGTTCGAGCGCCTGCACGATGCCGTTCGCGACCGCATCGCAGGCGGTGATCCCGCCGAACACGTTCACGAACACGCTCTTCACCTGCGGGTCGGACAGGATGATCCCGAGCCCGTTGGCCATCACCTCGGCGCTTGCGCCACCCCCGATGTCCAGGAAGTTCGCCGGTCTCACGCCGTCCGACGTGCCGGCGTACGCGACCACGTCGAGCGTGGACATCACCAGCCCGGCGCCGTTGCCGATGATGCCGACGGAACCATCGAGCTTCACGTAGTTCAGGCCCTTCGCCTGCGCCGCGGCCTCGAGCGGATCCGCGGCCGCCTGATCGTCGAAGTCCGCGTGCTCCGGATGCCGGTACGCCGCGTTGTCGTCCAGCGTCACCTTGCCGTCGAGCGCCTCGAGTGACCCGTCACCGAGCTTGACCAGCGGATTCACCTCGACCAGTGACGCGTCTTCGGCGATGAACACCTCCCACAGCCGCTGCACGACCGGCGCCGCCGCGTCCGGAAAGCCCGCGGCGGTCACGATCTCGGCGGCCTTGGACTCGTCCACACCGACGACCGGATCGATCGTCACCTTCGCGATCGCGTCCGGGTCGGTGTGCGCGACCTCCTCGATCTCGACGCCGCCCTCCGTGCTGGCGATGCACAGGTACTCGCGATTCGCCCGATCGATCAGGAACGAGAAGTAGTACTCCTCGGCGATGTCCGCGGCCGGTGCGAGCAGCACGCGTCGCACGGTGTGACCCTTGATGTCCATCCCGAGGATCTCGCCCGCTTTCGCCACCGCCTCGTCCGGAGTGGCAGCCAGCTTCACGCCGCCTGCCTTGCCGCGGCCGCCCGTCTTGACCTGTGCCTTCACCACCACCCGGCCGCCGAGATCGGCGGCGGCCGCCGCGGCATCGGCCGCATCCTCGATCACGCGGCCGAGCGTCACCGGGACGCCGTGCCGGGCGAACAGCTCCTTGGCTTGGTACTCCATCAGGTCCACGTCGCCTCCCTGAGTGTGTGGTGACGACTGTATTCGGTATGCAATCTGCGAACAAGTGCCAGTCGCAACGCCTCAGGTCTGGACAGCTCCGGCCGGGAAGGGTACGACAGATCACATGTAGATCTAATACGGTATGCAGTAGTCAGGAGGCGACATGAATCACGTGATGCCCACGCCCCGGGACGTACGTGACGTCTACGGCCGGCGGTACCGGATCGGTGAGGACGCTCGGGACCTGACCGGTCACCCCCGGCGCTGGCAACTCTGGGCGGCCTGGGCCTGCATGGTCGCGATCAGCCCGTTGCAGTACTCCTTCGGCACCGCGGCCCTCGGTCTCGATCGCGGCTGGGGTGCCGCCCCCACCCTGTGGCTGTTGGCGGTCTTCGTCGCCTGCCAAGCGCTCGTCGCGATCCCCGCGGCCTGGGCCCAGCGGGTACGACGCGCCTCGCCGACTCAACTGGTCGTCCTGGGCGGAGCCTTCGCTGCCGTCGGACTCGTGACGCTCGCGCACGCGAACAGCTATCTCCTGCTCGTCGTCGGCTACGCGCTGCTCGGCGGCACCGGCGCGGGTCTCGTGTACGCCGCGTGCATCACGACGTCGGCGCGCTGGTTCCCCGAACGGCGGACCGCCACGATCGGTTTCGTCACCGGTGGCTTCGCGGTCGGCGCCGTACCGAGTATCGCCCTGCTGGCGATCTTCCCCGCGCACCTGGGGCCGGTGTTCGACCTGACCGCGCTGGTGGCGGTGCTGGTCGTGCTGATCGCGGGTGGGCTGCTGAAGGATCCACCGCGGCACTGGTGGCCCGCGGAGCTCGACGCGCAGGCGTGGGCCGTCGACCGGAAACTGAACCGCAGCATTCCGCACAACGCACCCGCCGTCCGGCAGTATCGTCCTGGCGAGGCCCTGCGGACCGGTGCGCTGCCGCTGATGTGGTTGCTGCTGGCAATCAGTACGGCGCTGTCGCTGCTGGGCATCGCCTTCGTGGTCAGTTACGCGGTGAGCGCCGGACTCGGGATGGGAATTGCCGCGTTCGCCGCCGGGATGCTCGCCGCGGTCAACGGATTCGGGCGGTCGTTCGCCGGTCATCTCTCCGACAGTTTCGGCCGGCGTCGGGTGCTGGCGGCCGTGCTGATGATCGAAGGGTTCGCTCACATCGGGTTGGTGACGGCGGGCGCGGGATGGGCGTTCGTGGTGTGCGCGATGTTCGCCGGGCTCGGCGGTGGCGCGTTCTACGCGATCATGGCGAACCTCGTCCTCGAGTTCTTCGGCGAGAACAGCCTGCTCCAGAACCAGGCGATCCTGTACTCCGCCAAGGCTGCCGGTGGACTGCTCGGGATCGGTATCGCTGCGTCGGTGACAGCGACAGTCGGTTATCGACCGTTGTTCGTCGGCGCTGGGCTGCTCGGCGTACTCACGGCACTGAGTGTGCGGTTCCTCAAACAACCCGGCCGGCCAGCACTGCCGGTGCGGCCGCAGCTCGGGACGCCGGTGGCGGGCGAGTGAACGGCTACGGGAGAGTGCAGCGGGCGGATCCGTGTCTGATGGAGCTGGTGTCGCGGCTGGCGCGGGAGCCATGGACGGATCGGCCGGCGTGCGTGCATCCGGTCCTGAGCGCGGTGGCACGGGCCGCGCACGATCACAGCAGTTCGGCCGGTCGACGTGAACTGCTGCCGCTCGCCCCGCGATTCCTGGACACGAGTGCTCCGGGCTTCGAGTCGGCCGCGCGGCTGGTGTCGCTGTGTGCGTCGACGGCGCTCGCGAGCGGCGAGCTCACCGGCGACGAGCGGCGGCGAATGGTCGGTGCGCATCGGACCGCATTGCATCTCCTCGGCGCGGAGGAACGGCCTGGGGGAGCGGCGCGGTGGTGGTTGCCCACGGTCAAGCGGTGGCGATGGGGGGAACCGTTCTACCGGACGTTCGTCGCCACCGAGCAGGCGGCGGAAGCCGTCGCGATCACCGCCCGGACATCCGACGGCAATCCCGACGTGCGACTGCGGAGCTTGCTGAAGCTGTGCCTGGCGACTCAGGGAGCGGTCCGGCCGAGTCCCTCGTGGTCCGCGTCGGCCCAGAAGTCGTGGTCGTAGTCGTCGTCCGGGATCGCGACGAGCTCGTGCCGGCGCGGGGCGCGGACCTGTTGTTCCAGTCGGGCGAGGTCCGTAGTACAGCGTTCCAGATCGTCCAGCAGGCGCAGTACGTCGAAATGCGGTCCGAGTCGATTCCTCAACGCCATAAGGGATTTCTCCAGCGTGAGCAGTGCGGTGCGGGTCCGGTCGAGTTCGTCGGAAATCGTCATCGCAGCCTCCTGGTGCCGAGCTCTGGACAACCGCTGTCGCCTGGGATAAGACTACGACTACACCATACGGTATGCAATCTACACTCAAGCCGGATCCCGGCCCTTCCGAGGAGATGACTGCAGATGGCGCAGACAGTGTCGGAGACCCACCCCGTCGCAGAGGTCAAGGAGCCGGAGACGATCTCAGGTGGGCATCTCGTCGCGAAGGCCTTGAAGGCCGAGGGAATCGACGTGATCTTCACGCTCTGTGGCGGTCACATCATCGACATCTACGACGGCTGCGTCGACGAGGGCATCGCGGTGGTCGACGTCCGCCACGAGCAGGTCGCCGCGCACGCGGCCGACGGGTACGCGCGGGTCACCGGCAAGCCCGGCTGCGCGGTCGTCACCGCCGGCCCCGGTACGACGGATGCGGTCACCGGGGTCGCGAACGCGTTCCGGGCCGAGAGCCCGATGCTGCTGATCGGCGGCCAGGGCGCGTTGAACCAGCACAAGATGGGGTCCCTGCAGGACCTGCCGCACGTCGACATGATGACTCCGATCACCAAGTTCGCCGCGACCGTGCCGCACACCGCACGCGCCGCCGACATGGTGTCGATGGCGTTCCGCGAGTGCTACAACGGCGCGCCCGGCCCGTCGTTCCTGGAGATCCCGCGCGACATCCTGGACAACTCGGTGCCGGTCGAGTCCGCGACGGTCCCCGAGGCCGGCCACTACCGGGCGTCGACGAAGAGCATCGGCGACCCCGCGAGCGTGGAGGCGCTGGCCGATCTGCTCGTCCGCGCCGAGAAGCCCGTCGTACTGCTCGGGTCGCAGGTGTGGACCTCGCGCGGAAGTCAGGCGGCGATCGACTTCGTCCGGGACCTCGACATCCCGGCCTTCATGAACGGTTCCGCCCGCGGCACGCTGCCGCCCGGCGACCCGCACCACTTCCACCTGTCGCGGCGGTACGGGTTCAACAACGCCGACCTGATCCTGATCGTCGGCACCCCGTTCGACTTCCGGATGGGGTACGGGCGCCGGCTCCCGAAGAGCGCCACCGTCGTACAGATCGATCTCGACTACCGCACCGTCGGGAAGAACCGCGACATCGACCTCGGTCTGGTCGGCGATCCGGGGGCGATCCTCGCCGCGGTCGCGCAGGCGGCGTCCGGCCGGTTGCAGAAGACGGATCGCAAGGCCTGGTTCGCCGAGCTGCGGGCCGAGGAGAACGCGGCGTACCAGAAGCGGCTGCCGCGGCAGCTCTCGGACGCGAACCCGATCCACCCGCTGCGGCTAGCGCACGAGATCAACGAGTTCCTCACCGAGGACTCGATCTACATCGGAGACGGCGGCGACATCGTCACGTTCTCCGGCGGCGTCGTGCAGCCGAAGTCGCCCGGTCACTGGATGGACCCGGGACCGCTCGGCACGCTCGGCGTCGGGATCCCGTTCGTGCTCGCGGCGAAGTACGCGCGACCGGACAAGGAAGTGGTCGCGCTGTTCGGCGACGGCGCGTTCTCGCTGACCGGGTGGGACTTCGAGACGCTGGTGCGCTACAACCTCCCGTTCGTCGGTGTCGTCGGCAACAACTCGTCGATGAACCAGATCCGCTACGGCCAGGAAGCGAAGTACGGCAAGGACCGCGGCCGGGTCGGCAACACCCTCGGTGACGTCAAGTACGACGAGTTCGCCCGGATGCTCGGCGGGTACGGCGAGGAGGTTCGCGACCCCGCCGACATCGGGCCGGCGCTGCTCCGGGCCCGCGAGTCGGGGCTGCCGTCGCTGATCAACGTCTGGGTCGACCCGGACGCCTACGCCCCCGGAACCATGAACCAGACCATGTACAAGTAAAGGGGACCCGCATGAGCAAGGCCCTCGAAGGTGTCCGTGTTCTCGACATGACCCACGTGCAGTCCGGACCGTCCTGCACCCAGATCCTCGCCTGGCTCGGCGCCGACGTGATCAAGCTCGAGGCCCCGACCGGCGACATCACCCGCCAGCAGCTGCGCGACCTGCCCGACGTCGACAGCCTCTACTTCACGATGCTGAACTGCAACAAGCGCAGCATCACGCTGAACCTGAAGTCCGGCCGCGGCAAGGAGATCTTCACCGACCTGGTCAAGAACTCCGACGTCCTGGTGGAGAACTTCGCGCCCGGCGCGATCGACCGGATGGGCTTCACCTGGGAACGCCTGCAGGAGCTCAACCCGCGCCTGGTCTTCGCCTCGATCAAGGGCTTCGGCCCCGGCCGCTACGAGAACTTCAAGGCCTACGAGGTGGTCGCCCAGGCGATGGGCGGCGCGATGAGTACGACGGGGTTCGAGGACGGACCGCCGACCGCGACCGGGGCCCAGATCGGCGACTCGGGCACCGGGATCCACCTGGTGGCCGGCATCCTCGCCGCACTGCTCCAGCGGACGAACACCGGTAAGGGTCAACGGGTCACCGTGGCGATGCAGGAAGCCGTCCTGAATCTCACCCGGGTCAAGCTGCGTGACCAGCAGCGGCTGACCCACGGACCGCTGCGCGAGTACCCGAACGACAACTTCGGCGACGAGGTCCCGCGCTCCGGCAACGCGTCCGGCGGCGGTCAGCCCGGCTGGGCGCTGCGATGCGCGCCGGGCGGCCCGAACGACTACATCTACGTGATCGTGCAGCCGCCGGGCTGGGCGCCGATCGCTCAGTTGATCGGCAAGCCGGAGCTGGCCGAGGACCCGGACTGGGCGACACCGGCCGCGCG
This sequence comes from Kribbella sp. NPDC004875, assembly GCF_042873375.1. NCBI lineage: Bacteria > Bacillati > Actinomycetota > Actinomycetes > Propionibacteriales > Kribbellaceae > Kribbella > Kribbella sp. NPDC004875. The sequence continues at coordinate 729,117 of NZ_JBIALI010000006.1, forward strand.
GCTCGACAAGCTCGACAAGATGTTCGCGCTGATCGAGCAATGGACCGAGCAGCACACCAAGTTCGAGGTGATGGACAAGCTCAACGCGCTGAACGTGCCGTGCGGGCCGATCATGTCCACCCGGGAGCTGATCGAGGACTCGACGCTCGCCGACCTCGGCGCGGTGGTCGAGGTCGAGCACCCGCAGCGCGGAACGTTCAAGACCGTCGGCTGCCCGATCAGGCTGTCCGACTCGCCGGTCACGGTGCGGACCTCACCCGGACTCGGAGAACACAACTCCGCCATCTACGGCTCGCTCGGGATCTCCGAAGGCGAGCTCGACGACCTGAAGACCGCCGGCGTGATCTGACGTGGGAGAGCAGATGAGCTACGACAAGGCAGCAGTCCGCACCGTCCTCGACCAGGCTCTGGCGGACGGCCGCACCTCGCTGAGCGCACCCGAGGCCAAGCTGGTCGCCGACGCGTACGGCATCCCGACGCCGGGCGAGGGGCTGGCCACGACTGCCGAGCGCGCAGCGGAGCTCGCCGCTGGGATCGGCTTCCCCGTCGTCCTGAAGATCGTCTCGCCGGACATCCTGCACAAGACCGACGCCGGCGGTGTGGTGGTCGGCGTCGACAGCGCGGACGCCGCGCGCGACGCGTTCGACAAGATCCTGGCCAACGCGCGAACCTACAAGGCCGAGGCGGAGATCACCGGCGTCCAGGTGCAGAAGATGCTGGTGACGGGCGGTGACGTGCAGGAGGTCATCGTCGGCGCGGTCACCGACCCGACGTTCGGCAAGGTCGTGGCGTTCGGGCTGGGCGGCGTACTCGTCGAGGTGCTGAAGGACGTCACCTTCCGGTTGGCTCCGCTCGGTGACGCCGAGGCGCGGGCGATGATCGACGCGATCGGCGCCCGCGAGATGCTCGAGGGTGTCCGCGGTGCGCAGCCGGTCGACAAGAACGCGCTCGGAGACCTCGTACGCCGGTTGTCGGACCTCGTCACCGATTTCCCGGAGTTCGCCGAAGTGGATCTGAACCCGGTGCTCGCCGGGCCGGACGGCGCGACCGCGGTGGACTTGCGGATCATCGTCGACGCCGAGGCCGGCAAACCGGTCGAGCGGTATAGCTCCGAGGAGATCCTGGCCGCGATGACTCGGATCATGCGGCCCCACGCGGTCGCCGTGATCGGGGCGTCCAACGAGGACGGCAAGATCGGCAACTCGGTGATGAAGAACCTGGTCAACGGCGGGTACGCCGGTGACATCTACCCGATCAACCCGAAGGGCGGCGAGGTCCTCGGGCGCACGGCGTACGCGTCCGTCCTCGACGTACCGGGTGCGGTCGACGTGGCGGTGTTCGCCGTACCGGCCAAGTTCGTCGCCGGGGCGCTCGAGCAGTGCGGGGAGAAGGGCGTCGCGGGCGCGATCCTGATCCCGTCGGGGTTCGCCGAGACCGGTGAGCAGGCGTTGCAGGACGAGGTCGTCGCGATCGCCCGCAAGCACAACGTGCGCATCCTCGGGCCGAACATCTACGGGTACTACTACCTGCCCGAGAGCCTCTGCGCGACGTTCTGTACGCCGTACGACGTCAAGGGCAGTGTCGCGCTCTCGTCACAGAGCGGAGGCATCGGGATGGCGATCCTCGGGTTCAGCCGGTCCAGCCGGATGGGCGTCTCCGCGATCGTTGGAGTAGGCAACAAGGCCGACATCGACGAGGATGACCTCCTGACCTTCTTCGAGAACGACGACAACACCAACCTGATCGCCATGCACCTCGAGGACCTGAAGGACGGCCGGGCGTTCGCCGAGACGGCGGCCCGGGTGTCGAAGAAGAAGCCGGTCGTCGTACTGAAGGCCGGTCGTACCTCCCTGGGCGCGCGGGCCGCCAGCTCGCACACCGGCGCCCTGGCCGGCAACGACAAGGTGTACGACGACATCCTCCGGCAGAGCGGTGTGGTCCGGGCGCCGGGACTGAACGAGATGCTCCAGTACGCCCGTGGCATCCCGCTGCTACCGACGCCGCAGGGCGAGAACGTCGTGATCATCACCGGCGCGGGCGGGTCCGGCGTACTGCTGTCGGATGCCTGTGTGGACGCCGGGCTGACGCTGATGGACATCCCGGACGACCTGGACGCGGCGTTCCGGACGTTCATCCCGCCGTTCGGGGCGGCCGGCAACCCGGTCGACATCACGGGTGGCGAACCGCCGGCGACGTACCGGAACACGATCGCGCTCGGGCTGTCCGACGAGCGGATCCACTCCCTGATCCTGGGCTACTGGCACACGATCGTGACGCCGCCGATGGTGTTCGCGAAGCTCGTTGCCGAGGTCGTCGAGGAGTTCCGGGCCAAGGGCATCGACAAGCCGGTGGTCGCCTCGCTGTCCGGTGACGTCGAGGTGGAGGAAGCCAGCCGGTACCTGTTCGACCACGGTGTGGTCGCGTACCCGTACACGACCGAGACCCCCGTCCAGGTGCTCGGTGCCAAGTATCGCTGGGCCCGCAACGCCGGGCCGCTCGGCCGCAGTTGATTGGAGGAAGCAGTCCGCGGGGGTGTGGTAGTCAGCTAGTTGGCGTCAATCTTAGGAGTCCGCCTTGGACGTCACGAGCAAGACCTCAGAAGTGCCTGAAGAGCCGTCCGCGGCAGTCGCGACCGAGAAGGTCTGGAAAGCGGGCAGGCTCGAACCGATGCCGATCCGGAAACTCCCGGACGCACCGCCCTCCTTGCACATCCTCGGTCCGACCGTCTTCCTGGTCGCGCTGGGGGTGGGGATGGGGGAGTCGTACATGTGGCCCCGGCTCGTCCTGGTGTTCGGGCCGGACATCCGCTGGTTGTTCATGGTCGGTGTCACGCTGCAGGCGTTCGTGCTGCTGGAGATGGCGCGGTACGCGATGGCCACCGGGGAGAGCATCTTCTTCGGCGCGGCCCGGATCTTCAAACCGCTGATGTGGTTCTTCTACGCGGCGGCCATCCTGATCTACATGTGGCCGGGGCACCTGTCCGCCGGCGCGGCCGCGTTCGAGGAGATCACCGGCATCCCCTGGCAGGTCACCGCGTGCGTGGCTCTGGTGTTCGTCGGTGTGCTGTTCAGCCTGCTCTCGGTGATCTACAACTTCCTCGAGAAACTACTCGGACTGCTGATCGGCCTGCTGGTCGTCGGTACGTCGGTGATCGCGGCGATCGTCGGCAGCTGGGACGACCTCGGCCGGACGCTGGCCGGGATGTTCGCGTTCGGGTACTTCCCGCACGAGGCGATGACGTCGGCCTGGTTCCCGGTGGTGGTCGGCTCGATCGCGTTCGCCGGGCCGTCCGGCATGCAGCAGATGTGGTACACGCTGCAGTTGCGGGACAGCGGCGCCGGCATGGGCGCGCACATCCCGAAGATCCGCGGGCTGCGGGCCGCTGGCGAGGCGGAGTCGATGCCGTCGCGCGGGTTCATGTTCGACACCGAGGACCCGGCCGAGCTGGCGAAGTGGAAGGGCTGGCGGAAGTGGGTCACGTTCGACGCGATCCTGCTGTTCTGGGGAATCACGATGCTGGTCACGATCTCGTTCACGGTGCTGGCGATGTCGGCGGCGCGGGAGAACCCGAACGTGGCCTCGCTGATCGAGGGCGGCGACCGGGAGGCGGCGCTGAAGGCGATGTCGGACGCGTTCGCGTCGGCCGGCTCGTCGGTCCTCGGCACGCTGTTCTTCGCCTTCATCGCGCTGATCGGGCTGAACGCGACCCTCGGTCTGTTCGACTCGTTCTCCCGCGGCCAGGCGGACATGACGTACTACTTCGTGCCGGGCGCCAAACGGTTCTCGATGTCGCGGCTGTACGCCGGGTTCTTGTGGGGCGTGATCCTGTTCGGGATCCTGATCCTGCTGTTCGGTCCGGCCGACGGTCCGGCGGGGATCCTGGACACCCTCGCGTTCCTGTCCACGTTCGCGATGGGCGCGTACTGCATCGTGCTGCTGCTGACGAACAACAAACTGCTGCCGAAACCGATCCGCCCCGGACCGGTGCGGAACGTGATCATCGGGTTCGGAGCGGTGTTCTACCTCGGGATGCTGTTCTACTGCCTGTTCCGCTTCGGTGTGGCGGTCGGCTGAGATGGCGTCGCTGAAGCAGTTGGCGGAGTTCACCGTCCCGGCCGCGTCGGTGGGCGCGGCGGGCGGACTGATCGCCGGTGGACTGGCCGCGTTCGTGGGCCAGCCCGCCGGCTGGGCAGTCCTCTCGGGCCTCGGGCTCGGCGTACCGCTGATCCTGTTCGGGGCGGGGTACGCCGTTCTCGTGGCGCTCGGGAAGGTCCCCGCCGGGGTATTCGCGCCGGCGGCGGTCTACTGGGTGATCGCGTTCCCGCTGGCGCTGATGGCGCACGCGGTCGTCACCGAATGGGTCGTCGCCGGTACGCCGGGGTTGCCCCCGGATCCGTGGAAGTTCCTCGCCTTCCGTGCCCTGGTGAGCATGGGATTCGCGATCGGCTTCCTCTGGATGCACGAACAGATCGGCCGCTTCTGGTGGCCGCACATCCTCGACCACAACCAGTACGCCCGCCGCACGGTCGAGCAGTACGCCCACCTGGCAACCGCCCTGCAAGCCCGCAAGGCAGCTGCTGGCCGCAAGTGAAGGTCGCCCGCATCCGCTGGATGCGGGCGACCACGCAAAGGTCACCGTCCGCGGTGGCAGCCTTCTTGCCGCCTTCGGCGGGTGCGCGTCTCGTGATGCCGGGGACTGCGATCGGCGCCAGGTTCGGGACTGTGGATGCCTGCCGGTGACTGTGCACAGGCAATTACCTGTGCACAGTCCCCAGAGGGTGTGCGCGCCCCCCGCAGGTGGACCCGCCGAGCTCGCCTGAACGTCGGCGGGTGGACTGCGTCCGCGCTGTCAGCTGGTACGGCGCCGGCGTTTCGGGGTCTCGGGTTCGGGGGTTTCGGTGGGCTCGGTGCTTGCCTGGAGGTCGTGGTAGGCCTTGCGGGTGTGCTCGGTGTGTTCGCGCATGATCTGCGCGGCCTTGTCCTCGTCGCCGTCACTGATCGCCTTCACCAGGCGGTTGTGCTCACGCCAGGAGGCGGCGCCGCGGACCGGCGCGACGGGCGTGTAGTACCAGCGGACGCGGCGGTCGACCTGGGCGGCGAAGTCAACGAGGAAACGGTTCCCGGACATCTGGGTGATCAGGCTGTGCAGCTCGGCGTTCGTCCGCACGGTGCCGTCGATGTCTCCGGCTTCCTGGAACCCCGTCCCCACCTTGCAGAGCTCGCGCAGCTTGGCCACGTCCTCCTTGGTGGCGTGCCGGGCCGCGAGCCGCGCGGACTCCGACTCCAGCGCGGCGCGGGCCGCCAGCAACTGGTCGACCTCGTCCTCCGCCGGAACGTGCACCATCGCGCCGAACCCGGGCCGCAGGTCCACCCAGCCCTCGTTGTTCAGCCGCTGCAGGGCTTCCCGCACCGGCTGCCGGGAGACGCCGAGCAGACCGGCCAGCTCGACCTCGACGAGGTGCCGGCCGCGCTCGAGAGTACCGTCGATGATCATCTCGGTGAGCGCCTCGTAGACCGACTCCCGCAACGGTGTCGGCCGTTTGACGTGCCGCACCCCGGCCGGTTCCGCACCGGCCCCTGGCCCTGCACTGATCGTCGTCATCGAGGTCCCTTTCGGTCCTACAGCCACGGCACTTGGTAGACAGTCTACCAAGTGCCGTGGCGCGTCTCCGGGTTCGCCGCCGATCGTGTCAGGCGGCGGGCTCGTCGGCGGATTCGCCGACTGATTCGCCGGCGGTACGACGCTCGTCGCCGGCCGGCGGGATGGCGCCGGTCAGGCGGGCGAGCTCGGCGTCCAGGTCGACGGGGTTGTCCAGCTCCTGCTGCAGCTCCGGGGCATCCGGGAACTGCGGGCGCGCCGCCAGAGCACCGAACCTACGTGTGAAGATCATTGCTACCCTTCCTTGAATTCTGGCTTCTGTATACATTGAACCAGGCGTACGGGCTGGTTCTGCCCGCATCTCACGTGATCCCGCTTACACCCGGGTCGAGTACGTGTGCGCGCCCGTGCCGGCCGGCCGTCAGGGCCGGGCGGTCAGAGTCCTGCTCGCGCTGTCGAGATGGCCGGAATCCATCAAGTGCACGTCGAGTAGATCGTCGAGAGCTTTGTGGACGCCGGCCTGGCGCGCGACGTCGAGCACTGCGCGCGCGAGCACCGGCTCCGGGCTGCGTGCCGCGATCACCAGTCCGACCCGCGGGCCGCGGGCGGGACGCTTCAGCGGTACGACGCGCATTCCGTCGGGTACGCCGAACATATGCAGCCAGGCGTGCGAGATGACCGTCGACCAGTGGCTGCCGTGCAAGTGGCTGTACAGCCCGGAGACGGTGTCGCTCTCGATCGCGGGGGTCGCGGTCACGCCGTCGTCGGTGAAGTAGCCGTTCATGATCCTGCGGTTGCGCATGTCGGGGGAGAGCAGGCAGAGCGGCAGCTCCGCGACCTCCGCCCAGGTGGCGACCTGCTGGTCGGCCGACTTCGAGTGCTTCGGCGTCAGCAGCAGGTAGCGCTCCTCGTACAGCGGGGTCTTGCGGACCTGCCCGAGCGTGTCGTCGTCGAGGTAGGTCATCGCGACGTCCAGGTCGAACTCGGCGAGCTTCTGGGTGATGTCCCGCGACGACAGCGACTCCAGGGTGACCCGTGCGTTCGGGTGGCGTTCGCAGAACGGTGTGGTCAGCAGTGAGACGACCGGCATCGCGGTCGGGATCGCGCCGATCCGGAGCGTGCCGGTCAGGCCGCCGCGCATCATCGACAGCTCGTGGCGGAGCGCGTCCTGCTCGGCGAGGATTCGCTGCGCCCAGAGCAGCACCCGCTCGCCCTCGGGGGTCAGTCCCTCGAAGCGCCGGCCGCGACGCACGATCGGTACGTCGAGCTCCTGCTCGAGCTTACGGATCGCGGCGGACAGTGACGGCTGCGAGACGTAGCAGGCGTCCGCCGCGCGGGCGAAATGCTTCTCCCGGGCGAGGGCGACGAGGTACTCCAGCTGGCGGAGCAGCATCAACGAGCCCGGTACGGTGTGCAGTCGCCTGTATACATAATCCAACTGTAGTGAGCCGTGCTGAGACCGGGAAGATCCCGACGCCAGTGTGAACTGGATCACACGGTGTCTGTCGCGCCGGGGCCTGTTCGACGGTCTGGCAGAGGTATTTCTGTCAGAAGGAGTTGTGTGATGGACAAGGTCGTTTCGCAGGACGGCACCACGATCGCGTACGACGTGACCGGCAGCGGGCCCGGTCTGGTGCTGATCGCCGGCGCATTCACCGGCCGGTCGTACTTCGGCGAGTACGCCGAGGCGCTGTCGTCGGCGTTCACAGTGGTCAACTACGACCGGCGAGGGCGTGGTGACTCCGGCGACGCCAGTGACTCTGGGTCTTACGCCGTGGAGCGGGAGTGGGAGGACCTGGAGGCGGTCCGGTCGGCGACGGACGCTCGGTACGCCTGTGCGTTCTCTTCGGGGTCGATGGTGTTGTTGCAGGCCGGTCTGCCGTTCGAGAAGCAGGCGGTCGTCGAGCCGCCGTTCCGGGTGGAGGGCGCCCCGCCGGCCCCGGAGCGGTATCTGGAGCGGCTGCAGGAGTTCGTCGCCGCCGGAAACCCGGGTGGGGCCGCCGAGCTCTTCATGGTCGAGGCGGTTGGTCAGCCCCGGGAGATGGTCGAGCAGATGCGGCAGTCGCCGATGTGGGCCGGCTTCGAGGCCATGGCGCCCACGCTGGTCTACGACGCGTTGCAGATGCGCGACAGCGCCGTACCGGTGGAGTTGCTGGCTTCTGTCGACCGGCCGACGCTGGGGCTTTACAGCAATGCCAGTCCGGAGTGGTTGCAGCGTTCTGTGCGCGAGATGGCCGCAGCACTTCCGCAGAGGACCGTGGAGGGGCGTGACGGGACGTTCCATACGCTTCCGCCCGAGACGCTGGCTGAGGTGCTGACCGGCTACTTCCGCAGTGCGTGAACTGGTCGGCCGGGCAGACTCCGGTCGAGTAGACGCTTGAGGCGTGGCGCCAGCGGTCGCTCGACGCCGTAGTGCAGGGTGGCCGCGACGCCGACCATCAGCGCCATCGTGGTGGCGACCAGGAGGACGTGGTTCGCCTGGTCGCCGAGCCGCTCGAAGATGATGAAGCCGACGTGTGCATGCACGAGATACAGGGGGTAGGTGAGCGCCCCGAGTGCTGCGAACCATGGTCGGCCGAAGCGATGCGTCAGCTTGAGCGCGATCGCGAGCATGATCGCGAAGATCGCGATGATGATCATCACCACAGCGGTTCGGTGGATCTCCGTGTGGTACCTGATCCCGACCCGGTCGGCGAACCCGATCCCGCGGTAGATCGCGTTCCCGAGCGAGATCGCGACGATGGCGAGCCGCTGCGGCGTGGCGCCGTACCGGTGGATCAGGCAAAGCGCCGTACCGGCGATGAAGTAGTGCGAGAACTGCGTGTTCAGCACCAGATCGGTTGCCTGCGGCAACAGGCCGGCCTGGAACACGAAGGTCGCGGCCAGCCACGCCCAGCAGAAGATCGTCACCCGCCGCGCGGTGATGCCGATCCAGATCAGGACCAGGATCATCACGTAGAACCGGACCTCGGCCCAAAGCGTCCAGTAGACGACGTCGACGTTCTCGATGTTCGGCAGCGAGTTGAACATGGTCAGATTCGCCAGGTACTGCGGCAACGACACCGGGAACCGTCCCGCGCCGAACACGACCGAGACGATCGCGGTGAGCGTGACCGCAACCCAGTACGCCGGATAGAGCCGCACCGCCCGCGACACCACGAACGACCGTGGGCTACGGTCCCACGCACTGAGCAGGACGACGAACCCGCTGATCACGAAGAACAGATCGACGCCGAGATACCCGTACCGCGCGACCACGTCCACGTGCGGGAAGGCCAATCCGCCGAGCCCGCCGGCGTACGCCGAGAACAGGTAGTGATACGCCATCACCGAAACCGCCGCCACGATACGCAGCAGATCCACTTCGTGGAGCCGTCCCCGTGAGGGTTCCACAGCCGTCCTCTCCTCGCCGAACGCGCCCCAGTCTGCTGCGGACGACCCGCACAAACGTCAGCCCACAGCACGATCCCTCGTCCGACTCACGGATGACGTCCTCAGCCGAAGCTGACGCGCTCCCGGTAGAACTCGAGCAGATCCTTGTCGCCGTTCACCTCGACCTGGTCGTCCCGGCGCTTGTACAGATGCAGCAACAGGTCGGTGATGGGCCCGCGGACCGTCACCGCGGCCGGCTCGTCACTGCGCCGCCAGCGGATCACCTCACCGGTCAGGTCGACGACCCACGACTGCTCCGGCGCGGCGTACTTCAGTGTCCGCCCTGGGCCGAGCAGCTCACGCATCCACGGGTGCACCTCGAAGTGGAACGGCAGCGCGCCGAGCTCCATCCACTCGTCGATCCCGTCCGCCGCCACCTCCGGCTCCAGCTCGTACGCGACCCCGAGCGCCAGCGCCGCATCCGCTCGGTGCATCACGGTCTCGTGCGCCATCCGCCGAGCCGTGAACCGCGTCGTCGGCTCGTCGACGGGCATCGCGATCGGTACGTCGGGACCCGCCGTACGGAGGGTTTCCGCCAGGTCCCGGGCACCAGTGACGATCCACCCAGCGAGCTCGTGGACTTCCGTGTCGGTGCGATCGGCCGGACCGGCGTACCAGTGGGTCGGGTCGCGGAACTCGTCCTCCGGTGGTGCCTCGCCGGTCCGCGCGACGACGATCGCCTCGCGGTGCGCACCGCCGACATGACGGACGAGCTGGCCAACGTTCCACCCGGGACACGACGGGACCGGTGTGCCCAGGTCCGCGCCGGTGGTCAGGTGGCCCGCCAGTAGCTGGGCCTGCTCGACGATCAGAGCACAGTGCCGCTCGAACTCCATCTGCTCCTCCATCTCGGTTGTTGCCCACTGGTCGGAGCCGACGCCGGCGCCTTGACATCAGTTCCGGTCAGCGACAGTTGGAGGTGATGCCGACCGCTGTGGATCGCGCTCAGGCGCCGGGGGCGCGGACGAGCTGAGGGTGACGGGCCGCGAGCTTGTTGTAGGCGGCAAGTACCTCGGTGGGGACCTCGACGTGGTCGATGAAGTTGCGGCCGCTCGGGCCGTAGATCTCGAGTCGGTGGATCTCTCCGAGCAGGAGTGACCGGAAGCGTTCGAGGCTCCAGATCTCGGGTTCGCCCGGTCCGGCGCTCACGTGGTCGGGGCCGACCCAGGGGATGAGGGGCGCGTGGCTGATCAGCGTCGTACCGGGGAGGTCGGCGAAGGAACGCTGGAAGCAAGCATGCGTACGGCGCTGCATCGTCGGGTCCTGGATGAGGAGCAATGTCTGCGGCGTGTTGATCAGCCGGCGGGTGAACTCGGCGTTCTCACCACAGTTCGTCGATTGGTCCTCGACTGTTGCGCTGATCCCGGCGTCGATCAGCAGATCCTGGAAGACATGCGACTCCGGTCGACCGACCTCCGCGTCGAGTCCCCGCCGGCGCAGCGCCTCTTCGAGGTGGCTCGTCGAATGGCCGACGCCTCCGCTGACGAGAACCGGTGCGTCGTACCTGCGATGGGCCTGTGCGGCGACGTCGACCGACTCCAGTACGGCGGAGCCCATCAGCACGATCAGGTCGACCGGCTGCTCGACCGGATCCCGTCGCGCGAGGTAGCGCGCGATCACGTCCTCATCCAACGCTGACGGCCCTCGGCTCTTCGGGGAGATCCTGCAGGTGCCGCGTGTCGTTGAGCGACACGACCTGATGGCTGAAGTGGGAGTCGTTGCGGACGAGGGTGGTGATACCGCCTGACGTCAGCGGGAAGAAGACTCGGTCGGTCGACATCATCGGCATCCCGATCCAGGCGGCGATCAAATAGCTCGAGGCGGAGCCGTGCGACACGACGACCTGGTTCGAGACCGGTTGCTTCACGATGTCGTCGAGAGCGGGATACAGGCGTTCGACGAGTTCCATCCGGGTTTCCGCGCCGGCCGGTCCGTCGTGGTGTCCGAGCCGATCGCCGTACTCAGGAAGCGGGATGCGGCGCTCGTTGAGCCACGCTTGGGGACGCCCGTCGGCCTCACCGTTGGACCGTTCACGCAGCCGCGCGTCTGTCCGAACCTCGACCGAGAACCTCCGGGCGATCCGCTCTGCCGCCGCACTGGCTCGCTTGAGATCAGAGGAGTACACCTCGACCGGCTCCGACTCGATCCTGCTCGCCAGGACGTCGGCGATGCGCTCCGCCTGCAGACGTCCACGGGCCGTCAGCTCGGAGTCGTGCCACCCACCGACGAGACCGTCGACATGATGCTGCGCCTCCGGATGCGTGACGAGATAGATGTGCCGCATATCCCTCCTCCGACGTTCGGATCCATCCGGCCGGGCTATGAGATCAGGTCGGCAGGCGCATCGGCATCAGGATGTACGCCGAGTCGCTCGTCGGAGCGTCCTCGGCCGATCGGAGACCGGTCAGATTGGTGGGTCTGGTCGGCTGCGTGAACGCGAAATGCGCCAGCGGCGTACCCAGGGAGGCCAGCCCGTCGAGGAGATAGCCCGCGTTGAACCCGGCCACCACCGGATCGCCGGTCAGCGTCACCGCGACGGCCTCCGAGGCCTGCGCCTCCTCTCCGTTGCCAGCGTCGAGTGTCGCCGTACCGTCCGTGAATGTCAGTCGCACCGGCGCCGACCGCTCGGCCACCAGCGCGACCCGTTTGACCGCCTCGACGAGCGCGGCGGTCTCCACGGTGACCGTGCTGGTGATCGCACTCTCGGTCGGGATCAGGCTGCGCACCTTCGGGAACTCGCCGTCGATCAGCCGGCTGGTCGAGTGCCGCCCGCCGCCCTCGAACCCGATCAACCCGTCCCCTGTGCGGGTCGAACCGAGCGCGAGCGTCAACTCGTCACCGGACATCACCTTGGCCACGTCCGAGAGCAGCTTCGCCGGGACCAATGCGTTCGCCTCGATGCCGGCGTCGATCGGCTGCCACGGGAACGTCCGGACGGCCAGGCGATACCGGTCGGTGGCGAGCAGCGAGATCGACGAGCCGCGGATCTCCAGCCGGATCCCGGTGAAGACCGGAAGCGTGTCGTCCCGACCGGCCGCGCTCACCACCTGTGCGACGGCACGCGCGAACACGTCACCCTCGACCACTCCGCTCGCCGCAGGCATCTCCGGCAGCGGCGGATACTCGTCGAGCGGCAGGGTATGAAGGACGAAGCGCGCGGAGCCACTACTCACCTGGACCCGGGCAGCCTCGCCGCTCAGATCCACCGAGTCCCGCGGCATGCTCCGGCAGATGTCGGACAGCAACCGCCCCGACACCAGCACCCGCCCCGCGTCGGCCACCTCCGCAGGCACGCTGACCTGCGCCGAGCTCTCGTAGTCGAACCCGGACACCGTCACCTGACCGTCCGCCGCGTCGACCACCATCCCGGCCAGGATCGGCACACTCGGCCGACCGGGCAGCCCGCGCGCCACCCATCCCACTGCCTCGGCGAGCACGTCACGCCCGACTCGAACCTTCATTCCATCTCCTCCCCATCGAGAGGTCCGACTCAATCAGGCGCCACCGACAATTCTTCAGCCGAACTGGATCCGCGTGATCCGATCGGCCTCACCACGGGTCAAAGTCAGCGCCGACGCGGCCCCGGGAACGACGTACCCCGGATCCTCGGCCGCTCTCGCGAGGACCTCCGGCCATCGTCGGCAGTGCGTCGCCATGCTGCCGGATCGCACCACCCGCCCCCGCGCCCACTGACCGTCGCGAGCCACCTCGTCCGGTACGTCGAGCAGAATCAGATGCACCGGCCGTCCGGCCCGTCGAGCTCGGCGACCGAGCAGTTGACGCACCCACGGGCGGGTAGCGCAGTCGTGCACCACCATCGGCCCGGTGCCGCGACGCATGCCGCTCAGCACGGTGACGTAGTACACGAGATGCACGAACGGCCGCCACCACGCGTACGGCATGAACCCCAGCGTCGGCGCCCACCGATTGCGGATCCGCTCCGAGTCGTAGACCCGGACCTGATCGGCACCGGTGAACACCCGCCGCAGAAACGTGCTCTTACCGGCGCCAGGTATCCCCGCCAGCAGTACTACGGCATCGATCGCGTACCGCAGCTCGCGTCCTCGGAGTACTCCTTCGACAAGTCCCGAATGCACCTCGCACGTCCTTCCCGCACTCGCCTGGTACCCGGCCAAGTACAAGTAGGACGAACAGCATCTGCCGGTGGCCCCCAAAGAACGCTGAGAACTCGGTAGGAACTCCCTGAGAGCACAGCGCCCGCCGCGACCGTTCAGCAGGTCGCGGCGGGCGTGGATCGGATCAGTGCGTGCCGAAGGTCTCCAGAAGGGTCTGGCGCTCCGCCTCAGTGAGGTTGGTGTCGACCAGCTTGCTGCCCATGCCATGGAACCGTTCGCCCAGACGGTCGAGGTCGCCCTCGTCGGTGACGACGAACAAGGCCGAGGTCCCCTCCGTCACTTCGGTGCGGATCTTCGCCAGCTGCTCCTTCGTGATGCCGACGTCCTCCGTCGCCTTGCTGATCGCACCGATGGCGGCTCCGACCGCACCACCGATCAGCGGGACGAAGAACAATGCGCCGAGCAGCAGACCCCAGAACGCGCCCCACCCGGTCCCTCGCCAGGTCTCCTCGTGGCTCTGGTGCGTCGTCGGCTTCGACTTGCCCTTCGGCCAGGTGACCACCGCGTGGTCGAGGATCTTCACCAGCCCGTCGGCGCTGGCCCCTTTCAGGATCCGGACCGCCCGGTCGGCGCCGTCCGGATCATCGAACTTCCACACCGTGAACGTGGTCATGCCACCGCTCCTCCCCTCGAAGGTCCGGCGCAACCCACGTGCCCCCGGGGCCACGCCCTGATCCGAGCGTAGACCGCCGCCGGGGCGCCTCTGAAGAGCACGCTGACCTGCGACTTTCCGGTCAGAGGTGCAGATCGCGTCGCTGGTGCATCCGCCCGTCGCCGTCGAGCTCGATGACCGTGTCGACGCCGATCCGCTCCAGGAACGCGAAATCGTGGCTGACGACAAGCAGCGCGCCGCGGTACGCATCGAGCGCCTCCGCGAGCTGCTCGACGCTGGTGATGTCCAGATTGTTGGTGGGCTCGTCCAGTACGAGGAGCTGCGCCGGCGGCTCCGAGAGCAGCAATCTGGCGAGCGAGACCCGAAAGCGTTCCCCGCCGGACAGCGTGCGCACCAGACGGTCCGGACTGTCTCCCCGCAGCAGCAGACGGGCCAGCTGGTTGCGAATCGTGCCGGCAGGCGTCTCCGGAGCGACGGACTGGACGTTTGCCAATGCACTCCGGTCGTCGTCGAGGCCGTCGAGGCGCTGCGGGAGGTACCCGACCAGATTGGTCAGGAGCTTGCCATGCGGTCGTCCGGGTGTGGCAGCGGTCCCATTGACGAGGTGGTTGATCAGCGTCGATTTCCCACTGCCGTTAGCGCCGACCAGAGCGATTCGCTCGGGACCCTGGATCACGATGGTGCGTTCCTCGTCGTACAACTCGGCGAGACGGCGCCCGCGGGGGACATCGGGGTCGGGGAGTACCAGGTGGATGTGCTCCTCCTGACGTACCCGGGCGTCCGCGGCGTCGACAGCGGCCTGCGCCGACTGCACCTTGTCGTCCAGTGTCGAGCGCATCGCACCGGCTGACGCCTGGGCCTTGCTCGCGCGGTTGCCCGCCAGGATCTTCGGGATACCGCCCTGCTGCTGTGTCTTCTTCGCGGTGCGTTCCCGGCGCGCCAACTTGGTCTCCGCCTCGACCCGCTGCCGCTTCTCGACCTTGAGAGCCTGCTGCGCCGACCGTGCGGCCTGGAGGGCGGCTGCTTGTTCTTGTTCCTGGTGTTCCTTCCACGCGCTGTACGGACCGCCGTACGTGCTGAGCATCCCGCCGTACAGCTCGGTGGTGTTGTCCATGTGTTCGAGCAGCTCGACGTCGTGGCTGACCACGACGAGCGTCCCGGGCCACTGGTCGACGAACTCGGCCAGTTTGGCGCGGGTCGGCCGGTCCAGGTTGTTGGTCGGCTCGTCGAGCAGCGTGATCGGCGTACGGCGGACACGCAGGCCCGTAATGGCGATCAGCATCGCCTCGCCACCGGACACCTCGGCGACCCGGCGGTCCAGGTCGCTAGCCGAGAACCCCAGCTGGTCGAGGGCCTCGCCGGCGCGGGACTCGATGTCCCAGTCGTCGCCGATGGTGTCGAAGTGGCGCTCGTCGGCGTCACCGGCCTCAATAGCCCGGATCGCGGCCACGATCGCGTCGATCCCGAGCAGCTCGGCGATCGTCGCGTCCTGGCGCAGGGTGAGCGTCTGCGGCAGGTACCCGACCTCGCCGACGGCGTCGATCTGTCCGGAAGTCGGCTGCAGGACGCCGGCGATCAGGCGCAGCAGTGTCGACTTCCCGGCTCCGTTGCGACCGACCAGACCGGTCCGGCCGGCGTTGATGGTGCCGTTCACACCGGCCAGCGCGACAGCGCCGTCCGGCCACTCGAAGGTCAGCTCGCGGAGGGTGATTGCGGATTTCGGAGACATGCATCTGCTTTCTTCCCGGCAGTCGATGCCGGGGGAGTGAAGCCGCGCACAGGCACGGACGGAGTACGACGGGTCCGATGCGAACGTGCCGGTACCGCGGTCAACGCCTCGAACAGGCGGACGCGGGAGAAGCGGACAGGCCACCGGCAGTTCGGCGGCTAGATTCTGTCGACCTCGATCTCCACGAGGCCAGTTTAACATGTGACCGCGATCACAAAGCGGTCTGTGACCGGCCGGCACCGAGCTGTTGCGCAAGGCAAGGAATCGCGTGTTCCGATCCGCGGACCGGCCTCCGGATCGGCCGAGCGCCCCCGGCAGGACTCGAACCTGCGACCAACGGATTAGAAGTCCGACGCTCTATCCAGCTGAGCTACGGGGGCGTATGGCAGGGAGAGTCTCTCAGATCCCCGGGTGATCGCGCCTCTGGGTTCCCGATCCCGGTGCTCGCGGGCGGGACGAAGTACAGGGTTGTCGTTCCATCCCGGTAACGCTGAGTGGGTGGTTCTGCCGCATGGTCGGGCGCCCAACTAGGCTGCGGTCATGAGTTACCCCTCACCAGGCCCGGCCGGCTCGCCGCAACCCGCGGCGGGCTCGGCGTACTCGCCGGGCGGACCGTACCCGCAGCCCAACGTGCTCGGGAACCACCCGGTCCCCGGCCAGCGCCGCAACCAGGGCGTGCTGATCGGCATCGTGATCGCGGTGGTGTTCGCGATCGCGGGTCTGGTGATCTTCGGCATCGTAGCCAAGTCGACCGGCGCCGGCGGCTTCACCTGGGGCCTGGTGTTCGCGTTCGTCCCGGTCATCCCGGTGATCGCGCTCTACCTCTGGCTGGACCGGTACGAGCCCGAGCCGACGAAGTACATCGTCTTCGCCCTCTGCTGGGGTGCCTTCATCGCGACCCTGGTCGCGATCTTCATCAACACCGAGGTGTCGCACCGGCTGGCCGAGACCGGCGTCGGCGGCGACCGGTCCGCGGTCTTCGTCGCGCCCCCGGTCGAGGAGTTCGCGAAGGGCTCCGTGATCCTGCTGCTGGCGCTCGTCCGCCGCAAGGAGTTCGACGGCATCATCGACGGCCTGGTGTACGCCGGAATGGTCGGCGTCGGCTTCGCCTTCACCGAGAACATCCTGTACTACGGCCGCGTGTTCAACACGCTGTCCGAAGAGGCCGGCAGCGACGCGGGTCTGCGCGGGGCGTTCGCACTGTTCATCATCCGCGGCGTGATCTCGCCGTTCGCCCATCCACTCTTCACGTCGTTCACCGCGATCGGCATCGGCGTCGCGATCCGGCACCGAAGTACCGTCGTACGGTTCCTGGCCCCGGTCGTCGGGTACCTCGCGGCGGTCCTCGCGCACGCGGCGTGGAACGCGTCGGCGAGCTGGGCCGGTGGCGGCGGCTTCATCCTCGCGTACCTCTGTCTGATGGTCCCGCTGTTCATCTGCCTGGTGATCTTCGCGCTGGTGATGCGGTCCCGGGAGGGGCAGATGATCGCGTCCCGGCTGTACGACTATGTCCGCTTCGGATGGCTGATACCTCAGGATGTGCCGCTGATCGCGACGCTGCGCGGGCGCAAGGCGCTGCGGCAGAACGCGCGGCGGTACGGTCCCCAGGCGGAAGCGGCCGCGAAGGCGTTCCAGCACAACGCCACCGAGCTGGCGTACCTGCGAGACAAGATCGTCCGTCAGGTGATCGGGCCGGACGCCCTGGAGACCGAGAAGTCGCTCCTCGACGAACTACGTGCCCGGCGCGCGAGCGTGCCGTTCCCTCCGATGCCGGCCTTCGCCCAGGCCGCACCCGGCTACCGCGGCATGCCTCCGGGGCCGATGCCCGGCGGACCTGTTCCTGGCGGGCCCGTTCCCGGTGGGCCCCTGCCTGGCGGGTCCCTGCCTGGTGGGCCCGGTGGGCCTGGTGCTGGTGGGCCCGGCGGTGTTCCTGGTGCCGGTGTTCCTGGTGCTGGAGTTCCTGGGCCTGGAAGCTCAGTTCCGGGTGCGCCGGTGCCGCCTGGCGGCCCGGCGCCGTACCCGGGTGCCGACGGGTCCCGGCCGCAGGATGTGCCGCGCGGACCGGGCGGTTATCCGCCGGCCCAGCCGGGGTATCAGCCGGGTCAGGCCGGTCACCCAGCGAGCCAGCCCGGTTACCCACCGGGACCCCCTGGTCAACAAGGACCGCCGGGAGGATACGGTCCGTATCCACCATCGCAGTGACTGCCACCCGTCCACGCCGCCAAACGGGGATGACGATGACTTTGCTTCTGCGCTGTCCGACCGGGCACCCTGTGTCCGTGGGCGGACACCGTGGCTGACATCAGGTCAGCAGCTGGTGAAGGTCCGGAACCGCGGGTTCCGGGCCAGGATCAGTCTGCCCAGGAGCTGGCGAACCTCATCGCCCAGTCCACCCCCAAACCCCGAGGCTTCTGGCGCCGCCGCCGCCGAAAGTCCGACCCCACCCCGCCAGACTCACCGGCGGACTCAACCCCGGCCGAGCCAGACCCCTCTCCCACGGCGGCCCCCTCCGACCCCACCGCAGCCACCTCGGACGCGCCCGTAACCCCGACCGAAGCTCCCGCGGCCACCCCAGCCGACGGCAGCACCGAGGAAGCCTCCAGCACCACCCCCACCTCGGACGACGCCGCGGCCCCCAAAACCGCTGCAACGATGGACTCACCCGCAGCATCCAAGCCGGCCACCCCTGAAGAGTCACCAGGTACGACGCCCACGCCATCCGCCACCGCAGAGTCGACCGGTACGACGACCACCTCCGCACCTGAGCCAGACGCGTCCGCGACTGCAGAGACTGCAGAGACGCAACCAACCGCGTCGACAACCAACGCAGCACCCGCCGAAAACGCCTCGTCCCCCACTGAAAACGCCTCAGCTCACGCCGCGAGCTCCCCGGCATCAGCCGCGACTGACGCGGCTCACGCCGCGAACACCTCGGCCTCCACCGCGAACGACTCGGCGTCGGCCGCGAACGACTCGGGGTCGGCCGCGAACACGTCGGCGCCTGCCGCGAACACCTCGGCGTCGGCCGGGAACGACTCGGCGTCGGCCAGGAACGACTCGGCTCTCCCCGCGAACGACTCGGCGCCTGCCGCGAACGGCTCGGCGTCGGCCGCCGACTCGAACGGATCGCCAACGGCGTCCTCACCCGAGCCAAGCGCCGCAGATCCCACGGATGAGCCCGCCACGGCACAGCCCGCCTCCAAGGCAGGCGAGGCCAAGTCCGCCACCGAGCCGAGCGCCGCGAAGCCCGCGACCGAGCCGACCGACGCAGAGCCCTCGACCGACTCGACCGACTCGACCGACTCGACCGACGGACAATACGTGCGCGTCGCCGAGCCAACCGCCGTACAACCGACGCCTTCCACCGGGCGCATTCGCCCGACCGTCGGTGTCGTGTACGAGCCCGATGAGTCGCCAGACGGTTTCCCCCTCGAGTACGGCAACATCATCGTCGGCCTCCCCAAGGACCAGGCGAACCCGAGCAAGCCCGCGGCGGATGACCAGCCGTCCACCGCCGAGCCCACCGGCCCCAGCGCTTCGGCAGCCGGCTCCCCGTCGACCTCCGACGTCAACCCGGAGGCATCCACCTCCGCCACGGCCCACGAGCCCGGCGACGCGGGGACGACCTCCGAGGCACCCCACGAGCCCCAGGACGCGGCATCCGCGACCGACGCGCTCCACGAGCCCATCGACGCATCGGCCACTCCCGAGCCGCCAGCCGAGCCCGGCGACGCCGCAGCCACGGCCGAGGCCGTTGACGGGTCCAGCGACGCGGCGGCTACTTCCGAGGCGGTCGCCGAGCCCGGCGCTGCCGCGGTGACGTCCGAGGCGGTCGCCAAGTCCGGCGACGCGGCGTCCGCTTCTGACGCGGTCGACGGGTCCGGCGACGTGTCAGCTGCTCGCGAGGCGGTCGAGGAGTCCGCTGACGCCGCGGTGACGTCCGAGGCAGTTGACGACTCCGGCGACGCGGCGTCGGCTTCTGACGCGGTCGACGGGTCCGGCGACGTGTCAGCTGCTCGCGAGGCGGTCGAGGAGTCCGCCGACGCTGCGGTGACGTCCGAGGCAGTTGACGAGTCCGGTGACGCGGCGTCCGCTTCTGACGCGGTCGACGGGTCCGGCGACGTGTCAGCTGCTCGCGAGGCGGTCGAGGAGTCCGCCGACGCCTCGGCCACGGCCGAGGCCGTTCACGAGTCCAGTGACGCGGGCGCTGCGCCTGACGTCGTACATGAGTCGAGTGACGCAGCGTCTGCCTCGGACGCGGTCGACGGGTCCGGCGACACGACGGCGACTGCCGAAGCGGTCGGTGAGCCCGGCGATGCTGTGGTGACGTCAGAGGCAGCTCACGAGTCCAGCGACGCGGGCGCTGCGTCCGACGTCGTACATGAGTCCAACGAGGGCAACGACTCGAACGAGGGCGACGGATTCGCGGGCGGTGGCGAGTCGGCGGGCGATGTGGCTGACACCGCAGGTGAGCTCGTCGGTGCGGCTGCAGGTGGTCTGGCTGTGGCGTCGGCGGGGCATGCCGCCGGTGATTCTGCGGACAAGGCTGCGGATACTTCGGCGGGAGAACCGGCCGCCGACTCGGCAGACAACGCGTCTACGCAGTCCGCCGATGGCACGGCGGCTGACACCGCGGGTGACTCCGAGAGTCTGTCCGCTGGCGACGCGGTGACTGACGCTGCGGGTGAGTCTGCTGACGACGCGGCGGCTGATGCTGTGGGTGAGTCTGCTGGCGACGCGGCGACTGAGGCAGCGGGTGAGACGGCTGACGGCGCAGATGCGGCAGGCGACTCGGAGGTTGATGCCGCCGACGGGTCAGAAGCCTCGGCGGTTGGTGCGGCCGGCGAGTCAGAGGAGTCGGTGGACGGTTCGGCTGGTGCGGATGCGGCGGTTGAGGCTGGTGCGGCGGATGAGGTTGCTGCCAGCGCGGGTGATGACGCCTCGGGTGAATCCGCGGATGAGGTGTCCGGCGAGTCTGCCGACGACGTAGCTGGGCGTTCTGCGGACGACGCCGCGACGGAGGAAGCTGCGACGGACGAGTCTGCGGGCGACGAGGCTGCGGGCGACGAGGCTGCGACGGACGAGGCTGCGGGCGACGAAGCCGTGGTGAGTGATGCTGCGGTGAGTGATGTTGTGGGGGATGAGGACGGCGGGGGTGGGCAAGAGCCGGAGCTGACTGGGGCGCAGTTGGCGGAGAAGTTGGCGGCTGAGCAGGCTGCTATGGCTTTGATTACGGCTTTGATGAAGTTGCGCGGTGTGTTGGCGGGGAGCCGGCTGCCGTTGGAGGTTGTGGGGGCTGACGAGGCTCGGCAGCAGCAGAAGGCGATGCTGGATCAGCTGGATGACTACCTGCTGCCTCGGCTGGTGCAGCTCGAGGCGCCGATTCTGGCTGTGGTTGGCGGGTCTACCGGCGCCGGCAAGTCGACTCTGGTGAACACCGTGATCGGCAAGGTTGTCAGCGAGCCGGGTGTATTGCGGCCGACGACTCGGTCGCCGGTGCTGATTCACCACCCGGCGGATGCGGACTGGTTCGTCGGGGACCGGGTGCTGCCGGGGATGGTGCGGACGAATTCGGACGAGCCGGGCGGCATGGAGGACGCGGGGCAACTGCGGTTGGTTGCCGCTGACACCGTTCCGCGGGGGCTCGCGATTCTGGACGCACCGGACATCGACTCGGTGGTCGAGGCCAACCGCGACCTTGCGACCCAGCTGCTCGCGGCGGCCGACCTGTGGCTGTTCGTCACCACCGCCGCTCGGTACTCCGATGCTGTCCCGTGGGAGTTCCTGCAGAGCGCGTCGGACCGTAGTACGGCGGTCGCGGTGGTACTCGACCGGGCTCCGCGCGAGACCATCGACGACATCACCGGCCACCTTGCGCAGATGCTGCTCGAACGCGGCCTCGGCGACTCGCCGCTGTTCTCCATCCAGGAGACAGTTGTCGACGGCAACGGGATGCTGCCGCAGCCGTCGGTTGCCTCGATCAAGGACTGGCTGATCGACCTGGCCGCCGATGCCGAGGCGCGCGCCGCCGTCGTACGGCGAACGCTGCAGGGTGCGGTCAGCGCGATGGTGAAGAAGGCACCGCCGTTCGCGGCCGCCGTGAAGGCGCAGGCCGAGACCGCCATCGAACTGCGATCGTCGGTGGAGGCGGCGTACGACCAGGGCGTGAAGGACATCGCGAAGGCGTGCCAGGACGGGACGCTGCTACGGGGCGAGGTACTGGCCCGGTGGCAGGAGTTCGTTGGCACCGGCGAACTCCTGAAGGGTCTGCAGTCGAACGCGGGCCGACTGCGCGACCGGCTGAAGAGTTCGCTCGGCAACAAGCCGGCTGAGACTCGTGACGTCAGCCACGCGATCCAGTCCGGACTCGAGTCGCTGCTGCGCGAACACGCCACGGCTGCCGCCGAGCGGGCCGAGAAGACGTGGCAGGCATCAGCCCCCGGCCGGCAGCTCCTGACGGCCGCCGAGGCGAACCTCGCCAGAGACAGCAGCGCCGAGGCGACTGGCGGTACTGCCACCACCAGCAGCAGGACTGGAAGCGGCACTGGGAGCCGGAGCGGCTCCGGCGGTCGTGGGAGCACCAGCAGCCGGAGTAACGGCGGCGCGGGGAACGGTGCGGGCGGCAACAGTGCGGGCAACAGTGCGGGCGACGGTGGTCCGTCGCTCGGTGCGATGTCGGAGCAGTTCCCAGCGGCGGCGAGTCGTGCGGTCCGGGACTGGCAGGAGTTCGTGCTGGATCTGGTCCGTAAGGAAGGCGCCGACAAGAAGTCGACCGCGCGCATCCTGGAGTACGGCGTCAACGGGATCGGCCTCTCGCTCATGGTGGTGGTGTTCGCCAGTGGCGCAGGCATCCCGAAGGGTGCGCAAGCCAGTGTCGGCGCGGGGAGCGCGGTCGTCGGGCAGCGGCTGCTGGAGGCTGTTTTCGGCGACAAGGCAGTTCAGGGCATGGTCGATAAGGCTCGGGAAGACCTTGACGGTAAGGTTCATGCCCTGATGGATGCCGAATTCGCCCGCTATCTGGCTGTCCTTGACCAGCATCCGGTCGATGCCGAGACGGCCAGGCAACTGACGGAGGCCGCGCGCGCGGTGGAGGACTGCACGTGACGGAAACAGTGGATACGGTCGAGACCCCGGCCCGGGCCGAGACCGATGTCCTGAAGAAGATCGACGCGCTCGAGTCGGCCGCGAAGGCCGGCGACGGGCGCCTGGACCCGGTGGTGCTCACCGAGGCCACCCAGATCGTCGACCGGGCCGGGCAGCGACTCCGGATGTCCGGGGACCTGACGGTGGTGGCACTCGCGGGCGCGACCGGCTCGGGGAAGTCGTCGTTGTTCAACGCGCTGACCGGGCTCGACCTGGCCGCGATCGGAACGCGCCGGCCGACGAGTTCGATGCCGCTCGCCTGTGTCTGGGGTGACGAACCGGCCGGTGAAGTACTGAGCTGGCTGGGCATCCCGCGCCGGCACCAGGTGCAGCACCGGAGCTCGCTCGAGGAAGCGCAGTCCGAGGACCTGGACGGACTGGTCCTGCTGGACCTCCCCGACCATGACTCGACCGAGGTCGAGCACCGGCTGATCGTCGACCGGCTCGTGGAGCTGGTCGACATGCTCGTGTGGGTGGTGGATCCGCAGAAGTACGCCGATGCGGCGCTGCACAACCGGTACATCAAGCCGTTCGCCTCGCATTCCGGGGTGATGGTGTTCGCGCTGAACCACATGGACAAGCTGACACCGGACCAGCGGAAGAGCTGCCTCGAGGACCTGGAACGGTTGCTCAAGTCCGACGGCCTCAAGTCTCCGACGGTCGTCGCGACGTCGGCGGTCAGTGGTGACGGGTTGGAAGAGGTGCGGTCGCTACTCGTCAAGCGGGTCAGCAACAAGCGCTCCGCGCGGGAACGTCTGTCCGCGGACGTCGATCGGGTCGCGGACCGGATGGCGAGCCAGTGCGGCACCGCCAAGACGCCGGAGATCGATTCGGCCGATGTGACAGAGCTTGTCGACGCGCTGTCCGACGCGAGTGGTCTGTCGGTGGTGTCCGACGCCGTACGGCGCTCCTATCTGCAGCGGGCTCGTGCTGCGACCGGGTGGCCGTTGACCAAGTGGGTTGGGCGATTCCGCCCCGATCCGTTGCGGCGGTTGCACGGCGACCAGGTGTCGCGTGAGCAGGGCAAGGCGTTGCGGAAGTCTGCGTCCAACGAGGTTGCGATCGCTCGGTCCTCGTTGCCTGCGGCAACGCCGGTGCAGCGGGCTCGGATGGATGCGGCTGTTCGCACGATCACGACCAAGGCGGCGGATGGTCTTTCGCGGCCGTGGGCGGATTCGGTGCGGTCGACGATCCGGCGGCGCGAGGAGTCGTTGGGGGATGAGCTCGACCAGGCGGTTGCGCGGACGGACCTTGGCGTCACCAACAATCCCGGCTGGTGGGGATTTGCCCGGATTGTTCAGTGGTTGCTGTTCCTGGTGATGCTGGGTGGAGCGGCTTGGTTGGTCGCGTTGGTGGTGACGCGGATCGGCAAGCTCGATGATCCGCCGCTGCCGGAGTGGAATGGCATTCCTTACGCGTGGATCATGCTGGTCGGTGGTGCCGTCCTCGGGCTGGGCCTGTCCGTTATGTGCCGGCTCTTCGCGACCAACGGAGCGATTCGTCGGTCTCGCCAGGTGGCGAAGGCGCTCCGGGACGAGCTCGAGAAGGTTGCCGAAAGCCACGTTGTGACGCCGGCGCGCGAGGAGCTCAACGCGTACAGCACTTGCCGCGACAGCCTCGCCATCGCTCGTCACTAGCCGCACTGGACGGCCGCCCGCCGCTGGAGCGGCGGGCGTGTCGTCGACCTGGTAGGTGTCCGGCGCGCGCAGTGGTGCGTAAGCCGGCGTGGGCCTGGCGGCGGTTAGAGGTCGGTGCCGGGGGCGAATTGGGCCATGGAGATTTTGGCGGCTTCGGCCAGGTCGGTTTCGCTGGTTGTGCCGGACGAGCGGATCGACTCGATCCAGGCGCGGACGGACTTCTCGTTGAACTGGAGGACTTCCGGGGACTCGGCGAGCTCGACGGGGTTGTTGTCCGCGGGCAGGTCGCCGTCTACGTAGAGCGCCAGGCCGAGCAGTCCGCCGTCCCAGCCGGGTCCGACCCACAGTGCGCCGGAACCGCCGGGGGCGGGGGCTTCGCCCATCGAGTGCTCGAGCTCGAGCTCGGTCGACGAGCCCGAGGCGGGCGACAGCCGGAGCTCCAGCAGGCTGGTCGGGCCGCCGAAGGTCACCTTGAACCGCTTCGGCGGCTCGCACTCGAGGATCTCGCCGCCCGCGTTCTGCTCCAACTGGAAGATTCCGCCGACCTTGAAGTCGCCGGTGACCGGCCAGAACCAGCGGCGCATCCGCTCCGGGTCCGTGAGGGCGTCCCACAGCTCCTCCGGCTCCGCCTGGTACGTGCGGCGCATCAGCACAGTCACGGTCTCGCCGGTGCGGCTGACCTCGCGCTGGACCGCGTTGATGTGCTCGAGGATGTCGATCACGGGTCGTTCCCTCTTCTGCTCGGCTGCTGGGACGGTCCCCAGAATGCCGTTCAGGGCTTATATAAGTCAATGCTGAGATAATCATGCCGCCTCCGCTTCCGCAGGCTCCGCGGACGCGGTCAGCGGCAGAGGTGTCGCGGAGTACTCGTCGGGTGGGTACGGCGATGTGGTCGCCTCGGCCGGGTCGGACGCGGGCACGACCGCCGGAGTGGAGAGGCGGGTCGGGTCGGCGCGTGGCGGGTTCTTGCTGAAGGACGTCGTACCGCGGTTGAGGTCGTGGCCGATGGAGAAGGCTTCGAGGATCACCCGGCTGAACTGCTCGCCGGTGTCGTTGGTCCACTCGTGGGTGCGCAACCGGCCGGTGACGATGACCGGCTGGCCGACATGGACCGACTCGAAGGCGTTCTGGGCGAGGGCTCGCCAGCACTGCACGGTGAACCAGGTTGTGGGTTTGTCGACGAACGTGCCAAGGGTGCGATCGAACTGGCGTGGTGTCGAGCCGAGCCGGAACGACGCCTGCGGGCTCTGTCCGACCTCCTTGAACTCGGGGTCGCTGCCGACCCAGCCCAGAACTGTCACGTAGGTCTCGCCGGTGCTCATGATGTGGCCGCCTTCCGGTGGATCGCGGGATGCGCTGTCACCGGAGAAGATGCACCGGCCGGGCGGCGCGCGGTCCTGTGATCTTCGCGGCTGTGGACAACCTCAGGGCTGGTTGGGAAACCGCCCGGGGGAGCACATAGGCTCTAGGGCATGGCGGAATTCATCTACACGCTTCGCAACGTCCGGAAGGCGTACGGCGACAAGGTCGTTCTCGACAACGTCACGCTGAACTTTCTGATCGGGGCGAAGATCGGCGTCGTCGGCCCGAACGGCACCGGTAAGTCCTCGTTGTTCAAGATCATGGCCGGGCTCGAGCAGCCCAACAACGGCGAGGCACGGCTGGCTGACGACGCGACGGTCGGGATCCTGCTGCAGGAGCCGCCGCTGACCGAGGGCAAGACCGTGCTGGAGAACGTTCAGGAAGGGGTCGGCGACACCAAGCAGAAGCTCGACCGCTTCAACGAGATCTCCGCCGAGCTGGCCGACCCAGACGCGGACTACGACACGCTGCTGGCCGAGATGGGTGATCTGCAGACCGAGCTCGACCACCGCAACGCCTGGGACATCGACGCCCAGCTCGAGCAGGCGATGGACGCGCTGCGCTGCCCGCCGCCGGACGCGATCGTCGACAAGCTCTCGGGTGGTGAGCGCCGACGGGTCGCGCTGTGCAAGCTGCTGCTGCAGCAGCCCGACCTGCTGCTCCTCGACGAGCCCACCAACCACCTGGACGCCGAGTCCGTGCTGTGGCTGGAGCAGCACCTGCAGAAGTACCCGGGCGCCGTCATGGCGATCACCCACGACCGGTACTTCCTGGACAACGTCGCCGAGTGGATCCTCGAGCTCGACCGCGGCCGCACGTACGGCTACGAGGGCAACTACTCGAAGTACCTGGAGACCAAGCAGGCCCGTCTGGTCGTCGAGGGGCAGAAGGATGCCAAGCGGCAGAAGATCCTGGAGCGCGAGCTCGAGTGGGTCCGCTCGAACGCGAAGGCCCGGCAGACCAAGAGCAAGGCCCGCCTGGCGCGGTACGAGGAGCTCGCGGCCGAGGCCGAGCGGGCCCGGAAGCTCGACATCGACGAGATCAACATCCCGGCCGGCCCGCGGCTGGGCAGCACGGTGCTGGAGGTCTCGAAGCTGGTCAAGGGCTTCGGCGACCGCAAGCTGATCGACGGCCTGAGCTTCAGCCTTCCGCGCGCCGGCATCGTCGGCGTCGTCGGCCCGAACGGCGTCGGTAAGTCGACCCTGTTCCGGATGATCGTCGGCGAGGAGCAGCCCGACGCGGGCACGCTGAAGCTCGGCGAGACGGTCAAGATCTCGTACGTCGACCAGTCGCGTGGCGGTCTGGACCCGAAGAAGACCGTCTGGGAGCAGATCTCGGACGGCCTCGACTACATCAAGGTCGCGAACTTCGAGATGCCGAGCCGGGCGTACGTCGCCTCGTTCGGCTTCAAGGGGCCGGACCAGCAGAAGCCGACCGGCGTGCTCTCCGGTGGTGAGCGCAACCGGCTGAACCTGGCGCTGACGCTGAAGATGGGCGGCAACCTGCTGCTCCTCGACGAGCCGACCAACGACCTGGACGTCGAGACCCTGCAGTCGCTGGAGGATGCGCTGCTGGAGTTCCCGGGGTGTGCGGTGGTCGTGTCCCACGACCGGTGGTTCCTGGACCGCGTCGCGACCCACATCCTGGCCTGGGAGGGCACCGACGAGAAGCCGGCCGACTGGTTCTGGTTCGAGGGCAACTTCGCGTCGTACGAGGCGAACAAGATCGAGCGGCTCGGTCCGGAGGCGGCGCGGCCGCACCGCGTCACGCACCGGAAGCTGACGCGCGACTGAGCTTCGCGTAGCAAGAACCCGTACCAAGAACCCGTACCAAGAACCCGTACCAAGAACCCGTACCAAGAACCCGTACAGAGCCCCGTCTCCCGTTGTGGAGGCGGGGCTCTTGTGTAGGAAAACAGTTAGCTCTTGCGCTAAGTATTGCCATGAGGCAATACTTAGCCTCATGGCACAGTATTCGGCGGAGGTTGACGGGGTGTTCGTCGCGTTGGCCGATCCGACGCGGCGGAGGGTGATCCGGCGGCTGGGGCGGGGGCCGACGAGTGTCGGAGAGTTGGCGGCCGAGTTCCCGATCACCTTGCCGTCGTTCATGAAGCATGTCCGGACGCTGGAGTCGAACGGGCTGATCCGCACGGTGAAGACCGGGCGGGTGCGGACCTGCGTGCTGAATCGCGAGCGGTTGGCGCTGGTCGACGACTGGCTGGCCGAGCAGCGGCGGATCTGGGAAGACCGCACCGACCGCTTGGAGCGCTTGGTCACTGCGGAGCAGCAGGAGCCGGCCGAGCGGCCGAAGCCGACCGCGCAGCCAGGGCAAGTGGTGACTACTGAGGAGGGGTTGTGAGTCGGGGAGAGTTCAATCCTGCGTTGGACCTGATGGTGGAGCGGGTGATTCGGGCTCCGCGGGCGGCAGTGTGGCGGGCGTGGACGGATCCCGTGCGGTTCGAGCAGTGGTGGGTTCCGGCGCCGGCGCTGTGCCGGGTCGATCGTCTGGAGGTCCGCCCGGGTGGCGCACTGGTGACGCGGCTCAGCGAGGACGGCGCGCAGTGGGGCCCACACTTGGACGCGGTGATCCTGGTTGCGGACGAGCTCGAGCGGATCGCCTTCACGACCGCGATCGACAGCACCTGGCGGCCCGCGAATCCGCAGCCGATCGCGGTGACGGCGGAGGTGGTCCTCGCCGATCATCCGGACGGCACCGACTACCGGATGATCGCCCGGCACGGCGACCCGGCCAGCCGTTCGCGCCACGCGGAGCTCGGATTCGCCGACGGGTGGGGCACCGTCACCAAACAACTCGCCGCCCTGGTGGAGGGCGCGCGATGAAGCTCGTACTGACGGAGTTCGTCACGCTCGACGGCGTGAGTCAGGGGCCGGGATCGCCGACCGAGGACACGAGCGACGGCTTCACCCGGGGCGGCTGGTTGGTGCCGTTCATGGACGACCTGTTCGTACGCCGGGCCGCCGAGTGGCTGCATCGCGCCGACGCTCTGCTGCTCGGGCGACGTACGTACGACGCCTTCGCGCGCGACTGGCCGCAGATCACCGACCCCGACGACCCGTTCACCGAGCTGATGAACTCGCTCCCGAAGTACGTCGTGAGCACCACCCTGACCGAAGCGAGCTGGAACCCGACGACGATCCTGACCACCATTGACTCCGTCGCCGAGCTCAAGCAGCAATCAGGCAACGAGCTCCAGATCCACGGAAGCGCCCGCCTCGGCGCCGTGCTGGTGGGCCAAGGTCTGGTGGATGTCGTCCGACTGGTCGTGGCGCCGGCCGTGATCGGCGCCGGACGGCGGCTGTTCGAGCATCCGAGCGACACCGCGGGTCTCGAGCTCACCGCCCACGAGGCGACGCCCGCCGGACTCCTGCTGCTGGAGTACGACGTGGTTGGCGCCGCCGTGATGGGTGAGTACGCCGGTGTTACTCCGAGAGAACGCGCTCGATGACCGTCAGATCCTCGGTGATCAGCGCCTTCCACAGCGCCCACCCGCGAGCGCGCGCCCACATCGCGTCGTCCTGCCGTACGGCGTCCCGGAACACGGACCGGGACGAGCCGGTGAAGAACGTGTAGGCGATCACCAGATCGCAGGCGGGATCGCCGACTCCCGACGTACCGAAGTCGATGACGGCGGACAGGCGGCCGTCGCGGACCAGGAGGTTGCCGCTCGCGATGTCGCCGTGGAACCACACCGGGGACCGGTCCCAGGTCGCGGCCAGCGCGGCGTCCCACACCTCGCGGGCCTGATCCGTGTCGATGCGGCCCTTCAATGCGGCGAGCGCCTCGAGTGTCTCGTCGTGGTAGTGCTCCGGAGGGGTGCCGCGGTAGAAGCTGTGCGCTCCGGCGAGCGGCCCGTCGGATGCGTCCACGTTCTGCAGGGCCAGGATGAAGCCCGCGATCGCCCGCGCGAACTCGTCCAGGTCGGCGACCGTCCCGGTCGACGCGGTCTCGCCCGAGATCCAGCGCCGGATCGCCCACGGGTGTGGATATCCCTCACCAGGTGCGCCCTTCGCCACCGCCTCGGGGATCTCGACCGGCAGATGCGGCGCGAGGATCGGCAGCCACCGGTGTTCCTTGTCGACGGCGGCCACATAGCTCGAGTGTGTCGGTAGCCGCGCGGTCAGGTCCTTGCCCAGCCGGTACGTCCGGTTGTCCCAGCCGTCGATCTTGACCGGCGTGACCGGCAGATCGGCCCATTGCGGGAACTGCTGCGCGATCAGGCGCCGTACGAGGGCCGCGTCGATGCCGGCGCGGCCGTCCTGGTGAAAGTCCGTCACGCCGAGAAGGTTCTCGAACCCTGCGTGCGGCCTCAAACGGTTTAGCTGGTGGCTTCAGTGACCGAGTCGCCGAGGAACGCGGAGATCGTCTTGAGTTCCTCGACGCTCCGGCTCGCCAGGACGGCGTGCATCCGCTCGCCCTGGTCGGCGTACAGCGGGACCAGCTTCTCCTGGATCGCCTCGAGCGACGGCGTGACCACCACCTTGCGGCGATCGCGGGGATCGGGCCGGCGAGTGACGAAGCCGTGGGACTCGAGCCGGTCGATGACGCCGGTGACGGTGCCGGAAGTGAGCCCGGTGTACTCGGCGAGTTGCCGCGGCGTCAGTGGGCCGTACGTCTGCAGCAACGTCATGAACTGGGAGTCGCTCGCGCCGAGTCCGACCTTGGCCGAGACCGCGTGGTTGTACAGCACCACCTCGGCGATGAATCGGATCAGCCGTTGCTGGATCTCGCCGGTGAGCTCTTCGCGTGCACTGGTCATGGTCCGCCTCAGCATAGGGCTTGCATTTCTCTCGGATTCCCAAGATACTCGGAACTCCAAGATACTTGAGGGAGTGAGAGAGATGAAGGTGCTGGTGATCGGTGGCGGAACCGGCGGGCTCGCGCTGGCGCACGGCCTGGTGCGGGCCGGGATCGACGTAGCGGTGTTCGAGCGCGACACGCTGCGGACCGACGGCCTGCACGGGTACCGCGTCGGGATCGACCCGGACGGCAGCCGGGCGCTGCACGCGTTGCTGCCGACTGAGCTGTACGACACGTTCGTGGCCACCAAGGCGCGCGATCCGAAGTACTTCAACATGCTCACCGAGGACCTCAAGGAGGTCCTGTCGATGGAGATCCCCGCGTCGACGGACCCGGTGGAGAGCGAGAAGTCGATCAGCCGGATGACGCTCCGTCAGGTGCTGCTGACCGGTCTGGAGGACGTCGTCGAGTTCGGCAAGGAGTTCACCCGATTCGAACAGCACGGGAGCCAGGTCACGGCGTACTTCGCCGACGGGACCGAGGCCACCGGGGACGTGCTCGTCGCTGCCGACGGATCCGGCTCGCGGGTACGCCGTCAGTACCTGCCGCAGGCGAAGACCGAGGAGACCGGGATCGTGGCGATCGCAGGCAAGTTGCCGATCACCGCCGAGAGCGCGCAGCTCGTCCCGCCGAAGGTGTTCGAGGGCATCTCGATGATCAATGCGCCGCGGGGACTGTTCTGCATCCTGCATGTCATGGAGTTCCAGTGGGACCGCGACGGGCAGGTGAAGAGCGGGATCGGCGGCAATACCGAGGAGCTGATCAGGCGCTGGCCTGGCCTGCAGTTCGACAACACCCGGGACTACATCAACTGGGGTCTGTCTGCAGCCAGGGACAAACTGCCGGCCGACATCATGGAACTCCGCGGCGAGGAGCTGATCAGGGTCGCACTGGAATTGACGCCCGGCTGGCACCCGAATCTGCGGCGGCTGTTCGAGCTCACCGATCCGGGCACCTGCTTCCCGGTGAACATCTGGACCTCGGTCCCGCTCGAGCCCTGGGAGTCGAGCAACGTCACACTGCTGGGTGACGCGATTCACACCATGACGCCCGGCCGTGGCGTCGGGGCGAACACTGCGCTCCGTGATGCCGTCAACCTGTGCCGTGCGCTGATCGACGTACGGGACGGTTGCCAGGAGCTGGTCCAGGCCGTGCACGCTTACGAGGTGAAGATGATCGACTACGGGTTCGACGCGGTGATCAAGTCGCGGGCGCAGATGACCTCTGACGACCCGGTGCACAAGCCGGTGATCGGACGCATGGCGCTGGCCGGCCTGCGGACGGCGATGCGCACGGTCAACCACCTGCCGCCGGTGAAGCGGCGGATGCGGGACTCGATGCTCGCCTACCGCGGCGCCGACCGGGACGAGCTGACTCTGGAGATCAACCCGTCACCGGTGGAGCGTTGAGTCAGCGCTGGCCGATGTGCTCCGACACCGCGTCGAACACGCGGCCGACGGCGGCGAAGTCCTCGGCGCTGGCGAGGTCGACCAGGTTCTCCCGGACGCCCTCCACGTGGAACGGCGCGGCCTGCTCGAGCAGTGCGAAGCCCGCCTCGGTCAGCTCGGCCCACACGCCGCGCTTGTCGCTCGTGCACGAGGTGCGACGGACCAGGTCGGCGGCCTCGAGGCGGCCGACGGTGTGGGTCAGCCGGGACCGGCTCTGGTGCAGCCGGTCGGCCAGGTCGGCCATCCGGAGCCGCCGGTCGGGGGCCTCGGAGAGCCGGACCAAGATCTCGTAGTCGTTGATGCCCAGGCCGAACCGCCGCAGGTCGTCGTCGAGCTTGGCCATCAGGCGTGCGGTCCCCAGCAGGTACGCACGCCACGCCACCTGCTGCTCGGCGTTCAGCCACCGAGTCCCCTGCTCCATCTCAGTCTCCATCGTCACGGGAACAGTGTACCGGGAATGTAGTTGACTTTTAAACCGTTACTGCCTACTGTCGTGGTCATCAGGTTGAAACTTTAACAATGACCACTTCGCCCCGCACCCCCCAGTACCAGTAGATTTCCCGAGAGGACCTCATGAGCGACACCACCACCGGCACCGTGATCAGCACCATCCCCGGCCTGGTCGCCGGTACCTACACCCTCGACACCGCGCACAGCGAGATCGGTTTCACCGTCCGCCACCTGATGACCAAGGTCCGCGGCACCTTCCAGGAGTTCAGCGGCGAGATCAACGTCAAGGACACCATCGAGGAGTCCGCGGCGAGCGTCTCGGTCGAGCTGGCCTCCGTGCACACCCGCAACGAGCAGCGCGACGGGCACCTGCGCTCCGGCGACTTCTTCGACGCCGAGAAGAGCCCGAAGATGACCTTCGTCAGCACCGCGATCAAGCCTGAGGGTGACGACTACATCCTGGCCGGCGAGCTGACCATCAAGGACGTCACCAAGCCGATCGAGCTCGCGGTCGAGTTCCTCGGCGTCGACCAGAACGCGTACGGCCAGACCATCATCGGTTTCGAGGCG
The DNA here is from genome assembly GCF_042873375.1 of Kribbella sp. NPDC004875. Lineage (NCBI taxonomy): Bacteria > Bacillati > Actinomycetota > Actinomycetes > Propionibacteriales > Kribbellaceae > Kribbella > Kribbella sp. NPDC004875. The sequence continues at coordinate 762,054 of NZ_JBIALI010000006.1, forward strand.
TCCGCGTCGATCAGCCGCAAGGAGTGGGGCATCGACTTCAACGTGCCGCTCGAGGGTGGCAAGCTGCTGATCGGTGACAAGGTGGACATCCACCTCGACGTCCAGGCCGCGCTGCAGGCCTGACCTCCAGCAAGCTCGAGCAACCGAAAGACCCCGCACCAGGTGGGTGCGGGGTCTTTGCTATGCCTGGACCATTCGGTGCGCGAGGTCGGCGTACAGCTTGCCGAGGGTCGCCGGGTCCCCGCGGTGTGGCGTGTACCAGCGGGCCACGTCGATCGAGAGCGAGAGTACGGCGAGAGTCGTGCCCGGCAGGTCACTCACCTCGAACTCGCCCGCGCTCACCCCGTCCGCGAGCACCTGCTCGATCTGCGCGGAGATCGAGCGACGGATGGTCGCGACCTCGGCCAGGTGCTCGGGGGAGAGGGCGGCGAGTTCGTACTGCACGACGCGGGCGATCGTGTGGTGCTCGGCGTGCCAGGCGGTGAACGCCGCGACCAGTGAGCGCAGGCGGTCGGCCGGAGTCGCGCCGGTGTCCGCGGAACGCAGTACCTCGAGGGCTGCGTTGTGGCCGTACAGGCTGATCTCGAAGAGCAGGCGCTCCTTCGACGGGTAGTGCACGTAGAGCGCCGCCGGGCTCATGCCGGCCCGGGAGGCGATGTCGCGGGTGGTCGTGGCCTGGTAGCCGCGCTCGGCGAACGCGTCGACCGCGCCGGTCAGCAGCCGGCGCGCGGCGGCCGGTTGGACGTGCTCCCAAACCAAGGGGCTGGTGACTGCGGACACGTTGACACCTTGCACCGAAAGCGTGAAGCTAAGCAAGCGCTTAGCCATCCATCTCACACCTTGGGGAGGCCCAGATGGAGCGCGTCATCTTCAACGAGGACCATCACGCATTCCGAGCCAGCGCGAAGGAGTACTGCGACCGCTCGCTCGTGCCCCGGATGGAGCAGTTCCTCGACGAGAAGACGATCGACCGCGCGGCCTGGCTGGAAGCCGGCAAGCAGGGCTTCCTCGGGCTCGACGTCCCGGAGGAGTACGGCGGTTCGAGCGTCGGCGACTACCGGTTCAACGCGGTGTTCGCCGAGGAGGTCTCGAAGGTCTCGGCCTCGCTGTCGAGCTGTTTCGGCATCCACTACGACTGCGCCGCGCCGTACTTCGTCGACCTCGGTACCGAGGAGCAGAAGCAGCGCTGGCTGCCGAAGTTCTGCTCGGGTGAGTACGTCGCCGCGATCGGGATGACCGAGCCCTCGGGCGGGTCGGATCTGGCCGCGCTGAAGACGACCGCGAAGAAGGCCGACGGCGGCTGGGTGCTGAACGGTTCGAAGACCTTCATCACCAACGGCGACATGGCCGATCTCGTCATCGTCGCCGCGCGCACCGACCCGTCGAAGGGCGCGAAGGGCATCACGCTGTTCGTCGTCGAGGAAGGCATGGAGGGCTTCGCCCGCGGCCGGAAGCTCGACAAGGTCGGTCAGACCGAGTCCGGTACGTCGGAACTCTTCTTCGAGGACCTGTTCGTCGGCGACGACAACGTGCTCGGCGAGGTCGACCGTGGCTTCATCCACATGATGGAGCGACTGGCGCAGGAGCGCGTCGGCGCCGCGGTGTCGAACATCGCGCACGCGACGCAGATCCTCGAGGAGACCGTCGACTACGTGAAGCAGCGCAAGGCCTTCGGTCAGCCGGTCGGCTCGTTCCAGTACAACAAGTTCCTGATCGCCGAACTGGTCACCAAGGCCGAGGTCACCCAGGCGTACGTCGACAACGCGATCGTCGCGCACGACGAGGACCGGTTGTCGGCGGTCGACGCGGCGAAGACGAAGTGGTGGAGCGCGAGCGTGCAGAACGAGATCCTGGACGCGTGTGTCCAGCTGCACGGCGGCTACGGCTACATGAACGAGTACCGGGTGGCGCGCGCCTGGCGGGACGCCCGGGTCACCAAGATCTGGGCCGGCTCCAACGAGATCATGAAGGAACTGATCGGCCGCGACCTCGGCCTCTGAGAGGGAAGACAAATGCCTGAAGCAGTGATCGTGTCCACGGCGCGCTCGCCGATCGGTCGCGCGAACAAGGGGTCGTTGACGACGATCCGGCCGGACGACCTCGCCGTACAGATGATCAAGGCGGCGGTCGAGAAGGTCGGGCTGACCGGGGACCAGATCGAGGACCTGGCGCTCGGGTGTGCCGAGCCGCACGACGAGCACGGCGGCAACATGGCCCGCCGGGTCGCGGTGCAGCTCGGCTGGGACAACACGCCCGCGACGACGGTGAACCGGTTCTGCGCGTCGTCGACGCAGACCGCGCGGATGGCGTACCACGCGATCAAGGCCGGCGAGGGCGACATCTTCGTGAGTGCCGGCGTCGAGTGCGTCTCGCGGTACAAGAACTTCGGGTCCGCCGGTGTCGGTGACCCGAGCTCGTTCAATCCGGTCTTCACCGACGCGGTGGCGCGGACCGAGAAGTACGCCGAGACGAACGACACCTGGCACGACCCGCGCGAGGACGGCCAGATCCCCGACATCTACATCGCGATGGGGCAGACCGCGGAGAACGTCGCGACGCTGCGTGGCATCTCGCGGGCGGACCAGGACGTGTTCGGCGTCCGCTCGCAGAACCTGGCCGAGAAGGCGATCAACAACGGGTTCTTCGAGCGCGAGATCACGCCGGTGACGCTCCCGGACGGCACCGTGGTGAGCAAGGACGACGGGCCGCGGGCCGGGACCACGCTGGAGAAGGTCAGCCAGCTGAAGCCGGTGTTCCGCCCGGACGGCACCGTGACGGCCGGCAACTGCTGCCCGCTGAACGACGGCGCCGCGGCTGTCGTGATCATGAGCGACACCAAGGCGCGCGAGCTCGGGCTGACGCCGTTGGCGCGGATCGTGTCGACCGGTGTCAGTGGTCTGTCGCCGGAGATCATGGGCCTCGGTCCGGTCGAGGCGTCGAAGCAGGCGCTGGCCCGGGCCGGGATGAGCATCAACGACATCGACCTGGTCGAGATCAACGAGGCGTTCGCGGTCCAGGTGCTCGGCTCGGCGCGGGAGCTCGGGATCGACGAGGACAAGCTGAACGTGCACGGCGGCGCGATCGCGCTCGGCCACCCGTTCGGCTCGACCGGTGCGCGGATCATGACCACGCTGGTGAACGGTCTGCAGTTCGAGGACAAGCAGTTCGGTCTCGAGACGATGTGCGTCGGTGGTGGCCAGGGGATGGCGATCGTCCTCGAGCGCCTCAGCTGATGCACGGCCGTACGGCGATCATCACCGGAGCGTCCCGCGGTATCGGGTTGGCGATCGCGCAGCGCCTGGTGGCCGACGGTGCCCGGGTCGTCATCACCGGCCGGACCCAGGAGACTCTCGACCAGGCGGTCGAGACCCTGGGCGGCCGGGAGCACGCGCTCGCGGTGGCCGGGAAGGCCGCCGATCCGGAGCACCGGTCCCAGGTCGTCGCGGCCGCCGTCGCGACGTACGGCTCGGTGGACCTGCTGGTGAACAACGCCGGGATCAACCCGGTCTACGGGAAGCTCCTCGATGTCGACCAGACGGTCGCGGCGAAGATGGTCGACACGAACGTGCTCGCCGCGATCGCCTGGGTGAAGGCCTGCCGGGACGCGTGGATGCGCGAGCACGGCGGCGCCGTCGTGAACCTGTCCTCGGTCGCCGGATTGGGGCCGTCACCCGGCATCGGGTGGTACGGCGCCACGAAGGCGATGGTGTCCCGGGTGACGCAGGAGCTGGCGGTCGAGCTCGCTCCGGAGATCCGGGTGAACGCCGTGGCGCCGGCGGTGGTGAAGACGAAGTTCGCCGGCGCGCTCTACGAGGGACGTGAGGACAAGGTCGCGTCGACGTACCCGTTGGGACGGCTCGGCCGGCCGGAGGACGTCGCCTCGCTGGTCTGGTTCCTGCTGTCCGACGAGGCGTCGTGGATCACCGGCCAGACCGTCACCATCGACGGCGGCCTGATGCTGAACGGCGGGATCGCCTAGATCTGACGACCCTGCCAGGCCGCCAGCTGCTCGTACGGCGCCACGTCGGCGGCCACCTCGACGACTGGACCGAACGGCATGTGTCCGCCGCGCTGGTCGGCCGGCACGAACTGGCGAACCATCGGGAGTACCCGCGAAGCCAGGTTGTCGTCGAGAGCGTCACGGCGGCCCGTGGCTGCAGCGAGGTCCCAGGCATGCGTCGCGAGCTCACCCGTGTACGCACCGATTGCGGCCGCGCCCGGCAGGGTGGCCCACGGGAGCTTGCAGATCCGTCCGAGCACCGAGTCGTCCGTCAGCGTGGTGTCGAGCGCGACGCGGCGCTCCTTCCAGGCAGCCGGCACGTCGTCGACGCCCGTGGTCACGACCGGGATGGCCAACGGGTCGCCGCCGTTCAGTGCGAGGTCGATGCGGGCGGCAACCGTGAGGAGATGGCCGAGCAAGGTGCGGACGTCGTACTCCGTGCACGGCGTCGGGAGGTCGAGGTCGTCGGGTCCCGTGGTCGTGATCAGCTCCTGCGCCTGGTCCAGGGCGCGGATGAACAGCGGGCGAGGGTCGTTCTCGAGGTTCGTCATACAGACAGCCTCGCGGGGTATATGCGACATCTTCTGTCGCATATTGTGGGAGACGTGCGAGCGGACCGGTTGTTGCAGATCATTCTGTTGCTACAGCGTCATGAGCGACTGAGTGCGCGTCAGCTGGCCGAGCGGCTGGAGGTGTCCACCCGGACGGTCATGCGCGACATGGAGGCGCTGTCCGCGGCCGGCGTACCTGTCTACTCCGAGCGTGGCCGCAACGGCGGATGTGTCCTGCTGCCGGGGTATCGGGCCGACGTGAGTGAGCTGACGCCACGGGAGGCGCAGGCGCTGTTCGCCTGGTCGGGGAGAGCCGCTCTGTCGGAGGAACTGGGCCTGCAGGACGCTCTGCACACCGCGATGGGCAAACTCTCGGCCACGCTTCCTGTGGAGTTGCAGGGGGACGCGGACGCGCTGTCCGGCGCGATCGTGGTCGACCGGCGCCGGTGGTTCGCGGAGGCCGAGGACACCGGCGCCTTGCCGGTACTGCGACAAGCAGTCGTCACGCGACGTCGGGTGCGACTGCGCTACGCGTCGGCCAGTGAGGGCGTTCAGCAACGGACTGTCGACCCCTGGGGACTCGTGGAGCAGGCGGGCCGCTGGTACCTCGTGGCGGCGCATCGAGGGGCGTCGCGGATGTACCGGGTGTCTCGGGTCGAGCAGGTGGACATCCTGGACGAGCTGGCGGAACGGCCCGACGGGCTGGACGTGCGGGCCGAGTGGGAACGGCTGCGGTCGGGTCTGGAGCGGCAGGCGCCGGTCGGGGTCGACGTACTGGTTCGGGTACGGCCGGATCGGGTGGAGCTGATTCGGCGGATCGCCACGCCGATGCTGGCCAAGGGTGAGATCGCGCGGGACGTGCCGTCGGACGACGACTGGCCGCATCTGCGGATGCACTTCCGGGTGCGCGAGGCGGCGTGTGGCGTGCTGCTCGGGTTCGCCGGTGATCTGGAGGTCCTGGAGCCGGCGGACCTGCGGGCACGGATGCTGGAGCTGGCCAGAGCGGCGCTGGCGACCTACGGCTGACGCGTCGCCACGAACGTCTGGCGGAGCGTGACGTTGCCGTCGGCATCTTCGTCCTCGTTGCGCCAGTGGAAACCGGTCGCGGTGATGCCGGTGAACTCCCACCGGGTTCGGGCGGTCTGCGACTCGAGCGTGATCGTGCCGTCGGTGGCGTGCGCGATGAACGGCATCACGAACGCGGCGTTCGGGCCCATCCAGGTCGAGCGGAACGCCTGCAGTTCGGGATCGAAGATCCGCACCGACAGGCCCCACTCGCCGTCGCCGTCGGTGGCGCGCGCCGCGCGGCTCGGGGTGATCCAGATGTCGGCGACCGCGCGACCGTCGAGGATCCAGGCGAAGTGCCACTCACCCTTGGTCCGGCGGGTGACCGCACCGCTGTCGTCGTACCAGGCGACGTCGAGATCCCAGCTGCCGATCAGCGGGGCGAACGGACTCAGGGCCTCGGCGAACTCCGGGCGCGGTGCGTCGGACACCATCAGTTCGGCGAACTTCCGCGCGGCGGCCGCGCCATCGGTCATCGACATGGTTGCTGTCTACGCCCGGCGTTGACGCATGGTCAAGGCTGCCCGGGGACGCCCCGCCGCCGGTGACCCCGTCGCGTACAACCACGATGGCACTTCCGGCGGTCGGGGCGATCAGTCCGACAGCACCGCGTCACTCTAATACGTCAGAGCTACACCGCCGAATCGCGTGATTCTCGCCGCTGTTGCGATCGCGTTGCTGGTTGTTAATGCGTGGCGTGTGCGGGACCCGCTGACTAAGGTCCGGGAGCATGACGACTCGGGCGGTGGTGCGGCAGGCGGTAGCGGACGACGCCGAGGCGGTGGCCGCGGTCCGGCGGGCGGTGTACCCGTACAAGGCGATGTCGACGGCGGCGACGCGGCACATGATCACCGTGCAGGCGCCGGGCGAGCGGTTTCTGCCGCTGGTCGCGGAGAGCTCCGGTGAGGTGGTCGCCTGGGGGTCGGCCGGCCTGAACGTCTGGACCAGCGACCCGGGCCAGAGCGGCGTGACGATCTTCGTCCGTCCCGACCACCGCCGGCAGGGCATCGGCAGCGAACTCGCCGACCGCCTGCACCAGCACCTGACCGAGGTCGGAGCGGTCCGCGTGCGCGCGTTCGTGCATCCTGACGGTCTCCAGTTCGCGCGCAACCTCGGGTACGACGGGACTCGGCAGATGCACTTCTCCGGCGTCGAACTGGGTTCGTTGCCCGAGCAACCGGAGACACCGGACGGGATCGAGCTCGTCACGTTCGACGCGGTCGACCCGCGGACGGCGTACACGGCGGACACGATCGCGTCGCTGGACGAGCCGGGTGACTCGACGATGGACTCGGTCGACTACGACCAGTGGCTCGAGGAGATCTGGAACAGCCCGTCGATGGACAAGACGCTGAGTGTCGGCGCGATGGCGGGCGACACGATGGCGGCGTTCACCGTGGTCGAGACGGACGGCGACCGGATGTGGTCGGGCATGACCGGCACGATCCCGCAGTACCGCGGGCAGGGGCTGGCGAAGCTGGTGAAGTCGGTCGCGCTGCGTCGTGCGGCGGCGGCCGGGATCACCGCGGCGTACACGTCGAACGACGACGAGAACGGGCCGATGCTTGCCATCAACAACTGGCTCGGGTACCGCCGGGTGCAGACCGAACTCGGGCTGCTGAAAACCCTCTGAGACAGAGCTGTAATCCGGAACCTTCCGGTACGGACCTGAAAAGACGTTATGTTCCGTGGGTCTTCGCTGTTGGAGTGCCCAAGGAGTTTCGGATGGAGATCAGGCCGGCGGAACCGGGGGACGTCGACTCGGCGGTGGCAATACACGACGCACTGGTTCCGTATTTGGTGGTCACACGGACCTCGATGGTCCGCCGACTCGGAAGGCCGAACCGGCCGGGAAGTGCGACGTTCGCCGCGTTCGACGATGGTGAGCTCGTGGGCTGGGCGACGGGCGGCCTGATCGGCGGCTCGGACCCGCTGGACGGCGAGTTGCGCGTGATGGTGCGGCCGGAGTACCGGCGGCGCGGGATCGGAAAGCAGTTGCTGGAGGCAATGCACGAGAACCTCCGGGCCGGAGGAGCGACGACGGCGCGGGTGTTCGCGGACCCGAGCTCGGTCGAGTGGGCCAAGAGTTTCGGGTATCGGCAGACCAGGCAGGTGCACTACGCGGGCATCGATCCGCGGAAGGCGCCGGAGTTGCCCGACACTCCGTCCGGCGTGCGTCTGGTCGCGGCGACCGAGCTCGACCCGGAGGCGCTGTATGCGGCCGACATGGTTGCCCAGCGCACCAAGCCGGGCGACGCGAAGATCTCCTCACGGCCGTACGACGAGTGGCGGGCCGCCGTCTGGGAGTCACCCGACACGGTCCTCGACCTGAGCGTGGCCGCGCTGTACCGGGACGAGATCGTCGCGTTCACGCTGGGGCTCGGCGATCACACGATGATCTGGTCGAAGATGACGTCCACGATGCCGGAGTACCGCGGGCGGGGGCTCGCCAAGCTGGTCAAGACCGCCGCGCTCCGACAAGCCGCGGCAGCCGGTGTCCGTGGCGCGTTCACCGCGAACTACGACGGGAACGCGCCGATGATCGCCGTCAACGAGTGGCTCGGCTACCACCGGATCGCCACCCACGCCGTACTGATCTGCCCCCTCTAGGTCCTTCTCAGGGAACCAGCAGTACGACGGTCTCCGCGACGCAGGCGGGCTTGGTGGAGTTCTCCAGTTCGATGACCCAGTTCAGCGAGACCTGGACACCGGCCGGGGTCTGCACGGCGTTGGCGATCGAGGCGCCGGCGCGGACCCGGCTGCCGACCGGGACGGGGGAGGGGAAGCGGACCTTGTTCACGCCGTAGTTGAGTTTGGCGGTGACGCCCTCGATCGTGAACAGTTCGTCGCCGAAGCGCGCGATCAGGCTCAGAGTGAGGTAACCGTGGGCGATCGTCCCGCCGTACGGGCCCTTGCTCGCCCGCTCGACGTCGACGTGGATCCACTGGTGGTCACCGGTGGCGTCGGCGAACTGGTTCACCTGCTCCTGGGTGATCTCCAGCCACGCGGTCTCACCCAGTGGGGTGCCGACCGCGTGCACCACCTCGTCGACACCGTTGAAGGTCTGCGGCATGGTCGCGGCCCCTCAGTTCCGCGGTCCGCCGGCGACGTACAGGACCTGGCCGGAGACGAAGCCCGCCTCCTCGCTGCAGAAGAACGACGCCGCGGCGGCGATGTCCTCCGGCTTGCCGGTCCGCTGCACCGGGATGCTCGCGGCGGTCGCCTTCTTGAACTCCTCGAAGTCGACACCGACCCGGGCCGCGGTGGCAGCGGTCATGTCGGTCTCGATGAAGCCCGGGGCGATCGCGTTCGCGGTGACGCCGAACTTGCCCAGCTCGATCGCCAGCGTCTTCGCCAGGCCCTGCAGACCGGCCTTCGCGGAGGCGTAGTTGGCCTGGCCGCGGTTGCCCAGCGCGGAGGTGGAGGACAGGAACACGATCCGGCCGTACTTGGCGTCGACCATGTGCGACTGGCAGGCCTTCGACATCAGGAAGCTGCCCTTGAGGTGCACCGACATCACGGTGTCCCAGTCGTCCTCGGACATCTTGAAGAGCAGGTTGTCGCGGAGTACGCCGGCGTTGTTGACCAGGATCGTGGGGGCGCCGAGCTCGGCCACCACCCGCTCGATCGCAGCCGCGACCTGGCCGGACTTGCTGACGTCGCAACCAACTGCGATCGCCTTTCCGCCGGCTTCCGTGATCGCCTGCACGGTCGCCTCGCAGGCGCCCTCGTCGAGGTCGATGACGGCCACCGCGTTGCCGTCCTTCGCGAGCCGCTGCGCGACGGCTGCGCCGATTCCCCGCGCCGCCCCGGTCACGATCGCCACCCGCTGCTCGGTCATCGACCACTCCAATCGGTCCACTGGTCTGCCGAGCATGACATTACCCACGTGCAGTCACCCCAGGTGTACCCCGGATGACATGATCCTCGTGTGGATCATCACAGATCGGGGTGGCGGGACGGGGAAGGTATGAGGAACCGCCACGTCTATTACTGCCCGTTGCGCTGGGGCGACATGGACGCGCTGGGTCACGTGAACAACGGCCGGTACGTCGACTACCTCCAGGACGCCCGCGTCGATTTCCTGTTCCGGACCGCGAAGGAACTCGGGGCCGACAACCTGGAGACCGGGCTGCTGGTGGCCCGGCACGAGGTGCAGTACCGGGCGCCACTGCACTTCCGTCCCGAACCGGTGCGGATCGAGCTGTGGATCAGCGAGATCAAGGCCGCGTCGTTCACGGTCGACTACGAGATCCTCGACGTCGAGCCGGAGCGCCGTACCTATGTCGAGGCGAAGACCCGGCTGGTCCCGTTCGACTTCACCGCCAACCGGCTGCGCCGGATCACCCCGGTCGAACGCGAAGCCCTGACCAAACTGGTGGGTTCCTGATGTACACACATCCTGTGCTTGTTCGATGGTCGGACATCGACTCGTACGACCACGTGAACAACGTGCGGTACTTCGACTACCTGCAGGAGGCCCGGATCGCGTTCCTCGGGCAGGTGATGGAGACGACCGGCGACTTCTTCGCGCAGTACCCGTGTGTGCTGGTCAGCCAGACGGTCGACTACCTGCGCCCGATACTGCTGCGGCACCCGCCGTACGACGTGGACGTGTGGATCACCTCCGTCGGTACGTCGTCGTACACACTCGGCTCGCGCATCGTCGACCGCAGTGGTGCGTCGGACGACGTCTACGCCAGGGCCGAGTCGGTCATCGTCGCCGTGGACGGCGCGACGCACGCCAAGCGCCCGCTGGGGGACGCTGAACGGGCAGCCCTCCTGAAGCACGTTGTGAGCGCTTGAGAGACTAGTCACGACATGAGTGAGCAGCAGAGCTTCTACGACGCCGTCGGTGGGGCGGACACCTTCCACCGGTTGGTGGCAGCGTTCTACCGGGGTGTTGCCGCCGACCCGGAACTGCGGGCCCTGTACCCGGAGGAGGACCTCGGTCCGGCCGAGGTGCGCTTCCGGATGTTCCTGGAGCAGTACTGGGGCGGTCCGAAGACGTACTCCGAGCAGCGCGGGCACCCCCGGCTGCGGATGCGGCACGCCCCGTTCGCCGTCACCCCGACCCAACGGGACCGCTGGCTGGGCCACATGCGGGCCGCGCTGGACGAGATCGGCCTGACGCCGGAGCAGGACGAGCAGATCTGGACCTACATGGTGATGGCCGCGCACAGCATGGTGAACACCGACGAACCGAACTACCCGGGCGCGATCGACGTGACCGGCCGCTGAACCTTCTTCTAAGGAGAGAACACGAGCATGGCTACCACTCGTACGGCGAAGGCCCACTGGGAAGGCTCGCTGATGGAGGGCGCCGGCAAGGTCGCCCTGGAGTCGTCCGGTGTCGGCACCTACGACGTCACCTGGGCCTCCCGCGCGAACGACGCCAACGGCAAGACCAGCCCGGAAGAGCTGATCGCGGCCGCGCACTCCACCTGCTTCTCGATGGCGCTGTCGCACGCGCTGGCCGGCGCGGGCAAGCCGCCGGCGTCGATCGACACCCAGGCCGATGTGACCTTCCAGCCGGGTGAGGGCATCACCGGCATCAAGCTGTCGGTGAACGGCAACGTCCCCGGCCTGACCGCCGACGAGTTCGCCGAGTTCGCCGAGGGCGCGAAGAAGAACTGCCCGGTCTCGCAGGCGCTGGCCGCCGTCCCGATCACGCTGGACGTCACCTTCACCGCCTGAGTCACACCACAACGGCGTCCGGCAGGCTGCCGGACGCCGTTGCTGTTTCATCCTTGGTACAGATTCAGCCGTGGTATTAAGCGATCACGTTTGGTGAAGCCGTACGCCCTCTGCAACACCCGCTGCACGAGTCGCCGATCGCGATGCGTCAACAACCGATCGCGCTCGGTGGGCGTCAGCCCCGGGCATCGTCCTGCGTCCCGCTCGCCGCGCCCTCGTCGGTCTTGGCGGCTTCCTCTTCCTTCTCGGTGCCGGAGCCGACACCGGAGGAGCCGCTGCTGTTCGGGTCGCGGGTGGTCATGTTGCCGACCCGGAGCACCTCGCCGTTGCGGACGTACCAGGTGGTGCCGTCCTCGCCGCGCAGCGTGGTGATCCGCAGGCCGACCGAGACCACCACACCGGTCGCCTTCTCCATGTCGATCAGGTCGCCGACGCCGTACTGGTCCTCGAAGATCATGAACACGCCGGCCAGGAAGTCCTTGACCAGCGTCTGCGCGCCGAAGCCGAGCGCGACGCCGATGATGCTCGCGGACGCGATCACCGGCAGGATGTTGAAGCCGAGCTCGGCCAGCACCATCACCACCAGGACGGCGGTGAGCACGATCGTCACCGCGCTGGTCAGCAGCGAGGCGATCGTCTCCGCGCGCTGGGTGCGGCGTTCGTTGGCGAGGGTGTTCTCGACGAACTCCTGGCCGCGCTTCGACTTCGCCAGCACGCCCGCGACGGCACCGTTTCCGGTACGCCGCGCGAACCGCCGGATGATCTTGTGCAGCAGCCAGCGGAGCACGAAGAAGCCGACGATCAGTCCGGCGATCCGGGCCGGGACGACGACGATCTGGTCGGTCACCTCGAGCTTGCCGTCGTTGCCCGTCCGGAAGAAGGTCGGGAAGCCCTCCGGGAGCGAAAACAGGGGGTGACTGACTAGGGACACAAGGTAGCTGGTCAGAATAGGCATCTCGCCGCCCGATGGTAGTAGGGCTGACAAGGAGAAGCGATCGCATGTCGAGTCGGCTGGACGACGAGCTTTCCAGGCTCGTGAGCGCAGGTGTGCTGCGTCAGTACCAGGCCGATTCGATCCGCGACGCCGCCGACGCCGAGATCGATGCGGCCCTCGCAGACCCGGGCCGCTCGCGGCCGGAACCCGCGGAGCCCGAACCGGCCAAGAAGGGCAAGCGGGACAAACCGGACCGCCCGCTCGATGTCACCCATCCGAATGCTCTGGTCGAGGTGCTCGGCTACATCGGTGGCGCGCTGCTGCTCGGCGCCGTCGCGCTCCTGACCTTGGCGAACTGGGGTGAGATGGGGCGCGCCGCTCGGGTCACCACCGGGACGGCCGCGGCCGTGGTGCTGCTCGGCGCGGCCGTCGTCCTGGCGCTGCTGCGGCGGCGCGCGCAGCTCAGCTCGGCGCTTGCGTCGCTGGGGTGCTGTGTGGCCGGCTTCGCGACGTACGTCGCCGTCGAAGGGGAGCCTGGACGGGTCGCTGGGGTGGTGGTGGCGCTCGCGCTGGTCTCCGTCGGACTGTGGTGGTTGGCCGGCTCATCGTTGCTCGTGGCAACTTTCGGGATCCTGGCCGTCGGTGTGTTGGTGATCACGGCGGACGTCCTCACTCCGGACGCAGGTTCGGCCGCGAACAGCGCCGGGATCGCCGGGACCGGTTTCATCATCGTGGCGTTCGTGTTCGCGATGCTCGGCCTGGTCCGCGATCCGGTGACGTCGTGGTCACTCGCCGGAGCCGCGATGTTCAGCTCGTCGATCTGCTGGCTGGTGCAGGAACGCGGCGAGATCATGGCGCTCGCCGTCGGTACGGCCGGGCCGGCCGCGTTGCTCGTCGCCTACGGCCGGACCCGACGCTCGGCGTACGCCGTGGTGGGGTGCGCCATCCTCCTGGTCATCTGGCCGACTGCGCTGTACCAACTCACCGACAACATGGGTGGCGTGGCGATCGGGCTGGTCGTGGCCAGTGGGGTGCTGCTGCTCGCCGTACTGATGCTGAGTCGTCGGCGCTCGAACGAGTAACGCAACGCGCGCCGTTACGCGTTGGTGGCGTTGATACGGCAAACTCGCTGGGGTGACAGCTCCCAGTCCGGCCCTTGTCGAGCTCGCGGTCGCCCATGGCGTGGCGACGGAGTACTGGAACTGGCAAGGCGAGCACGTGATCGTTCCCAGTGCCGTCGTGTCCGACGTACTCGCGGCACTCGGTGTTGACGCGTCGACGCCGGAGAAGGCGGCGCTCGCGCTCGCCGAACACCACCAGGCGCGTTGGCGCCGCACGCTGCCGGCCACTGTCGTGATGCGGTCGGGATGGACGCCCTGGTTCGCCGTACACCTGCCGCACGGGTCGACTGCTGAGGTGTGGGTCGACCTCGAGGACGGTGGTCAGCGGCGGGATCTGCCCCAGCAGGACCACTGGGTCGAGCCGGAGTGGGTCGACGGCGTACAGGTCGGCGAGGCGACGTTCCAGCTGCCTGGGGATCTGCCGATCGGGTACCACCGGCTGTGCGCGCGGATCGGAAGCAATCCGGAGATCTCGGTCAGCACGCTGATCGTCACGCCGCGGAAGCTGGAGCCGGAGAAGCTGCATCGCACCTGGGGTTGGGTGCTGCAGTTGTACTCCGTTCGCTCGCGCCGCTCCTGGGGTATCGGCGACCTGCACGACCTGGGCGACCTGGCCGCGTGGTCTGCCCATGACCTGGGTGCCGGCTTCGTGCTGGTCAACCCGCTGCACGCTGCCGAGCTGGCGGGCCGGATGGAGCCCTCGCCGTACCTGCCGGCGTCGCGGCGGTTCGGGAACCCGATCTACCTGCGGATAGAGGACATCGACGAGTACGGCGACCTCGCGCCGGCGGAGCGCGACCAGGTACGCGCGCTGGCGCTGCAGACTCGGGCGCTGAGCGAGGACTCGACCGCGCTGGACCGGGACACGGTGTGGGCGGCGAAGCGGGAGGCACTGCAGGTGCTGTTCCGGGTGCAGCCCTCGGTAGGGCGCATCGCGGAGTACGGCGCCTACTGCGACCGCGAGAGTCAGGGACTGATCGACTTCGCCACCTGGGCCGCGCTCGCGGACGTGTACGGACCGGAGTGGAGCAAGTGGCCGGAGGAGCTCCAGGACCCGACCACACCGGCGGTTGTGGCCTTCCGCAACGAGAATCCGGATGCGGTGGAGTTCCACTGCTGGCTGCAGTGGCAGCTGGACGAGCAGCTGGGCCGGACGCAGGCCCGCGCGAAGGCGGCCGGTATGTCGCTGGGTGTGGTGCACGACCTGGCCGTCGGCGTCCATCCGGACGGTGCCGACGCGTGGGCGCTGCAGCAGGTGCTGGCGCCGAACATCCACGTCGGTGCGCCGCCGGATGCCTTCAACCAGCAGGGGCAGGACTGGTCACAGCCGCCCTGGCGCCCCAATGCCTTGGCAGAGACTGGGTACGCCGCTTGGCGGGACCTGGTGCGGGCGGTGATGCGGCACGGAGGCGGGCTGCGGATCGACCACATCCTCGGGATGTTCCGGCTGTGGTGGGTCACGTCGCCGGAGCGACCGACCGAGGGGACGTACGTGCGGTACGACCACGAGGCGCTGGTCGGCATCCTGGTGCTGGAGGCCCACCGTGCCGGCGTCACCGTCATCGGTGAGGACCTCGGGACAGTCGAGCCGTGGGTACGCGACTACCTCACCGAGCGCGGAATCCTGGGTACGTCGGTCCTGTGGTTCGAGCGTGACGCCAAGGGCAAGCCGCTGGCGCCGGAGCGCTGGCGTGAGCTGTGCCTGGCCACCGTGACCACTCATGACCTGCCGCCGACCGCTGGGTATCTGGCCGGCGATCACGTGGAGCTGCGGAACCGCCTGGGGTTGCTGACCCGACCTGTGGCCGAAGAGCTGGCTGTGGACGAGGCGGACCGCGACGCGTGGCTCAACGCGCTGCGCGAGCGGCATCTGTTGAGCAACACCGACGGCGACGTGGAGCGGATCGTGGAGGCTCTGCATCGGTACGTCGCTCACACGCCGGCGAAGCTGGTCGGTGTCTCGCTGACGGATGCGGTCGGGGAGCGGCGTACCCAGAATCAGCCGGGAACCACGGACGAGTACCCGAACTGGCGGGTGCCGCTCGGCGGGCCTGACGGTGAGCCGGTCCTGGTCGAGGACCTGCCGAACAACCATCGCCTGCGCCGGCTCATCGGCGCGCTCAATATGTAGCTTTCCGTATTCACCTGCTCACCAGCCGTTGACAATAGATTTGAACGGTTGTTTTCTATTGAGCAGGAGGCGCCTTCCTTCGCTGTCCACCGCCCCAACAGTTGAAGGAGATCTCATGCTGCGAAAAGGCACTGTCAGTCGCAGGTTCAGGATGGCCGGGATTGCCGTCGGCGCGCTCGCGCTGACGGTGTGTACGTCGGTACCGCTCGCCTACGCGCACGGGTACACGACCGGCCCGACCAGCCGGGCGAAGAACTGCCAGGACGGGGTCGTCAGCGGCTGCGGGCAGATCCAGTGGGAGCCGCAGAGCGTGGAGGGACCCAAAGGATTCCCGCAAAGTGGTCCCGCGGACGGGAGGTTGTGTTCCGCGGGGCTCGGGCAATTCGCCGAACTCGACGATCAGCGCGGCGGTTCGTGGCCGGCCACTCAGCTCCAGGCTGGTCAGGGGTTCACGTTCAGCTGGCATCTGACCGCGGCACACTCGACGACCGACTTCAAGTACTACATGACCAAGCAGGGTTGGGATCCGAGTCAGCCGCTGACCCGGGCCGCGCTCGATCTGACGCCGTTCCTGACGGTGCCGATGAACGGTGCCCGGCCGGCGGCCGACGTGTCGCATCCGGGCACCATTCCGGTCGGCCGGACCGGGCGGCACATGATCCTTGCGGTCTGGACCATCGCCGATACCGGGAACGCCTTCTACCAGTGCTCGGATGTCAATTTCTGATTCAACCTGACGTTTCGCCAATAACTTTCTTGGGGATTTCACTCCTTGGAATATCCGCCCCGTTTTCCAAGGAGTGTCCCCATGAAGTCTGTGCTCCGTCGTGTCGTCGTCCCGCTGGTCGCCGTCCTCGTCGGCCTGCTGCCCGGAGTGGTGGCGGTCGAGCAGGCGTCGGCCCTGACCAAGATGACCCACTCGCAGGCCGCCGCGATCTTCCGCGCCGCCGGCATCACGTGGTCGTCCACCGGCAACTGCTCCGACTGGAACGTGTCGACCTGTACGTCGTTCACGAACATCAACGACTCGACGGTGTACGGCGTTCGTACGCTGAAGCAGGCGAGTGGGTGTGCTGTGAACATCACCGGTGGGACCGAGGTGGGTCACGCGAGTGGGACCTACAGCCACCGGAACGGGTACAAGGTCGACATCTCGAAATACACGTGTGTAGGCAACTACATTCACAACACCTTCACCCGGATCGCCAACCGCGGCGACGGTGCGCTCCAGTGGCAGTCAGGTGCCGGCAACATCTACGCGGACGAAGGCAGCCACTGGGACATCACGTACTACAACTGCGGCGGCTGCTGAACAAGAGCAGCCGCGCTCCGCGCGGGTGGTGGAGGTGAAACTGCGGCGGCTGCTGACAGAAAGCCGCGGCGGCTTCTGAGAGGGAACGACCTTCGTGTCGGAGGCTGGTGTGGGAGGGGCGTGAGCTCCTCCCGTGCCGGGCGTACTAGGCTTCGGACGTGATTGTTGAGATGTCCGGGCACTCCTTGCTGGTGTTCGTCGGGATTCCTGCGCTGGTCGTCGCCGTGGTGGCGTTGCTGGTGTTCGCGTCGTCGATCGCGAACGGCCCGCGGTACCGCCCGGGGCTGTCGTGGTGGGCCCCGCCGGTCTGGATCAACGGACCGACGACCACCAAGCCGAACCCGGCCAACCTGCCCGACCTGCCCGAGCTGACCGGCGCGCCGGGCGGCACCGCGACCGCCGGCACTGGCGTCGCCCGCACAACCGGAGGCGCAAGTGCCAGCTGGTGACGCATTCACCCCCGACCAGCTCCACGACATCGAGCGCGCCGTCCGGCACGCCGAAGAGGTCTCCGGTCTGCACTTCTCGGTGTACGTCGGTGGCGCCGACTCGGAGACCCGCCCGTTCGCGATCGAGCTGCTGAACGAGCTGGACGACCCGGACAGGACCGTCCTGGTCTACGTCGACCCGGCCGGTCGCCGGCTGGAGATCGTCACCGGCGAGCAGGCGAAGCGCCAGCTGTCGGACACGGCCGCCGGCCTGGCCGCGCTGACCATGCAGACCTCGTTCGCGACCGGTGACCTCACCGGCGGACTGGTCACCGGCGTCCAGCAGCTCGGTGCGCACGCGCACCAGCCGACGCTGCTGCACGCCAACAACGAGCCTCACAAGCTGTAGGCACCGGTTCGACGGCCATGCCGGCACAAATGGCCCTGCAGCCACGCCAGATCGACCTGGGCGACGTCGTACTGCGCCCGTTCGTCGCCTCCGACGAGGCTGCGGTCGCTCTGGCCCTGCAGGACCCCGGCATCCTCCGCTGGACCGCTGGTACGGCGGTCATTCGCTCACCGGCCGACCACCGCGCCCGTCGCTGGCTGGAGCCGCGGCTGCAGGGCTGGTTGCACGGCAATGCGATCTTCGCGATCGCCGACGCCGGCACCGACGAGGTGGTCGGCAGCGTGTCGCTGCGGGACGTGCACCGGATCCCGGACCAGGCCGTCGCGGCGTACTGGATCAGCCCGTTGGCCCGGGGACGGCGGCTGGGTGCCCGGGCACTGGACGCTGCGGCGCGCTGGGGTTTCGCGGATGACGGGCTCGGCCTGCACCGCATCTCACTCGACCACGCCCTCGTCAACGAGGGGTCGTGCCACGTCGCGCTCCGCGCCGGGTTCCAGCTCGAGGGCGTGATGCGCGACTACTACGTCGAAGCGACCGGGCGGCGGCACGACTCGCATCTGCACGCTCGGCTCGCGACTGACGCCGTACCTCAGCTGGCTGGGCCGGCGGCCGGCTCGTAGGTCGGGCAGGCCGGGCTCGGGTGAGCCCGCTGGGTGCGCGGGTCCAGGCACAGGTTGAGCATCTGCTCCGAGGACGTGCCGGGGCCGAGGTACACGACCCAGGTGTCGGTCACCGGTGACAGGGAGCTGTTCCGCAGGCCCGGGTACTGGCCGTTGACGAGCATCGCCTTCGCCGGGATCCCGGCGCGGGTGATGGCTGTCGCGCTGGCCTTGGCGACCTCCGCCGCGTCGAGACCGACATCCGTCGGGTACTTGTCCAGCACTGCGATCCACTGACCGCGCTTGAACACCGGCGAGGTCGGCCCGGTGTTGACCGGAGGCGGCGTGATCTTCGGGGTGGTCTTCGGGATGGTCTTCGCGGTGGTCTTCGGGGCGGTCTTGGGTGCTGCCGCGGAGGACGGCGGGCTGCGGTCCCCCTTGGTCGCGCTACCGCTCGCGCTCGCGGTCGGAGCGGCCGGTGCGGCGGCGCCGCTGTCCGTCCCCGAACCCATCCGCAGCCCGTCGTCCGGCGACTGCGCCGACGTCCCGCGGGTCAGGATGAAGGCGAACACCGCGACCAGCGCGGCGCCGGCGACCACCGCCGCGCCGATGGTGCTGTGCGACCGCTGCGTGTGTCGCGACCGGGCGGCACGTCTGGTACTGCTCTGCTGTTGTCTCCGGGCGGCCCGTGCGGGCGGCCTCCGGTGATCGACAGGTGTCACGGCAAGGGCCCCTCCCCAGGAAAACCCCTGGATGTACAAAGTCCGATGCAGCTTAGACCGAACCGGCGGGTAAGTGAGCATCTCTCAGGTGGCAAGAATCTCTTCCCCGCAAGGGAATCGCGCACCGCACACGACCCTTCACGATGTGCCGACGAACAATCGTTTGACCGCTACCGAGCGGCGTCAGACGGTCCCGGATCCGCAATGTCTTGACCTAGCCAGCGCCCTAGACGGTGTGACGTGACGCCGTCGTGGTGGAAGCAGCGCGTGGAGCGACCCGCGACACAGCGATGAGCATCCCGGCCAGGCACCCCGGCCAGGCACCCCGGCCAGGCACCCCGGCCAGGCACCCCGGCCAGGCACCCCGGCCAGGCACCCCGGCCAGGCACCCCG